>NZ_FORA01000009.1 GCF_900113875.1 Jannaschia pohangensis | reverse complement strand
TCCGCCGGCGGGGCCATCGCGCTGCGCCTGGCCGAACTCCGCCCCGTGCCGCATGTCATCGGCCTCAACGCCGCCGTCAGCGGGTTTTCGGGCGTCGCGGGCGTGCTCTTCCCGCTCATGGCCAAGGCTCTGTCGGCCCTGCCCTTCGTCGCCACGATGTTCACCGCCTCGGCAACGCGCCCCGGGTCGGTCGAGCGGTTGATCGCGGGTACCGGCTCCGATCTGCCATCTGACGACCTGCGCTTCTATCGCCGTCTGGTCAGCGACCGGGATCACGTGGCCGGAACCCTGGCAATGATGGCGCAATGGTCGCTCGACCCCCTCCTGGCGCGCCTGCCGGAGATGCAAACGCCGGTCACCCTGATCACTGGCGACCGCGACCACACCGTGCCGCCCCGCGTCTCTGCCGATCTGGCCGCACGGATGCCCCATGCGACCCACGTCAGCCTGCCGGGTCTTGGCCACCTCGCCCACGAGGAAGACGCGCCCCGCGTCGAAACGGCGATCCGCGCGGCGCTCGCACCCTGATCTGCACGACCCCTGCACGACCGATGCACTGCGCCTGCACCCGGGCCGGGCGACATCCTGCGGGAAACGTCGTCGCAGAAAGGACGCAGCATGGCCGAGCATCTCTTGATCCGGGGCCTTCCCCGCAGGTTGGCGCAAGACGGGTGGTGGATGACCCAGGCGGGCGAAGCCGCCCCTCCTCCGCCCCCGACCGGCCCTGTCACCCCCGGCACCACAGGTCGGCGCGGGGTCGAGGGCGCGGCCCTTCTGCTGGCCCTGATCGCCCTTGGAGACCTTCTGTTCTGGGACGCGGCCCCCGGCCTGTCCCTCGCCCTCTTCGCCGTCGCGGTCTTCGCCGCAGCCATCGTGACGATCGGAGCCACGGCGGGCCTTGCCCTGCCCCTCCTCACCCTCCTCTTCGCCATTCTGCCCGTGATAGAGACAGTTCAGACCCTGTCCGTCGCGATCCTGCTGGCGGGCCTGGCCCTGTCGATCACCTTGCTGGACGGCCCCTCTGGCCCCATGACCCTGGCGCGCAGCGTCGCCAGACGGCTCCTGTCGATCCTTTACCGCCTGCCCATCGACGGCTTGGACGCCGCGCGGGACCTGCGCAAACCCACCGTCGATCGCAGCCGACTGACCCACCTCGCGACCGGTTGGGCGCTTCCCCTTGGCGGCGCGCTCGTGCTGGCGGCGCTTCTGCTCGAATCGAACCCGGTCTTCGATGGCCTGCTCAGCCTGCCCGACGGCCCCTCCCCCGCGCGCCTGATGTTCTGGAGCGGTCTCGCGCTGATCGTCTGGCCGTTCCTGCAACCCACACCCGCCGTCGTCGACCGACCCCTCGACTGGCGCACGCCCGCCTTTCTGAACGGGCCCGCCGTGGCCCGCGCGCTGGTCGTCTTCAACGCCATGATCGCCGTGCAGAGCGGCCTCGACATCGCCTATCTGTGGTCCGGCGCGGACCTGCCCTCGGGGATCAGCCTTGCGGAATACGCCCACCGGGGGGCCTATCCCCTGCTCGCGACCGCCCTGCTGGCCGGGGTCTTCGCCGCCGCCGCCCGGCCCTTCGTCGCCGGTCACCCGATCCTGCGCGCGCTCGTCCTGCTGTGGCTGGCGCAGAACCTGCTGGCCACCGCCTCCGCCGTGGCGCGGCTCGACATCTACGTGGGCGAACTCGGCCTGACCTACCTGCGCATCCATGCCGCCGTCTGGATGGGCGTCGTCGCGGCGGGTCTTGTCCTGACCGCCTGGGGCCTGCTGCGCAACCACACCACCGCCTGGCTGATGGTCCGCTGCACGCTCCTTGGCCTCGTCACGCTCTATACCGCCTGTTTCGTGAACTTCGGCGCGATCATCGCCCGCCACAACGTCGCCCTGGACGAACCCGACTGGCGCTATCTCTGCACCCTTCCCGCCAACACCGGCCCCATCACCGGCTGCTCCCATGACCTGACCATCGACGGCTGGCGCGACTGGACCTTCCGCGACTGGCGCGCATCGCGCTATACCGCACCGGCAACGCAAGGTGTCCGCCGATGACCACGCCCCAGAAGATCCTCGTGACCGACGATGACCCGCAGCTGCGCGATCTCGTCTCCCTTGCCCTGACACGGGCCGGGTTCGCCACGATCACCGCCGCCGACGGGGCGCAGGCTTTGACCCATGCAGCGCGGGAGCGTCCCGACCTGATCGTCCTCGACGTGGGCCTGCCCGAGATGGACGGCTTCGAGACCTGCAAACGCCTGCGTGCCAGATCGGACGTGCCCATCCTGTTCCTGACCGCGCAGGATGACGAAATCGACCGCATTCTGGGCCTCGAACTCGGCGCCGACGACTATGTCACCAAACCCTTCAGCCCGCGCGAACTGGTCGCCCGCATCCGTGCCATTCTCAAGCGCAGCACCGGGCGCGCCGCGCCGCTTCTGCGCCATGGCCTGCTGGAGCTTGACCCCGCCGCGCATCGCCTGTCGGTCGCAGGGACCGAGGTCGACCTGACCGGCACCGAACGCCAGATCCTGACGCATCTCATGGCCAGCCCGGGGCAGCTCATCGCCCGGCCGACACTGGTCGACCGTATCTGGGGCCTGGGCAGCGGCGTCTCCGATCGCACCCTCGACAGCCATCTGCGCAACTTGCGCCGCAAACTGGCCGAGGCTGGCGCACCCGATGCCTTGCGCTCGGTCCATGGGGTCGGCGTGGGCCTCTCAGCATGAGCCGTCGCTGGCGTCCGCCCCTGGCCCTTGTCCTCGGCGGCGCGCTTCTGGGCACACTCGTGCTGTCGCTTCTGGGGCTCATCGCGCTGCGCTATCTGGGCCCCGTCGTCGGCTTTCGCCAGGCCGCGATCAGCCTCGCCCTCGCCATTGCCGCACTGACGCTGATCCCCTGGTGGCTCATGCTCCGCCTGCTTCTGCGCCCGGTGCGCGATCTGTCCGCCTATGCCGCTCAGGTGCGCGTCCGGCCCGGCACCGCGCCCCCGGCCCCGGGCCACTACGGCACGCCGGAACTGCACGAGATGGGCACCAACGTCATGGCCATGGCGCAGGTGCTTCAGGCACGCGAATCCTCGGTCCGCAGCTTTGCCGATCACGTCACGCACGAGGTGAAGGGCCCCGTCGCCGCCATTCGTGCCGCCTCGGAACTGCTGTCGGACAGTGGCCTGTCCCCCGATGACCGCACCCTTCTGGACCAGATCGGCACCGCCACCCTGCGGATCGAGGCGCAGCTGGCCGCCCTCGCCCGGGTGACGGCTGCGCGCGAGGCCGATCACCGGGGCGAAACCCGCCTGTCCGACCTTGCACTAAAGGGCCCACCTTCCTTGCAAATCGACGGCAAGGATGTACAGATCCCCTTGGCCAGAGACGGTTTGCAGGCCGTCCTCGACCATCTGATCGACAATGCCGCACGCCATGGCGCCTCCGAAGTGGCGATCCGCGCCACGCGCCGGGACGGAGGCGTCGAAATCACGGTACAGGATGACGGCAGCGGCATTTCCGACGGCAACCGCGCTCGTATCTTCAACCCCTTCTTCACCACCAGACGCGAGTCCGGGGGCACCGGCATGGGCCTCGCCATCACCTCGGCCCTGCTTCAGGCGAATGGTGGAACCATCACGCTGGCCCCCTCGCCCACGGGCACGGCTTTCCGCATCGTCTTTCGGCAAAACAGTCTCTAACGCGGTGAAATCCGCACTTCGGTGAGGCCGGGCATGACCCTCCGCCCATGGGCCATCAAGTCGCCCAGATGGTGTGTGCGCACGAAGCTCGCGTGAAACCCCGTCGGCGCGCGCAGGCTCAGGACGCCGTCGTCAAACCCGTCGAAGCTCAGCGGCGCGATCCAGGCCAGATGCGTCGCGGGATCCACACCGTGCCAGCGGGCACAGAGGTCATCCCAGGGGCTTGCCCCTTCCGACACCACGCGCGGAAAGGCGATCACCTTGTCCGAGGTCGCGATCAGGTCCGGGCCCGCCATTCGAGCCTCGAAATCAGGCCCGACCAGCGCCCAGACGTCCCGTGTATCGGCCAGCAGGGTCTGCAAGCCCAGACCGTAACACGCCACCCGCCCCCGCGCCGCCGGCCGTTTCATCACAAGCCACCCCATCTCACGCAGCCTGGCCATCTCACGTTTTACCGTCCGCTCATCCACCGACCACATTCGCGCGATCTCGCGCTGGCCCGTGGTCAGCGTATCGGCCCGCCAGTCATAGCGCGCGGTTACAAGGGTGATGAACCGGATCACGAGTCGGGTGCGATGCTTGTCGCCAGTGCAGGCATAGGTGCCAAGCGCCGTCAGCAGGTCGTATTTGAACGCCGGAGCATGGACGCCGGTCACCGGTCGTGCGTCACGCCGGATCATGACATCGACCCTGGTCCATCGGGGTGTCTGGTCATCACTGTCTCTCGCCTCTTTCAGCATTTGCGCCGAAATCCATCGCTCTTCGTCGATCTTGTCGGATTAGCGTTGAGACGGGTCGATGTGTCAAGAGATTCGCCAGACTTCGAATAATCGAAGCCAACTGCAAAAAAGAATCCGGTATGCGGTTGGTATAGGGGGACGCTCAGGTTGTCACCCCATTCGCGCTTGATGTCCCCTCAAGCTGTGGGGGAAGCCTCCTGATGTCCCCTCAAGATCGAGTGCTGCCGCGCCAGTTTCAGTCTCAGTCCTGCGAATCGGTCAAGGCCCTGTTGAAGCGTCTTCAAGGGTCTTTCCCCGCGGGGAAATGGGATCTGACCCTATCATGTCCGGAGGATTGCGTGAAAGTCAAATTCGGCGTATTTCGGAATTCAGAACATAATAACGTTGAGGCGGCAGATGTATGACCATACCGACCTGGAGGCGCTGCGCGACGCGTCGCTCCGAATGCAGGGCTGGATCCGCAAGCAGACCTTTTCGCCCGGGCATGAAAAGACCTTGCGGCGCTTTTCGTCCTGGGAAGTGGCGGAGCTGATTTTCCGGGTGAATCAGAACACCTTTCGCGGTCGCCTTGCCGCCGATCCGAGCCTGCCGTCGGGCGAAGTGGAGCCGGACGGGCGGCAACGCTGGTTCTCGCTCGACGAGGTGAACGAACTGCGCCGCCGGATGCGGGTTAACCGGCGCTCGCTGATGCCCGAACGGCCCGCCAACCGGCGTGCGATCCGCTGTGCCGTGGCGAACTTCAAGGGTGGTGCCGGCAAATCGACGACTGCGCTGCATCTGGCCCATGCGGCGGCGCTGGATGGTTACCGGGTGCTGGCCATCGACTTCGACCCGCAGGCCACGCTCAGCCATTCCATGGGGCTCAACGACGTGTCCGAGGATCACACCGTCTGGGGCATCATGGCCCGCGACCTGATGCGCGAGACGGAGCGGATGAATCGCGCTGCGCAAGGTGCCGAAAGTGGCCGCGCCCTGCCCCAACGGCGCGTGCCCGCGTCGATTGCCGATACGGGTCTGAGTGATCTGCGCGCCAGCGACTTCATCCGCCCGACCTGCTGGTCAACGATCGACATCGTGCCAAGCTGCGCCAACGCGGCTTTCGTGGAATTCGCGAGCGCCCAGTACCGGCACGTCAACCCCGACTGGTCGTTCTTTGCCGCCGTCCAACGCTGGCTCGACGCCCTGCCGCCAGACGCCTATGACATCGTGATTTTCGACTGCCCGCCCGCCATCGGCTATCAGTCGATGAATGCGGTCTTTGCGGCCGACATCCTCTATATCCCCTCCGGTCCCGGCTATTGGGAGTACGACAGTACGACGTCCTTCATCGGCCAACTCTCCGAAGCCCTCGCCGACCTCCACGGTTTCGACGCGGGGACGGATTTCCCCGCGGGGAAATCGAAGAAGGCGTTTCTGGATGTCCGGTTTTTGTTGACGCGGTACGAGCCGGGGAACGATCTGCACCGCGCGATGAAAGATGCCTTCGGGAAAGTGTTCGGGGAGCGGATGACGGTGCACCCCATCGAACACACCCGCGCGGTCGAGCAATCGGGGCGGTTCCTGTCGTCGGTCTATGAGATCGATTACCGGGACATGACGCGGGAGACGTGGCGGCGGGCGCGGTCGACCTTCGATGCCGCCTATGGCGAATTCATCGGTCACGTCCTGACCGCCTGGAAGCAGTTGGAGGAAGAGCAATGAGCCGCAAACGCCGTATGTTCGACATCGACGTCCCCGAGGAGACGCCCGAGGTCGCGGACCTTCCCCCTGAGATCGAAACGAAGTCTGCCACACCCGGTCGCAGGCGCGGACCGATGGCCACGGCGATCGGCGAGACGGGCGACGCGCTGCGCTATCGTAAGGCCATTGAAGCGGATATCCGGGCCGAGAACGACGCGCTGGCCCATGAGTTCGTGCGGCTGAAGGGCGAGGGGCTGATCACCGACCTGGTGCCCATCGACCTGATCGATACGCACAAGCTGACGCGTGACCGGGCGCGGTCGGGCGACCTGGAATTGGCAGAGCTGAAGGCGTCGCTGCGCGAGGTCGGGCTGTCGAACCCGATCCGGGTCGAGTCCGTTGCTGGGGGTCGTTATGAACTGGTCGAGGGATTGCGGCGGCTGTCGGCCTATCGAGAGCTGTCGCAGGAAACCGGCAACCCCAAGTGGGACAGGATTCCCGCCGGCATGGTCGCGGCGGGGCAGGGCGCGGCCGCGCTCTATCGGCGGATGGTGGATGAAAACCTGATCCGCAAGGGCGTGTCGTTCGCCGAGATGGCGGCTCTGGCGCTGGCCTATGCCGATGAGCGGGTGGAGGGGTGCAGCGACGTGGATGAGGCGGTGAACCGGCTCTATGCCTCCGTGGGGCCGCAGAAGCGGAGCTATATCCGGCGCTTCGCCCTGGTCCTGCGGCTGATGGACAAGCACTTGAGCCATGCGCCCGCCTTGCCCCGGTCGCTTGGCCTGAAACTGGCCGACCGGATCGAGGGCGCGCCCGAGGCGCTCAAGCGGATCATCGGGGCGCTGCGCGAGGCGCCGGACCGGACCGCGGAGGAGGAGGTGGCGATCCTGCGTCGTGCGCTGGAGCGGGAAAGCGCGCCGCTGCCCGCCAAGACGCGGGGCGCGCCCAAGGCGGCGCGGCGGGGCAGGGTGGGTCTGTCGGTGCCGGTGGGGCCGGGGGTGCGCTGCACCGCGACGGACGGCAAGATGGAGATGCGGGCCGACATGGATTTCGCGGCGGTTGACCGTGACAAGCTGGAACGCGCGATCGAGGCCTTCTTCACCGAGTTGGGGCGGTGATTTCCCCGCGGGGAAATCTTGAAGTTCGAGGCGAGATAAACTAAGTTAAGCGGGCTAAGCCCGGAGGACGCGATGAAGACCGTGAATATGCATGACGCCAAGACGAACCTGTCCCGGCTGGTCGAGGCCGCCCTGGGCGGCGAGCCTTTCGTGATCGCGCGTGCGGGCAAGCCGCTGGTGAAGGTCGTGGCGCTGGAGCCCGCCGACCTGACCGGTCGGCGCATCGGGTTTCTGGCCGGGGCCAAGGTGCCCGATGACTTCGACACCATGGGCGAGGATCAGATCGAGACGGCCTTCGGCGGCGCATGAGGGCCCTGTTGGACACGCATCTTCTGCTTTGGGCGGCGACCGGGTCTGACCGGCTTACGCCTTTTGTGAGAGACTATCTGGGGGACGTCGCGTCGGAGCCGGTGTTTTCGGTCGCATCGCTTTGGGAAGTGGTCATCAAGTCCGGACTGGGCCGGGCCGATTTCACTGTCTCGGCCTTGGCGCTGCGCGAAGGGTTGCTGACCGGGGGATACGGCGAACTGTCGATCACTGCACCGCATACGCTGGCCGTCGGGGCCTTGCCGCCGGTGCATGGCGACCCCTTCGACCGGATGCTGATCGCGCAGGCATCGGTCGAGGGCTGTCCGCTCCTGACGGCGGACAGTCGGTTGGCGGAGTATGGCGCGCCGGTCAGGATGGTCTGACCGCCGCGTCAGAGACTGTTCAGGCGGTCATGTGGGCGATGGCGCACTGCCGCCAGAGGGTCTTGAGCGCGGTCACCAGATGATCGATGTCGGCATCGCTGTGGAGCGGTGAGGGGGTGAAGCGGAGACGCTCCGTCCCCTTGGGGACCGTCGGGTAGTTGATGGGTTGGACGTAGATGCCCCATTCGTCCATCAGGTAATCGGCCAGCATCCGGGTCTTGACCGGGTCCTTGATCATGACGGGCACGATATGGCTGTCGTTGGCCATATGGGGGATCCCCTCGCGGTCGAGGGCGGCGCGGAGGCGGGCGACCTGGGCCTGCTGCTGTTCGCGCTCGGTGCTGCTCTCCTTGAGGTGGCGGATCGACGCGCGGGCGGCGGCAGCCACAGCGGGGGGCAGGGCGGTGGTGAAGATGAAACCCGAGGCAAAGCTGCGGATGAAGTCGCACAGCGGGGCGGAGCCGGTGATATAGCCGCCGACGACGCCGAAGGCCTTGCCCAACGTGCCCTCGATCAGGGTGATGCGGTGTGCCAGCCCCTCGCGCTCGGAGACGCCGCCGCCGCGCGGGCCGTAGAGGCCGACGGCGTGGACTTCGTCGAGATAGGTCATGGCGCCGTATTTCTCGGCCACTTCGACGATCTGGCGGATAGGCGCGATGTCACCGTCCATGGAATAGACCGACTCGAAGGCGACGATCTTGGGCGCGTTGGCGGGCAGGGCGGCCAGCTTGGCCTCCAGATCCTTGACGTCGTTGTGACGCCAGATGACCTTTTGGGCGCGCGAATGGCGGATGCCTTCGATCATCGAGGCGTGGTTGCCCGCGTCCGACAGGATGATGCAATCCTTCAGGCGGGAGCCCAGGGTCGACAGCGCCGCCCAGTTCGACACATAGCCCGAGGTGAACAGGAGCGCGGCGTCCTTGCCGTGCAGGTCGGCCAGTTCAGCCTCCAGCAGAAGGTGGTCGTGGTTGGTGCCCGAGATATTGCGCGTGCCGCCGGCGCCCGTGCCGGTGCGTTTGACCGCCTCGCACATGGCGTCGATCACCTTGGGGTGCTGGCCCATGCCCAGATAGTCGTTCGAACACCACACCGTCACGTCGCGCTTTTCGCCCGCGTGATGGTTGGCGGCGCGAGGGAATTTGCCGCATTTGCGTTCGAGTTCCGCAAAGTAGCGATAGTTGCCTTCGGATTTCAGGGCGTCCAATTGGGCGGAAAACAGGTTGTCGAAATTCATGGATCGGTCCCTTCGTGGTGTGTCGTCGGAGCGGGCATCATCCAGCTCCAGAGTTTGGCGTCGGGCAGGGGGATGACCATCAGCCAGTGTTCAAGTGCGGCAAGGCCGGCGAGGGCGGTCAGCAGGGCAAAGCCCACCGTTTCCGCCGGGCTTGTGGCGGCGGCGAGCTGCGCGCCGAACCAGGCGGTCGTCAGGCAGAGCGCAACGACGCCGATCGGAAAGGCCGCGGTGATCGGGCCGGTCCGGAAGTAGGATTTGAGGTGGGCGAGCGGGCGCGGGACGAATTCGGTGTTGATGTGCGGCACCCCGAAGAAGAGGTTCAGTTTGGCCGAGATGCGCGCCGCCAGAAGGAGGCCGTAGGACCAGAGCGCGATGGTGTTTTCGGCCGGAACAGTGACGATCACCACGGCGAAGAACCCGATCAGAAGCGCCAGTTCATGGTGCGACACAGTGGTCCAGGCCCGCAGGAAGCGCGTGCCGCTGGACAGGCCCGGCGGACAGGGGCGGCGTTCGGGGCCGGTGACGACACCGGCGAGGAAGGCAAGTTCGATCCAGCCCCAGATCAGCAGGACCGCGGCAAAGGACAGGTAGACGTTGGCCACCGTATGCGCCTCGGCCGAGACGACGAGGGCGGCGACGCCAAGCGCCAGGAAGGGCACGGTCAGCACCACCGAGCGCCCGTGGGCGTCGGGCGCGCTGATGTCGGAGCGACGCACGAGCAGCAGGATCGCCCCGGTGGAGAACCACCAGGCGAAGAGGGCCACAAGGGCCGCGATCCAGGCTGTCTCGAACATCAGTAGGCGGGCTCCATCCGGGGGCTTTCGGGGACCTCGTTGGGAACGACCGGGATGGTGTAGAGCGAGACGAAGGCGAAGGTCGCCTTGGCCATGCCCGCCACGCGCGACACGAAGCCTTCGATGCCGCCCCGCTTCTTGGCGGCGGCGACCTGCCGGGAGGCGGCCTCCATCCGGTCGAGGTTCGGGCGCCAGCGCGGGTGGTCGATGTCGAGGGTAAAGGGGAAGACCTGCTTGGAGATCTCGGAGGTCTTGGCAAAGACTTCCTGACCATACCAGGTCGTATCGACGCCCAGGGCCTCGTGGAACAGCGGGCGCTGATGGTCGCGCACCCACATGGTCGAATAGACCGCCGTCAGGAAGAACTTGATCCAGTAGCGGTTGATCCCGGAGGTCAGCTTGGGGTCGGTCTTGAGCAGGAGCGCGAAGGCCTCGCCATGGCTGAACTCGTCGTTGCACCATTCGCGGAACCAGCCGAAAATCGGGTGGAACTGATGCTCGGGGTGCTTTTCGAGGTGCCGGAAGATCGTGATGTAGCGGGCATAGCCGATCTTCTCGCTCAGGTAGGTGGCGTAGTAGATGAACTTGGGCCGGAAGTAGGTGTATTTCTTCTGCTGCGTCAGGAAGCCGAGGTTCACGCGGATGCCCGCCTCGCGCAGGGCGTCGTTGATGAAGCCCGCGTGGCGCGCCTCGTCCCGGGCCATGAGCTGGAACAGGGTGGTGATGTCCTCGTTCGAGCCGCGACGCTTCATTTCCTTGTAGAGCACGCAGCCCGAAAACTCGGCGGTGCAGGACGAGATCAGGAAGTCGATGAATTCGGCGCGCAGGGCGGGATCCATGCCTTCCCAATCGACGACCCAATCGTCGTTCTTCTTGAAATGGCCCTTGTTGGGGTCGGATTTCATCTGGCCGATCAGCTTGTCCCAGTCTTCGCGGACGGGCGTCACGTCGATCGCGTCCATCTCCTCGAAGTCGGTGGTATAGAAGCGCGGGGTCAGAAGGGTGTTCTGCATCGCGACCTGCGTCGCCTCTTCGGAGGTGATGCCGAGGCGCAGGTCTTCGGCCTTGGCGGTCGCGTCCTGGGCGGCGATGGCGTCTTCGGCGGTCTCGGCGAACGCGGAATGCTGTGGCTTGTTCATGACAGCACCTCCTCGGAGAAAGAGAATTCGCAAAGCTCCATGAATTCGAAATCGCCTGTCTGGCGCGTCCAGAAGCGTTCGATGGCCGAAGCGCGGGTGATCGTGGCGATGCGGTCTTCCTCGACCACTTCGCCATAGGCGGCCATGATCTCGGGGCCTTCGACCTGGACGGTGTCGCCCGGGTTCACGACGGCGCCGTTGAGGAATTTCACGTGAGCCGAAAGCTCTTCGAAGCGGTGCGAGATGGTCACCCTGCAGGGTGCGGTCTCTCTGGTTCTTGTCATCAGTCCCATGGATTGGTCGTCCTTTGGATGGTGGGGGTTACGAAAGGAGGTCTGCGAAAGCGGCGACGTTGTCTTTACCGTAGCCGATCAGGGCGATGGACCACCCCGTTGAATCGTCGATCAGGACAATATGTCCACTTTCCTGCCGGGTGATGCGGATCGGGGCGTTCCCTTCGACCCGCTGCACGGTGCGTTCGCGCATGACCGAGACCCAGATCACGTCGATGAACCCGCGCTTGTCTTCGGTGGAATGGGCCAGCTGGCGGCCGTCTTCGTCGATCACGGCAACCCCGGTCGACCGGGTGCCTTCGAGGGTGACGGACAATTCCTGGACGATGGGGGTCACGGCATGGACCCCTTCGAGCGGGCGGTTGGTCGCTTGGGCAAAGGCCACGAGGGCCAGGGCCGCCGCCATCAGCGCGAACATGGACACCACGAGGAAGCGCGGGACCATTTCACGGTCGCGATGCTTCATCTGGTTGGCGAGGGAAGATGTGGTCGATTGCATCGGGGTCACTCCGCGGCTAGGGCCACGCCCGCGGACATCGGCGCTTGCGTGATACGCGGCTCGGATATCCGCGTTTCGGCGGCTTCGGTGAAGATGGCGGCAACCTTGGCCGCATCGGGAATGGCGCGCAGGGCCGGCTGTGCCGGGTTGAAGCGCCAGGGCCGCACATGGGGCCAGGTCATCAGGTAGGAGATACGCGCCCCGTCCTTGACGAGGTCGAAGGCGATGGTGCCATGCCCGCCCTTGGTGCGCGCCAGGTTGGCGTTGGCGATACAGGTATAGGGCAGGTTCAGCGTCATGGTCAGCGCCGCGCCGATGCGCAGGGCAACCCGCTTGTTGGTCAGCGTATAGACGGTGGCCTTGGCCTGCACCCAGGCCATGCCGGTCACGATCAGCGCGGCAATCGCCCCGAGGAGGAGGAGCGGGACGGCATGGGCCATCGATTCCGTCAGGGGGTGGCCCATGGCGAGCGAGGCACCGGTGCGCCAGACCGCCAGGACGGCGAAATAGCCCAGAACCCAGTTCAGTTTCCAGGCTTCCTTGGCCAGGCGCAGCGGCGCGGGCGACCCCTGCCACAGGATGTGCTCGCCCTTGGGCAATGCCTCGGGGAGGCCGCGCACGGGTTCGAATTTGAAATCATCGTGGTGCATGGTCGCCCCCTTGGTGAGTCTCTGGCAGGTGGATGGAACGGGGCCGCCGGTCCGGGGCGGCCCCGGGTCGGTCAGATCTGCGGTTCAAGCCGCTTGGGATCGGCATAGAGCGTGCCGCCGCCGAAGTAGCCCATGATCTTGTCTTCCTCGAGCAGGGTCACCTGATCGCCCGACTTGGTCGTCGGGATGTTCGCCATGTTGTGCGAATAGAGCGACTTGATCTGCACCCGGTCCTTGCGGATGCGGGCGAAGTTCATCGGGATCAGGCGCGTCTGGCCCGATCCTTCGGGGTTCAGATCGACGGTGAGGTAGCGCACCATCTGCTCGGGGACGTCCACCCACATGTCGATGATGCGGCCCACGACTTCGCCGTCGCCGGTCTGCACAGCCTTGCCACGGGGGTCGATGCCGGCCGAGATGTGGAAATCCTCGATCTGGGAGAGCGGCTTGATCTTGACGTGGCCGTGCCCGTCCAGTTCTGGCACATCGCGGCGCGGCGCCCAGGAGGCGGGGCCGACGCCGTCGACCATCGCATCACCCGTGGGCACGAAGGGCAGGCCGTTGGCCACGCCCGTCCGCTCCAGCGCGAGGTTGTCGCGGTCGCCGCGCGCCCCCGAGGGGACGGTGACTTCGCCGCGGCCATCGCGCAGCAGGAAGGTCTTGTCCTTGGGCAGCGGGAAGGGCCCCTGGTTGGCGGCCTCTTTGCCGTCGTCATCGGTCAGCGGATAACCTTCGCGCATGTTTTCGGTCTGCAGATAGAAGACGAGCAACGCAAAAAAGATCCAGAACATCCAGATCGCGGCGCTGGCCAGATCGAAAGTGCCAAAGAAGTTGGTGCCGAGCATGGTTTATCCTCCGAGGGTAGTCATGTGGGAAATTCGGCCAGGCCGATGGGCCGGGCGGTTTGCTTGGTCAGGCCGCGCGATTTCACCAGCGGGCCGAGGGCGACCAGCGTGGCGAAAAGCAGCGCGATTTCGAGGTGGTAGACGAGCGAGTAGCCGGTGGCGGGATTGGCCAGCGCCTCGCCCAGGGTGCCGGACATGGCCAGGGCATTGACCCCGTCGCGCACCGCGCCCCCGATGAAGATGGAGCAGCCGGCGGCGGTGGCCTGTGCCGCGCCCCAGGCCCCGAGCGCCAGGCCCTTGCCCGCCGTGCCTTCGGTGTCGACGGCCATGATCGCGGTCAGGGTGCAGACCGCGAAAAGCCCGCCGCCCAGACCGATGCCCGCCGCGCCCGCATAGAAGATCGCGGGGCTGGCCAGCGGGGCGGCGAAGATCACCGCGCTGAAGGCGGCAAGGCCCACGAGGATACCCCGGGCCGCCAGGCGGTAGGGGTCATGGCCGACCTTGAGCCAGCGCGCGGCCAGCCCGAAGCCCACCAATGCGCCAAGCGCCCAGACGGCCGTCAGGAGCGTTGTCGAACTGACCGAAAGGCCCAGGATTTGGCCGCCATAAGGCTCCAGCAGGACATCCTGCATGTTGAAGGCCAAAGTGCCGATGAAGACCACGACCAGAAGGCGTGCCACATCGGGCAGGGCCGTCAGATCGGCCCAGGCCGCGCGGAAGGCGGGGCGGGGGGCGGCGCGTTCCTCGCGGGTCATGGGGTTGACCTTTTCCTGTTTCCACAGCGCGATGACGTTGAGGAGGAGGGTCGCGACCGCCGTACCCTGTACCACCTGCACGAGGCGCAGGGCACTGAAGTTCGTCAGAAGCGCGCCGACGATCAGGGCGGATATGCCCATGCCGACAAGGAACATCACGTAGAGCAGGGCGACGACCTGGGGCCGGGTTTCATCGGTGGCGCGGTCGGCGGCGAGCGCCAGACCGGCGGTCTGGGTCATGTGCATGCCGATGCCGGTCATCAGGAAGGCCAGGGCCGCGCCGACGGTGCCCGCCCATTCCGGTCCGGCCGCCTGATCGCCCGAAAGCACCAGCAGGGCCATGGGCATGATCGCAAGGCCGCCGAACTGCCACATGGAGCCGAACCAGAGGTAGGGAATGCGCTTCCAGCCGATGGCCGAGCGATAGGTGTCGGAGCGAAAGCCCAGAAGCGCGCGGAACGGAGCCACCAGAACCGGAATGGCGATCATCAGGGCGACGATGGTGGCGGCGACCTTCAGCTCCACGATCATGACGCGGTTGAGCGTGCCCAGAAGCATGACGGCGGCCATGCCGACCGACACCTGAAACAGCGACAGGCGCAGAAGCTGGCTCAGGGGCAGCTGCGCACTGACCGCGTCCGAGAAGGGCAGCATCGAGAGCGACAGGCGCTTGACGGTATTGCGACCGAAAATCATGCCGAAACCTTCAGGGCGTGAGAGATGTAGAAGCCGGAGGTGACCCGCGTGACCGGGGTCAGCGTCGCGGCCATGCGACGCGACAGGCGGGCATGGGACTGCGGCACCATGGTGGGCGAGCGGTCGGCACGGGGGAACATCTTGCCCGCGCGCCACATCGCCATCAGGAGCGGGGTGCGCGGCGCGACGGTAAAGAGGATCGAGCCGGTGACCCGCGTCGCAAGCGCGTCGAGCGCGTCGGCAAGGTCGGCCTCGGAATAATAGATCAGGCTGTCCATGGCGGTGACGTGGTCGAAGGTGCCAAGGCCCCGGTCCAGCATGTCGCCGGTGCAAAAATCGATCTGCACTCCGTCGGGTGCCCGGCGGCGCGCGATGTCCACCAGTTGCGGCGAGATGTCGATGGCGACCACCTCGGCCCCGCGCAGCGCCATCTCATGGGCCAGCGCCCCGGTGCCGCAGCCCGCGTCGAGAATGCGCAGACCCGACAGGTCGCGGGGCATCTGGCTGAGCAGGATGGCGCGCATCCGGTCCCGTCCCGCGCGCACGGTGGCGCGCACGCCCGACACCGGCGCGTCGGAGGTCAGAGCCTCCCACGCCTTGGTGGCGGTGCGGTCGAAATAGGTTTCGACCCGGGTCAGGGTGGCGTCATAGGACATCAGTCGAACCCCAGAAGCTCGAAGATCTCGCGGTCGGGCAGGGGGGCCGGGGCCAGCGGATCGGTCCCGTTCCACAACGTCTCGGCCAGGCGGATGTATTCCTTTTGCACGGCGATGATGTCTTCGTCGGCATCCATCTCGAACAGGGTCTTCTTCTTGAGGCGCGACCGGCGGATCGCGTCGAGGTCGGGCATATGCGCGATGCGGTTGAAGCCCACGACCTTGCAGTAGCGGTCGACCTCATCCGTGTCCTTGGACCGGTTGGCGACGCAGCCGGCCAGACGCACCTTGTAGTTGGCCGACTTGGCCTGAACGGCGGCGATGATCCGGTTCATGGCGTAGATGCTGTCGAAATCGTTGGCGGTCACGATCAGGGCGCGGTCGGCGTGTTGCAGGGGGGCCGCGAAGCCGCCGCAGACCACGTCGCCCAGAACGTCGAAGATGACGACATCGGTGTCTTCCAGCATGTGATGCTGTTTCAGCAGCTTGACCGTCTGGCCCACGACATAGCCGCCGCAGCCGGTGCCGGCCGGCGGGCCACCCGCCTCGACGCATTTCACGCCGTTGTAGCCGACGGTCACGTAATCTTCGGGGCGCAGCTCCTCGGCGTGGAAATCGACCGATTTCAGGATGTCGATCACGGTCGGCTGGAGCATGCCGGTCAGGGTGAAGGTGCTGTCGTGCTTGGGGTCGCAGCCGATCTGGAGGACCCGCTTGCCCATCTTGGAGAACGCGGCCGACAGGTTCGACGAGGTGGTCGACTTGCCGATCCCGCCCTTGCCGTAGACCGAAAAGACCTTGGCCCCCTCGATCTTGTCGCTGTCGTCCTGATGGACCTGGACGGATCCTTCGCCATCGAGGCCCGCGGCCTTTTTCAGAAGGGGGATGTTGTCGAGGGGGCTCATGTATCGGCCTTTCCGGGGGACATGCGATTGGTCATTCTGCGGCGACCCCCTCCAATTGATCTTCGATGGCGTCGGCGGCGTCCTGAAGTGCGGCCAGCGTGGCGGCATCAGGCTGCCAGTAGTTGCGGTCGGAGGCTTCCAGCAGGCGGTTGGCCATGCGCATGGAGGCCTGCGGGCTGAGATCGGCGAGGCGTTTGCGCATCGCGTCATCAAGCACGAAGGTTTCGGTCAGCCGGGCATAGACCCAGGGCTCCACCTTGCCGGTGGTCGCGGACCAGCCGAGCGTGTTGGTGATATTCGCCTCGATCTGGCGCACGCCTTCGTGCCCGTGCTGGAGGAGCGGTTCGTAATACTTCGGGTTCAGGTTGCGCGACCGGGTTTCGAGCGCCACCTGATCGGCCAGGGTGCGCACGGTCGCCTGACCCCGCGTCTGATCGCCGATATAGATGGCGGGTTCCTGACCGCCCCGCGCGCGTTTCACAGCCGCCGCGATGCCGCCCAGGGTGTCGAAGTAGTGATCGACCGTGGTCACGCCCAGTTCGATGGATTCGAGGTTCTGATAGGCCAGATCGACGGTGGCGAGGGTGTCCTGCAACAGGGCGGGCTGCGCGCTCGCCTCGCCGTCGGTGCCGTAGGCAAAGCTCTTGCGGGCCTGATAGGCGTCGGCCAGGTCGCCGTCGTCATCGAAGGCGGAGCTGTCGACCAGCTGGTTGACGTTGGCGCCGTAAGCGCCTTCGGCGTTGGAAAAGACCCGCAGCGCCGCCGTCGTCATGTCGCAACCGGAACGGGCCATGTGGGCCAGTGCATGTTCGCGGATCGGGTTCATCGCGGCGGGTTCCTCGGCCATGGCGCATTTGAGCGCGGCATCGGCCAGAAGCTTGGTCTGGAGCGGCAAGAGGTCGCGGAAGATACCCGAGAGGGTCATCACCACGTCCACCCGCGCCCGGCCCAGGGTTTCGAGCGACACGAGGTCGGCGCCGCAGAGCCGACCGTGGGCATCAAAGCGCGGGGTGCAGCCCATCAGGGCCAGCGCCTGTGCGATCGGTCCGCCGTTCGACTTGATGTTGTCGGACCCCCAGAGGACCAGCGCGACCGACCGGGGCAGGCCATCGTGGGTCGCCAGCAGGGCATCGGCCTGTTTCGCGCCGTCGCGCATCGCGAAGGCGGTCGGCATGCGGAACGGGTCGAAGGCGTGGATATTGCGGCCCGTGGGCAGGATTTCCGGCGCGCGGATCACGTCGCCGCCCGGCACCGGCGCGATGAAGCGGGCAGACAAGGCACGGGCGAGGCCGTCGAGTTCGTGGCTGCCGGTCATCGCCTTGCGGGCGCGGGCGCGGGCCTCGGCATCGGCGAAGGTCATCTGGTTCAGCGTCGCCTCGACGGTTTCGGGCGAGGGCGTCTTGCCGACGATGTGCAGGCCTTCGGGAATCAGCGCCTCTTCGGTTTCGAGCAGGCGCAGCCAGAGCGTTTCGGGCGCACCGGAGAGGTCGACGGCGGCGGCCTGTTCCGCGATCAGCTCTTCCAGTTCGCTCCGGTCGCCGGTGGTTTCGCGCCAGCGCGCGAGACTGTCCTTCAGGTCGGAAAGCCCGCGATAGAGACCCGCATTCTGCAACGGCGGCGTCAGATAGGTGACGGTGACGGCATTGGTGCGGCGCTTGGCCAGCGTCGCCTCGGACGGGTTGTTGGCGGCATAGAGATAGATGTTGGGCATGTTGCCCATCAGCCGGTCGGGCCAGTCGGCGCCACAGAGGCCGACCTGTTTGCCCGGCATGAATTCCAGCGCGCCATGCATGCCGAAGTGCAGCACGGCATCGGCGTTCAGGTCGTGGCGCAGGTATTGATAGAAGGCGTTGAAGGCATGGGTGGGAGCGAAGCCGCGTTCGAAAAGAAGGCGCATCGGGTCACCCTCATAGCCGAAGGTGGGCTGCACCCCGACGAAGACCTTGCCGTAGGTCGCGCCCAGGACATAGACCTCGCGCCCGTTGCTCTGGATGCGGCCCGGGGCCGGGCCCCAGACCTCCTCGATCTCGTCGAGCCAGGGCGTGCGGGCGACGATCTGGTCGGCGCTGACGGTGGCGGCGATATTCGCCTCCTGACCATATTGCGCGGCGTTGCCCTTGAGGACGGCCTCGCGCAGATCGTCGACCGTTTCGGGCGGGGTCAGGTCATAGCCGTCGGCGGCCATGCGGTGGAGCGTGTTGAAAAGGCTCTCGAAGACCGAAAGATAGGCCGCGGTGCCGATGGCGCCGGCATTGGGCGGAAAACCGAAGAGGACGATGGCGACCGTCTTGTCGGCGTTCTTCTTGCGGCGGAGCGCGGCCAGGCGCGTCGTCTTGTCGACCAGCGCGTCGATCCGCTCGGGACAGGGGGCCATGGCCTTGACCGTCGTGCGCGTGGTGCAGAGCATCTTGCAGGCCGAGCAGCCGTCGGGGCCGTGGCGACCCGCGAAGACCGTCGGATTGGTCGCGCCGTCGATTTCGGGCAGGGCCACGAGGATCGTTGCCTCGATCGGGCTGAGGCCCTGGGCGCCGGTGGCCCATTCCTGCAACGTCTGGAATTCGAGCGGTTGGGCGGCGACGTAGGGCACGTCGAGACCGGCCAGCATGGCCGTGGCCCCTTCGCTGTCGTTATAGGCGGGCCCGCCCACAAGGCTGAACCCGGTCAGGGAGACGAGCGCGTCAATCTTGCCGGCAAGATAGGCATCGACGGCGGGGCGCGCGTCCAGGCCCCCGGCAAACACCGGCAGGACACGGTGGCCCGCAGCTTCGAACCTGCGGATGACGTGATCGTAATGCGCGGTGTCGGAGGCCAGGATATAGCTGCGCAGCATCACGATGCCGATGGTCGATCCGCTGTCTGAAATGGTCTCTGACACGGGCAGATCGGCGATGTCGCTGACGATGTGCTTGCCCGGCAGGTCGGGGTGATACAGGCCCAGTTCCGGATATTCGATGGGCAGCGGTGCGGTGACGCCGCGCCAATCGGCGCGCCTGGCATAGCGCGACAGCAGGAAGCGGACCATGCCGTCGATATTCTCGTCCGACCCGCCGAGCCAGTATTGCATCGACAGGAACCAGGCGCGCAGATCCTGCGCCTTTCCGGGGATCAGGCGCAGCAGCTTGGGCAGGCGGCGCAGCATCTTGACCGTGTCCTTGCCGGTCTTGCCCGCCGTCTTGGACGGCTTGAGCTTTTTCAGCAGGGCCATGGCGCCCGATGCGGGGCGCGACATGTCGAGGTCGCCCATCTTGGTCAGCTGCACGATCGCCTGATCGCAGACGATGTTCACCATCGCATCACAGGCGGGGCGGCGGGCCAACAGATCGGGCAGGATCGCGTTCACATGGTCTTCGAGGAACAGGACGCTGGTCACGATGATATTGGCCTGCGCGATGTCGCGGCGGGCGGCGTCCAGTGCGGCGGCGTCCTTGCCCCATTCGGCGGCGGCGTGGATGCTGACCTGAAGACCGGGGAAGTCGGCCTCGAGGACGGGCGCGGACCGGCTGGCGGGGCCGGCGATATGCCGGTCCAGCGTCACCACGACAACGCGGTAGGGAGTATGCATCACGTCATCGCGCATAATGGGCCTTTGCCTCGTAGAGGGTGTCGACCGAGATTTCCGAAAGGCCCCTGCCGCTGGCGAAGGCCTCGGTGTTGCGACGGGCCTTGCCGCGCACGAAGAAGGGGATCTTCCGGAGTTCGCGTTCCGCGTCGTGGAGCCAGACGACATCGCCGGTCGTGACGGATTCAGGCTCTGACACGGGGGTTTGGGTCTGTTCAGTCGGCTTCGGGGCGTGACCGCCATGATGGCTGGGCCCGGCGGCGTCGTGAAACTCGAAATCCTCGCGGAACATGTGGAGGAGGTGCTCCTCCAGCCCCATGACAAGCGGATGGATCAGCGTGTCGAACATGACGTTCGCGCCCTCGAAACCCATTTGCGGGGAATAGCGGGCGGGGAAATCCTGAACGTGGACGGGGGCCGAGATGACGGCGCAGGGAATGCCCAGACGCTTGCCGATATGGCGCTCCATCTGGGTGCCCAGGATCATCTCGGGCTGTGCTGCCTCGATCGCGCGCTCGACCTCGAGGTAATCGTCGGTGATCAGCGCCTCGAGGCCCATGTCCTTGGCCATGGCGCGGACCGGCCGGGCGTATTCGCGGTTGTAGCAGCCAAGGCCCACCACTTCGAACCCCATCTCGTCGCGGGCGATGCGGGCGGCGGCCATGGCGTGGGTGCCGTCGCCAAAGATGAAGACGCGCTTGCCGGTCAGGTAGGTGCTGTCGACCGAGCGTGTCCACCACGTCTGACGCAGGGGATTGGTGTCGAGCGTCGCGGTGCTGCCCGACAGGGCGCGGATCTCGGCGATGAAATCGCGGGTGGCACCCACGCCGATGGGCACCACCTTGGTATAGGGCTGGCCAAAGGTCTTTTCGAGATGCCGCGCCGCCAGTTCGCCTGTTTCGGGATAGAGCAGCACGTTGAAATGCGCGGCCCCCATGCGGGCGATGTCGGAGGGGGTGGCACCCAGGGGGGCGGCCACGTTCACTTCGATGCCCATCTCGTAGAGCAGGTTGGTGATCTCGGCCACGTCGTCGCGATGACGGAAGCCAAGGGCGGTGGCCCCCAGAAGGTTGCAGCTGATCCGTTCGGTCCGGTCGCAGGGTTTGGCGAGATGGCGGACGATCTGGAAGAACGTCTCGTCCGCGCCGAAGTTTTCCTTGCGCTGATAGCTGGGCAGATCCAGCGCGATGACCGGAATCGGCAGGCCCATCGTTTCGGCCAGACCGCCGGGGTCGTCCTGGATCAGTTCGGCGGTGCAGGACGCGCCGACGATGATCGCCTCGGGCTGGAAGCGGTCATAGGCATCCTGACAGGCGGTGCGGAAGAGGCCCGCAGTATCGGCCCCCAGATCGCGCGCCTGGAAGGTGGTGTAGGTGACGGGCGGGCGGTGGTCGCGCCGCTCGATCATGGTGAACAGAAGGTCGGCGTAGGTGTCGCCCTGGGGCGCATGCAGCACGTAGTGCAGGCCCTTCATCGCGGTCGCGACGCGCATGGCGCCCACGTGCGGCGGCCCTTCGTATGTCCAGACGGTCAGTTTCATACCGCCGCCTCCAGCACTGCGCGGCGCTTGAGCGGGCGCGCGAACAGTCCGGCCAGATCCCCGGCCTGTTCGTAGAAGTGGACGGGGGTGAAGACCAGTTCGATGGCCCATTTCGTCGACAGCCCCTCTGCCTCCAGCGGATTGGCGAGGCCAAGGCCGCAGATGGTCAGGTCGGGCCGGGCGGCGCGGCAGCGGTCAAGCTGCTTGTCGACGTCCTGCCCTTCGGAAATCGTCGGACCGGAGGGCAGCAGGTCGAGGTCGGGGCCGTGCAGCGCGTCGTGGATATAGGGCGAGCCGACCTCGATCGGGGTCATGCCACATTCCCGGGCGAGGAAGCGGGCCAGAGGGATTTCCAATTGGCTGTCGGGGAAGAAGAAGACCGATTTGCCGTTCAGCGTCTCGGACGCCTGCGCAATGGCCTGGCGCGCGCGGCGGCGGGGGGCTTCGGTCACGGCGCGGAATGTCTCGTCGCTGACGCCGAATTCGCGGGCGATGGCGGCCAGCCACGCGGTCGTGCCCTCGTCGCCAAAGGGGAAGGGCGCGGCCAGATGGGTGGCACCCCGGCGCACAAGCGCTGCGTGGGTTTCGCCCAGGAACGGCTGGACCAGCGCGAAGACGGTGTTCGGGCCGACGGCGGTTTCGGTGTCGATATGCCGCGCGGGCAGCAGTCGGACGGGGCCGATGCCCAGACCGTCCAGAAGGGCCAGCATCTGATCCTCGACCACATCCGGCAGGGCGCCGACCACCAGCAATTCGCGCGCGTCCGTCTTGGGCAGGACCGGCACCATCGAGGCAAGGCAGGCGTCTTCGCCTTCGGTGAAGGTCGTCTCGATGCCCGACCCGGAGTAGTTCAGGACACGAACCTTGGGGGCGTGTTGCATGGTCAGACGTTCGGCGGCGCGGCCCAGGTCCAGCTTGATGACCTCGGACGGGCAGGAGCCCACGAGGAACAATTGCCGGATGTCGGGGCGACGGGCCAGAAGTTCGGTGACGGTGCGGTCAAGTTCGGCGTGGGCGTCATTCAGGCCTGCCAGATCCGATTCTTCGAGAATCGCCGTGGCGAACCGCGGCTCGGCAAAGATCATCACCCCGGCCGCCGATTGCAGCAGATGGGCACAGGTCCGGGACCCGACGACGAGGAAGAACGCATCCTGCATCTTGCGGTGCAGCCAGATGATTCCCGTCAGCCCACAGAAGACCTCGCGCTGGCCCCGCTCCTTGAGGATCGGGGTGCTGCGGCAGCCGGTGGCCGGGGGGGACAGATGCTGGGTCATGCGGTCACCCCGGCGCGGAAGGCCCGGTCGGACTGGAGCCGCGCGGTGCGCAGTTTCCACAGGAATTGACCCGCGTTCACGACATAGGCCGCATAGGCCGCCAGGGTGATCACCATCAGCGCGACAGGCCCGATGGCTCCGGTCAAAAGTCCATATAGATAAAGGGTATGCAGCGCGATGACGCCGAAGCTGACCACGTCTTCCCAAAAGAAGGCGGGGGCGAAAAGATACTGGCCGAAGACGACCTTCTCCCAGATCGCGCCGGTCACCATGATGAGATAGAGAACGGCGGTTTTGAGCAGGATCGAGGCCGTCGCCAAGCCGTAGCCTTCGCCCGTCACAAGGAAGCGGACGACCAGAATCAGGGAGATGAGAAAGACCAGAAATTGAAGCGGCGCCAAGATGCCCTGAACCGTGGTCCAGACCGTTGCATCGCGCCGGGCCCGTTGCTCGGGCGTGTAGAGTCCGGTTTGCGGTGCTTGTCGCCGTGTGGCGTCTGACGTGACGTCTGACATCTTATCCCCCCGACGTTTGCTTGCTGGAAAGGTGTCACTCGGCCCGCAATGTGTCAACGTTGATTTACATACGCGATCCGAAGGGGAGCCGATCATTGCAGGAATTTTCCGGTAAAAGACAAAGAAAACAAGGGTTGCTCTGCACCGCCGTGAAGAATGTCAGTATTGTTTGACACTTACCGCAGCATCGGTGACGATGGAGAGGGGCAATTCGCTCACCCCCTCCAGGGAGGATTCGCAGCTGCAACCGCTTCACCATCAGACTGAACTGATGCCTCTCGACGAGTTGGCCCGGGTCGCAAAGGATGCGTTGTCCCAAGTCGCCGAAGAGAGCCGCAGGATGGTGCGCAAACCTCTGTTGCAGCGGTTCGTGACCTCGACCTGCGATGCCGATCCGACGGCGTTTCGCGCTGTCGTCGATCAGATGCGGTCGGCCCTTGTCCGCGACGAGGATATCATCGACCTCTATATCCCGGCCGCCGCCCGCGTTCTGGGCGATGCCTGGCTGGAAGATCGTCTAAACTGGGCGACGGTTTCGATCGCGTCCAGCCGTCTGGCCGGGATCGTCCGCTGGCTGGAAGATTGCACGCCGATCCCGCCGCGCTGTGGTGCATTGGCGCGATTGCGCATTCTGATCCGGGTGCCCGAAGGGGCGCAGCACACCCTGGGAATGTTCGTCCTTGCGTCGCAATTGCGACGCCGGGGTCTTTGCGTCAGGGCGCTGCTCGATCCTGCGGAAATGCCCGACACACGCGATTTCGACGTCGTCCTGATTTCCGCGACGGGTCGCGAAAGCCTGGCGAAGCTTCAGGCCTGCGTCATCAAAAGCCGAACCTTCGGCCGCGCGCCGTTGGTGGCGCTTGGCGGCGGGATCATCGGAACGGCGCACGGGCTTCTGGGTCGGACCGGCGCCGACCTCGTGACCAATGACATCGAGGAGGTCCTGCAGTCATGTCGGGCCGCGACGATGCCAAACGGACCGCCGACCCTGCGGTCCGTGACATGAGTCCCGCAGGCGGGGCCGCCGAAGCCTGGTTCGGCGGCATGCTGCCCGATGCGCAAGCGGAGCTGATGTCCGGGCTGATCTCGGGGATTTCCGACCTTGCGCTTTTGCTGCGATCCGACGGGCGGATCCTTGAACTTCGTGCCAAGCCGACGCTCAATCCGGGCGTCGATATGTCGTTGTGGGTCGGCAAGCCGATGCGGGACTATCTGAACCGCGAAAGCCTGGTCAAATTCGACAGGTGCCTGGCGACACTGCGGCAGGGCAGCGCGGCAGTGCCGTTGACCGAGTTGAACCACCGTTTGGGCAGTGACGGCCACGAGATGCCGGTCTCCTACAGCTTTCACCGCATCGGAGCCGATGGCGAGATCCTGATGCTCGGGCGCGACCTGCGCCCCATGGCCGAGATGCAGCAGCAGCTTGTCTCGATCCAGATTTCGCTGGAACGCGATTACGAAAAGCAACGCGACACCGAAACCCGCCTGCGCGTCCTGATGGCCGCACAGCCCGAGGCCTGTCTGTTCGTGAACGTCGCGCGCCGCGAAGTGACCGAGGCGAATGCCGCCGCCGCCAGCCTGTTCGGGCGGCGTCAGGATGTTCTGGCCGGAAGCCCGCTGCACGCCCTGTTGCACCGCGAGGGCGACGAGGATCTGACCGACCGGTTGATCGATGTCGCCGCCGCGGGCGAAGGCAAGGTGACGGCGCAACTGGCGGCGAGCGGGATGGACGTCGATGTCTTTCCGTCGTCGTTCCGCACGTCGGGGACGCATATGCTGCTCTGCCGGGTGGAGCGTCGCCGCGCGGGCCGCGAAGTGGGCGGCCCGATGGAGGACCGTCTGGCGGGCCTCTTCGCCAACAGCCCCGATGCAATGATCTTTACCGCCGCCGATGGTGCAATCCTGAGTGCCAACGGCAGTTTCCTCGATCTGGCCGACATCGGTCAGGAGCAGGACGTGCGGGGTCGGCCCCTGGCCGAGTTTCTCAACCGGGGCGGGGTCGATGCCTCGATCCTGCTGGAGAATGCGGAACGCTCCGGCGTGCTGCGGCTTTTTGCCACCAAGATCATCGGCGCCCATGGCGGCGCGCGTCCGGTCGAGATTTCGATCACCCGCCTGCGGGCCGGAAGCGAGACGATCTTTGCCCTCGTGATGCGAGATGCCAGCCGGGTCGATGCCGTGCGCGCCAAGCCGCCAAGCGGGTCGGTCGATATGGGATCGGTCATCGATCTTATTGGAAAACAGTCGCTTAAGGATATCGTCGCCCGCACCACCGATGTCATCGAGAAGATGTGCATCGAGGCTGCGGTAGAGCTGACGTCCAACAATCGCGTGGCCGCCGCCGACATGCTCGGCCTGTCGCGACAGTCGCTTTATGTGAAGCTTCGGAAATACGACATTCTGAAGCGCGACGAAGGCTGATTGGCCGAGTTTACACTTGCCGCGACTCAGAGTGTCAAGCTAGGCTGACACTATGTCGACCCTCACATCCCCCGTCCCGACCCGGACCCTGCCGGACCCGATGGCGCTGCTGCGACTGATCAAGCCGATCACGTGGTTTCCGCCGATGTGGGCCTATCTGTGCGGCGCGGTGTCGTCGGGCGCGCCGATGGCCCCCGATTGGGGCATGGTTCTGCTCGGGATCGTGCTGGCCGGTCCCATCGTCTGCGGGATGAGCCAGGCGGCCAACGACTGGTGCGACCGCCATGTGGACGCGATCAACGAACCCGACCGCCCGATCCCGTCGGGCCGCGTGCCCGGTCGGTGGGGTCTCTGGGTTGCGCTGGCCATGTCGGCGCTGTCGCTGCTGATCGGTTGGCAACTGGGCCCCTGGGGGTTCGGCGCGACCGTCGTCGGTGTGCTGGCCGCCTGGGCCTATTCCGCCGAGCCGGTCCGCCTGAAGCGATCGGGTTGGTGGGGGCCGGGTCTTGTCGGCCTGTGCTACGAGGGGCTGCCGTGGTTCACCGGGGCCGCCGTGCTGAGCGCCGGGGCGCCGTCCTGGCCCATCGTCATCGTCGCGGGCCTTTATGCAATGGGCGCGCATGGCATCATGACATTGAACGATTTCAAGGCGCTGGAAGGCGACCGCCAGATGGGCGTCAACTCGCTTCCCGTGACGCTCGGACCCGAGCGGGCGGCGCGGCTGGCCTGCTGGATCATGGCGGTGCCGCAACTGGTCGTGGTGGGTCTGCTGGTCCAGTGGGACAGACCGATCCACGCCGCCGTGGTGACCGGCCTTCTGCTGGCGCAGCTGGCGGCGATGCGGGTTCTGCTGCGCGATCCGCGCGGCAAGGCGCCGTGGTACAACGGGACCGGCGTGCTGTTCTACATCTCGGGCATGATGGTCGCGGCCTTCGCCCTGCGGGCGCTGGCATGACCGGGTTCAGCTGGTTCCAGATCGCCCGCCTCGGGCTGGTCCAGATGGCCCTGGGCGCAATCATCGTGCTGACCACCTCGACCCTGAACCGCCTGATGGTCCTGGAATTCTCGCTGCCCGCGATCCTGCCGGGCGCGCTTGTGGCGTTCCACTACGGCATTCAGCTGTCGCGGCCCCGGTGGGGGTTCATGTCCGACACCGGGGGCAGTCGCACCCGCTGGATCATCGCAGGGATGGCGGTGCTCGCACTTGGCGGGTTCTTGGCCGCCTATGGCGTGACGCTGTTCACCGTCAGCTATGCCGCGGGCCTGACCATGTCGGTCGTGGCCTATGCGCTCATCGGTCTGGGCGTGGGCGCGTCGGGGACATCGCTTCTGGCGCTTCTGGCCTCTGGCACCGCGCCACGCCGACGGGCGGCGGCGGCGACGATCACCTGGCTGATGATGATATTCGGCATCGCGGCCACCGCCATCACCGTGGGCAGCTTCCTCGACCCCTATTCACCGACCCGTCTTCTGGTGGTCGTGGCGGTGGTCGTCAGCCTTGCCTTCGCCCTGACAGTCGTCGCCGTGGGCCGGATCGAGGACGGCGTGACCGCCTTGCCGGCCGAACCCGCGACACCGTTTCTCGTGGGCCTGCGCGAGATCTGGGCCGAGCGGCGGGCGCGCAACTTCACCATCTTCGTCTTCCTGTCGATGAACGCTTATTTCATGCAGGAGCTGATCCTCGAACCTTTTGCGGGCCTTGTCTTCGACTTCTCCCTGGGCGAAAGCACCGCGCTGAGCGGCGCGCAGAACGGCGGCGTCTTCATGGGCATGCTGCTCGTCGGGGTGCTGGCGACGGGGTTCCGCATCGGCAGCTTGCGGGCCTGGGTCGTGGCGGGCTGCCTTGGCTCGGCGCTCACGCTTAACATAATCGCACTTACAGGGATTGGCAGCCTGGCCCTGCCGCTGACGCCGCTGGTCGTTCTTCTGGGCGCGTTCAACGGCATGTTCGCCGTCGCCGCCATCGGGTCGATGATGGCGCTCGCCTCTGAGGGGCGGCACGGGCGCACCGGCACGCGGATGGGTCTCTGGGGTGCCGCGCAGGCAATTGCCGCGGGCTTCGGCGGTCTGGCCGGGGCCGCCGCCGTCGATCTGTTGCGGATGTCGATGTCCGATGGCCAGGCCTTCGGGTCGGTGTTCGCGGTCGAGGCCGCTCTCTTTCTTGCCGCCGCAGCCATGGCTGCGCGGATCATGACCACACAGGCCGCCCCACGTGGGGCCGCCGTTCCGGGGGAATAGACCATGACCAACTTCGATGTTGTCGTCGTCGGCGGAGGTCCGAGCGGGGCCACTGCCGCCGAGGATCTGGCCCGCAGCGGGTACAGCGTTGTCCTTCTGGACCGGGACGGGCGGATCAAGCCCTGCGGCGGGGCCATCCCCCCGCGCCTGATCGCCGATTTCGACCTGCCCGACGAACAGCTGGTCGCCCGCATCCGGACGGCGCGGATGATCTCGCCCACCAAGCGCAAGGTCGATATCCCCATCGAGAATGGATTTGTCGGCATGGTCGATCGGGAGCATTTCGACGAATTCCTGCGCTGCCGCGCGGCAGCCGCGGGCGCGCGGCGGATCACCGGCACCTTCCAGAAGATCGAGCGGGACGGCGGGGGAACCCATGTCTGTTACCGCGACAAGGCCACCGGCGAGACGGCGCGGCTGACCTGCAAACTGGTCATCGGGGCCGACGGGGCGCGGTCGAACGTGGCCAAGGCCGAGGTGCCGGGCGGCGACCGCATTCCCTATGTGATCGCCTATCACGAGATCATCGAGGCGCCGGCCACGACCGAAGCCTATGATCCGGACCGCTGCGACGTCATTTATGACGGGACGATCTCGCCCGACTTCTATGGCTGGGTCTTTCCGCACGGCAAGCATGCCAGCGTCGGCATGGGCACCCAAGACGGGTCCATCGACCTGAAACTGGCGACGACCGCGCTGCGCCGGGCCTCGGGCCTGACCGACTGCAAGACGATCCGCAAGGAGGGCGCGCCGATTCCGCTGAAGCCGCTGGACCGGTGGGACAATGGCCGCGATGTGGTGCTGGCCGGCGATGCGGCCGGTGTGGTGGCCCCGTCATCGGGCGAAGGCATTTACTACGCCATGGTCGGGGGCCGCGTGGCGGCCACGGCGGCGGCGGCCTGCCTTGCGTCAGGCAAGGTGGCCGATCTCAAATTGGCGCGGAAGCTCTTCATGAAAGAGCACAAGGGCGTCTTCAAGGTTCTGGGCGCGATGCAGAACGCCTATTACCGCAGCGACATGCGGCGCGAGCGGTTCGTCTCGCTCTGCCATGATGTCGATGTGCAGAAGCTGACCTTCGAGGCCTACATGAACAAGAAGCTGGTCGCCGCCCGGCCGCTGGCGCATCTGAAGATCGGGGTGAAGAACATCGCCCATCTGATGGGGCTGGTGTCGCCGACACGCGTCTAGCGGAACGGCGCGGGGGGCCGGCCCCCCCGCGACCCCCCGGAGTATTTCTGAAGCAGAGAAAAGGGTGCCGGATTCTGGACCGGCGCCCTTCTTGCAGGTCAGATTGCGGTCTGGCCGATTTTCGCGCCGACGGCCTGGGCCGCGGTCGCGGCGATATCGGTCGCTGTCAGGCCCGCGTCGGCATACATCGCATCGGGCGCAGCCTGATCGATGAAGCGGTCGGGCAAGGTCATGGTGCGCACCGCGAGGGAGCCGTCAAGCAACCCCTCGCCCGCCATGAGGTGCAGGACCATCGCGCCAAAGCCGCCGACAGCGCCTTGTTCGACGGTGACGAGGGCGCGGTGACCCCGCGCGAGTTTGCGGATCAGCGCGTGATCCAGCGGCTTGGCGAAGCGGGCGTCGGCGATGGTGACCGACAGCCCCTGTTCGGCCAGAAGGTCCGCCGCCTTGTCGCAGGTCGACAGATGCGCGCCGAAGGACAGAAGGGCGATGTCCGTCCCCTGCCGCGTGATGCGACCCTTGCCGATGGCCAGTGGCGTGCCGATCTCGGGCAAAGGCACCCCCTCCCCCTCGCCGCGCGGATAGCGGAAGGCGATCGGGCCGCTGTCGTGGGCGGCGGCGGTGGCGACCATGTGGACCAGTTCGGCCTCGTCCGCGGCGGCCATCACGGTCATGTTGGGCAGGGCAGAGAGGTATCCGACATCGAAGGCCCCCGCATGGGTCGCGCCATCGGCCCCGACGAGGCCCGCGCGGTCGATGGCGAAGCGGACGGGAAGATTTTGCAGGGCGACGTCATGGACGATCTGGTCATAGCCCCGTTGCAGGAAGCTGGAGTAGATGGCGCAGAACGGCTTCAACCCGCTGGCTGCCAGACCGGCGGCGAAGGTCACGCCGTGCTGTTCGGCGATGCCGACATCGAACATGCGCGCGGGATGCGCCTTGGCGAAGATATCCATGCCGGTGCCGCCGGGCATGGCGGCGGTGATGCCGATGATGCGGGGATCCGTTTCGCCCAGTTTGGCGAGGGCCTCGCCGAAGACCTTGGTATAGCTTGGCGCATTGGGCCGCGACTTGGCCTGCGCACCGGTCGAGACGTCGAACTTCGACACCCCATGCCCCTTGTCGGCGGCCCCTTCGGCGGGGGCATAACCTTTGCCCTTGACGGTGCAGCAATGGATCAGGACCGGTCCGGTGGCGCGGGTGCGCACGGTGCGCAGGACGGCCAGCAGCTGATCCATGTCGTGGCCGTTGATCGGGCCGATGTATTGGAAACCCAACTCCTCGAACAGGGTGCCCTGCCCGCCGGTGGCGCCGGTCACCATCTGGCGCATGCGGCGGGCCTGGTCGCGCAGGGGGCCGGGTAAGGCGGCCTCGATCCCCTCGGCCATGGTCTGAAGGTTGCCCAGGGGCGAGGCATAGAGGCCTGAGAGATATTTCGACAGCGCGCCCACGGGCGGCGCGATGGACATCTCGTTGTCGTTGAGGATGACGAACATGCGGCGGCCCTCGGCCCCGGCGGCGTTCAGCGCCTCGAAGGCCATGCCGGCCCCGATGGCCCCGTCGCCGATGACGGCGATGGCATCGCCCACAGGCTCGCCCATGTCGCGGCCGACGGTGAAGCCGAGCGCGGCCGAGATGGAGGTGGAGCTATGGGCCGCGCCGAAGGGGTCGTATTCCGATTCCGACCGCTTGGTGAAGCCCGACAGGCCGCCTTCCTGGCGCAGGGTGTTCATGCGGGCGCGGCGGCCGGTCAGGATCTTGTGGGGGTAGCATTGATGCCCGACGTCCCAGATCACCTTGTCGCGCGGGGTGTCGAAGACGGCGTGAAGCGCCACGGTCAGCTCGACCACACCGAGGGAGGAACCGAGGTGCCCACCAGTCTGCGACACGCTGTCGATCACGTCGGCGCGCAACTCGTCGGCCAGGTGCTTCAGCTCGGCGTCGCTGAGGGCAGCGAGGTCCGACGGAACGGTGACGCGGTCGAGATGGGGGGTGGGGCGGGTCATGGTCATTCTCCGGCAGGTCGGGAACCGCACCGGAGAAGCCGAGGCCAACCCCCGGGCGGGGGGTGTGCCGGGGCGACGCGCGCCGCCCCGGCAAATCGGTCAGGTCAGGCGGATGCCCGTATCCACCGGCTCGGTGATGACGGAGCCATAGGACGGATCGGGCGCTTCCTTGGATTCGGGCGGCAAGAGCAGTCCGAGCCAATAGAAGATCAGTACGAAGAACACGACGCCCAGGCTGAAGACGGCGGCGTAACCCGCCCCCTTGAGCATCAGGATCAGAACTTCGGCCTTGAGCCTCAGGTTGGGGACATTGGCCATGCCCAGGTAGTCGTGATTTGCCATCGTCTCAGTCTCCCTTGTCTCAATCCAGCGGCGCGTAGCCGTGATCCTGTGCCCAGACGAACCAGTTGTCCACGACGGTTCCGGTCAGAAGGATGCCGATGCCGCCGGTCAGCGTGGTCAGCACCGCGAACCACCAGGCCCACCGGTGAATGCCTTCCATCGTGGCATTGAACCCCATGGTCCAGCGCCAGAACAATGCGGCACGTTCGGTCGCGGTTCCGCGGTCGACGATCTGCTCGATCTCGCGCTCGCCGCCGTAACGGCTGACCGCGAGGATGGTCGCTCCGTGCATGGCGAACAGCAGGGCCGAGCCATAGAGGAAGACGATCGAGAGGGCGTGGAACGGATTGTAGAACAGGTTGCCGTAAGTGAGCGAGAACAGGTTCGTCCAATCGAGGTGCGGGAAGATGCCGTAGGGCACCGCCTCGGACCAGGAGCCCATCAGGATGGGACGGAAAAGACCCAGGACCAGGAACAGCCAGATGGCGGAGGCGAAGGCCCAGGCCACGTGCTTGCCCATGCCCAGTTCCTCGGCGCGGCGATAGGTGCGGATCCACCAGCTGAGCACGGAGACCAGCAGGAAGAACGACGCGATGATCCACCAGCCGCCCTCGTTCAGGGGGGCCATGCCCAGGCCGTAATCCTCCGACGGGGGTTCCAGCGCCAGCCAGAACAGGTCGCGGAAGAACAGACCCGGCGAGTAGTCGACCTGAGCCCAGAAGCTCATCCCGACGATGAAGAACCACGCAAAGCCCGTCGCCAGCGACACAAGGCCGAAGGGCCCGAGGTAGATGGGTCCGAGTTGGGCGTTGCCCACCAGGCCCGCAAGCTGACTGAAGCTTGCGCCCTTGGTGCGTTCGCGGTCGGCGTCGACGCCTTCCACCATGCCCATCTCGGCCGGGCCCTGAACCTGAACCTGCGTGAAGATGTTCTGATATTCGATCATGTCACAGACCCTCCTTACAGGTCGGCCCACCAGGGCAGATTAGCGTACCAGTCCCACCAGGATGCCCAGGAGTCGAACCAGATGGTCCCCGAGATCACGATGCAGACCGCACTCCAGAAGCCGGCGTTCAGCGCCAGGAGCAGGCCCAGACGGTGGATGCCGAGCGGCCCGATCGAATAGCCGATCAGATCGCGGAAGTAGGTGTCTTCGTGATCGGGCGACTTGATCTGCTGGCCCTTGGGCGGGTTGACCGCCGACAGAACCAGAGAGCCGTGCAGGGCCAGGGCGAGACACGTCGTGAAGAAGAACGTGATCGCAATCATGTGGGCCGGGTTGTAGTGGAAGTTGCCATAGGCATAGCCCACGTTGTTCACCCAATCGAGGTGGCTGAAGATGCCATAGGGGAAGCCATGTCCCCAGGCCCCCATCAGCGCGGGGCGGATGATGACCAGCGTCACATAGGCCAGGATCGCGACCGCGAAGGCGAAGGGCACGTGGTAGCCCATGCCGAGCTTGCGGCAGATCTCGACCTCGCGCAGGGCCCAACTGACGAAGGCGCCGGTCGCACAGATCGTGATGATCTGCCACAGACCGCCTTCGGCAAGGGGCGCCATGCCCAGACCCACGCTGAGATCTGGGGGTTCGATCGAGATGAGCCAGGGGTTCCAGGTGTCGCCGAGCGATGCACCGTAGAAAACCAGGATCGTGCCGAGTGCGGCAAAGAAGAACGTCGTGACCCCGAAGAAGCCGACGTAAAACGGCCCCACCCAGAAATCGAACAGGTCGCCGCCGATCAGTGTGCCGCCCCGGACGCGGTATTTTCGTTCGAAGGTGAGCTGTGCCATCTTCTGTCTCCTTGGAAAGCGCCGGAACGTCTTGGGCGCTACGACTGACGGGGTGTTGTTTGTCGTGGGCGGCGAACGGGCCGTCGCCCACGACTGTTTTCAAACCGGATCGATCACTCGACGGCTTCGGCGCTGAAAGCGCGGTTAAACCAGTTGGTTTCCGGATTGCTCAGCAGGACGAGGTGAATCATCGCTGCCAGCAGGAACAGGAAAACGCCCTGAGCCACGAAAACGCGGCGGGGGTCGAAGACCAGCCAGATCTTGTAGAACTGTGCCATGTGCTTTGTCCTTTCCGATTACCAGCTGAACCAGGGCAGCTTGAAGTAGGTCAGGATGTGAGCGACCACTGCCACCGCGGTGAACAGGTAGAATCCGCTCAGATAGACCGAGTGCAATTCCTGCGCCTGCTCGTCTGTCAGACCTGTGAAGGACAGGTCGGATTTGTCAGCCATGTTTTTTCTCCCGAAAATAATGTGCCAACACCGCGCAATCCCCGCGGCCGGGCTACGACAGAGGCTCACCCCCTGCCCTGATCCACCGCCCCGAAGGACGGCGAAACCGTTACGCCGAGAAGATCCGCGGCGTGATGATTTGGGCCTGGGCCCAGGCGGCGCGAATGGGGCCGCGCTCGGGCAGCTCCAGCCTGCGGGCCGCCTGAAGCGTCCAGGTCAGCACCGACAGCGGCAGCGTGGCCACGAAGATCAGTGCGAAATAGGCGTAATATTCCCGCATCGGCGGGGCGTGGCGGCTGCGCGTCGCGCGGGCCTGCACATCGGCGTTGGTGAAATCCGTCATGGTCTTCCTCCTCCCGAAGGGGTGTGAAGCCGTTGGATCGTCTCGAGGACGACCCGTTCGGCCCCTTCGTCGAGCGCGGCCTTCTCGGCGGCGTCGCGAAGGGTCTTTGCAGCAGAAATCCGGGTGAGCACCGGGTGGCTGGACACGATCTCGTCCAGCTTCGCCTGGGCATCTGCATCCCAGGGGAAATCACGTCGCAGGGGCGTCAGCGTCGCCTCGCCTGCATCCATCTCGGACCCGAGCGGCAGGATATGGAACAGGGCATCGAACAGCCCGTTGCAGATCTCCTGGATCAGGTAGGTCGCGCCCGAATAGCCCATGAAGGGCGTCCCCGTGTGACGCCGGATCGCGGCGCCGGGGAAACTGGCGGGAATGAACGAGGGGGCGGGGCCGAACCCGCCACGCATCTCGGCCATGTACATCTTTTCGTTGATCGACCCCATCACGACCATGGGCCGCTTTTCGTGGATCAATCCGCGCACGCGTTCGCTGTCGGTCTTCTTGCCGCGCGTCCGCGCCACCGCAAAGGCACAGGGCAGGCCCATTTCCGTCTCGAGGAAATTGCGGATGCCGCGGGCATAGGTCTCGGTCGCGACGATCCCGAAGCTGGAAGTCGAGAAGAAATCCTGCGTGACCGACCGCCACAGATCCCACAGGGGCTTGAGCGTGGAATGCTTCTCCGTCTCGATGAACGGCTCGGGGTCCAGACCCAGAAGCTCGCCCAGTTTGCGCAGGAACTTCGTCGTGCTGTCGATCCCGATGGGCGCCTGCAAGTAAGGTTTGGCCAGAACTTCGCACAGACCCCGGCCGAACTCGCGGTACATCGTGACGTTGACGTCGGCATTCACCAGGTTGCGCATCTCGCCCACATGGGTGCCAAGCGGCATCACCATGTTGACCTCGGCGCCGATGCCTTCGATCAGACGCCGGATCTCGGCCAGGTCGGAGGGCATGTTGAAGGTGCCATACATCGGGCCCAGGATGTTGACGCGGGGGGCGGACCCCTCCTCGCGCTTCTTCTCGGGGGGCATTCGACCCTTGGTCATGCCGAACTCGGTGAAGATCCAGGTCATTGCCCGGTCGGCGGCTTCCCATTGGTCTTCGTCAATCGTTCGCGGCAGGAACCGCTGGATGTTCGTGCCCTGCGGGGTGACGCCGCCACCGATCATCTCGGCGATGGAGCCTGTCACGACCACGGCGGGCAGCGCGGGGTCCAATGTCTGCCAGGCGCGTTTCATCGCCTCTTCGGTGCCCGATCCCATCTCGTCTTCCGAGAGGCCCGTGACCACGATGGGCAATTCATGCGGCGGCAGGCCGTCGGTGTAATGCAGGACGCTCGTCACCGGCAGGTTCTCGCAGCCCACGGGGCCGTCGATCACCACCTGCAATCCCTTGACCGCGCAGAACGCGTAGACCGCGCCCCAATAGCCGCCGGCCCGATCATGATCCTGAAGCAGCATCAGATCATCTCCGCCGCTTTCGCGGCCTTTTGCTGGCGTTCCAGTTTCTTGAGGTTCTGGGCGCGGAACTGCGGGTGCAGGTTCGGCGCGCCTTCCCAGACGCCGGCGGTATCGCCCGCGCCCACGCCCTCGAAGAAATCCTTCATCGTCGCCATGCGGTCGCGGTTGGCGATGGCGTTGCCCACCACTTCCGACAACGACCCGGCCCCCGCGATCCCCATCAAGGGCCGGGCGGAAATCAGGTTGGTGAAGTAGAGCGACGGGATGCCCATCTCCTTGCCCTTCTGGACGACCGGCGTGGTGCCGATGGCAAGGTCGGGGCGAATGGCCTCCATCGCGGCCAGATCGTCCTCCAGCGAGGCGCGGAATTTCACGCGCACGCCCTTGGCGGCCAGCCATTCGGCATCGGCCTTGTTCCAGGTCGTCTTGGGACAGGCGGTGCCGACATAGGGCACGTCCGCGCCGCTTTCGATCAACAGGCGCGCGACCAGCAATTCGGAACCCTCATAGCCCGACAGCGTGATCGTCCCCTCGATCCGGTTGGCGGCCAACGCGCCCTTGATCGCGGGGAGGACCGCATTCTGCGCATTGGCCACCTTGTCGGCGGACAGCCCGAAAGCCGCGCCGATGTCGGCCAACCAGGCGGCCGTCCCGTCGTGTCCGACCGGGGCCGAGCCGACGACGGGCCGACCGGCGGCCTGAAACTCGCGAACGGACGCGGTGTAGAACGGATGGATCGCAGCCACGACACCACAATCGAGCGCGCCATAAAGCTCCCGCCATTCCCGGCAGGGCACGACAGGGCCGGCGGCAAGGCCAAGCGGCTCCAGCATCGCGCCGATCATCATCGGGTCGGCGGGGAACATCTCGCCCAGAAGGGCGACGGTCGGGCGGTCGGACTTGCCTGCGGCAGGGCGGGCGACGGGGCCGGCCTCGATCTCGCGCCGGGCATAGGCCAGCATCGCACCGGCCAGAACATCCTTGGCCTCGGCATGGGTCGGAACGCCAAAGCCCGGCACGTCGATGCCGACGATGCGCACGCCGTCGATTTCCTCGGGCAGCAGGCGCAGCGGCACGCCCGACGCGGTCGGCACGCAGAGGTTGGTGACCACGATGGCATCCAACCGGTCGCCATCGGCCAGGTCGTGCACCGCCTCGCGGATGTCCTCGAAGAGCTTGCCGGTCACCAGCGTCTCGGAATTGAACGGCACGTAACCGACCGACCGGCGCGCGCCGTAGAAGTGCGACACGAACGACAAGCCGTAGACGCAGCAGGCCGATCCCGACAGGATCGTCGCGACCCGCTTCATCCGCAGGCCGACGCGGAGCGACCCGAAGGCGGGGCACATGCTCTGCGGCTGATCGTGGGGACCGGTGGGATAGTCGGCAGCGAATTTGTCGAGCAGCTCGGACTGACCCGCCGCGCGGGCCGCTTCCTTCAGCGTCGAGGTCGAGGTGCAGGCCCCCGTCGGCGCCGCGAGGTCGAACACGGGCGCATTATCGGTGACGGGCACAGAGGCGTCGGTGATCTCCACCTGCCCTGTATCGTCATACGATACGTTATATCCCGTGCGCTCAGACATCGTCGTACACGACCTCCAGGCTCTCTTTCGGTTTGGACTTGCTGCCGCGCATGTCGGCGTCGGTCGCTGGCACCAACACGACATCGCCGCCGGTGTCCTTGCTGTCGAACAGCGCCAGCAGACCGTCCTGATCCAGCGCGGTCGGGCGCACCGGCGGGGCGGCGGCCACTTCGTCGCCAAGGGCGGCAAACAGGCTGCCCCACTGGCTTTGGGCCGTGCCGACGATCTGGTAGTTGGCGGATTTCTTGCGCAGGTCATCGTCCTGCGGGATGGCGGCCAGCACCGGGATGCCCACGGTCCTGGCAAAGGCCTGCGCCTCGCCCGATCCGTCATCCTTGTTGATGACCAGCCCCGCGACACCGACGTTGCCGCCCAGTCTGCGGAAGTATTCGACCGCGGAGCAAACGTTGTTGGCCACATAGAGCGATTGCAGGTCGTTCGACGCGACCAGGATCACCTTCTGCGCCATGTCGCGCGCGATCGGCAGGCCGAAGCCGCCGCAGACCACGTCGCCCAGGAAGTCGAGCAGGACATAGTCGAAGTCCCAATCGTGGAAGCCCAGCTTCTCCAGCAACTCGAACCCGTGGATGATCCCACGTCCGCCGCAACCGCGCCCGACCTCGGGGCCGCCCAGTTCCATCGCGAAGACACCGCCGCGCTTGAAGCAGACGTCGCCGATGGCGACCTCCTCGCCGGCCAGTTTCTTCTTCGACGACGTCTCGATGATCGTCGGGCAGGCCTTGCCCCCGAACAGCAGGGATGTGGTGTCGGATTTCGGGTCACACCCGATCAGCAGGACGCGCTTGCCCTGCTCGGCCATCATGTGGCTGAGGTTGGCCAGCGTGAACGACTTGCCGATGCCGCCCTTGCCATAGATCGCGATGATCTGGGTCTTGGATTTCGGCGGCTCGCTGGCGATGACATCGGCCAGATCCTCGTGCGCCTCGTCGCGCAGACGCTGGTCGAAATCGGTCAGGTTCGGAATATCGAGGGTCATGCAGTGCCTTCCCAGTCGAGTATCATTTTCAGGCATGCGGGATCGCTGAAGGCCTGCTCGTAGGCGGCGGGGGCGTCGGCCGCCGCGGCCCTGTGTGTGATGAGGCCCGCAAGGCTGAGCGCCCCGCTCTGGACCAGCGACCGCGTCGCCAGCAGATCGCCGGGTGTCCATTCGGCGGCGACGCGAAAGCGGGCTTCCTTCATGAAGGCGGGCGGGAAGGCGAAGTTGATGGGGTCGGAATAGAAACCGGCCAGCACGATCTCGCCGCCCTTGGTCAGCCGCCCGATCAGCTCGGGGATCAGCGCCGCCGAGCCGGAGGCGTCATAGATGCAGCCATAGTCGCGGCGGGTATCGGTCGCGGGGTCGATGACCTCGTATCCCGTGGCGCCCGTCCGCCGGGCCGGATCGATCTCCCAGACGGTCGGCGCGGGGCCGCCCGCGGCAATCGTCAGGCGGGCAAACAGCCGACCCAGAACACCGTGACCCACGATCAAGTCGGGCAATTCGGCGCGCGGCCCGGCAATCGCATGACGGGCCGTCGCGGCCAGCGCCAGCAACGCACCCTCGGGGCCGAACCCCGGATCGAGACGGACGGCGCGGGTGGCATCGCTGACCAGATAGCGGGCCGCGCCCCCGAACAGGCCGTGGGCCCCCTCGTAGCAATTGGCGCCCGGCACGAAGACGCGATCCCCGACCTTGAGCTGCGACAGAGGTCCGGCCTCCACCACTTCGCCTGCGGCCTCGTAGCCGGGCACTAGCGGATAACCCATGCCCGGAAACGGCGGCATCGCGCCCGACCAGAAGAGCTTCTCGGTGCCCGTGGAGATTCCGGAATGATCGACGCGGACGACGACATCGCCCTGCGCGGGAGCGGAGACCTTCAGCGAATCGACGACCAGGGAACGCGCCCCGGCGAGGATGACGGCCTGTGTCTCCATTGTTGCTCTCCCCTGACTGTGGCGGTTGCGGATGGTCCAAATGGACTCAGGCACCGGCACGTCCCTGAATGTAAACTAAAACTGACACTCTGACCTGTCAACGAACTTGTCAGTTTTATGTGACAGACCGGATCACCCGGCCTTCCGTGCCTCGAGGCAGGACGTGACGAAGGGACGTTTCACCTTGGGACTGCGAACATCCGCAAAGCCCGCTTCGGTGCAAAATGCGGCGATTTCCGCAGCCGATCGCGCACGTCCGGTGCGCATGGCCATGGTGTAGACCGCGAAATAGGCGTCTCCGGCACGCTCGGGTCGCGCGCCGCCGCCCATGGGCTCCGACACGATCAACCGACCGCCCTCCGGCAAGGCGGCGTGACACTTGGCCAGAAGGCTGGCGACCGAGGCGTCGTCGTGATCGTAAAGCACCCGGATCAGCGAAATCGCATCGCAGCCATCAGGCAACGAATCATCCCGGAACGATCCCGCGTGGCTTTCGAATCGGTCCGACAGCCCGGCCTTGGCCAGAACCGGAGCCGCGCCCGGCGCGACCTCGGGCAGATCGAACAACACCAGTGACAGATCGGGATAGCGCTTGCCCGCCGCCGTCAGGAACACGCCCGACCCGCCGCCCACATCGCAAAGCCGGTTGACCCCGCGCAGCGAAATCGCCCGCAGCGTGTCTTCGGCCACGATGGCCTGACTGTCGGCCATGAGGCGCGAATAGCGTGCGGCCGCTCCCGCCTCCATCTCGCCGCCGAAGACATAGGGCCAGAAGTCGGCCAGCTCCGTCTCGACCTCGCCGCGAAAGAAGGCGACCGGGTCGGAGAGGTCGCGGTAGAGAACATCGTGATGGCGGATCATGTCCTGCAAGCCGGGCACCCCCACAAGGGCCGCGCCCCGCCGGGTCAGCTTGAACCGTCCGTCACCGCGCCGCTTGAGCAGAGCAAGGGATGCGGCCCCCTGAAGCAGCACCTGCATGCGCGCCTCGGGCACGTTGCACCGCAGCGCCAATGCCTGCGCCGAGGCAGGCGGCCCCATCAGCATTTCGGGAATTTCGAGCTGGACCAGCGCGGACAGGATCTGGCTGTGGCAAAAGCCCGCCACCAGATCGAAGAGCGCCTCGCCCTCGCGGCGCACAAGACGGCGGGTCAGTGGAAAGGCCGCGGCCCAGGCTTGGAACCGGGGGGCCGCGATCAGACGGTGAACCCATCCGGCGCGGGGCGCAGGTGCGGCGGCGGCCTCCACCTATTCGCCGGGAACGCGGGCCTGATCCGCGCGCCACTTGAGCGGGGTCAGCGCCTCGGCCTGCGCGGTGACCAGCTTGGCCAGACGCGCCTCGCCGGGGCATCTGGGGATCGAGGAGATCGCCCCCGCCAGAATATCGCGCATCCGGGCAATCGCCCCGTCGATGCCGAATTCGCTGACTGCATTGGGCCGCCCGTGCAGATCATCCTGACCCACGGGTTTGCCCAGGGTCTCCTCGTCCAGCAACGCATCGCGCAGATCGTCGGCCACCTGGAACGCCTCGCCGATGCGCGCGCCCAGTTCTTCCCAAGGCTCCGCATCCTGACCGGCGGCCAGCGCACCCATCTGGGTCGCGGCAATGAACAGCGCGGCGGTCTTGGCGCGGTGATAGGCCGACAGGTCGACGACCGCCTCGCTCTCCCAGCCCTGCCCCGCGCAGATGCCGTTGGGCATTCCGGTCCGTCCGGCTAGAAGGCCGATCAGGCCGGCGGCCCGCAGCGGATCATGGGGGGCGGCGCGGGCCAGAACCTCGAATGCCATCACGATCAGGCTGTCACCCGCCAGAATGGCCAGAGGCTCGCCAAAAGCGCGATGCACCGACGGTTTGCCCCGACGCAGGTCGGCATCGTCGAAACACGGAAGGTCATCATGCACCAGCGACGCGCAATGGATCAGCTCCAGCGCGCAGGCCGCCGCATCGGCCAGCGCCGGGTTCTCGTCCCCGCAGGCCTTCGCCACGCTCAGCAAAAGGGTCGGACGAATCCGCGCCCCGCCCGGCGTCACCGAATAATGCAGCGCCGAGGCCAGCTTGCCCGGGGAAGGTGCGGCCTGCCCCTGTCGGATTGCGGCATGGATCGCGGCGTCGATACGGGCGGACAGGTCCATCGCGGGGCCCCCTGACAAATGTGGATCACGTGCGTGACATCAGATAGTGTAAACTACACTGGACACTTGACCCGATCCTGTCAACACTCGGTGACAGCGGGCAACCGGCGACCGAAAGGGGGCGCGATGACCGATCAGAGCGACCCAACCGTCATCATCGGCGCGGGCATCGGCGGCCTTGCGGCGGCGCTGCGCCTTGCCCATGCGGGCCGGCCCGTCACGGTGCTGGAGCGCGCGGCGACCCCCGGCGGAAAGATGCGCGCCCTGCCCACCGATGCGGGCCCGGTCGACGCGGGGCCGACCGTCCTGACCCTGCGCCATGTCTTTGACGAGCTCTTTGCGGATGTGGGCGAATCCCTGTCGAATCACGTCACCCTTCGCGCGAACCCCGTTCTGGCGCGGCACTTCTGGTCGGATGGCACGACGCTCGACCTGATGGCCGACGAAGACGAAAGCCGCGCCAATGTCGCTGCCGCCTTCGGATCCCGGGCCGCCGACGACTTCACCCGGTTCAGCGCCCGCACCCGCCGCCTGTTTCAGGCCTTCGACGTCCCGATGATGCAGGCCGCCACGCCGTCGCAGCGCGACGTGACCGGCCGCGTCCTGCGCCAGCCCCGCCTGATCCGCGACATGGCCCCCCTGCGCAGCCTGTCGCAGATGCTGCGCGGCGCGTTTGCCGAACCCAAGCTGCAACAGCTCTTTGGCCGCTACGCCACCTATGTCGGCGGTATCCCCGCGCTCAGCCCCGCCATCCTGTCGCTGATCTGGCACGCCGAATCGTCGGGCGTCTGGTCGGTCGCGGGCGGCATGCACAGCCTGGCCCGCGCGATCGAGGGGCTGGCCCGCGACCGGGGCGTCGCCTTCCACTACGACACCCACGTCACCGGGATCGAGGTGCGGGACGGGCGCGCCACCGCCGTGCTGACCGAAGCCGGCCGCCATCCCGCCGAGGCCGTGCTCTTCAACGGGGACCCCCGCGCGCTGACCCTGGGCTACCTGGGCGCAGAGGCAGCCGCCGCCGTCCCCTCGGGCCCCGTCCGGACGCGCAGCCTGTCGGCCCATGTTCACGCCTTCGCCGCCACGCCCTCTGGCCCGCCACTCGCTGCCCACAACGTCTTCTTTGCCGACAGCGAAGCGGCCGAGTTCGACCCGCTCGCCCGGGGCGAAGTCCCCGTCGACGCCACTCTCTATATCTGTGCGCAGGACCGGGGGGCCGATGCCACCCCACCCCCGTTGGAACGGTTCGAGATCATCCGCAACGCGCCCCCTGCCCCGTCTACCCAGGAGTCCCCCCCATGTCCGACACCGGTTTTCCAGCGTCTCGCGCAGTTCGGCCTGACCTTCTCGCCCGAACCGGGGCCCGCGACGCTGACCGACCCGGCGGCGTTCGACCGGCTGTTCCCGGGCAGCAGCGGATCGCTCTACGGGCAATCCCCGCACGGGATGATGGCGGCTTTCGCGCGGCCGACGGCGCGGACCCGGATCAAGGGACTGTATCTGGCGGGGGGCGGGGCGCATCCGGGGGCGGGGGTGCCGATGGCGACGCTCTCCGGGCGGCATGCGGCCGCGGCGATCTTGCAGGACCGAACTTCGACCTCTGCGTCCCGCCGGGCGGCTATGCCTGGTGGTATGTCGACGGGGTCAGCGATGACGGCACCCGCGCGATCTCGGTCATAGGGTTCATCGGCTCGGTCTTCTCGCCCTGGTATCACTGGTCCGGGCGGGGCGATCCGGCAAACCACTGCTGCCTCAACGTCGCGACCTATGGCCCGGGCGGGCGCTTTGCCATGACCGACCGGGGCCGCGACGCCCTGCGCCAGACCGACACCCGCCTTCGGATCGGGCCGTCGGAAATGCACTGGACGGGGCACGAGCTGCGCATCGACGTCAACGAAATCTCCTCGCCGCCGCTTATCTCGCGGATGCGGGGCCGAATCACGGTCACCCCCGCCGCCGTCACCGGGGTCGAGCTTCCGCTAACCCCCGACGGCGCGCATGTCTGGCGGCCCTTCGCCCCGGTCGCGCGGATCAAGGTCGACCTGGATGCACCCGGTTGGACGTTCTCGGGCCACGGCTATTTCGACGCCAATTTCGGGACACGGCCGCTCGAGGACGATTTCACCTATTGGACCTGGGGCCGCTATCCGACCCGCGGGGGGGCCACCTGCATCTATGACGCGACCCGCCGCGACGGCAGCACACTGGCCGCCGGTTTCACCTTCGACCGCGACGGCACCGGGCGCGATGTGACCCCGCCGCCGGTCACGGCCTTCCGGCGGTCCAACTGGCTGTTGCGCCGCGAGACCCGCGCCGACCCCGGCACCACACCGCGACAGGTAAAGCCGATGCTGGACGCGCCGTTCTACAATCGCGCAGTGGTCGAGACGACGCTGAACGGGGAAACCGTCACCGGCGTGCACGAAACGCTGGATCTGACGCGATATGCCAATCCGCTCTTGAAACCGATGCTGGCGGTGCGGGTCCCGCGCCGGTCAGGCTGGCCTACAGCTCGCCCGGGCGGATCGGCGTCACATCCGGGTTGAGCCGCCACATCCGGAAATTGAGCGCCGCCGCCACCGTGACCCAGACCAGATAGGGCAGGAACGCCAGCCCCGCCCAGACATCCAGTTGCAGGTGGAACCACGTCGCCCCGGCCACGGCGGGCCAGAGCACGACCATCACCAGAAGCGACCCCTTGAGCCGGCGCAGGCCAAAGAACACCGGCGTCCAGAGTGTGGCGAAAGCCCCCTGGATCGCCCAGAAGGCAAGGGCGAATTCGTTCCCGTCCAGAACCGCGACCCGTGCCCCGGCGAACGAAATGCACAGATAGATCGTCGTCCAGGCCACCGGGAAAACCCAGTCGGGCGGCGTCCAGTCCGGCTTCTCGAGCGACTTGTACCAGGCCCCGGGCTGGAACACGGCGCCTGTCGCGCCCGCGCCGCAGCACGCCAGAAGAAACAGAAGGAAAAGTGTGATGCTCATGAACGGCACCTAGTGCGTCCGCTACTCCGCGGCAACGCCCGTCGTGCCGACGCCCTGCCGAAGGTCGGCCAGCACTGACAACAAGGCCGCCGTCCGCCCCTGGGCGCGTGGCGCACCATCGGCGGCGGCCTCCACCAGAAAGCGCACCTCGTCGAGCGGCGCGGCATAGAGCACCGGCGACTGCGGCAGGACGAACGTCCCGCCCGTGCGCAGCGCCGCCTTGCCCGCCAGAAACGCCTTGTGCAGACCCCTGGTATGGGCCCGATACGTCACGCTGTCGTGGCCCCGCGCCCGCAGCGCCGTCCCGATCCCGGCATAGATGTAGCGCGCGGCATAGATGCCCAGACGCGCGCCCCGGGGCAACTTCGCCACCCCTGCCTCGGACCGGATATAGAGCCGCTGACCTTCGGACAGCAGGCGACGGGTCATGCGGCGGATTTCGGGCGTGGGCTGCGGATCGGCCAGAAACGCCTCCGCGTCGATGCCCGCCTCGGCCAGCCATTCCGTCGGCAGATAGAGCCGACCGGCCCGCGCATCTTCGCCCACGTCGCGGGCGATGTTCGTCAACTGCATCGCCACGCCCAGATCGCAGGCCCGCGCCAGCGCATCGGCATCGCGCACCCCCATCAGCACGCACATCATCGCGCCGACCGCACTGGCCACCCGCGCGGAATAGGACCGCAGGTCGGACAGGCTGGCATAGCGGCGGCCCGTCGCGTCCCAGGCCAACCCCTCGAGCAGGGCTTCGGGCAGCGCGCGGGGCATGTCGAAATCGCGGACCAAACCGGCAAAGGCCCGATCCTCGGGCGCATCGTCAGGCGTGCCCGCATAGACCGCATCCAGCCGCGCCTGAAGCCGCAGCACGGCGCGCGCCTTGTCATAGCCCTCGTCCACCTCATCATCAGCGAGTCGGCAAAAGGCATAGAGCGCCAGCGCCGGATCCCGCACGCGCGCGGGCAGCAGCTTGGACGCCGCATGGAACGACCGCGACCCGGTCCGGATCGCCTCGCGGCAATGGGCAAGGTCGGCGGCCGAAGTCATTCGGCGGCCAATCGGGTCGGCGTGGTGTCCGCGCTGCGGGCCACGGGGCAATCGGGGATCATCTTGTCGATGACGGTCGCACTCGACACGACACCGGGCAGGCCCGCGCCGGGATGCGTGCCCGCCCCAACGAGGAACAGGCCCTTCGCCTCTTCGCTGACGTTATGGGGCCGGAACCAGGCGCTTTGCAGGATGCGCGGCTCGATCGAGAACCCGCAGCCATGGGGCGACAGATATCGGTCGCGGAAGGTGGCGGGGGTGAACTCGGTTTGCGTGCTGATCTTGTCGCGGAACCCCGGCATGACGGTTTCCAGAACGGCGGCGATCTTGTCGCGATACTTCGGCGCCTCGGCCTCCCAATCGACGGGATCGTCCCACCCCAGATGCGGCACCGGCGACAGCACATAGAAGGTGTCGTCGCCCTTGGGCGCAACCGTCGGATCGGTGACCGAGGGGCGGTGGATATAAAGACTGAAATCATCCGACAGCTTGCCGCGCAGGAAGATGTCGCGCAGCAGCCCGGTATAGCGCGGCCCGTTCAGGATCGTGTGATGCCCCAGGTCCGCCCAATCGCCGCGCGTGCCCCTGGTGCCGAAATACCAGACATAGAGACCCATGGACCACCGTTTCGCCGCCAGCTTGCGACGGGTCCAGCGGCGGCGTTTGTGATTGCGCAGCAGGCGGTCATAGGTGTGCCCGGCATCGGCGTTCGACACGATCAGCGGCGCGGCCATCTCCTGACCGTCGGTCAGGCGGACACCGCGCGCGGCATTCCCCTTGATCAGGATCTCATCGACCTCGACACCCTGGCGGATGATTCCGCCCTGATCGCGCACCACGTCGGCCATGGCGTCGGCAATCGCCTGCACCCCGCCCATGGCGTAATGCACGCCGAAGGTCTTCTCCAGATGCGCGACCAGCGCATACATCGACGTCACATGCATCGGGTCGCCCCCGATGAAGAGCGGATGAAACGACAGCGCCATGCGCAGCTTTTCGTCCCGCACCCGCGCGGCGGCATGGCCATAGATCGAGCGGTCGGCGCGCAGCATCGCGAACCGGGGCAGGACCTTGATCGTCTCCCACAGGCGGTGCATCGGTTTCGCCACCATGCCCTCGTACCCGACGACATAGCGCGCCTGCGCATCCTTCAGGAATCTCATGTAGCCGCGCACATCCCCCGGAGAGATGCGGGCCACCTCCTCCATCATCTTCGCGTCGTCCCCCGTGGCGCGGAACCGCGTGCCATCGGGCCAGCGGACCTCATAGAACGGATCGACGGGGCGCAGGTCGACATCGCGGCGGAAATCGCGCCCGCAGGCGGCCCACAGCTCTTCGAAGACCTGCGGTGCGGTGACGATGGTCGGACCCAGATCGAATCGGTGGCCGTCCTGGCTGATCGACGATCCGCGCCCGCCCGCCCGGTCCAGCCGGTCCAGAACGGTGACGCGATACCCCTTGGCCCCAAGCCGCATGGCCGAGGCGAGGCCCCCAAGCCCCGCACCAATGACGATTGCATGGCCGTCGTCGGGCGCGGTGGCGGGGTGTGGGATGCGGTTGGTCATGTTGCAAACTGTAGGACTGTCCAGTTTGGTTTACAATCTTTTCTGCCCATACGCTTCCATGGCTGGCCAAGTTATGTCAGGCTAGGTTGACAGTCGGGGACTCGCCGGAATGACTCAAGTCGTCAGCATCACCTTTTACAGGTTCGGCCCCGTGGCCGCGCGTCTCTGGGCCTTTGCCATGATGGGTCTGGCGCGTCCCGCGATGGCCCGCGTTCCCGACATCGGCTTCTGGAAACTCTGCGGCTCGGGCACGGGCGAAGGCTTTACCCCCCGCCCCAATACGGCGGTCTATGCGATCATCTCGACCTGGCCCGACCTTGCCACGGCCCGCGCGCGGCTGGATCAGGCTGCGGTGTTTCGCCGCTACCGCGTCCGCGCCGCCGAATCCTGGACGGTGTTTTTGTCGCCGCAATCGGTGCGCGGCGCCTGGTCGGGCGTGGCACCCTTTGCCGTCTCCGACACCCAGGACACCTCGGGCCCCCTCGCCGCCCTCACCCGCGCCACGGTCAAACCGGGGCTGATGCGCCGCTTCTGGAGCCGAGTCCCCGACATCAGCCGCGTTATCGGGCGCGATCCGAACGTCATGTTCAAGATCGGCATCGGCGAGGTTCCTTGGTTGCATCAGGTCACCTTCTCGATCTGGCCCGACGCCGCCCGCATGGCGGCCTTCGCCCGCTCCGGGCCCCATGGCGACGCGATCCGCGCCGTCCGGGACGAAGGCTGGTTTCAGGAAGAACTCTATGCCCGTTTCGCCCTTCTCGACGACACCGGCACCTGGGGCGGCGCGTCGCCCCTGCGAAAGGACACCGCATGACCACCCGCCACCCCTTCCCCTTCTCGGCCATCGTCGGGCAGGAGGACATGAAGACCGCGATGATCCTGACCGCCATCGACCCCAGCATCGGCGGCGTCCTGGTTTTCGGCGACCGGGGCACGGGCAAGTCCACCGCCGTGCGCGCGCTGGCCGCCCTTCTGCCGCCCATCACCGCGATCCGCGACTGTCCGGTGAACGCCGCACAGCGCGCCGATTGCCCCGATTGGGCCGGTGACCTGCCCGACGTCTCGCACGACATCCCGACCCCCGTCGTCGACCTGCCGCTTGGCGCGTCCGAAGATCGGGTGACCGGCGCGCTCGACATCGAAAAGGCTCTGACACTGGGGGAAAAGGCGTTTCAACCGGGTCTTCTGGCCAAGGCGAACCGTGGCTATCTCTATATCGACGAGGTCAACCTGCTCGAGGATCACATCGTCGACCTGCTGCTCGATGTGGCCCAGTCGGGCGAAAACGTGGTGGAGCGCGAAGGTCTGTCGATCCGCCACGCCGCGCGCTTCGTCCTCGTTGGTTCCGGCAACCCGGAGGAGGGCGAACTGCGCCCCCAACTCCTCGACCGCTTCGGCCTCTCGGTCGACGTCACCTCCCCGAAGGAGGTTTCGGAACGCGTGGAGGTCATCCGCCGCCGCGACGCCTATGAGCGCGACCACAGCGCCTTCATGCTCCGCTGGCAAGCCGAGGATGCCGCCCTGCGCGACCGCATCGTGACCGCCCGTCAGGCCCTGAAACAGGTTACCACCCCCGACAGCGCGCTGGAGGATATCGCGGGCCTCTGCCTGCGCCTCGGGTCCGACGGTCTGCGCGGCGAACTCATCCTGCTGCGCGCCGCCCGCGCCTTTGCCGCCTTCCGCGATGACACCGCCGTGGGCCGCACCCATATCCGCGCCGTCGCCACCCTTGCCCTGCGCCACCGCCTGCGCCGCGATCCGCTGGACGAGGCCGGGTCCGGCACCCGTGTCGCCCGCACGGTGGCCGAGGTGCTCGGGGCGTGACCGACGCGCCCGCCCTCGACACCTGGGCGCGCCTGACGCTGGCCCTGCGCCTTCTGCGCGCCGATCCGGGTCTGGGCGGTCTGGTCCTGCGCGGGCGCGTTGGCCCCGCCCAAAGCGCGGCCCTCGATCTCTGTCGCGCCACGCTCGGCCCCCTGCGCAAGGTGCCCGTGACCGTCGGCCCCGAAGACCTCGACGGCGGCCTCGACGTTCAGGCCACGCTGGCCGCCGGCGCGCCGGTGATGACGCGCGGCCTGCTGGCCTGGGGTGGCCCCCTGATCCTGCCCATGGGCGAGCGGGCGCAGCCCTTCGTCGCCAAGCGCCTCGCCGCGCATCTGGACGCCGGTCACGGCCCCCTCATCGCCTGTGACGAGGGCAAGGAGGACGAGGCGCTGCCCGCCGACCTCACCGACCGCTGCGCCTTTCACATCGACCTGGGCGGCCTTGCCATGGCCGACCTGCCGACCCCCGAAACCCCCGTGTCAGAGACGCAATCAGACCCGAGAGTCCCCGACGACACCGCCCCCCGCATCGTCGCCCTGGCCGAAGCCTTCGGCATCGACGGCTTGCGCGCGCCCCTTCTGGCCCTGCGCGCCCTTCGCGGCCTCACCGCCGTTATGGGCCACGACAGCCCGACCGAGGACGACATCACGACGGCCGTGCAACTCGTCCTTGCCCACCGGGCCACCCGCCTGCCCGCCCCGCCCGAAGACGACCCTACGCCGGAACCGCAATCCGACGACCAGTACGACCAGCCCGACCGGGGCGACACCGAACAGGCCGACGCCCTGCCCGACGACATGCTCATCGAGGCGATCCGCGCCGCTCTGCCCCCCGACCTTCTGGCGCGCCTGAACGCGGGCCAGACGCGCAGCGGCTCCGGCAGTGGCTCGGGCGCGAAACGTCAGGGCAACCGGCGCGGTCGCCCCCTGCCCGCCCGGGGTGCGCGCGGCGGCGCCGGGGCCCGCATCGACCTCATCGCCAGCCTGCGCGCCGCCGCCCCATGGCAGACGCTGCGCAAGCGCCAATTTCCCGAGCGCACGGGTCCGATCATCCTGACCTCCGACCTGCGCCACAAACGCTACGAGCAGACCTCCGACCGCCTGCTGATCTTTGCTGTCGATGCCTCAGGCTCCGCCGCAATCGCGCGTCTGGCCGAGGCAAAGGGCGCGGTCGAACTCCTGCTGGCCGAGGCCTATGCCCGCCGCGACCACGTCGCCCTGATCGCCTTCCGGGGGCGCGAGGCAGATCTGCTGCTGCCGCCCACCCGCTCGCTGGTCCAGACGAAGCGCCGACTGGCCGATCTGCCCGGCGGCGGCGCGACCCCTCTCGCCTCGGGCTTGGTCGAGGCCCAGGCCATGGCACGGGCCGCCCGCCGCAAGGGCCTGACCCCGACCCTCGTCCTGCTCACCGACGGGCGCAGCAACATCGCGCTGGACGGCACCGCCAATCGCGCGCAGGCGGCCGAGGATGTGACCCGCCTGACCCGCCTTCTGGCCGCCGACCGGCTCGACGCCATCGTGATCGACACCGGCCGTCGCCCCGAAGACAGCCTGCGCCAAATGGCCCAGACGCTTGGCGGTGCCTATCTGCCCCTGCCCCGCGCCGACGCGCGCAGCCTTTCGGGGGCCATCAGCGCCGCAATGGGCGACTGACCCGATGCGCTGGCCCGGCACGTCCTCCGACTGGCCGCTGGCCGAGCATTCCCGCATCGTCGATTGCACCCCGCACCGCTGGCACGTGACCGAGACGGGCGCGGGCCCGCTCCTGATCCTGCTCCACGGGGCGGGTGGCGCGACACAGAGCTGGCGGCACCTGATGCCCCGTCTGGCCCGCGATCACCGCGTCGTGGCCTTTGATCTGCCCGGTCAGGGCTTTACCCGGATGGGCGCACCGGGCCGCTGCGGTCTCGACCCCATGGCCGAGGATATCGCCCGCCTGATGGACGACCAGGGTTGGGACCCCGCCGCCCTGATCGGCCATTCCGCCGGCGGGGCCATCGCGCTGCGCCTGGCCGAACTCCGCCCCGTGCCGCATGTCATCGGCCTCAACGCCGCCGTCAGCGGGTTTTCGGGCGT
>NZ_FORA01000008.1 GCF_900113875.1 Jannaschia pohangensis | reverse complement strand
CCGGTCACGACCGTCAGGCCTCCGGCAGCGGTGAGGAATTCGGCGGTGCCGAGGTTGGTGAAACTACCGCCGACCGTCGCGCCGTCGTCGGTGAGGCTGCCGAAGGTCAGCGTGCCGCCGTCTTCGTTGCGCACATCGCCGTCGACGTTGCCCAGGATCGTGCCGATCGCGCCGGCACCGCTGTTGACGAAGTCGTTGTCGACATCGCCACCGTCCTCGATCGTTGCGGTCCCGGTATTGAGAACGCCGCCGACAACCTGTGTGCCGACGGTGAGGACGCCCTGGTTGTCCAGCGGATCCGTCCCGTTGATCGTCAGGACGCCCGCATCGATATCGAGGCTTCCGGTATTGGTCACCGAGTCCGCGCTGACGTCTGCCGTCGTGACGACATCGGCCCCGTTCGTCAGGTCGCCCGATACGGCAAGAACGCCGGTCTGGGTCACGGTCGTGCCCGCACCAAGCGTCAGGTCACCTTCGATATCACCCTGGATGTCAGCCGATCCGCCAGTCGTCTCGACGTCACCCGTGACATCCGCAAGACCGTCGGCCGCGCCCTCGAGGATCAGGGCGCCGCCCGTTGTGATGTCCGCCTCGACCGTCGCACCGTTGAAAACCTGAACCGTCGTATCGGCCCCGGCCTCGATGCTCAGGGGACCGGCCCCCAGGGCAGTCAGATCGCCGCGCACCAAAAGGCTGCTGCCTGCGTCGTCCACCGTCACTTCATCGCCGACCTCAAGCGCATTTCCGGCCTCGACCGTCAAGATAGCGCCCGCGTTCACATCGATGTCGTCAACGACCTGACCCTGCAGGAAGGCCTCGCCGCCGTTGAGAACCACGTCACCGTCCACCACCGCGCCGGCATCTTCGGCCCGAACGGTCCCGCTGCTGACGATCACATCATCCGAAGGACCCGGAAGCGTGGAACCAACCGTGCCGCGATAGAGGAACGTGCCGTCTGCTGCGACGTTTGTCCTGCCGCCGATATCGACCGCGTCCACGGTGACATCCGCCCCGACGGAGAGTTCGTCGAGTCCGGCATTCGTCCCGGTCAGGAACAGGGTGTGGCCCGAGCCCGGCCCATCCGGCGTCTCTACCGAGAAACTGCCGTCGAGATCGCTCTCGATCGTGGCACTCCCCTCGAGGCCGATGACAGCCCCGCCCCCGGGGATCACAGGCGGCTGGCTGCGGATCTCATCTCCGGTCAGAACATAGCCGTCGACCGTGAAGCGCAGTTCGCTGACGCCGGGGGAAGTTCCAGCCGCAATCGTCACCGTACCGGCCGTCCCGCCAAAGCTCACACCTTCACCGTTGACGAAGGCGTCGTTCGACTCGGGCGGGCCCGGCGGACCGACGGTCAGGAAATTCTGTCCGGTATCCGTCCAGGTGCCGGTCCCGCCCTGAACGCCGGCTGTCCCGTCATCGATATCCCAGAATGTCAGGGTCTGTGCCCCGACGGGCATGGCCAGCGCCGCCAGCAGCGGAAGCGTCACAATTGCAGTCGAGCACCGAAGGCCGGGAATCATCATATCTGTCCACCTGAAATCGCAGAGGTTTTGCTGCAAAGTGACGCTCCGGAGCCTTTGCTGCAATGAAAGATCATCCAGCACGTGCGACTTGTTGCGCCGCAGCACCATCCGTCGCGCCCCTGTGGACAATGGTTTCGAATGCACCGGTTGCGTCACCTGCCAAACCGCGTATCTTCACACCATCGGGGGTGCGACAACTATTATGTCAAAACCGTCGCTATTTTACGGGAGTTTCCCCATGAACAAGCAATTTCGGCAAGGCTCGCGGATCGGCCGCCTTGAAACAGCGCTCGGCCAGGATGCCCTCGTCCTGAGGCGTTTTACCGGCGAAGACAAAATGAACGGATTGTTCGAATACCGCGTGGAGGCTTTGGCCACCGGCATCGACATCGACTTCGATTCGATTGTCGGCACCCATGCGACGGTCGAACTGAAGACCAAGAATCACGGCGAGAGGTTCTTCGACGGGATTGTGACCCAGGTCAAATGGGCCGGCACGGACGAACAGGGCAACCGCTATGATCTGTTGCTGCGGCCCTGGTTCTGGCTGGCCGGACGGCGGCGCAATCAGCGCATCTTCCACACGATGTCGGCCCCGCAGATCCTCACGGAACTGCTGTCGCCCTATGCCGGTCTGGGCAATCCGCACCTGGAGATGAAGCTGACCCAGGATTATCCGATCCTGGAATACACGGTCCAATACGGCGAAAGCGACATGGCCTTCGCCACCCGGATCATGGAACGTTTTGGCATCAGCTATCACTTCGTCCACGCCTCGGGTGTGCACACGATGGTGTTGACCGACGATGCGGAGTCGCATGACGCGATCCCCGGCGGCTCCCGCGTGTTCGTCGGTGTCGATGGCCACCACTTCGCCGACGAGGAGCATTTCTGGGCCCTTCACCCCGAACGCAATCTGACGACCGGCGCCATCCGCCTGACCGACTACAACTTCAAGATGCCGCATGCCGCGATGGAGGTCGACCGGACCGGCGACGCTGCCTATGCGCAGGGCGAGATCGAAAGTTTTGACTACCCCGGCGACTACCTGGCCCAGGGCGAGGGGCGCGGCACCGTCCGCCGCCGGGTCGACGAAGAGCGGGGCCATGACCGGCGGTTCCGCGCAGAAGGCGACTGCACCGCGCTCAAGGCCGGCATGATCGTCGAGCTGACCGGCGAACCCGCACCCGGGCTGACCGATCCCCGGATGCTCTGCCTCGTCGCGCGCCACAGTTATCTGAGCGAAGGTTACGGCACCTCCACCGACGATGCGGACGAATACGCCTATTCCGGGACCTACGTCCTCAGCCCCGTCAGCGCACCCATGGTGCCCGACCGCAAGACCCCGTCCCCCGTGATGAAGGGTCCGCAGACCGCGACGGTCGTGGGCGAAGGCGAGATCGACTGTGACGAATACGGGCGCATCCTGGTGCATTTCCACTGGGACCTGGACAAGGCCATTTCCATGCGCTGCCGCGTCAGCCAGAACTGGGCCTCCAAAGGGTGGGGCGGCATGGTCATCCCGCGCATCGGCATGGAAGTCGTGGTCGAATTCCTCGACGGCGACCCCGACAAGCCGCTCGTCACGGGCTGCGTCTACAATGGCGCCAACGATCCGCCCTATCCGCTGCCGGCCGCCAAGACGAAATCCGTGTTCAAGACCGACACCCATCAGGGCAGCGGCTTCAACGAGCTGACCTTCGAGGACGAGAAGGACCGCGAGCTGATCTACATGCACGGCCAGAAGGATCAGCAGATCGACATCCTGAATGACCGAAACAAGACCATCGGCCGCGACCAGTCGGAATCGGTCGGCCGCGACAAGATGATCAGCATCGGGCGCGACCACACCGAATCCATCGGCCAGGACGCCCGCCACACCGTCGCGCGCGACGTGATCTATCAGGTCGGACAGAACCAGCAGGAACGCTATGGCAAGGACCACGTCCATGTCGTTGGCAACATCCACAAGCAGGACATCTATGCCGACCATCTGGTCCAGACCGGTCGCAACCGGGAAGAGACGGTCAAGGGCCGCTATGTCCTGAACGTGAACCAGTCGATCACCAACAACACCAAGACCCACACGCTGATGGCCTTCGACAAGTTCGTCATCAAGGGTCCGGGCGGAAAGATCACCATCGACGCCTCCGGCATCACACTCGAGGCGGCGCAGATCCGGCTCAAGGGTCAGGTCAGCATGGGCGGCGGCGGCGGTGCCCAGGTGCCGACCCTGCAAGGGGCCGCCAACGCGGGCCTTCCGCTGGTGGAGGAATGCGTCAAGCAGAAGGGCGAGGAGTAACCCGTCTTGCCCGTCGTTGTCGGCGGCACGGACGCGACGGTACGATGCCCGCTTTTGCGATTTCGTAAAATTGTTGCGCCGCCAGGCCTATCGGTTTGACACGGCCTGGCGTGCCAAACCTCCTGATCCGTGACCTCTCTGCAGTCTTTCGCGCCAAATCTCCAAGCTCTTGCCGATCCATGCGAACACAGCGCCGTCGGGGAAGGCGGCGACGCTGACCGCCAAAATCTCGGCTAGGGCCGACGCCCTCGACCTGTTCCTCGCACCGGCAAAAGCGGGGGCACGGGGGGACGCGGCCTGGCCGGACATCGCGACCTGATCGCGTCCGGATCCAGCCAGATGTCTTGCCTCAAACCCGCCCCTCTGTCAGGCTATGGCCATTGAACGAAAAGGAGTTGACCGATGCTTCCAATTGCACGTCTCGGTGACAAGCATATGTGCCCCGCCCATGGCCCGAACATGATCGTCTCGGGCGGCACCGCCCTTGTGGACGGACGCCCGATCGCCCGCGTCGGCGACAAGACGATGTGCGGCGCGATCATCATCGAAGGCAGTTCCATGGGCACCGACGACGGCAAGCCCGTGGCCTATCTGGGTTGCAAGACGAACCATGGCGGGGTGATCGTCGAAGGGTCGCCCATGCACCTGATCAAGCCCTGACCTTGACGGGCGGTTTCACAGAAGAACGGGACGCCGTGGTCGGCATGGAGGAGTCCCCGCCGCCCGAGGGCCCGGACGCCGAGGTGGTCCCGGCCCCCGACACGGGCGAGGCCGCCGAAGAGGCCACGCGCCCGCCGCAGCAGATCCTGCGGCAGGCCACGCCCTATGCCCTGTTCGAGGCGATCCCCCAGATCGCCCAGGTCGTGCGCCGCGCACCGACCCCCGATGAAGACACCGAAGCCTATCTGGTCCGCCTGCGCGGCTCCACCACCCCGGAAGAGGCGGTGACCTTCGCCGCCTTCGCGTTGCAACCCAACATGGCCGTATGGTGGGGCTACGAATGCCTGCGCGCCCTGCCCGAGAAGCTGGACCCCATGGACCGTGCCATCCTCGAGGCGGTCGCCATCTGGACCCAACACCCGAGCGACGCCAACCGCTGGCGCACCATGCAATCCTCGCTCTTTGCGCCCCGGCGCAGCCCGGCGGTCCTTCTGGGCCTCGCCGTCGGCTGGTCGGGCGGGTCGGTTGCGCCCAATGACACCGCCCCCGTCGCGCGCCACCGGGCCCCGGGCGCCATCAATTCGGCGGTCCTGTCCTGTCTCGCCGGTCTCGACACGCGCAGCCGGTCGGTTCATCTGGCCCGGATGATCGCCCTCGCCGCCTCCCTCCTGCGCGAGAATTGACCCCCTCCAAACGCTCGGGGAGACAAAGTTTTTCCCCAGGCGGCCTTTTCATTTCCGTCCATCGGACCCATCTCTTCGCGCCATGAGCCTGACCCTCAAGATCGACAATTACGACCGCCTGGAGACGGGCGGGCCGACCTGGTTCGCGCTCGAGGGGCGCGGCTGCCAGGCCGGGCGTGCGGCGTCGATGGACTGGGTCCTGCCCGATCCGCAGCGGCATGTCTCGGGGCACCATTTCGAGGTGACCTTCGACGGGGCGAACTACTGGCTGCGCGATGTTTCGACCAATGGCACCTTCCTCGAGGGGGAACGCCACCGGATGCAGGCACCCGTCAGGCTGGCCGCCGGAATGCGCTTCACGGTCGGCGGCTATATCGTCGTGGTCCAGTCAGGCAGCAACGTGCCCGGCGCAAGCGGTGCCACGCCACAGGGGCAGTATGCGCCCGCCCCGGATCTGGACGATCCCTGGGCTTCGGTCGGCGGCCCGCTGGAGCCGGTGAACCCCATTCCGGCGCCGCCGCCGCGTCACCTCGACGATGTCGCGTCCGATTTCGTCCCTGGCCCGCCACGGTCGTCGTTGCAGGTTCCGCCGCAGATGGCTCCGCTGGCTCCGCGCCCGGTGGCCGCCCCGCCGCTGATGCCGCCGCACCTGCAATCGCAAGCCCCCGGCCAGCCCGCGCCCGCGCCGTCACAGGTGCCGATGCCCGCACCGGTCCCCCCCCCCATGCAGCCCCCCATGCAGGCTCCGGCGCCGCCCCAGATGCCGCAGGCGGCACCCCCGCCCCCCGTCGCTCCGGTCGCGCCGGCCGGCCCGCAGGCCGCCGATCTGGTTGCGGCGTTCTGCCAGGGCGCGGGCCTCGATCCCAAAACCCTGTCCGACGAGGACGCGGTCAAGCTGATGGCAGAGGCCGGGGCCGCCCTGCGCGTCACCGCGACCGAGATCATGGCGATGCTGCGCGACCGCTCGCGGGTCAAGGAATTCACCGGCGGCGGCGCGCGGACCATGCGGTCGGCCGAGGGGAACAACCCGCTCAAGTTCATGCCCGACACGACGCAGGCCCTCGAGACGCTCTTCGTCGCGCGCAAGCAGGGCTTCCAGTTCGGCGCCGAAGGCATGGCCAGTGCGATGTCCGATGTGCGCAGCCATCAGGCCGCCGTGTTCGCCGCCCTTCAGCCGGCACTGCGCGAGATGCTCGAGGGTCTGTCCCCCGAGGAGATCGAGGCCGAAACAAAGGCCGGCATCATGGGCCGCGACAAGGGTCGGTGGGCGGCCTTCGTGGCGGCCTGGGACAAGAAGAGTGCGGCGGGCGACAACGGCATGCTCGACGCGTTCATGAAAGCCTTCGCCAAGGCCTACGGCGAGGCGAGCAACGTCAAGTTCTGACGCGGGGCCGGGCACGCTTGACGCGCCGCCCCGTCGCGGGAACTGTGCGCAGGACAGACCACGAGGGAGAGGCGGATGCCTAAGGGATACGATTGGGCCGCCACGCCCCTGGACGGGCCGGACGGCCCCTGCGGCCCCGATCTGGAGGCGACCGACGACGATGGTTTCGTCGATTGGTATTATGAGTCAATCGGTCGCCTGCCCGAACGCTATCTGATCCGGGGCACCCGTGTCAGCGAGGATCAGGAGAGCCTCGACCGCACGTTCGACACCCGTTCGGTCGACATCAAGGCCGAGAAGGAAAAGGCCGACGGCCTGCTGACCCGCAGCCGCGACATCCGCATCCTGATCCTGATGGTCCGGTGGGAATTGCTGGCCGGTCGCGCCGTTCCCGCCTCCGAGGCGCTGGCCGCCGCCGCCGCCCTGCTGGAGGCGCTGCCCGATGCGGTCCACCCCGTCGACGCCGCAGACCGGCGCGGCGTCCTGGCCGATCTGACCGACGAAGTGACCGTGATCCAGCCGCTGCTGCACCTCAACCTCGCCGGTGCCCAGGAAGTCAGCCTGCGCCGCATCCGCGTGGCCACCGGCGAGGCACAGGCGCGCAATCACGAGACCGACCTCGACGCCTCGCTCATGGCCGAGGAACTGGCCCGCCCCGCCAACCGCACCGTGGTCGAGGCGAATGCCCGCGCGCTCGACCGGATGCTTCTGGCGGCGTCGACCCTGCGCAAGGTGCCCCGTGCACCCGACCTGTCGACCTTCATCGACACGCTGACCGCCATGCGCGGCCTTCTGGGTTCGGCCGCGCCCGGCCTCGCGCCCGCCCCGGTTCTGGACGCGGCCGAGACGGACGAGGACGACGACTCCCGCAGCGACACATCCGGCTCCCCGACCTCGTCACCCCAGGCCGCCATCACCTCGAACCTTGCGGTTCAACCGCCGACCGGGCCCAATGGCGCGCGCCTCATGCTGGAGGCCTGCGAGCGGTATTTCCGCAGCCACGAACCGTCATCCGCCGCCCTCTTGCTGGTGACGCAGGCGCGGCTTCTGGTGGGGCGGCCCCTGATGGACGCGCTCTATACGCTGATGCCCGAGGACGCGAACCGCGCGACGGTCTCGCTCGGCACCACGGGGTTTCAGCTGGCTTCCGACCGTCTCATGGCGCTGTCCGATGACAACAGCCTGCCGCCCGATGACGGTGCTGTGGCACAGGACGAAGCGCCGGCTATCCCGCAGCTCGCCACCGCGGCCGATGTCACCAACGTTCTGGCCGCCGTCGAGGCGCATTATGCCCTGCGCGAACGCAGCAGCCCGGTACCCCTGCTTCTGGCGCGGGCGCGCGCAACAATCGGCAAGGATTTCCATGCGTTGATCGCCGAACTGATACCGCCGCAGCAAAACTGACACAGTCTTTTGTCAGACGAGTGGCGAGGACGGGTTTGCCTGCATTGACTTGTGGTCAGCCAGCGGGTTCACTGCCGCAGGGATATTTTGAACCGGAGAGATGTTATGGCGGCCGACAAGGGCACCGACTTTATCAAGCGCAACCGCCCGCCACGCGTCCAGATCAGCTATCAGGATCCGTACGACAGCACCAAGATGGTGGAACTGCCGTTCGTGATGGGCGTGCTGTCCGACCTGAGCGGCAATGCCAGCCTGGTCGAAAAGCCCGCCGTGGAAGAGCGTGAGTTCTCCGACGTGACCAAGGACACCCTCGACGACTTCGTGGAATCGATCCAGCCGGGCGTCAGCATGAACGTCAACAACCGCCTCGATCCCGACAGCGGGACCAAGATGGGCGTCTCGCTTCACTTCAACAGCATGGACGATTTCGAGCCGGCGGCGATCGCGGCGCAGGTTCCGGCGCTCAAAAAGCTTCTCGAGGCGCGTCAGCAGTTGGCGAACCTTCAGCGTTACATGTCGTCCAAGCCCAAGGCGCAGGAGCACGTCAAACGGCTTCTGGCCGACCCGGCGCTGATGGCCGCCCTGGCCGAACGTGCGCCCGATACGGACGACGACAAGGATAACGACGCCTGAGCGCGTCGACAGGAGAGAGAGCAATGGCAGAAGAGCTCCAGAATCAGGGCGCAGCCGCCCCGCAGGGATTGGATGAGCTGTCGGAGTTTTCCGACATCCTGAAACAGACCATCAAGCCGCGCACCGATGTCGCCGCCAAGGAAGTCGACAACGCCGTCGTCGCCCTGGTCCGCGAGGCGCTTGGCGACCAGAACCTGATTGCCGAGGACGTGATCGACACGATCGACGCGATGCTGGCCAAGATCGACCAGAAGCTCAGCGCGCAGGTCAACGAGATCATGCACAACGAGGAGTTCCAGAAGCTCGAAAGCAGCTGGCGCGGCCTCAAGTTCACCCTCGACAACGCCGAGACCGATGCGTCCCTGCGGGTCAAGGTGATGAACGTCTCCAAGAAAGAGCTTCAGGCCATGATGCGGCGCTATCCCGGCGCCAAATGGGACAAGTCCCCGCTGCATGACCGCGTCTATGAACAGAATCTCGGCACCCTGGGTGGCCGTCCCTTCGGCGCGCTGATCGGCGACTATTATTTCGATCAGTCCAGCCCCGATGTCAGCCTTCTGAACTCGCTCGGCAAAATCGCCGAAGCGAGCCTCGCGCCCTTCATCTCGGCGGCGTCGCCCACCCTTCTGGGCCTCGACGAATTCAGCGAGATCGGGACGCCTCCGGATCTGTCGGAAATCTTCGAGACACCGGAATACGCCCAGTGGAACTCGCTGCGCGAATCGGAAAACGCCCGCTTCCTGGCCCTGACCCTGCCCCGAGTCCTCTCGCGGGAGCCGTATGGCCAGAATTCCAACTCCGTGGTCGAGGAATTCGAGTTCGAAGAGGAGGTCGACGGCCACGACGCCACGAAATACGCCTGGATGAACGCCGCCCATGCGCTGGCCGCGAACATCAACCGCGCCCACAAGGAACATGGCTGGACCGTCAAGATCCGTGGCGTGAATTCCGGCGGCGAGGTGCGCAACCTTCCGACCCATCTTTTCGATACCGGAGACGGTTCGAAGGACATGAAATGCCCGACCGAGGTGTCGATCACCGACCGTCGCGAGGGGGAACTTTCGAAGGCGGGCCTTATCGGCCTGATTCACCGCCAGAACACCGACAAGGCGGCCTTCATCGGGGCTCAGACGCTGTACAAGCCGAAGACCTATGTTGACGACGAAGCAACAGCGTCGGACAACATGTCGTCACGATTGCCCTATATTTTCGCCGTATCGCGGTTCAGCCACTACCTCAAGGTCATGGTCCGCGACAAGATCGGCGAAAGCCCGGACCGCAGCCAGATCGAGCGTGAACTGCAAGGTTGGCTCAACAAGTACATTGCTGCGAACCCGGAAACCGCCAGTGAAAAGGAAAAGGCCCAGAAACCCCTTGCCGGAGGCACGGTTGAAATCGTTGAAGACGAACTCAATCCGGGATATTATATGGGCAAATTCTTCCTCAAACCGCATTTCCAGCTTGAGGGTATGGACATCGGAATGAGCCTGGTATCCAAACTACCCAAGGCCGGTTGACGGCCTTGGTTCCACCCAAGACTAGTTCTTAACTCTGAAAAAACCCCAAAGGAGATTGCCCGATGGCCGTCGATATTTTCCTCATCCTTTCCAATGGCATCAAGGGCGAAGCCCAGGATTCCAAGTACGCCGAGACGATTGACGTCCTCGAGTGGGATTGGGGTCTGACCCAGTCCGGCACGACTCACGTCGGCGGCGGCGGCGGCGGCGGCAAGGTCGACGCCCGCGACATCCAGATCACGAAGTACGTCGATCTGGCCTCCAACGACCTGATCAAGCGCGCCACCACCGGCGAGCACATCGATTCGGGTGAGCTGATCGTTCGCAAGGCCGGCGGCAGCCCCGTCGAGTACTTCCGCATGAAGATGGAGAACATCATGATCTCCAGCTACAACACCGGCGGCAGCAAGGACGGTCTCGACCGTATCCAGGAAACGCTGACCCTGAACTTCCGCAAGTTCCAGATCACCTACACCCTGCAGGACAAGACCGGTCGCCCGGGCCCCGAAAGCTCGACCGGCTACGACCTGGCCGCAGCCGAGGAGTGGAGCGCCTAAGCCTCCCCTTCGATCCTATCGGAAAAGGCCGGTGCATTGCGCACCGGCCTTTTTCTTTTTTCGGCCAACGTGTTACACCTATTCTCCCTCGATCCGCTCCGCATAGGACAGCGACGGCCACCGGGCCGATCTCCCCGATCAGATAGAAAATCAGATTGCCATCGTGCCGGATCGATCGCAGCTCCGGCAGGAAGGCCGCGCGCGGGCGGACAACTGCCATGTTTTTCTTTGCGCCACATCGCTCTTGCCCTTGCGTCCGCGCGGCCCATTGGCGACCCTGCGCCATCATGAGCGAGCCCGATCCCGAGTTGACCGTCCCACCCGTTGCGGATGAACGCGCCCGCCGCAACTGGCGGTCGGGCGACCGTGCGAAAGTGTCGATCATGAACGTGTTTCGCGCCGCCCACAGGGCCGGCGACGGACGCAAGGCCACCCCGGGCAGCGAGGATGGCACGCGGGAGATCACCGCCCGCTCCCTCCAACGTCGCGACGGCGTCGGCGAGGAAATGCTTCGCGCCCACCTTCAAGCCGACCTGCACACGTTGCTCAACACCACGCGCCTTGAATCGGCCGTCTCGCTCAAGGACGCGCCGCATGTCGCGCGGTCGGTCCTGAACTATGGATTTCAGGATCTGTCGGGCCTGACCATGGATGAAATCGGGGCGCCCCACGTCGAAAAGTCGATCCGCCAAAGCCTGCTGGATCATGAGCCGCGTATCATCCCCTCCACCCTCGATGTGAAGATCGAGTCGCGCGGCAACGACACCGATCAAAGGCTCAGCCTGCATGTCTCGGCGGAGCTTATGAACGATCCCGTCGATATCGCACTCGACTTCGACGCGGTGGTCGATCTGGGTGCGGGCAAACTCCACCTCAGCCAGTTCCGGGTCCAGACGTGAAGAAAGACCTGCGCCGCGCCTATGACCGTGAATTGGCCCTGTTGCGCGAACGCGCCGCCGAATTCGCCGCCGACTACCCCGGGATCGCCGATCGCCTTGGCGGGCTGCTGCACGAAAATCTGGACCCCGCCGTCGCGGGCCTGCTGGAGGGGACGGCCTTCCTCGCCGCCCGCGTGCATCTCAAGATGGAGGACGAGTTCAAGACCTTCACCGAGGAGCTGCTGGACCAGATCTTCCCCGAAGCGCTCGAACCCACACCCTCGGCCATGATGGTACAGGCCAATCCGCCCTGGGACAATTCCGGCCTGGTGGACGGTCTGCGGTTCAACGTCGGCGACTACCTCGATGCGCGCTATGTCGAGGCCGATCAGCGCGTCACCTGCCGGTTCCGCCTGTCCGAGCCGTTGACCCTCTGGCCCCTCGCCCTGACGCGGCTGGTCTATCATCCCACCCCCGGCCCGGTCGGCGCCCTGGGCCAGGATGTGACGCCCGACACCCGCGCGGGCCTTGAAATCGACCTGTCGCGTCTGGGTCCGGCGGGCGAAACCGCCAGTGGCCTGCCGCTCAGCGGTCTGCCGATCAAGACCCTGCCGATCCATTTCACCGCTCCCATGGCCGAGGCCGCCCCGCTCTATGAGCAGATGTTCTGCGACGTGGCCCGCGTGTCGCTGCGCTGGATCGATGCACATGGGGACGCCGCATTCCGTCGCCTGCCGCCCGATGCCATCGGTCAGGTTGGGTTCGACCCCGGCGCACCGCTCTTCCCGATGCAGGGCAACCTTTTCGAAGGTTTCGCCCTCCTGCGCGAGGCCTTCACCTTCCCGCGCAAGATCCTGGGGTTCACGCTCTGCAACCTCGACCGGCATCTTGCGGGCATCCCGAACGACAGCGTGACGCTGGTCATCGAATTCAAACGCCCGTCGCAGGTTCTGGCTGCCCGGCTGGAGCTGGAGCATCTGCGCCTGCACACCGTGCCCGCCATCAACCTGTTCGAGGAAGGCAGCAATCAGGTCCGCCTCGACGCCAAGCGGCACGAATTCGTCGTCACCCCCGACGCCAGCCCCGTGACCCACTACGAGGTCCACCGGATCACCGACGTCTATGCCCATTACGCGGCGCAACAGCAGAAGGTCCGCGTCCACCCGCTCTATTCCCTTCCTCCCGAGGGGCAGGAGCCCTCGGCCACGCTCTATTTCACCACCCGCCGCAAGCCCCGCCGCCTGACCGCCAAGGAACGCCGGTTCGGCACCGGGCGTGCCCGTTATCGCGGGACGGAGACCTATATCTCCGTCTATGAACCCCCCGAGGTCGAGGGTGCGCAGCGGCTCCAGATCAAGACCCTCTGCTCCAACCGCCATCTGGCCGAATACCTGCCGATCGCGTCGGGCAAGGACGATTTCCACCTCTGCGAGGATCAGACCGTGTCGCTGTCCTGTGTGGCGGGGCCAACGCCGCCGCGCGGCCCGCTGGTCGACATGGACCAGGACGCGGGCCACCGCGCCAACTCGGGCCAGAACTACTGGCGGCTCATCAGCTATCTGTCGCTGTCCCATCATGGGTTGGGCGGCCAGCGCGACTCGGCCAAGGCCGCCGCCGCCCTGCGCGAGCTGTTGTCGATCTTTTCCAACATCTCGGACACGGTGACGATGCCGCGCCTTCAGGCCATCACCGACGTCAAGACCCGGCCAATCACCCGCACCATCGAGGGGGAAGACGGTTTTCACCCGGCCCGCGGCCTCGAGGTGACGCTGACCATCGACGAGACGCCCTTCGATCCCGGCGGCGTCATCGTCCTGACCGCGATCATCGAGCGGTTCCTGGCGGAATATGCCGCCGTGAACACCTTCACCCAATGCGTCGTCGTGTCCAAGGACCGGGGTCACATCAAGACCTGGCCACCGCGCACCGGACAGGGGCCGCTGCTGTGACCGAAAAGGCCCCCGTCGGTTATCTGGCCGAGCTGCGGCGCATCGAACGGGCCGCGCGGGGCCGCCCTCGCATCGGCATGAACGAACGCCTGCGCGACGAATTGCTGGACCTGGGTCAGGACCCGACGATGTCCTTTCCGTCCTCCGACCTGTCAGAGCCGGACACCAAGGCCCGCCGCCCGTCGATGCGGGTGCGCTTTCTGGGCTTCTACGGCGCGTTCGGCGCCCTGCCCCTGCCCACCACCGAGGAAGTCGCCCGTTGGGTGGCCACCGGCGACCGCGCCTTCGTGCGTTTCACCGACATCTTCGCGACCCGCTTCATCCAGCTGTTCTTCCGCGCCCATTCCGACGCCCGCCGCATCGGTCAGTTCGACCGCCCCGACGCCGACAAGTTCCAGGATTGGATCGGCGCGCTCGGCGGCGTGGGCAGCCCGGCCTATCACGACCGCGACCGCGTCCGCGACACCAACCGCATGCCGCTCATGCCGCTGGCCGCGCATCGCGTCAAAAGTCCTGTGCGTTTGCGCCAGATGCTGCAACACCATCTGGGCGTGCCGATCCGGATCGACGAATTCGTGCCGTCCTGGCTGATCTTCGAACCCGACGCCCTGTCCCGCCTTGGTCAATCGGGATGCGCACTCGGGCGCGACACCCACCTGGGCAACCGCATCCGCACCGTCGGCGACAAGATCACCATCCATATCGAGGCGAAAAGCCTTGATAAATATACTCGTTTCCTGCCCGGCGGCGATGACCACGGGCAATTGGCCGATCTGGTCCACTGGTATCTGGGCCGCCGGTTCGAAGTGGATATCGCCCTCTGGCTTCCGGCCGGACAGGTCGCCCCCGCCAAATTGGGCGGCGGCGCGACGCTCGGCTGGATGGCCGCCCTGCCCACAGACACACCGCGCGCCGCCGATCAGTTGCTGCGCGCCGCGACCTATCGCCTCGACCCCGAGGCCGCGTGATTTGACCGAAAGGAATTTGCCATGACCGACATCAGCATCGAGACCTATGCCGGCAAGATGAACCGCCTGGGCTACGACGCCTTCCTCCAGGCCATGCGTCAGGCGAGGGGCGAGCGGAACCGCAATGTCGACCTGTGCCACCTGCTGTTCCACGCGCTGGCCAACAAGGACAGCGACATCTCGGTCACGCTTACGGCGCTCGACCTCGACCGGGGCACGGCGCTCAAGGATCTCGACCGCGCCATGGCTGCGCTCGACAAGAACGTGACCGAGACACCGGGCATTTCCGAGGCGCTGTCGGACACGCTGAACCACGCCTGGACCTATGCGACGCTTCTGTTCGGCGAGGCGCAGATCCGTACGGGCCACATCCTGACCGCGCTGCTGGCCGACCCGAACCTGCGCCGGTCGCTCACCCGCTATTCCAAGGTCTTCGACACCCTGTCCCCCGACCGCCTGTCATCGGACGCACGCACCCTCTGGGCCGACAGCGACGAAGAAGACATGCGCCCCATGGACGGCTCGGGCCTGTCGTCGGCCGGTTCGGGCGGCACGGGCGAGGCGTCCAAGGGCACCACCGCGCTCGGCCGGTTCAGCACCGACATGACCGCCGAAGCGGAATCGGGACGCATGGACAAGATCGTCGGCCGGGACGAGGAAATCCGCCAGATCATCGACGTCCTGCTGCGCCGTCGCCAGAACAATCCGATCTTGACCGGCGAGGCGGGGGTGGGCAAGACCGCCGTCGTCGAAGGCTTCGCCCAGGCCCTCGCCTCGGGGAACGTGCCGCCCAAGCTCAAGGGCATCCGCCTGCACATGCTCGACATCGGCGCGATGCAGGCCGGCGCCTCGATGAAGGGCGAGTTCGAACAGCGCCTGCGCTCCGTCATCGACGAGGTGCAATCCTCGCCCACGCCCATCATCCTGTTCATCGACGAGGCGCATACCCTCATCGGCGCGGGCGGTGCGGCGGGTACGGGCGACGCGGCGAACCTGCTGAAACCCGCCCTCGCCCGCGGCACCCTGCGGACGATTGCGGCCACCACCTGGGCCGAATACCGCAACTATTTCGAAAAGGACCCGGCCCTCACCCGCCGGTTCCAGCCCGTCACCGTCGACGAACCCGACACCGCCCGCTGCGCCTACATGCTGCGCGGCTCGCTCGAAGCGATGGAGGAACACCACGCCGTCCGCATCAGCGACGAGGCCATCGTCGCCGCCGTGAACCTGTCGGCGCGCTATATCCCGTCGCGCCAATTGCCCGACAAGGCGGTCAGCCTGCTCGACACCGCATGCGCCCGCGTCGCCGTCAGCCAGGCCGCGACCCCGGCGCGCATCGCCGACCTGCACGAACAGATCGCCTCCCTCACCCTGGAGATCGCCAGCAAGGAAGCGCAACGCGACCTGGGCGAAGAGAACGAGGAGCGGGTGGTCAAGGCCCAGGCCGAACTGGTCGAAGCGCAGGAGGAACTCGCCAAGCTGCAAGACCTCTATACCCACGAGAAATCCGTCGTGGACCGCATTCTGGAACTGCGTCAGGCCCAGGGCGAAGACGCCGACACGGCGCAGGCCGAGATCGCCGCCAACATGGCCAAGCTCTCCGAAGGCGACCCCGACGACCGCATGGTCTATGCCCATGTCGACGCCCAGGCCGTGGCCGCCGTCATCTCCGACTGGACGGGCATCCCGGCAGGCCGCATGGTCACCGACGAATTGCAGGCGATCCTGCAACTCTCCGACCATCTGCGCGAACGCGTCATCGGGCAGGACCACGGGCTGCGCGCCATCGCCAAGCGGATCGAGGCCAGCCGCGCGGGTCTCTCCAACCCCGAAAAACCCATCGGTGTCTTCATGCTGGCCGGGCCATCCGGCGTGGGCAAGACGGAAACCGCGCTGGCCCTGGCCGAGCAGCTTTACGGCGGCGAACAGAACGTCATCACCATCGCCATGTCCGAATTCCAGGAGGCGCATACCGTCTCCCTGCTCAAGGGTGCGCCTCCGGGCTATGTCGGCTACGGCGAAGGCGGGCGCCTGACCGAAGCGGTGCGGCGCAAACCCTATTCCGTCGTCCTTCTGGACGAGATCGAAAAGGCCCACCCCGACGTCCACGAGCTGTTCTTTCAGGTCTTCGACAAGGGCCGGATGGAAGACGGCAACGGCCGTCTCATCGACTTCCGGAACACCCTGATTCTGCTGACCTCCAACGTCGGCACCGACCTCATCATGGATGCCACCGACCAGGGCCGCGAAGAGGTGGAGGTCGAGGAACTGGCCGAGGCGATGAAACCCGCCCTGCTTCAGGTCTTCCCCCCCGCCCTTCTGGGCCGCATCGTGACGATCCCCTATCTGCCCCTCGGCCCCGAGGTTCTGGCCGGCATCACCAAGCTCAAGCTCGGCTCTGTCGCCCGCCGACTGGATGCGGCCCACGGTGCCAAGCTGACCTGGAGCGACGAACTCATCGACCATGTGGTCGCCGAATGTCGCGACCCGGATTCGGGCGGGCGGATGATCGACAACATCATCACGAATTCCATCCTGCCCGAACTTAGCCGCAAAATTCTCGGCAAGATGGTCGCAGGCGAAAAACTCCGCGAGGTCGGCCTGACCCTGCGGGACGGCGCGATCGCGTATACATTTGACGGAGTGGACGCCTGACAGCACAATGACCCCGGGGCCGCGCTTTTATTGCGGCCCCGGACCAACCCTATTTTCAGGAATTTCAGATGAGCCAGACTGATTTCTTCTACGGTGTCGACGGCACCGGAGAAAAAGACAACGCGACCTACAAGAAGAACTTCGCCAACAGCCACGTGCGCAACATCTGGAAGACCTGGCAGGGACCGGGCTGGTACATGCGGGGGCCGACCGATCTGGGCTCCGAGACGCCGGCCATGGCCCAGGCGGTCGTCAAGAAGGCCGAAGCCTTCTGGACCGACATGAAGAAGACAGGCCGCGAAGGTGGCGCGCGCATCTTCCTGTCGGGCTACAGCCGGGGCGGCGCGGCGGTGATCGAAGCGGCCTACTTCCTCGACCTCAAAGGCATTCCGGTTCACGCCCTCCTGCTCTTTGATGCCGTCGACCGCGCGACCGGCATCCGCCATTCCGACAGCATCCCCAAGAACGTCTCGCTCTGCTATCACGCGTTCCGCGCCAATTCCGCAGGCTCGCGCGAGATGTTCGGACGGACCGGCACACGGTTCAATCCGGCCTGGACCGACTACAAATACAAGGCCTTCAAGGGGACGCATGGCGCCATCGGCGGCACGCCCTGGATCGCGCCGCAGGGTGTCAGCCAGGATGCCAAGATCGAGGAACTGACCCCCGAACAACGCCGCAAGCTCAGGAACGGCCGGACCGTCGCCCGTGGCGTCAGCCCCCTGGGCGAGGCCGTTCTGGGCCCCATCATCCAGCGGGAGGCCGACAAGAACACGGTCACCAACATGACCTTCCGCGAGGATGGCGAGGCGTCCAAGCGAGCCGGCAACTGGATGAAGCAGCAGTTGGCCGAGGCGATGAACACCATGGCCGGGATCACCGTCGTGGGCAAAAAGCGCGTCGGCCGGGGCAAGGGACGCCGCAAATAGGTGCTTTGACGTCCCCGTCGAAATGAAAAGGGCACCCGAACCGGGTGCCCTTTCTGCACGAGGTTGCGGCGCCTATCGCTGACAGGCTTTGGCGAAGCTCTCGAACGCGCCCCAGATCTCGGCGCCCGCGTCGCTGCGCTTGGGATGAACCAGCACGAACTCGAATGCCTCGTCTGCACGGTTCGGCAGCTGACCCAGGATGTGGATCGCGAAATCGGCAATCGTCTCGCGGGCTGATTTCGGCTCGAACCCGTTCTGCGCCGAGTCGAGCGCCATGCCACCGATGACCGACGCCGCCGCTCCGGCCTCCATCTGGCCTCTCGACAGCGGTGCCTGCGACCCCGCCACACCGACGGATCGGTCAAGCTGCAATTTCGAAACGTCGAAGGCCGCGCTGAACAGATCGATGTTCGAGATGTTGCGGCGGCTGATGTGGAAGTAGTTGTTGAAGTAGACGATGCGGATGCTGCACCCCTCGCCGACGATGGCGAGGCCCGTTTCATCGTCCTGATACTGGGCCAGCGACCGCAGGGCGTCGAGCGCTTCGGGCACCGACAGGGCGTCTGCCTCTTCCTCAACCGATTGTTCCTGGATCAGCTGCGAGACGTTGTTGAAGCAGGCGATCTGCTCGGCCGGGTCAGAGTTCTTTTCCTGACAATTGGCCATCAGCGAGGACAGCGTGTATTCGACCCCGTCGACGCTGATCATCTGTTCCGCCAGGGCCCCATTCGCGACGAGCCCCAGAGACATGACCATACCGTATATTATTGTTTTCATGTACCATACTCCATTGCGTCCATCGCAATGATCTTACCCAAACGTGGCCCCGGGGGCCGGTCTCTCGGCCAAAGCGGACGGGGTCGCCTGCTTTGGCCGTTGTGTGTGGCCCGGGGGCCGACCGACAGGTCAGCTGCCCAGGACGAAGGCGGTTTCGTCGCCGCCGCGGTTTTCCGCGTCCGACGTCACCCGCAGGCCGATCGTCGCCTTCAGCAACATCCAGACGGCGCTGGTGGCCACCCCGACATAGGTGATGACGATCAGCAACGACGACAGCTGCCCCAGGAAGGTCGCGTCCGGGTTCGTGAAGGCAACAACAAGGGTGCCCCAGATACCGCAGAAGAGGTGAACCGGGATGGCCCCGACGACATCGTCGATCTTGAAGTAGTCGATCAGCTGCGAGGACAGGACGATGATGATTCCCGCGACCAGACCGATCGAGAAGGCGGCGAAGGGCTCGGGGTAAAGCGGCTCTGCCGTGATCGCGACCAGACCGCCAAGCGCCCCGTTCAGCATGAACGCCAGATCGAAGCGACCCGAGTTCAGGTAGGACAGGAACGCCCCGACGATGACCGCACCGGCGGCCGCCAGATTCGTGTTGAGGAAGATCCGCGACACGTTCGCCGCATCGGAATCCGACGAGAAGCTGAGATAGGAGCCAGCGTTGAAGCCATACCAGCCCATCCACAGGATCAGCGCACCGATGGTCGCCAGCGGCATCGAGTAATGGCCGAGCGCCACCTTCTTGCCGTCGACGAACCGTCCGTTGCGCGCGCCGACGAACAGTGCACCGGTCAGGGCCGCCATGCCGCCGGTCACGTGAACGACCGTGCTGCCGGCCAGATCCTTGAAGCCCAGATCGCTGGCGAGGAAGCCGCCGCCCCAGGTCCAGGATGCCTGGATCGGATATATGACGGCAGTCAGGATGGCGGTGAAGATGAAGAACGCGGCAAGGTTCATGCGCTCGGCGATGGCACCCGAGATGATCGAGGCGACGGCGACGCAGAACATCGACTGGAAGAAGATGTCGGCGGCAGCGGAATGGCCGCGACCGACGAAGTCGGCACCGGCGTCAACGACACCGTCGATCTCGATGATACCTTCAAAGCCGACGACGCCTGGGATGATCCAGCTGCCGTTCGGGAACATGATGCCATATCCGGTCAGCACGAAGGCCGTCGACGCGATAGCGAAGAGACCGATGTTCTTCGCGCATTGGTTGATGACGTTCTTTTCGCGGACGAAGCCGACTTCCAGCATCGTGAAACCGGCTGTCATCCACATGACGAGGATACCGCAGAACACGATGAACAGTGTATTCATGAGATAGGGCGAGACACCTGCGTCCGCTTGTTGCGCGGCGGCGGGTGCGGCGAGCAGGGCGATGGCCACCGCAGATCCACACAGATTTCTAAACATTTCGAACCTTCTACTTTACGTTGAGCTGGTTCTACAAATGCCGAATTTTTTGGCAACTTTGTGACGAAAGCATAAGTAATGTGCGTTTTCTCAACGGATTGGCCTGCGGGACACAAGTCACGCTCTCAGACGATCAAACCGAAGCGGCAAACTTCTGAATTGCCTTCCGAATTGCTGTCGGACCTCCGAAAGATGCCCGCGCGTCAAGCACCCGTCACAACTGCTCCAGCAGCTCCTCAACCGCCCCGAGATAGGCTTTCGTCTCCTCCGACACCGGGGCCGCAACAGGGGCGGATGCGATCACGGGGGCCGACGCCCCGCGCCCGCTCATCTTGCGTTCGGCCCAGTTCTGCATGTCGAGGTTGCTCATGTTGCGCAGGAATGGATTGGCACCGACGACGCCCGCCCCCATGACCTGCAACACCGACAGGTTCGGGTCGTTGCGCAGCGACCTGTCGGCCCCCTCCGCCCCCAGGAAATGCGCAAGATAGAGCCGTCCGGCGGTGATTTGGTGACCCCGCGCGCGCAGATAGCTCTCGCTCTCCCGCGCAAGATTCCGCACCATTTCCCGCGACAGATAGGGATCGGTGCGCAGCGCCAGAAGCGCCTGCCGGTCCATCTTGGCCACCAGGTCCGGGCGATAGGTCCGCATCATGCGCAGCCATGTGCTCTCGATGAACTGGCCCAGGCCCGTTGCCGTCGACAAGGGGTTCTTGGCCGCCGCGTTGCCCGCGCTCTCCACCTCGATGATCCGGTTCACCAGCGCATCGACCGCTGCACTGGCCCCGCCGCTGTCGCCGCCGGTCGGGGCCGATGCGAAGGTCAACGGATCGACCGGCCTGCCCGCCACGTGCAATTCGAAATGCAGGTGCGGCCCCGTCGACCGCCCCGTGGTCCCAACGTATCCGATCCGGTCGCCCGCCGCGACCTGGCTGCCGACCTCCTGCCCCGGCTCGAACCGGTCGAGGTGGGCATACCGTGTCTGCAACCCGCCCGGATGGTCGATATAGACCACATTGCCATAACCCCCGCCCGCGCCCCGCACCGCGATCTTCCCCGCCGCCGCCGCCATGACGGGCGTTCCGGTCGGGGCCGCCCAATCGACGCCATTGTGATTGCGCAACTGCTTGAGGATCGGGTGCATCCGGGGCCCGAACCCACTGGTCCGCGTGCCCGCCACCGGGGTGACCAGGGCCCCCGACATGCCGCCGCCGGACACAGTGGCATCCGGATCGTGGCAGCCGAAGCCGCCCGCGGCATCCTTCACCACGAAACAGGCCATCGGCCCCGACGGCCCCTCGACCCCCGCATAGAGCACCGACTCGGCCCCCGCGCCCGTCCCATGCAGCAGGATCAGCCGGTCCCCGGGTGCTGCATTGCGGTCCAGGTCGAAGCGCTTCGACATCATCACCAGCAATTCGCCCGTCACCGACCCCTCCAGCCCGCCCTGCAACGCGGCGCTCCAGATCGCGTCCAGCAGGCGGACATCGCGCGTGGCCACCGCGTCCTGCCGCAAGTCGCGGCTCCGGTCCATCAGATCCGCCTCGATCCAGGGGTCGGCGGCGGCGGCAAAGCGCCCCGCCCCCACCTGCGCCACGCTGAAGGCATAGCCCTCGGGCCCGTAAAGCGACATCTGGAGCAATTGCCCCGACTGCATCCGCAGCCCCACCACCGACCCGACTGGCAGCGCCTCCAGCGGCAATTGCACCGCCGCGCCATCCGTCAGCCCGGTGATCCGCCCGATCCCGGCCACGACCTGCGCCGCCGCATCCTCGGACAGACCGTTGAGCGACAACAGCGTCTCGAGCGATTGTTCCACCCGGACGACCACCACCGTGTCGGCGAACAATTCGCTACGCCGTGCCTCGGGGAGGATGGACACGATGCTGGTGGTGTTCTCGATCGCCGTCTCGACGAAAGACACTTCCTCGACCGCCTGCCCAGTGTCGATCACCTCGCCCCAACTGCCCGCCGCGGCCTCTGCCTCCTCGCCCGAGACGACACGCCCCGGCGCGGCCTCCTCCTCCGTCGGATCATCGTTGAGCAGGCTCGACAAACCCTCGGCCCGCTGCGCCTGGAACAGCGCGAAATCCTCGCGCGAACTGGGCAGGGCCGTGGCCAGCCGCGCCGCCCGGGTCAGCAGCGGGGTGGCGATGACCGACACGCCGGTCGCCGCGCGCGTCGCAAGCGGTGGCGATGTCGGCAGGACGCGCGGCCCGCTCTGCGCATCGCCCTCCTCCAGCCGCAGGATCAGGGGGTCTCCACGCAGCCCGACCAGACTGGCCCGCGTGGGCGGCGGCAGAGCGGCCTCTTCCTCGCCGGTGTCGATCTGCACCATCTGCGGGCCGTCCGGGTCTTCGCCGCCGGGCCAGAGCCACGCGCCCCCCGCAAGGATCAGACCGACCACCGCCAGCGTGCCGACGATACCCCCCGCCCAGGCGGCACGTCGTTTGATCCGACGATTGCGCGCCAGTCTGGCCGAAGATTTGAATTTCGGATCGACGTCCAGCGTCCGGCCCCCCGCCTGTTACCGCAGGGCCCCTGTCCCGCCGCGCAGGCCAAGTCCCCGGGACGACGTCGCGGTCGGTTGCTGCGTCGGCTGAGCGGGCGGCGGCGCCGGCGGGCGGACAGCCGCCGTCTGGGGCCGCGCCTGCGTGGTCGTGGGACGACTTGACGTGCTTCCACCACTGCTCGCCGCCGGACGCGCCGGGGCAGCGATCACGATCTCCGGACATTCCACATCATCGGCGGCGATGATGTGCCGCCACAGGCCGATGGTCGCGTCGGTGCCATCAGGCGGCTCTGCCCCGCCGGCTTCGACATAGCGCGTGACCGAGGCTTGCGACCCCCGGCCCCAATCCCCGTCGATCCCCGAGCCGTAGCAATTCATCCGCGCCAACTCGGTCTGGAGCGCGCGGGTCAACGATCCTTCGGGCGGATCGAAGGCGCCGGTCTCGACCAGCCGGGCATACAATTCCGTATCCTGCCGCTGCATCGCCTGACGAGCCGCGAGGTTGTCCCAGGCGATCTCCTCGACCTCGGCTTCGGTCGACTCGGGCAGGGCATCGAACGTCCGCTCGGGTTGTGCCACGATCCCAAGGATGATCGACGGGCGCGGCAGACCCCCCGAACTTCCGGCACTGGCCAGGACCGGCTGCGCGGTGGCCGACACGGTCGTGGCTAGAGGGGTGAAAACCCGCACCGCAGAAACCTGCGACACCGGGGAAATGGGGGACACGGCGGTCGCCGCGCGCGTCACCGGAGTCGCAACACTGCGGTCCTGCGCGGCGGCAGGCAACGCGACGGTCAGCGCCAGCAAAGCCAGCCCGGAAATGATCGTACCCCGTGTCATCGTGCCAATATAGGCGGAATACCGCCTTGCCGCTAGCCCGGTTGCGCGAGGAAGAGCGTCCAGCGCTCGCTTTTGCGGGTGTCGACCTCCTGGAACCGTGCTTCCTGATAGCCGCGGGCCAGGCAATTCTGCTCGCCCCGGATGACAAAACGTTCCGATCCCAGACACATAGGCACGCCACCGGGCAGAACCGGGCGCCCGAACACGTCCTTGGCGAAGACATAGACGAAGCGCACCGACAACTCGCCCTCGATCAGGTCGACGCATTGGTTGGGGCCGACCGTCCACCACCCCCGCGTCTCGAACACGTCGACATCAAAGCGCCCGAGCGCCAGATTGACGACGTCAAAACTTTGATTACAAACGGTAAATTGCGCCATGGCAGGGCGTGAAAACCCGCCCGCGGACAGCAGCACCAAAACGCCGAGAAAGAGCAGGATCCGGCGCATCACTCTCCCGCGTGACATTGGAAACACGGTGTTTTGCATAAAGTGACGACAGGCCGGATGCAAAGGACGGATTTGGGTGGTATACTAGAGTTTATGAAAATTATTTTTGTCTCCACCGTGGGCCTATTAGCCCTCACAGCTGCTGCCGGCTTTGTGCTTGTCGCGAGTCATACGCAGGAGAAACGTACCTCATTGCAAGCTTTCGTGATGCCCGGTCCCGTGGAAAGTCTGGGCGCCGCCCCGTCGATCACCTCGGTCCCGCAAGCGCCGCGAATCGATCTTGACGTGACCGAGGTCGAGGACGTGGTCGATGAAGGCGGCCAGGTCGGCACCGGATCGATTTTCAAGGACTTTGACTCGGTGCCGCGTCCGGTCGAGCGTCCGGCCGATTTCGACGACGACAATGGCGCCGCCGAGGCGCTGGCCCGCAATCCGGCCCCCCGGACACCAGTCGCCGCAGCACCCCGCCCGGCCGCGCCGTCGCGCGTCGTGGAACGGGCACCGTCGACCATCACGATCGAACGCGCGAACCTCGCCAGCGGCGTATTCCGCTAGGCGAACAACCCGTTTCGAAATCAGGGGGCCGTTTCGCGGCCCCTTTTCTTGACATCGGGGGGCACGCGGCGGACCATTGGGGACCTGACGTTAACCAAGGTTCCTTCCGATGCGCATTTCTTCCCTGACCGGCCTCCTCCTGCTGGCCGCCGCCCCCGCTTTCGCCCAGGACGCCGCCGCGCCTCAGGATGCGCCCGACACCGCCTTCGAGATCGAGCTGAACGGCGCCGCCGACACCGACGCGGGCAACTGCCGCCTGACCTTCGTGGCGCGCAACCAGACCGGCACCCCGCTCGATCAGGTCGCCTATGAATTCGCCGTCTTCGACACCTCGGGCCGCGTGACCCAGATCGTCGCCTTCGACTTCGGCGCAATGGTCGCGGGCAAGACCCGGATCCTTCAGTTCGACGTGGGTGGCATGGCCTGCGGCGACGTGTCGGGTATCGTCGCCAATGACGCCATCGTCTGCACCGTCGAAGGCACCGAGAACGCGGGCATCTGCCTGAGCTCCCTGGCCGCCCGGTCCCTGACCGACATCCAGTTCGGGATCTGACCAAATGCCCGATTTCGCGCAGTTCGGTCTGCCCACGCTGATCATCTTCGCCCTGCTCGCCCTGTTGTCGGTCACCGCCGTCGCCACCGGCCTGTGGAAGATGGCGCAGTTCCGACGCCTGGGCCTCGGACGCCGCAAGGAGGCCGAGACGATCCTGGAAAACTGGCTCTCGGGTCAGGCCCCCCGGGCGCAGGAACAGGCCGCGGCGCGGAAGTCGGGCGCCGCCCGCATCCTTCAGGCCGTGTTCAGCGGCCTTCAGGCCCGACCCGACGATCCCCGCTATGCCGAGGAACTGGGCCGTCAGGTGGCCTTGGGTGAACTCACCGCCCTGGGCTCCCGCATGCGCCTGCTGGAGATGGTCGTGCAGGCCGCGCCCATGCTCGGCCTTCTGGGCACGGTCATCGGCATGATCGACGCCTTCTCGGCCCTGTCGCTGGCCCAGGGGGCCGCCGATCCGACCGAACTGGCCGGCGGTATCTGGACGGCGCTGACCACCACGGCGGCGGGCCTTGCCATCGCGCTGGTCGCATATGTCATCGCCAACATGCTCGAAAGCCGGATCGACGCAGAGCGCGCGCGGATGGAAACCCTCCTCTCGGCGGCGATCCACGGGCGTGTCGACACGGGCGCCGGGCTGCCGGGGTCGGCGCGGGGATGACACTCGTCAGCGCATCGGTCCGCGCCATCGAACTGCCCCGGCGCAGGCCGAACCGCATGCGCGTGCCGCTCACGTCGCTGGCCGATACGATGTTCCAGCTGCTGATCTTCTTCATGCTCGCCTCGAACCTCACACCCTATTCGAATCTCCTGCTTCAGGGCGGGCCGTCCGACGTCGGCACCCCGGGCGGCGCAGGCGGCAACGATCCCGGCACTTCGGCGGCGACACCCCCCGGCACGATCCTCTGGACGGTCGAGGCGGACGGCCTGCTGGTCGGCGGTCAGCGCTTCGCCCTCGACGACATCGCCGACCTGGCCGCCACCCTGCCCGAGGGCGCGCAGGTGGTGCTGGTCCTGCGCGATCAGGCCCGGGTCCGCGATGTGGCCACCGTCCTCGAACGGCTGACCGGCAGCGGCATCTCCGCCGTCCGCATCGCCGCCAGCGGGACCTGAGCCATGCAGAGCCGCCTGCCTCCGAAACGCGACAAGACCGCCGGTCTCGACACGTCCTTCGCCATCGTGAACATTGTCCTCCTGCTGATCTTTTTCTTTCTGGCCACGGGGCAGCTCTTCGGCGGACGCGATCCGGGCGTCGATCTGGCGCGCACCATCGACCTGCCCATTGCCCCCCTGCCCCGGCCCCTGCTGGTGGTGGCCCCGGACGGCAGCCTGACCCTCGATGACGCGCCTGTGACCGCGACCCTGCTCGGCCCGTCGATCATGGCCGCCACCGACGCGACATCGCCCGTCCTCCACGTCCTGATCGAGGGCGATGCGCGGGCGCGCGACCTCATCGCGCTTCTCGACAACCCGACCCTGCGCGGGATCGAGATCCGCCTCGTCACGCTGGACGTCGACTGATGGGCGGCATGGCCCCCTTCCTGCCCGATGCGGGCCGCCCCGGTCGCTGGCCCCTGTCCATCGTCGGATCGGTGCTGCTCCACATGGGCGCGGCGGGTGGAATTCTGATGCTGGCGCAGACGGCTCCGCCGCCGGTCGAGCCGGACGCCGCAGAGCCGCGCTTTGCCATCACGCTCGAAACCCTGACGCCCTCGACCCTGGCCGGCGTCATGACAGTGGACCCGCCCCCCGATGTCACGCCGAGCCTCGACCCGCCCGAGGCCCTTCCCCCCGTCGAAGGGCCCGAGATCGCGGACCCCGTAGACCCCGCCCTGCCCGAAGCGCCGATCCCCGACGATCCACCGATCGACCCACAGGTCGCTGTCCCCGTGGCCCCCGTCACGCCCGAGTTGACCGCGCCCGTGGTGGCGGCGCCGGCGACGGCGCCGGTCGCGCCCTCCATCACCAGCCCGGTCACCCCGGTGGCACCCGTCATCGCCGCGACCGGGCCCGAAGTCGTGGCCCCGGTGGGCCCCGTCGCGCCGATCTCGCCGCTCGCCGGTCCGGGTCTGTCGGGCGGTGGCGGTGGTGGCGTGCCGACCGCAGCGATCCGCAGTGACGTTATCGTCACCGGCCCGGTGGCCCCGGCCCCGGACGTCATCGCTTCGATTTCGGGACCAAGCCTCGTCCGCCCGTCCACGCCCCCATCGGGCGGCGGCGGAACCGGCAGCGGCACCACCGCCCCTGCCCCGCCCAGTGTGCAGGACATCGCCGTCAGCGCCCTCATCGGCCGCGTGGCCGCGACCCCCGGCCAGTCCTGTGCCCTCGCCCTGCCGCGCCGGGCCGGCAGCGACGGCGCCTCCCTCGCCCTCATCGGCAGCGACGGCGGCGCGCTCGACGCGCTGGCCCGCGATGTGCTGAGCGGCGATCTGGCCGAGACGCCGCAGACCCGCGACTTCATCGACGGGCGGCAATGCCCGGTCCTCGATTGGGTGGCGCAGACACAAGACTATCCCGCGACCCGCCTTGGCCTTCGCCTCGACGCGCGCGTCGTCGACAGCGGCACGGCCCTGACCGGCATCGTGCAGGGGGTCGGCGGCCGGTTCCTGACGCTGCTTCTGATCGACGACAACGGCGTGGTACAGGACCTGGCCCCCTTCACCACGATCTCGGGCAACCTGGCCCGTTTCGATGCGCCGGTGACCCGGGACGGGGTGTCGCGCGATACCCGGCAGGTTGTTCTCGCCCTCGCCACGCGCACGGCGCCGTCGGCCCTGCGGGGACGGATGGGCCAGTTGGCGCAGGACGTCTTCACCGGGTTACCCGATGACCTGTCGCGCGCCATTCTGGCCGTCGAAACGGTCGACGTTCGATAGTTATTGTTTTAAAACAATATATTAGTGGATTTCTGGCGGGTTACCCGTGGGTAACCTCCGGGTTTTCTGACCCAAGTCGGGGTTACCCATGGGTAACCCCTGATCGCGTCCGGTTACCCGCGGGTAACCTCTTGGGTTGGGTGTCGGCGGTTACCCATGGGTAACCCGGCTCCGTGCGGTTACCCGTGGGTAACCGCTAGAGCTGGCGAATTCTCGGGCGTCCGCGCAGCTCTGCCTCGAAGGCCTTGATGGCCTGTTCCAGCCGTTCGCGCGGCACTTCGGCAAAGTCCGTCTCGCTGACGATCCGGCATTCCCCATTGCGCGCGGTGATCTTCGTGGCCCCGATGTGGAACTCCAGCTTGGGGCGTGGCGCGCGTTCCTTCGCCGTATCCCCTGCCCCCTTCTTGGCGGTCTGCACAAAGCCCATAAGCGCGCGGTTCTGCGCCTCCGCATCCCGGCACCCGGCCAGCGCATCGCGCAGCGCCGCCACCTCGGCCTGGCTGCGGATGGTGCGCGACACCTCGACGCCCAGGTTGCGCCCGACCGCCTTGGGCCAGCGCAGGTCGTCGCCGAGAACCGACAGCAGGTAGACGAAGGCGCGGATGTAGGAGCGCTTGGTCTTGTGCAGCGATCCATAGAGACGCCCGACCATCGCGTCGGGGTCGATCTCGTCCACCTCCCCGTCCTCTGCGGCGGCCAGCGCGACCTGCGCCATCTCGGCGAAGGTCAAATCTTCGCGGACCACGTTCTCCTCGACCATGTCCACATAGCGGGCCAGGCGGTCATCCTCGCCGCCCTCGATGCGCGCGGTGACCGTCGCGAATTGCGTGTCGCCGGTTTCGGTCAGCAGTTGGCGCAACGCCGTCAGACGCCGCCAGCCTTTCTTGAGCTGATAGCAATCGTCGTCGCGCCAAACCTCGATCGGTTCGCGCTGACCCCGGGCGCGGATCGAGGTCTTGAGCTCCTCCATCTCGTCCGACGCAGCCACCGCCTCCAGCTCCAGCCGGTCGCGGGGCAGGGCATCGGTGCGGATCGCGTCGAGCGGAATGGTCACCAGGATCCGCCCCTCGGCCTCGGCGGCGCGAAAGGCCTTGGCGTCCTCGGCGTTGCGCCGCCGCTGTTCGATCTTGGCGTCCGTGCTCTCGGACAGGGACTCCGCCGTCTCGCGAACGGCGGCACCCATCGGACCGGGGCGGCGGTCGCGCCGGATCGGGGCAGGGGTTTCGACCGGGTCGAAGCCGAACTTGTTCTTGGAGGTCATGCCGCGTCTCCTTTCGCCACATCCGATTCGGTCCAGGCAGAGAGGACCGTATCCTTGAACTCCTCGTAGGCGCGATCAAAACTCTGCCGCGCGCGCTTCCAGGTCTCCCGCGTCATCTGGCGATAGTCCTGTTCATAGACGGACATCTGGAACCGGCCCGATTGTTCGACGGCGCGCGTCATCTCGATCGGATGGCGGCAAAGGTCGGCGCCGAAGACATTGGCGAAGGCGTCTGACATGGCGGCGTGCAGCGGATTGTTCGCCTCATAGCGGGTCATCAGCAGGCGAATGTCGCGGAAGCTTTTGGGCAAGTGCAGGCCCGCTTCCTCGGCCAGGCCCGCGAAGCCTTCGGAGATGTCGGCCATCGCATCGCCAAGCTGGCCCAGATAGGACGTCGTACTGTCGTACTCCCAATAGCCGGGACCGGACGGGATATAGAGGATATCGGCGGCGAAGGCAGCGTTCAGGCTCTGATAGCCGATGGCCGGCGGGCAATCGAAGATGATGAGGTCGTATTGATCGTCGGCCAATTCGTCGAGATAGCGCGCCACGCAGCCGAAGAAGGTCCAGGCCTTGTGGAGGGCGCGGTATTGGGCCGAGGCGAACTCGACGAAGGCCGCGTTGGCGCAGGAGGGGATGATGTCGATGGTGGGCCAGCAAGTCGGCTGGATGAAGTCCTGCACCCGCTGCGCGCCGATGCTCTGGACGTCTTCGGGCAGCTCGTCTGCCGAAGGGTGCGGGCAATCGTCGGGGTCGTCATAGGTGGCGGTGATGCGGTCCGCCTCGCGACAGAGATCGCGACACATGATGCCCCAGACCGTCTGCCACTCCTTGACCTCGACCAACCCCATGGAATGGGTCAGCGTGGCCTGCGGGTCGAAGTCGACGCAGAGCACGCGGTAGCCGTCGAGAGCGGCGGCATGCGCCAGATGTTGTGCCACTACCGTCTTGCCGACACCGCCCTTGAAGTTGCTGACGGCGACGCGCATCGCCCGACCGCGCGGACGACGGGGCAGGAGGGACTTGCCGCGAAACCGCAGGCGGCGGCGCAGCTCGTTGATTTCGGACAGGGTGAACCAGCGCTGGCGGCCGTCTTCCTCGACCGTGCCCTGGGGCAGGGAGGGATCGTCGGCCAGCTTCTTGCGCAGGGTATCGGCGGGCACGCCGAGCATGAACTGACTGATCTCCCAGATGGAGAAGGGGCGAAGCTCTTTCACTTCGCCCGGAGAGAAGGTCGCCCGACGCACCGCGGCCTGTTGCGCAAGGCTGCGTTCGTTCAGGGTCAGAAGGTCGGTATGATTGCGCATGGGCTGCTCGTCCTCGTTTGCGTTATCGTGTAGGTTCGTCTGATATTCGCAATAACGGGATATTCCGAATTCGGCAAAATGAAAATTCGCGTTTTTTCCGGCGACATACGCGAAAGCAGGAGGGTCCGGCACGGAAAAACCTGATGTGCAGGGTCTTTCGGGGACATGAAACAGCCGATATGGTGTCACTACATGTCCCCCTAAACCAATATCCCTATCCATTCTTATTTTTGATTTGAGCCGGGCTGAAATCCCGTTTCTTGGAAATCGTTGACAAAGGACAGGAGTTTCGCCCTTCTTATCCCCAAGCAAGAATCGGAACGACCCAGGCCCCGACAAGAGGGCAGGGCGGCAAAGGCGGACAGGCGATGAAGATGGACAGCGGGTTGCTGAAACCCGGCCAATTCAATGGACCACAGGCGGGATCGGCAAAATATGACGTGCTGACGGCGCTGGCGTTGATCGGGATGCAGGGCGGGGGGGCCTTGCAGGTCTCGGCGCTGCGGCTGATCGCGGTGATTACGGCACGCTACAACTGGCGTCAGGACGAATTCTGCGTCTGTCAGCGCGACATGGCCCGGATGTGGGGCGTGACCGAGCGGACCGTGAAGCGCGAGGTGCGGGCCTGGCAGGCGGCGCGGTTGGTGGTGTGCAAGCGGCTTGGGGCGCGCGGGAGGGCAGGGGCCTATCGTCTGGACCTGGTGGAGATCTGGCAGAAGGCGGCGGAGTTCTGGCCCTTGGTCGGACCGGACCATGCGGAGCGGTTGACGCCGGTTCCGGTCGTATCAGAGCCGTCGACCGTCTCTGATACGGGGAAAACGGCCGATAACGAACCCGTGGCGCGGGGCACCTGGCTGGCGGCGTCACGGCGCCTTCGGCTGGTGGACCCGGCGCAGCATGCGGCCTGGATCGCGGGGCTTCAGATGACGTCGGACGACGGGAGCCATGTGGTGCTGTCGGCCCCGTCGCGGTTCGCCGCGCATTACGTCCAGACCCACCTGATGACGCCCCTGGCCGAAGCGGTCGAGGCAGAGATCGGGCGCGGTCGGCGGATCACCATCGTGCCGCGAACGGCCTAGACGGGTCTTGGGGCGGGACAAGCGCAAGTCGAAAGGGACGACGCAAATGCGGCTCTAAATGGCGTTGTAGAGCCGGAAAAGGTCACTCGGCAGCCGCGGAGGGACCGAACTTTCGCTCGAAGAGGACGCGGTAGGCATTGGCCGAGGCAGGGAGGTGGGCGCGCACGGCGCGGACCAGGGCTTCGGTCGACGTGCCCTGCATGGCCTTGATGATCTCGAAATGCTGCTCCACGACCCGGGCCATATGGGCGTCATCCTCGTATTTGACGACGCGGATGGGCTGCGCGGTGCGGGCATGGGCGCGGACCAGCTCGGCCAGGATGTCGTTTTCGCAGCAGGAGAACTGGATGTCATGGAACTCCTGGTTGAGGCGGAACACCTCGCGGAAATCCTTGTTGGCAACGGCGGCCTTGTGGCGGTGCGCGACATCCAGAAGCCGGGCGGCGATGTCGGACGGGCAGGGCAGGGCGGTCCGCTCGGCCGCGGCCGTCTCGAGGAGGATGCGCACGTCATAAAGCGAATCGACCTGTTCGGGGGTGAAGTCGACGACTTCGACGCCGCGATTGGGCCGATGCACCAGCAGGCCGCGCTTTTCGAGCACGGCGAAGGCATTGCGAACGGCGTGCCGCTTGGCATCGTAACGCTCCATCACCCGGTCCTCGACGATGCGCGTGCCCGGGGGATAACGCCCGAAGATGATGTCATTCTCCAGATCGGCGGCCAGACTGTCCTGCATGAAACCTCTCCGAAATCGGCTGTAATGCGAGGTTAGCATGGGGGTTTCTCCAAGACCACGCAAGATTATCAATAATATTATTGACGAAAATTTCCAAAGCAGGGTAGCGTGGGGACAGACGTTTGGGAGGAAGTCATGAAATCACTTACAAGCACGGTCGCCATAACCGCGGCCCTTTTCGGAACTGCGGCGCTCGCCTGGGAGCCGACCGAGGGAAAGCCCTTCGAGGGGCAGACCGTCAACGTGCTGGCCGTCAAATCGAGCCAGTTCGAAGCCCATGAAGCCCGCGTCGCGGCCTTCGAGGAGGCGACGGGCATCGACGTGGTCTATGACTACGTGCCGTTCCCCAACATGAAAGAGGCGCTGACGACCGAGATGGTCGCGGGCGGCGGCGATTACGACGTCGTGTCGATCATGGATCAGTGGGTCGTGTCGTTGCAGAACCTGGTGGAGCCGATCGGGCCCGCAATCGAGGCGCAGGGCACGGACCTCACGGATTTCCCGGCGGCGCACCTGCGCCACGGAATGTTGAACGGTGAGCTGATCGGCCTGCCGGTGCGGGGCCATGTGCAGCTTCTGTTCTATCGGCCCGACCTGCTGGAAGCGGCGGGTGTCGCCCCGCCGAGCACCTGGGAAGAAATGGTGACCGTCGCAAAGGCCGTGCAGGACAGCAGCGATGCCGCCGGCGTGGCGCTGCCCTATGGCAAGCTGAGCGGTCAGAACCTGATGGTCTGGATGAACCTGCTGTGGGGCAATGGCGGCGATCTGTTCGATGCCGACGGCGCGCCGACCTTCAATTCGGAGGCCGGGGTCAAGGCGACCGAGACCTATGTCGGCTATCTGCGCCAGGAAGAGATCGTTCCGCCGGGATCGGCCGTGTTCGTGGAGCAGGATGCCGTCAACAGCTTCAAGCAGGGCAACTCCGCCATGCTGCCGGTCTGGTGGTGGGTCCGCTCGCAGCTGACCGATCCGGAGCAATCGACCCTGACCGAAGATCAGGTCGGCTTTACCGCGCTGCCCGCCGTGGCCGGTGCGGACCGCAGCACCTATACCAACACCTGGATCTTCTCGGTCACCGAAGGGTCGCAGTCCAAAGACGCGGCGGCGGAATTCCTCGGCTGGCTGACCGATCCCGCGCTGGAGCGTGAGGTCCTGCTCGACCCCGAGCTGACCGAGGTTGTGGCGGTGCACATGTCGAACCTGACCGACGCGGACGTGAACGCCCGGTGGGGCGGGATGCATCAGGCGGCGGCGGATGCCCTGGCCACGGCTGAAGGGATCGAGTTCGGTGAAGACTGGCCGCGCATCTCTGAAATCCTGGAGACGGCGATTTCGAGCCTTGCGTCGGGCGAGTCCGACGACATCAAGGCGACGCTCGACACCGCTGCCCAAGAGATCGCGGCGATCCGCTGATCCCAATCGGGGCAAGCCGTTCGCGGCTTGCCCCCCATTTCCCTGTCCCGATTGCGAGGTGTCCCCGTGAAGGACCGCCTGCTGCCCTATTGGCTGCTGATCCCGGCTTTCGTGATCGTGCTGGCCACGACGATCTATCCCCTGGCCTATTCCTTCGTCACGTCGTTCCGCGAATGGGACCTGACGAAACAGCGCCGCCCGGGCGGGTTCGTCGGCGTCGACAACTACCTGCACGCGGCCAGCGAGAGCGGGTTTCAGAATTCGCTGTGGGTCACGACGATCTTCGTGGTCACCAGTGTCGCGCTGACGCTGGTCATCGCGATGTCGCTGGCCCTGTTGTTGCGGCGCAAGGGGCGAATGCACACCTTCACGCGGATCATCCTGATCCTGCCCTTCGCCATGAGCCCCGCGCTGATCGGGGTGAGCTATCGCTTCATGTTCAACCCGGAATTCGGCGTGCTGGCCAAGGGGATCGGCGCGGTATTCCCGTCGCTGGAGGGGACGCCCTGGCTGGCCGATCCGGACTTGGCGATGGCCATTCTGGTGCTGACGGATGTCTGGCACTGGGCGCCCTACATGACGTTCATGTGCCTCGGGGGTCTCGCCTCCATCCCGCGCGAGACCGAGGAGGCGGCGCGGGTGGACGGCGCGTCGAACCTGCGCATCGTCTTCGGCATCATCCTGCCGCAGATGAAAGGTGTCCTGCTGGTGACGGCGGTGCTCAAGACGATCTTCGCGCTCAAGATGTTCGATCAGGTCGTCACCCTGACCGGGGGCGGGCCGGGGGTGTCGACGGAAACGCTGGCCTTCTTCGTCTTCAACGTGGGCTTCAAGTGGTATGACATGGGCTATGCCTCGGCGCTGGCCTGGATCCTGACGGCGATCATGATGGTGATCTCGATCTGGTATGTCCGCATGCTCCTGAGCGAGAGAAAGATGGCAACCGCATGAGACGTCTTTTCGCCTGGTGGGGGGAGCGTGCGCTTCTGGCCCTGGTCTCCGTGATCGTCCTGTTTCCGATCGCCTGGATGTTCCTGACCGCGTTCAAGCGGCCGCGCGACGCCTATTCGCTGTCGCTGGATTTCGAGCCGACGTTGCAGAATTTCGCGACCGTCTTCGCGGACCCCTGGAACCTGGGGGACATGGTCCTGAATTCGGTGATCGTGGCGACGGTGACGGTGCTGATTGCGGTGCCCTGTGCGTCGCTGGCGGCCTATTCGTTCTCGCGGTTCCGGGTGAAGGGGCGCAAGTTCCTGTTCTTCCTGATCCTGTCGACCCAGTTCATCCCGGCGGTCGTCATCGTGCTGCCGTTCTTTTTGATGTTCCGGACCCTGGGCCTGCTGGATACGCGGGTCGCGTTGATCGTGGTCAACCTGGCCATCGTGACGCCCTTCGTCATCTGGATGATCAAGGGCTTCATCGATGCCATCCCGACCGACAGCGAAGAGGCGGCGATGATCGACGGGGCCTCGCGCCTCAGGGTCATCAAGGACATCGTGTTGCCGATGGCGGCGCCCGGGATCCTGACCTCGTCCATCTTCTGCTTCATCCTGACCTGGAACGAATTCCTTTTTGCGCTGATCCTGACGCGACGGGATGCGGTCACCCTGCCGGTCGGCCTGGTCAGTTTCCGAACCGAACGCGGCGACCTTTGGGAATTGATGAGTGCGGCGGGCGTCATGATCACCGTGCCGATCTTCATCATGGCGCTTTTGATCCAGAAACACTTCACGCGCGGCATGACGGCCGGCGCGGTCAAGTAGCAGGAATTATCCCATGGCCGAAATCCGCCTCGTCGACATCGAAAAGAAATACGGCAATTTCCTTGCGGTCCCCAAGCAGAGCCTGACCATCGTGGACGGCGAATTCCTGGTGCTGCTCGGGCCGTCGGGGTGCGGCAAGACCACCACCATGCGGATGATCGCGGGGCTGGAGGACATCACCTCGGGCGATATCCTGATCGGCGGCGACCGGGTGAACGACAAGCCGCCCAAGGACCGCGACATCGCGATGGTGTTTCAGAATTACGGTCTCTATCCGCATATGACGGTGCGCCAGAACATCGAATACCCGCTCAAGCTGCGCGGCATGGCCAAGGCCGACCGGGCGGCGCGGGTGCAGGAGACCGCCGAGAAGGTAGAGCTTGACGCCCTGCTGGACCGGCGCCCGTCGGAGTTGTCGGGCGGTCAGCGGCAGCGCGTGGCACTGGCCCGGGCCATCGTGCGCAAGCCGCGCATCTTCCTGATGGACGAGCCATTGTCGAACCTGGACGCCAAGCTGCGGGTAACCATGCGCGCCGAGCTCAAGCACCTGCATCACGAATTGGGGGTGACCACCGTCTATGTGACCCACGACCAGATGGAGGCGATGACGCTGGCCAGCCGCGTGGCCGTCATGCGCGAGGGGCGGATCGTGCAGCTGGATACGCCCAAGCGCATCTATTCGGAACCCGCCGACCTCTTCGTTGCGGGCTTCATCGGCTCGCCGTCGATGAACCTGATCGAAGGGGCGATCCGGGGCGGGGTCTTTACCGCCCAGGGCGTCAGCCTGCCGGTCACCGTGTCGGATCGCGACGATGTCGTATTGGGTGTGCGTCCCGAAGACCTGGAGATCATCCAACGGGACGAGGCGCCCATCCAGGGGCGGCTCTATGCTCTGGAATTGACGGGGGACAGCACGCTTGTCACCCTGCGCACGGGCAAGGCGTCGGTCTGCGCCCGGGGTCCGGCCGATTTCGAGGCAGAGATCAACGCGCCCTGCCATTTCGCCCCCAAGCCGGGGGTCCGTATTCATCTGTTCGATCGCACGTCCGGCCAGCGGATCGACGGCGACGCAGCACAAGGAACCGCCGCATGACCCCGATCACCCAGGATGTCGCCGCCGCGCGCCACGTCAGACGGGCCGACTATGTCTCGTGCACCGTGGCCTTCATCGACTGCAAGAAACCCGGCTCGCACCTGAAGGAGAACTATTCGATCATCGGGCCGGGGGTGACCTCTTCGGATGAGCAGATCATCAACCTGCCCGAGGCGCATGGCTTCAACATCGGGGCCGCCGCCATGCCCCATGGCATCACCAACAACCTGCACATCCATTTCACCGCCGAGGTCTTCATCGTCCAGCGGGGCGAATGGACCTTCCGGTGGGGGTCGAAGGGCGAGAACGAGGTGACGGGCGGACCCGGCGACATCCTGTCGGTGCCGACCTGGATCTTTCGCGGCTTCACCAACACGGGACCGGATGACGGCTGGCTCTTCACCATTCTGGGCGGGGACAACACTGGCGGCGTGATCTTTCACCCCGACATCATCCGCGAGGCGGCGGATTACGGGCTCTATATCTCGTCCGAGAACCGTCTGGTGGATACGTCGCGGGGCGATCCGGTCCCGCCCGAGGAGGGACGCATTCCGCCCATGCCCGACGCCGATGTCGCCGCCCTGCGCGAGGTGAGCCACGCGGAAATGGCGCGGCGGTTCGTGCAGCGGAAGGACCGCGATTTCCGCCCCGGGTTCATTGACCGCGACCTGCCGGGCGGGGGCGCACAGATCGCGCCGGTGATCGGCTTCGGCATCACGCAGAACCGCGAACACGCGGCCCCCATCACCAATCCGCACGGCTTTTCGGCGGAATGGCTGCGGCTGGAGCCGGGGCAGGCGGTCGGGCCCTTTGCGCTCGACGAGAAGATGGTGCTGATGGTGCACGAGGGGCGCGTGCGGCTGGACTATGTCGATGGCGGCAATGCGTCGGTCGAGGTGGATGCCTGGGACACCTATTCGGTGCCCGGCGGGCCGATGCGCACGTTGACGGCGCTTGGCGATACCCCGGTCGAAATCCTGGTGACCGTGTCGGGCGACCACCGCAAGCGCCCGACCTTCGCCCCCGAGGTGATCGAGGCCGCGCGGGCAGCGGGCCTGGGTCTCGACGCGGGCGGGTTCGTGGCCAAGGCGTCGCTGCTGCCAAGTTATCGGCGGGGCGGGTGATGCGACCCAATAGCATCCGCACCCGCCTTGCCGCCGGAGAGGTGGTGGTCAACGGCTGGCTCTCCATCGGGTCGGGCTATTCCGCCGAAGGGGTCGGGCATAGCGGCGTCCATGCGGTGACGGTCGACCTGCAACACGGGATGCTGGACACCGCACAGGCGATCGGGATGTTGCAGGCGATTTCCGCGACCCCCGCCACGCCGCTGGTGCGGGTGCCGTCGAACGATGCGGCGCAGATCATGCACCTGCTGGATGCGGGCGCCTATGGCGTGATCTGTCCGATGATCTCCACCCCCGAGGACGCGGCGGGTCTGGTCGCCGCCTGCCGCTATCCGCCGTCGGGCAAGCGCAGTTTCGGGCCGTCGCGCGGGTTGCTCTATGGTGGGGCGGATTATGTGGCGCAGGCCAATGCCACGGTCATGGCGATCCCGATGATCGAGACGGCAGAGGGCGTGGACCGGATCGAGGAGATCCTGGAGGTCGAGGGGATCGACATGATCTATCTGGGCCCAAATGACATGGCCTTCGCGCTCGACGGCGGTGTCGGCCATCCCCGCCCGAAATCCGAGGCCGCGCTGGCCCATGTGCGCGCCGCCGCGACCCGGCGCGGGGTGCCCGTGGGCATCTTCTGCACTTCGGGTGAAGAGGCGCGCGACCGTGTGGCCCAGGGCTTTCGTCTGGTCACGCCGGGCAACGATTTCGCCCATCTGACGCGCAGCCTGCGCGAGGCGGTGCGGGTGACCCTGGAAGTGCCCGACGGCGTGGCGGCACATGCCTCGGGCCATGGATACTGAGCCGATCCAGGACGCGCATTGGGTGTTGGTGCCCGGGACGCTCTGCACGGGGGCTGTGTTCGACGGGATGCTCGACCATCTGGGGGTGCCCCGTGCCCGACGCCATGTCGTGCGGTTGAGGGCGCCCGGGGTCGACGACTATGCGGATGTGCTGAGCAAGGTTCCCGGCGACAGCGTGATCTGCGGGTTTTCCCTTGGCGCGATTGTCGCGGCCCATCTGGCCGACCGCCTGTCTGCCGCGCGCCTCATCCTCTTTGCGGTCACGCCGCATCCCGACGACCCGGCCCGGGCCGGGGACCGGCACGCCTTCGCCCGCACGGTCGCGGCCTCGGGCGGGGCAGCGGCCCTGGCCCCGGGGCTGTCGGGCCTGGCGGGTCCGGATCCGGAGGCGGCGCGGCGGATCATCCTCGACATGGCCGAGGTTGCCGCCGGGGATATCGCCGCGCAGACGGAGCTTGCAATGGGGCGACCGGGGGCCGCGCGGGCCCTGTCGGCCTGTGGCCTGCCCCTCTGGGTCCTGACCGGCTCGGATGACCGCCAGACGCCACCGAAGGTGGGGCGAGAGGCCGCCGGATATGCCCCGAAGGGGGCCTTTCGACTGTTGGACGGTCTGGGGCACTATGCCCTCCTGGAAGACCCCGAAGCCTGTGCTGCGGCCCTTCTGGACCTTGAGGGGACGGCCCGATGACGGACCATTCCGACTTGATCGCGCGGCTGCGCCGCTTCGACACGCCCACGATCTGCAACGCCATCGAAATGGCCCAAGGGAAGCGCGGCTTTGCCGGCTTCACCCGCCGCACGATGGTCTGGGCCGGCCCGCCCGAGGCCCGCGTCGTCGGCTTTGCCCGGACGGCAAGGATCGCGGGTCGCACCCCGCCCGAGGAAACCCCCGCAACCCTGCGCGCGCGCCGGATGGCCTATTTCGAGGCCATGGCGACCGGCCCCCGGCCCGGTGTCGCCGTGATCGAGGACATGGACGGGGAGGGGGCCTTGGGCGCGTGGTGGGGCGAGTTGCACGCCCGGGTGCATGGCACGGTCTTCGGGCTGGAGGGGGCGGTCACCAATGGCGTCGTGCGCGATCTGGGCGACCTGCCGGAAAGCTTCCCCATCCTCGCCGGGTCCATCGGGCCGAGCCATGGTTTCGTCCATGTCCGCGAGATCGGGACGCCGGTCACCATCCACGGTTTGCAGGTCGGCGATGGCGATCTGATCCACTCGGATCGGCACGGCGCAGTGGTGGTCCCGCCAGAGGTGTTGCCGCGTCTGGAGGCGGCCATCGACAGGCTGCTGGCGGCCGAGGGCATCGTCCTGGGCCCCCTTCAGGAGGGGCCCGTCAGCCTCGAAGACTTCCGCAAGCTTTGGGCCGCGTTCGAGGCCGCGCGGGTCTGACCCCGGGCGCAGCGGTCCCTTGCCATGGGCGCGGTCGGCGTGACAGGCTGGACCCGTCCGGGCCTGACCGGACCACCCGGGGGGAATTGCGATGCGTCGTCTCACTGCCATATGGATGCTCTGTCTGATCGGCCTTGCGCCCGCAGCCCTGGCGCAGGAGGCCATCCCCGAGCGGCGCCTGATCATCACCGACAACGTCGATCTGCCCGGCGCGGACCTGGGCTCGTATTTCGACACCACCTATGAATTCTGCCGGAACACCTGTCTTGGCGACGCGCAATGCACGGCGTTTACCTTCAACAAACGGTCGAACGCCTGTTTCCCGAAATCGCAGGTGGGCACGGCCGAGGAGTTCATCGGCGCGGTGTCGGGCGAGATCGTGGAGCGCAACGCCGCCGATCTGGCCCTGGCGCGGACGCGCGCGGGGGAGTTGTCGTTTCTGGATGCCGAGGAAATCGCCGCCGCCCGGGCCGAGGCGCTGGCTCTGGCCGACCGCCATCCCATCGGCACTGTGTCCGCCTCCGAGTTGGCCGCGCTGGCGCGGTCGGCGCTGGCCAATCGCAACCTGTCGGCTGCGCTCGGCTATGCCGGGCAAGCGCTTGCCATATCGGATACGTCGGAGCTTTGGGCGCTCTATTCCCGGGCGTCGCTGGCCGCGGGCAAGACGGACCGGAACGACCGGTTTACCCTTCGCCGCAGGGCGATTCCCGCGGCAATCAACGGCTATCTGCGGGCCGACACGGATGCCTTGCGGGCCGATGCTCTGGTGGCCTTGGCCGACGCGCTGGAGACGGCGGATCGGGGGCGCGACATGATCCCGGTGCTGCGTCTGGCCGCTGATCTGACGGCAAGCGAACGGATCGCGGCGCGTCTGGACGATGCCATCGGCAAATTCGGCTTCCGCATTTCGGGGACCCAGGTGGAAAGCGACAGCGCGGAGCCGCGCATCTGCGTCGATTTCAACGAAGAGCTGGTTCAGGCCGGCGTCGACTACGCCCCCTTCGTGCAGATCGAGGCCCCCGGCCTTGCGGTCGAGGCATCGGATGCGCGCCTCTGTCTGGACGGGGTGGAACATGGCCAGCGCTATGACGTCACCTTCCGCGAAGGGCTTCCGGCGGCCAGTGGCGAGACGCTGGCCAAATCAGTGACGCAGACGTTGTACGTGCGCGACCGCACCAGTCAGGTGCGCTTTCCCGGGCGGGGCTATGTCCTGCCGTCGGGCGGGCCGGTGGCGATCCCGGTGGTTGGCGTGAACGCCGAGGCGGCGGATCTGGTGCTGCGCCGGATCTCCGACCGCAGCGTGATCCGCGCGATCCAGCAGGACATGTTCGGGCGTCCGATTTCCGACTATCAGCAGCAGGAGTTTGCGACCGAGATTTCGCAGGAGGTCTGGCGCGGCACCGCCGAGCTGGCGCGCGAATTGAACCGCGATGTCACCACGCGTCTGCCCATCGGTGAGGCGGCGGGTGGCCTGCCCCCCGGCATCTATGCCTTGCAGGCCAGCATCACCGACGATGACCCCGATCGCAATCCGCCCGCGACGCAGTGGTTCGTGGTCAGCGATCTGGGCCTGACCACGCTGGAAGGGGTCGACGGGTTGAACGTCTTCGTCCGCTCGCTGGCCACGGCCGGGGCAACGGAGAGCGTGCGCCTGACGCTGGTGTCGCGGGCCAATGCGGTCCTGGGCGAGGCGGTGACCGATGCGGAGGGGGTGGCGCGCTTCCCCGCCGCGTTGACCCGTGGAACGGCGGGATCGGCGCCGGCCATGCTGGTCGCGGAAACCGGGGCCGAGGATGCGCCGGACGACATGGCCTTCCTGCCCCTGACCGACCCGGAGTTCGACCTGTCCGACCGGGGTGTCGAGGGGCGCGAACCTGCGGGGCCGGTGGACATCTTCGCGGCGACCGACCGGGGCGCCTACCGCGCGGGCGATACCATCGTGGCGACAGCGCTGGTGCGCGACGATGGCGCGACCGCGTTGCCGGAGGTGCCGCTGACCCTGATCCTGTCGCGCCCGGACGGCGTGGAATGGAGCCGCACGGTCAGTACCGAGGGCCGCGCGGGGGGCCATGTCTTCCGCCTGCGCCTGACCGATACCGCGCCGCGCGGAACTTGGCGGCTGGCCTATCACATCGATCCCGACGTGCCGCCGCTGGCCACGTCGGAGGTTCTGGTCGAGGATTTCCTGCCCGAGCGGATCGACGCGGAGCTGACCCTGCCGGAGGGGCCGCTGAGGCTTGACGCGCGTCCGCCGCTGACGGTGGCGGCGCGCTATCTGTTCGGGGCCCCCGCCGCCGATCTGCCGGTCGAGGCGGATGTGCGGGTCAGCGTGGTGCGGAGCCTTGCCGATTTCCCGGGCTACAGCTTCGGACGATATGACGACCCGGCGGATATCCGGTCGCGGTCGCTGGACGGTGTGACGACGGATGCGGCCGGAATGGCGACGCTGTCGGTCGCCTTCCCCGAGATGGAGCTGCGCAACGCACCGCTCGAGGCCGTCTTTACGGTGCTTGTGTCCGAAGGGTCGGGCCGCCCGATCGAGCGGCAGGTGACCCGGGCGCTGGAACCGGAGGGGCCGCTGATCGGGATCGCGCCGGAGTTTGACGACGTGGTGCCCGAGGGGGCAGAAGCCGGCTTCCGCCTGATCGCGACGGGCGACGAAAACCTGCCCGTCCGCTGGACGATCAACCGGGTCGAGACGCGGTATCAGTGGTATTCCATCGGCGGGCGCTGGAACTGGGATCCGATCACCAGCCGCAGCCGGATCGCCACCGGCGAGGCGACGCTGACCGGGGCGCCCGCGCGGGTGGCGGCCCCGGTCGATTGGGGTCAGTACGAGATTGTGGTCGAACGTCTGGGCGGCGGCGCTCCGGTCTCGTCTTCGGTGTCATTCTATGCCGGATGGTATGTCTCGGCGGCGGCGGCGGACACGCCTGACACGCTGGACGTGTCGCTGGACCAGGCGGCCTATCTGCCCGGCGACACCGCGCGGCTGCGGATCGTGCCACGCTATGCGGGCACGGCGCTGGTGACGGTGGTGTCGAACCGCCTGATCGACATGAAGGCGGTCGAGGTGTCGGCGGGCGAGACGGTGATCGACATGCCGGTGACCGAAGACTGGGGGGCCGGCGCCTATGTCACCGCCACGGTCCTGCGACCCGGGCAAGATGCGGGCGCGGGCGCCGTGCCGGAACCGGCCCGCGCGCTTGGCCTGGCCTATGCTTCGGTCGATCCGGGGTCACGACGCCTGAGTGCCCGGTTCCAGGGCGGGGACGAGGTCGCGCCGCGCGGCCCGCTGGAAGTAGCACTGGCCGTTGACGGGATCGCGGCAGGCGAGACGGCCTATGCCACCATCGCCGCTGTCGACCTGGGCATCCTGAATCTGACCGGGTTCGCGAGCCCGGACCCGTCGGGATATTACTTTGGCCAGCGCAAACTGGGCGTGGGCATCCGCGACCTGTACGGACGCCTGATCGACGGCAATTCCGGCGAAATGGGACGGATGCGTTCGGGCGGCGACGCCGAGGCGGGCATGTCGCGCCAATCGCCTCCCCCCACGCAGGAGCTGGTCGCCTATGCCACCGGCCCGGTCGAGGTGGGGGCCGACGGCGTGGCGCGCGCGACGTTCAAGCTCCCGTCGTTCAACGGAACGGTGCGGTTGATGGCTGTCGTCTGGTCCGCGACCGGCGTGGGGCAGGCCGAGCGGGATATCCTGGTGCGCGACCCGGTCGTTGTGACGGCGACGCTGCCCCGGTTCCTGGCACCCGGCGACACGTCGCGGATGCTGCTCGAAGTGGTCCATGCCACCGGGCCGACCGGAGCGGCATCGCTTTCGGTCAGCGGGGCAGGGGTTGCGGGGGGCACCTTGCCCCCGTCCTTCGATCTGACCGAAGGCGGCAAGCAGGTGTTCTCTGTTCCCGTCATGGCGGGCGAGGTCGGGGATTATGCCGTCGATGTGGTTCTGACCACGCCGGGGGGTGTGCGTCTGGCGCAGCAACTGACTCTGCCGGTGCGCCTGAACGATCCGCAGGTGCATCGGACCAGCCGGTTCGATCTGGCGGCGGGGGCGAATTTCACCTTCGACGCGAATGTCTTCGACGGCTTCCGCGCGGGCACCGGACGGGCGACCCTGACGGCGGGGGCCATGGCGCAGTTCAACACCCCGGGCCTGCTGGAGGCATTGGACCGCTATCCCTATGGCTGCACCGAGCAACTGACCAGCCGCGCGCTGCCGCTTCTGTATCTGTCGGATGTGGCCGGGGCCATGGGCATTGGCACCCGGGCGGGTATCGACGCGCGTCTGGCCGATGCGGTGACCAAGGTCCTGGCCAATCAGTCGTCCGAGGGAGGCTTTGGCCTTTGGGGTCCGTCCTCGGGGGATTTCTGGCTTGATGCCTATGTCACCGATTTCCTGTCGCGCGCCCGCGCGGCGGGGGTGGCGGTGCCGGACATCGCCTTCCGCCAGGCGCTCGACAACCTGCGCAACCGGGTCAATTCCGCGCCCGACTTCGGCGGCGGCGACAATGGCGGCGGCGAAGAGATCGCCTATGCGCTCTATGTGCTGGCGCGCGAGGGGGCGGCGAATGTGGCCGACCTGCGCTATTACGCCGATACCAAGGCCGCTGATTTCGGCACACCCCTGGCGCTGGCGCAGCTTGGCGCGGCGCTTGCCTCTTACGGGGATCCGCTGCGGGCGGATGCGATGTTCAGCCGGGCGGGGCGGGAGTTGGGGCGGTCGCAGGACCGGGCCGGTGTCTGGCGCGCCGACTACGGCACCCATCTGCGCGACAGTGCCGCGGTTCTGACCCTGGCGGTCGAAGCGGGCAGCAACGCTCTGGACCGTGACGCGCTGACCCGGACGATTGCGCCCCTGACCGGCAACGACCGACGCTCCACCCAAGAGGCGGTCTGGACCCTGCTTGCGGCCAATGCCCTGCTGACGGATGCGCCGGGCGGCGGGCTGACGGTCGATGGCCGCACCCCCGATGGCCTGCTGGTTCGGGTGCTGGATGCGGATACCACCGCGGCCCCGGTCGTCGTCGGCAACGCCACGGCGCGGCCCGCGACCCTGACCGTGACGACCTTCGGCGTTCCCGATGTGCCCGAACCGGCGGGGGGCGAGGGGTATTCGATCACCCGGCGGTATTACACGCTCGAGGGGGAACCGGCCGATCCCGGGTCCGTGGCGACGGGCACGCGCCTTGTTACCGTGCTGGAGGTGCGCCCGGTCACGCGGACCGAAGCGCGGCTGATGGTGGATGACCCGCTGCCCGCCGGGTTCGAGATCGACAACCCGAACCTGATGCGGTCGGGGGATGTGGATGCGCTCGACTGGCTGGACACCGTGGAAAATGTGACCAATGCGGAGTTCCGCAGCGACCGCTTTCTGGCGCAGGTCGACTGGCGGTCGGACGAGGCGTTCCGATTGGCCTATATCGTGCGCGCGGTGTCGCCCGGGCGGTACCACCACCCGGCGGCATCGGTCGAGGATATGTACCGCCCCCGGTTCCGTGCCCATACCGCGACGGGCCGGATCGAGGTGACGGAGTGATGCGCCGCCGGGGCCCGCTTCTGGCCCTGGCTCTGATGGTGGCCATCGGGGCGGGGTGGCGCGCCTTCGACGATTGGGTGGACCGGACGGCGGTGCCGCCCCTGACGGTCGCCACGTCGGCGGAGGTGCTGGACCGGGAGGGCGCGCTGCTCCGGGCCTATACCGTGGCCGACGGGCGTTGGCGCATGGCGGTCGGGGCGGGGGAGGTTGATCTGCTCTATGTGGCGATGCTGATCGCCTGGGAGGATCGCCGGTTTCGCGACCACGCCGGGGTCGATCCGCGCGCCGTGGTGCGGGCCGCCGTGCAGGGCGTTCGTCACGGGACGGTCGTATCGGGGGCGTCCACCCTGACGATGCAGGTCGCCCGCCTGATCGAGGACGGTCCGACCGGAAGCTGGTACGGCAAGCTGCGACAGGCGCGGCTGGCTTTGGCGCTGGAGCGGCTTCTGACCAAGGACGAGGTGCTGGCGATGTATCTGGCCCGCGCGCCGTTCGGGGGAAACCTTGAGGGGGTGCGCGCCGCGTCGCTGGCCTATTTCGGCAAGGAGCCTGCGCGGCTGACCCCGGCGCAGGCGGCGCTTCTGGTCGCGCTGCCGCAATCGCCCGAGACGCGGCGGCCCGACCGCGCGCCCGATGTGGCCCGCGCGGCGCGCGACCGGGTGCTGTGGCGGATGGCCGACCTGGGCCTGATCGACGGCGAAGCGCGGGATGCGGCCCTGGCCGAAGCCGTGCCCGCGCGGCGGCGCGATTTCCCGGCCCGGGCCCCGCATCTGGCCGACCGTCTGAGTGCGGGGGGCCGCGTCGCGACGACGCTGGACGGCGCGTTGCAGGCGCGGCTGGAACGGCTGGCGACCGAGGCGGTGGCGGGGCAGGGACGACGGCTTGGTATCGCCATCCTGGTCGCCGACCATCACAGCGGCGAGATCCTGGCCAGCGTCGGGTCGGCGGACTACGACAACGACGCGCGGGCCGGTTTCGTCGACATGACGCAGGCGCTCCGCTCGCCGGGGTCGACGTTGAAACCGCTGGTCTATGCGCTGGCCTTCGATCTTGGAATGGCGCATCCCGAAACCCTGATCGACGACGTGCCGACGACCTTCGGCACATGGGTTCCGCAGAATTTCGACGGCACGTTCCAGGGCACGATGCGCGCCCGCGCGGCCCTGCAACTGTCGCGCAATATTCCGGCGGTCAAGCTGGCCGAGGGGGTGGGGCCCGCGCGCGTGATGTCGGCCATCCGCCGGTCGGGGGCGCGGGCAGAGCTGCCGGGCGGGCCACCCGGGCTGGCCGTGACGCTTGGCGGTGTGGGCATGAACCTCGAGGGTCTGGTGCAGCTTTACGCGACGCTGGCGCGCGGGGGCGGGCGTGTCACGCTGAGCGCGTTGCCGGGGCAGGGCGGGCCGGAGGCAGGGCGCATCACCGGGGCTGCCGCCGCCTGGCAGGTGGGCGATGTGCTGGCCGATCTGGTGCCGCCGTCGGGGGCGGAGCCGGGCGATGTGGCCTGGAAGACGGGCACATCCTATGGGCACCGCGACGCCTGGGCCATCGGGTGGGACGGGGCCCATGTGGTCGGCGTCTGGATGGGTCGGCCCGACGGGACGCCGGTGCCGGGCGCATTCGGCGGCGATCTGGCCGCGCCGGTGATGTTCCGCGCCTTCGCCCGCATCGCGCGGGATCGCGTGCCCCTGCCGCCCGCACCGCCCGAGACGCTGACCGTGACGAACGCAGAGCTTCCGGCGCCGTTGCAGCGCTTCTCGGTCCGGGGGGCGGGCCTGCTGGCGGATGCGGATGCGCCGGCCATCGCCTTTCCGCCCGACGGTGCGGTGGTGGTGACCGGGGGTCAGCCCCTGGCCGCCCAGGTTCGGGACGGGCGGCCGCCGTTCACCTGGCTGGCCGACGGGCGACCCGTGGCCGTGAACGAGAGCGGGCGCGCAACGCTGGTCGATGTGGCGCGCAACGGGTTCGTCACGCTGACGGTGATCGACGCGGCGGGCCGGTCGGCGCGGACACAGGTGCGGGTCGACGGCGGCTGACGCGTGCGTCAGGTGAATTTGCGGAAGAGCTTGGTCTGGTCGAACATGTCTTCCAGTTCCTCGATCCGGGCCTTGGTCTGGGACCAGTTCAGGGTCTGGACCGCCGAAATCATCGTCTCGAGCAACAGCATGATCGTCGTCGCGCTGTCCCAGGCCGAGGGCACGACGATCCGGTTGCTCAGGCATACGGTGGCCAGTTGATGCACCGGGGATCGCCATTGATCGGTCATCAGGATGATCCGCGCGCCCCGGGCATGGGCCAGTTCGGCCAGCTTCAGGGTGTTGTTCTCGTAGCGCCGGACGTCGAAGATGACGAAGACATCGCCCTCTTTCGCGTTCAGCAGGTAGTGCGGCCAGGTATTCGATGTGGATTGCACATGGGTCACGTCGGGGCGGATGACCTGCATGTGCAGGAAAAGATATTCGGCCAGCGTATGCGTGATGCGCCCGCCGACGATATAGAGGTGATGCGCCTCGTCCGCGATGAGGGCGCAAGCCTGGTCGAAGGAGGCGGGGTCGATCTGCCCCAGGGTGAGCCGGATGTTGTCGATCACGGCCTCGGTGAAGCGGTTGAGGATATGGCCCGAGGGCGCGGCTTCGGCCCAGGTGTCGTGCTTGGCGATCGGGGTCTTGCCGCGCGCCTTGAGCTCCTCGCGCAGGCCGGCCTGGAACTCGGGGTAGCCCTTGTAGCCGAGCTTCTGCACCATGCGCGCGACCGTGGGCACCGACACCTCTGCATCCCTGGCCAGCATGGCGAGGGGGCCGAGACCCGAGGCCGGGTAGTTTTCCAGAACCGACAAGGCCAGCTGACGCTCGGCACGGGTCAGATCGTCGAGCATCTGGTGAATGCGATCCGATATGGTTTGTGCGGTCTCGGTCATCGGCGCCTCAATTTTATTCACAGATATAACAGCGCGGATCGACGTGTTATATTTCTTTCACAATTGTGTTGACATCTCGGGGTCTTGGCAACCACCCTAACACCGGGGGTTGCCATGGTCTTGTCGGATGATGATGCGGTCAATGTTCGGGTGTCGCGCGGCGAAGCCGGGTCGGCGATCGTTCTGGTCTGCGAACATGCCAGCGCCCACATCCCGGCGGCGTTGAACGATCTGGGGGCCACGCCCGAAGCCTTGCGCAGTCACGTGGCCTGGGATCCGGGGGCGATGGCGGTGGCCGAACACCTGTCGCAGGCCCTGGATGCGGTGCTGGTCTCGGCGACGGTGTCGCGGCTGGTTTACGACTGCAACCGCCCGCCGACCGCGCCCGACGCGATGCCCGCGCGCAGCGAGGCTTACGAGTTGCCCGGTAACCGCGACCTGAGCGACGCGGCGCGGCAGGCGCGGGTCGCGCGCTATTACACGCCCTTCCGCGACCGGCTGGCCGCCGAGGTGGCGCGAAGGAGCGAGGCCATCGTCATCACCGTGCACAGCTTCACGCCCGTCTTTCACGGCGTCGTCCGGGACGTGGAAATCGGCATCCTGCACGACAGCGACAGCCGCCTGGCCGATGCGATGTTGCAGGTGGCGGGTGGCCACGACGTGCGGCGCAACGTGCCCTATGGCCCCGAGGACGGGGTGACGCATACACTCAGGGAACATGCGATCCGGCATGGCCACCTGAACGTGATGATCGAGGTGCGCAATGACCTGATCGCCGATGCCGCGTCGCAGGCCGCGATGGCGCAGACGCTGACCGGGTGGATCAGCCGGGCGCTGGAGTCCCTGGGGGTCGCGGCATGCAGGGCGTGATGCGCGGTTATATCCGTGGCGTCGATGCGGTGAACTACCGTCTGGGCCGGGTCGCGATGTACGGGATTTTCGTTCTCATGGGCGTGCTTCTGTGGTCGTCGGTCAGCAAGACGTTCTTCCTGCCCACGCTCTGGACGCTGGAAATGGCGCAATTCGTGATGGTCGGCTATTACATCCTCGGCGGGCCCTATTCGCTGCAACTGGGGTCGAACGTGCGGATGGACCTGCTCTATGGCGGTTGGTCGGTTCGGCGCAAAGCCTGGTTCGACGCGGTCACCGTGCTGTTCCTGATCTTCTATCTCTGCGTGCTGCTTTACGGCGCCATCGGCTCCACGGCCTATTCGCTCGGCTATTGGCAGGATGCGCCGGTGTCCTTCCTGGCCGGTGTCGTCATCGGCACCGAGGAGGTCGGCACGCTGGAGCGGTCGTCGTCGGCCTGGCGTCCCTACATGTGGCCGATCAAGGTGGTGATGATCGTGGGCTTCGCGCTGATGCTGCTGCAATGCGTGTCGGAGCTGTTCAAGGACATCCTGCGCCTGCGTGGGGCCGACATCTGATGCCCTATGAGATGATCGCCACGCTCATGTTCTCGACCATGATGCTGATGCTGCTGACCGGGCAGCGGGTATTCGGGGCCATCGGTTTTGTCGCCGTGGTGGCGGCATTGCTGCTGTGGGGGGATCGGGGCGGCCACGATATCGGATTTGCGGCCGCGATGAAGCTGATGAAATGGTATCCGTTGCTGACGCTGCCGATGTTCATCTTCATGGGCTACGTCCTGAGCGAGTCGCGGATCGCAGACGATCTCTACAAGATGTTCCACGTCTGGATGGGGGGCCTGCGCGGCGGGCTGGCCATCGGGACGATCGGGTTGATGGTGCTGATTTCCGCGATGAACGGGCTGAGTGTCGCGGGCATGGCCATCGGGGCGACCATCGCGCTGCCCGAACTTCTCAAACGCGGATACGACAAGCGCATGGTGACGGGGGTGATCCAGGCGGGGTCATCCCTGGGCATCCTGGTGCCGCCTTCGGTGGTGCTGGTGCTTTATGCGATGATCGCGCGGCAACCGGTGGGGCAGCTGTGGCTGGCGGGCGTGGTTCCGGGGCTGATGATGGCGGGGATGTTCATCCTCTATATCGTTGTCCGCTGCTGGAAGAACCCGGCCCTTGGCCCGGCGCTGGACAAGGCGGAGCGCGACCTGCCGCTGGCGGAAAAGCTGCGCCTGCTGCGCGCCGGTCTGCTGCCGCTGGTGATCTTTGCGGTGATGATGGTGCCCTTCGTCAATGGCTGGACGTCGCTTGTCGAAAGCTCGGCCATCGGGGCGATCACGGCGTTCATGGCGGCGGTTCTCAAGGGGCGGATGACGCGGGAGGTGTTCGAGAATTCGGTTCGCAATACCCTGGGCATCACCTGCATGTTCATGTGGATCATCCTGGCCGCCCTGGCCTTCGGCGCGGTGTTCGATGGTCTGGGGGCGGTCAAGGCCATCGAGAACCTGTTCACCGAACAGCTTGGCCTGAACCCCTGGGTGATCCTGATCCTGATGCAGCTGAGCTTCATCCTGATGGGGACATTCCTCGATGACACCGCCATGCTGGTCATCGTCGCGCCGCTTTATGTGCCGCTGGTCGGCGCGCTCGGCTTCGATCTGATATGGTATGGGATCCTCTACACGATCACCTGCCAGATCGCCTACATGACGCCGCCCTTCGGCTATAACCTCTTCCTGATGCGGGCGATGGCCCCTCCCGAGATCAGTATTCAGGACATCTATCGATCCATCGGGCCCTTCGTGCTGGTGATGGTCGGGGCGCTCATCCTCGTGATGGTCTTCCCCGGGCTGGCGCTGTGGCTGCCGACGTATGTTTACGGAAACTAAACCCAAGAACTCCGCCAACGGAGCTGAAACCAGACAAGGAGAGTCTCATGACGACAAGACGTAATTTCATTCGGAATGCGGGCCTTGCCGGGGCCGCCACACTGGCGGCGCCATCCATTGCCCGCGCGCAGGAAGCGATCAAATGGCGCTTCCAGACCTATGCGGGGGCGGCCCTGGGTGAGCATGTGACCAAGCCGGTCATCGACTACATCAACACCGCCGCCAACGGCGAGCTGGAGGTCGAGCTGTTCTATGCAGACCAGATCGTCCCCACGGGCGAGCTGTTCCAAGCGCTTCAGCGCGGAACCATCGACGGGGTGCATTCGGACGACGACTCCATGGCTTCGCCCACGCCGCTTCAGCAGTTCGGCGGCTATTTTCCCTTCGCGACCAAGCACATTCTGGATGTGCCGGTGCTCTTCAACCAATACGGCCTGAAGGAAATCTGGGACGAGGAATATGCCAAGGTCGGGGTCAAATGGCTGTCGGCGGCGGGGCAGGACCCGTGCAACTTCAACACCACCAAGGAGATCACGAGCGTCGCCGACCTCGACGGCCTGCGGCTCTATACCTTCCCGACGGCGGGGCGGTTCTTGGCGAAGTTCGGCGTCGTGCCGGTCAACATCCCCTACGAGGACGCCGAAGTCGCCGTCCAGACCGGCGAATTGGACGGCATGGCCTGGTCCGGCATCACCGAGGATTACACCGTCGGTTGGGCCAATGTGACGGACTACTTCCTGACCAACAACATCTCGGGGGCCTGGATCGGGTCGTGGTTCGTGAACGAGCAACGGTGGGCCGACCTGCCCGAGCATCTGAAGGCCATCGTCATGGCCGCGACCGAGGCCGGGCACACCTATCGCAACCAGTGGTATTGGGGCGGCGAAGCGGCCCTGCGCGCCAATGGCGACAAGCTGGCGCTGCGCTCGGTTCCCGCGAACGAATGGGCCGAGGTCGAGAACGCCGCCAAGGAGTTCTGGGAAGAAGTGGCCCAGGAAGGCGAAGTGCACCAGAAGATCGTCAACATCTTCAAGGAGTACAACAGCGTCATCAACCAGGCCGGCGCCCCTTACAATTTCGAATAGGGCGGCGCAGACAGATCACACCATCCCGCAGGCCTCTGCGGGGTGGGTCCAACACGGGGAAGGGGAGGCGACATGGCTGGCAATCTCACGTTCGAGGCGCTCAAGACCGCGGTGGCGGACCGGTCCATCGATACGGTTCTGGTCTGTTTTCCGGACATGCAGGGGCGGTTGCTCGGCAAGCGGTTCCATGGCGTCAATTTCGTGGAAACGTCGTTCAGGGAAACCCATTGCTGCAACTACCTGCTGGCCACCGACCTGGAGATGTCGACGCCGCCGGGCTATGCCGCGACCAGTTGGGAAAAGGGGTATGGCGACTATGTCATGGCCCCTGACCTGACCACGATCCGGCGTCTGCCCTGGCTCGAGGGGACGGCGATGGTGCTGTGCGATATCCTCGATCACCACACCCACGAACCGGTGCCCCATTCGCCGCGTCAGATCCTGAAACGGCAGATCGCGCGCCTGGCCGAGCTTGGCTTCGACGCGATGATGGCGACCGAGCTGGAGTTCTTCCTGTTCGAGAAGACCGTGGACGAGATCCGCAAGGGCGGCTTCCGCGACCTGTCGCCGGTCAGCGGCTACAACGAGGATTACCACATCCTCCAGACCACCAAGGAAGAGGGTGTGATGCGCCCGATCCGCAATCACCTGTTTGCTGCGGGCCTGCCCATCGAGAACACCAAGGGCGAGGCCGAGACCGGGCAGGAAGAACTTAACATCCGCTATGCCCCGGCGCTCGATTGCGCCGACCATCACACGATCGCCAAGAACGCGATCAAGGAAATCGCCTGGCAGAAGGGTCACGCCGCGACGTTCCTGCCCAAGTGGCACCACAGCAAGGTGGGCAGCTCGTCCCATGTGCACCAGTCGCTCTGGAAAGACGGAGAGCCGGCGTTCCATGACCCGGATGACGACCTGGGCATGTCGGACGTGATGCGGCACTACATGGCGGGGCTCATCGCCTATTCGCCGGATTACACCTTCTTCCTTGCGCCTTACGTGAACAGCTACAAACGCTTCGCCAAGGGTACCTTCGCGCCGACCAAGACGGTCTGGTCCGTCGACAACCGGACCGCAGGATTCCGCCTTTGCGGCGATGGCACCAAGGGCGTTCGCGTCGAATGCCGGATCGGCGGCTCCGACCTGAACCCCTATCTGGCGCAGGCCGCGATGCTGGCCGCCGGGATCAAGGGCATCGAGGACAGTATGGAACTGGCCCCGCCGACGCGCGGCGACGTTTATCAGGACGCCAAGGCGCAGGACATTCCCCGAACCCTGCGGGCCGCGACCGAGGCGCTGCGCGGCTCGACGTTTCTGCGGGCGGCCATGGGCGACGATGTGGTCGACCACTACACCCGCTGCGCCGAATGGGAACAGGAAGAATTCGACCGTGTCGTGACCGATTGGGAAATCGCACGTGGCTTTGAAAGGGCTTGAAGATGATCCGCTGCATATCTCCGATTGACGGGTCCGTTTACGCGGAACGACCCACCCTGTCGGCCGAGGCGGCGCGTGACGCCGTCGCGCGCGCCAGAGCTGCGCAGGTCGATTGGGCCGCGCGGACGCTGGAAGACCGGATCGCGCTGGTGCTGGCCGGGGTCGCAAACGTGGGCGCGATGAACGACGAGATCGTGCCCGAACTGGCCCACCAGATGGGCCGCCCCGTCCGCTTTGGCGGCGAATTCGGCGGCTTCAACCAGCGGTCCAACTACATGGCAGAGATCGCCAAGGACGCCCTGGCCGACATCGTGGTCGAGGACAGCGACGCCTTCCGCCGTGTCATCAAGCGCGTGCCGCATGGCGTGGTTCTGGTGGTCGCACCCTGGAACTATCCCTTCATGACGGCAATCAACACCATCGCGCCGGCCCTGATGGCGGGCAATGCCGTGGTCCTGAAACACGCCAGCCAGACGCCTTTGGTGGGCGAGCGGATGGCCCGGGCATTCCATGCGGCGGGCGTCCCCAAAGATGTGTTCCAGAATGTCTTCCTCGACCACCAGACGACCTCTGACCTGATCGCGGCCCGGTCCTTCGGTTTTGTGAATTTCACCGGCTCGGTCGGGGGCGGTCAGGCGATGGAACAGGCGGCGGCCGGCACCTTCACGGGCATCGGGCTGGAACTTGGCGGCAAGGATCCGGGCTATGTCTGCGACGATGCCGATCTGGATGCGGCGGCCGAGACGCTGATGGACGGGGCGATGTACAACGCGGGCCAGTGCTGCTGCGGGATCGAGCGGATCTATGTCGCCGCGCAGCATTTCGACGCCTTTCTGGAAAAGGCGGTGGCGATTGTCCGGGGCCTGAAACTGGGCAATCCGCTGGACCCCGAGACGACCCTTGGGCCGATGGCGCATGTGCGTTTCGCCCAGGAGGTGCGCGACCAGATCGCCGAGGCCATCGCCGACGGCGCCACGGCCCATATCGCGACCTTTCCCGAGGATGATGGCGGCGCCTACCTCACGCCGCAGATTCTGACCGACGTGACCCACGACATGCGGGTCATGCGCGACGAGAGCTTCGGCCCGGTCGTGGGCATCATGCCGGTCAAGGACGACGCCGAGGCGATCCGCCTGATGAACGACTGCAAGTACGGCCTGACCGCGTCGATCTGGACCCGTGATGCCGCCCGGGCCGAGGCGATTGCCGACCAGATCGAGACGGGCACCGTGTTCATGAACCGCGCCGATTACCTCGACCCTGCGCTCTGCTGGACCGGCTGCAAGGACACCGGGCGCGGCGGCGGCCTGTCGGTGATCGGCTTCCACAACCTGACCCGTCCCAAATCCTATCACCTGAAGAAAGCCTGAGACATGACGCTGACCGCCAATTGGTCTTACCCGACGTCCATCCGGTTCGGCGCGGGACGCATTTCCGAAATCGCCGACGCCTGCCGCGTGGCGGGCATCGCGAAACCCCTGCTGGTCACCGACCGGGGCCTTGCGGGGATGGAGATCACCACCCGGACGCTGGACCTGCTGGAGGCGGCGGGTCTGGGTCGGGCCATCTTTGCCGATGTGGACCCGAACCCGAACGAGAAGAACGCCGCCGCCGGGGTCGCCGCCTACAAGGGCGGCGGGCATGACGGGGTGGTGGCCTTCGGCGGCGGATCGGGCCTCGACCTGGGCAAGCTGGTCGCGTTCCTCGCCGGGCAGACGCGCCCGCTGTGGGATTTCGAGGATATCGGCGACTGGTGGACCCGCGCCGACGCCGATGCCATCGCGCCCATCGTCGCCGTCCCGACCACGGCGGGCACCGGATCGGAAGTGGGCCGCGCGTCGGTCATCACCAATTCGGAGACGGAAGAAAAGAAGATCATCTTCCATCCGAAGTTCCTGCCCACGGTGGTGATCTGCGACCCCGAGCTGACGGTGGGCATGCCGGGTTTCATCACGGCGGGCACGGGCCTCGATGCCTTTGCCCATTGCGTCGAGGCCTATTGTTCGCCGCATTACCACCCGATGTCGCAGGGTATCGCGCTCGAGGGCATGCGGCTGGTCAAGGAATACCTGCCGCGCGCCTATGCCGACGGCACGGATATCGAGGCGCGGGCGCAGATGATGTCGGCGGCGGCCATGGGGGCGACGGCCTTCCAGAAGGGGCTTGGCGCCATCCATGCCCTGTCGCATCCGATCGGCGCGATGTACCATACCCACCACGGCACGACGAACGCGGTCTGCATGCCCGCCGTGCTGCAATTCAACCGCCCGGCCATCGCGGCCCGGATGGGACAGGCGGCGGACTATCTGGGGATCGCGGGCGGGTTCGACGGGTTTTGCGCCTATGTCGATGAGTTGAACGCGTCGCTCGGCATCCCCGCCACGCTGACCGCGCTTGGGGTTACCGACCCCGATATCGACCGCATCGTGGCGGGTGCGCTGCGCGACCCTAGCACAGGCGGAAACCCCGTCGAGATGACGGCGGAGAATACCCGCGCCCTGCTGCTGGCCTGTCTTGGGGGCTGACGCATCACCGTTACAAACATCCGGTCTTTGACCGGCACGACGAGAGTTCACACAGAGGGAGAAGAACCATGAAGATTTCATTCGTATCGACCATGGCCGTCATCGCGGCCCTGACCGCACAAGGCGCACAGGCGGAAACGCTGCGTCTGCTGACCTGGGGCGGCTATGCCCCCGATGACGTGATCGCCCTGTTCGAGGCTGAGACCGGCCACACCGTCGAGGTCACCACCTCCAACAACGAGGAAATGATCGCCAAGCTGCGCGCCACCAACGGCGGCGGCTTCGACCTGGCCCAACCTAGCCAGGACCGGATCAGCAGCGCGCAGGAAGAGTTCGGCATCTACAAACCCATCGACATGTCGAAGGTGAATGCCGACCTTTTCATCCCCTCGATGTTGGGGGCGACGGCGGCCAACACCACCTATGACGGTCAGGTATACGGCCTGCCCCATGTCTGGGGCACCAGTGGCTTGGTTGTGAACACCGCGATGGCGGGCGATGTGACCGATTATATCGACCTCTGCGACGCTTCGGTGGCGGGCAAGGTGTCCTACCGCCTCAAGCGGCCGACGTTGATCGGCTTCGCCTTTTCCATGGGGCTGGACCCCTTCGCCGCTTACGGCGACACGGCGGCCTATCAGGGCATCCTCGATCAGGTCGAGGCCAAGCTGACCGAGTGCAAGCCGAACGTGAAGACCTATTGGGACGGCGGCGACGAGATCCAGAACCTGCTGCGGTCGGGCGAAGTCGTGGCCGCGATGGCCTGGGACACCGGCGGCTGGCAGCTGAACGCGGACAACCCCGACATCACCTTCGTCGCCCCCGAGGCCGGCGCCCTGGGCTGGATCGATACCTTCGTCCTGCCCGCACGCGGTCGAGCCGATGATGCGGCCTATGACTGGATCAACTTCGTGATGCGCCCCGAGATCGCGGCGATGATCACCAATTCGGCCGGCAATTTCACCGCGTCCGTCGGTGGTGACGAAGGGGTCAGCGCCGATCTGAAAGCCCGCTATCAGGGCAGCTTCGACCAGGCGGCCATCGACAATATCAAGTGGTATCCGCCGGTTCCCGCAGGATTGGAAGCGATGGAAGGCGCGACGCTCGATCGCGTCAACGCCGCCAACTGAGGCCATCGAACCAAAGCAAAGGGCACCGCAAGGTGCCCTTTCCGACCCCGAGAGGCCGCATATTGACCGACCCCCATCCCGATCTGGAATGCCGTGACCTGACCAAGGATTACGACGCCTTCCGCGCCGTCGATCAGGTCAGCTTCGACGTGCCGCAGGGGTCGTTCTTTTCGATCCTCGGGCCCTCGGGCTGTGGCAAGACGACGTTGCTGCGCATGATCGCGGGGTTTCAGTCGCCATCGGGCGGGGACCTTCGGATCAAGGGCAAGTCGATGATCGGCGTGCCACCGAACAAGCGCCCCGTGTCGATGGTGTTTCAACATCTGGCCCTGTTTCCGACCATGAACATCGGCGACAACGTGGGCTTCGGCCTGCGGCAACGCCGGGTGCCCAGGGCCGAAATTCGCGCCCGGGTCGAAAGCGTTCTGGAGCGTGTCGGCCTGCCCGGTGTGTCCGCGCGCCGGGTCGATCAGCTGTCCGGCGGCCAGAAGCAGCGGGTGGCGATCGCGCGCTGCATGGTGCTGGAGCCCGATGTCCTGCTGCTGGACGAGCCGCTCGGCGCGCTCGACCTCAAGCTGCGCGAGCACATGAAGGTGGAGCTGAAGTCGCTTCAGGCGGCCTTCAACACGACCTTCGTCTATATCACCCACGACCAATCCGAGGCCCTGGTGATGAGCGACAACATCGCCGTCATGAACAAGGGCCGCTTCGAACAGATCGGCAGCCCCCATGACGTCTATCACGCGCCGACCACCGCGTTTGTCGCGGGCTTCGTCGGTGACGCGAACCGCATCGATGCCAGGGTTGCGCGCGTCGATGGCCGCACCCTGACCCTGACCGCCGAAGCGGGCGGCGACATCCATGTGGAGGCCGCCGACACGGGACTGCGCGTCGGAGAGAAAGCCCAGGTGTTCCTGCGCCCCGAGGCCATCGCCCTGGCCACCACGGGCGAGGGGCAGGGACCCAACCGGCAGCGAGCGCAGGTCGACTCGGTCCTCTTCAACGGGGCCAACAGCAGTGTCACCGTCCGCGCCGACGACGGCAGCGTCTTCAAGGTCGCCCTGCCGCAGACCGGCGAATTCGCGGCGCTGCGCCGCGGTGACACGGTGTTTACCCAGTGGGATCCGCGGCAGGCCCGCTGCTATGCGTCGACGGGCGGGTGACGATGCGGGCCGATGCCTCTCGTCTCGGGTTCTACCTGCTGCTGGCGCCGATCCTGCTCTGGCTGGTCGTTCTCATCATCCTGCCGCACATCGGCCTCTTCGTCGTCTCGATCAGCGAAAAGGTGGGGCCGCGCGAATACGAGACCGGGTTCGCCAACTATGCCGCGTTCTTCACCGAACCGCTCTATTGGCGCACCTTCGCGCGCACGGCGATCATGTCGATCGCGGCGACGGCCCTGACCCTGATCCTGGGCTTTCCCATTGCCTATTACATCGCCAAGCTGACCCGGGGTCGCACCAAGACGACGCTGTTTTTGATGTGCATGATCCCGTTCTGGGTGTCAGAATTGGTGCGCACCTTCGGGTGGATGATCCTGCTGCGCGAGACCGGGGTGATCTCGAACGCGTTGCAATCCCTGGGTTTGGTCAGCGGGCCGGTCGAGCTGCTCTACAACGACGCGGCGATCATGGTGGGGCTGGTCTATACCTCGATCCTGTTCATGGTCGTCCCCCTGGTCACCACGCTCGACAGTCTCGACGACAGCCTGATCGAGGCGGGCTATGATCTGGGGGCCAGCAGCACGGCGGTGATGCGCGAAATCGTCATCCCCCATGCGATGCCCGGGATCGTGTCGGGCTGCATCGTCGTGTTCATGCTGTCGCTCGGGAATTACCTGACGCCCATCCTTCTGGGCGGCAAGGACAGCCTGTGGTTCACGGGCATGATCTATACCCAGTTCATCACCCGCTTTAATTGGGAGCTCGGGTCCGCCTTCGGCTTCCTGTTGCTTGCCCTGTCCTCCCTGGTGATCTTCGTCGGCCTGAAACTGTCGCGCCAGTCGCTGACCGACACGATGGGGCGCGCATGATCCCCACGGTGCCGCAACCCGCCTTCGCCAAATGGTGCTACCGGGCCTATGTCACGGCGTTTTTCGTCTATCTGGCGCTGCCGCTGACGGTGGTCTGCGTCTTTGCCTTCAACAACAGCGTCTTCCCGTCGCTGCCCTGGGAGGGGTTCACCCTGGCCTGGTTCTTCGGCACCGAGGCCCCCTTCGTCGGGGTCTTCAACGAACGCTCGATCCTGCGGTCCATCGGAACCTCGGCCTTCGTGGCGACCTGGGTCGCCGGGCTGGCGGTGGCCGTGGGCACCTGCAACGCCTTCCTGTTCGTGCGTCACGATTTTCGCGGCAAGTCGCTCCTCTACATGCTGATGTTGCTGCCGCTCATCATTCCGGGCGTAGTCCTCGGCATTTCAATCCTGGTGTTTTCCAGCTCTGTCGCCAACACGCTGGAGGACGCCACGGGCCTGTGGTTCGACGGGTTGCGCCCCGGCCTGATCCTGGTGATCCTGGGGCAGTTCTCCTTCATCACCACCTTCGCCACGCTGGTGATCTCGGCTCGGCTCGAGAAGTTCGACCCAAGCCTCGAGGAAGCCGCCCTGAACCTTGGCGCCAGCAAATGGGGCGCGATCCGCCAGATCACCCTGCCGTTCCTGCTGCCCGCCATCGTCGCCTCGGCCGTGGTCGCGATCCTGATGAGTTTCGAGAACTTCAACACGACGCTGATGCTCGTCGGGTCCGACTCGCCCCTGACCATCACGATGTTCGACAAGCTGAAGCAAGGCTCGACCCCGGTCCTGAACGCGGTGTCCCTGCTCCTGATCCTAGCATCGGCGACCCTGGGCCTATTGTCGCTGCTGTTTCAGGGCAAGAAGCGGTAGTATCGGCCAAAAGCGGTTTTACATAACTGCCATTATTGACGTGTCGATTGCGCCCGGTGCGCGCCGGAGCGTCAAGGGACGCCGGAAGTTCGAACGCAGGAAACGGGGCGCCGCGACCCGCAAAGAAGCCGTGCCACCCCGCTACAGGACGACCGAGGCCAGATCGTCGGCTCACCCGGGGCGCGCAACAGTGAATGCCGCTTCGAACATCGGGGTGTCGCCCTGAAGGGACACGTCAAGGCGTCCGCCTGCCTGGCGCGCGATGGTGTCTGCGATATGCAGGCCAAGACCGAAGCCCGCGCCCGCCCGGTTACCGCGCTGGAACCGCCGGGTGAGGGTCGCGGGGTCGGCCTCCGTCAGTCCGGGCGCAGGGTTGGCCACGCGAAGCGTCCCGTCGCCGGCAAGCGTCACCGTCACCTGCGCGTCCCCGGGCGCGTGGCGCAGACCGTTCTCGATCAGGTTGCCCGCCACGATGGCCCAGGCATCGGGGTCGATCATCGCCGCCACCGGCCCCTGTGGCAGCGTGGTGACGATGCGCCCCGCTTGACCGGGGTCGCGCAAGACATCGTCCAGAACATGACCGAGCAGCGCGACCAGATCGTCCGTCCGCCCCGCCCCGATCCCGGCATCGGCGCGGGCCAATTGAAGCAGGCGCGCCACCAGATCCGACATCCGGTTCAGCGTCGCCTCCACGCTTTGAATGCGGGTCAGCGCGCCGGGGTCCGCCGTCTCGGTCCGCAGGCGCTGCACTTGGGCCAAGGCGATGGCCACGGGCGTGCGCAATTCGTGCGCGGCATTTGTGGCGAAGGCCCGCTCCCCGTCGAGCGCGGTGCCAAGGCGCTTCATCAGCCCGTTCAGGCTGCTGGTGATCTCCTGCAATTCGTCGGGCAGCCCTTCGACCACGACCGGGTCGAGCCGCCCTTCGCCCCGGTTCGCGATCTCGGCGCGCAGGTCGCCCAGGGGGCGCAGTCCGGTCTGAACGATCCAGCTGACCAGAAGGTAGGCGAGCGGCAGCATCGCCAGCATCGGCACCACGAAGGCCAGTAGGCTTTCGCGAAAGGCCTCGTCCCGCTCGGCCAGCGGGTCGCCGAAGGTCACGAACCGCCCGTCCGCATCGGGCGCAGTGGTATAGAAGGCATGGGTGCGGGTTCTGCGATAGCCTTCGCGCGGGGCCCCGTCGGGAAGCTCCGCGAGGGCGGCGGTCCCGGACTGAAGGAACACCGTGCCGTCGCGGTCCTGCAACAGATAGACCAGCGCTTCGCCCGCATCCGCCGGTTCCGGGACCGCAGGCAGGCCCGCGCTGGTTCCGTCCTGCCATTCGCTCAGCAGGATCGGCTGGAACAGGATCGCCGTCTCGCGCAGGGCCAGGTCCGAAAACTCATCCTGTTCGGTATGAAGGATGAAGGCCATGAGGCCGGTCGCGACCAGCCAGACCGCCCCGAGCCCCAGACTGATCAGAACGGCGAGCCTGCGCCGCAAACTGCGCCGCGCGCTCATGGTTTGCCCATCCGGTAGCCGAGGCCCCGCATCGTCAGCACCGCTTCCCGTCCCAGTTTGCCGCGCAACCGGCTGATATGGGCGGCGATGGCGTTGCTCTCGACCTCCTCGCCGAAGGCATAGACGACATCCTCCAGATCCGACCGCGAGACGATGACGTCCGGTCTGCGGCTCAGCCGGTCAAGGATGGCCCATTCGGTGCGCGTCAGGACGATCACCTGACCGTCAAGGGTCACACTGCGGTCGGCGGGGACGATGCGCAGCGGCCCGAACTGCCGGTCGCCCCGGCGGTCCCCGTCGATCCGCCGCAGGATGGCGGCCACACGGGCCAGCATTTCGTCAAGGTCATAGGGTTTCACCAGATAGTCGTCGGCCCCCGCCTCCAGCCCGGCAATCCGCTCGGTGATGCGGTCACGCGCGGTGACGATCAGGACGGGGGTGTTGTCGCCCCGGTCCCGCAGGTCGCGCAGCAGATCCAGCCCCTCGCCGTCCGGCAACCGCAGGTCCAGCAGGATCAACGCATAGGACGTGGCCCGGGCGGCGGCCATCGCGGCGTCGAACGTTCCGGCGACATCCACCGCATGACCAACGGTCTGCAGGTGCTCGCTCGCGGCGGCGGCAAGCTCCGCTTCGTCTTCCACCACCAGCAAGCGCATGTTCCATCCGGCCCCGTCTTCGACACCGGACCCTAGACCACCGCGCCACCGAGGTTAAGACCACGGAGTCACCCGAACAGGGCAAGATGGCCCCAGACCACCACCGCAACGAAAAGGACGATGGTGAGGAGGAGGCACATCACCGCAAACGACCCCAGGTCCTTGGCGTTGCGGGCGTATTCCTCCCATTCCGGCGAAATCCGGTCGACGATGCATTCCACCGCCGTGTTCAGCGCCTCCACCGCGAAAAGGATCAGGAACAGCCCGACCAAAGCGGCCAGTTCCACCGGCCCCGCGCCGATGCCCGCCAGCAGGCCAAGGCTCGCCACCAGGGCCCCGACCTCGTGTCGAAATGCCGTCTCGCCCCAGAGGCGGACCATCCCCGCCAGCGAATAGCCCGTGGCGGCAAAGACATGGGCGATGCCGGTGACCCTTGGGGCCACCTTCTGCTCCGGCGCGCTCATCCCTGGGTCACCTGAACCCGGGTCCGGCAGGGGGATGCGATGTCGAGGTCCGGATCGCGCACGTCGGTTTCGACATCCAGAAGCCCCAGAACCGTCGAAAAGAGGTTGTCATGGCTGAGCGCCGCGTCCCGCCCTGCCCCAATGCAGGCCGCGTCCAGGGCCAGCTGCTGTCTGAAGCTTTCCGACATCCACAGGATCATCGGCACCTTCGTCTGAACCTCGGGTGCCATGAAATAGGGCGCGCCGTGCAGATAGAGCCCGCCTTCCCCAAGCGACTCCCCGTGGTCGGACACATAGAGCAGCGACGTGGCCAGCCCGTCCTGCGCCATCAGAAAGTCGATCGTCTCGGCCAGCACCTGGTCGGTATAGGCAATCGTGTTGTCATAGGCGTTGCGGATCTCTTCCTCGGTGCAATCCTTGAACTCCGCCGTCTCGCAGGTGGGGAGGAACCGCGCGAACCCCTCGGGGTAGCGCAGGTGATAGGTCGGCCCGTGGCTGCCGATCTGGTGAAGGACCAGAACCGTGTCCCGGGTGATCGTCGGCACGAAGGCCTCCAGATGCTGCATGAAGATGCCGTCGATGCATTCGCCGGTCGGGCAGAACTCCGCGTTTTCCGAATTGGTGAAAGATCGCGTCGGCACACGCGCCGACACCGCCTTGGACCCGGTGTTATTGTCCCACCATTCAACGTCGAACCCCGCGTGGGTCAGCACATCGAGCAGGTTTTCGTTCGCCAGACCCCGGTCGAAGGAATACTCCGCCCGCCCGTCGCGCGAGAACATGCAGGGCAAGGACACTGCCGTCGCCGTCCCGCAAGAGCTGACGTCGGTAAAGTTGATGACATCGCGTGCGGCCAATTCGGGAGTCGTCGGCACACCATAGCCATTGAGCGCGAAATTCTGCCCCCGCGCCGTCTCGCCCGCGACGATGATGGTCAGGACGGGCTTGCGCGGCGCGTCATAGGTCGGGCCCTTGCGGGCCTCCTGCCCGAGCGGAGCCACGACGATATCGCGCGACCGGTTCATCATCTTCGCATAGCGGATCGTGGCGACCAGCGGTGCGCCGGGCTGAAAACTGCCCATGAAATCCTTCCGCTCCCGCAGGACCGAGGCATAGCTGGCGTAGTTCGTCATCAGAAGCGCCGCAGAGACCGCAAGCCCGCCCAGGAACATCGCCACCGGTACCCCAAGGGCAAAGAGCCAGCGTTGCCGCTGGACCCGCACGAGGAACAGTGCCGCCGCCGGCAAAATCCCGAACAACGTCACATGCGCGACAATCCCGAAGGTCACCAGGTGCTTGGATTCGGTGAAGGTGGTGGTCGCGACGTTCTGGATCATGTCCCGGTCGATCATCACGCCGAGGTTGTCCATGTAGTAGGACGTCGCCGCCGACACGATCAGCAGCGCGGCCAGCGCGGGCCGCACGATCACGCGAAAGCTGAAGACGCCTACGAAGGACACGAGCAGGGCATAGACCGCCAGGCCGAACACGATGAACTGCCCCGGGTGGCCCGCAAAGATGTCGGCCCCCCGCGACCAGAAGGTGCCGTTGTAGGCCAGCATCAGGATGGCCGCGACGATCAGCGATATCACCCCCGCTGGCAGGGAGAGGCGGCGCAGCCCCGGGTCAACAGGGGCGGGTTCGGGTGTGATCGGCATTGGGCCTGGCCTTGTGGTTGCCCGCGCCTCTGATCACATGGATATTATTCGAACATTACGGGTGGCCGAGATCCGCGTCCGATTTCAGGCGACAAGATCCACGCCGTAGGCCGCGAACTTGCCGTCCGACGTGGCGATCGACAGCCCTTCGCAGAGCGCCTGCGCGATCAGCATCCGGTCGAAGGGATCCGCGTGATGCATCGGCAGCGCCGCCGCCGCCTGCGCATGTGTCCATGAGATGGGAAGCGGGCGGCACCCGGCATCGACAGCCACATCGAAGAGCGTATCCGGAACGTCGAGCTTGCCGAGTGCCCGCTTGATCCCGATTTCCCAGACACTGGCCGACGACAGGTAAAGCTCGCCGTTCGAGATGGCGTTCGTTTGTGCCTGGGTCAGACGCGGATCGCGCAGGACCGCCCAAAGCAGCACATGGGTGTCGAGGAGGAGCCGCACCTAGTCGGCCAGGCTTTTCCCGAAAGCGGCGGCGATGTCCGCGTCGCCGTCGAACATGTCGTCGGGCAAGGTAAACGCCCCCTCCATCGCGCCGATCAGAGACCGGCTCACGGGGCGATCCGCCGCCAGGATCCGCGCCACCGGGCGGCCATAGCGCGTCAGCTCGATCGCCTCGCCCGCTTCGGCGCGACGGATCAATTCGGCGAACTGGGCCTTTGCTTCGGCGATGGCGATCTGCATCCTCTGTCCTTCCTGGTTATGACCAACATATAGGTCAGAATGACGGATTGCACAAGACGGGTTCCCGAAAAGGGCTCGGAAGGTCCGGTCCGTTAGCGCAGGGTCGCCATCCAGGCCAGCGTCTCCTCCGTGGGCCGCCCGGGCTTGTACTCCGCCCCAAGCGGCGCGTTGTAGCCAAGGTCGGCGATGACCCCGAAGACATGCGCAAAGTCGATCTCGCCATGGTCCGGCGCTCCGCGATCGGGGACAGAGGCGAACTGGATATGCCCGATGATCGGCAGCAAGTCGGCCAGCCGGTGGCTCAGATCGCCCTCGGTCAGCTGCACGTGATAGCAGTCGAACATCAGCGCAAGGTTGGGGGCCGCCACTTCTTCGATGATCCGGCGGGCCTGATCGGTGGTCTGAAGGAAATAGCCCGGCGCATCGTAGCGGTTCAGCGGCTCGATCAGGATGCCGATGCCGTGGGGTTCGGCCAGCGCGCAGGCATGGCGCAGGTTGTCGACAAAGACGGCATGGGGGGCCTCCCCTGCGGCGAAACCGGCCATGACGTGCACCTTGGCTGCATTGATGGCGGCGGCGTAGGTCACGGCCTCCTCGATGGCGGCGCGCGCCTCGTCCCGACGGTCCGGAATCGCCGCCAGGCCGTTGTCGCCCTTGTCGGGAAAGCCGCGCCTGGTGTTCAGGCCCAACATCGGCAGGCCCGTTTCGGCCAGTGCCGACGCCACCTCGCCGGCCGGCGTGTCATAGGGCCAGTGGCATTCGACGGCCTGAAAGCCCGCCGCCTTGGCCGCGCGGATGGCGTCTGGCAAGGACCGGTCCGTCCAGAGAAACCCGAGGTTTGCCGAAAAGTCCGTCATCGTCCCATCCCTGTGTTTGATGTCGCTGTCGCGTTGGTCAATCGGCGACCGGAGTGGCCGCCGGATCGGGCGCGTCCGGTGCGGGTGCATCCTGCGACGCGTCATCGGTGCCGGGCACCTCCTGCGGCGCCTGTTCCGGGGGTGTCAGCGTGACAAGGGCCAGCGACACGGCGACATCGTCGCCCCGGCGCGCGATTTCCGCGGCGATCAGGGGCAGTAGGTCCTGCGCCGGGGTTCCCCCCGCCGCTGTCGATGCACTGGCCAGCGCGCGGGGCGCGGCAACCGCCAGCAGAAGCTGTCCTGCCGCCTCGCCACCGGGGGGCAGTTCGAGCCCGACCCGAAGGGCGCGGCGGTCACCCACGGCACCGCTCAGCCGGTCGGTGACGTTCCACACGCTGCCATCGGGCGTCACCAGCGCCAGCCAGACCGGGCGGGCCAGCGGGTCGATGATGCGCCCGGTCAAGGCGGTGCCGCTGACCAACGTCTCAACGTCCAGCACCACTTCGAGCGGCGCGCCGCCGTCTGTGCCGGCCTGTGGCGCGACGAAGTCGAGAACCGCGCATTGGGCCGCCGTCAATTCGCGCGCGACCACGTCGGGACGGCTGCCGAAGGCCGCGTCATATGCGTCGGGCAGCGCGGACCAATCGGCGTTCAGGCCGAAGCCTTCGACCAGACCAGACATCGGCCCGGTCGCACGGCGCTGCGCGAAGGCGCAGGAGCCGGCGGGATAGGCGGCGAGGAATCCCTCGCGCGTGTCGCTGGCCGGGGGCGGCGGATCGCCCGGAGTTTCGACGGGGCCCGTCCCCGGCAGGGCAGAGACGGTCTGGCCACCGAACAGACCCTCGCGCCAGCCATAGAACCCGGCCCCGCCCAGGATGCCCGCAAAGAGGATGACGAGCGCCACCAGCAGTTTGCCGGTGTTGCTCGGCTCCACCTCTTCCTCGGCGGCAAGACTGCGCGGCGGCGTGGTCTGACGCGGCGCGACCGGTTGCTGAAACGCGCCGGGCCCGGGCGGCAGTCGCAGGCCTGACCCGGTTTGCGGCGGGGCCGAGAAGGGCGGCGGCGACACGGGCACACCGACCGGGGCCGCCGGTGTTTCGGCGACGGGGGCCGCCGTGTCGGGCCGCTTGTTCAGCATGGCGATCACGGTGGCCATGTCCTTCGGCCGGTCCGCCGGGTCGGGTTGCAGCATGTGCGACAGGATCGGGCGCAATTCTTCCGGCAGGGACGACAGGTCCGGCACCGCGCGGCGCGCCTCGACCGCCTCGACGATGGACGCGCCCATGGGCAGCGCTTCGCCCCGAACCGCCGCCGCGATCAACAGGCCCAGGCCATAGACATCGGTCACCGGCCCGATGGCGCCGTCGTAATGGCCAAGCTGTTCGGGCGAGACGTATTTGAACTTGCCCGCGAATTGCCCCGCCATCGTGCCTTCGGTCACCAGCGGCGAACGGGCGATGCCGAAATCGATCAGCTTGGCCTCCTTGAGGTCGCCGCCGGGCAGCATCACGTTGTCGGGCGACAGGTCGCGGTGCACCACGTCCATCGCATGCGCCTTGCCCAGACCGGACGCCAGCCTGCGCATCAGGCCCCGCGCCTCGGCCACCGTAAGCGGACCACGGTTCTCGACCAGATCCGACAGGGGCGTGCCTTCGATGAATTCCATCACGAGGCAGTAGCGGTTGATCTCGGGATCCTGGACGAAGTTGTAGTAGCGCACGATGGCATCATCGACGAGCTGGCCCAGGGTCCGCGCCTCGCGCCGGAACATCAGGGCGATCTTCTCGTCGTTGGCAAGGTCGGGCTTGACCAGCTTGATGGCCACGGGGTCGTGGGTGAAGACGTTCTCGCCCCGGTACACTTCGCCCATGCCGCCGGCCTTTAGGACGGCGGTAATCTCGTAGTTGTTGTTGATCCGCGTGCCCAGTTTGACGGTGCCATGCGTCGTCCGGGCGGCGGCCGTTCCGGGCTGCGGGACGGGGGGCGGCGCGCCCAGGTCTTCGGCCAGTCGTGTGCGGTCCGGGTCGTCGTCGGCCCAGTCGCTGTCGTCTTCCAGACCCGTGGGCGTCTTCTTCTTGCCGGGGTCTTCGGTGGGGGGCCAATCAGACATCCGGGATGATCCCTTCGAGCGGGACTTCATCGGCATCCTCGGCGATCACTTCGGGGGCCGAGGCCGCGATGGCGATCACGGTGACATTGTCGCGCGCCCCCCGGTCCAGCACATCGGCGACCATTGCGTTGCAGGCCTCTTGCGGCGGCAGGGCTGCCAGATGATGCCGGATCTCGTAGTCCTGAAGATGTTCGGTCAGCCCGTCGCTGCACAAAAGCCAGACATCGCCCGGCTGCACGTCGATCTCCAGCAGCTCGACATGGGGCAGTTCCGTGACGCCGATGGCGCGGGTGATGACGTTGCGGCGGGGATACCGCTCCGCCTCCTCGGGGGTCAGCGCGCCACTGTCGAGCAGTTCATTGACCTCGGTGTGGTCGCGCGTGACCTGGTCCAGATGGCCGTCGCGCAGACGATAGAGGCGGCTGTCGCCCGACCAGAGCGCGCGGGCGCCGTCATCCTGCACCAGAAAGGCGACGACGGTCGCGCCGATGGTGCCAAGCTGATTGGTTGCGGCGTGCTCCCGGATGCCGGTGTTGGCCTGGCTCAGCCGGTCCATGACGCGCCCGACAAGGTCTTCGGCGCTGGCAGGCAGACCGGTGGAGGCCAGCGCATCGACGATCATCCTGCTGGAGACATCGCCCGCCGAATGCCCGCCCATGCCGTCGGCCACGACCCAGAGACCGCTGTCCGGCATGGCAAGGGCCGCGTCCTCGTTGACCTTGCGCAGCAGGCCGACGTCGGTGCGCTCACCGGTCTCGAAGATCAGGTGCATGACTGCGTCTCCATCAGGTGTTCCCCATGAGGAAGCGCAACGCCTCGGGGTTGGGCAGGCCGGGAACCGACAGCCAGAGGGCCGGGGCATCCACGCGCCACCAATGCGACCGCGCCGCCGCCGCCGCCGGGGGTTCCGCCCTGGTGGCGGCCTCCAGCAGGGCCGGGAAATCGCCGTCTTCGTTCAGGGCCCAGACGATCGCGCTGACCGGGGTCAAGGCGTCCGGCCCGATTTCGGGGAACCGCTCGGCCAGGGCTTCGCCTGGAGTCAGCTCCATCGCCTCGATCCCGTCCCAGAGGCTCTGGTCGGCGGGGTCCGGAATGGGCCCCAGATGCGCCAGGATCAGGGGCGATCGGCGTCCAACCCTGTCCCGCGAAAACCGCAGGATTCCGGCCATGGCACAGCCCACCAGGCCGCCGCCGATGGCGAAACGGACCGGACGGGCCGCGTCCCAGATATCGGTCGCATCGCGGATGGTGCCGAAATTCGCGTCGATCCAGGCCTCCAGCACCTCGGCCATGCCGGCGGGCCAGCCGTGACGCAGGAAGTCGCCCCAACCGGGGTGCTTGCCCAACAGGGCCAGAGGCGCGGCACCTTCCGTCATTCGAGCGACGTCGGGCATTGGAAATCGGCCAGTTCGGGCATCAGGAAGGGCACTGTCGTGCTGTCGACCTCGACCTTGTACGTGATGGTGCGCCCGCCGATCTGATGCGTGACCTCTGCCACGTTACCGTTCACGCGGGTCTGTCCCTGACGCAGAAAGTCGATGATGGCCCACCGACCGTCGCCGAATTTCTTGTCCGACGCGCGGCCCGGCTCCTGGGGGTACAGCTCGATCACGACGCCCGCCCCCTCGCCCGGCCAGTCCAGCTTGACCGGCTGGTCGCCCGGCCCGGTCCGCCCCGAGGCGCCGTTGACGTTGATCAGCGCCAGCTCGACCGACGGCGAGCTGCTGACGTGGGTGAAAAACATGCTGACCTGCGGCTCGCTCGAATTGCCGCTGAAGAAGGCAGCGCGGATGGCTTCGGCACGGTCGAACTGACGCAGGGTCTGGGCGTTCAGCCGCTCGCCGACCGGGCTGCCCGGCACCGGCACGATGCCCGAGGCGGTGCGGGTGACGTGGGGGGCCAGCCACTGGCCATAGAAGCGGTCCATCCGACCGCCCGACCCGAAGAACTCGCCGAAGACGCCCGACGAGATGTGCCGCCCGTTGCCGAAGGGATAGAGCGGGGCCACGAATTGCGCGCAGAACTGGGTCACCTCCTCGTTCAGGGCGCGGTTCAGGTCGGACATCGTCGCGTCCTGTGCCACGGCCCGGAATTCGCGGTCCATCTCGTTGAGCCAGCCCGCCAGTTGCGGCGGAAGCGACCCGTTTGACCCGGTGAGCCGGGTCAGCACGGTCTGCAACACCTGCTCGTCCGTGGCCGAGGGCGCGGTGAGGGCCAGGCGGCGATTGTTCCGCAATTCGTCGATGATGCTCAGGATCGCGTCAAGGGGGCGGCTGTTGCGTTCGCCGCGGGCCAGTGCGTGCCACTGCTCGAAGGCGGCGGCGATGCGTTCGACCTGAATGCGCTGTGCATCTTCGGCCACGGCTGATCCGCTGGAGCCCACCTGTTCCTGCGATTTGCCGCGATTGCCCAGGCTGTCCAGAACGACCCGGCTGAACAGGCCCGATTGCTGATAGATGCGGCGGAAAGCGGCATCGCCCATGGAATCGCCCAGACTGCCGCCGTTGGCGGCAATCTCGGCGGGGTCCAACGCGTCGATGATCTCGTAGATGCGGGTCAGGCGGGTCTGTTCCTCGACCGCTTGGGCCAGCATCAGGATGGGCGACGATGTGGTCGACGCAGCACTGCCCAGGGCGTCGAAGCCGGGCGCATCCAGCGCCATGGGCGCCAGCGTCAGCGAGTCCAGCATGTCGTTCCAGACCTGTACGAAATCGCGGCGGTACAGCTGGTGCAACTGCCCTTCGAGGCCCGCAAGCTGACCGTCGTAGTCGACCCGCTCTGCCGCGCTGCCCAGAACCCATTTGTCGTCTTCAAGGCGTTGGCGCGCGTTCGTCAGCTCTTCAAGGAAGAACCCCCAGTACCCCTCGAACGTATAAAGCCCCTGAATTTCGACCGTCTCGATATCGCCGTCGGCGACCTCGAACACTCGCGCGGTGGCGGGGCCCAGACGGTCGGACAGGTCGAAGTCCAGAAGGCCCGCGTTGATCGCGCGGTCGCGGATCGCGGCATAGGCCTGTTCGGCGAGCGGCAGGTCGGTGATGTCCTCGCGCGCTTCGGCGACCAATTCGCTGTCGATCCCGATGGAGATCTGGCGGTCGTCGTCCAGCTCCAGCATCGCCGCCAGATGACCTTCGAGCGCTTCGCGTTCGTCGATCTGGCCGATATCGCTGAAGGTCTGGCGCCAGACTTCGCCCAGATAGGACTGGATGGCCACATCGTCCGACGCGCCCTCCTGCTTCCCGCCAAGGAGCAGGTAGACCTTGAGAAGGCGATAGATGCGCGGCACGTCGCGCGCCAGGATCGCGGCCTCCAGATCGGTCTCGGCCTGAAGGATCGCGCGGGGCCGCAGCATCCGTTCCAGCCCGTCGGAATAGGCCTGCTTGGTGGCGGCGTTCAGGCGGGTGCGCTGACCGAGGCCGATGCCCTCCCACAGTTCCTGTTCGCGCGGATCGGCATAGCCCGCCGTCACGTCGCGCAGCCGGTTGAGCGGCCCGATGATGGGGTTCGGGTCGGGGTCGGTGACCACCGCCTCTTGCAGGCGGGGTTGGGCGACGCCGAAGTAAGATACGGCATCCGCCTCGACCTGGTTCACCAGCGTCGCGTTGCGCCAGAAACTGACGCCGAGCGCGACCATGGCGGCGGCGGTCACCGCCCCCGTCAGGCCCAGACCCAGACCCCGCAGGATGGCGGCGCGGCGCACGGCCTTGGCGTCATGGCTGACCCAATCTCGCTCGGCAAAGATGACCTTGGTCAGCAGATCGTGCAGGAAATAGGACTTCCCCTGCCCCGAAAAGAACGACGGCTGGAACGCGCGGGCATCGCCCCCCTCGCCCCGCGACATGGCCCCCAGGACTTGATCGATGGGCGTGCCTTCCTGCGTGCCGGAGGTGAAATAGAACCCCCGCAGAATGGCGTTCGTCTTGTAGCGCGTCGGCTCGAACACGCGGCGCAGGAAGTCGGTGACGTTCTCGCGCATCAGGGCCATCTGGCCGGGCAGGCCGAAAATGGCGATGCGGCTGACGCCGTCGGGTTCCTCGGACATGCGGTCGATGGTCTCGTCCGACAGGCGGGTCACCAGCTCGTCGAAATGTGCGCCCACTTCGGACCAGGTTTCGGCATTGCGGTCGCGGGTCTGGAAGGTGGCGCCCCAGACGCTCCGCCTGCGCGAGGCCGAGAAGCTGGCGAAATATTCGCGGAATCCCGCGATCAGGTCGGCCTTGGTGAACAGGACATAGACCGGGAAGTCGATCTTGAGCCGGTCGTGGATCTCGGCCAGCCGGGCGCGCACGGTGGCGGCATGGGCGGCGATCTCGGTCTCGGAAGCGTTCATCATGTCCTCGACCGAGAACGACAGGATGACACCGTTGATCGGCTGGTTCGGGCGGCCCTTTTTCAGCAGGTCAAGGAACGCGGTCCAGGACGCGGCATCCGCCTCGGCCCCGCTGTCCTGGGTGGTATAGCGGCCGGCGGTGTCGATCAGGACGGCTTCTTCGGCAAACCACCAGTCGCAGTTGCGCGTGCCGCCGAAGCCTTCGACGGCATCCGGTTTGGAGCCGGGGAACTCGATCCCCGCATTGGCCAGCGCCGTCGTCTTGCCCGCACCCGGCGGCCCGATGATGACATACCAAGGCAGGTCATAGAGATAGGTCGCCCCGCCCGCCTGTTTCAGCGTGGCCAGCGCTTCGGTCATCCGCTCGGCCAGGATCTTGCCGTCGCCCACGGGGGCGCGTTCGACAAGTTGCTCTTCGAGAGCCTCAGCGGCCTTGCGACGTCGGCGCCATTTAACGAACTGCACCGTGAAGATCGTGGTCAGCATCAGCCCGATGACCGTGGCGCGCAGCCAGATCGTCGACATCGGCCACCACGGGATCAGTGGCAGGCCGAACCAGATGGCGAGGCACAGAATGACGAGGCCAAGCCAGATGATCGGACGGCGCAGCCATTTGATCTTCCACAGTCGGCGCGGACTGGGGATGGGGATGATGCCGAAGATCCTCATTGGATGGCTTCCTTCCGGATCAGGATTTCGACCCTGCGGTTGAGCGCGCGGCCCTCGGGCGTCGTGTTGTCGCCGATGGGATCGACCGAGCCCTTGCCCTCCACCTCCAGCCGGTCGGGGTCGTCGATCCCCTGGGCCAGGATGTCGCGCACGGTGATGGCGCGGGCGATCGACAGTTCCTCGTTGGTCTTGAAGGCCCCGCGTCCGTTCGGCGGAATGCTGTCGGTGTGGCCGACGACGCGGACCTCGCCTTCCTCGGCGTTCACGGCCGCGAGGATCCGATTGGCCAGCGGTGTGAAATCGCCGTCGAGGCGGTCGCTGCCCGACCCGAAGCGCAGCACATCGCCAAGGCGCACATAGATGAAGTCGTTGAGCGTCCCGACATCCAGCTCGCCCGAGGCGATCTCGGGGGCGAGGGCGTCGCGGATGCGTTGCAGCTGTGTCGTCTCGGGCGTGGCCAGCGGCACGAAGGCGGCGGGGCGTTCGATGGTGATCGCGGGTTGACCCTGATGCAGGGCGATGACGCCCGATTGCACCGCCGCGCCCTGCTGGTTGAGCAGGGTCGAGAGCGTCAGGAACAGCGCCACGACCATGCCGGCGGCGATGGCCATGACCACCCAGACCGGCAGCCCGCCATAGCGGCGACGCTTGCCGAGCGGCACGGCCTCCCAGGTGACGGAAATGTCGTCGCCGGGGCGGGTCACGACACGGCGCAGCGTCTCGTAGAGCGCAGCACGTCCGCGTTGCAACTCGACCGCGCCGCCGGCACCGGTGCGATACTGACCTTCGAACCCCAGTTGCAGGCAGATCAGCATCAGCTCCAGCACCTCATAACGCTGGCCGGGCGCGCGCATCGCGTCTTCGAGCCTGCGAAAGAAGTTCACGCCCGAGGAGCGATCCTCGAAGAACCGCGCGGACATCCCGTATTGCAGCCAGGCCCCCCGGTCGGTGCCCGGCAGGTTCTGGACGATATCGTCGGCGGTCGCGGCCAGCGCGTATTTCGCCAACTCCGCGTCCTGCGGCGCGACACCGCTTTCGAGCGCGCGCCGTTCGAACCGGTCGATTTCGCGGGCGGTATGTTCCAGGAGCGGCTGGCTCTGCATCTCGACCAGGCCGGTGCGCAGACGTCCGAGCAGGATCAGCATGTCGCTGGCCGCGCGCACGATGGCGTTGCGCACGGCGGTCTGCGCAAGGCCCGAGGGCTTCAGCGCCGCCTCGAGAGAGATGCGCGGAGCGACGCGCTGCGGCGCGGCCTGCTGCTGCGCCAGTTCGGGGAACATCCCGTTGTTGGACTGCGCGCCGCCGAAGGGCGCGGGCTGACCGTAGGGTTGGGGTTGGGACGGATAGGGCTGATGCGGCGGCGGATAGGGCTGCGCCTGCGGAGGGTACGGCTGCTGCGGCGCCCAGGTATTCCCCTGACCCTGCGGCGGATAAGCACCCCCGCCGGCGGGCGGCAAGGCCCCGCCGAGCCAGGTGTCTTCGGCAGGGGGCCCACCGGCCGAGCGAACGCCACCCGGCCCCGGCGGCAGGGCGCCTCCGATCACGGTCCTGTCGCCACCCCCCGCAGGGGGTGCCCCGGCACCCGGACGGGGCACGGCACGGGGCGCGTCACCGGGCTTGGGCAACGGTTGCCCGAAGACGGTGCGGTCCTTGTCGTCGTCAGGCCCGGCCATGGGTCGTCCCCCTCGATGGTGCAGCGGTTGTCGTCGTCACAGGTTGTCCGGTACGGCCCAGAGTTCCAGTCGCAGGTCGGGCCAGGTGCCCGCAAAGTGCATTCCGACCGCCGGCGCCACGCTGAATTCGCGCCACAGATCGGTTGATTTGTCGAACACGAAATAGACCTTGCTGGCGACCACGCGAATGTGGCGCGGCGGGTTCGGCAGATGGACCAGCCCCACACCCGGCAGGTTGTTGTTGATGATCTCTTTCATCCGCGTCGACGGGCCGACCTTGCAGAGCTGCGGGAACTGCGCCTGGATCTGGGTGAGCGGCAGGTTCGCCCCCACCTCGACCACGAAGGTCGCACTGGCGAACAGCTGGCGATCGTTGACGATGGCGGCATAGCTGCCCTGGCGCACCTCGCGCAGCGGCAAACGCACGGCACGTCCCACGTCGCGGGCCAGCAGACGCTGGATGTCGGCCACGACCGGGCCGAAGACCGTCTTGGCGTCATCGTGGTCATAGGCGGCATAATCGGCGGCGCGGCGTTCGCCCTGATCGAAGGTGGCCAACTCGCCGGCCAGCGATACCAGACGCTCGAACAGGCGTTCGGGATGGATCACCTTGCTGGAGGCGAAGTGGCGCAGAGCCGGCAATTCGCGGTTCAGAACCATGAGCATCAGATAGTCGGTCGCCTGCATCCCGCCGCCCGACGACGGGTCCGAGGCATAGCGGGACAGCGCATCCAGCTTGCCCTCGATCCAGCCGATCACACGGCTCAGGTATCCGAGGTAGACAGGATGCACATCCAGCGTCAGCGCCGTGGGCGGCACCGTGTCGTCGAAGGCCACGATGCCGTTGCGCACCTCGGCGATGCGCGCCAGCGGCAGGCATTGGTATCCGGTCCGGGGCGTCTTGCGCAGCGACAGCTCCAGCCGGGGATGGGCCAGTTCCAGGCTCTGTTCGATCCGTCCCGAGGCGGCGTTGTCGACCACCGTTTCGGGCGCGATCTTCCAGCGGGTCGCGTCGGCCCCCTGCCCCATGCCGACTTCGCGGCCGCTGACCGACACGTCAGGCAGCGACAGCCAGACCGTCAGGCCGGCGGCATCGTCGGGCACGGGGATCGGGTCGGGCAAGGGCGACACGCCGGGCGCATCGAAGGGCGTGCCGTCGGGCATGATGCCCACGGCGGCGCGCAGGCCGAGTTTGCCCTGTTGGGCCAGATCCCGGTCGATCTTCATCTCGACCAGACCCCAGGGATAGGGCGTGGCCAAGGCGGTGCGCGCCCTGAGCTGAGCTTCGTGATAGCGGTCGGCCTGTTGCAGGTGCTGCGGCTGCAGAAACAGCCCTTCCTGCCAGGCGACCTTGCTGAACCAGGACATCGTTCCGCCTTTCGTCGCGTCCCCGAACCGCGTCCGGGGGGTCTGTCCAAACCATGCGGCCCCGGTCGAGGGGGGTCAAGACCACCCCCGACCCGGGCCATGGGTTCTAGAACTGCAGGCGGACCTGCGCGGTGATGCCGACGCTGTCGAGGCGGTCGGACAGACGGCCATCGAGACGGACGGAGCCGTTCAACTGCCGGGCCGGTCCGACCTGACCTTCGTTGAGGATCCGCACGTAGTTGAGGCCCACGCTGACTTCGCTGTAATCGCCCAGATTCTGGACCGATACGGCTTCCGATCCGCCGACCCCGTCGAAGAACGTGGAATTCAGATCATCCGAGAAATCACCGTAGTAGGTGGCCGTCCCGAAGTAGGTCAGCGCGCTGCGCTCGTCGGGGGCGATCTGGGTCCGGGCAAGGCTGGCCCCGACGAACCCGATCTCGGTTTGCGTGTCCTCGAACGTGACGCGACCGCCGCCGGCGAACTGAACGTCTTCGGTGCTCAGCTTCGAGAAGGCGAAACCGGCCGTCGGCACAAATACCCAACCGGCGTTTTCCGGACCGAAGGGCAGAACATAGCTGACCGAACCGCTGAGTGTCTGACCGTCACTGTCGAAGTCCTGATCGAGAACGCCGACACCGCCACCGGGCACGAAGCTTTCCGTGCTGAGGTTGAACGACGTCTTTTCGATCCGGTACTGCAGGTCGGCAACGAACGGGCCCTTGGCCGCAGCGACATAGAGCGCGGCATAGCTTTGGCCGAAGTCATTCGCGATCGTCGCCGTGATCTGGCTCGGATCGATCGTGCCGGTCACCGGATCGAACCCGAAGACGTTCTGAGCGACCGTGCCGGTCGTATAACCGGCCGTTGCGCCATAGGTGACGTCGAACCCGGCCAGGCCGCCGTCGACGCAGCCGAAGTCGGCGCCAAGTTGCAGACCCCCATAAGTCGCCTCGAGCGCGTTGCTGAAGCTGCCGAGCGAGCTGTTGACGCCGCCGTTCGCATTCGCGCTACCACCGATCACGCGGCTCCAGGCGCCGATGCTGCAGGCGTCGCCGTCCGGGGCCACAAGTGCGCTCACGAAGGGCGAGCTCGGGCGGTTCACCACCTGCCCGATCAGGGACTGCGTCAGGCTGATCGTGCCCGACAGACCGCCCACAGCCGGGTTCACGGCGCTGACGACGAAGGTGTCCTCGCCCCGCGCTTCGAGCCGGTAGACAAGCGCGCCGAAGCCCGCGACGACTTCGGGGTTGAAGGTATAGGAGTTGGCGAAACCGTCATCGGCGTCGATCACCAGAATCCCCGCGGCGTTGAGCGCACCCGGGATGCCCTGCACACCGAAGGACAGCGTCACTTCGCCGGTCAGCGCCCCGCCCCGCACCCGCAGGAAGTCGGAATGGATCCCGCCGGCACCACCCCCGGAGCCGTCGCTCAGGTCGATGTCGAACTGGAGCGTGGCGTTGTCGATGTTGAGCGGCCCGGTGACGTCCAGCACGCTATACGTCGCCGAGTCCTGCCGAAGGCTGGTCACCGACCCGGCTGCGAAGGTCGTCCCGCCGCTCAGGAAAAGGTCGCCCGAAGCCGAGAGAGTGCCGTCCTGAAACAGGCCGCCGCTGAAGATCGCGCCGTCGGCCGTCACGATGCTGCCGGTGTTGATGACGTTGTTGCCCACCTCGCCCGCGACATTCAGCCTGTCGAGGTTGGTGATCGTGCCGCCCGCTGTCCGCGCGGCCACGCCAACGGTCAGGATCTCGTTGTTGACGAGGCTGCCGAAGGTCAGGGTCCCGCCCGTCACATCGAAGATGCCCGAGTTCGTGATGATCCCCGAGACGCCCAGGGTTCCCGTCACATCCACGACACCGGACATCGCCAGATTGTCGAACGCGCCGTTGACGGACCCGCCCGTCAGGGTGGCCGTGCCCCGGTTGGTAAAGGTGTCGTCGCCGTCGCCGATCGTTCCCGCCGACGTCATGACGCCACCGACGGCATTCAGGACATCGCCGTCGATGGACCCGGTCCCGGCAACGGTCAGATCCCCCCGGTTGACCGCGGTGCCGCTGACGTTACCGACCACGGTGGCTTCGCCGCCGACCTCGTTGATCAGGTCGCCGTCCAGATCCCCGTTCAGGGCCGCCGTCCCGTTGGTCACGCGCAGGGTGGCCGTGGTCAAGTCCGCGCCTGCGTCGATGGCGAAGGTCCCGCTGGTGGTGACGGTTGCCGCACTTGCCGAGCCGTCGACCGTCAGCGTGCCGCTGTTGTCGATTGCGCCCGACACGCTGCCCGCAACATTGGCGGTCGCGTCATTGTCGAGCAGGCCCGTCAGCGCGCCGTCGAGGTCGAGCGTTCCCGCCTCGTTCGACAGCTCTGCGGTGACGAGCGTTCCGGCTCCGTCGATGACAAGGTCGCCCCGGTTGGCAAAGTTGCCATTCGCGGTGGCGAGGCCGGTGACGCTCATCTGGTCTTCGTTCGCGGTGTTGCCCGAAATCGTGGCGCCTGCCTCCAGCACAGTCGTCCCGCTCTGGTTGGTCAAGTCGCCTGTCAGGTTGCCCGAGAAGTCGAGCGTCATCCCGTCGTTGGTCAGGGTCGTGGCGGTCACGCTGCCGTCGATGTCGGCCATTCCCGTGTTCGTCACGGTCGCGGCCGTCACGCTGCTGGCCCCGTCCACGGTCAAGATGCCGCTGCTGGTCACATCGCTGACGGCGACAACGGTGCCGCCGGTCACGGCGAGGGTGCCCCCGTTGGTGACGCTCTGCGCATCGAGGCGGTTGCCGACGGTCAGGCTCCCCGTGCCGATGGTGGTCACGGCGTCGCCCACGACCAGATCACCCGACGTGGATGCGCCGGCATTCTGGATCGACAGATCGGTTCCGATGTTGCCCGCGAGTGTCGCGGTGCCGCCTGTGATCGTGACCGATTGGTCGACGCTGCCGGTCAGCGCCAGACTGCCGCCGGTCGAGTTCAGGTCGCCCGTGACGGTGCCGGCAACTGCGGTGGTGCCAGCGGTATCGAGATCGCCGTCGATCCGGCCATCGACCGTCGCCGTGCCGGCCTGAACGTCCGTGTCTCCGACAATCTCGCCGGTCGTGCCCACGGTCAGGGCGCCGGTGCTCAGCACCACGCCCGCAGGATCGGTGACCAGAAGGGTGGTGCCGTCCGAGACGGTCAAAGCCCCGCTGTTGTCGACCGAACCCGCATCCACGTTCGCCGTGGTGACAAGGGTCGTGTCATTATCGAGCGCACCATCGACGTCGAGCGCGCCGGTCTGGGTGACCGCAACGCCCGCGCCCAGGGACAGGTCGCCGTCGACGTCGCCCGCGAGGCTGGCCGACCCGCCCGTCACGCCCAGGTCGCCGGTCACGGTGCCCGTCAGCGCCACCGACCCGCCCGTCGACGAGACATCGCCGTCGACGATGCCCGCAACCGTCAGCGCGCCGCTGTTGGCAAGCGCGCCCGCCGGATCGGTGATCGTCAGCGTGTGGGGGCCGTTGATGGTCAGGGCACCGCTGCTGTCGACGCTGCCTGCGTCCACATTGGCGGTGGTGGTGAAGGTCGTGTCGTTGTCGAACGCGCCATCCACGTCCAGCGTGCCGGTCTGCGTCGCCGTGACACCCGCCGACAGCGACAGGTCGCCGCCCACGGTGCCTTCGACATCGGCGGTGCCCGCCGTCACGCCAAGGTCGCCGGTGACCGCGCCGGTCAGCACGACCGATCCGGCAGAGGAGGTGACATCGCCGTCCACGGTGCCCGCGACCGTCAGTGCGCCGGTGTTGCCGACTTCGCCGGTCGGCGTCGTGATGGCGAGGGTGGTGCCGCCCGAGACCGTCAGGGTGCCGCTGGTATCGACATCGCCCGCGTCCAGGTTGGCGGTGGTGGTCAGGGTCGTGCCATTGGTCAGAAGTCCGTCGACGTCGAGCACCCCAGTCTGCGTGGCCGTGACGCCCGCCGCCAGGGACAGATCGCCGCCCACGTCGCCCTCGAGCGTCGCTGTGCCTGCGGTCACGTCGAGGTCGCCGGTGATCTCTCCGGTCAGACCGACCGAGCCCGCCGTCGAAGCGACATCGCCGTCCACCGTGCCCGCAACCGTCAGCGTGCCGGAGTTGGCCAGAACTTCGCCCGGATCCGTGATGTCGAACGTCAGCGTGTCGCCAACGGTCAATGTGCCGGTGTTGACGGCGCTCCCCGCATCCACATCCGCCGTCAGGACAAAAGCTGTCCCGTTGGTGAAGGCCCCGTCGACGTCGAGCACGCCGGTCTGCGTGGCTGTGACGCCTGCCGCCAGCGACAGGTCGCCGCCCACGTCGCCCTCGACCGTTGCGGTGCCTGCGGTCACGTCGAGGTTGCCGGTGATCTCTCCGGTCAGGCCGACCGACCCGGCAGAGGATGTGACATCGCCGTCCACAGTGCCCGCAACCGTCAGTGCGCCGGTGTTGCCGACTTCGCCGGTCGGCGTCGTGATGGCGAGGGTTGTGCCGCCCGAGACCGTCAGGGTGCCGCTGCTATCGACATCGCCCGCGTCCAGGTTGGCGGTGGTGGTCAGGGTCGTGCCATTGGTCAGAAGGCCGTCGACGTCGAGCACGCCGGTCTGCGTGGCTGTGACACCCGCCGCCAGGGACAGATCGCCGCCCACGTCGCCCTCGAGCGTCGCTGTGCCTGCGGTCACGTCGAGGTCGCCGGTGACCGCGCCCGTCAGGCCGACCGAGCCCGCCGTCGAAGCGACATCACCGTCAACCGTGCCCGCCACCACAAGGGCGCCGGTGTTCGCGACAGTGCCGCCGACGCCCGTGATCTCGAGCGTGTCGCCCGTGTCGACGGTCAAGCTGCCGCTGGTATCGACGGTGCCCGCAAAGACGTTGGCCGTGGTGACGAAGGTGGTGTCGTTGTCGATGGTGCCATCGACGTCCAGCACGCCGGTCTGGGTGACGACAACGCCCATGGCCAGATCCAGATTGCCGGTGATGTTGCCCGCCAGATCAGCCGTTCCGGCCGTGGCGTTGACGTCTCCGGTCACGGTGCCCGTCAGCGCGAAAACGGCCGAGGTCTCGACGTTGCCCACGACTTCCCCGCCCACGGTCAGGTCGCCGGAGCCGGTATTGCTCACGCCGGCCGCGGCGGTAACGGTGCCTGTCACATCCATGATCGCAGTGTTGGACACACCCGTGCCACCCACGATCGAGGTTCCGTCGAACGTCAGCGTCGCCCCGTCGCTGTTCGTCACGCCGCCAGTGACGTCGCCGCCGATTTCGGCCACGGCGGCCGAACCGCGGTTCGTCAGGCTGCCGGTCACGGTGCCGTCGAGATCAAGTGTGCCTTCGCTATCGATGTCCGCGGCGATCTCGCCGCCGGTTGCCATCGTGATGCTGCCGGTATCGGCGTTGTCGACCAGGGTGAAATTGTTGACGAGGCCCGTTCCCTCGATGTCCAGGGCGCCGTCGTTCACGAGGCTGATGGCGCCGTCGCCGGACAGCGTCCCGGCAACGGTCAACATGCCCGTATCGGTGTTGCGGGCCTCGCCGGTGGCGGTGGTGGTGGTCATCGCGCCGACCGTGAAGGTGCCCGAGTTGACGAAGCCGCCATTCGCGTCGACGTTGCCGCCGGTGGTCATCTCGCCCTCGTTGGTGATCTGGCCGGTCACCACGAGGTTTCCGGTATCCGTCACGACCCCGTCCGCAGCGACTCCCAATTCCCCGCCAATGGTTCCGGCCAGGGTTGCGGTGCCGTCAAGCACCGTCACATCCGCGCTGACACCGCCGTCGAGTTCGAGATTCCCCGAAGACTCCACGCTGCCGGTCACGGTGCCGTCGATCAGCGCCGCGCCCATGGCGTCGACCGTCACATCGCTGGTCAGCGCGCCGTCGAGATCGAGCGTGCCGCCCGCCTGGATCGTCGTGCCGTCACGCACGTCCAGCGCATCGCCGCCGGCGACGGTGACCGTGCCGCCCGATGTCAGGCTGCCGTCGATTTCCGACAGAAGACCCGTCGCCGTCACGTCGCCCGACCCGAAGATGTCCCCGGTCAGGACCGTGGCTGTCGCGCCGTCAAGGGTGACCGTGCCGCTGTTGTCGATATCGGCATCAAGGTTCCCCGCGATGTCGATGGTCCCCACGGTGTCATTGACGATGTTCC
>NZ_FORA01000007.1 GCF_900113875.1 Jannaschia pohangensis | reverse complement strand
GTCGCCAAGCTCGGCCAGGCCGACAATGGCGTGACCGTCTCGACCCGCTCGGGCACTTCGGGCCTCGCCTACGACATCTTCAACGCAGACCAGGACAGCCCCTCCGACCTGCGCGGCCTGAACGGCGCCACGTCCTTCTCGGGCCAACCCACTGTCGGCGTTGACATTTTTGCCCGGATCAAGGCCGCGAGCGCCGAAGACGAATGATCTAGACGACCCCGCATCCCGCCAATCTCTCTCCCCCGAGGTGCGTTGCGGCACGGACACCCCCCGGTTCAGCGAAAGCTGCCGGGGGGTGTTCTTTTGCTTGGATCAGTTCGTCGCGACCCGGGCCACCAATTCCGCGACGCGCGGCCCGAAAGCCTCCACGATCAAGCGGACACCTTCGGCATTCGGATGCACCCCATCGGGTTGCACATAGCGTTTCCGCGCCGTTGCCATGTCGACCTCGGCCACGAGCGGTCCCAGAAAACTCGTCTCGTGCAAGGTGCCGTATTCGCGGGCCAATTCGGGATACATCGCGTCGAAATCGGCCTTGAAGTCAGGCCCGTAGTTGCCCGGTGCCTCCAGCCCGATCAGCAAAACAGGAAGCGCCCGTTCGCCCACCACGGTCGACAGAATGGCGTCGAGGTTCGCGCGCGAGGCTTCGGGCGGCAGTCCGCGAAGCAGGTCGTTGCCGCCAAGCGCCACGATCATCGCATCGGTCCCGTCCGACAGGGCCCAGTTCAGGCGGGCCAATCCACCCGCTGTCGTGTCGCCCGAGACTCCGGCGTTGACCACCGTCGCATCGACCCCGTTGTCGTCCAGCCAGGCCTGAAGTTGCGGAACGAACCCCTGTCCGTCGGGCAGGCCATAGCCCGCCGTCAGACTGTCGCCCAGGGCCACGATTTCGAGCGTTTCGGCCATGGTGGGCGCCGCCAGCGTTGCTGCACCTGCGAAGAAGGTGACCGCGCCAGCCTTGCTGGCCCGGCCCGCAGCCCCATATGCGAGAGACGCCATCCAACGGAGCCGCCCCATGATCCTGTCGCTCAACAATGTGTCCCTGTCGCTGCAAGGCAATGCCGGAATGGTGGACATCCTGCACGACATTTCGCTGGACGTCGGCGCGCAGGAGACATTGGGGCTGGTGGGTCCGTCGGGCAGTGGCAAATCGTCTCTCCTGATGCTCATGGGCGGGCTGGAGCGTGCGACCGGTGGCGAGGTCATGGCCCTGGGACAGGATCTGACCGCCATGGACGAGGACGCGTTGGCCCGCTTCCGCCGCTCACATATGGGGGTCGTGTTCCAATCCTTCCACCTCATTCCGACGATGACCGCGCTGGAAAACGTGGCGACGCCGCTGGAACTGGCCAATGCGCCCGACGCGTTCGAGCGCGCCGAGGCCGAATTGGTCGCCGTGGGTCTGGGCCACCGCATCGGGCATTACCCGGCCCAGATGTCGGGCGGCGAGCAGCAGCGCGTGGCCCTGGCCCGGGCCGCCGCGCCGCGCCCCGACATCCTTCTGGCGGATGAGCCGACGGGAAATCTGGACCAGACCACCGGCGAGGCGATCATGGACCTTCTCTTCGGTCTGCGCGACCGGCACGGCGCCACGCTTGTGCTTGTGACCCACTCGCAGGAGCTGGCCGACCGGTGCGACCGGGTGATCCGCCTCGTGGACGGAAAGCTCGACCGCGAAACACGACCGACCCGGATCAAGGGTGCCGCCGAATGATCTGGCTTCGCCAAGCGGCCACGATTGCGCGCCGCGAATTGCGCGGCGGCCTGTCGGGCTTTCGCATCTTCCTCGCCTGTCTGGCCCTGGGGGTCGCGGCGATTGCCGCCGTCGGATCGGTGCGCATGTCGATCACCGACGGGCTGGAGCGCGAGGGGCGCACGATCCTGGGCGGCGATGCCGAGGTCGAATTCAATTATCGTCGCGCCACGCCCGAGGAACGCGCCTATCTCGAAACGCTTGGCCAGACCGCCGAAGTCGTCGATTTCCGCTCCATGGCCGCGACCGGTCAGGGGGGCGAAGCCGACCGTGCGCTGACGCAGGTAAAGGCGGTCGATGACCTCTATCCGCTTGTCGGTGCGGTCGTTCTGGACCCGCCGATCCCGCTGGCCGAAGCCTTGGCCGACGATGGCATCATCGCACATCCCGTCCTGGTGGACCGTCTGGGCCTGTCGGTGGGCGATGAGCTCTGGCTTGGGGCGAAGCCTTTCACCCTGCGCGCGGTCCTGATGCGCGAGCCCGATGCGGGCGGCGCCGGTTTTGGCCTTGGCCCCCGGACCATCGTCCTGACCGAGGCGCTGGAAGGCTCGGGCCTTCTGTCCGAAGGCAGCTTGTTCGAGAGCGACTACCGCGTGCTCCTGCCGGACACGCCGGACGATCAGCTCGATGTGTTGCGTGCCCAGACCGAGGCCGAACTGGCCGAAACCGGCGCACGCTGGCGCGACAGGCGCAATGCCTCGCCGCAGGTGCAGCGCTTCGTCGAGCGGATGGGCAGCTTCCTCGTCCTCGTCGGGCTGGCCGGTCTGGCGGTGGGCGGCGTGGGCGTGTCGGCGGCGGTGCGCAGCTATCTGGATCGCAAGACCGGCGTCATCGCCACGCTGAAGACGCTCGGGGCCGAGGGGCGGGTCATCTTTGCCGCCTACATGATGCAGATCGCGGTTCTGGCCGCCGTGGGCATCGGCATCGGGCTGCTGCTCGGCACGATCATCCCGATGATTGCGGGCCCGCTGATCGAGGCGCGGCTGCCGGTGCCGGTGGCCTTCGGCATCCATGGCACACCCCTGGCCGAAGCGGCGCTCTACGGCGCGCTGACGGCGCTGATCTTCACGCTCTGGCCGTTGGCGCGCACCGAACAGGTGCGAGCCGCGTCGCTGTTCCGCGATGCGTCCGGTCCGTCGCGCGGCTGGCCCCGTCCGCCGTTCATCGCGGCACTCGCGGCTTGCGTTGTCCTGCTGATTGGCCTGTCGGCCTGGCTGTCGGGAATTCCGACGCTGGCGCTCTGGTCGGCGGCGGGGATTGTCGTCGCCCTCGGGGCATTGGTCCTGTCGGCTTGGGGTGTCCGGCGTCTGGCGCGCAGCCTTGCCCGGCGGGTGCGGGGACGCCCGGCCTTGCGTTTGGCCCTCGGTGCCGTGGGCGGACCGGGGGGCGAGTCGACGGCGGTCGTCCTGTCGCTCGGCCTGGGGCTCACCGTGCTGGCCGCCGTGGGACAGATCGACGCCAACATGCGCGCCGCCATCAACCGCGATCTGCCGGAAATCGCGCCGAGCTATTTCTTCGTCGACATCCAGCCCGACCAGTTGCCCGCCTTTCTGGAGCGGGTGGAGAATGACCCCGCCGTCAGCCGGGTCGATTATGCGCCCATGCTGGGCGGCGTTGTCCGCCAGATCGGGGAGCGCAGCGCCAGCGAGATCGACCATTGGGTAACGCGTGGCGACCGCCGGATCAGCTTTGCCGACGCCATACCGGCGGGCACGCGCATCACCGACGGCGAATGGTGGCCCGAAGGATATTCCGGCGCGCCGCAGGTCAGTTTCGCCCAGGAGGAAGCCGACGAGATCGGCGTCGAACTGGGGGACGAGGTCACGATGAACGTCCTGGGCCGCGACATCACCGCGACGGTGACGTCCTTCCGGCAGGTCGATTTCAACTCGGGCGGGATCGGTTTTGTCCTGGTCTTCAACGAGGCGGCCCTGTCGGGCGCGCCGCACACCTGGCTGTCGACCGTCTATGCGGAGGAAGAGGCCGAGGCGCAGATCCTGCGCGATGTCGCGGGCGACGCGCCTAACATCACGGCGGTGCGCGTCAAGGATGCCATCGCGCTGGTGACCGAGGCGCTGTCGGCGCTGGCCGCCGCGACAAGCTGGGGGGCGGGGGCGACCTTGCTCACGGGCTTTGTCGTGCTGATCGGCGCGGCGGCAGCGGGCGAGCGGGGTCGCGTGTTCGAGGCGTCGGTGCTCAAGACCCTTGGCGCGACCCGGGCCACGGTGCTGGCCAGTTTCGCGATCCGGTCGGCCCTGTTGGGGGCGGCAGCGGGGTTGGTCGCGATCTTTGGCGGGGCGCTGGCCGGCTGGGGGATCATGACCTTCGTGATGGACGCGCCCTATGCGTTCGAATGGGTGTCGGCGACGGCCATCGTTCTGGGCGGCACGGCGGCGACCTTGCTGGCGGGCCTGGCCTTTGCCTGGCGCCCCCTTGCCGCACGCCCGGCGCAGGTCCTGCGCTCGCAGGAGTGAGCGATCAGTCGGACCCCGGCAAGTCGGGGCAGAACTCGGCGACCTGCGCCTCTGCCCGATCGGCGCGGGCCTTGTCGGTCGCACCCCCGCGTGTTGACGCCAATTGCGCAGCATGGATCGTCGACAGACAGGGCGGCGACCAGCTGAAGCTGACCTCGTAGCTTGGCACACCGCCCATGCGGGCGTGGCGTGTGGCATTCAATTCAAGATAAAGCCCCCGGTCCTGTCGCCAGGACGCCAGCGGCACGCGCATCACCGTGCCGGTCATGTCCATCGATTGCAGATAGCCATAGGCCTCGGCCACGGTTTTCCCGTATGGCACGGCGCGGCGCGGCGACGCTGTGAAATCTTCGGCCCGGTCCCAGGCGAATGCTGCCGCGGCACGGTCGCGCAAAACGCTCACAGGTTCGCCGTCCGACCCGTCAAGGGGACAGAAGACCCGGCCCCCCGACACCACGTCGCCCGTCCGAAACACCTCGAGATAGGCGCCTGTGCAGGTCAGCGTGAGCACTCCGAAGTCGAGCGTTGCCTCCACATCCGCCCGCGATCCGCCCACGGGCGAAAGTCCATCTGCCTGTGATGGATAACCAAGGGGAAAGCCCGTCGCCTGCTGCACCGCATAGGCGTTGTCGCCAAGTCGAAGCGCTACGACATCGCCGTCGGGCTTCGTCCGCAACACGACCACCGCCACCATCGCGATGGCCAGGGCCACACCCACGATCCTGCGCTTGCTATTGGCCACCGGCACCTCCTGCGGGACAGGGGTGCCAGGTGTTCCCGGTCTGGAGCCACGGATGGCGACCCACTCCAGTCAGACGTGTTTCAAGCAAGACCAACAACCGACATCCTTCGTTAACCAACATCTTTTCAGTAAGCCCGGGCGAACGGGTCTGTCCAGATGGGGGAACGGCTGACCTCTGTCATTGCGTCCCGATGGCAACGAAAATCGGTCGGTGTGGTGGACGTCCGCCCCGGTCAGGGGGCGGAGATCAGGGGAACCTCGAAGAACATCGTCTCGCCGGAATGGTCGTCGACCCCGTCGTTGTCGGTGACGACGAAGGCGCGGCCCGCGTCGGTGATGGCCAGACCCTCGACCTTATCGAGAACGAAGCCGCCGGTCGACGTGAGGTCAGTCATCAGGTCGCGCACGATGTCCTTTCGCGCTACCGGCATGGGTCCACCGAGGGGTGCCGGCGTCAAGCCGTCAAGCGCCACGCGAGTGATCAGCTTGACCTCGGCGGCGGTGCCGGACTGGTTGTCGCGCTCCAGGATGTAGAGCTGCCCGTCGTAGGCCGCGATCTCGCTCAGACCGACCCATCCCGTCGTGGCCTGCTCAAGCGGATAATGCATGGCGGCCCATTCGCCGGTCGCGGGATCGTGGCGCAGCAGCTTGACCATCCCGTCCGGATCATCGCCCCATTCGCGCTGCATCGCGATCCAGAGCACTCCGTCGACCGCGGTCACACCCTCCATCCCGAACCGCTGCTCCCCGGCAAGAAGCACGTCGGGTAGCGCGACCTCGCTGCGGATCTCACCCGTCGCGTCGACGCGCAGCAGGGCGTGGGGGACATCCCGGTCGGTCCGCCCTTCCGACACGAGCCAGAAGCCGCCTTCGCCGTCAGGCGCGATCCCTTCGAGGTCGAGTAGCTCGGCCGGGCGACCGTCCCGCGTCACGTCGATGGCGCGCAGGATCCGGGCGGGTGTCGCCGTGGCGTCGACCTCGAAGATGCGCGGTTGCAGCGCATAGAAGCTGTCGGAGACGGCAAAGAGCCGGTCGCCCACAGCGGCCAGACCGGACAGCGCGCCCCACCCGAGCAACGCTTGCGTGCCGGCCGAGGTCAGATGCGGATAGGCGGGCGGTCCATCCTGCCAGTCATAGATCATCACATGGGCGCGCGCCGCGCCGTCCTCGACCAGGTCGCCCTCGTTGGCGGTGATCAGCAGGTTGCGGCCCGGAACCACGGCGATGCCTTCGGGCCCGACGCCCGAGGGCAGAAGCTGTCGCAGCACGGGGGCGGCGGGGGTCGACACATCGTAGACCCCGATGATGCCGGCCCGCTCGGCCCCGACAAACACCAGCGGGATGCCATCGACCACGGCGAAGGCGACGCTCTCCGGTTCCACCCCCTTGGCGTCGCTGCGCCGGTCTGGATAGTGGCCGATTTCCACGATGGCATGTTCGAACGAGGTGCCGCTGTCCCAGACGATGCTGCCGTCCTTGGACCAGATCGTCCAGCCGCGCGAGCCGCCCTCGTAATCGCCTTCGTTGGCTGTGGCGAAATGTGCGTCGTCGATCCAGGCGACGGCATCGGGTTCGCGCAGGCGCCCCGGCTGATCCTGATCGAAGATCAAGGCGCCCCGGTCGTCGAGCGCGTCGATCCCGGTCAGATCGACGGACCCGGCGCTGAAATGCGTGATGATCGACCCAGTGCGCGACAACACGACCAGGTGGTTGTTCTCCTGCAGGGTGACGGCGATCTCGCCCGCGTCGTTGATGGCCAGAAACTCCGGTTCGGGGTCCGTGGGGGCGACATCGGCCAGTCCGGTCAGGTCCACGCGGCGCGCCGAGGCGCAATCGGGCAGGCCATTCGGCCCAAGGTCGACCAACACGACATGTCCCGCCGGCAGTTGCGGCAGGGCGCCGTCGTTCAGGTCTTCGTCCCGCTCGTTCTCGACGGCAATGGCCGCAAAGGTTACGTCCGGGGCTACGGCGACGGCGTCGGGTTGACCGCCCAGATCGCAGCTGGCCGCGGCCCCGAGGTCGGGCAAGGTCAGCGCCAGCAAGACGCCCGACGGATCGGTGAAGCTGTCGGAGGTATTCACGGCGGCCAGCACGTGGTCGCGGGCCATGGCGACAGACGTCGGCTCCCCATCGAGCTTCAGCAGGCCCAAGGGCTGCGGCGACGCGGGGTTCGCGATGTCGATCAGGCCGAGCGCCCCGAGCAGGCTGTCGGTATAGATCAGGGTCCGGCCATCGCCGCTGACGGTGATGATTTCCGGCGCGGTTTCCGACTGCGGGTCGATGTCGTCCGGCAGGTTCGCGGTGACCGGAAAGCTGGCGATGCGGTTGAACGCTTCGCCATGGGCGGCGGAGGCCAAGGCCAGAAGGCCGCAAGACAACAAAAGATGGCGAGTCATGATTTCCCCCGTGATGTGCCGCGACCAAGGCGCATTGTCCGTGACGTGCCGATGACAGATCCAAGACAGTTGCGTGACAGGCTATGGCCGATCGCCGTCGCCATGCTATCAGATCCCATGAAACGCCGAACTCTTCTGACGTCGCTGGCCGCGACCGGGGCCGCGGCCCTGGGCGGCGGGGTCTATGTATCCTTGCCGCACGATCATCCGGGGCTGGCGATGGATCGCCTTCTGGAGCGCCTGCAAGGTGCGCGGATCGACGCGATCGAAACCGACAGCGCCTGGACGGTGGCGCGAACCCTGAACCATCTGGCGCAGAGCGTCGATTTCTCGATGGACGGCTATCCCGAACTGCGTTCGGGCCTGTTCCGGCACACGGTCGGCCCCCTGGCGTTCAACGTGTTCCAGACGCGCGGCGAGATGAGCCACGACACCGCCGAGGTCATTCCCGGAGAAGTCGTCGACGATGGCGACGCCGAACAGGCCCGCACCCGTCTGATCGGCAGCCTGACGCGCTTTGCTTCCTTCGACATGCCCCTGCGCCCGCATTTCGCCTTCGGCACGCTGTCCAAGGCCGAATACGCCAAGGCCCACGTCATGCATGTTCAGGACCACCTGACCGAGTTCCGCATCGGTTGAGCGGCCTTTCCCCGGTCGGCAGGGGCGGCTAGCCTGCGCCGCATGATCCGAACGCTCCTGTCCCGGGCCCTGTCCCTGATCCTGTCGCTGGTGGTGGCGAGCGTGGTGATCTTCGTGATGCTACAAGCCGTTCCGGGCGACCCGGCGGCCTTCATGCTGGGCCTGAATGCACAGCCTGACACGGTGGCCGCCCTGCGCGCGGAACTGGGGCTGGAGGGGTCGCTGCCCGCCCGCTACCTCGATTGGGTCAGCGGCATGGTGGTGGGCGATTTCGGCACCTCCTATACCTACCGCGTGCCGGTTTCGGGGCTGGTGGCCGACCGCATCGGCGTGTCGGGCCCCCTGGCGGCCTATGCCCTGTTGCTGACGGTGGTCCTCGCCATTCCCGCCGGTCTCATCGCGGCGTCGATGCGGGGCCGGGCGGCGGATTGGGGGGTGATGGGGGCCACGCAACTGGGCATCGCGATCCCGAACTTCTGGTTCGCCATGCTGCTGGTCTTCGTTTTCGCCATCACGTTGAAATGGGTATCGGCGGGGGGCTTCCCGGGCTGGTCCGATCCGGTCGCGGCGATCAAGGCGCTGACCTTGCCTGCCGTCGCTCTGGCCCTGCCGCAGGCGTCGATCCTGGCGCGGGTGTTGCGCGGGGCGCTGATCGACACGCTGGATCAGGACTACATCCGCACTGCCCGGGCCAAGGGTCTGTCCCGCCGCGCGGTCACCGTCCGCCATGCCCTGCGCAATGCGGCCATTCCGGTGCTGACGATCCTGGGGTTGCAGTTCAGCTTCCTGCTGGCCGGCGCGATCATCATCGAGAACGTCTTCTTCCTGCCGGGTCTCGGCCGCCTCATCTTTCAGGGCATCACGCAGCGCGACCTGATCGTGGTGCAATCGGTCACGATGCTTCTGGTCTTTGCCGTCATCGCCGTCACCTTTTTGGTGGAGCTGGCCTACACGCTGGCCGACCCAAGGTTGCGCCGCAGATGACCGGGTCGCGCCTTTCGGTGGCCGGGGTCGTCGGCGGGGGGCTGACGGCGCTTTGCCTGCTGGCCGCAGCACTTAGTCTGATCTGGGTGCCCCATGACATCACCGTCCTGACGATCGCGGACCGCCTGCTTCCGATGTCGGCCACGCATCTTCTGGGCACCGATCATTTCGGGCGGGACATGCTGTCGATGCTGATGGAGGGCGCGCGCACCTCCATCGCCGTCGCCCTGGTCGCCGTGGGCATCGGTCTGGGCCTCGGCATCCCGCTCGGTCTGGCGGCGGCGGCGCATCGCGGCGGCTGGCTCGACGAGATCATCATGCGCGGCAACGACCTCATCTTCGCCTTCCCGTCGCTGGTCATCGCCATCCTGATCACCGCCGTCTTCGGCCCCTCGGCGGTCAACGCGATCCTGGCCATCGGCATCTTCAACATCCCGGTCTTCGCCCGGGTCGCACGCGGCGGGGCCCTGCCGCTCTGGACGCTGGACTATGTGATGGCGGCGCGGGTGGCGGGCAAGGGCCGCTTTCTCATCAGCCTGCAACATATCCTGCCCAACATCACCAACCTGCTGATCGTGCAGGCCACCATTCAGTTCAGCCTCGGCATTCTGGCCGAAGCCGCGCTGTCCTACATCGGCCTTGGCGCACAGCCTCCGACGCCCAGTTGGGGTCGCATGCTCGCCGATGCCCAGACCCTGATCTACACCGAACCGCAGCTGGCGATCCTGCCGGGTCTTGCCATCGTCGGCATGGTCCTGGGCCTCAACCTTCTGGGCGATGCCCTGCGCGATGCACTCGACCCGCGCCTTCAAAGGCGGCGCGCATGATCGGGATCGACCGGCTGTCGGTCAGCTTCGGTGAGACGGCGATACTGCGGGATGTGTCGCTGACGCTGGAGCCGGGTCGGATCACCGGCCTGGTGGGCGAATCCGGGTCCGGCAAGTCGATCACCGCGCTGGCGATGATCGGCCTTCTGCCCACCGGGGCGACGGCGCAGGGTTCGATCAACCTCGACGGTCGCAACCTGCTGACCCTGCCCGAGGCCCAGTGGCTCGACATACGCGGCAACGACATCGCCATGATCTTTCAGGAGCCGATGACCGCCCTGAACCCGGTCCAGACTATCGGTGCGCAGGTGTCCGAAACGCTGCGCCTGAACGGCACCCCCCGGGCCGAGGCCCTGCGCATCGCGCGCGACCGGATGGACCGCGTCGGCCTGTCGGCCATCCCGCTCGACCGCTACCCGCACGAACTCAGCGGTGGGCAGCGTCAGAGGGTCTGCATCGCACTGGCCATCGCGCGGCGGCCCCGCCTGCTGATCGCGGACGAGCCGACGACCGCGCTCGACGTGACGACACAGGCCCAGATCCTCGACCTGCTGTGCGACCTCGTGCGCGCGGACGGAATGAGCCTTCTGCTCATCACCCACGATCTGGGCGTCGTGGCGGGCATGGCCGACCATGTCGCCGTCATGAAGCGGGGTGAGATCGTCGAACAGGGCTCGACCGAGGATCTGTTTCGCACCCACAGCCACCCCTACACCCGCGATCTGTTGCGCGCCTCGCGACCCGTTCCACGTGCGCCGCGCCCCTTGTCGGGCGATGTGGTGTTGCAGGCGCGCGACGTGACCCGGCGGTATGGCGCGGTGACGGCAGTCGACGGGATCAGCCTGACGCTGCACCGGGGCGAAAGCCTGGGGCTGGTCGGCGAGTCGGGTTGCGGCAAGTCCACCCTGACCCGCGCGCTTCTGGGGCTCGAGGCCGTGCAGGGCGGGACGATCACCCTTCTGGACCGTCCGGGCGGGGCGGCGATGACCCGCGCCGACCGCGCGAAGATCAGCGTCGTGTTTCAGGACCCCTATGGCAGCTTCAATCCCCGCTGGCCCGTCCACCGCATCCTGACAGAACCGTTCCACCTGACCGGGCGACCTGCCGACGCCGAGGCCCGGGCCGCCGAGGCGCTGCACCAGGTGGGCCTGACCGCCGCAGACCTGCACAAATACCCGCACGAGTTTTCGGGCGGACAGCGGCAGCGCATCGCCATCGCCCGCGCGCTCATCACCCGGCCCGAGGTTCTGGTGCTGGACGAGGCGGTCAGTGCGCTGGACGTGCGGGTCCGCGCGCAGGTTCTGACCCTGCTCGATGATCTTCAGGCCCGCCTGGGCCTCGCCTATCTGTTCATCAGCCACGACCTGACCGTGGTGCGCGCCATCTGCGACAACGTGCTGGTCATGCAGGCCGGCCGCTTTGTCGAGGAGGGCCCGATTGCGCGCGTGTTCGAAGACCCGCAAGACGATTACACCAAAACCCTGATCGCCGCCGCCCCGATGATCCCGGCGGACTGGCTGGAGGACCGATGACGCTGCTGCATGTCTCCATCGCCGCCCGCGCGCCCGCCGCCATGGCCAAGGCGCTTGCCCGGCTGCTCGGTGGCGAGGCCTTGCCCTTTCCGCCCTGCCCGGGAGCGTGGATCGCCTTCGCCGCGCAGGATGACGGAACGGCGATCGAGGTCTATCCCGCAGGCACCCGCCTGACCGCCGGTCCGGAGGCCGTCGCCTTTCAGCCGGGCCCGCCCCGCCGGTCGACATCCGCCACGCATCTGGCCATCGCCTCGCCCCTGACGACAGCGCAAATCGAAGAGGTGGCAGAGACCGCCGGCTGGACCAGCCGCACCTGCGACCGGGGTCCGTTCAGTTGCATCGAGGTCTGGACCGGCGAAGGCCTCCTGATCGAGGTGCTGGACGCGGCCATGCTGGCCGACTACCGCAAGGGAATGACCGCCGCCCAATGGCGGATGATGTTCGGAATGGAGACATGACGATGGCGCTTTGGTTCGATCCTTCGGAAATGCTGATCGGCGGCACATGGGTCCGCGCGGCCGAGACCTTGACGCTCGAGAACCCGTCGGATGGGTCGCATCTGGCGGACATCGCCCGCGGCCAATCGCGCGAGATCGACGCCGCCGTCGCCGCCGCCCATCAGGCGCTGGCCGGTGACTGGGGACGGATGCCTGCGGTGGAGCGGGGGCGCATTCTGGCGCGCATGGGCCGCCTGGTGCTGGAGCGGGTAGAGGACCTAGCCGCGCTAGAGGCCCTGGACGTGGGCAAACCGTTGCGACAGGCGCGGGCCGATGCCGTGGCTCTGGCGCGCTATCTGGAATTCTACGGCGGGGCCGCCGACAAGGTGCATGGCGAGACGATCCCCTATCTCGATGGCTATACCGTCTATACCCTGCGCCAACCGCATGGGGTGACGGGCCACATCGTGCCCTGGAACTATCCGATGCAGATCATCGGACGGTCGGTTGGCGCGGCGCTGGCCATGGGCAACGCCTGTGTTCTCAAACCCGCCGAGGAGGCCTGCCTGACGGCCCTGGCCTTTGCCCGGATCGCCTGTGACGCGGGCCTGCCGGACGGGGCGCTCAACGTCGTGCCCGGTCTGGGGGGCGAGGCCGGGGCCGCGCTGACGGCCCACCCCGGCATCCACCACATCAGCTTTACCGGCTCGATCGCGACCGGCGTTCTGGTCCAGCGGGCGGCGGCGGCGAATGTCGTGCCGGTCACGCTGGAACTGGGCGGCAAGTCCCCGCAACTGGTGTTCGACGACGCCGATCTGGACGCCGCCCTGCCGTTCCTCGTGAACGCGGGCATCCAGAACGCCGGGCAGACCTGTTCCGCCGCATCCCGCATCCTGGTCCAACGCGGGGTGCACGACGAGGTCGTCGCCCGCATGGCCGACCGCTACCGCCAACTGCGCGTCGGCCCCGCCCTCGACGATCTGGAGGTCGGGCCGCTCATTTCCGCGCGACAGAAGGACATCGTGGAGGGGTTTCTGGCGCAGGCTGACGGGCTGACCGTCGCGGCGCAGGGCAAGGTGACGGGAACCGGGGGGCACTACGTCGCGCCGACCCTCCTGACCGGCGCGACGCCGGATCACCCGCTGGCGCAGCAGGAAATCTTCGGGCCGGTACAGGTCGTCATCCCCTTCGACACCGAAGCCGAGGCCGTGGCCATCGCCAACGGCACCGATTACGGGCTGGTCGCCGGCGTCTGGACCCGCGACGGCGCGCGGCAGATGCGACTGGCCCGTGACCTTCGGGCGGGGCAGGTCTTCGTCAACAACTACGGCGCGGGCGGGGGTGTCGAATTGCCCTTCGGCGGCATCGGCAAGTCCGGTCACGGTCGTGAAAAGGGGTTCGAGGCGCTGTATGGCTTCAGCCAGCTCAAGACCGTCGCGGCACTGCACGGCTGATCGATGACACGGCTTTTCACGGCTCTGATGTTGACCGCGCTGGCCTGCGTTGCCGCAGCTGTGTTCGGCGCCCTGCACGATCAGGTCAGCTATGGCGTGGCGCCGGATTACTATCACATGTTCAAGTTCGACCAGTTCGCAATTCCGCGGGACTGGCCCCCGCGTCTGGGCGCGGCCTGGGTCGGGGTGCAGGCCAGCTGGTGGATGGGTCTTGTCATCGGGGTGCCGGTCTTCGGGATCGGCGCGCTGGTCGTTCCGACGGCGGCGGGCCTGCGACGTGCGGGGTTCTGGGCGATCGCGCTGGTCCTCGGGCTGACGGCGCTCGCCTCGGCCACGGGCCTTCTGGTGGAGATCATCAGCCCCACGCCCGACGGCATCTGGTGGACACCGGACGGCGCAGACGTCACGGCCTTCCGACGCGCCGGGGCGATGCATAACGCGGCCTATCTGGGCGGGGCGCTCGGGCTTTTGGCGGGTCTGGTCCTGGTCATCGTGGCTGGCATCCGGGCCCGGCGCGCCGCCTGATCCGTCAGTGGCCGTGCGGGTTGTGCCCGGTCGCCAGCGCCAGATGGTGCGTTCGGTGATGGTCGCCCATGGCAAGCAGACCGCGAAAGCCGAGCGCGCGCACCTGCACCGGATCGGGGCCGGTGACGGTGACGCGCGCGCCATCGGCCAAGCGTGTGACCGCCCACGTCCAGCCGGGGCCGACCGTTATCCCGTGGGCCGTCGCCATGCGCTGGATCGATCCCACGACCGGACCCGTGCCCGTGACGTCGAACACCGCGCCTTCGGGCGTCTGCGTCGACCGGACTTCGGCCAGCGAAAAGACGCGGTCCATGTCGGCCAGATGGTCGGCGAGCGCCGGGATATCCACATGCGACCAATCGGTCGCCGGGTCCGCCGTCAGAAGGGCCACGATCTCGGACAGGGCCGCAAAGGTGCCCGGCCCCTGTTCCAGCAGCGGCGGGGGCGCACCCCGGTGCTGTGCCGCAACGGGCGGGGCGACAAGGGCGAGCGCGGCGCAAAGCGCGATGGATCGAGTCATGATAGCCTCCGGCGTTTGATCAGATGGCAAGAGCTAGCGTTTCGGGACCAAGGTGGACATGATCCGGATCATGTCACAGGCGCTTTTCGACCATATCCTGACCCGCACGGGGCCATCGCGGCATTTGCCCGAGGGCGCGGTCTTGGCGCGCCGGGGTGATCCGGTCACGGCCCTGCATTTGTTGATGTCGGGGGCCGTGAACATGACCCGGGACCAGCCGAACGGCGGGCGGCTCACCCTGCACCGGGCCGAAGCGGGCGCGATCCTGGCCGAGGCGTCGATCTTTCACGACGTCTATCACTGCGATCTGGGGGTGGTGCGCGCGGCCGAGCTGCGCAGTATGCCCGCGCCCCTTGCCCGCAAGCTCCTGTCGGGCCCCGAAGGCGCACCCCTGCTGGTGCGGCACCTTGCGGCCAGCTTGCAAGGCGCGCGGACGCGTGCGGAAATCCTGGCGTTGCCGCGACTGGCCGACCGTCTTGCGGCCTGGCAGGCGATGAACGGCCCGCTGCCGCCGCGCGGGCAATGGCGGGGCCTTGCCGCCGACTTGGGCGTGACGCCCGAAGCGCTTTACCGGGCCCTGGCGCGCCGACGCAGCCCCGAAGGTCTGGTCACCGCACCGGACACAGGTCAAGATCGACGCTGAGAGGCGGGAGGATTGCCATGCGACTGAAGGACAAGACGGCCATCGTGACGGGAGGGGCCTCGGGCTTTGGCCGGGGCATCGTCGACAAGTTCGTGGCCGAAGGCGCGCGGGTGCTGGTCGCCGATCTGAACGGCGACGGCGCGGCCGAGGTGGCACGCGCCATCGGTGGCCTGTCGGCGGGGATGGATGTCTCTAGGGACGCAGACTGGGCCGCGTTGACCGCGCAGGCGATGGACGCCTGGGGCCGCATCGACATCCTGGTGAACAACGCGGGCGTCACGCACCTGCCCATGCCCATGGAAGAGGTGACGGAGCCCGATTTCGACCGCGTCCTGTCCGTCAACGCCAAGTCGGTCTACCTGTCGGCGCGCCATGTCGTGCCGGTAATGAAGAAGGCGGGGGCCGGGGCGATCCTGAACGTCGCCTCGACCGCGGGGGTCAGCCCGCGACCCCGGCTCAACTGGTACAATGCGTCCAAGGGCTGGATGATCACGGCGACCAAGGCCATGGCGGTGGAGCTTGCGCCCGCAGGCGTGCGCGTGAACGCGATCAACCCCGTGGCGGGCGAAACCCCGCTTCTGGCCAGTTTCATGGGCGAGGACACGCCCGAGATCCGCGCCAAGTTCTTGTCGACCATTCCCTTGGGCCGTTTCTCCACGCCCGAGGACATGGGCAACGCCGCCTGTTTCCTCTGCTCGGACGAGGCGTCGATGATCACCGGCGTCGCGATGGAGGTGGACGGTGGCCGCTGCATCTGACCGGCGGGCGGCCGCTTGAAGTTCCGCGTAGAAATCGGCGTTCTGGCCGGGACCTTCGCCAGTCAGCAACTGGCCTTCGCCCATCTGCTCGATGCGAATCCGGGGGCTGATCTGGAACAGGTGGAGGTTCTGGCGCGTCCGTTCGGCCCGCGCCTGCGCGGCTATTTCCCTGATGACACGGTGGCGCAGCTGGAACAGCTGACCGAGCCAACGCTGATCCTGCTGTTGCCGGGGTCGGGTGTGGCGCCGCGCGACACGCGGATGCTGCGGTTTGTCGGGCGATATTCCGGCACCCTGACCCGCGCCCTTTTGCCGGATACGGAGTAGCCATGCGGCCCGGACCCCTGAACCTGATCACCGATGTCGCGGGCCTGCGGGTCGGCAATGCGCAGTCCGACACGATCCGCACCGGCACGACCGTCCTTCTGGGCGACAGGCCCTTCGTCGCGGGCGTCAACGTCATGGGCGGCGCACCCGGCACGCGGGAGACCGACCTTCTGGCCCCCGACAAGATGGTGCAGGAGGTCGACGCGCTGGTCCTGTCGGGCGGCTCTGCCTTCGGGCTGGATGCGGGCGGGGGCGTGGCCGATGGCCTGCGCACCATGGGCCGGGGGTTTGCCGTGGGCGATCAACGGGTGCCCATCGTGCCGGGCGCGATCCTGTTCGACCTGCTGAACGGCGGCGACAAGACGTGGGACCGCAACCCCTATGGCGATCTGGGTCGCGCAGCGCTGGCCGCCGCAGAGACCACCTTCGATCTGGGCAGTGTCGGCGCGGGGTTCGGGGCGACGACGATGGACCTGGCGGGGGGGCTTGGGTCGGCGTCCTGCGTTCTGGACTGCGGGATCACCGTGGGCGCGCTGGTAGCCGTGAATGCCCTGGGCCGGACTTGCGATGACGAGGGCCGCTTCCTCGCCCAACCCTTCGAATTGGCTTCTGAGTTCGGCGGCGGTGCGCCGGGCGCGCTCGACCCCGCGTTGGAGCCCTACGGCAACCGGCAGCCCGGTCAGTCGACCACCATCGCCATCGTCGCCACCGATGCGGTGCTGACCCAGGCGCAGGCCACGCGCCTCGCCACTGCCGCGCAGGACGGCATGGCGCGGGCCATTCAACCCAGCCACACGCCAATGGACGGCGATCTGGTGTTCGCGGCGGCCACCGGGGCCGTCCCGCTGCCGGATCCGATCTGGGATGCCCTGCGCCTGGGTCATGCCGCCGCCACCTGCCTGTCGCGCGCCATCGCGCGGGGGGTTCATGCTGCACGGTTGCAAGGCGGGCCCTTGCCGACCTGGACGGATCGTTTCGGGCGTCGCAAAACCGATTGATACGCATGAACCGGGGATCCGGTTTCATCGAAACCCCTGATTCTTACGGAAATGGCGGCTATTCTCACGCAGAGGTGAAGGCGGTGCGGGGGTGCAATTTTAACCTGCATAAACGCACCAATTATCTGCCATTCTCACGAGGCTGTGCATTTGAAGTGAGTGAATTGGGGTCCATATGTCTCTCATCGGATCGGCCAAGACGGACGGTTCAATCAATCAAGACCCGCAACACACATTTGGAGAAGATCATGAAAACCCTGACCCTCACTGCCGCCATCGCCCTGTTCGCCGCCCCCGTTTTGGCCAACACCAGCGTTGAAGCGATCCAGCACTTCAACCAGAGCAAGGAAGGCGGCGACGTCATCGAACTGCAAGGGACGCTGTCGACCGCGAATGGCACGCACAGCCCCGAAGCACAGGCGATCTTTGACCGCATCGAAGCCGAGAGCGCCGAAGACGAGTAATCATCTGATACCGCGCCGCGCCCCCACCCCGGGGCGCGGCCCGATCCCAAGTTCAACGGCAACCACCAAACCACAAAGGAAAACAGCATGACATACTTTGCGAAATCTGCCTTGCTGGTCGCCGCCCTCTCCGCCCCCCTGGCGTTCGGCGTAAGTCCTGCCATCGGTGCCGAGTCCGCGGCCCAGCCGACGCTCGTGACCACGAAGGGCGACCGCGGAGGTCACGATGATCGCGCCCAGATGATCCTGGCCTCGATCCTCGCCGAATCCGACGACTGATACCCCGTCCCCCCGGTCCGAACCCTCCCGTCGGACCCGATGGCGCATCCCTCTGGGGTGCGCCTTTTGCGTGCGCTACCTTCGGGTCTCGAAAAAGCGGCGGAGCAGGTCGGCGCAGGCCTCGGCCTCCAGCCCGTCGTGCACTTCGGGCACGTGATGGCACTGCGCATGGGAGAAGACGCGCGCGCCATGCAGAACACCCCCAGACTTCGGATCGGAGGCCCCGAAGTGCAGGCGCGCCAGTCGTGCGTGGGAAATCGCCTGCGCACACATCGCACAGGGTTCCAGCGTCACCCAGATCACGCAGCCCGGCAAACGGTCCTGCCCCAAGGCCGCACAGGCGGCACGGATCGCGAGAACCTCTGCATGGGCCGTGGGGTCGTTGTCGGTCCGCGTCCGGTTGCCCGCGCGCGCCAGGATGGCATCGCCCCGGGTGATGACGGCGCCGACCGGCACTTCGCCCAGATCGGCGGCGGCGCGGGCCTCCTGCAGGGCCTCGGACATGAACGAGCGGAACATGGCCCCCGGTGTGCCGCCGCCGTCGGCCCCGTGCAAGTCGCTTTCCAAGGCGCGGGAACGGCGGTAGAGGCCGGACATGACAGACGACAGCAGACAGGGTGACCGGATCGCCAAGGTGATCGCGCGCGCGGGCCTCGCCTCCCGGCGGGATGCGGAGGTCATGGTGACCGAATTGCGGGTCAAGGTGAACGGGCGCACCGTGTCGAACGTGGCGACCAATATCCTTCCGGGCGACAAGGTCACCGTCGATGGCAAGCCTTTGCCGCAGGCCGATGGCGCGCGGCTCTGGCTCTATCACAAACCCCTTGGACTGGTGACCTCGGCCCGCGACGAAAAGGGCCGCGAGACGGTGTTCGACGCCTTGCCGCCGGAATTGGGCCGCGTGATGTCGGTCGGACGCCTCGATCTCAACTCCGAGGGGTTGCTCCTGTTGACCAACGACGGGGAGCTGAAGCGTCAGCTCGAACTGCCCTCGACCGGCTGGCTGCGGCGCTACCGCGTGCGCATCAACGGCACCCCGACTGAGGCGACGCTGGACATCCTGCGAAACGGCATGACCGTCGATGGCGAGGATTTCGCGCCGATGCAGGTCACGCTCGACCGCCAGAAGGGGGCCAACGCCTGGCTGACGGTCGGCCTTCGCGAAGGGCGCAACCGCGAGATCCGACGCGCGATGGATGCCGTGGACCTCTATGTGAACCGGCTCATCCGGATCAGCTATGGGCCGTTCCAGTTGGGCACCTTGCCGCCGGGCGACGTCGAAGAGATCAAACCGCGCGTCCTGCGCGAACAACTCGGCAGCACGTTCGACGGCGAACTGGCCGAGACCCGGAAAGGAACCGGTCCCATGGCCGAAGACGACGACAAGACCCGGCCCGTTGGCCGCAAGCCCCGCCCCGGCGGCCCCCGCAAACCCACGGACGCCCGGGGCGACCGCCCGGCCCGTGGCGGCGATGGCAAGCCCCGGCTCGCCAAGGACGGCGAGCGCAAGCCTTTCGAGAAGCGTGCCGAGCGGCCCGCGCGCGATGGCGACCGTCCGGCCCGTGGCGGCGACGGCAAGCCCCGGTTCGCCAAGGATGGCGAGCGCAAGCCTTTCGAGAAGCGCGGCGAGCGGCCTGCGCGCGACGGCGACGGCAAACCGCGCTTTGCGAAGGACGGCGACCGCAAGCCCCGCGAAAGCCGGGATGACGCCCGTCCCGCCCGCGCCGCGCGGCCCTTTGATCGCAAGGGGCCGGAGGACAAGCCGAAAGAGACGAAGGCCGAGCGCACCACGCGCCTGCGGGCCGACAGCTCAATCAGCCTGCGAAAGGGCGGTCAGCGCGGCAAGGGCATCGTGAAGCCCAAGAAGCCCGCATCGACCAAGCGCATGAAAAAGCCCGAAGACGGGAAGGGCGAAGATTAATCCTCGCCTGCTTCCGCCTCTTCGGTGGAATGGGCCTTGAAGAGGCCGGCCTGGGCAAACATGAACACGACGATCGCGATCGGCATGTCGAAGGTCTTGAACGTCACCCAAATTTCGGTGGACAGGAACCGCCAGACGACTTCGTTGGCGACGGCCAGGGCGACAAAGAACCAGACCATCCGCTTGGTCAGGATCATCCAGCCTTCCTGGGTCAGGGGCATCGCTTCGGACAGGATATCCGACAGATAGCTGCGCCCGCGCAGAACCCCGAAATACAGGATCGCCGCGAATAGAAGATAGAGCAGCGTCGGCTTGATCTTGAGAAACCGCTCGTCGTTCAGCCAGACCGACAGGCCGCCCATGATCGTGACCAGAACGGCGGTGAAGATCTGCATCTTGCTGAGCGTGCCGGTTAGCCACCAGAGAATCCCCGTCGTCGCCAGGATCAGCGGGATGAACAGCGCGGTGACGAGAATGAAGCCGCCGTATTCCGTGCCGCCATACACGAATGTGTCGTCCTTGACGTAGAAGTAGGCCGCAAAGAACAGCAGAACCGGGCCAAGCTCCAGCGTGGTCTTGAGCCATCCGGGAACGGACTTGGCGTCGGGTGATGTCATGGGTCTCTCCTGCGGCGACTAGCGTCACATAGGGGCTTCATCCGGCGAACTCCACCACCACGGCACCCAGGGCGATCAGCGACATCAGGACAAGGCGGCGGGGGCCGACCGATTCCTTCAACAGAAGCCAGCCGATCAGGGCGGCGAACACGGTCGAGGTTTCCCGCAGGATCGCCGCCTCGCCCACGGAGTCGAGGCGGGTGGCCATCATGATCGACCCGAAGGATCCGAAGGCCACAAGGCCGCCGATGACGGCCAGCCGGATCAGGGCGGGCTCGGGCCTGCGCAACTTGCCCCGCAGGGCAGCGGCCAGCGGAAAGTCCCAGGATGTCAGCATGAAGAACCATGCGAGGAAGGTGAACGGGTTCTCGACCCGGCGGATGCCGTAGGCGTTCCAGGTGGTATAGAGCGCCACCATCATCCCCGTGGCCACCGCCAGCCAGAGCGCCGGGACAAGCGTGGCGCGGTCCACCGTCAGCTTGGCCATGTTATAGGCCGACAGGCCAAACAGCCCCGCCAGCAACAGCCCCACGCCGAACCATTGGGGTGCCGTGAACGTCTCGCCGAAGATGAGGCCCGCGCCCAGAACGGTGAACAGCGGCCCGGTGCCCCGCACCACCGGATACACCACGGTATAGGCCCCCCGCTGATAGGTCGCGCCCTGAAGCGCCTTGTAGGACGACTGGATCGCGATCATCCCGAGCAGGACCCACCAGAGCTCCAACGGCGGCCAGGGGACGACGAACAGGGCGACCGGCGTGGCCATGGTGAAGATCGCCACATCCATCGCTGTCCGCGAGGTCCAGGGGTCATAGGTTGCCCCCTTCTGCAGGGCGCCGAACACCGCATGCAGAAGCGCCGCCGTCAGGGCCAGGATCATGGCAAGCTGGTGCCCCGCCTCCGTCCCCTCGACCGAATGCAGCCAGTCCATCATTCGAAGACATCCGCCACATGGGGCAGCCCTTTGAGGGTCGACAGCAGGACAGGCGCACAGGCCGCGCCGACAAAGATCAACGCCTCGGACGGGCGCGGGATCGTGGTGGCGAACCGGTCAATCAGGGCGCGGGTCAACCGCTCCTCCAGCCCCAGGCCGGTGTATTCGGGCCGCACCGCCATCATGTCGATCCGCGCCACCCGAAGGCGCGTCGGCAGATGCGGCGGGATGAGCCGCGCGCGCAGGGCGTCCGCCTCGGGGTCGAGTTCGAGGATGGCCGCCTGCGCCACCAGAAGGTCGCGGTCCCGGACCCAGAGCGCGGAATGCCCGGCGAACCCCGGCGCGCAATCCCAGGCGTCAAGGCAACCTGCCGCCGACAGGAAGGCCTGCCGTTCCGCTGCGTCCACCGGGGCCAGGTCCGGCCCGATCCGCAGGTCGGAGGTCACGGCGCGTCCGGCGTCCATTGCACGTCGAGTTCCGCGGCACTGGCAACACGGGCGATGAAATCCGGCGAGGCGGTGCCGGTCAAGAAGGGCATCCCCTGCACCGCCGACAGGCCGGTGCCGCCGATCCCGATCGACAAGACCCCACGCGGATGTGGCAGCACGTCGACGAACCCTTGCAGCGCCTCGGCGTTCGCCTGCTGGTCGGTCCCTGCGAAGGGCTCCAGAAGGGCCCGCACCCCGTCGCGCAATATCGCGACCTGCGGTTCGGCCGCCTGCGTCGTGTCCAGGATTGCGGACCCAAGCGGAATCAGCACCAGCGCCTCGAACATGCCGTCGAAGTCGATCTCGAGGTCCATGGCCTGAAGCCGGATGGCGGACGCCGCCACCGGATCGACCGGCCAGATTTCGGGAACTCCGGCCAGGCGCGCGGTCAGCGACAGGCCGTTGGTTTCATCCATGCGGAATCGCAGGGACCGGATCGACAGGACACCCGCCTCGGCCGCCAGATCGAAGGTCAGGCTCAACCCCGGACGGGATTGTTCGCGCATCAGCCAATCAAGGCCCGGTCGCCCCGGGATCTGCGGGTCGAGAGCCAGGCCCACGACACCGCCGCTCAGCCGTCGCGGCAGGGCATCCGGCAGGGCGTCGATATCACCGCCCAGGGAAATGCGGTCGGCGTGCCAGGGCGTGGAGGTGTCGCCGAACCGCACATCCGACATCAGACAGGTGCCCGCGATGCTCTCCACGCGTTCGACCGAGACGGAGAGCCGCCCGACCAGAGCCTTGCAGTCGTCCGATGTCGCGGCATCGGCGGGGGCCGCCAACATTGCGGCAAGGACGGCGGCGCGGATCATGCGTCGAGACCGACCAGCGCCACGGCGAATTCCTCCGGGTCGAAGGCATCGAGGTCGTCGATCTGCTCGCCCACGCCGATGGCATGGATCGGCAGGCCGAAGCGGTCGGCCAGCGCCACCAGAACGCCGCCCTTGGCCGTGCCGTCCAGCTTGGTCATCACCAGGCCCGACACATCGGCCAGCTTCTGGAACACCTCGACCTGGCTCAGCGCGTTCTGGCCGGTGGTGGCATCGAGGACCAGCAGGGTGTTGTGGGGAGCCGACGGGTCCTTCTTGCGGATGACCCGCACGATCTTGGCCAGTTCCTCCATCAGGTCGGCGCGGTTCTGAAGGCGGCCCGCCGTGTCGATCAGCAGAAGGTCCGCGCCCTCGGCCTCTGCCCGCGTCATCGCCTCGAACGCCAGGGATGCAGGGTCGGAGCCTTCGGGCGCGGTCATCACCGGCACCCCGGCCCGGTCGCCCCAGACCTGCAATTGTTCCACGGCGGCGGCGCGGAAGGTGTCGCCCGCCGCGATCACGACGGACTTTCCGGCGGCGCGGAACTGGCTGGCCAGCTTGCCGATGGTCGTGGTCTTGCCCGAGCCGTTGACGCCGACCACCAGAACGACTTGCGGGCGCTGCGGCATCAGCGGCATGGGACGGGCCACAGGTTCCATGATGCGGGCGATTTCAGTGGCCAGCAGTTTCTTGATCTCGTCCGACGACAAACGCTTGCCCATCCGGCCCTCGGCCAGGTTGGCGGTGACGCGCAAGGCGGTTTCCACGCCCATGTCCGAGGCGATCAGCAATTCCTCCAGCTGCTCCAGCATCGCGTCATCCAGAACCCGGCGCGGCGCTGCGGCCGGGGCCACGCGGCCCATGAGCCGCGAGAGCAGGCCCGCCTTGGGCGCTTCGCTCGGCTCCTCCGGTGGGGCGGGTGGCGTGGGCGAAGATGTCGGCACGATTTGCGGCGTCGGTTCGGGGATGGGTTCCGGAGACGGCATCGCGGCTGCGGGTTTTGGCGGCGGGGTCGGGTCCGGTTCGGGCGCGGGCTCCGGTTCGGACGCGGCAGCGGGGCCATCCTCCACGATGGCGTCCAGACCCTGCTCCAGCTTGGAGGACGACCGCGTCAGGCGATCCTTGAGCTTCTTGAAGAACGACATGACGGCCCCTTTCCACCCCCACCTAATATGCCCGGGCGCGGGGCGAAAGTCCGGTTGACAGACCTTGTCGCGCACCGGACGGTTCGCGTCATGATCCGCATGCTCCTCGTCCTTGTCCTGTTGCTTTTGACGCTGCCTGTTCGCGCCGAACCCGAAGTGGCGGCAGAGGCACCTAAATGCTCCGAAGGACGGTTCGGTCCGCGCCATTGCATCGCCCCCGACAGCTTCGTGCGCGACACCTGCGTCCAGATCGAGGCGGAGGCGCGTCTGCACGGTTTGCCACCCGGCTTTCTGGCCCGGCTTCTCTGGCAGGAGAGCCGTTTCGACCCCAATGCGGTCAGCCCCATGCGCGCCATGGGCATCGCCCAGTTCATTGCGTCCACCGCCCGCCTGCGCGGCCTCGAAGACCCGTTCAACCCCGCCGAAGCCATCGAGAAGAGCGCCGAATACCTGGGTGAGATGACGCGCCGCTATGGCAACGTCGGGCTGGCCGCCATTGGCTACAACGGCGGCGAACGGCGGGTGGAGGGGTTCGTCGCGGGGACCGGCGGGCTGGCGCGCGAGACCATCGACTACGTACGCATCATCACCGGGGAGCACGCGGAAACCTGGCGGGACACGCCGCCCAAGGGCAAGACCTTCTCCCTGGACGACGACCGCCCGTTCCTTGCGGCCTGCGAAACCATGGCCGCCAACCGCCGCCTGTCGCCGCTGGCCGCCCCCGAGCCGCGCTTTGCCCCCTGGGGCGTGCAGGTCGGCTACGGCACGACACGGAGCGCGGCCCGCGCGTCCTATGACCGGCTGACCGGGTCTTGCCGAAGCGCCGCCCCCGTCGCGCGGCTGGAATTCGTGCCTCTGGATCGGCGCGGACCGGGTCGCAAGACAATCATTGCCGCCCGCATCGGGGCGCAGAGCCGGGACGAAGCGCTGCGCCTGTGCCGGGCGATTTCGCGGGCGGGATGTATCTGCCGCGCCTATCGGAACTGAGCGCCGGGGCCGTCAGATCTCGTCGGCGAAATGCTTCATGACCAGCCGGATGGGATTGGGGGCCGCCTGACCCAGACCGCAGATCGACGCATCGACCATGGCCTGGCTGACCTCCTCCAGAAGGCCCTGGTCCCAATGCTCGGCCTGCATGAGCTTGACCGCCTTTTCGCAGCCGACCCGGCAGGGCGTGCATTGCCCGCAGGACTCCGCCTCGAAGAAACGCAGCATGTTGAGGGCGGCGTCGCGGGCCTTGTCGTGATCCGACAGGACGACTACCGCAGCGGACCCGATGAAGGTGCCAAGCGGTTGCAACGTGTCGAAGTCGAGCGGGACGTCATTGATCGACGCGGGCAGAAGGCCCGAAGACGGACCACCCGGCTGATAGGCCTTGAACACATGGCCGTCGAGCATGCCGCCCGCCGCCGCGATGATGTCGGTGATCGTCGATCCGGCAGGCAGCAGGTGAACGCCCGGCGCCTTGACCCGACCCGACACCGAATAGCTGCGCAGCCCCTTGCGACCGTTCTTTTCGACCGACGACAGGATCTCCGGCCCCTCGCGCATAATGCGGGCAATCCAATGGCAGGTCTCGATGTTGTGGACGAGGGTGGGACGTCCGAATAGGCCGACCTGTGCCACATAGGGCGGGCGATGCCGGGGCAGACCGCGCTTGCCCTCGATGCTCTCGATCATCGCGGATTCCTCGCCGCAGATGTATGCGCCAGCCCCCCGCCGCAGATCGACGAACCCGGGGGCGATCAGGCCCGCCGTTTCCAGCGCCGCGATTTCCCGGCGCAGAATCTCCAGAACCGCCGGATATTCGTCGCGCATGTACAGATAGACGCGCTCTGCCTCGACCGCCCAGGCGGCGATCAGCATACCTTCGAGGAACAGGTGCGGCACCCGCTCCAGGTAATAGCGGTCCTTGAAGGTGCCCGGCTCGCCCTCGTCTCCGTTGACGGCCATCAGGCGCGGGCCGGGGTTGCCCCGCACGAAGCCCCACTTCTTGCCGGACGGAAAGCCCGCCCCGCCCAGACCACGCAGGCCCGAGTCGGCGATCGTCTGCTGCACCGCCTCCCAATCGCCCGTGTCGCGCAGGTCGGTGAGCGTGGCATAGCCGCCTTCGGCGCGGTAGGCGGCAAGGTCCTGATAGTCGGGCAGATGGGCATGGAAATCGCCGCCGTCGATGACCTGCTGCACGGCTTCGGCGGTGGCATGATCCACGTGACGATGCCCGATTTCCAACACCGGGGCGGTGTCGCAGCGGCCCATGCAGGGCGCGCGCAACACGCGCACCCGGGCGGGATTCTGGCCCGCTTCCAGGGCGGCGATCAGGGCCTCGGACCCGGCCAGCTCGCACGACAGGCTGTCGCAGACCCGGATGGTGAGGTCGGGGGGCACGGGGTCGTTTTCGCGCAGGGGGTCGAAATGGGCGTAGAAGGTCGCCACCTCCCAGACCTCGGCCATGGACAGGCGCATCTCTTCGGCCAGGGCCCGCAGATGGGCGGCACTCTGATGGCCGTGGGCATCCTGGATCAGGTGGAGAAACTCGATCAGCAGGTCGCGGTCACGGGGCCGGTCGCCCAGAAGCGCGCGCACCTGGGCCAGGGCGTCGTCATCGTATTGCCGACCCTTGGGCGTCGTCCGCCCCTTTCCGCGGCCGGATTTCCAGACACCCTTCTTGTCGCCATCGTCCAGCATATCCCACCCTCCCTGTCCTTGACGGAACCGTATCGCGCCGGGGCAGGCCCCCAAGGTGCGATTGCGACGCCGCGCCCGTCATTTGCGCAGGCGGACGGATTTGCCACAAGCCCGCAGGTGCGGCGACAGGTGCCATTCTTTCTTCAGGATTCGCGCCTATGTTACCGGAAGTTCCCGATCGGAGACGTCGATGCCCGCCCTTCTGCCCTATCTTGCTGCGCTCGGCCTGTCGGTTGCCCTGCTGGTGGCCGGGGCGATCTGGGACGGGCCGTGGGATTTCGCATCTTTCATCTGGATGGCGGGCGTGGTCGCGGTGCTGGACCATGTCCTGCCCGAACACGGGCCATCCCCCGATGGCAGGCAGGCGCGCGCCCTGACCGTCGGTCTGGCCGCGATCCATTTTCCCATGCTGGCGCTCGCCGTCTGGGCCCTGGCCCAGGGTGGGCCGACCTGGAACTGGATCGCCTATTTCTCGGCCGCGGGGCTGTTCTTCGGGCAAATCATGAATTCGAATGCGCATGAGTTGATCCATGCCCGGGGCCGTCTGCGGCGGGCCTTGGGGCGTTGGACCTATACCACCCTGCTCTTTGGGCATCAGACGACGGCGCACCCCGGTGTGCATCACATCCATGTCGCCACACGAGAAGATCCGAACACCGCGCGCTATGGCGAAAGCTGGTGGAAATTCTGTGTCAGGGCCTGGCGCGACTCGTTCCGTCAGGGGCTCGCGGTCGAAAAGGCGCGGCAGCGGGCGCGCGGGCGCGGCGACTGGAACATCCGAAACCCCTATTGGGAGTATATTCTTGGCGGGGCCGCAGGCATCGGCCTTTCGCTCGCCTTTCTTGGGCTGCCCGGCGCACTGGCCTATGTCGCCCTCTGCGCGCTGGCGCAAAGCCAGCTTCTGGTGACGGATTACGTGCTGCACTACGGGATGCGCCGCGAAAAGATCGGGGACCGTTATGAGCCGGTCGGCCCCGAACACAGCTGGAACGCGCCGCACCGGGTGACCAACCTTCTGACCCTTCATGCGCCCCGCCATTCCGATCACCACGCCCACCCCGGACGCGGGTTCGAGGAGTTGACAACCGACGACACCCAACCGCAGCTGCCTTATTCCCTGCCGGTCATGGTGACCTTCGCGCTCTGGCCCCGGTTCTGGCGCAAGGTGATGCATCCCCGCGTTCATGCCCTGCAAGACCGGCTGGCCGAAGCCCGGACACGTCCCGAAACGTCGGAGACCGCATGCGCCTGATCGTGCTGCTTTGCTGTCTGCTGGCGCAGCCCGCGCTTGCCGAACGGCAGATCTCCCCGGACGAGTTCGCCGAGATGGTCACGAGCCGGACCATGTATTTCGACCGATACGGTCAGCCGTTCGGGGCCGAGCAGTATTTCGACGACAACCGGGTCATCTGGGCCTTCGAAGGCGGCACCTGCCAACGCGGCATCTGGTTCTCGAATTCCGAGGGCGACATCTGCTTTGTCTATGACAACAACCCTGTTTCCCAGTGCTGGACGTTTCTGGAAGTGCCGAGCGGCGGTTTCCATGCGCGCCTGTCCGGCGCCGATCCGGCCGATGACCTGGTGATGCAAGGGCTGGACGAGGAACCGCTGGACTGCCCCCTGGACGATCTGGGCGTCTAGACGCCAAGACCTGCAAAGGGGTCAGAGACGTTCGACCAGAAAGCGCTGAAACGGCAAAAGCGCTTCGATCCTGTCCGACAGTGCCGCGACCAGACCGTCGCCCGTGTCGCGCCACCCTTCCGCCAACGGCAGGCCAAGCGCCAGATCCTTGCGTTTGAGCAACGCCGCATGGGGATGGTCGGGGTCATAGGGCTTCGGGACACGCTTCAGAGGCTCGGGTCCGATGTCCGCCAGGGTGCCCCCGGTCTGCTCCATGACTTCGGTCAGGCGGTCGCCCCACCGGTCGACCATGGCGCGATACCGCGTCAGCGCGGTCTTCTCGAAGCCCGACATGCCGCAGCCGACAAAGGTCGTCTCTGGCTGGATCCCGAAATAGAAGCTGGGGGCAAGGTCATCGCGATCCCCCGGGGCCCACAGCATCGCCAGCATCGTCTTGTAGGGCGACTTGTCCTTGGAAAACCGCACATCGCGATTGATGCGAAAGACCTTGGACGCATGGGCTTCGCCGGTAATCCGGCTGATTTCATCGGCCATGATCTCGGCCAGCAATCTGGCGGGGGCCTCGATATCGGCCTTCCACCCGGCCTTGCGCGGCTCGAACCAGTCGCGCGAATTGTTCCTGGCCAGCGCGCCATAGAACGCCTGCGCCCGGTCCAGCATTTCGGTAAAGCCGTCTGACATGCCGCTTGCCTTTCGCCCTGTGCCCCGCGTTACCCTAGCGCAGGAGGACCGCCATGTCCCTGATGCTGCTTCGAGAAAACCGCAACTATCGCTGGCTGATGTCGGCCTCGGCCGTGTCGAACCTGGGGGACGGCGTGTCGATGCTGGCCTTCCCATGGCTCGCGTCGCTGATCACGCGGGACCCGTTCCTGATTTCCCTGACGGCGATGGCGGGGCGGTTGCCGTGGTTCCTGTTCACCCTGCCTGCGGGTGTCTGGACCGACCGGGTCGACCGCCGCAAGCTGATGATTCGGGCCGACCTGTTCCGCTTTGCCGTCACGCTCGGCGTGGTCTTTCTGGTGCTCGCCGCCCCGCCGCCCGTCGCCTCGCCCGGGATGGCCATCGCAGCTCTCTGTGCCGTGGCATTCCTTCTGGGATCCGCCGAGGTGTTGCGCGACAACGCGGCGCAGACCGTCCTTCCATCGGTTGTTCGCGCCGCGGACCTGGAGGCGGCCAATGGCCAGATGTGGACGGTGGAGCGCGTCACGGGCCATTTCATCGGCCCGCCCCTTGCCGGTCTGCTCATCGCGATGGCCCTGCCGGTGCCCTTTGCCTTCGACGCGGCGACGTTCGCGCTGGCGGCGACCTGCGTCTGGCTGATGGTGATCCCGGCCCGCATAGCACCCGCGCGACGCAGTTTCCGGGTTGAACTGCGCGAGGGGCTGGCCTGGATCTGGGGCCATGTCCTGATCTGGCGGCTGGCGATCATGCTGGGGGTCATCAACGCCTGCAGCATGGCGTCGCTGACGATGCTTGTGCTGTTCAGTCAGGACATTCTGGGCCTGGGCGCCGTGGGTCACGGTTTGCTGCTGACCGCCGGTGCGGTCGGGGGCGTGGCGGGCGGATTGCTTGCCCCGGGGGTCGCGCGCCGCTGGGGTCCGACGCGAAGCCTTCGGGTCTCGCTCGTGGCCTTCGCATGTGCCTACGCGCTGATCGGGGTGGCGAAAGCGCCTTGGGTCGTGGCGCTGGCCCTGGCCGCCGAGGCGGGGTTCGGAATGCTCTGGAACGTCGTCACGGTCAGTTTTCGGCAGCGAACCATCCCCGACGCCCTGCTCGGTCGGGTCAACAGCGTCTATCGGTTTTTCGGATGGGGGATGATGCCGCTTGGGGCGATTGCGGGCGGCCTGCTGGTGTCCACCTTCGAGCCGACCCTGGGGCGCGAGACGGCGCTGCGGCTGCCTTACCTGATCGGCGGCGGGATCGTCGCGGGGCTGGCGGTTGTGGGCTATCTGATCCTGCGGATGCCCGACGCGGACAACAAGCCCTGACAAAAAAGAACCCGGGCCGAAAGCCCGGGCAAGTCCAACAGGGAGGTTGCATCTGTACGTCCCGCAGATGCGCCGGTATGGTTAATGGTATGCACAGAGCCGCGTTAACGTAAGGTTAATTGCCGCGATGGTTCATTTTCACTGATCGCCTGTGGCGCGACCATCACGCCATAAGCCGATAGCCGCCGCTTTCCGTCACCAGCAATCTGGCGTTTGACGGGTCGGGTTCGATCTTCTGACGCAGGCGGTAGATGTGAGTTTCGAGCGTGTGAGTCGTCACCCCCGCGTTGTATCCCCAGACCTCGTGCAGGAGGATATCGCGGGCCACGGTGCCATCGGCCGCGCGATAGAGGAACTTCAGGATATTGGTCTCTTTCTCGGTCAGGCGGATCTTCCGCTCGTCCTCGGTGATCAGCATCTTCATCGCGGGCTTGAAGGTATAGGGCCCAAGCTGGAAGATCGCGTCCTCGGATTGCTCATGGGTTCGCAGCTGCGCGCGGATGCGGGCCAGCAGGACCGGGAACTTGAACGGCTTGGAGATATAGTCGTTCGCCCCCGCATCGAGGCCCAGGATCGTATCGGCATCGGTGTCGTGACCGGTCAGCATGACGATGGGGCATTTGACGCCCTGCTTGCGCATCAGGCGGCACAACTCGCGGCCGTCTGTGTCCGGCAGGCCGACATCGAGGACGACCAGATCGTAAAGCTGCTCCTTGGCGCGGGCCATGCCGGTGACACCGCTGTCGGCTTCGAAAACGTCGAATTCTTCGGTCATGACAAGTTGCTCGGCGAGGGCGTCGCGCAGATCGTCATCATCATCTACGAGAAGGATTTTCTTGAGGTTGGCCATTGTGAAGCTCCGTAAGTGTTGAACCATTGGTGCCGTGAAGTTGACGCAGAGGGAAGTCCGCGCGCCCGACCTCACGTCGACGTGTCGCCAAGGGCGCAAATGTTTCATATGTGACGTGGAAGGGGCGTTGGACGGCTCCAATTGTTACAGGAGTTCACGACGAAAATGCTTTCACCGACCCCGAACGAACTTGCGGTCCGGGCGCGGGCCGACCTGCGGGTCGGCCTGCCCGTCGCCATCGGGGGTGTTGTTCTCGCTTCGGTCGAGACGGTGTCGCAGGCCCGGCTTGACGCTCTGCGCACTGCCGGCCCACTGGTGCTGTGCGTCAGCGGTCGGCGGGCGGAGACGCTGAAGGCGCGCGCCTATGACGGTGACGTGGCGCGCATCGCGGTACCGCAGGATACAAGGCTCGACTGGCTTCAGGCGGTGGCCGACCCCGCCGATGACTTGCGAATGCCCATGAAGGGACCCCTCACCACCTTGCGCGGCGGTGACTGCGGCCCCTGGCGGCAGGGCGTGGCCCTGGCGAAGGCGGCACAACTGCTCCCGGCCGTCGTGGGCGTCGCGATGACGCCCCCCGCCGGCGTGACGCGTCTGCCCGTGGATGAAATGGCCCGCCCGACCCTGCCCTCGACCGAGGTGGCCTCGGCCCGCGTGCCCTTCGCGGTCCATGCGGCGGGCCGCGTTCACGTCTTCCGCGAAGGCGATGGCGGCGAGGAGCACTATGCCATCGAAATCGGGATGGTCGACCGGGCGGCCCCGGTTCTGACGCGGCTCCATTCAGCCTGTTTCACCGGTGACGTTCTGGGCTCGCTCAAATGCGACTGCGGCCCGCAGCTTCATGCGGCGATGCAGGCGATGGCCGACAACGGCGGCGGCGTGCTGCTCTATCTCAATCAGGAGGGGCGGGGCATCGGGCTGGCCAACAAGATGCGCGCCTATGACTTGCAGGATCAGGGGTTCGACACCGTCGAGGCCAACCACCGCCTGGGGTTTGAGGACGATGAACGGGACTTCCGACTGGGGGCGGATCTGCTGGCGCGCCTTGGCATCGCGACCATCCGTCTGATGACGAACAACCCGCGCAAACTGACCATGATGCAGGCGCAGGGGGTTTCTGTTGTCGAGCGGGTGCCGCTGCACGTCGGACGTGGACGGGACAATGCGGCCTATCTGGACGTCAAGCGTGACAAGTCGGGGCATCTGGAGTGACCGCCGGATCCGAGACGACGACGCCCGATGATCTGGTCCTGACACCAGGTGGCGTCCGGTTTCAGGGGCGCCTCTTTCCCTGTTCCATCGGCAAGGGCGGGCGGCGCGAAGACAAGCGGGAGGGTGACGGCGCGACGCCCGTCGGCGTGCACGGGATCGTCGGAATGCTCTATCGGCCCGACCGCATGGCGCGACCGGCGGATTGGGCCCTGCCGATCCGGCCCGGCGACCTGTGGTGTGACGACCCGGCGCACGAGGACTACAACCTGATGGTACGCGCGCCCTTCGACGGGTCGGCCGAACGTCTGTGGCGGGCCGACAGGCTCTATGACCTGATCATCCTGACCGACTGGAACTGGCCCCGGGCCGAATACCGGCGCGGATCGGCCATCTTCCTGCATCGCTGGCGGCGGCCCGGCTTTGCCACCGAAGGCTGCGTCGCTTTCGATCCGGGTCATCTTCGCTGGATCGCGGCGCGGATCCGCTATCGGACGCGGCTGATAGTGCGCTAGCTGCGGACCCGGTCGCCGAAGATGGCGGAACCGACGCGGACATGGGTCGCACCCAGGGCAATCGCCTGTTCGAAATCCGCCGACATCCCCATGCTGAGGCCGGGCAACCCGTTGCGCGCGGCGATCTTGGCCAGAAGCGCGAAGTGAAGCGACGGCGTCTCGTCGACCGGCGGGATGCACATCAGGCCAAGCAACGGCACATCCAGTGCGCGAATATCCCGGATCAGGGCGTCGGCCTGTTCGGGTGCGACACCGGCCTTTTGCGATTCGTCCCCGGTGTTGATCTGAAGGAACAGGCCGGGACAGCGGCCCACCTGCTGCGCGATATCGGCAATGCGCGTCGCCAGTTTCAGGCTGTCGACGGAATGGATCACGTCGAATAGCTCGACCGCGCCGCGCACCTTGTTCGATTGCAGGGGCCCCAGAAGGTGAAGCTCTACCCCGTCGTAGGCGTCTTTCCAGGCGGGCCATTTGCCCTGCGCTTCCTGCACGCGGTTTTCTCCGAAAACCCGGTGACCGGCCTCAAGAACGGCGGTCACACGCTCGGGGGGTTGCACCTTGGAAACGGCGATCAGCGTCACTTCGGCGGGGGACCGGCCCGCAGCCTCGCAGGCGGCGGCGATACGGGCGGTGATATCAGGCAATGGCATGGTCAGGTCTCCGGATCGTCCCGACCGACATGCCCAAAAGAAAAGAGCGGGCGCAAGGCCCGCTCTCTCCTGTTCCGTGATCCGGGATGGATCAGAAGGACATGCTCACACCGAGCGAGACGGTGTCGACGTCGCCCAGGTCAACGCCGCCGACTTCACCCGACGAGGCACCGTAGCCGAAGACGACCGAAGCGCCGCCGCCCAGGTCGTAGCCGACCGAGAGACCGATACCGTCGAACTCGGCGCCGCCAGCGGCGTCCGTGTCGTACTGACCGTAGTTCAGGTGAGCCGAGATGGCGCCCGAGGAGTAGCCGACGCCCACACCGATGTGGTCGGTGTCGAAGCCGGGGGTCAGAGCGCGAGCGGGGAGATACTGCCCGATCGAGGGGACGTGGTTGTCATAGGTGACATACGACAGACCGGCCGAGAAACCGCCACCGAAGGAGGCGTTGGCCGAGACACCCAGGGTGTCGACGCTGACGTTGCCGAGGCTGGCCGACTGGTAACCCAGGCCGAGGCCGACCGTGGTGCCGCCGAGGTCCAGGTTGTACTTGAAGCCGATACCCAGAACGTCGTCGTTGCCGATAGCGTTGGTGTCGTCCAGCTCGGCCGAGAGGGCCACGCCGAAGTCGCCGAAGGAGTAGTCGTAACGGGCGATCTGACCGTCATACAGACCGTCGAGGCCGGCGTTGCCGTTGTAACCGGCGTGCTCGGTTTCGTCGTCGGCGATGGAGCCACCGTTGAAGTTGACTTCGGTCAGGGCCCAGTCCAGCGCACCGTCGGTGTCGCCCATCGTCAGGGTGCCGAAGGCGCCCGAGATGAAGATAACCTCACCGCCCTGCGTGGCAGGTGCGAAAGCGCCGTTCTCGTCGAGATCGACAGTGGCACCGAAGGTCAGGCCGCCGTCGGTTTCACCCGACATGGTGAAGGTGACGTCGATGTCGGTGAAGAACTGGGTCACACCGCTGGCAACGTTGCCAGGCGACACGAACGTGTCCGCGTTGAAGATACCCATCTCGGCAACGCCGGTGATGGTGATTTCGGCCGAGGCGGCGCCGGCGAAGGCAACCAGAGCGGTCGAGGCGAAGAGAACTTTTTTCATGGTTTTCCCTCGTGTTTCAAATCGTCCCCACCACGGGAATCGCGTTGGGCGTGGTTGTCGTTTCCCTCATCCCCCCCCGCGTCGCAAGCGATGCACGGCAGGGGTCCCGGAAAAGGCCGAATTCATGGTGCTTTCTTGTCACAGTGAACGAAGGGGTGCCCCAGTCCCGCCCCAGTTGCCCGTTCCGTGTTGCCGGACTGCGTCGCAGCACCTTGTTTGCCCCTGTCTTCCTGCGCTAGTCAGGGCACATCAAAAGACCGGGGCGAAATCGGGGGACAACATGCGGGCAGGCAGGATGCTTCGGACACTAATAGTAGTGACGGCAGTCGTGGCAGTGGCGGGATGCAGTGGCGCCGGTGGCCCGCTCTTCGGCAAGACACGGTCTGAACGGATCGCCGATCAGGACAATCCCCAGACGATTGCGCGGGCCAACCGGGCCAACTCCAATACCTCGACGATTTGGGATCTGTTCAGTAACGCGGACGACCCGAATGTAACGCTGGAGGTGAACCGCTATCTCTGGGCGGCGTCGCTGGATGTGTTGTCCTTCATGCCGGTGCAGAACGCCGATCCTTTCTCGGGCGTGATCCAGTTCGGCTATGGAACCCCGCCGGGCGGCGGTCGCGCCTATCAGGCGACGGTCTTCATCAAGGACCCGGCCCTGGACGCGCGCAGCTTGAATGTCTCGCTCCGGACGCGGGGCGGTACGGTGAGTCGCGACACGCAACGCGCCATCGAGGACGCCATCCTGACCCGCGCCCGCCAGCTTCGCATCAGCGACAGCAGCCTTTAAAGACGACACCCCACGCTCGGGCGCCTGACAGGCCGGGCCCGGGCCCGAGGACAGAACACATGACCTATGAGACCGCCGCCATCGAGGCGAAATGGCAATCCGCCTGGGACAAGGCGGACCTGTTTCGCGCCGTTCGCGATGACCGCCCCAAGTATTACGTGCTGGAGATGTTCCCCTATCCGTCGGGTCGCATCCACATCGGACATGTCCGCAACTACACGATGGGCGACGTCATCGCGCGCTACAAGATGTCCTGCGGTTTCAGCGTTCTGCACCCGATGGGATGGGACGCCTTCGGGATGCCCGCGGAAAACGCGGCCATGGCGTCGGGCGGGCACCCCAAGGACTGGACCTACAACAACATCGACGTGATGCGCGGCCAGATGAAGCCGCTCGGCCTGTCGATCGACTGGTCCCGCGAATTCGCCACCTGCGACCCCGAGTATTACGGCCAGCAGCAGGCATTGTTCATCGACATGCTCGATGCCGGGCTGGTGTATCGCAAGCCCGCCATCGTGAACTGGGACCCAGTCGACATGACCGTGCTGGCCAATGAACAGGTGATCGACGGTCGCGGCTGGCGGTCGGGCGCCGAGGTGGAGCGTCGCGAGCTGACGCAATGGGCCTTCGCGATTTCGTCCATGGCCGAAGACCTGCTCGACTCTCTCGCCACGCTCAAGGATTGGCCCGAGAAGGTCCGCCTGATGCAGGAAAACTGGATCGGCAAGTCGCGGGGGTTGCAGATGACGTTCGCGATGACCGCGCCGGTCCACGGGCACGCTGGCATCGAGATCTACACGACGCGACCCGACACCCTGCGCGGGGCGTCCTTCATCGCCATCGCGCCCGAACATCCGCTGGCCAAGGCGCTGGCTGCCGAAAACCCCGACCTTGCCGCCTTCAACGTCGATGTCCGCAAGGGCGGCACGACCGAGGAAGCGCTGGAGAAGGCCGAGAAGCGCGGCTTCGACACGGGTCTTACGGTCGAGAACCCGCTGGGCGGCACATTGCCGATCTGGGTCGCGAACTTCGTGCTGATGGACTATGGCACCGGCGCGATCTTCGGCTGCCCGGCGCATGACCAGCGCGATCTGGACTTTGCTCGGAAATATGAGCTGTCGGTCACCGACACCTTTGTGGCCCTCGACGGGGGAACGCCTGTGGCGAACGAGGCCTTCGTGCCGCCCAAGACCGAGAAGGTTCGCTGGATCGATCAGCCCGCCGGTGTCACGGAGGCCACCGGGCAGGAGGCCATCGACGCCACAATCGATTGGGCAGAGGCCAAGGGCATCGGCACCGGCAAGACGCAGTACCGCCTGCGCGACTGGGGCCTGTCGCGGCAACGCTATTGGGGTTGTCCGATCCCTGTCGTGCATTGCGACGCCTGCGGTGTCGTCCCCGAGAAGAAGGAGAACCTGCCCGTTGTCCTGCCCGATGATGTCACCTTCGACATTCCGGGCAACCCGCTCGACCGGCATCCGACCTGGCGCGACACCACCTGCCCCGCCTGCGGCAACCCTGCGCGGCGCGAGACGGACACGATGGATACCTTCGTGGATTCGTCGTGGTACTTCGCCCGCTTCACCGCACCCCACGCCAAGACGCCGACCGATCTGGACGAGGCATCCTATTGGATGAACGTCGATCAATACATCGGCGGGGTCGAGCACGCGATCCTGCACCTGCTCTATTCGCGCTTCTTCGCCCGCGCGATGCAGAAGACGGGGCATTTGCCGCAAGGCACCGAAGAGCCGTTCAACGCGCTCTTTACCCAAGGCATGGTGACCCACGCGATCTATCAGACGAAGGACGACAAGGGCCGCCCGGTCTATCACCTGCCCGAAGATGTCGATCTGGAGACGGGGACGGTCAGGGCGACGGGCGAGACGATCGAGGTCATCCCTTCGGCCAAGATGTCGAAATCCAAGAAGAACGTCGTAGACCCGATGGACATCATCGCCAGTTATGGCGCCGACACCGCGCGCTGGTTCGTCCTGTCGGACAGCCCGCCGGAGCGGGATGTGGAGTGGACGGCCTCGGGGGCCGAGGCCACGCACAAGCACCTGCGCCGCGTCCACCGTCTGGCCGAAGACATCGCCCGCGCCGACCGCAGCGACACGGGTGCCGACGCAGATCTGGCCCGCGCCACCGCCCGCGCCATCGCCGAGGTGACCCAGGGCATCGAAGGCTTCGCCTTCAACAAATCCGTGGCCAAGCTCTATGAGTTCACCAACACCCTGCACAAATCCGACGCCAGCGCCGCCGCGCGCCGCGATGCGATGAAGGTGCTGGCACAGCTCATGTCGCCAATGACCCCGCATCTGGCCGAGGAAATCTGGTCCATGATGGGGGGCGAGGGCTTTGTTCTGACCGCGCCCTGGCCCGTCGCCGATCCGGCCCTGCTGGTCGATGACAGCGTGACCCTGCCGATCCAGATCAACGGCAAGCGCAAGTCCGAGATCACGGTGCCCAAGGATCTGCCCAGGGATCAGGTCGAGGCCCTGGTGATTCAGGACAGCGCCGTGCTCAAGGCGCTGGATGGCGGGCAGCCGCGCAAGTTGATCGTGGTGCCGGGGCGGATCGTCAATGTGGTGGTCTGATCCCACCCGACGCCTGATCCTGACCGCCGGGCTGGCGGCGACACTGCTGTCGGCCTGCAACTTCACGCCCGTCTACGGACCGGGCGGCGGCGGCGGGGCGCTCCGGGGTGCGATCCTGGTGACCGAACCCGACACCGACATCGATTTCGCCTTCGTGCGCCGGGTCGAAGAACGTCTGGGCCTGCCGTCGGCCCCACGCTTCGATCTGACATATACCTTGGCCACGACCGAAAACGCGCTGGCCATCGACGGGTCGAACAATATCGAACGGTTCAATATCGAAGGCCGCCTTGCCTGGCAGGTGATACCGATGGGCGACACGACGCCGGTTCTGTCCGGGTCCGAAGCCAGCTTCACCGCCTATGCCGCCACAGGCTCGACCATTTCCACGCTGGAATCGCGGCGGGACGCGGAACGTCGGTTGGCCATCATCCTCGCGGACAAGGTGGTCGCCCGCCTTCTGGGCGACGCCGCGACGCTGGCGCAATGAATCTGCGCGGCGCCGCCGTGGCAAAGTTCCTTGCCAAGCCGGACCCCGCCACCGCCGGGGCGTTGATCTATGGCGCGGATGCCATGCGCGTCGCCCTGAAGCGTCAGGACCTGATCGCGGCCCTGGCCGGACCGTCGGCGGACGAGGAGATGCGCCTGACCCGCCTGTCCGGAGCCGAGGCGAAGTCGGACCCGACCGTCGTGCTGGACGCGCTCAAGGCCGTCGGCTTCTTTCCCGGCCCGCGCGTGGTCTTCGTCGATGGCGTCACCGAACTTCAGGCGGGTCCGGTCATCGCCGCCCTGGAAGACTGGGTGCCCGGCGATGCCGCGCTCATCGTGACGGGCGGCGCGCTCAAGAAGACATCGAAACTGCGCAAGGCGTTCGAGGGCCACAAGAGCGCCGTGGCCATCGGTCTCTATGACGATCCCATGGGTCGGGAGGAGATCGAGGCCGCCATTGCCGCCGAAGGCCTGCAGCTGACGCCCGAGGCGCGGCGCGGCGTCGATGCGCTGGCCGCAACCCTCGATCCCGGCGACTTTCGCCAGACCCTGGCCAAGATCGCGCTCTATGCCGGGGACGAGGCCGTCACACCCGAGGCCGTGTCGCTGATGGCCCCCGCCACGATCGATGCCGACACCGACGAGGTCATCGCCGCCGCCGCCGATGGCCGTGCCGCCGCCATCGGCCCGTTGATGCAGCGCCTAAACGGGCAGGGTGTCGCCGCCGTGACCCTGGTCATCTTTGCGACCCGTCATTTCCAGCAGCTTCACGCGGCCGCCGTGGGCGGGGGTATCGGCTCGATCCGGCCGCCGCTTTTCGGGCCGCGTCGCGACGCCGCCGAACGGCAGCTGCGCCAATGGGGTGCCCGCAAGCTCGAGGCGGCGCTGGACCTGCTGATGGAGACGGACCTGACGCTCCGGTCCTCGTCGCGCGCGCCGCAGATGGCCGTGATCGAACGCGCGTTGATCCGTCTGGCGATGATGGCCGGGGCGCGCTGACCCCACGGTCCCTCATCCCGCTGGACCTGGCTTTCGCAATCCCCGAACATGCGGGGGCAATCGGGATGAGGACAGGACGATGAGGACAGGACAATGAAAATCGGATTCTGGGGCCTTGGGGCCATGGGGATGGGCATGGCCAATTCGTTGGTCCGCGCGGGGCACGACGTGGCGGGCCACGATCCGCGCGGTGTGAAGCCGGAGGGCGGCGTGACCCTCGACCCCTCCGACATGGAGGCGGCGGTGATTTGCGTACTGAACGCCGAACAGACCGAGAGCGTGATCGACAGTCTTCTGGGCAAGCTGGCCCCGGGCGCGGTCGTCATGGCCTGCGCTACTGTGTCCCCGGACTTTGCCCGCGCGCAGGAGGCTCGCTGCGTCGATGCCGGACTTCACTATCTGGACGCGCCGATCTCGGGCGGCGCGGCGCGGGCGCAGAAGGGCGATCTTGCGATCATGGCGAGCGGCACCGACGCGGCCTTCGCCAAGGCGCGACCGGTCCTTTCCGCGACGGCGTCGTCTGTCTACGAGATGGGGGATCGGGCCGGCCCCGGAAGTGCGATGAAGGCCGTCAACCAAATCCTTGCCGGTGTCCATATCGCTTCCATGGCCGAAGCCATGGTCTTTGGCGTGACACAGGGCATCAGCCCCGCGCGCTTCATGGAGATCATCCCGCAATGCGGCGGCACCTCCTGGATGCTCGAGAACCGTGGCCCGCATGTGCGTGACGCCGATTACACGCCCCTGTCGGCGGTGGACATCTGGCCCAAGGACCTGGGCATCGTGAAGGAAATCGCCGCCGCAGCCGGCATGGAGATGCCGCTGGTCGAGGCTGCCCTGGCGCAGTACCGTAAGGCCAGCGCCGACGGTCTGGGCCGCGAGGACGATGCCGCTGTGGCCAAGACCTATGCAAGGCAGGCCGGTGTCGAACTACCCTGATGCCCGGCGCGCATGGGCCGCCGCCGCGCGGCCCGCGTGCAACCCCGTGGCCAGACAGGCGGTCAGCAGGTAGCCGCCCGTCGGCGCCTCCCAATCCAGCATCTCGCCCGCGACAAAGGTGCCGGGCCGGTCGCGCAGCATCAGGTCGGCGTCGACCGCATCCCACCGAAGACCGCCCGCCGTCGAAATCGCCTCGTCGAGCGGGCGCGGGCCGATCAGGGGCAGCGGCAGGCGCTTGATCGCCTGGGTCAGGTCATCGGGCAGCGGGCGCGCCAGTTCCTGGATCAGCGCGATCTGCACCGGGGTCAGTCGCAACGCCTTGCGCAGATGGTTGGGCAGGCTGTCCTTGCCGCGCGACGCCAACCTGTCACGCACCTGTGCCGCCGTCATGTCGGGCTTGAGATCGAGGGCCAGTGCCGCCCCGTCGCGCAGGGCGGGCGTCAGGGGATAGAGACCGCCGCCCTCGATCCCCTTCGACGACAGGGTGAATTCGCCGCGATGCGTCACACCGTTGACGATCAGCCCGGTGTTCTTGACCGCCGCGCCGAAGTGGCGGGCCATGTGCCGCGACCAGGCGACCTCGAACCCGACATTGGCCGGTTTGAAGCGGGCCGTCGACCGGGCAAGCCCCGCGATATCGGCCCAGGCCCCGTCCGACCCCAACCTGCGCCACGACGCCCCGCCCAGGGCCAGAACCGTCGCCCCCGCGACGACCGCCCTGCCATCCGCGAAACGCAAGGCCGCGTCCTCCCACCCGGTCCAGCGCGCGCGGCGATGCAGGGTCACGCCCAGATCGTCCAGCCGGGCCAGCCAGGCACGCAACAAGGGCGAAGCCTTCATGGCCTCGGGGAAAACCCGCCCCGTAGAGCCCACGAAACTCGCTTGCCCCAATCCGTCCATCCAGTCACGCACCGCTTCCGGCCCGAAACGTGCGACAAACGGCTCCAACTCCGGGCAGCCATAGGCGGCGGTAAAACCGTCTTCGATCCTGGTGATGTTCAGGCCCGACTTGCCCGCCATCAGGAATTTGCGCGCGGGGCTTGGCATATGGTCGAAGATTTCGACCGCGCAACCCGCCGCCGCCGCCGCTTCGGCCGCCATCAACCCCGCAGGGCCCGCGCCGATCACCGCGACCCTTGTCTTGTCGGTCTGCTGTTCCATCCTTCATCCCATGTCAGAGGACGACGCCCCCGACCAGCCCGATGACGGGCCGCCAACCTGCGCGCTGTGCCAGCGTCCGGTCCTGCCGGGCACGCCGCAAAGCTGGCATCACCTGATCCCGAAGCTGCGCGGCGGCAAGGGCGGGCCGACGGTGCTGATGCACCAGATCTGTCACAATGAGATCCATGCCACGGCGAGCGAGGCGGAGTTGGCCCGGCTCTGGAATACGCCCGAAGACCTGCGACGGCATCCCAGGCTCGCGCGGTTCATCACCTGGGTCCGCAAGCGCCCCGCGGATTTCCACTCAAAGACACCGGGCGCGCGGCGCGGCTGGAAACGTCGCTGAAGCGCCCGGAAACCCCAGGCCTAGGCGCCGACGCGCTTGTTGCGGTTCGCCACCAGTTTCAGGCGCAGGGCGTTGAGGTGGATGAACCCCTTGGCGTCGCGCTGGTCGTAGGCGCCGGCGTCCTCCTCGAAGGTCACATGCGCCTCGGAATAGAGGCTGTGGTCCGACCAGCGGGCCACGGTGCGGGCGCTGCCCTTGTAGAGCTTCAGGCGAACGGTGCCCGTTACATGCTCCTGGCTCTTGTCGATCAGGGCCTGGAGCATTTCACGCTCGGGCGAGAACCAGAAGCCGTTGTAGATCAGCTCTGCATAGCGCGGCATGATGCTGTCCTTGAGATGTCCGGCCCCGGCGTCCAGCGTGATCTGCTCGATCCCGCGATGCGCTTCCAGCAGGAGGGTGCCGCCCGGCGTCTCGTAGATGCCGCGCGATTTCATCCCGACGAAGCGGTTTTCCACCAGATCGAGGATGCCGCAGCCATGCTTGCCGCCCAGCTCGTTGAGCTTGGTCAGGATCGACGCAGGGGACATCGCCACGCCGTTGATGGCCACGGCGTCGCCCTTCTCGAAGGTGACCTCGACCATTTCGGGCGTGTCGGGCGCATCCTCGGGGCGGGTGGTGCGTTGCAACACATAGTCGGGCGCCTCTTCGGCCGGGTTCTCCAGAACCTTGCCCTCGGACGAGGTGTGCAACAGGTTCGCGTCCACGCTGAACGGGGCCTCGCCGCGCTTGTCCTTGGCGATCGGGATCTGATGCTTTTCGGCGAAATCGATCAGCCTGGTCCGGCTTGACAGATCCCACAGACGCCAGGGCGCGATGACCTTGATCTCGGGGTTGAGCGCATAGGCGGCCAGTTCGAACCGCACCTGGTCGTTGCCCTTGCCGGTCGCGCCATGGGCCACGGCGTCGGCGCCTTCGGCGGCGGCAATCTCGACCAGACGCTTGGAAATCAACGGGCGGGCGATGGACGTGCCCAGAAGATAGAGCCCCTCGTAGAGGGCATTGGCCCGGAACATCGGGAACACGAAGTCGCGCACGAATTCCTCGCGCAGGTCTTCGATGTGGATGGAGGTCGCCCCCATCATCTCGGCCTTGGCGCGCGCGGGCTCCAGCTCCTCGCCCTGACCCAGGTCGGCCGTAAAGGTCACGACCTCGCAGCCGTATTCCGTCTGTAGCCACTTGAGGATGATCGAGGTGTCCAGGCCGCCCGAATAGGCAAGCACGACTTTCTTGGGGGCGTCCATCGGGGTCTCCGCATAATCGGTTGCCTGCGGCGTAGGACAAAGCCGACGCGCCTGCAAGCCGCAGGCCCGGTCATTGACGGGGTGGAGGTGCCGGGCATAGGGCTGTGCGGACCCGAAACCGGAGGCCTTTATGCTGGGATGGAAGCTGTTCATTCGCGCGCTGACGCTGATCACCGACAACCTGCTGGCGGCGATGAAGGTGTCTTTGGTGCCTTACGCGCTTGCCGTGACGACCGGTCTGTCGGTGGCGTTCCTCTATCCGGAATGGGTCGGCGTCCAGCTCGACCCCGAAAATCCGCCCCCGCCCGGCTTCGTGTTCGGCACTTTCGGCTCCCTGCTGGTCGGCATCTTCGCAAGCCTCTGGGTGTCGGTCGGCTGGCATCGCTACGCGCTCCTGGGTGAACTGGGTGACGGGTGGATCCCGCCCCTGAACGGCACTCTCGTGATGGGATATCTGGGGCGGACCGTGCTGACCTTCCTGGTCGCGCTGCTGGCGGCGGCGGCCGTCGTCACCATGCTCGTCGTCCTTCTGGTCCCCCTGTTCGGTGAGTCGATCCAGACGATCCCGCTCGTCGCCGGCGTCTTCGCGGCTTGCCTTGTTTTCTACCGGATCGGCGTGATCCTGCCCGCGGGGGCTGCAGGCAAGCCGATGCGCATGAACGACGCGCTGATCGCCACAAAGGGCCAGGCACAGACGATCATCGTGCTGGCCTTCGTGACAGTCGGAGTGACGTTGCTGTTGCGCCTGCCCCTGTTGCTCGAAGACACGAATGTGCTCATTTCGACGATGTATCAATTCGTCACCGGCTGGATCGGTCTGATGCTGGGCGTCGGCACATTGACCGCGCTCTACGGTCATCTGGTGGAGGGCCGCCCCCTTGACTGATTTCGCCGCCCGGGCCGAAGCCGCGACGGTCGCGATGCGCGACGTGTTCGAGGCGACGCCGTGCCAGCGCAACGACTACCTGTCCGACCGCTTCAAGGCGGATGTCTGGCTAAAACGCGAAGATCTGACGCCCGTGCGCTCCTACAAGTTGCGCGGGGCCTTCAACGCGATGCGCAAGCTTGGCGGTGGTCGCGTGGCCTGCGCCAGTGCGGGGAACCATGCGCAGGGGGTCGCTTGGATGTGTCGGCATCTGGGGGTCGATGGCGTGATCTTCATGCCGGTCACCACGCCCGGTCAGAAGATCGACAAGACCCGGCTGTTCGGCGGCGACCGGGTCGAAGTCCGGCTGACCGGCGACTTCTTCGACGCCACGCTGACCGCGGCCAAGGCCTTCTGCGTCGAGTCGGGTGCACATTTCCTGTCGCCCTTCGACGATGACGACGTGATCGAGGGACAGGCATCGGTCGCGGTCGAATTGCGCCAGCAGATGCCCGAAGACCCCGACCTGATCATCGTGCCCGTGGGCGGCGGCGGCCTGTCGGCGGGCATGCTCGCCTATTTTCGGTCGACGGGCCGCGTTCCCGACATGCGCTATGTCGAGCCGGTCGGCGGGGCCAGCCTCACCGCCGCGCTGGCGGCGGGCAAGCCGGTGACGCTGGACAAGCTCGACACATTCGTCGACGGGGCGGCCGTCGCCCAGATCGGCATCCGGACCTTCGATATCCTCCGCCAGGTTCCGCCGCAGCATGTGCTGCGCCTGCCGGAGAACCGGCTGTGCATTTCGATCCAGGAACTGCTGAACACCGAAGGCGTGGTTCTGGAGCCCGCCGGGGTGATGTCCGTCGATGCCCTGCGCGATCTCGGCCCCGAGATCGAGGGGCGGCGCGTCGTCTGTGTGACGACCGGCGGCAACTTCGATTTCGAGCGTCTGCCGGACGTCAAGGAACGGGCCATGCGCTATGCCGGACTGAAGAAGTACTACGTCCTTCGGATGCCGCAGCGTCCCGGTGCGCTGCGCGACTTTCTGGATATCCTGGGTCCGGACGACGATATCGCCCGGTTCGAATACCTCAAGAAATCCGCCCGCAATTTCGGCAGCGTCCTGATCGGGATCGAGACATCCCACAAGGGATCGTTCGCCCGCCTTGAGGCGGAGATGATGGCGCGGGGGTTCACCTGGCGTGACCTGACGGACGAGCCTCTGCTGGCGGAACTTGTGATCTGACGATCGTCAGGCCGCGTCCAGAAGGGTGCCGAGTCGCACACGACTCTCCTCCAGCAGGGTGCGCAACCGGGCTGTCTCCTCGGGCACGCTGACGTCGCGCGAATTCTCCAGCTCGGCGGAGGCGCGGGCGACACCGCGCAACCCGATGTTGAGCGCGCCGCTGCGCAGAAAGTGCAATGCGCGGGCATGGTCCTCGTCCGACAGCCCCGCATCAATGCGTGCCAGCATCTCGTCGGCCTCTTCCAGATAGATGGCGATGATGAAGCCGAGATCTTCGGCCCCGATTTCGGATTCCAGTTCGGCAAGGCGGTCTGTGTCGATCATGCGGATATCTTGTCTGCAAATCTTTACCCGGACCTTAATGCGACCGGCGAAATCAGGCGAATTGACGCATTAACCGGCCCTTCATTGTCTTGGGGCATCTCCGGGAACGTCCAAACTGGACCGGAGCCATGACGACACGCCACCCGACCCTTCCGCCCCGACCCCAACAGCAGATTCGCGCGTTGGTGGTCGATGACAGCGCCGCACAGCGTCAACTGATTTCTGCGGTCCTGCTGCGCATGGGCTTCGACGTCGTGGCGCTGCCCGATCCGGGGCAGGCCCTGCATTATTGCATGACCGAGGAAGGCGCGCAGGTGCAGATCATCCTGAGCGACTGGCAGATGCCGGTGATGGACGGTCCGGATTTCTGCAAGGCATTCCGGTCGATGGTGCGCGACGACTATGTGTATTTCATCCTGATGACGTCCGAGACGGATCGCTGCGCCAAGGCCCGCGCGCTGGAGGCCGGGGCCGACGACTTCGTGACCCGACCCATCGACATCGCCGAATTGCGCGCGCGCCTTCTGACCGGCCGTCGGATCCTGGACATGCAGGAAGATCTGCAGCACCGCAATCACGAGGTGAAGACGACGCTCGACGACCTGATGCGCATCAACGCTGAGATGAGCCGCGACCTCGACGAGGCCCGCAAACTGCAGCGTGCCTTCATTCCCGACAGCACCTGGCGGATCGGGCGGTCGGAATTGTCGCTTCAACTCGTCACTTCGGGCCAGATCGGCGGCGATCTTGTGGGGTATTTCCCGATCTCCGACACCGAAATCGGGCTCTACAGCATCGATGTCTCGGGTCACGGCGTCGCTTCCGCCCTTTTGACCGGCCGTCTTGCGGGGCTGTTTTCCTTCAGTTCGCGGCGCAGCAATATCGCCTTTCTCGACAATGGCCGCGACGTGCACAGCCCAGAAGAGGTCATGTCGCGGCTGAACGAATTCATGCTGCGGGAAATGGACTCGGACATCTATTTCACGGCCGTTCTGGCCTATGTCGATCTTCGGTCCGGCCACCTGACCTTTTCACAGGCGGGCCATCCCCATCCCCTGGTCCGGCGCGCCGATGGCAGCGTGGAGCGTATCGGCCGCGGCGGGCCACCCGTCGGCCTGTTGCCGGAAGCGGAATTCGACTGCATCACCATCCGCCTGAACCCGGGCGATGCCTTTCTCGCCTATTCCGACGGGATGACCGAATGCACGGATACCTGGGGCGACATGCTGGAGGAGGAAGGGCTGATGGATCTGCTGGCTGGCATCCCCGAGGATACGGAGGCAGCGGTTGCGAGTCTCGAACAGGCGGTCAACGCGCATTCCGGGATCAACGATTTCGAGGACGATATCTCCATGCTGCTGTTCCGCTTCGGCGGGCCGGAAAGCGCCCGCAGAGGAATCGCCGCGGGCTAGCGTCGGCCGATCCCTCCGGCAGCCAGCCACCGCGCCAGGATCCGGCGCCCCCCGGGGCTTGGCAAGACGGCCAGGGCCTCCTGTGGCCTCAGCCAGAGGTCGGAATGACCCGGCTCGCTCGGCGCGCCAAGGCGAAGACCGACCTGGCCCAGATAGACGTTGCAGACCTTTTCGGCATGAAACCCGTAGTCGGTCATGAAAGTGTACTCCCGGAAGCCTCCCAGATGCCGAAGGATGCGGGCGGAATGGCCGGTTTCCTCGCGCACTTCGCGCAGCAAGGCGGGGATCGGCGATTCGCCGGGGTCGATCCCGCCACCGGGCAACTGGATATCCGGCCCCTCCGGTGTCTGCTGCACCGTCAAGAGAAGGCGCGCGCCGCGAACCAGCACGGCATAGGCCCCGGGCCTGCGTCGATAGACGACCCCGGCGCGGGGCGGGGTTCCATGGCGCGCGATCATGTCTTGCCTCCTGTCGGACCGGGGGTTGGTCCACGGCTGGTCGTTCCTATATGGCTGCGGTAATGCCAGCCCCGCGCGCGCCGGGAAACCCGGATCGCATCGCTCGGGCCAGCCAATCGAAGGATCCCGCCATGATCGACGCCACGACCCATCTCTGGGACGACACCGTATTGCCGTTTCAGCTCGATTCATCCGACATCCGCGGGCGCGTCGCCCGTCTGGACGGGGTGTTGGAGAACGTGCTGGCGCAACATGACTATCCCCCCGCAATCGAAGCCCTGGTGGCTGAAATGTCGCTGCTGACGGCGCTGATCGGCCAGACGATCAAGCTGCGCTGGAAATTGTCCCTGCAGGTGCGGGGGAATGGCCCGGCCCGCCTGATCGCGACCGATTACTATGGGCCGACCGACGACGGACAACCCGCCCGCATCCGCGCCTATGCCAGCTTCGACCGCGAGCGCATGGACCTGATCGAGGCGGCCGAGGCGCATCCCTTCGACCTGGTGGGCAGCGGCTATTTCGCGATCCTGATCGATCAGGGCCCGGACATGGCCCCCTATCAGGGCATCACCCCGCTTGCGGGTGGCAGCCTTGCGTCCTGTGCCGAGACCTATTTCGCCCAGTCCGAACAGATCCCCACGCGTTTTGCGCTGGCCTATGGCCGTTCCGTCCTTCCGGGCGAGGGGCAGCACTGGCGCGCCGGGGGTGTCATGCTGCAACATATGCCCAAGGCCAGCCCCCATGCCACCGGCGACGGCGGGTCGGGCGAAGGCGGGTTGCTGACGGCGGCGGATATCCTGGACGAGGACGCGGGCGAGAACTGGAACCGCGCCAACATCCTTCTGGACACGACGGACGAACTGGAGCTGATCGGCCCGACGCTGGCGCCGACCGACCTTCTGCTGCGGCTTTTCCACGAAGAGGGTCCGCGCGTCTTCGAAAGCCAGCCGATCCGCTTCGGGTGCAGTTGTTCGGCCGACAAGGTCCGTCAATCGCTGTCGATCTATTCAGCCAAGGACATCGGCCACATGACCACCGATGCGGGGCGCGTGACGGCGGACTGCCAATTCTGCGGCGCGCATTATGACTTCGACCCGGCCACCCTGGGGTTCGAGGCGACGAAGGACTCCGATGACGCCTGACGTTCTGCGGGCGGCGGTCTCCCGGCCCGGCACGTGCTCGTCGGACTTCGATCTGAACGGCTCGGTCGTTCTGCCCGAAGGCCGGGTGCTGCGTCCGGCCGGTGTCCTGGTCCCCTTCGTCGAGACGGATCGGGGCTTGCGCCTGCTTCTGACCAAGCGATCCTCCCGTTTGCGGCACCATCCGGGGCAGATCGCCTTTCCTGGTGGCAAGCAGGAAGCAGGTGAAACGCCTGTGGACGCAGCCTTGCGCGAAGCGAACGAGGAAGTCGGCCTGCCGCTTGGTCACGCCACGCTTCTCGGCGCCCTGCCGCCGCACGAAACCGTCACGGGCTTCACCGTGACGCCCGTGCTGGCCCTCGTGCGTGCCTTCGACCCCGTTCCCGAACCCGGCGAGGTCGAGGAGATCTTCACGGTGCCCCTGGCCCATGTGCTGACCCCCGAAAACTTCGTCATCGAACGGCGCAGGTGGCGGGGGGAGTGGCGCAGGTTCTATGCCGTGCCCTATGGTCCCTATTACATCTGGGGGGCGACCGCCCGGATACTTCGGGGGTTGGCGGATCGGATCTATGCGGATCACGGGTGACTGGCTGACGGCAGCGGCGACGCAGGCCGTCTTTGCCCTGCTGGAAGAGGCGGGGTTTCGGGCGCTGGCCGTCGGCGGCTGCGTGCGCAATGCCGCCCTGGGCGCGTCGGTCGCGGATATCGACATCGCCACCGATGCGACGCCCGACCGGGTCATGGAGCTGGCCCTGGCGGCGGACCTGCGCACCATTCCCACGGGGCTCGACCACGGCACCGTCACCGTGGTCTCGGGCGGCATCCCGCACGAGATCACGACGTTCCGGCGCGACGTGGAAACGGATGGTCGCCATGCGACCGTCGCCTTTTCGGATGACGTGGCCGAAGACGCGGGCCGCCGCGATTTTACGATGAACGCGCTTTATGCGCAGGCGGATGGCACGGTGATCGACCCCCTGGGCGGCCTGCCGGACCTTGCTGCGCGGCACGTGCGGTTCATCCGCGACCCCGCCGCGCGCATCACCGAAGACTATCTGCGCATCCTGCGCTTCTTCCGCTTCACCGCCTGGTATGGCGACCCGACGCTCGGCCTCGATGCCGAAGGGCTGGCCGCCTGCGCCGAGTTGCAGGACGGGTTGGACCGGATCAGCCGGGAACGCGTGGGCAGCGAGCTGCGCAAGCTGCTGTCGGCCCCCGACCCCGCGCCCTGTGTGGCGGCGATGGCGCAGAGCGGCATCCTGAGCCGACTCATGCCCGGGGCGGATGCGAGCGCCTTGGCGCCGCTCGTCCATTTCGGCGGCGCCGGCTGGATCGCCCGGCTTGCGGTTCTGGGCGGCGACGCGTCGGACCTGCGCCTGTCGCGGGCCGAGGACCGGGCGTTGCACGACATCGCGACCGCCGCCCGCGACGGCACCGCGCCCTTCGATCTGGGCGATGCCCTGGGGGCCGAAGCCGCCCGCGACGCCCTGCTGGTGCGCGCGGCCCTGATGGGTGCGCCGCCCGACCCCCGCGCCCTGACCGAGGCCGCAGAGGGTGCAGCGGCGGATTTCCCGCTGACGGCAGGCGACCTTATGCCCGACCTGACCGGCCCGGCCCTGGGTCAGGGGCTGGCCCGCGCCCGCGCCCTGTGGCGCAGTCGCAAGGGACAGGTCGACCACGCGACCCTGATCGCCGAGGCGCACAGGTGATCGATCCGCTTTACCTCTTCGTCTTCGCGGGTCTGTTCACGCCCGGGCCGAATGTCATCCTGCTGACGGCGTCTGGCGCGCGCTTCGGATTTCGCGCGACCCTGCCGCATGTTCTGGGCGTGGCGACGGGCGTCGGCGTGACAAGTGGGCTGACCGCGCTTGGGATCGGCGCGCTCCTGCTGGCGGTTCCGGCGCTCAAACTGACGTTGCAGATCCTCGCGGTGACCTGGATTCTTTGGATGGCGTGGAAACTCCTGCGCTCCCGGGGCGCGCGGGCCGAGGGCAAGGACCGGCCCTTCACCTTCCTCGAGGCGGTGCTGTTCCAGTGGGTCAATCCCAAGGTCTGGATCATCGCCCTGGCCGCGTCGTCAGGCTATGCGTCGGACCTGCCCGCGCATCTGGAGGCCCTGCGGATCGGCAGCGCCTTCAGCGGCGTCAACCTGTTTGTCTGCTTGTTCTGGACCTTTGCGGGCACACTTCTGGCCTATCTGCTGACCACGCCGCTGGCCTGGCGGATCTTCACCACGGTCATGGCGATCGCCTTGGCGGGCTCGGGTCTTATGGTCTTCCTCGCCTGAGGGTCTATATATCGGGGACAGTCGAAAGCCCCGATCATGTTCCGTTTCTTCGAGACCCTCGTCGATCCCTATGCGCACACCGCAGAGGCCGATGTCCCACCCGCCCGGCTCTGGCCGTTCCTGCGCGACTATTCGCGCCCCTTCAAACGTGCCTTCGTCTGGGCCGGGGTGACGGCGGTGATCGTCGCCGTGGTCGAAATCTGGCTGCTGTCCTACATGGGTCGCCTCGTCGACCTTTTGTCCACGTCCGAACCGGGCGCGTTCCTGGCCGAGAATGGGGTCGAGCTGACGTTGGTCGCGCTCTTCATCCTGGTGCTGCGGCCCGGGTTGCAATCGCTCAACACGCTGCTGCTGAACAACGCGATCCTGCCCAATTTCGGCACGCACATGCGGTGGAGGGCCCACAACCACGTGTTACGCCAGTCGGTCGGCTGGTTCGAGAACGACTTCGCCGGGCGCATCGCCAACCGCATCATGCAGGCGCCCCCCGCCGCGGGCGAAGCCGTGTTTCAGGTCTTCGATGCCATCGCCTTCGCCATCGCCTATCTGGTCGGGGCGGCGATCCTGCTCTGGGGGGCCGACCCGCGTCTTGTCCTGCCGCTTCTGGGCTGGCTTGTGCTCTATGGCCTACTGGTGCGCTGGACGATTGCCCGCGTCGGGCCCGCCTCCAAGGCCAGCAGCGACGCGCGGTCGATGACCACGGGCCGCGTCGTCGATGCCTATAGCAACATCCATTCGGTCAAGCTTTTTGCCCACGAGGGGCGGGAGCTGGAATACGCCCGCGACGCCATCGAACAGACCCGCGCGACGTTTCAGCGGGAGATGCGGATCTTCACGATCATGGATGTGGCCCTGGTTGTCCTGAACGGCTTGCTGATCGTCGGCGTCGTCGGGTGGGCCATCGCCCTCTGGGTCAATGGCGCGGCCTCGGTCGGGGTGGTGGCGGCGGCGACGGCCCTTGTCCTGCGGCTCAACGCGATGACGGGTTGGATCATGTGGGCGCTGACGTCCTTCTTCCGCTCCCTCGGCGTGGTCGAGGAAGGGATGGAGACGATCGCCCAACCCATCACGCTGCGCGACCGCCCCGACGCAAAGCCCCTCCAACTGGAGCGCGGGGCCATTACCTTCGACGCGGTGACCCACCATTACGGCGGCGGCAAGGGCGGGGTGACGAACCTGTCACTGTCCATCGCGCCGGGCGAAAAGGTCGGCCTGATCGGACGGTCGGGGGCGGGCAAGTCCACGCTGGTCAAGCTGCTGCTCCGCTTCTACGACCCCGAACAGGGCCGCATCCTGATCGACGGGCAGGACATCACCCGCATCACCCAGGACAGCCTGCGCCATGCCATCGGGATGGTGCAGCAGGACAGCAGCCTCTTGCACCGTTCGGTTGCCGACAACATCCGCTATGGGCGGGCCGATGCGTCCGATGCCGACCTCGCGGCGGCGGCGAACAAGGCGCAGGCCCATGATTTCATCCTGGATCTTGCCGACCCGGAAGGACGGCAGGGCTATGCGGCGCAAGTTGGCGAGCGGGGCGTCAAGCTGTCTGGCGGCCAGAGGCAGCGCGTGGCACTGGCCCGCGTCATCCTGAAGGACGCGCCCATCCTGGTGCTGGACGAAGCGACCAGCGCGCTCGACTCCGAGGTGGAGGCCGCAATTCAGGACACGCTCTATGGCATGATGGAGGGCAAGACCGTCATCGCCATCGCGCACCGCCTGTCGACCATCGCGGCCATGGACCGCATTCTGGTCATCGACGATGGTCGCATCATCGAAGACGGAACCCACGACGACCTTCTTGCACAGGGCGGGCTCTATGCGTCGTTCTGGGGGCGCCAGTCGGGCGGGTTCATCGACGCCGACGCGCTTCAGGGGGCCGCCGAATGATCCGAGCCATGTCCGACTATTTCGGCCGGTTGATCCCGCCGTTCGCCCCGGCGGATGCGCCGCCGCCAACGACGCTGGCCGCCTTTTTCGGCTGGTGCCTCAAGGGGGGGTGGCCGCCGCTTCTGGTGGCCTTCGCCGTCTCGGCGCTGGCCGGGACGACCGAGATCGCGACGGCCTTCTTCCTTGGCGCGGTCATCGACAGCGCCGCCGACCCGTCGGGCGGATACCTGGTGCGCAATGGCCTGCTACTGGCGGGGTTTCTGGCGTTCTATCTGATCGCGCGGCCACTCGTGTTCGGCGCATCGGCGGCCTTCAACGGCATCACCGTGGCCCCGAACGTCTATCCGCTGGTCCAGTCGCGCCTGCACCGCTGGACCCTGGGACAGGCGGTCAGCTTTTTCGACAACGACTTTGCCGGGCGCATCGCCGCCAAGCAGATGCAGACCGCCCGCGCCGTCACCGATGTCACCGGCGAATTCATCAACGTGGTTGCCTTTTCGCTGGCGTCGCTGATCGGGTCGGCCCTGCTGATGCTGACGATCGACTGGCGCATCGCGCTGGCCTTGGCGGTCTGGCTGGTCGGGTATCTGTGGCTTTTCCGGTTCTTCATGCCGCGCATCCGGGCCCGCTCCAAGGTGCGCGCCGCCGCCCGCGCGACGGTCACGGGTCAGGTGGTCGACACTGTCACCAACATCAAGACCGTCAAGCTGTTCGGGCATGCCGATCATGAGGATCGCGCCGCCCTCGACTCCATGGCCAAGCTGCGGACCGAGGCGCTGGCCTTTGGCCGCATCTCGACGGCCTTTCGTTTTGCCCTGATGTTCTGCGCGGGCCTGCTGCCTATCCTGATGATCGGCGGCACCCTGCTGCTGTGGCGCGCCGGGTCGGCCACGGCGGGGGATATCGCCGCCGCCGGGGCGATTTCCTTCCGGCTGAGCCAGATGACCGGCTGGGTCAGTTTCACGCTGATGGGCATGTACGCCAACCTGGGCGAGATCGAGGACGGGATGCGCACCCTGACTCCGCGCTGGACCCTGACCGATGCCGATACCGCGAAAGACCTGCCGCCGGTTCAGGGGGCCATCGCGCTCGACGACGTGACCTTTACCTATGGTCGACAGGGCGGCGGCGGCGGCCTGCGCGACCTCACGCTGCGGCTTCGGCCGGGGGAAAAGCTCGGGGTCGTGGGCGCATCGGGGGCGGGCAAGTCCACCCTCGTGGCCCTGCTCCTACGGCTCTACGATCCGGAAAAGGGGCGGATCACCATCGACGGCCACGACCTGCGCGACGTGACGCAGGACAGCCTGCGCCACCAGATCGGCATGGTCACGCAGGAAACCGCGATGTTCAACCGCACGGCCCGCGACAACATTCTCTATGGTCGCCCCGATGCCACCGAAGAACAGGTCATCGACGCCGCCCGCCGGGCCGAGGCGCATGACTTCATCACCACCCTGCGCGACCACAAGGGCAACACCGGATACGACGCCTTCCTGGGCGAGCGGGGCGTGAAGCTTTCGGGTGGTCAGCGCCAGCGCATCGCCCTGGCCCGCGCCATCATCAAGGACGCGCCCATCCTGGTGCTGGACGAGGCAACGAGTGCCCTCGATTCCGAAGTGGAGGCGGCGATTCAGACCGCGCTCGACCGCGTGATGGACGGCAAGACCGTCCTCGCCATTGCGCACCGCCTGTCGACCATCGCGCGCATGGACAGGATCGTCGTGCTGGAAGACGGGCGGATCGTCGAAGACGGCACCCACGCCGAACTGCTGGCGGCCAGGGGCATTTATGCCCGCTATTGGGATCGTCAGTCGGGCGGATTCATCGGGGTGGAAGACGTCGCGGCAGAGTGAAATCCGCCAGGGCCCGCCACGGCTCCGTTCCCGATATGGCGAAAGCCGCGCGCCGGTGCTACGGCGCATCCCATGACACATACCATCACCCGTCTCGGCCACCACGGCGACGGCATCGCGACGGGCGATGCCGGCCCGCTGTTCGTCCCCCGGACCCTGCCGGGCGAAGTCGTGACCGGCGATGTCCTGGGCGACCGGGTGCCCGACCCGAAGATTGTCACGCCGTCCACCGACCGGGTGGCCCCGCCGTGTCCGCATTTCCGGCGCTGCGGGGGATGCGCATTGCAACATGCCTCCGACGCCTTCGTGGCGCAGTGGAAGCAGGATGTGACGCGCGACGCATTGGCCCGCGCCGGTATCACGGCCACCATCGCCGGGATCGCGACATCGCCTCCCAACACCCGCCGCCGCGCCGCCCTGTCGGGACGCCGCACCAAGAAGGGCGCGCAGGTCGGCTTTCACGTCCGCGCCTCGACCGACGTCGTAGAGATTCCGGACTGCAAAGTTCTGGACCCGGCCATCCTATCGGCCCTTCCGGTGCTGGAGCAGGTGACCCGCATCGCCGCCAATCGGGGCGGAGAGGTCACGCTGACCGTCACCCTGACGGACAGCGGGCTGGACCTGAGCCTGTCGGACGCCAAACCGCTCGACCGGGACGCGATGGTCGCGCTGGCCCCGCTGGCCGCGGCTTTTGCGCGGATCACCTGGAACGGGGAGCCGGCCTTGCAGCAGACGCCGCCGGTGCTGCGGCTGGGCGGCGCGCCCGTCACGCCGCCGCCCGGCGCCTTTCTGCAAGCGACCGCCGAGGGCGAGGCCGCCCTGTCGGCCCGGGTCACCGACCTTCTGGCGGGGGCCACGCGGGCGGTCGACCTGTTCGCGGGCTGCGGCACCTTCACCTTTCCGCTGGCCCGAACGATGCCGATACATGCCGTCGAAGGCGACCGCGCGCTGACCCAGGCGCTGTCGGACGGGGCGCGCCATGCGACAGGCCTCAAGGCGATCACATCCGAGGTGCGCGACCTGTTCCGCAACCCGCTTCTGCCCGACGAACTGGCCCGGTTCGACGCCGCCGTCATCGACCCGCCGCGCGCGGGGGCCGAGTCGCAGGTGGCGCAATTGATCCTGTCCAGGATCCGCCGGATCGCCTTCGTCAGCTGCAACCCCGGCACCTTCGCCCGCGACGCCGCCACCCTGATCGCGGCGGGATTCCGCATGGGCCCCGTGACGGTCGTGGATCAATTCCGCTGGTCCCCCCATATCGAGCTTGTCACCCTCTTCGAGAGATCCTGATGCGCGCCGCCCTGAACGATTTTCTTGAACGTCCCTTTGTCCGAAACTTCATAGTCGCCGTCATTCTGGTGAATGCCGTGACCCTGGGGCTCGAAACGGTGCCGCCGGTGATGGACCGATATGCCGGGCTTCTGACCGTCATCGACCGGATCTGTCTCGGCATCTTCGTGGTCGAACTGCTGGCCAAGATCGTCGCCCAGGGCAGGCGTTTCTGGACGCAGGGCTGGAACATCTTCGACTTCGTCATCGTCGGCATCGCGCTTGTCCCCACGGCGGGTCCGCTCAGCGTCTTGCGGGCCCTGCGCATCCTGCGGGTCCTCAGGATCGTGTCGGTCTTTCCGCGCCTGCGCCGGGTGGTCGAGGGCTTCGTGACGGCGCTTCCCGGCATGGGCAGCGTGTTCCTGCTGATGGGGATCATCTTCTACATCGCCGCCGTGATCGCGACCAAGCTCTTTGGCGCGTCCTTCCCGGAGTGGTTCGGGGACCTCGGAAAATCGGGCTATACCCTGTTCCAGATCATGACGCTCGAATCCTGGTCCATGGGCATCGTGCGCCCGGTCATGGAGGTTTTCCCCTACGCCTGGGTGTTCTTCGTGCCCTTCATCATGGTCACCACCTTTGCCGTGGTGAACCTGCTCGTTGGTCTGATCGTGAATTCGATGCAGGACGCCCATGCAGAGGAGTCGAACGCCGCCACGGATGCCTACCGCGACGAGGTTCTGGCCCGTCTGGAGGCAATCGAGAAAACCATCCGGGAACGCGGCCCCTAGGTCAGACCCATTTGCCCTTGCGCTTGGGGCGGATCGCCCGGGGCAGAAACTTGGCCGTCGTCCAGGAGATGAGCTTCACATCCATCCAGAACGTCCGGTTGCGCTGATACAGAAGGTCGAGCGCGGCCTTTCGCGGCACGCAGACGCGGATGTACTCGGCCTCGGTCTCGGCGGCGGTATTGCAGGCCGACAGGATGCGTTCCTCGTGGGGCGAATAGATCAGACTGGCCAGGCCGGTGACCCCGGGCCGGGATTTCAGAACTTCGCCATAGAGGTCCGGGAACATCTCGACATAGCGGCGCAGGGGCGGGCGCGGCCCGACGAAGCTGACGTCGCCTTTCAGGATGTTCCACAGTTGCGGCAGTTCATCGAGCCTGCGCCGACGCAGGGCCGCGCCGAGCGGGGTGATCCGGGATGCCTTGTCGCCGCCGGTCACGCCCGTGTCGGACGGATCGTCGGCCATCGTGCGGTATTTCCAGAGCGTGAACGCTTCGGTCGGCGATTTCATCCGCTCGGAGCCATAGAAGATCGGCCCGCCCTGTTGGCGCCAGACCTTCCAGGTCACGACCGCAAAGACCGGGGCCAGGAAGACCATCAGGTAGAGCGAGAACAGGATGTCGAACAGCCGCTTGCCCGGGGTCATCGGCAGACCTCGCGCCATTCGGCCACGATCCGCGCCGGGTCGGAGGCGTCGGGCGGAAGGGGAAGGAGCGATTGCAGCAGCCGGGTGTCCAGTTCCACCTCGGGGATCGCGGCCGGGGGCGCGCGCATGGGCGTCCAGGACAGGGCGGCGGCGCGCAACAGGGCCGCCATTTCCACGGTGCCCGGCGCCGCGACGTTCAGGATCTCTGGCAAGGGCCCCGGATGGATCGCCAGACGCACCAGCACCTCCGCCAGCGTCCGGGGGCCGATGTAACTGCGCCTGGGGCTTCGCCCGTCCGGAAAAATGTCGAGGCCGGGCGGAGTCTTGTCGAGGCTCGACAACAGCGCATCGGCCCCCGCGACATTGCCCAGACGCAGAATCGTGACTTCGGGCCCGTTCGGATGTGCGGCGCACCACCGGGCCACGTTCTCTTCCATTTCGGCCTTCGCCGTCCCGTAGGGTGCGACGGGCGTGGGCGCGGCCGTCTCAACCAATGGCCCGGATGCGCGACCATAGACAGCGGCCGAAGAGAACAGGATGACCCGCTTGACCTTGGCGGCCTCTGCCGCGCGCAGGGTCTGGCAAGCGGTGCTCGTGTTGGCGGCGAGCGCGCGCGCGTCGCCCCGGGTCACCCCGGCCAGCCCGACGACACAGGACCGGCCACGGAGCCCGGTCTCGAGCGGATCGCCGCGACGAAGCCAGGCCACGTCCGCCCCCGCCCAGACGGTCCGCAACATGCGCCCGATGCGTCCGGTCGATCCGGTGACGGCCAATCCGTCGGGGGGTGGGGCAGCGTCGGACATGACCGCTCCGAGATTTCAGCGTCCCTTGGGGCCTGACGCGAAGTCGTTGCAGAATCAAGACACCCGGTGGCCGGAAGTCGCCGAAACGGAAGGCGCGCCTTTCCGAACAGACCACCGGCGGGCATGAAGAGCGGGCCGCAAGCCAAAGGTCAAATGCCATGACGACCCTGTCCAAAGCCGTTGCAATCGCGTTTGCCGCGCTGGCCCTGCCCGCCGCCGCGCAAGACATTCGCGCCATCAACAGCTATGGCGTGCCCGGTCTCATCGACTTGCCGACGGCCCAGATGCAGCCTGATGCGGAACTCACGACCAGCCTGACCCTGCTGTCCAACGGCTCCGGTCGGACCCAGATCGCGTTTCAGCTGACCCCGCGGCTTCAGGCCGTGTTCCGCTATGCGACCGTTCCCGATTTCCTGCCCATCGGGCCGAATTTCGTGCGCACGTATGACCGCAGCTTCGATCTTCGCTATCAGCTCTTGACCGAAACCGCGCGCCGCCCCGCCGTGACCGTCGGCATTCAGGACATCGGCGGCACCAGTCTCTATGCCTCCGAATACGTCGTCGCGACCAAGTCTTTCGGCGACCGCTGGACCGTGACAGGTGGCCTTGGGTGGGGTCGGCTTGGCACGCGCGGCGGGTTCACCAACCCGCTCGGCATCGTCAGCGACAAGTTCGAGACACGCCCGCCCCTGACCATCGGCACCGGCGGACAGTTCCAGACCAGCCAGATCTTCCGCGGCGACGCCGCCCTGTTCGGCGGGGTTCAATACCGCTGGAACGACCGGCTGACCCTGACGGCGGAATATTCGTCGGACGCCTATGTCGAGGAAGAGGCGCGCGGCATCTTCGACGCGAAAACGCCGCTCAACTTCGGCTTCGACTATCGTCTGCGACCGGGGACCAGCCTGTCGGGATATGTCCTGCATGGCTCCGAAGTCGGTGTGACGCTTCAATTCTCGCTCAATCCCAAGCGGTCGCCCGTGGGCAGCGGCATCGGTCCGGCCGCACCGCCGGTGACCCTGCGCCCCGCGCCCCAGGACGATCCGGCGGCCTGGGATGCCGCCTGGACCCAGAACCCCAGTGCGCCGGTGATCCTGCGCGCGGGGCTTGGCACCGTGATGGCCGATGCGGGCCTGCCGTTGGTCGCCAGCAAGATCGAGGGTAGCCGGGCCGAAATCCATTTCCGCAATCCGATCTATGGCGCACAGCCCCAGGCCATCGGGCGCGCCGCCCGCGCCGCCACCGCCGTGCTTCCGGCTTCGGTCGAGACGCTGGTCTTCGTGCCGCTGAACGAGGCCGGACTGGCGGGCGATGCCGTGGTCCTGCGCCGCAGCGACATCGAGGCGCTGGAAAACAGCCCGAACGGCGCCGACGAATTGCTGGCCGTCGCGGGCCTTGTCGATGCCGCCCGCCTGGACCGCGCCGGTCTGGTCGTGCAGCCCGACGCCTATCCGCGCTTCCAATGGGCGCTTGGCCCCTATGTCGCGGTCAGCACGTTTGATCCCGACAATCCCCTCCGCCTCGACCTCGGGGCCGAGTTGTCGGCCAGCTATCAACCCGTCGCGGGCCTGATGTTCGAGGGGGCGTTGCGCCAACGGATCGTCGGCAACCGGGACGGTTCGACCCGGCCGTCGGACTCGGTGCTGCCGCGCGTGCGCTCGGAATCGAACCTGTTCGCGCGCACCGACAAGCCCTTCATCCCCTATCTGACCGGCACCTACATGTTCCGGCCCGGCCCCAACCTTTATGGTCGCGTCTCGGCCGGCCTGCTGGAGCCGCAGTTCGGTGGTGTCTCGGGCGAGTTGCTGTGGAAGCCCTCCGGCTCCCGGCTGGCGCTTGGGGTGGAGGTCAGCAAGGTCCGCCAGCGCGATTTCGACATGCAGCTCGGCTTTCAGGACCTGGAGGCGACGACTGCCTTCGTCAGCGCATATTACAACCACGGCAACGGCTTCCACAGTCAGGTCGACGTGGGTCAGTATCTGGCCGGTGACCGGGGCTTGACCTATGAACTTGCCCGCGAGTTCGCCAATGGCTGGCGGGTCAGCGCCTATGCAACGAAGACGAACGTCAGCGCGGCAGAATTCGGCGAGGGCAGCTTCGACAAGGGGATTCGGTTGCGGGTGCCCTTCAGCTGGTTCACCGGACAGCCGACGCAGACCTCGGGCAATGTTCTGGTCCAGCCCATCTTGCGGGACGGTGGCGCCCGCCTCAACCTGCGCAATCGCCTTTACCCGCTAGTGCGGGATCAATCCGCGCCGGACCTGACGGACGATTGGGGGACGGTCTGGAGATGACGATGATGACGCGCCTTGCCCGCCCGCTCCTGATCGCCCTGGGCCTGACCCTTGGCCTGACCGCTTGCGGCAACAATCCGGTGAAGTCCCCCCTGGTGATCGCCGGGGGATCGCTTCTGGGTGTCGTCCGACCGGGTCAACCGGTCCCCGATGCCCGTCAGGTCTTGTCGCCGCAACTGATCGCAGCGTCGCCCGTCTCGGCGCTTCTGGTGATCCAGAAGACCGCCGATTCGGGGTTTACCGTCATTCCCGTCGCCTCCAACCGGGGCACGGTGCAATGGGCCGCCGGGGATGATCGCGGGTTGCTCCGGCGCGACGGCGTGTTGGTGGGCACACGGGGGTATGGCTTCGACTTGATGACCGCCGATATCGCGCCGCTGGTCGCGGCTTTCGCGGCTGGCGGGGGCAGCGATGTGCAACGGGTGAATCGCTATCTGACGGGCGAAGGCTTGATTGAGACGCGTGATTACCTTTGTGACGTCCGTCTGATCGGCAATGAGACGTTGGACATCTACGGCAAACGCCACGCGACGCGGGTATTCGAGGAAGACTGCCGCGCCACCGGCGGCGATTTCGTCAATAGATACTGGGTGGAATCGAACGGCACCGTCCGCAAGAGCATCGAACGAATCAGCCCCGAGGTCGGCGATTTCGAGATCATCCGACTGACGGAATAGCGGGCTCGCGGGCCGGATCGACCCGGTCGCAGCACACGACCGTTGCGGAAACGACATCGTTTTCAGCGACTAGGCGGGAAGCTGCGGCAAAAGTCAGCTTTGTTTACCCTGATGCCCAGAACGGCTTGATTGCGGCAGATTAGTGAAATATCTACAAAAATGAACTCGGATAGCTGGAGTCATCCAATGACCAAATTTTTCGCCCTCGCCGCTGCTGCCACTCTGGCCGTTGCTCCCCTCGCTGCTTCCGCTGACGAAGCCGTTCGCGTCGTGACCGACAAGTCGTCGCAAAGCGCGATCCTGGCCGGTTCGTCCGCTCTGACCGTCGGCGCGGTGATCGTCATCGCCGGCGTGTTGTTCGCAGTTGTCGCCGACGGTTCCTCGGCGACCGGAACGACGCTCGTCGCTCTGCCCGGCGGCACCTTCTAAGGGTCGGACCTCGCGTCAGAATTACAAAAGGGCAGGCCTTGGGCCTGCCCTTTTTCGTTTCCGCCATGATCGAACTCAGGCGCGACGCTCAAGAACCTTCACGTTCAGAACATCCAGAACCCGGCGTTCTATGTCTTCGGCGTTCAGGCCCGCGTCGGCATACATCTGGCTTGGTCCCGCCTGATCGATGAAGCTGTCCGGCAGGACCATCGACCGGAACCGCAACCCGCTGTCGAACACGCCTTCGTCTGACAGAAGCTGTGCGACGTGACTGCCGAAACCGCCCACGGCGCCTTCTTCGATGGTGATCAGGGCCTCGTGGTTTGCGGCCAGGGTCAGGATCATGTCCCGGTCCAGGGGCTTGGCGAACCGCGCATCGGCCACCGTCGGGGTGATCCCCCGGGCCATCAGCCGTTCGCGCGCCACCTCGATCTCGGCCAGCCGGGCACCGAAGGACAGGATCGCCACGCGCTCCCCCTCGTGGATCATCCGGCCCTTGCCGATTTCCAGCGGAACGCCGCGCTCGGGCATCTCGACGCCGACGCCTTCGCCGCGCGGAAAGCGGAACGCGATCGGACCCTCGTCATGGGCGGCGGCCGTGGCGACCATATGCCGAAGCTCCGCCTCGTCGGCGGCGGCCATCACGACAAAGCCCGGCAGGTTGGACAGATAGGCGATGTCGAAGCTGCCGGCATGGGTCGGCCCGTCGGCCCCGACCAGCCCGGCCCGGTCGATGGCAAAGCGCACCGGCAGACCCTGCAGGGCGACGTCGTGGACGATCTGATCGTAGCCGCGCTGCAGGAAGGTCGAATAGATCGTGCAGAACGGCTTCATCCCCGACGCGGCAAGGCCCGCGCAGAACGTCACGCCATGTTGTTCGGCAATCCCGACGTCGAAGCATCGCGCAGGGAAGCGTTCGGCAAAGAGGTTCAGGCCGGTGCCATCGGGCATGGCGGCGGTCACGGCCACGATGCGGTCATCGGCCTCGGCCTCCTGAAGCAGGCTTTCGGCAAAGACCTTGGTATAGGACGGCGCGTTGGACGGGGCCTTGGCCTGCTCGCCGGTGACGACGTCGAATTTCGCCGTCGCATGGCCGCCGTCGGCCTTGCTTTCGGCATGGCGGAAACCCTTGCCCTTCTTGGTGATCGCATGGATCAGGATCGGCCCGGTCGCCCGCGATTTCACCGCCCGCAACACGCCCAGAAGACCGTCCATGTCGTGCCCGTCAAGCGGGCCGATATAGCTGAACCCCAATTCCTCGAAGAGGGTGCCGCCCACGGCCATGCCCTTGAGCATTTCCTTGGCGCGCTTGGCCCCCTCCTGAAACGGCGGCGGCAGGAAGCTGACCGCGCCCTTGGCGACGGCCTTCAGTTCCTGGAACGGGCCCTGCGCGTAAAGACGGCTCAGATAGCTGGACATGGCGCCCACGGGCGGGGCGATCGACATCTCGTTGTCGTTCAGGATCACGATCAGGCGCTTGCCAAGGTGCCCCGCATGGTTGAGCGCCTCATAGGCCATTCCGCCCGACAGCGCGCCATCCCCGATCACGGCAATCGCGTCGCCGTTACCCGGCGCCCCCAATTCGCGCCCCATGGCAAAGCCGAGCGCGGCGCTGATCGAGGTGGAGGAATGCGCCGCGCCGAAGGGGTCATAGGGCGACTCGGTCCGCTTGGTGAAGCCGGACAACCCGTCCTTCTGGCGCAGGCTGTCCATCCGGCGGCGGCGACCGGTCAGGATCTTGTGGGGGTAGCACTGATGCGACACGTCCCAGATCAGCCGGTCGCGCGGCGTGTCGAACACCGCATGAAGCGCGACGGTAAGTTCCACCACGCCAAGACCCGCGCCCAGATGCCCGCCGGTCCGGCTGACCGCGTGGATCGTTTCGGACCGCAACTCATCCGCCAGCTGCCGCAACTCCCGGTCGGTCAGGGCCTTGAGGTCGGGCGGTCCGGCGATCCGGTCGAGAAGGGGCGTCTTCGGGGCAGTCATCAGCAAGGCCTCACTTGTCGCGCGTCACGACATATTCCGCGATTTGAGCCAGAGTAGCAGCCCGGTGGCCATAGGGCAAAATGGCGCCTTGTGCAGATTTCACAAGATCTTCTGCACGGGCCCGCGCGGCATCGACGCCCAGGATGGACACGAAGGTGGCCTTGCCGGCATCGGCATCCTTGCCCACGGCCTTGCCCACGGTTTCCGCGTCCCCCGTCACGTCGAGCAGGTCATCGGCGATCTGGAACGCCAGCCCCAGTTCGGCGGCATAGGCCAGCAGAGGCGCGGGATCGGCGCGGCCCAGGATGGCGCCGGCACGACAGGGCCACTCCAGCAGGCGCCCGGTCTTCTGGCGCTGCAATTCGGTGATCTGCCCCAGGGTCAGCGGCGTCTGCGCCGTCTCGGCCGCGATGTCGAGCGCCTGACCCCGGACCATGCCCGCCGCCCCCGATGCCTGTGCGAGCGTCAGGACGAGGTCTGCGCGCAACCCCGGGTCGGAGTCGGTGGCCGGATCGGCCAGCACTTCGAAGGCAAAGGTCTGGAGCGCGTCCCCGGCCAGAACCGCCGTCGCCTCGTCCCATTTGCGGTGAACCGTCGGCTGGCCCCGGCGCAGGTCGTCGTCGTCCATGCAGGGCAGGTCGTCATGGATAAGGGAATAGGCGTGGATCGCCTCGATTGCCGCCGCGACCCGCAGTGCCCGGCCGCGGGGCACATCGAACAGCGCCGCCGTTTCGAGCACCAGAAACCCGCGCAGGCGTTTGCCGCCCGACACCGCATAGCGCATCGCCTCGGCCACCGGCCCGTCGAAGGGTGACAGAAGGGTGTCGAGGGTGGTCTGAATGTCGGATTGCGCCGTCGCCAGCGCGGTCATGAGCGGAAGGGCCAGCGTCACATCCTCTCGGCCGGACGGGCGCCGGTCGGCTTGCCGTCGGCGTTGAGCGTGATCTGTTCGACCTTCTCTTCCGCCTCTTTCAGCTTGGCTTCGCAACGGGCCTTCAGCAGCGCGCCGCGTTCATAGAGCTTGATCGAGTCTTCCAGCGGCACGTCGCCGGAATCGAGCTGGTTCACCACCCGCTCCAACTCCTGAAGGGCCTGTTCGAAGCTCATGTCCTTGGTGTCATCCGCCATCGTCAGCCCGCCTTTCGCAACACGTTCACATGCGCCAGGACCGATGTCGCCAGCGCGTCGAGGTCATAGCCGCCTTCCAGGCAGGACACCAGCCGCCCACCCGCGTGACGCGCCGCAAGGTCGCAGAGTTCGCCGGTGATCCAGGCGAAATCATCCTCGACCCAATTGAGCTGTGCCAGAGGATCGTCGCGGTGCGCGTCGAACCCCGCAGACACCAGGATCAGTTCAGGCGCGAAGGCATCCACGCGGTCCAGCGCGGGCCGGATCGCGGCGCGAAACGTCTTGCCATCGCTGTCGGGCGGCAGGGGCACGTTGAGGATGTTGTCATGCGCCCCCCTTTCGGAGGTGTCGCCGGTGCCGGGCCAGAGCGGCGATTGATGGGACGACACGAAGAACGCGCGCGGCTCGTTCCAGAGCAGGTCCTGGGTGCCATTGCCGTGGTGGACGTCGAAATCGAAGACGGCGACCCGCGACAGGCCGTGATGCTCCATCGCGTGCCTGGCGGCGATGGCCACCGTCCCGAAAAGGCAGAACCCCATGGGCTTGGCGGTTTCCGCGTGGTGGCCGGGCGGGCGCATGGCGACGAAGGCATTGGCGACCGAGCCGTCCATCACCGCATCGACGGCCCCGATGGCCGCGCCGACGGCATGGCGCGCGGCGCGCAACGTTCCGGGGGACATCCACGTGTCGGCATCCAGCGGGATCGTGTCTTCCTCGGGCTCACGCTCGACCAGCATGTCGATGTAGGATTGCGGGTGACACAGGGTGATCTGCGCATCCGTCGCCGCCTCGGCGGGCCGTCGGTCCAGCGGCGTGTCTGCCAAGGCGCGGAGGATCGACTTCAGGCGGTTCACCTGTTCGGGGTGGCCCGGCGGCGTGACGTGCTTCAACGCGCAATCGTGGGTAAACAGGGCGGTGCGGCTGGCGGCTTCAATCGGGGGCAAGCATGTATCCTTCGCCGCGCACGGTCTGCAGATAGCGGGGTTGTTTCGGGTCGAGTTCCAGCTTGCGGCGCAGCCGCGTGATCTGCACGTCGACCGCCCGCTCGCCCGAGGCCTCGCCGTCGCGGCCCAGTTTCTCCACCAGATCGCCCCGGGTCACCGCCTCGTGCGGGGTCGCGGCCAATGTGCGCATCAGGACGGTTTCCGTGGCGGTCAGGCGGATCTGTTCGGACCCGCGCCACAATTCGCCCCGGTCGAGATCATAGCGGATCAACCCGAGGTGCAGCGTCTTGGGCATCGCACCGCCGCCCGACGGGGCACGGCGCAGGATCGCCTTGAGGCGCAGCAGCAGCTCCTTCGGCTCGAAAGGTTTGGGAAGGTAGTCGTCCGCCCCCGCCTCAAGCCCGGTGATCCGGTCCGACGTCTCGCCCTTGGCGGTCAGCATCAGGATCGGCATGTTGCGGCTTTCCCGGATCTCGGCGCAGAGCACGAAGCCGTTGTCGCCCGGCATCATCACGTCAAGGATCGCCATGTCGAAATCCAGCCCCGCCAGAAGGCGCCGGGCATGGTCGGCATCGCGGGCCGCCGTCGTCAGATACCCGTTTCGCATCAGGAATTTCTGGAGAAGGCCGCGAATGCGCTCATCGTCGTCGACCAGCAGAACATGCGCCTGATGGCCGGGAACCCCGTCGTCGTTCATCTCTCGCCTTCTTTCACGGCAGTGAAATACCGCCTGAGTTCGGGGTCCATCATATGTTCAAGAACCTCGCGAAATCCAGTGACCGCTGCGGGGCCCGCTTCGCGAAAGGCGGCGCGCATCCGGGTTCGCTGCGCATCCGACAGCTTGCGCTCCAGCGCCTCGCCCGCATCCGTCAGGTAGAGATGACGCTCCCGCCGGTCACGGGTGCCTACGCGGCTCTGGACAAGGCCGTCCTCGACCAGGGTGCGCAGCACGCGGTTGAGCGATTGCTTGGTCACCCCCAGGATCGCGAGAAGATTGTTCACCGTCGTCCCCGGGCTGCGGTGAATGAAATGGATCGCCCGGTGATGGGCGCGGCCATAGTCCATCTCCGACAGGATGCGGTCCGGGTCGGCGGTAAACCCGCGATAGGCAAAGAACATCGCCTCGATCGCGCGGCGCAACTGCTCGTCCGTCAGGAACAGAAGATTGTCGCTCATCCCTTGTGCCATGGTCTTTCCCGTCCTGTCGCTGACGCCCAAACTAAGTCAGTCTTGTTGACATTCAAAGGTCGCATTGCTAGCCACGGCCAGTTTTTACGCAAGAATATGTCCGAAGCGGGCGCATTCACGAAACGAATGGGATGGAGAGTGTCATGGCAGGGTCCTATGCGGAACTCGACGGCAAGATTTGGATGGATGGCAAGCTGGTCGACTGGAAGGACGCGAATGTCCACCTTCTGACCCATGCCATGCATTACGCCAGCGCCGTCTTCGAGGGGGAGCGCGCTTATTCCGGCAAGATCTTCGAGAGCCGCAAGCACTCCGAGCGGCTGATCGCGTCGGGCCGGGCACTCGACATGGAGATCCCCTGGACCATCGACGAGATCGAGGCCGCGAAATACGAGACGATGAAGGCCAACGGGCTGGAAGATGCCTACGTGCGCGTGCTGGCGTTCCGCGGCGCGGGCGAGGATATGGGCGTCAGCAGCCGTCGCAACCCGGTGCGCATGGCCGTGGCGACCTGGGCCTGGGGCAATTACTACGGCGACGCCAAGATGAAGGGCGCCAAGCTCGACATCGCCAAGTGGAAGCGCCCCAGCCCCGAAACCGCGCCGCATACCGCCAAGGCCGCCGGTCTGTATATGATCTGCACCATGTCCAAGCACGCCGCCGAGGCCAAGGGATGCTCGGACGCGATGATGTTCGACTATCGCGGCTACGTGGCCGAGGCGACGGGCGCCAACATCTTCTTCGTCAAGGACGGCGAAGTGCATACGCCCCTGCCGGACTGCTTTCTGAACGGGATCACGCGGCAGACGGTCAAGGGCATGCTGGCCGACCGTCAGATCAAGGTTCACGAGCGCCACATCATGCCCGACGAACTGGAAGGCTTCCAGCAATGTTGGCTAACCGGCACCGCCGCCGAGGTGACCCCCGTGGGACAGATCGGCGACTACAATTTCGAAGTCGGCAGCATCACGCGCGAGATTTCCGAAAGCTACGAAAAGCTGGTCCGCGCCTGAGCGGACCCCGTGCCCGTTCGGATGGGCCTGCCTTGAAATGAAAACGACCCCGTTCACGCATGAACGGGGTCATACTCACTACGGAAAAGCCGCAAGAGTGAGCTTGTCCGTGGAGGCCCCCGGCGGCGCACTGGGTGGGGGCAATAAGGCACCACCGGGGGCTGAGCGTTAGCTCCTGTCGACTTGTTTGATGGACCCTCGCGGCGAATCCGGGGAAGGCGCGGGGAATGGGCAAGGTCTTTTCATGGCCGCATCAAGGCATCGGCAATTGAAAACGCCTGCTTGGTTTCCCGCGCGGGCGATCAGATGCCATTCGGCGGTCAGACGTTCATTCGTTTTCCTGGCTCTTGGCCATCAGACGACGGAAAATCTCGGCTGCCATGGTCGGGTCACTCAACAGGATCGTGACGCCACCGGCCCCCGTTCCGGTCACATCCATTGCGCGGTCGGCGTCCATGTTCAGGTGGTTGAACACGTCGGACAGCGTGGAACCGGGGGTCAGCTCGACCTGGGTCAGGCCGGTCGGAACCATGCGGCGATCGGACGGGCTATCCTGACCCATGTTGAAATGCATGATCGCGAAACTTTGCGTATGACCTTCGGCAAACGCGGGTACCGCAAGAACCGCGGTCGCAAACGCCGCAGTGGCAAAAAAATTCTTCATAATCTTTCCTTCGCTTACAGTTTTATTAAACCAGCGCCGATATGTCGGAATTTGATTCAGCGCGTGTCTAATTCATGGTTTCTTCCGGTATTTCGCCAAAAGAAACATTGGCACGTTTCAATTGGCTATTTCCTGATTCCGAGTCTGTCTGGGAATAGACCGCCCAATAAACGTCCTTGTGATGGAAGCGGAGCGGATGTCATATCCGGACTTGATCTGGGAGCTTTCCCGCGCCACCTTCTGGGAATGAATGCACCGACCCCGTTCCCAGACCTGTCCCAGACGGTGAACTTCCACCGTACGGAGCTTTCGGTGATCCTGTCGCTTTACGGGCGGTTCGTCGCGGCGGGCGAATGGCGCGACTACGGCATATCGGGCCTGCGGGAGGTCGCGGTTTTCTCGATCTTCCGACGGACAGCCGAACAGCCGATGTATCGTATTGAAAAGCGCCCCAGGATGGCCGTCAAGCAGGGCATGTATGCCGTGATCGGGATGGACGGTCGTATCCTGCGGCGCGGTCACGATCTGAAAACCGTGCTGCGCGTGCTGGAACGCAAGCTGATCCGGGCCGTCGATTGATTGCCTTCCATCGCGGACAATCGTCCGGTCACACCAGAAAGACCAACCATGCATGTCCAGGCTGACAAGGTGCGCGCCCGGCTGACGATCCGCGACATCCCGGATCTCGCCCCTCTTGGCCCCGACGCGGATGCGCCCTTTGTTCCCGCATCCCTGGCCGAGCCGCTTTTCGGCGGGCCACAGGCCACCTATGCCGTCCTCGACGCCGCCACGATCCCGGTCTTGCCCGAACTCCTGGCGGCTCAGGATCTGCCCCACGTCTGCCTTGCGAAGGATGGTTCAGGTGACATCTTGGCCGCCGTCTCCCCCTGGCTGGTCAAGCTGGAGCCCGACACGCCGCTGCTGCGGGCGCTATTCACCAAGGGCGAGGCGCATATGACCTGCTTCTGGGGCACCGACGCCGGAATTTTTCTGCGCAGCGATGCACCGCTGGACAAGATCGCGAACCATCTGCGGGCGCTGCTCAAGGTACGGAACACCGACGGCAAGATGGTCTGGTTCCGGTTCTGGGATCCCGCCGTGATCGCCGCATACCTGTCTGCCGTGACCGATTGGCCCGAACGCATCGACAGCCTTTTCGCCTCCCGCTTCCTGAGCGATCCGACTCTCATCGCGGTCGAAACCGGCAAGGCGCGCGCCCGCGTCGTCGTGCCGTCCGGGGCAAGAAGCCGGGGGCTTCCCTTCACGCTGACCGAACGGGACCTCGCGATTCTGGCCCTGCCGCAACAGGGACGGATGAAGTCGGAACTGGCCGACTGGCTTCTGCGCCTCGACCCGGGGCGGTTTCGCCCCTTTGGGCCCGCGCGTCGGCTTGCGGTGGCCGAACACGTCGCGCTGCAAGGGGCACGCTACGGCTTCACCTTCTTCGAGGAATACGCCCATCTTCTCTACCGCATGACCTATCTGGGCGGCTGGTTCCACCTCGCACCAGACTTTGCGCCTTTCACCGAGGCCCTGTCCCCCGTGCGGCCCGCGCGCATGCCCGAGATGTCGGCTGATTTCCCCCGCGAATACGCGCGCCTCATGCCGTCAGAGGAGGAGCGGACGGCGATCCTGACGCGGCTTGCGCAGGCGGCCCGAAATCCTCGGGGCCGGTTCAACCGTGCCGCGCCGGAGGAGCTGCGCGCGCTGACCGCGATTGCGGAGGGGCTGCTGCCCAAGGGAGCGGGCCCCGAGGCCGCGCGCTCCGAAACGCGCGCCGCACTGCCCGACGCCGACATCCATGGCCGGGCCCTCTTCTATCTGCTGCGCCTGACCTGTGGCCCGCATCCCCACGGCGACCCACTCTATCCCGCGATCCGCGAGAAGGGTCTTGCGACATCGGCAACGGACGTTAACCTGGACACAGCAGCCGATTTTTACCTGCGACGATTGCAAAGATTGATTTAGAGACCATGGGCGGACCTTCCTCCACTCTTCCGGCGAGCCCACCAACGGGCACAACCTCCGGCACGGGGCTTTGTTGCGCATGCGAAGTGTTCGACTCGTTTTCAACGAACGGGTTCGGAAACTATTTCATCACAACATACCCGCACTGGCCGACGATGATGAACGAGGGTCTGATGGAGGTGACCCGGACCGAGACCGGCGGCAGGGTCAAGATCACGAAGACGGTAAGCTACGAATATATCAACGGTGCCGACCCGAACATCGCTGCCGGAGCGAACTATGTCAGTTGGGCAGTGAACGAGCTGAACGCGGGCGCGCGTATGTATCGTGTCGAGCTCAATCAACCCGGTTGCAAGACCCAGACCCTTTCGATCCTCTTTGAACTAAAGCCCGTCGCATCTGGTGGAAATGCCGTGATCAAGTTCGACGGCACGCCGAATACACCCGGAACGAACACCCGGTCCTACGTGTTGGACGGCAACGAAATGGTGTTCTTCTTGAATGGGGACGGTGACCCGAAAGAAGTGATGCTCCACGAGGTGTACCACCTCTTCGGGCAACCCGACGAGTATTCCGAGCTTCCCGGTATCGGCAGTCCACCATCTGCGGGTGGTGTCGTGACCTACAGCCCCCCGACGCCCGGCCCGATGGAAGTCACCTATATAGGTACTGCCACCCAAGGGGACACTCCGATCTCTCTTAGCTATTTTGGACCGACGCCGCACGATCCGGCCATGTTCCTCTGGAACGTTCCATCATCGTTGATGGGCGATGGATCGCTTGCATATTACGGCGAGAGCTTCTTCTGGATCGCCATCGAAATGGAGAAGATATTCGCGACAGAGGGCACTCCCGTGACGGCAAAGATCGTTTTGCCATGATCCACTTATCCACAACCCCGAGGCCGCGATGACTCCGCCAGATTGCGATACGACACCGCGCCATTTTGATTCGGTGGAATGGCCGAAGTACCGGCTGGATTTTCTGGCCTCGCCCGAAGGTTGCATATTCCAGACCGCCTTCAACGCATGGGATTCCGTGCCAGCCGTGGCATTGGTGCGGATGGTGAACACCTCCGACGAGACGATAGAGGTGTCTTTCGTCCCCTCCGGCGTCCTGACGCCCAAGGCTCTCTGGGATGCGGAATACCCCGAGCAGATCCTCGATTGGAACCGCCAGCGCAGCGCCGGCGGAGAGATCGTGACCGCCCCGCTCGTCCCCGGCGAGATGCGGGAATTCGGGCCGACCTGGATGACGCATAGCCTGTTGTCCGGTCGGATGGCCAAAGGGGTGACATTCGCGCAACCGCCCCTGCCGGTGGACTACATCGAAGGTCGAACCCTGGTCGCCGACCTCGAATTCGTGATCCGGATGGGCGGCCCCGAGAGCATGATGGCCCTGCGTCGGAAATTCCAGGCGACCTTCACGGCCCGCTATTTCCCGCTGCCGCCAGACCCGGAATAGCCGACCGTCAGCTCAGCTTGTCGAGGCGGCGACGCATCTCGATCTCGCCCTTGCCCTGACCTGCGCCCGAGTTGTTGGCGGCAATCCGGGACTTGGCCTGCGAGAGGGGTTCATAGGCGACGGCCATGTGGTGGGCGTTCGCGTGCAACAGGGTTTCGGCATCCGACATGATCCCGACGTGGCCCGCCCAGAAGATCAGGTCGCCCCGTTGCAGCGGCGCATCAGCGGGAATGTCGCGGCCAAGGCCCCTCTGCTGATCGCTGTCGCGCGGGCAATCCACGCCGCAGGCCACAAGCGCCTGCTGGATCAAGCCGGAACAATCGACGCCCCACCGGGACGACCCGCCCCAGAGATACGGCGTCCCGAGGAACATGTCCGCCACGCCGACCGGGTCGGAAAACCGTGCCCGCAGCGGTTGCAGATGACCGGACGGAATGAAGTGCCCGGTCGACACCTTCTGGAATTCCCCCATGTCGGAGGTGACGCGCACGTGGCTGCCAAAGAAGATCGCGACCTCTGGCGGGGCCTTCAGGCGAGGTTTCGGATACAAATGCGTGGCCGGGGCCGCGACCCAATGCGTCGCCGCCTCCTGCCGGGTCAGGGCGGCAGCAATCACATAGCCGCAATAGCCATCCCGCAGGCTTTGCCCGAAGGCAAAACCATCGCGTTCGTCGATCACTCGGAAGGCCTCGCCAAACAGTAGCTGGCTCGTCCGTTCCCCGCGCGGCGCACTGGACAGGTTGACCAGCGGCTGCTGCACCGTCTTGACTGTGCCCTTGACGTAGCGAGTCGCCTCGACCACGCCGCGCAGCTCGTGGGCGGCGGCATGGCCATTGGCCGGCGTCATCCGGGGATCGAACGCGCTCATAGGTCCAGAACCTTCGGCAGGGCGTCAAACAAGGCCCGCGCGCCCATGCCGACGCCCCCCTTGGGCCGCGCCGGGGCCGCCGTCGGGTTCCAGCCGTAGATGTCGAAATGGGCAAAGCGCGGCGTGTCCTGCACGAAGCGGTCGAGGAACAGCGCCGCCGTGATCGACCCTGCGAACCCGCCCGATGGTGCGTTGTCCAGATCGGCGATGCCCGGTTCGATCATCGTCTCATAGGGGCGGTGGAACGGCATCCGCCAGAGCGGATCGCGCACCCGGCGGCCCGCCTGTTGCAAGGCCATGGCCAGCGCGTCGTCGTCGGTGAAAAACGGCGCGAGATCGGGCCCCACGGCAACCCGCGCGGCCCCGGTCAACGTCGCCATGCAGATCATCAGATCGGGCGGCGTCTCGTCCGCCAGCGCCAGCGCATCGGCCAGCACCAGCCGACCCTCGGCGTCGGTGTTGTTGATCTCGACCGTCAGACCATTGCGCGCGGTCAGGATATCGCCGGGGCGAAACGCATTGCCCGCCACCGAATTCTCGACCGCCGGGATCAGCACCCGAAGCCGCAGCGGCAGCCCGGTCGCCATGATCATATGCGCAAGGCCCAGAACCGTCGCGGCCCCGCCCATGTCCTTTTTCATCAACCCCATGGAGGCGCCGGGCTTGAGATTGAGGCCGCCGGTGTCGAAACACACGCCTTTGCCCACCAGAACAAGCTCCGGCCCGCTGTCGCCCCAGCGCATGTCGATCAGGCGCGGCGCCCGGTCGGCGGCGCGCCCGACGGCATGGATCATCGGGAAGTTGGCGGTCAGCAAATCGTCACCCGTCGTCACCGACACCTCGGCGCCATGGGTCCGGGCCAGATCGCGAACGGCTGCCTCCAGGGCATCGGGCCCCATGTCGGACGCCGGGGTATTGATCAGGTCGCGGGTCAGGAACTCTCCGGCGGCAATCGCCTCGATCCGGGCGGCATCGATGCCACGCGGCGCGCGCAGCTGCGGACCCGGCTCGGATTTGCCTGCATATCGGCTGAACCGATAGGAGGACAGAAGCCAGCCGAGCGCTGCTTCTTCCCATTCGTTCGCCGTCAGATCGCCGTCGAGGGCATAGGTCCCGGTCTTCAGCGCCGTCGCGGCCTGCGCGGCGAGAAACCGGCTCCGCGCCCGGTCCTTGGCCCCGCCCCAGCCCAGAAGGACGCGGGCGACGGACATGTCGGGTGCGGGCAGGCGCAGGATCTGGCCCGCGGCGCCGTCGAACCCATTCGCCTCGACCCAATCGCGGACGGGTTCGTCCTGCGTCGCCAGCCAGTCGTCGAAGCCGCCCTTCGGTACGATACGGACAGGTGTGGCGCGCAGGTCCGGCGCGGCAAATCGAGGTGGCTCGGTCTGGGTCATATCGGTCTAGGGCTCCTGCGTCGCGCGGCCCGGCGCGGCGCAGGTCAATCTAGACGACAGGCCTGTCGCCGCAAGGTCTTGCGGCTCCGGCCGATCCCGGGGCTAGGCGACCGTGTCGGGCAGGGCACCCTCCTGCAGCGACCACGCGTCGGCTGGCGACGATTTCGACAGCCGCACAAGTCGATGCAGACAGGCCGCCGTTGCATGTGCGTCCCCCGCAGCCAAGCCGTCGAGGACACCGCGCGCCGCATATTCCACCGACAGCATCCCGATGTTGTCGGCCAGCTTCACGATATCTTCGCAGGTGCGTCGCAGCCCGCCCGGCTCGGCCGACAAATGGCGAGCCTGATCAATCTTGGCTTCGATATCGGTCAGGAAGGTGGCCAGTCGCGCCTCGGCGCGGTGACCGTGAGCATCGCAGATCGACGCCAGTTTGATATGGTCGAACACCACGCGCTCCGGTGTCATCAGGGCAAGCAAGGTCTGGGGCATGGGGGCCTCTGTCTTGGGCGGCAGCATCGCCGGTTTGACCCTTCGTGCCGCCGGATCGGGGCAAAATCTTGGCTGCGAATTGACGTCCGGCCCCAGAAATCTCTCGAATTGACCGGGTCTTGTGCGTAGAACCCGGCCAACAGCGACAAGAGGACCCCTCAGATGCGCCATGCCAAGCCGCTGCCCGGATCCCTGGTCCAGCGCTACCTGGGCTGGAAAGCCACCACATTCGCAGAAAATGCCCCCTGGTATCGACGCCTCGCGACCGAGGGTCAGCGCCCGCGCGCCATGGTGATCAGCTGCTGTGACAGCCGGGTCCACGTCACATCCATCTTCGGCGCCGAACAGGGTGAGTTCTTCATCCACCGCAACATCGCGAATCTCGTTCCGCCCTATGAGCCGGACGGCCTGCGCCATGGCACATCGGCGGCCATCGAATATGCGGTGACCGAACTCAAGATCGGACAGATCATCGTCCTGGGCCATTCGCTCTGTGGCGGCGTGCAGGGGTGCGAGGCGATGTGCTCCGGCCAGGCCCCCGAGCTCGAGAGGCCCGAAAGCTTCGTCGGGCGCTGGATGGACATGCTGCGCCCCGGGTATGAGCGCGTGAAGGGGATCACCGACCCGGCAGCCCGTCGCGAGGCGCTGGAGAAACAGGCGGTGCTCACTTCGCTCGACAACCTGATGACCTTTCCCTTCGTCGCCGATGCCGTCACCGCGAACGAAATCCAGATCCACGGGCTCTGGAACGACATCACCGAAGGGGTCCTGGAAATCTACGATGCCAAGGCCGACGCCTTCATCCCGCTCTGAGGGGTGTCCGGAGCACAGGTTGAATGTCACCTGTGGCCTCGCTAGCCCGTCACTATCCAACAACGAGGAATGATCGTGGACCTTCTCGACCTCGCCCTGGGCAACCTCCTGTCCCCCATCATCCTGTGTTTCGCCCTCGGCCTCTTTGCGGCCCTGGCGCGGTCGGACCTGACCATCCCGGAGGCCGTGGCCAAGGGCATGTCGATCTACTTGCTCTTCGCCATCGGGTTCAAAGGCGGCGTCGCGGTGGATACGGCGGGCTTTTCGGGCACCTTGGTCGGGGCGCTTCTGGCAGGTGTTTTCCTGTCCTTTGCTCTGCCCCTGATCGCCTTTGGGCTGCTTCGGGTGATGACGGCCCTGTCGACGCTGGATGCGGCGGCCGTGGCGGCGCATTACGGCTCGATCTCCATCGTGACCTTCGTGGCCGGAACCTCGGTTCTCGACAGCGCGGGGCTGACATATGACGGCTGGATGGTGGCCGTCGCCGCCGCGATGGAGGCCCCTGCGATTCTGTCGGCCCTCTGGCTGGTCGCGCGGTCCGGGTCGGGGCGACAGATGGACAGCGACCTCTGGCGCGAAATCCTGCTGAACGGGTCCATCGTCCTTCTGGTGGGCAGCTTCGCGATCGGCTGGATCACCGGCCCCGAGGGTCTGGCCCGGATCGAAAGCTTCATCGTCTCGCCGTTCCAGGGGGTGCTGTGCCTCTTCCTGCTCGATATGGGGCTGGTGGCCGGGCGCGGGCTGCGGGGCGCGCGCGGCATCCTGCGCCCGGGCCTGTTGGCCTTCGGCATCCTGATGCCCCTGATCGGCGCGACCGCGGGTGCAGCCGCGGGCGTGGGGCTTGGCCTCGGCACCGGAAGCGTCATGCTGATGATGGTTCTGGGCGCCTCGGCCAGCTATATCGCCGTGCCCGCCGCCATGCGCGTGGCCCTGCCCGAAGCGAACCCGTCGGTCTATCTGACCCTGTCGCTCGGCGTGACTTTCCCCTTCAACCTGACCCTGGGCCTCGCGATCTATCTGGCTGTCGCCCGCATGCTGACCGGAGGCTGACCCATGCAGACCCATCCCGCAAAACGCGTCGAGATCATCATCGAGGAGATGATGGAGAGCCGCCTCTGCGAAGCCCTGCTGAAGGCCGGGGTCAAGGGCTTCACGGTGCTGCCCGTCCATGGCGGATCAGGTCGGTCGGGCCACTGGACGCGCGCCGGTCAGATCGGGCGCGCGGGCGGCATGCGCGCCGTGGTCTGCATCGTCCGGCCCGAGGCGCTGGACACCCTGCTCAATGCCGCCTTCTCGGTGGTGGAGCGGCACATCGGCGTGGTCAGCATCGTCGATTGCGAGGTTCTGCGGGCCGAGCGGTTTTAGCGGATCGTTAACCATCCTGCGGCAAGGCTGCGGGCATGGAAACGCGTGACGTCACGATTCGAATGCCCCTGGAAATGGCTGCCGCGATCGAGAGGCTGGCCCAGCGGTTCGATGTAACGCCCGGGCAGGTCGTCCGCCGCGCCGTGTGCGAGGAATTGAAGCGCCGGTCGAAACCCCCGAAGACGCCCAATCGGGCGGATGAGGGGCTTGTCGCATCCTTGCAGTCGCTCCTCGCACCCGACATGGCCGAAGCCCGATCCTGGCCCGATCTGGAGGCCCGGCTCTCCAGACGGGGCTATCGCCTATCGGCGGCAGGCGGCGGCTGCGCCCTCTTCACCACCACGGGCCGACGTCTCTGCAAGGGCAGCGAGCTGGGCTTCACCTACCGCCAGCTTGTCCGCAGGTTCGGCGCCGCGATGCCGGGTCACCCCCACGGGGCCGTCGGATTGACCGACCCCGAAGGTGACCCGCTTCTCGACTGACCTTCCCTAGGGTTGCCAGATCAGGTCCAGACCCTCCGGCCATTCCAGATCGACACCGACCTCCACCGCGACTTCGGCCCCCGCCGCCACGTCGAGGGTCCACTGCGCCACCCCGCGCAGGTCTTCCACGTCGCGCACATCGGGGTTGGGCGATGTCGTCACGGTGACTTCGAGGGTCTCCTGCTCCGAGAACGGCAGCGCGATGCGCGTCTCCACGACCTCGGCGCTGGCCGACAGGTTGCGAACGCGGAACACCAGGTCCTGCGTCCTAGTCCCCGAGCTGACGAAGATGCCGCGATCTCCCGTCTCGTTCTCAAGTTCGCGGTATTCCAGCCGCAGATGCTGCTGCGGCCCGAAGGCCAGTTCGTAATCGCCGCCCGCAGGCATCAGCGGCAACCGCGCCTCGCCGACGCGGGCCCCCTCGCGGAACAGCGTCACCGGACCCGACAGCAAAGGCTCCGCCGTCGCGTTCACCATATCGGCCACCAGATAAGCGGTCTCATCGGCACGCGGAATCGCCCGGTTGAAGACCCGCGCCTCCAGCGTGATCCGGTCCAGCGACAGGGTCACGGGCTGGCCATTTCCGGACAGGCTGACCGGCACCGGATAGTCATAGGTCACGATCGGCCCGTCGGTGTTGGCCGCCATGACCACCATCGGCTCCGGGGCAAATGTGGCCACCGCGCCCATCTCCGCATCCATCGTGACGCTGCGCTGCATCGACGGGCCGCTCGTCGCCGCCGACTTCTTCGGGTCGAAGATCTGCGCGAGGTTCGGGAAGGCCTCGGACGGTTCGGTCCGGGCAAAGGGGTCCGCCGTGCTGAGCGTCAGCGCGATATCCGTCATCGGAACACCGCTGCCCTGCTGGACGACAAGGCGACGGGACAGCTCGACCTGATCGTCCGAATTCAGGTTCGCCTCGTATTCTGTCGACCACCCGGCGTTCTGCGTGAAGGACGCGAGGGTCAGCGACACCTCGGATGCCACGTCCAGAATTGCCGAAATCGCGACCAGCGACACGGGTCCGAAATCGGCCCCGGTCGCGTCCAGTTCCTGTTTGGCCTGTTGCAGGGCAAGGCTGGCGTCCTGGGCGCGCCGCTCGGCGGCCCGCAGCGCCGCCCGGGCATCGGCGCGGGTCACTTCGGCGTTTGCCGTGCCGTCAGCGACGGCGTCGGCGGTCGCCGCAATCGTCGCGGGGTCCAGCGTGGTCAGGGCCGCGCCCGTCATCGACCGCAGGAACGCCAGCCGATCCCCGGCCGCCGTCAGCGTGGCGGCGGCGCGAAACCGTTCATCCTCGGCCACCTGATAGGCCTCTGTCGCGGCGCGCCACGCCTCATGCGCCGCCGCCTGATCTGCTGTGAACAGCGCCCGTCCGTCGATGACGCCGCCCGCGACCATCTCGACCGCACCCAGGGCCGCCCCCGACAGCTCGACTCGTGGCAGCCCGTCGAAGTTGCCCGTTGCAGGCACCAGGATCCGATGGTCGCCGGCCGGCATGTCCAGCACGGCCCCGCGCGTCACCAACGCCCCCTGTTGAAACACGACCGCCGACAGGACCGGGGCGGGGATCGTGAAATCCTCGGCCATCAAGGTGCCCGGCATCAGCAGGGCAAGGGCGATTGGGATCTTCGGGATGCGCATGGCAGGCTCCGGCGGCTTCTGATGTTGACGCCCCGACTCTTTCAGCCCCGAACCCGCACGTCCAGCGGCACGTTGCACGCGTGCCGGATCGCCGGTCCAAACCGAAAGGGCCACCGCCGCGCCTGCGACGATGGCCCGATGCCCGACGGATACCGGCCCTCAGCGCTTGCTGAACACCCGCTCCACCAAAGTCTCGGCGATCTGCACCGCGTTCAGCGCCGCGCCCTTGCGCAGGTTGTCGCTGACGACCCAGATGTTGAGACCGTTGTCGATGGTGCTGTCCTGCCGGATGCGGCTGACGAAGGTGGCGAAATCGCCGACACATTCGACCGGCGTGACGTAGCCACCATCCTCGCGCTTGTCGACGACCAGAACCCCGGGCGCGGTGCGCAGGATGTCGCGGGCCTCGTCCTCGTCGAGGAACTCCTCGAACTCGATGTTGACCGCCTCGGAATGGCCCACGAAAACCGGAACGCGGACACAGGTCGCGGTGACCTTGATCTTGGGGTCGACGATCTTCTTGGTCTCGACCATCATCTTCCACTCTTCCTTGGTCTCGCCCGAGTCCATGAAGACGTCGATATGCGGGATCACGTTGAAGGCGATCTGCTTGGTATAGACGCTCGGCTCCCGCTCCTGACCCGGCACATACATGCCCTTGGTCTGGTCCCAGAGCTCGTCGATGGCCTCTTTGCCGGTGCCCGACACCGACTGATAGGTGCTGACCACGACGCGCTTGATGCGGGCGCGGTCATGCAGCGGCTTGAGGGCGACGACCATCTGCGCGGTGGAGCAGTTCGGGTTCGCGATGATGTTCTTCCTGGCATAGCCGTCCACCGCCTCGGGGTTCACCTCGGGGACGACCAGCGGGATGTCCGGGTCATAGCGATAGAGCGACGAGTTATCGATGACGACACAGCCGGACTTGGCCGCGATCGGCGCGTATTTCTTCGTCGCATCCGATCCGATGGCAAAGAACGCGATGTCCCAGCCGGTGAAGTCGAAAGTATCGAGGTCCTTGGTCTTCAGGGTCTTGTCGCCAAAGCTCACCTCCGTCCCGAGCGAGCGACGCGACGCCAGCGCCGTGATCTCGTCGACGGGAAACTCGCGCTCGGCGAGGATGTTCAGCATTTCACGGCCCACGTTTCCCGTGGCGCCGCAGACGACGACCTTATAGCCCATCTCATCTTCTCCTGAGGGGTTGGAAGCGGTCGTCGCCTATACCCGTTGCGGCGTCGGGTAAAGGCGGGGTTGGTGCACCCCCGGTTCCGCGCGCTGCGGCTCGCCTTGGCGACGACGCTGACAGCGGACCAGCGGACAGTTGCGCGTCGCAAGGGCAGCGGGCTCCGGGTATATTGAGAACACGCTGCTCCGGAAAACCCAATCTCAAGATCTTCTGTTGATTTTCCAACCAGTCAACGCTAGGCGCAGAACCCTGTTTCAACCCCGGATCCCGCGGAAGTCCGATGTAATCGTTGCACACAAATCTCGATCAACGCCCTGACAATTTGTGTCGGGCATTTCTGTGTGATCAATCGATAAAATCGTGAGACAGTGATGAATATCTACAAATACCCGCGCACGCGGCACGTTGAAGGTTCGCGCCTTCAATTGGGCGATATGGCGGATGATAAACCAATCAAGGATCTTAAAGGCGAACGCCTGGTTTTTGAGGAAAAGCTCGATGGTGCCAATTCCGCTTTGTCCTTTGACCCGGACGGCAACCTGCTTTTGCAAAGCCGGGGGCATTACCTGACGGGTGGTGGTCGTGAGCGTCACTTTGCCCTGCTCAAGACCTGGGCAGCGGCCCATGCTCATGTCTTGCACCCTGTTCTGGGCGATCGTTTCGTCATGTATGGCGAATGGATGTATGCCAAGCACACGGTTTTCTACGATCGCTTGCCTCACTACTTCATGGAATTTGACGTGCTGGATCGGGACAACGCCGCATTCCTCAGCACAGCCGCGCGGAGGTCTTTGCTGACCGGGTTGCCGATCATGCCTGTCCCCGTGGTGCATGAAGGGGAAGTTCTGTCCGTCGAACACCTGAGCGAGTTGACCCGCCCGACACCGTATAAGTCAGCGGATTGGCGGCAGGCCCTGGCGGTAGCCACAGAACGATCCGGCAGCCGTCCTGACATGGTCGATCAGCAGACAGAGGATAGCGACCTGGCCGAGGGGCTGTATCTGAAAAAGGAAGACGCGGACCACGTGCTCGAGCGGTTCAAGTTCGTTCGTTCCGATTTCCTTCAAGCTATCGAAGCGGCTGACGGTCATTGGCATGACCGCCCGATTTTGCCGAATATCCTGGCAGACGGGGTCGATATCTTTGCCCCGGTGCTCGGCGTGCAAGGGGCCTATGATGCGTAGGCCCATGAAACCCACAATTGCGCACGATGACCTGCTGTCGCTGGTTCCAGTCGGTCCACACTGGACCGTCGATTGGGCTGCGATCTGGCCGATTTGGCCTGAATTGACGACACTGGACACTTGCCCGCAGGACCCAATTCATCATGCGGAAGGCGATGTGGGAACCCACACCCGGATGGTCGTGGAAGCACTGGTCGCCGACCCCGATTGGCAAAACCTGTCGCCCGATGACCGGAGCTATCTGTTCTGGGCGGCGGTTCTGCATGATGTCGGCAAACCTTCAGTGACATTACATGAGGGAAATGGACGCATTTCGTCCCGTGGTCATTCACGGGTCGGGGCGTCCATTGCCCGACAATTGCTTTGGCATGCGCGATCGCCTTTTGCATGGCGAGAAGCTCTGTGCGGGATCATCGCGCATCATCAGCTGCCGTTCTGGCTTATCGAGCGGCCTGACCCGGTACGGCTGGCGATTGCAACGTCCTGGCGATGCAGACCCGATCATCTGTGTCTCCATGCCAAAGCAGACGCATTGGGCCGCCTGTGTCACGATCAACAGGCTATTCTGGAAAGTGTCAGCCTTGCCGGACTGACGTTTCAGGAAGGCGGATGTCTGAGCACGCCGTTCACCTTCGCCAACGACGAAAGCCGCGTCGCATTCTTAGAACTTGATGATCGCGATCCTCACTACACTGCGCATGAAGACTTCAAATGCAGCGTTACAGTGATGGCAGGCTTGCCCGGCGCTGGCAAAGACACATGGATATCCAGGCATCGTCCGGATCACCCTGTCGTCAGCCTGGACCTGATCCGTGATGAACTGGGTGTATCAGCCACTGACAACCAGGGCCAAGTGATCCAGGCCGCCCATGAAAGGGCCAGAGAATACCTGCGGGCCGGGACCGATTTCGTCTGGAACGCCACAAATGTAACACGGCAAAACAGGTCGAAGGTATTGCGGCTGTTGCGTGACTACGGTGCGTGGATCGAGATCGTCTACCTGGAAGTCTGTCCCGACCAATTGCGTCGGCAAAACAGAAACCGGTCAGACGCGGTCCCTAATGCAGTCCTTGATCATCTCGTTCGGAAGCTCGAACCACCCGAGATGTGGGAGGCGCAAAAAATAACCGTCGTATCCCGGTGACGGCGGGAGGCGTCGAAACAGTGCCTGCTTCACCCGCGATTCCTCGCGGCGGCACCTGCCACAGCCCCCGATACACAGAGCAGCCTGCTGTTGCGTGGGCGAGCCCCCGGCGAACGCTCGTGGCACACTATCGTATGTACGGGGGGTGTACAGGGGGTGTACCGCTGGTGCATCGCGCAAACCCCCGCAAAACAAGGCGCGCGGAGGCCGCTTGTTGCCGACAGGACGCAGCCGCTGGCCAAAGTCATCGCCGCCCCGACCGACCCCCTCAGTCCGTCTTGTCGGGCGCGAAGGCATAGACGAGGCAACCCAGAAGCAGGGCCAGGGCGAAGACCCCGAACAGCGCCTGATAGCCCGCGATGCCCCCGCCCGCCCTTTCGAAGAGCGGCCCGGTCGCGAATTGCATCACGCCGACTCCGCCGATCCCGAAGAGGTTCATGAGCGTGACGCCCCGCCCCACCAGACGCGGCGGAAAGAACGACCGGCCATGGGCGACGAGCATCGGAAAGCTGGACCCGAAGGCGCCGATCAGGGCCAGGGCGACCGTCGCCATCACCAGCCCCGGCATCGGCACCAACCACAGCAGGCCGCAGACGATTGCCCCCAGAAGGTTGCCCGTGAACACGATCCATTTGCGCGTGCCGAACACCCGGTCCAGCGGGCCATAGGCGAAACTGCCCAGGATCATCGCCACCCCCATGACCAGCGTGACCCTTCCGACGAAGGCCGGATCGTAGATATCGGCCACGTAGGGCCCGGCCCACAGCCCACGCAGGCCCGCTGCCGGGGCGTAGTTGACCATCATCATCGGCAGGATCGCCCACATCGCCGGGATCTTCAGCAAGTCGAGCAGGGAGCCTCTCGGTCCCGTGTCGTCGGTCGGCGCGGGGTCGCGCACCAGCAGGTGACAGGCGAGGGCGACCAGCATCGTCGCCGCCGCCAGAAAGCCCATGGCCCCGCGCCAGCCCAAGGTCTCGGCCGCCCATCCCAAAGGGACCGAGGCCGCGATATTCCCGAGCGAGCCGACGCCGATCAACACGCCGGCCAGCGTGGCGAAGACCGCCACCGGATAGACGCGGGCAAAGATGTAGTAGCTGGCCATCAGGACCGGCGCGCAGCCCGCTCCGATCAGGACCATCGCCACCTCGACCTGCCAGGGCGCCTGCGCCAGGGCGAAGAGCGCGGCCCCGCCTCCGCCGCAGATCCCCAGAAGGCCCGCCGCCGTGCGGCGCGGTCCGACCCTGTCCAGAAGCCAGCCAACCGGCAGTTGCAGCGCCGCGAAGGACAGGAACCAATATCCCGACGCGCGGCTCAGATCACCGGGGCCGAGGCCAAGATCGACCGCCAGGTCCGGGGCCAGGACCGCGAGAAATGCGCGGTAGAACTGGCTGAGCACATAGGCGAGGGTCAGGCTGACGAGACCGGCGTTCACAAGGCCGCCCTCCGCCATCCGCGCCCGACGCCGACCAACAAGAGGGACCAGCCGAGGAGACCTTGCCCATGCCGCGACAGCGATGCCTCCTGGGTGAAGGTCAGCAGACGCAGCAGGTATCCCGGGCCCGGCGGCGACTTGATCACGATCTGCACGGGCAGGTCGTCGAAGATCAGGAAGTAGTAGGCATAGTAGATCTGCGGAGAGAGCCAGACGAACAGGACGAACACCACCAGGGCCAGGACAGCGCCACGGATGGGCCCGCGCGCCAGACGCCAGACCAGCAGAACCGCAAGCGCCCAGAGGATCAGCGACAGGAGCGCGAGGCCCAGCTGTCCGCCGCCCGAGAGCGTGAAGAAGCTGTCTTCGCCATAGGTGACCAGATCGTTCATCGCGCCAGATTTCGCAGTTGCCCCGGCGACGCAAGGCGAATGTCTTCGGCGGCTTTCGGAACCGACGGTTGCCCGCACCCGGAAACCTGCGTTACTTCGCGGCGAAGTCCTGAAAGGTCAGACCCTGTCCAACCCGCGCAATTCCTTCGCCCGCCTGTGGCAGACCTACCTTCGGCCGCGGCTCTGGTGGATCGTGGCGGGCGCGCTCCTGATGGTCGTCGAGGGCGGCACGATCGGTATTCTGGCCAAGATGCTGGAGCCGATGTTCGACCTCGTCTTCGTCGAGGGGCGGGCCGACGCTCTGACCTGGGTCGGGCTGTCGATCCTGCTCTTGTTCGTGGTGCGCGGGCTGGCGGGGATCGGGCAGCGGCTCATCATGGGATGGGTCGCGTTCCGGTCGTCGTCGGAATTGCAACAGGACCTTCTGGGCCATGTGCTGCGGCTCGATTCCGCTTTCTTCAGCGTCAATTCGCCCGGACAATTGATTGAACGGGTGCAGGGGGATGTCCTCGCGATCCAGAATACCTGGATGCAGATCATCACCGGTGCGTCCCGGGATCTGGCGGGCCTCGTGTCGCTGATGATCGTCGCCGTCCTGGTCGATCCGATCTGGACGCTGGTGGCCATCGTCGGCGCCCCGCTGCTGATTGCGCCCTCGCTCATCGTGCAGCAGTACGTGCGCAAGAAATCGGTCCTGCTGCGCGAGAATGCGGGCCAGCGAACGACGCGGCTGGACGAGATCTTCCATGGCATCACGCCGATCAAGCTGAACGCGATGGAAGGCTATCAGCAGAACCGCTTTCGCATCGCGACCGAACAGATGGTCCGCATCACCCTGCGCACGCTTGCCGGAATCGCCGTGGTTCCCGCATTGGTCGATCTGGCCATCGGATTGGGGTTCTTCGCCGTCCTGATTTACGGCGGGCCGCAGATCATCGCGGGCGAGAAATCGGTGGGCGAATTCATGTCGTTCTTCACCGCCATGTCGCTGGCCTTTCAACCGCTGCGCCGTCTTGCCGGGCTGGCCGGGGCCTATCAGGCGATGATCGCGTCGCTCGACCGGATTTATGCGCTTCTCGATACCGTGCCCTCGATCGCCCTGCCTGCCAGGGTCGACGCGCTGCCGGACCGGACCGATATCGTGTTCGAGGGCGTGACCCTGTCGTACGGCGAAAACGAGGTGCTGCGCGGCATCGATTTCGTGGCCGAAGCCGGAACCACCACGGCGCTGGTCGGCCTGTCGGGCGCGGGCAAGAGCACCGTGTTCAACGTGCTGACCCGGCTGGTGGAGCCTTCGGCCGGGCGGGTCACCCTCGGCGGAATCGACATCGCGGATCTTGCGGTGGCCGACCTGCGCTCGCTCTTTTCGGTTGTCAGTCAGGATACGCTGCTTTTCGACGAGACGTTGCGCGAAAATCTTCTGATGGGGCGCGAGGATGTCACCGAGGCGCAGTTGCAGGCCGCATTGGACGCGGCCCATGTGACCGAGTTCCTCGGCGGTCTGCCCGGCGGCCTCGATGCGCCGGCGGGTCCGCGCGGCTCGAACCTGTCGGGGGGACAGCGACAGCGCATCGCCATCGCCCGCGCCCTGCTTCGCGACGCTCCGATCCTGCTTCTGGACGAGGCGACCTCGGCCCTCGACACCAAATCGGAACGTCTGGTTCAGGACGCGCTGGAGCGTCTGGCCCAGAAGCGTACGACCCTCGTGATCGCGCACCGGCTTTCGACCGTCCGGGATGCCGATCAGATCCTCGTCCTCGACCGGGGGCGGGTGGTGGAGCATGGCACCCACGATGCGCTTCTGGCGCGGGGCGGCATCTATTCCCAGCTTCACGATCTGCAATTCGGAGAGGGTGCGGCATGACCGAGGTCGTCATCACCAACCTCAATCCACGCTATACCGGAGTGTCCTCAACCGCCGCCCGGCTGATTCCGGTGCAGGCCAGGCAGTTCGACCTGGTGCTGGCGGGTCATGCGCTGCCCGCATGTCCGCCGCCGGTAACCGTGGCCGAGGCGCGCAAACTGACCGCCACCCCACCCGAGGGTCGCCCCTTCGCGATCTGGCACGTGCGGCGCAACAACGAGATGCGTGCAGCCCTTTTCGCGCGCGACATCCTGCGCCTGCCGATCCGGATCGTCTTCACCACGGCGGGCACGCACCGGCATTCGATCTTTCCACGCTGGCTGATGTCGCGGATGGATGCGCTGATCGCGACCATCCCCGCCGCCGCCGAGGGCAAGCCCCACGTCCGCGCCATCGTCCCGCATGGGGTGGATTGCGATGTCTGGCATCCCGCCCGCGACCGCGCCGCCGCCTGGGCCGCGACCGGCTATCCCGGCAAGCGCGGTATCGCCGCCGTGGGCCGCATCCGCACCTCCAAGGGCACCGACCGCTTCGTCGAGACGATGCTGCGGGTCCTGCCGCAGCATCCCGATACCACGGCGCTGGTCCTGGGCCGCGCCCGGCCCCAGGATGCCGCCTTTCTGGACGGGCTGAAGGAGACGGCCCGCGCCGCCGGGCTGGCCGACCGGCTGCTCTTCCCCGGAGAGATCGCGCCCGACGACATGCCCGCGCTGATCCGTGCCTGCACCCTGACCGTGCCCCTGCCGCGCTATGAGCCCTACGGGGTAACCCCGCTGGAAGGGATGGCGTCGGCGGTACCCTTCGTCGGGTCGCCGACCGGGGATTTCCGGACCTTCACCGGGGGCGGGGCCGCCGGGATCGTGGTGGCCGAAGATAATCTGGTCGAAGACGCCGCTGCCGCCATCAACGGGCTTTTGTCGAACCCGACACGCCTTGCGGCCATGTCGCAGATCGCGCGCCAGCGCGCGGTGCAGGTGCATTCCATCGAAAGCGAGGCCCGGGGGATCGCAGGCGTCTACGAGGCGCTCTGGTCCGAAGGCTGAAGCGCCCGCGCCTTCATCGCATTGTAGAACGGCATCGCGGATCGCAGCAGATCGTCCCGCGCCACGTCGGGCAATGGGCCTTCGGGGCCCGCGAACCCGGTGGAGCGATGGACCGCGTTGTACCAATGCGCGGCCCAGACACCGTCTGCAACATGACCGCCCGCAGGCCAGGACAGCATGGCCGGATCGAAGGGCACACCCGCCGCCGCACACAATCGCGCCAGCATCCCCGCCGGATCGTCGCGCAGATCGGCCGTGTCGAGAACCAGTCCGCCGACGCGGTCATAAAGCGCTGCCTGCGCGGCAAAGCCGATGTCCGCCTCGGCGATATCGTCGCGCTTGACGCCGTAACTCGCGATGACGCGGGCGGGGTGGCGGATCAGGTGGACATGCACCGCGCCCTCGGCCCAATCCATCGGGAAGCCGGGCAACATGTGATGGGCCATCTGCTTTTGATATCCATGCCGCGCAGGTTCGGCGGCACAGATTGCGGCGACCTCTTCGGGGTCGGTCGGCTGGCTGGCGATGACAGCATCGCGCATTGGATGGTCAAGGCCCGTGGCTGCCAGGTAGGCCGCATAGAACGGCTCGTCCATGACCTCGAAATCGGGGCGATTGCCGAAGCTGTACATCATGGCCGTCGACAGGTTGCGCGGGCCGGACCAGGCGATGATCTTCATCGGGTTTCCAATGGCTGTGGCCCCGTATCCTTCAGCGGTCTCGGGGCGCGGTTCCGCCCCTGTCTAGAGCCTGGCCGCCCCCGCCAGCAAGTCCACCTGGGGGTCGCAATGGCCCACGGGACACGTCCCGCGAGGCCTGAACACTATACTGACCGGCTCATCGGACTATACTGGGCCATGCTCCGGTCATGCCTCGGTTTCCTGTTTCTTGTTCTCGCCGCCTGCAACACGGCGTCGGGTCCCGGGGTCACGACAGTCACCTATTGCGGCAGCCAGAAGATGCAGATCCACGGCGCGCGCGACGCGGCCCTGCCCACCGTGCTCTATGTGCATGGCGGCGGTTGGGAAAGCGGGGATCGCACCACCGGGTTCGAACGTCGGATGATCGCACCCCTGAACGATGCGGGTATCGTTGTCGCAACGATCGACTACCGTCTTGCGCCGGCTCACCTCCACCCGTCCCAGATCGAGGATGTCACATGCGCGCTTCGCTCTCTCGCCTCTGACGGTGCCGATCTCGGGATCGATGCGGGCCGGATCGGGATCATGGGCGACAGCGCGGGCGGCCATCTGGCGGCCCTTGCCGCGCTTTCGGGCGACCGCTTCGGCGGTGTTCCCGGGATCGAGGCCGTCGCCACGTTCTACGGTGTTTTCGACTTGGTCAATCTGGAGCCGTCCCTGGCGGTTGCCGCCGTGGCCCAGAATTTTCCGACGCCAGAGGCGCGGATCAGCGGCACGCCGCTCCTTGATATCGATGGAACGGCCCCGCCTTTCCTGATCGCGCATGGCCGCGAGGACAGGTTCGTCAACCTCGCGCAAAGCGTGAAACTCGCGCAGCTTCTGATCAATGCCGGACATCGCCCGATCCTGGCCGTCGTCGAGAACGCCGACCATGGCTTTGTGCCGCGCGGTGGCGTGCCGGACCCTTCGGTCGAGCAGGTCATCGCTTTGACGGTGGCCTTCTTTCAGGATCACCTCTGAGGTGATGTCGTATTTCGACGTGCCACGATCATTTCAGCGGTCTTGCGGGCACTCGGCTTCGAGCGAGTAGAGCCCGTCTTCCCCGGTCAGCAGGACTGCCGCCCGGTCCGGCAACGCGGCGACATGGTCCAGGAGCGGGGCGGATGTTTCGACCTGTCTGTAGGTCCGAAAGTCGGATGTGACGTGGAAGGGTCTGTTCCCGTCCCCGACAAGGACGTGCAGATCGGATCCAGGGATCGGATGGTGACGGCTCCATGCGATGGCGCGGCCAGAGACCGGATACTCGGTGACCCGGTCGGCCGTCATATCGGCGTTCAGCAGGAACGACCCTTCTGTGCCCAGGATCACGGTCCGCTCGCCCACCTGATACACCTGCACATGACTGCCAATCCGGTTTGTCGACAGGTCGGGCGGAAAGACAGTCGTCTCGCCATCGAAGGCCGCGAAGCCGATATCCGTCCAGATCAGCGCAGGCCGGGAGGGCTGGAGGATGACGGGGCCTGTTGTGTGCAAGACGGACGTGTCGGTCGTCATTGTCCGCGCCAAGATGCCGTCGATCGCAACAGCCGCAACGTCGCCCCGCCGAACGACACGGAACCGGGGCGTGACGGGATCGCGCGCAAGGCCAAGCGCCACCTTCCAGCGGGACGGGATGTATTGCAATCCGGTGAAATCCCACCCCATCCATGCGCCAGACGCGGCGTCGAACCGATAGCGCCCGGGCGGCGCGCTGCCCGCAAAGACGGGTCCGGCCCCGGTCAGGCGCAGAAACAGCGGTGGCACCGTGCTCGCTTCTGTCGGGCCCGGAAACCACCTGAGGATCTCCCCGTCCCGATCAAATGTGGCGGCGTTCAGATCGGTGAGGAGGCTTTCCCCCTCGGGCAGGTCGACGGGAACGACGCGCCAATCGCCGTCCGGCGACCGGAACCACAGGGTTCGCGGCGCGCGTTGTCCGAAGGTTCCCCAGAGGTACGCGCTGCTCAGGGCGAAGGTGCCAAGACCGGGCACAGTGCGGATCGAATTGGTCCACTCCCCCGTGTCGCGGTCACCCGGAAGCGGATCGGTCGCGACTCGTTGCCCGTCCACGACCCTCGACGCCATCTGCAGGCCAGGGCGCCCGAAATAGAAATCACCGTTCCCGGTATCGAAAAGTGGCCAGACGGTTCGATCCGTCAGCGGGATGGCAGCCCAAGCTGACGCGCCCGGTAGCAATTGATACACAAGCCCACCCGCGTCGTGCCCGCGTCGGTACCGGGTTCCATCCGGTGCGGCCCACGCTTCCCACGGGAAGCGCGCGAGGGGACCATCGGGGAAGTAGGCCTCGATCTTGCGGAAGCTGTGACCATCAATCGCGTAGTGGCCTTTGGCCGGCCCGGCAGCCCAGACGATCAGATGGGGGAAATCGAACTGGGCTCGTGGGGAATCGGCGATCCGGTCGGCCCAGAGACGCCGGGTGTTACCTTCTGGTCCCGCGCGCACCTCCCGTTCGCGGAGGAGGGCGTCCAGAACCGCGCCGCTCCCCTCGACAGGCAGAACGCAGACCTCGGCCATCGCGGGTGTTGCCAGCAAAACAGCGGCGACGGCGGCACGGGTCAGGACGTGGCGGCACATAATGGCCATCGACGGACGGCGAGGGACGGATCCGGGGATGATCTGCATCAGCATTCCGTTGGCTTGGCCCCGATCTCGACCGCAGGCCCGGCGCAAGGTGTCCAACCCTTGCCGAATGGTCAACCGAGAGACTGGGCATATTCCTCGAGCTGCGTCACGACCGTTCCCCATCCGCCGAAGAATCCCATGTCTTCGTGGCGTTTGCAGGCTTCGGGGGATCGATGCCGGGCCGTCGCGGTATAGATCGTGCCGCCGTCGTCATCATCCGAAAGATCGAGGATCGCCGTCATGAAGGGATCGGCAGCCGGTTTCCAACCCTCGCCATAGGTATCGGTGAAGACCAGCCGCGCGCCGTCGATGATTTCCAGATAGACGCCTTTGTTCTCCATCCTGTTGCCATCGACGTTCATCGTCGTGTTGAACCTGCCGCCGACGCGCAGATCGATGTCGCAGGCTTCGATGGTATGCGGCCTCGGCACGAAGAAATTCCTGATGTGCTCCGGCGTGGTCCAGCACTTCCAGACCAGGGCGCGGGGGACCTTGAGCCTGCGCGTGAAGGTCAGGTCGGTGTTCGGGTCGAGGTTCATGTGTCGCGCTCCTTCGCGAGGGTGGTGATGTAGTCGTCGAAGCGGTCGAGCCGGGCTTCCCAGATGGCGCTCTGTTCGCTCAACCAGTCCCTGGCAGGCGCGAAGGCGTTCGGCGCCAGCTCGCAAATCCGTGTCCGCCCGTCTTTGCGGGATGTAACGAGGTTTGCCGCCTCGAGCCTTTTGAGATGCGCCATCAGCGACGGCAGCGCCATGTCGTGCGGGGCGGCGAGTTCGCTGACCGTTGCCGGACCCCTGGCAAGGCGCTCGAGCATCCTGCGCCGCGTGGGATCACCCAGTGCGGAAAAGTAGAGATCGAGTTGTTGCTCAAGCTTAGCCATTTCTCTAAGTAATACCGGCGACGGCCGGGAGTCAACGACAGTTAGGAAGTCATCTAAGTTTTCGAGCATCCGCGCGACCCGGTCACGGGCGCGTGATTTGCACCTGTCTCCGAGACGCGCATCATGGGCAGGTCAGGAGGACTTGCGATGACACGCCACAACCTGCGCCTCTTTGCGCTCAGCCTTGCGATCCTTGCGGGATTTGCCCTGCACCACGTCGAGACGGATAATATTGCCCGCTGCACGACCTGCGAGACGACGCCGGCCGCGCTCTAGCGATCAGAAGCCGGTGTAGAACGTCCGGACGACGATCATGCGGGCGATGATGATCCCGATGAAGAAGACCAACGGCGCAAGATCGAGGCCACCGGTCTGGGGCAGCACGCGCCGTATGGGCCGGTAGGCCGGTTCCAGGATCCGGTTCAGACCGTCCCACATCTGCGCGATGATCGGCTGGTTCATGTTCAGGACCCCGAAATTGATGAGCCAGGACATGATCACATGGGCGATGGCGAAGAACCACGCCACGTTGAGCAGCAGAAGCAGGATATCGGCGATCAGGAGCATGTCGGCCTCGGGGTTGGGTGATCCCGATCTAGGGTCGGTGGCCGCCGGGTGCAACCTGACCCGCAACCTGACGCATCGTTCAACTTGACGCGGCGGGGCGGCGCGCGCAGGTCAGCGCGATGTATCCATTCATTCGCCTTGCCTGGCAACTCTGGCTCAATCGCGACGCCGCCCCGATGGGGGTGACAGACGCCCATGTCTCCCGACACATCTGCATGCCCTGGGATATCGACCCCTGGATGGAGCTGAACAACGGGCGGACCCTGACGCTCTATGATCTGGGCCGGATGACGGCGGGCAAGCGGATCGGATTGATCCCGGTCCTTCGGCGCAAGAAATGGGGTCTGGCCGTCGGGGGCGTCAGCGTGCGCTATCGCCGCCGGATCACCGCGTTTCAGCGGATCGAGATGGTCACGCGCTGCGTCGGATGGGACGAACGGTTCGTCTATATCGTGCAATCCATGTGGGTCGGGGGCACCTGCTGCTCCCAGGCGCTGCTGCGCACCGCGGTGACATCGCGGGAGGGGACGGTGCCGCCGGCGCAGGTTATGGCTGAGCTTGGCCATGACGCCGCGCCGCCGGCCTTTCCCGACTGGGTCGCGGGCTGGATCGACGCCGAAGCGACCCGCCCCTGGCCACCGGAAGACACGCCGCGCGTGAATTGATCGCTCGGGCGTCATGCGCCTGTTGCGTGCCCGTGGTTTCGCGCGCAGCATACCCGCCGGGGATAGGGGAGTGATCATGGCCGACAGTGTTCTCAAACGCCGGATTTACGGCTGGATGATGTTCGACTGGGCGTCGCAGCCTTACAACACGCTGATGCTGACCTTCATCTTCTCGCCCTACTTCGCGAGCGCGGTGATGGACGACCCGGCGCAGGCACAGGGCACCTGGGGTCTGGCCATCGGGATGGCCGGGTTCACCATGGCGGTCCTCGCCCCGATCCTGGGCGCCATGGCGGATGCGTCGGGCCGACACCTGCAATGGATCTGGTTCTTTTCGGCCTGCTATGTGGCCGGGGCAGCGGCGACATGGTTCGCGGTGCCGGGCGCGGACAGCGTCTGGCCCATCCTCGTCATCTTCTGCATCGGGTTGATGGGGATGGAATTCGCCACCGTCTTCACCAACGCGATGCTTCCGGGCCTCGGCAACCGCGAGGAGATCGGGCGCATCTCGGGGTCGGGTTGGGCGCTTGGCTATCTTGGCGGTGTTGCGGCGCTGATCGTGATGCTGACCCTGTTTGCCGAGAACGAGGAGGGCAAGACCCTGATCGGGATCGCGCCCATCTTCGGGCTGGACCCTGACATGCGCGAAGGGACACGGTTCGTCGGGCCCTTCACCGCGCTTTGGTACATCGTGTTCATGATCCCGTTCTTCATGTGGGTAAAGCCGGTGCCCCGCGCGGTCACGACCGATGCGGTGCCGCTCGGGGCGGCGTTGCGCGGGCTTGGCCGCACCATCCGGAACCTGCCGCAATACCCGAGCTTTGCAGCCTACCTCGGCTCTTCGATGCTCTACAGAGATGCGCTGAACGGGCTTTATACCTTCGGCGGGATCTATGCGGCGGGGGTTCTGGGCTGGTCGCCGGTGGACATCGGCGTCTTCGGCATTCTGGCCGCCCTGACTGGCGCGCTTTTCGCCTGGCTCGGCGGACGCGCGGATTCCGCGAAGGGCCCGAAGCCCGTCATCATCTTCTGCATCTGCACGCTTCTGGTGGTGTCGCTTCTGGTGATCACGCTGTCCCCGACCAGTGTCCTGGGCTTCACTGTCCCCGAAGGGTCGTCCGTGCCGTCCATCGCCTTCTACGTTCTGGGGGCGATCATCGGCGCGGCGGGCGGGGCGCTGCAATCCTCCAGCCGGACGATGCTGGTGCGCCAGGCCGACCCCAAGCGCGAGACCGAGGCCTTCGGGCTCTATGCGCTGGCGGGGAAGGCGACGGCATTCCTGGCCCCGACCCTGATCGGGGTCGTCACATTGGCCTCGGGGTCGCAGCGGATCGGAATCCTGCCGATCGCGGCGCTGTTCACACTGGGCCTGATCCTGTTAATCTGGGTCAAACCGCAGGGAGAAGACAGATGAGCCGCTTTGCCGTCCTTAGCCGAGTCACCCGAACCTGCGCCTTGATCGCGGGGCTTGGACTGGTCGCAGCCCTTCCGGCGCAGGCCCAGGTCGCCAAGGAGCTTTTCGGGGCCGTCGGCGCCGCATCGGCCCAGAACCCGGAGCCGTTCGGGAGCTATTCGCGCGGCTGTGCCGCGGGCCTTGTGCCCCTGCCCGAGACGGGCGAAAGCTGGCAGGCGATGCGCCTGTCGCGCAACCGCAACTGGGGCCATCCGCAGATGGTCGACTTCCTCCAGGATCTGGGCCGTCACATGGACCGCATCGGGTGGGGCGGCATCTATGTCGGCGATATCAGCCAGCCGCGCGGCGGCCCCATGCTGACCGGACACGCCAGCCACCAGATCGGGATGGACGCGGACGTCTGGCTTTATCCCGCGACCGACATGAACCTCAGCCGTCGCCAGCGGGAGGATATCTCGGCCGTCTCCATGCGGCGGGCCGAAGGGGCCTATGTCAATTCCAACTGGGGCCGGGGTCAACACGAACTGGTCAAGAAGGCCGCGCAGGATCCGCGCGTGGCCCGGATCTTCATCTTCCCGGGCGCCAAGGTCCAGATGTGCAACGATGAGACGGGGGACCGGTCCTGGCTGCGCAAGGTGCGGCCCTGGTGGGGTCACCACTATCACATGCATGTCCGGATGACCTGTCCGCGCGGCGCGCGCTTCTGCGAAAACCAGGCCGCCCCGCCCGCCGGCGACGGCTGTGCCGAGGCGCAGGATTGGGTGAACAACATCCTGAACCCGCCGCCGCCTGATCCGAATGCGCCTGCCGCCACGCCGCGCCGGGATCTGCAACTGGCCGATCTGCCTCAGCAATGCGCTTCGGTCCTCTCTGCGCCCTCGCGCTAGTCGGCGCGCAGGCGCAGGCCGCCGACTACCTCGGCAGCTATACGTGGGATCCGGGCTATGACGGGGCCGGGGGTTACTCCGCCCTGTGGCTGGCCCCGGATGGCAGCGGGTTCGTGACGCTGTCCGATCGGGGCAACTGGGTTCGCGGCAGCCTCGGGCGCGCCGATGGGGGGGCTGTGGTGTCGGTCCTCGTGCAGGATCGCGGGCCGCTCCTGCGCTCGACGGGCGGCGATCTGCGGGGCGGCGAGACGGACGCCGAGGCAATCGCCTTCGCCGATGGGGCCTTCTTTGTGGCCTACGAGGGCGCGCACCGGGTCATGCGGCACGACGACATCGCGGCCCCGCCGACCCGGATCGCGCAGGACGACGCCTTTGCGGGCCTGCAGTCCAACTCGGGGCTGGAGGCGCTGGCCGCCGATGCCGACGGCGCGCTCTATGCCATTCCCGAACGCTCCGGGCAGCTGTCGCGGCCCTTTCCCGTCTATCGTTTCGCCGACGAAGCCTGGACCAAACCGTTCACACTGCGCCGCGACGGACGATATCTTGTGTCGGGGGCCGACATCGGCCCTGACGGGCGGCTGTATCTGCTGGAGCGGGATTTCGCGATCCTGGGCTTCCGCACCCGGGTGCGCAGTTTCGACCTGACCGGCGGGGACGAGCGGACCGAGCTGGAAACCGGGATCGGAACCCACGACAATCTTGAGGGGATCAGCGTCTGGCGTGACGAAGCGGGGCGCCTGCGGCTGACCATGATCTCGGACGACAACCTCAACCGCGCCATCCAGCGGACGGAATTCGTCGACTACGTGCTGGACGATGGGCCGGGCGGATAAGACCCGGACAGGGGTCATCGTTCTGGACAGCCACGGCCCGCGCCGATAGCCACTTGGCAATGCTGGCCATCTTTCTGAAAACCGTGCCGTTCTTCGCGCTGATCGCCCTGGGCTATGCCGCAGGCCGGACACGGTTCTTCACCAGCGAGGCGACGGCCTATCTGACCAAGTTCGTCTTCTACTTCGCCCTGTCGGCCATGCTGTTCAATTTCGCGGCCAACCTGACGCTGGCGGAAATCCTCGATTGGCGGTTCGTCACGGCCTATCTCTGGGGCTGCGCCATCGTTTATCTGCTGGCCACGGCGGTCGGATTTCTGCGCGGCCTCCCGGTGACGGAATCGGCGGTCGAGGCGCAATGCGCCGTCATCGGCAACGTCGGCTTCCTCGGCATTCCGATGTTCGTTCTGCTGCTTGGTCCCGAAAGCGCGGGGCCGATGCTGATGATTCTGGCGACGGACCTGATCGTCTTTTCCTCGCTCATCGTGATCCTGATCACTGGATCCAAGGAGGGCCGCATCGGGTTGCGCACGCTGCGCACCGTCGCCTTGGGCCTGGTGAAGAACCCGATGATCGTCTCGATCGTCCTGGGCATAGCCTGGTCATCGACGGGGCGCGATCTCTGGCAGCCGATCAACGAATTCCTGACGATCCTCGGGGCCGCCGCCACGCCGGGCGCGCTGTTCGCCATCGGCGCATCGCTGGCGGGCAAGACGGCCGAGCGGGTGTCGGTGGCGGGCTGGCTCACCTTCTGCAAACTGGTGTTGCACCCGGCGGCAGTCGCCTTGGCGGCGCTCGTCCTCTTTCCGATCGACGATCCCTTTGCCGCGACGGTGATGATTTCCGCCGCCGCCCTGCCTGTTGCAGGAAATGTTTACATGTTGGCGCAACACTACGGCGTCGCACCCCAACGGGTCAGCGCGGCGATTCTCGTCTCGACCACCGTTTCCATCGTCACCGTGTCGCTGGTGATCGGCCTATTGACCGGATAATCCCGAAGCAGGAGCCTTGCCATGAAGACCATTTCCGAAAACCGATGCTTTGGCGGCACGCAGGGGGTCTATTGCCACGCCTCCGACGCCACCGGGACCGAGATGACGTTCGGCCTGTTCGTGCCCGAGGGCGCGCCCGGCGCCCCGGTCCTGTGGTATCTGTCGGGCCTGACCTGCACCCACGAGAATGCGATGACCAAGGCCGGGCTTCAGGCCTGGGCGGCCGAGGCGGGGGTGGCCGTGGCCTTCCCCGACACGAGTCCTCGCGGCGACGATGTGCCCGACGACGAATCCTATGACATGGGTCAGGGGGCCGGCTTCTATGTCGACGCGACCGAAGGCGAATGGGCCCGGCATTTCCAGATGGAAAGCTATATCCTGTCCGACCTGCCCGAGACGATCTTTGCCGCCTTCGACCTCGATCATACCCGTCAGTCGATCACCGGGCATTCCATGGGCGGTCATGGCGCGTTGACCCTCGCCATGAAGACGCCCGGGCGCTTCCGCTCCGTGTCGGCCTTCGCGCCGATCTGCAATCCGTCGGCCAGCGACTGGGGCACGCCGCAGCTGACCGCCTATACCGGTGTGCCTTCGGCCCATGATGCGACGGTTCTGCTGGCGACCGGAGGCATCGACATCCCGCTGCTGATCGACGCCGGGACCAGCGACAAGTTCTATGACAAGCTCGGCCTCGACGCTTTTGCCGCGGCACTCGCCATGACGAAGACACCCGCCGATCTGCGCCTGCAGAAGGGCTATGATCACAGCTATTTCTTCGTCGCCAGTTTCGCCGCCGACCACATGGCCTTCCACGCAGAGCATCTGGCATGACGACGCCGACCCCCATCGAGGCCGTCATCTTCGACATCGGAAACGTCCTGATCGAATGGGTGCCCGAGAACTTCTATGACCGCACCATCGGCGAGGCGCGGCGGCAGGAGATGTTCGCCGCCGTCGACCTGCATGCCATGAACGACCGTGTCGATCTGGGCGAAGGGTTCCGCGACATCATCTATGAAACCGCCGAGGCCTATCCCGAATGGCGTGCCGAGGTGCGGATGTGGCACGACCACTGGCTGGAACTGGCGCATCCCGTCATCGACCGTTCCGTCCGCCTGATGCGGGCGCTGCGCGCGCGCGGCACGCCGGTCCATGCGCTGACGAATTTCGGGGTGGAGAGTTTCGCGCTGGCCGAGACGCATTTCGATTTTCTGAGCGAGTTCGACATGCCCTTCGTCTCGGGCGAGATGAAGGTGATCAAACCGGCCCCCCGGATCTATGAAATGGTGGAACAGGCGACGGGCCTGCGCGGCTCCGCAATACTCTTTGCCGACGACCGCGAGGCGAATATCACCGCCGCGGCCGCGCGCGGCTGGCAGACGCATCTGTTCGACGGGCCCGAGGGATGGGCCCGTCGGCTGGTGGCCGAAGGTCTTTTGACCGAAGCGGAGGCGGCATGACGGTTCCGTTTGTAGGACAGGACGCCGAAGGCGCGCTCGACTGGTTGGCGCTGACCCGTGCGTTGGCCGCCGGGCACGCCCTGCCGCGCGCCGAAGTGGGCGACACGTTCCTCTATCGTCGCGGGGATACGATGCTGACCCGGTCGGCCTGGATCGACGGGTTGGGCGTGCTGGTCAAGACGGCGACCATCTTCCCCGACAACCGGGAGGTACCTCCGATCAACGGGGCCGTCTCGGTCTTTTCGGACGACGACGGCACGCTGTCCGCCATGCTCGACTTCCATCTGGTGACCAAGTGGAAGACGGCGGGGGATTCCCTGCTGGCCGCCACGCGCCTGGCCCGACCTGACAGCCGCCGCATCCTGATCGTCGGGGCGGGGACCGTCGCGGCGTCGCTGCACGAGGCTTACGCCGCCGCCTTCCCCAAGGCTGCGTTCACAATCTGGGCGCGCGATCCGGCCAAGGCGCACGCCTTCGCGACAGGGCGCGACATGGCCGTGGCCGAGGATCTGTCCCGGGCCGTGCCGGAGGCCGATATCGTCACCTGCGCCACGATGGCCACGTCGCCGGTGTTGCGCGGCGACTGGCTGCGCCCCGGGCAGCACATCGACCTGATCGGCGCCTATCGCCCCGACATGCGCGAGGTCGATGACACCGCGCTGCGCCGCGCGTCCATCCACGTCGACGCCCGCGCGACGACCATGGATCACATCGGCGAGCTGAAGATCCCGTTGGCCAGCGGATCGATCACGCCGGAGGCGGTCCTGTCGGACTACTACGATGGGCCGGACGCCATGCTTCGGCGGTCAGCGGACGAGATCACGCTGTTCAAGAACGGCGGCGGCGCGCATCTGGACCTGATAACGGCGCGCTACATCCTTGACGCGACCGCCTGAGGCGCGACGTCACAGCAGGCCTTCGGACCGAAACGACACCTCCGCCGCCTTGCCGACGATCAGGTGATCGTGAAGCACGATCCCCAGAACTTCCGCGGCATCACGGATCGCGTGGGTCATGGCGATATCGGCCTCGCTCGGGGTGGGGTCGCCGGATGGGTGATTGTGCACCAGGATCAGGGCCGAGGCATTGAGCGCCAGCGCCCGTTTCATCACCTCGCGCGGACAGACCGGGACGTGATCCACGGTGCCTTCGCCCAGTTCCTCGTCCGCGATGAGCACATTCTTGCGGTCCAGAAACAGGACGCGAAACCGTTCCTTGTGCTGATGCGCCATTGCCGCGCGCAGATAGACGAGCAGGTCCGACCAGTTGGACAGGACGGGCCGCTTGATGACGCGCGCACGGGCCATGCGATGCCCCACGGCCTCGATTATCTTGAGCTGTTCGGCCACCGCTTGCCCCACGCCCTTCACCTCGGCCAGACGGTCGGGCGGGGCGGCCAAGACGTGGGCCAGATCGCCGAACGTGCGCAGCAAACGCTTGGCCAGTGGCTTGGTATCGCCGCGCGGCAGGGCGCGAAACAGGATCAGCTCCAGCAATTCATAGTCGGGCATGGCCGCGGCCCCACCCGCCATGAAGCGGTCGCGCAGCCGCGCGCGATGCGCGATGCGCCCTTCGGCATCGTCGGGGGCATCGAGCACCAGATCAGGACAGGGTCGGGGGACGGGCGCGATGGCCCCGCCAAACAGGTCCGGCATCGGCGCTTCGGCAAGGCTGCGGAGGGGGGCAGAGTGTGTCATGCCCCCGACATTCACCCCAAATCCGTAAAGATCGCGTTAAACGGAGGGTCGAGTCGGGTGGAACAGTCCGCCGGGCGACAGGGTGAAGATCTCGGCCCCTGTCGCCGTGACACCGACCGAATGCTCGAACTGCGCCGACAGGGATTTGTCGCGGGTGACGGCGGTCCAGTCGTCGGCCAGGACCTTGGTTTCGGGGCGACCCAGGTTGATCATCGGCTCGATGGTGAAGAACATGCCTTCCTCCAGCACCGGGCCATGACCCTGGCGGCCGTAATGCACGACATTCGGCGGGGCGTGGAACACCCGGCCCAGGCCGTGCCCACAGAAATCGCGCACCACGGACATGCGATGCCCCTCGGCATAGGCCTGGATCGCATGGCCGATGTCGCCGAAGGTATTGCCGGGTTTCACCGCCTCGATCCCCTTCATCAGGGCATCATGGGTCACCTGCACCAGACGCTCCGCCTTGCGAGACTGGGTTCCGGCCACGTACATCCGCGACGTATCCCCGAACCAGCCGTCGACGATCACGGTGACGTCGATGTTCAGGATGTCGCCGTCCTTCAGGATCTTGTCGCCCGGAATGCCGTGGCAGACCACATGGTTAACACTGATGCAGCTGGCGTGCTGATAGCCCTTGTAGCCGATCGTCGCGGATGTCGCCCCGGCTTCGGTCACCCAGTCGGTGATCAGCTGGTCCAGCGCGCCCGTGGTGACGCCGGGGGCCACGTGGTCCCCGATCCGGTCGAGGATTTCGGCCGCCAGCCGACCCGCCTTGTGCATGCCTGCAAAATCCGCGTCCTCGTGGATGCGAATACCGTCCCGGGTCAATCTGCCGCGATGTTCGTCCAAGGGTGCCTCCTGCGTTCCGGGCCCATTTAATGTGCCTGTCCGGAATTATCCACCGTTCAGCGGCAGGATGTGACCCGCCTCGACCCCGTCGACGGAGATCCGGCTGGAGAGGCAGATGATCTGCACCCCGGCGGTGCGCGCGGCGTCGAAAGCGCGGGCATAGGCGGGGTCGATATCGGCGGCGACGGCAACATGGGTGCAATCGGTGCGTTGCACGAGGAAGATCAGGACGGCGTGATGACCCTCCTCGACCATCTCGGCCAGGTCGCCCATGTGCCGCGCCCCGCGCGCCGTGACGCAATCGGGAAACTCCGCCAACGTGCCCGCGCGGCGCAGGTGGCAGTTCTTGACCTCGACATAGGTATCCGGCCCGGACCCGGTCAGCAGGAAATCGACCCGGCTGGCGGCGGCGTATTTCACCTCGGCCCGGACCGCTTCATAGGCGGGCAGGCCCGGGATGGCATGGGCGCGCAGGGCCTCACCCACCACGCGGTTGGGCACGGCGGTGTCGATGCCCGCCCAATGGTCGTCGGCCAATTCCACCAGACGCCAGCCGTATTTCAGCTTCTTCTTCGGGTCGTCATTCGGCTCCAGCCAGATGCGCATCCCCGGCTCGGCCAGACCCGTCATGGCACCGGGGTTCGGGCAATGGGCCGTCACCTCCGTCCCGTCGGGCAGCACCACATCCGCCAGGAACCGCTTGTAGCGGCGGATCAGTCTGGCGGGCATCAGCGGAGTGGCGAAGCGCATGGCCCCGCCCTATACCGACAGGCAAAGGAGATCGCCATGCCCAACCCCACTGCCGCCATGCTTGTCATCGGGGATGAAATCCTGTCGGGGCGCACCCGCGACGCCAACATGCACCACCTGGCCGGGCAATTGACCGAAACGGGGATCGACCTGAAGGAAGTGCGCATCGTCAGCGACGACCACGACGGGATCGTGGCGGCGCTGAATGCCCTGCGCGCGGCCTGGGACACCGTGTTCACCAGCGGCGGGATCGGTCCGACCCATGACGATATCACCGCCGATGCCGTGGCCGCCGCCTTTGGCGTCAAGGTAGATGTGCGCGACGACGCGCGCGCCCTGCTGGCGGCGCATTATGCCAAGACGGGGGCGGAGCTGAACGCGGCCCGTCTGCGGATGGCCCGCATTCCCGACGGGGCCACCCTGATCGACAATCCGGTTTCGGTCGCGCCGGGCTTCACCTTGGGCAACGTCCACGTCATGGCCGGGGTGCCTTCGGTCTTTCAGGCGATGGTGGCCAGCGTTCTGCCGACCCTGACGGGGGGCGCGCCGCTTTTGTCGACCTCGACCCGGATTGACCGGGGGGAGGGCGATATCGCGGGCCCCCTTGGTGATCTTGCCAAGGCCTTCGCGGATCTCTCCATCGGGTCCTATCCCTTCCAGAAAGACGGGAAATTCGGCGCCAACATCGTCATCCGCGGACAGGACAAGGCGCGGGTCGAGGCGGCGACGGCACAACTGGCCGATCTGTTTTCATGACCGATTGGCAGGCCACCATCGATGCCTGCTGGCCTGCCGAGCGAATGGTGCGGGTCGGCCCCTGGACCCACCGGATCACCCCCGGGGCCGGCGGTCGGGTCAATGCGATGTCGGGCGATGACGTTGCGGCCATCCCCCTGGCCGAAGCGACGGCACGTGCGGCGTCACAGGGTCCGAGTTTCCTGATCTGGCCGGGTCAGGAGGCGCTGGATGCCGCCCTTGCCGAGCGCGGCTATGCCATCGCCGATGCCGTCAACCTCTGGGCTGTGGATGTCGCCGCACTGACGCCCGCGCCGATGCCCTATGCGACGGCCTTCACGATCTGGCCGCCATTGCGGATCATGCGGGATATCTGGGCCGAAGGCGGGCACGTCGGCCCGGCGCGGCAGGCCGTCATGGCCCGGGCCGCCGATCCCGGCGGCGTTCTGGCGCGGGTGGACGACCGGGCCGCCGGGGTGGGGTTCGTGGCTGCCCATGGCGACCGGGCCATGCTGTCGGCGGTCGAGGTCCTGGCGCGACATCGCCGCAAGGGCGTCGCGGGCAACGTCCTGCGCGCGGCGGCGCATTGGGCAAAGGCGCGTGGCTGCCACCAGCTTGCGCTGGTTGCCGCCCGGGACAACCTGCCTGCGAATGCGGCCTATGCTTCCCATGGGATGCAATGCATTGCAGGATATCATTACCGCCGCCTTCCGGAGTGACCATGAACCCGACCGCCCTCGACCTGCCGCCCCTCGACCCGCTTCCCGCCGAGACGCAGCGCTATTTCGACATCTGCGTCGAGAAGCTGGGGTTCGTGCCGAATGTGCTGCGCGCCTATGCCTTCGATGTGGACAAGCTGAATGCCTTCACGGGGATGTACAACGACCTGATGCTGGCGCCCTCGGGGCTGAGCAAGCTGGAGCGGGAGATGGTGGCCGTCGCCGTCAGCGCCGAGAACCGCTGCTTCTATTGCCTCGTGGCCCATGGCGCGGCTGTGCGCCAGTTATCGGGCGATCCGGCCCTGGGCGAGATGATCGCGATGAACTACCGCGTGGCCCCCATCGATGCGCGCCAGCGGGCCATGCTCGACTTCGCGGTGCAGATGACACGCGCCTCGGCCACCATTCAGGAGACGGAGCGCACCGCGCTGCGCGCCCATGGCCTGACGGACCGCGATATCTTCGATCTGGCCTCGGTCGCCGGGTTCTTCAACATGACGAACCGCGTCGCCTCGGCGATCGCGATGCAGCCCAATCCCGAATATCACGGCCAGGCCCGGTGATCCGACCCCTGTTGCTCATGGTGCTGGCGCTGCCCGCCCAGGCGCAGGACCTGACCCTGCCCGCGCAGGCCCGCTCGACCTTCACCGAAACCCGCGCGCTGGCCAGTCACCGCGTCGCCACCGGACCGTTCCGGGACAGCCTGCCGTCGGTCACAGCCGAAGGGGCCGTCACGCGGCAGGTCTGGCAGGTGCCGATCCCGCAGGGCACGCTCGACCTTCTGGCGCCGCTTCGCGACCAGTTGGAAGCCGATGGGTGGGCCATCATCTTTTCCTGCGCGACACGGGCCTGCGGCGGTTTCGATTTCCGGTTCGAGATCGACGTGACCCCCGCCCCCGAGATGTTCGTGGACCTGTCCGATTTCCGCTATCTCGCCGCCCGCAAGAGTGACGCCTGGACGACCCTTCTGGTCAGCCGGTCCGGCGATCTGGGATATATCCAGACGACGCTGGTCGACCCTGAGGCCGAGGTGGAGACGACGGTCAAAAGCGCGTCCGCACCGGTGCCGCCGCCCGCACGTCAACCCCAGGGCGACCTGGCCGAAGCCTTGCGGGCGACGGGTCGCGCGGTGCTGGCCGATCTGGTGTTCGAGACCGGCTCCACCGATCTCAGCGCCGACAGCTATCCATCGCTGGCCGCCTTGGCGGAGTTCCTGACGGCAAACCCCGAGACGACTATCGCCTTGGTCGGCCACACCGATGCCGAAGGCGGGGCCGAAGGCAACATGGCGATTTCGCGTCGCCGCGCCCAAAGCGCGCGCACCCTGCTGATCGAGCGCTACGGGATTGCCGCCAATCGGGTTGAAACGCATGGCGTTGGTTTTTTCGCCCCGATCACCCGGAACGATACGCCCGAAGGTCGCGAGACAAACCGCCGGGTCGAAGCCGTGATCACGTCGACCGAGTAGGCTGCCGACATCCGCGTCCGAGTCTCGCAATACACCGAATCTTAAGACCAGCTTGGTACCTGAGCCATCGGGCAGTGCGGTCATGCTCGGCGGGCCTTTCGGGCTGCTCCGTTCCTGGGACCCACAACCTGCCGGAACGAGGAGCGCATGGCCGTGAAAGCACGATCGATCCACCGGGATATTCGGAAACTCGTCTGGATCGGCCTTGCCGCCCTTGCGGCCGTTTGCGTTGTCTTCGTCGGCAAGCAGCTGGTCGAGACAAGCGTGAACCGGACTCTGACGCAAGAGAACCAATTGCTGGATTCCATCTATGAGTTCGAGATCGACTTCCTGATGGCCCGTCGCGCCGAAAAGGATTTCCTGCTCCGCAAGGATCAGGACTACATCGACCGCCATGCCGAGATCACCACGCGAATGATCGAGCAGATCGACCGGATAGAGGGCCTTGCCGCCGCGCCTCTTGGATCCGCGTTGGATCAGGATATCGCGGGGCTGCGCGCTTCGGTCGATCAGTACATTGCGGCATTCGCCAGACTGACCGAGACGAACGTGATCCTTGGCCTCGATGAGGACAGCGGGCTGGAAGGCACGCTCCGGACGGCCGTAAAGACCGTCGAAACCTCCCTGAACGGCTTCGCGAACGCCGAATTGCAGGTCAAAATGCTCATGATGCGCCGTCATGAGAAAGACTTCATCCTGCGCGGCGAACAGGACTACGTCGACCGGTTCAACACCCGCATCGCCGAATTCCAGGCCTTCCCCGCAACGGCATATCCGTCACGGTCGACGCAGCTCGAGACACTCGGGCTGATCCGGGAGTACCAGGCGGCATTCAACGAATACGCATCTGTCCATGTCGCCGAAACCGAGGCCCGCCGCGAGGTGTCCTCCGCCTTCGCGCAGGCCGAGCCGTTTTTCGAGAATGTGAAGGATATCGTCAAAACCGATATCGTTGAAACGCGCGATACCGCTGAATTCTATTCCAACGCGGTGCTGATCCTTTCAATCCTCGCCGTCATGGGGACGATGCTCGTTTTCTTCGCGCTGGCCACCCGGCTTTCGAAAAGGATTGTACAACCGTGGCGCGACACGGTGAACGTCATCGCCAACCTGGCCGAGGGCAATGCGCGGATCGACGTGCTCAAGAACAATTACGAAGAAGTGGCCGATGTCGCCGTGGCGTTCGAAAAGTTCCATCAGGAGATCCTGGCGCAAGAGAAAGCCGCGCAGCAGGCGCGCGACACGGCCCGCCTTGAAATCGCAAATGCTCAGGAGTTGGCGCGACAGCAAAAGGCCGACTCAGAAGAGCGCGCGCGGAGCGATCAGGAGGCACAGCGGCTTCGTGAACGCGATGTCGTCGCAATGGTCGCAAAGGTGGTCGATGCCTGCGCCCAAGGCGATTTCACGCAGCGTTTGCCCGAAGAGGAGCAGGAGGGGCCGTTGGCACATCTCTGCATCGGCGTGAACCGGATCGGTGAAGTTGCAAACCAGGGTCTATTGGACGTCCGCGCGGCCTTGTGCGCGATGTCCGGCGGAAACCTGAACAAGCGAATGGACGGGGAATACTCGGGTATTTTCAAAGAAATCGCGACCACGATGAATTTGACGACCGAAACCCTCGCCTCCATCATCGGACAGATCGACCAGGGGAGCGACACGATCAATTCCTGGACGAAAGAGTTGGCGTCGTCGTCTTCCGAACTCGCCAAGCGGACCGAGAAAAACGCAGCCGCCCTGGAAGAGACCGCCGCCGCGACCGAAGAACTGTCGGCATCGGTCAAATCTGCCGCAACGACCGCCGGAGAAGTGAGCGACGAGGTCGGTCACATGAAAAAGCACGTCGATGAAAGCATCAAGGTCGTCACCAGCACCGTGGACGCCATGGACGGCATTCGGAAGGCGTCTTCCGAGATTTCCAAGATCACCGGCCTGATCGACGACATCGCCTTCCAGACCAATCTTCTGGCCTTGAATGCGGGTGTCGAGGCGGCCCGTGCCGGCGAGGCCGGGAAAGGCTTCGCCGTCGTCGCAACAGAGGTCCGCAGCCTTGCCGCGCGGTCTGCGGAAGCCGCCAAAAGCATTTCCGGCCTGATCGCGGAGAGCGCGCTGCAAGTCGAGAAAGGTGGAAATCTCGTCGATGAAACGGGGGCGTCCCTGGCCAAGATTTCCGAAGCGGTCGACGGTGTGGTGCGCGGCGTCTCGGAGATTGCCATGGCCGCCTCGCAGCAGGCCCGGACGATCTCCGAGATCACGGCGACCACAAACGAGCTCGACCGGGCAACTCAGTCCTACGCAACGATGTTCGAGGAAACCGCGCGCGCCAGCCGCTCGCTCGAAGCAGAGGCGCAATCCCTGGCTGCCATCGTGTCGTCCTTCGCGGGACGCCACCATCGGACCGGTCAGGACGAACAGTGCCGATCCGACGTCGCGAACGCCGCGCCGACCTCGACTGCTGCCTGAGTTCTTCGCCGGGAAGGGCCCGTCGTCAGGCGCCCCTCCTGCCCGAGGCAATGAAAAGTGTTCTTCGGGGTTCCGATCAAAGTCCCCTTCGCCGCCTCCGCCCGGATCGCCACGTTGTCCCGAACCCCATCTTGCCGTCGGGTACCAAGGGCTTCCTGGGGAACGCCCGTCATTCTGACGACGCCGTATTCGCAGATGCGGTAAGGTGATTTTCCGGGACGTCGTGCGGGTCCGCCGAGATGCCCGATTGGACAGGGTATCGCAGGCCTTTGCTCTCAACGCACATCTTGCGGCAGAACCGAAATCGGCGGGCCCTGTGAAGGGGCCCGCCGCAAGAATGGTGGTCGGCCAGCGATGGCCGTCGCGTCCGAGGTCACCAGATACCGGGGCCCTTTTCGCGGAAGCTGTCGACGAGAAAGTCGATGAAGGCGCGGACCTTGGGTTGGGTGTAGCGGCCCGGCGGATAGACCGCATAGATGCCCTGGGTCTCCGGGGCCATACCCTCGATCGCGGGGACAAGTTTGCCCTCTTTCATCGCCTCTGCGTAGAGGAAGTCGGGCAGGAACGCGATGCCCAGGCCATTGACGGCGGCGTTGAGAAGGCTTTGCCCGTCATTCACCGTCAACCAGCCGGCCGAACGAACCTGACGCTTTTCGCCCGAAGGGGCCGTCAGCTTCCAGACAGAGCCAGTCGCCTGGTTCGAATAATGCAGCAACTTGTGCTCGTTGAGGTCGTCGATGCGCTGCGGGCGACCGTATTCCTCCAGATAGGCGGGAGAGACGATCATCTGCTTGTGCGTTTCCGCCAGCTTGCGGGCCCGCAGGGAGCTGTCTTCCAATTCGCCGATGCGAACCGCAAGATCGAACCCTTCGGAGATCAGTTCGACATAGCGGTTGTCGAGCAGCATGTTCACCGTGATTTCCGGATACTCATGCAGGAACGTCCCCAGGATCGGAGAGAGGTGGTTGACCCCGAAGTCCGTCGCGACCGAGACGCGAAGGATGCCCGACGGCGCGCTCTGCATGGAGGTGACCAGCGCATCGGCCTCACCCGCATCGTTGAGAACGCGGCGGGCGCGGTCGTAGTAGGCCAGACCGATTTCGGTCGGGCTGACTCGACGGGTCGTTCGGTTGAGAAGCCGTGCCCCAAGGCGCGTCTCGAGTGAGGAAACATGCTTGGAAACGGCAGATTTGGAGATGCCCAATTTCTTGGCGGCATCGGTGAAGCCGCCCTGGTCGACGACCGTGGCGAAGGCTTCCATTTCAGACAGACGATCCATGTTCGGCAGACCCTTGGCGTTAGAAAAACTTGAACCTAGGTTTGTCGGAGGAATGCGGCGAGACCGTGCCGAACTACGGCCAATCTCGGGATGGTTTCGGGATTAAACAGGGGCAGGAAACAGCGAAACAAATGTATTAAGCATTTGTTAAATAGTTAATTTTCGCTCGATCAGGTGCGATTCAGGCGGCGAATTGCGGCCTTTAGCAAGGATATTTCGGCCCGCAACACGGACAGCTCGGCCCGCAGATCCTCGGGCGCGGACAATCCGGTGACAATCGTGACACTGTCCAGAATGTCGCCTGACACGGTCCGCACGACGACCGTTCGCGACCCGTCAGTCAAGGGGCCGGTCCCCATCTCGCCTTCGATCTGCCAGCCGTGATCAAGCTTCGCCGCAGTCATGGGCCCGATCACCTGTCCGTCGAGCGCCATCTCAAGGTCCGGCGGCGCGCCGCTTCCCACGAGAAGACCGCGATACAGGCCGCCGGTGATTTCGGTGCGATGCAAGGTCCAGGCCATCGTCTCGTTCCTCGGTCTCAGATGTCGGCGCGCGGGCGGCGCGTCAGGGTCAGATCGTCGATCCGCACCAGGTTCATCTCGGGACGCTCGAAGATCAGATCGATCCAGGCCTTTTCGACCTTCGCCGGGTTGATGTCGTGAAACCCCAGGTCGAAATCGGCGCTGAGCGGGCTGTCGGGCCGGTCACCGGGCCGCAACTCGCTCACCAATTGTTCGGTGTTCGGTCCCTGCTTGATGTTGAGCCGGACAAAGATCTCGGCGGGATGTTCCATCCAGACGCGAAGGTCGATGCCCACGATATGCGACGGACGAAGGCCCGTGGCCCCCTCTTCCGGCAAGTCGAGCGCCAGGGACAGGAACGACCCCTCGAAGCCGAGCGCATCCAGCGTCAGGTGAAACGGGGCCTTGGCCTTGGGGGTCGTCGCGCGGGACTGGCGCAGCGAAATCTCGGCCAGCGGACAATCGTGGAACAGCGTGACACCCTCGGCCAGCTTCGTTCCGCCAACCGCGCCCGCCACAGCCGTGGGCGTCAGCGCTGCGGCCCAGGGACGCGGACGCCAGGCCCAGTCGCATTGCGCTGGACGGTCGATGCCGGCCTGCCCGATCTGCCGCCCGATCAACCGACGGTCCGCTTCCTCGGCCAGGCGACCCGTCAGGCCGACCATGTCGCGCAGGCGTGGCGCAAGCCGGGCGAGCGTCACCGTATCAAGACCCTCACCGGCGTCGACGGCCTCCTGCCAGCGGCGCAGCGCGCGCCGGGACTGGAGGCTTTCGATCAGCCCGGGAAGGCGGCGGTCGGCCATGGCCGGTCAGAGATCCATATAGATGTGCTGCTCGGCGGCGGCGCCGGGATGGGTGCAGGCGCCGTATTTGGCAGACCCGACAAGTTGCGCATATTTCCACAGCGCGCCCGAGGCATAGATCGTGGGCTTCGGCCCTTTCCACTCGGCCTTCCGCTCCATCAGCTCTTCGTCGCTGAGCGCGACGCTGATCGTGCCTTCGATGGCGTTGAGCGTGATGACATCGCCATTCCGCAACAGCGCGATCGGGCCGCCATGGGCCGCTTCCGGCCCGACGTGACCGACGCAGAACCCGCGCGTCGCCCCCGAAAAGCGGCCATCGGTGATGAGCGCGACCTTCTTGCCCATGCCCTGACCCGACAGGGCGGCGGTGGTGGCCAGCATCTCGCGCATGCCGGGGCCGCCCGCGGGGCCTTCATTGCGGATGACGATCACTTCGCCTTCCTTGTACTGGCGCGCCTTGACGGCGGCGAAGGCCTCTTCCTCGCTCTCGAAACAGCGGGCGGGGCCGGTGAAGATCTGGTGCTGCGCCTCCATGCCCGCCACTTTCACGATGGCACCCTCGGGGGCCAGGTTGCCGATCAGGCCGACAACGCCGCCGGTCTTGGTGATCGGCGTCTCGACGGGATAGATCACCTTGCCGTCGGCCTCGCCCCGCGTCTCGTCGATGACTTCGCCCATGGTCTTGCCGGTGGCGGTCATGCAATCCTCGTGGATCAGACCGGCCTTGCGCAGCTCCTTCATGACGATTGGCACGCCGCCCGCCTCATAGAGGTCCTTGGCGACGTATTGCCCCCCGGGCTTCAGGTCGACAAAATAGGGCGTGTCGCGGAAGATGTCGCAGACGTCCTGAAGCGTGAACTCGATCCCCGCCTCGTGGGCGATGGCAGGCAGGTGCAGACCGGCGTTGGTCGACCCGCCGGTGCAGGCCACGACACGGGCCGCATTCTCGAGCGACTTTCGCGTCACGACATCGCGGGCCCGGATGTTCTTTTCCAGCAGGTTCATCACCGCCAGACCCGAGGCGATGGAGTACTGGTCGCGGCTTTCATAGGGAGCGGGGGCACCGGACGAATTGGGCAGCGCGAGGCCGATCGCCTCGGAGACGCAGGCCATGGTATTGGCCGTGAACTGACCGCCGCAGGCCCCGGCGGACGGACAGGCGACCCGCTCCAGGATTTCCAGCTCTGCGTCCGACATGTTGCCGGCCTGATGCTGGCCCACGGCTTCGAAGACGTCCTGCACCGTCACGTCCTTGCCGTTCAGACGCCCCGGCAGGATCGACCCGCCATAGATGAAGACCGACGGCGTGTTGAGCCGCACCATCGCCATCATCATGCCCGGCAGCGACTTGTCACAGCCCGCAAGCCCCACCAGCGCATCATAGCAATGCCCGCGCATCGTCAGCTCGACCGTGTCGGCAATCGCATCGCGCGAGGCCAGCGACGACCGCATCCCCTCATGTCCCATGGCGATGCCGTCGGTCACGGTGATCGTGGTGAATTCGCGGGGGGTGCCGTTGCCCTGCTTTACGCCGAGCTTGACGGCCTGCGCCTGGCGGTTCAGCGCGATGTTGCAGGGCGCGGCCTCGTTCCAGCAGGTGGCGACCCCGACCCAGGGCTGGTGAATCTCGTCATCGCCCAGGCCCATGGCATAGAAATACGACCGGTGCGGTGCGCGTTCCGGACCTTCGGTCACGTGACGGCTGGGCAGGTTGGTCTTGTCGGTGTGGGCCTTCGCCATGGCGGTCTTCCTTCATCGCTGTTTGGCACGGGGATAGACCCCCGACCCAGACGGGACAAGCACAGTTGTCGGGATTGCCACCTGCGTCTAGGGTCCTGCGAAAACAGGCAGAGGGTATCGGGCATGTGGACCCCAGAATTCGAACGCTTCGTCGCACCGGCGACCAGGCGACCCCAGATCTGGCGCATTCTCGTCGGTCTGCTGGTCATATTGGTGTGCTGGATCATCAGCACGGTCGGGGCCTTCCTGGCCCTTGGTCTGATGATCGGCTTCGGCGAAATGGAGGCCTGGATGTCCCGCTTCGTCGCGGGCAGCTCGCCCACGGGCACCTTGCTGACGCTGTTCACCTTTACGGGCATGGCACTTGGCACTATCGCCGCCGGCTACATCCATGGCCGCAAGGCGGCATCCCTGATCGGGCGGCGACAGCTGATGCCCTTCGTGGTCGGGGCGGGCGCCGTCGTCGCGGTCAATCTGCTCGGCGCGCTGATCCCCACATCCCTGGCCGTGGTCGAAAATACGCCACGGGACGTCTTCCTGACCTTCCTGCCGCTCGCCCTGATCGGCCTCCTGCTGCAAACCGGGGCGGAAGAGCTGGCCTTTCGCGGCTATCTTCAGACGCAACTGGCCGCCCGTTTCCGCAGCCCGATCGTCTGGATGGTTCTGCCCAGTGTCCTGTTCGGGGCGTTGCATTTCCAGCCCGGCCAGTTCGGGGCCAACACCTTCTATGTCGTCGGCATCATCACGGTCGTCGGCCTGATCGCCGCCGACCTGACTCGGGTGACCGGCGGGCTTGGCGCGGCCTGGGGCCTGCATTTCGCCAACAATTGCGCGGGCCTTCTCATCGTGGGCAGCGAAGGACCGCTTGGCGGGCTTGCCCTCTATCGCCTCACCACGTCGCCGGATGATCCGACACTGGGGCCGCTGATGCTCCTCGACATGGGCTTTCTGCTGCTGGCCTGGGCCCTGATCCGATTCTGGTGGTCGCGCCAGACACACGCGACTTGATCCCGCATCTGCGCACGCGCGCCTTCGAGGTCTTCATCGCCTCGGCCCGCACATACCCCCAGGTCTGGCGCGTGATCCTGGGCTTCCTGCTGGTCGAGGCGGCGTTCAATCTTGGCGGTCTCTTCACGGTGCTGACCATCATGGAGTTCGAGGCTCCCCCGCTCGACGGACGCTGGACCATCGGGACAACGCCGCTTGGCGTGATCGTGATCCTCGCGTCTTTCATCTCGCTGGTTGCGGGCACGGCGCTTGTGGCCCGGCTCCTCCATGACCGCCCGCTGTCGTCCCTTCTGGGGCCAGAACCGCTTCTGTGCTTCATCCCCATCTTCGGGCTGACCCTTGCGTCGATGGCCCTGATGGAGCTGTTGCTCTTCGACACCGACGGGATCGCGGCGCATCGCCCGCTGGCGCTTGTCCTGGCCTGGACGCCGCTGATCCTGCCGGCCCTCCTGTTACAGACCGGGGCAGAGGAGCTGTTCTATCGCGGCTACCTGCAATCCCAATTGGCCGCCCGCTTTCAAAGCCCGGTGGTCTGGATGGGTGCCCCCTCGCTTCTGTTTGCGGCGGCCCATGTGGACCTGTTGCATCTTCTGGAATTCGGGACCTGGGCCGACAATGACGGGCTCTGGTTCGTGTCCATCCTTCTCTCAGGCCTCTTTGCGGCTGATCTGACGCGGGTCACCGGGTCGATTGGGCCGGCCTGGGCCTGGCATTTCGCCAACAACCTCTATGCGATGTTCATCGTGTCGATGGCGGGCGATCTGACGGGGCTGTCGCTCTACCTCTTGCCTTTCGCGCCCTGGGATCCGGTGTTCGGCTGGACCGACCTTGCCATGATCCTGCTGTCGCAAATCACCCTCTGGGCGCTGCTGCGATTGTGGCTGGCACGGCGGGGGTATCCGGAATGACCCGGCGCACCCCCGCAATTGCAATCCCGCCGCCCCATGGCTATCTCGGCCAGAACACGCGCAGGGAAACACCATGAACTGGATTTCGAACTACGTCCGGCCCAAGATCAACTCGCTCTTCTCGCGTCGCGAAGTGCCCGAGAACCTCTGGACGAAGTGCGACGACTGCGGAACGATGCTGTTCCACCGCGAATTGGCCGACAACCTGCGCGTTTGCTCCAGCTGTGGCCATCACATGCACATCGCGCCGCGCGAACGGTTCGAGGCGCTGTTCGATGGCGGCATCTTTACCGAAGTGGCGGTGCCGAAACCCATCGAAGACCCGCTGAAGTTCCGCGACCAGAAGAAATATCCCGAACGCCTGCGCGCCGCCCAGAAGGCCGCGAACGAGGCCGAGGCGATGCTGGTGGCCGAGGGCGAGATGCACCGCACGCCCATCGTCGCCGCCGCTCAGGATTTCGGCTTCATGGCCGGGTCCATGGGCATGTATGTCGGCAACGCCATCATCGCCGCCGCCGAACGCGCCGTCGCCCTGAAACGCCCGCTGGTCCTGTTTTCCGCGGCGGGCGGCGCGCGAATGCAGGAAGGCATCCTCAGCCTGATGCAGATGCCCCGCACGACCGTCGCGATCGAGATGCTCAAGGAGGCCGGCCTGCCCTATGTGGTGGTCCTGACCCATCCGACGACGGGTGGCGTCACCGCTTCCTATGCGATGCTCGGGGATGTCCATATCGCCGAGCCGAATGCGCTGATCTGTTTTGCCGGCCCCCGTGTCATCGAACAGACCATCCGCGAGACGTTGCCCGAAGGGTTCCAGCGGGCCGAATACCTGCTCGATCACGGCATGCTCGACCGCGTGACTCCGCGCGGCCAGTTGCGTGACGAGTTGGCCACGATCCTGCGGATGTTGACGGGGCAAAGTCCCGTGGTCCATGGCGACCTGCCGCAACCGTTGCCCGAAGAGGCCCCCGCCGCCGATCCCGCCCCCGAGACGGCCGCCACGCCCCCTGCGACCGAGACCGCCAAGGGATGACCCAAGGTTCGGATGTCATCCTCAGCCGGTTGATGTCGCTTCATCCCAAGGTGATCGACCTCGTCCTCGATCGGGTGCATCACCTGCTTGCGGCCCTGGGTCACCCGGAACGTCGCATTCCGCCGGTGATCCATGTGGCCGGCACCAATGGCAAGGGGTCGACGGTGGCGATGCTGCGCGCCGGGCTGGAGGGCGCGGGCGAGGTGGTTCACATCTATACCTCCCCGCATCTCGCGCGCTTTCACGAACGCATCCGCGTCGCGGGCGATCTGATCGCCGAAGACGACCTGGCCCGCCTGCTGGAGGAGTGCGAACGCGCCAACGGCGAGGCCCCGATCACCTTCTTCGAGATCACGACCTGTGCCGCCTTCCTGGCCTTTTCCCGCGTGCCCGCCGACTGGACCCTGCTGGAAGTCGGGCTGGGCGGGCGGCTGGATGCGACCAACGTCATCGACCCGGCCCTGACGATCATCACGCCCGTCTCGATGGACCACGAGGCCTTCCTCGGCAATACGATCGAGGCCATCGCGGGCGAGAAGGCCGGGATCATCAAGCCCGGAACCCCCTGCATCGTCGGCCCGCAGGAAGAGCGCGCCCTCGAGGTGATCGAGTATCGCGCGGCCCGCATGGGCGCCCCGTTGCAGGTTCACGGCCAGCACTGGCACGTCACCGAGGAGAACGGGCGACTGGTCTTCGAGGACGAGGGCGGGCTGATGGACCTGCCCCTGCCGCGCCTCATCGGCGCGCATCAGGCTCAGAATGCCGGCATGGTGATCGCCGCCCTGCGCGCCCTGAAACGGCCCGGGGCCGCCGATGCCGCAATGACCCGCGCCGTCTGGCCCGCACGGATGCAGCGGCTGAAGACCGGCCCGCTGGTTCAGGCCGCAGGTCGGGCCGAGCTGTGGCTGGACGGCGGCCATAACCCCGCCGCAGGCCTTGCCCTGGCCGAGGTGCTGGACCGTCTGCCACCGAAGCCGCTGCACCTGATCTGCGGAATGCTCAATACCAAGGATGCGACCGGCTACATGACACCTCTGGCTCGCCACGCGGCCTCGTTTCAAGGCGTCTCCATCCCGGGCGAAGCGAACACCCTGAGCGCCGCCGACACCGTTGCCGCCGCTGCCCGCGCGGGTATCGCGGCCACCACGGCGGACAGCGTGGCATCGGCCATCGCGACGATCACAGCGACCGACCCGGATGCCCGTATCCTGATCTGCGGCTCGCTCTATCTTGCAGGCAGTATCCTGAGGGAAAACGGATGATCCGCGCGGCGGCCCTTGTCCTGGCCCTGGCCTCGCCGGCACAGGCAGTCACGCATTCGTTCTGCTGGTTGGGTGCGAACGGCTACCGGATCGAAGGCTACATCTCCTATCCCGACACCCTGGCGGACAGCATCGTGACCGAAGACGATGTGGACGGCTTCGGCATCACCGGCTGGCTGGAAGATGTCTGGCTCGGGGAATGGTCGCTCAAGGACCGCACGCCCGAGACGTCCTTCACCCTCCGCTTCGACGCCCGGGCATTGGCCTTCGCCATGGGCGGCTATCCGGCCGAAGGCACCTATCAGGAGTGGAACGCCAACGGCTTCGCCGACGACTGCGGCAATCCGGGGTTCGGCTTCAACGGCGGCAACCGGGCGCAGGATGTCTGCGTCAACGGCCAGTTCATCGAGGAATCCGGCATCTCGCCCGATACGCCGCTGGCGATTTCGCCTGATGCGTCAAATCCTTGCGGTATCCTGCCCATGTCCGGACTGCCCGGTCCGCGCAAGACACACAGCTGACAAAAGAACACCCCCCGGCAGCTTTCGCTGAACCGGGGGGTGTCCGTGCCGCAACGCACCTCGGGGGAGAGAGATTGGCGGGATGCGGGGTCGTCTAGATCATTTGTCTTCGGCGCTTGCGGCCTTGATCTGGGCGAAAATGTCAGCGCCGACAGTGGGTTGGCCCGAGAAGGACGTGGCGCCGTTCAGGCCGCGCAGGTCGGAGGGGCTGTCCTGGTCGGCGTTGAAGATGTCGTAGGCGAGGCCCGAAGTGCCCGAGCGGGTCGAGACGGTCACGCCATTGTCGGCCTGGCCGAGCTTGGCGAC
>NZ_FORA01000002.1 GCF_900113875.1 Jannaschia pohangensis | reverse complement strand
TCCTCCGCGGACATCATGAGGAACTTGATCCGCTGCGCCAGGTCGAGCGCGGCAGCCCGCGGCTCGCGCGATGCGAGGATCCAGTAGCCGAAGTGACCAAGTGCGGGAATATAAATTGATTGACCGCGCGACAGACCGCGCAGAGGTCCATAATCGCCTGGGTCGTCCAATACGCGAAGGATCCTCTCGATCGCCTCCTCCACCAGGAAATCTTCTTCTGGATCGAGATCGTAGAGAGCCAAATCCTCTCTCAACGTACCTTCGGGGTAGTCGGCCATTTCGTCTCCATATCTCCGCTGTCCCATAACGCGGGCTTACCAAGCCACGAGTTCGATCTCGCCGACCGGTTGCCCCATTCGGTCAAGTTCCACTTTTGCATGAATTTTTATAACTTCCGAATCCTGAGCTGCATCTCTGAATTCTTCAACCTCGGCCTTTTGCGGGATCAGATCCTCCCAAGATCGGCCCCTCGTCTGATTGCGCCGGATAGCACGTTGCGCTTGCTCAATCCCGGCGAAGGCACCTTCGGCTGCTCTCTGAACATAGTCCGACCTCTGCTGCGCCTCGCTCAGACTCGGGAACGGAACGTCCGGGCCCATTTTCGATTTCACCTCGAAGGCCACCCATCTGGGTGCCGGCGGGCGCGGAGCGGTGATCTTGGCAACAAGGTCCAGCCCGTTGCCCGAGGTGTTCTGCAACTGGAGCGGGGCGGACAGGGTCATGTTGCGCAGGTTGAAGCTTTGACCACCGACTCGAAAAGTGTGATTTATCCGGCCTGCGCGCACGGCCGCCAACATCGCGTTTTCACCGAAGCGGCCGACGGCGACCGACAGGTTGAACAGGAATGTCTTGCCGCCCATCCGCAGGGCGTCCGAGATCTTGAGCATCTCGTCGTTGGAGCCGATGACAGTCGAGAAGTTGGCCTTCGACCCCGCTGGACACTCGAAGACGACCTTCCACTTGTTGCGCATTTCCGGGTATTTCTGGAACTCGAACTTGAACCCCAGTCGCTTGAGTTCGCCCACGAGATTGACAATCGTGCCGCCGCGCAACTTGTTGTAAGGTGCCATGCTCAGCCGCCCGCCCTAGTAAAGTCCTCGACGACCGTCGCGTCAGCAGGCCCCATCAGGCCACCTCCGGGTCCGTAATTCAGTCCGACCGGAACAATCGAGAGCGCACGCCACTTGCCTTTGAGGCCGACGGCGATGTTGAGGACGCTGTACGCCGTGCGCGCGGCCTTTTCGCCATTCTCATCGTCGAGTGTACCACCGAGAAACGCGGCAGCCTCTTCAAGCGGATTGACACCCTGGCCCTGATTGTAGCCGAGGTACCCCGTCCCGACCGCGACTCCGTCCGAAATTTCGAGAGCGAGGACGAGTATCGCAGCCGCGCGCAACGCAATCGAAGTTGCTGCGACAACCGCCCCTACGCCGGACACGAGCGCAAGGACTGTCAGCGCACCGACAGCCACGTCGAAAGCGATGCGTCCCCAGGCCGCGAAATCCTGTTCGATCTGCAACGCCTGCTTCAGTCGCTGCGCGAGCTTCATCAACTCGTCATCGCTGAGCGAATTGGGATCAACGCTCGCCGAAAAATCAATGATATCGACATCGCGGAAAATGTTTCCCAGATTCGTGGCGAATATCGCAGGCTCGTAGCTCTCTCCCGGCCAGGGATTGCTCGAAACATGATCGGTCCAGCCGTAGGAGGCGGAGTAGCCCACACCTACGGGATTGAACCGGATTTCATAATGTCCTGCCCGCCCCTCGCCGGGATAGAAAAGAGCGGCGGTCTTTAGCCGCTCCTCCTTGCCATAGAGGTTCTCGAAGGCATCCATGAACCGCAGCCAGAATTTGGTAAAGCTGTCGCCGTTCATCGCAACGATCTGCTCGATCGTCAGGGCGGTGGCCGGGTCCGGCAGGCCGAGCGAGATGTCCATCGGCCCCATCTCGTCACGCGGATCGTAGACGGCATAGGTGTCGGTCCCGCAGGTCCCGGTCGGGCAATCCCCCGGATCGCTGTCGGCCACATTGGTTGGCTCCATCGGCTCCATGATCAGGGCTCCTTAGGGCTCAGGGCATCTTGCAAGGCGGTGACGATCTGGCGTTCGTTTCCGGTGCGGTAGAGCGTGCCCCAGTCTGGCAACAACGGATCGTCAAAGAAATGCCGTCCAAGCGCGTCGGCCGCTAGAACATGCAGATACAGCGCCATCTCGTCCTTCAGTCCCAACATCGTCGCGTCGACATAGGATTGGTTGATGAACTCCCGCAGCGTCGGCTCTGATACATAACTTCCGACCTCCTCGTGGGACCGTTCAAGATGCAGAAGCACGGCGTCCCACGTCGGCCCGCGATCCATGTCCAGAAGCAAGCGCCGGGCCTGTGCGCCCCGTGCAAATGCAGGCCGATCCCAGACACGTCTGGTCTCTGTCAGGTAGGTCCCGATAGACGTGTTCGGCTTTATCGTCGCAGCCGTCACCTGCGCGTCGACCAGTTGACGCGCGCGCGACCAGCGAACGTCGTCCAGAACGCCGAACCCGAACGCGGTCCTCAGGAAGGCGATACGCATCGCCAAAAGACCGCTGCGGCGACCCAACGCACACACTGTCTCAAAACTGAACCCGACCACGTTTCGCCCAGCATCCAGGGCTGCGTCATCTTCGAAACCGTAAAATCGCGTGGGGAAGCGCTGTCGCAACTGCGCGGCGCCATCGTCGAGAAAATCCTCGAACCGACCGGCTTTTAACTGGTCGAGAGTTTCGGCCGTCAGACGCATCAGACCAACACGGCCTCCGTGCCGGATCCGCTCGGAACAACGAACGCGGCGATATTCTGGGTGAACGCGGTGAAATCAGCCGGGGGCAGTGCCGGTATGACACGGCGCAGAGTCTCTGGCGCATAAAAGCGGAAGATGAACCAGGTTTCGGATTCCGGATCATAGAGTTGCGTGAATTTCCGGAAGTGAGTGCGCAAACGCGACAGGTCCAGTTCGCTGCGAAGCCAGACACCCCAACCGCTTGTCCAGCCCTCATCGATCAGCCACGTCATTGCGCGATTGTCTTCAGGTATGAGCGCCAGATAGGGCCCGTGCCGGGCGAACTCCTCTGCGGCCTTTCCCTGATACAGCGGCACGTAATCGACTCCGAACCCCTCAAGAACGACTTCGATATCCGGGCGGCGGGCGGCTTCGACAAGAATGTATGTATGGAGCTGGGTCTCTGTCGATGGTCCGCGCAAGGCGGTCCGACCGGCCTTCGCGTCAGGCAGTGGACCGAAAAGCAATGGCCTGAGCGCCACCTTTCGATCACCCGTGATCGGCACCCGCGTCGCCGGACTTGTCAGCCTTGCCCGGGCGCCGACGTAAGAAGGCGATCCGGCACTATTCATCCTTGAGTTTCCGAATGCAGACTTCCGCCAGATCAAGGCCTTCATTGACCGCGCTCTCGAGACTCCTGATCTGGTCTGGAGCACCGGAACTCATCTGAACAGACCCTTTGAGCTGGATCAGGGGGGCGCGGATGATGACGCCGGTTGCATTGATCTCGATCGTGCCGCCGGGACCGCCGATGATAAACTTGTCTTTTGCATGCAACACCTGAATTTGAGAACGCTGGAACAGTTTCTGGCCGACGACGACCTCCGAGTTGCCCTCGACTTTCATGTAGTGGTGCGCACCGACTTCCTCCTGGTGATTGGCAAAGGTCGCCTCGATCCGATGGTTGTTCACATAGTCAAAGCTGTCCTTGTCTACCTGGCGTTCGGAATTGCGCCGAATGGTCCTTTTCTCGTCGCGGCCGATCGTCTCGACATGGTCCTGTCCAACATCCGTTTGCTTGTTTCGTCCGACCCGCTCCTTCTGGTCGTTTCCCACAACCTTGCTGCGGTTATGACCGATGTGGTGACTCTCGTCGTTTCCGATTTCGGTGCGATGGTTTCGTTCCGCATGGAGGTATATCTCCTCCTTGTCCTTCTCGTCTTCGAAGGTAAACTCGTTGAAGCCGTCGCCCTGATGCGTATCGGACCTGAAGGTCGATTTCGTCTTGTGCTTGGGCAGTTCATAGGGCGGCCTATTCGCCCCGTTATACACGCACCCCGTCACGATGGGTTTGTCGGGGTCGCCGCGGAGGTGTTCGACGATGACTTCCATGCCGATGCGGGGGATGACCATGCCGCCCCAGCCCTTGCTCGCCCAGTTCTGGCTGACGCGGCAGCGCATGGAGTGCGCGCCCGCCAGGTCCCAGTGGAACCGCACCAGGATCCGGCCGTGCTCGTCGCAGTCGATCTCGCCCTCGCCCACGACCACTGCCGTCTCGGGCCCGGCGATCCGGGGGGCCGGGGTGCGGCGTTCGGGGGTCAGCGGCGCATCGTCGGGCATCAGGACATAGGACCCGTCATAGGCCCTCTCGTCGCCCTGCGCGTCGCCCGTGCCGTAAGCCTGCGCGCGGAACGTATGGCGCGCCGACAGACACACAAAGCAGCGCCCCGTGACACCCGGAATGTCATCGCCCGAGACCGTCACGCAGGTACCCGCCGCAAGGCCCGCCACGTCCCCCTTGGCCCGGTGGCGCGGAGCCTGCCCGCGCTCGGCGGCCGTGCGTCGCCGCACCACGCCGCGTCCCTCGCCCTGATCGAGGTAATCCCCCGGCCAATCGAAGCTTTCCACGGCGCCCTTCGGATGGGCGGCGTCGCCTATCCGGTCGACTTCCTGCGCGGCATGGGGGGTCTTGAAGTTGAACTCCGTCAGTCGCACCGCGCCGGTGGTGATGCGACGCGCTCCCGACCAACTGCGAAAATGCTCCTCGTCGGACATGTGATGCCCGTCGATGGAGCGGTAGGGGCGGTCGCCGCCGGGCACGTGGGGCAGAGTGGTGACATCGTCGACCAGCATCATGGTGTGGTTTCCGGGGCCGAAGCGCCAGGCCCAGGTGATGCCGAACCGCTCCAGCTGTCGGCGCACGAAGTCGGCGTCGCTCTCGCCATATTGCACGGTGTATTCCAGCTGCGGGTAGTCGCCCGTAACGGCGACCTCCAGATGCGGATCGCCCAGATCGGCGTAGTCGCCCAGAACCTCTTCGACGATCTGGATCACCGTGCGGTCGTGAAAAATCCGTTGGTTCCGGCGCAGGCCCGCCACATGCAACCAGGGCCGCAGGACGACGTCATAGCGAGATCCGTTCTCGGTAGCGCCCCCATGCGCCGCCTCGCAGACGATGCCATCGAAATGCCGCGTGCCGCCGGCCATGTCGATCGCGACCGTGGCATGGGTCCCCAGAAGCGCCTCGAGGTCCAGTCCGACCTCTTCCGACAGTGCTTCGACCCGCCACTCGAAATCCCCGGAAAGTGTCTCTTCGCCGTCCATCCGCAGCAGCACAAGCGCATCGGTGCCTAGCACCGTCGTCAGCCGACCACGACGGGATGCCTGAGAAAAGGCGTTCATCCTCTAAATCCATAAAAAGCATATTCAATGGGATCATCACACATGCAGAAAGTTGAAAGGTCAAGTTGGTCAGATCCAGAAAGGCGCAGGGTCGCCCTGCGAACGGGTAATAACGGAGTCGCCGAGCATCGCTTTCGGTCTGTGCCCCCTGTACTTGTGTGCGGGACAGGTCCCGCCAAAGAGCCAGATGCGAAAAGGTTTTGTCGCAAACTTCGGCGTTGGTCAGAAAAGATCTTTAGTTTTCTTCCGTTAGGCTGCCAAGGCAGCGAACTGGGCAAACGGGCAGAGTCCCGCCATCAACTGGCCTTTGCGGATCATGTCCGCGACTTCGATCCCCTCGAGTGTAGCGGAGGCGGATGAGAAAGACTTGAACCCCAGGATCGGCCGAATTCGTTTCTTGATCGTACGGTGATCCTGCTCGACCATGTTGTTGAGGTACTTGATCCGAATCATCTCAATTGGGATCGGGCAGCCGAAGGACTTAAGCATTCGGTTGATGGCGGTGATCCCGGCAGTGTTGGCCCCGCTGCGGTCGATGACGATCTTGCGGGGCAGACCGTTCATCTCCAGCGCCCGCGCAAAGAATCTGGTCGCGGCCGGTTTGTTGCGCCGTTTCGACAGCATGAAGTCCAGGGTCTTCCCGAACTTATCGACGGCCCGGTAGAGGTAAACCCACTCGCGCTTTACCCGGATGTAAGTCTCGTCCATCCGCCAGGAACGATCTGTCGACGCCTTTCTGCGACGCGCATTGGCGGCGATCAGAGGGGAGTACTTGGCGACCCAGCGATTGAGCGTCGCATGATCAACCTCGACACCACGCTCAGCGAGGATTTCTTCGAGATCCCGGTATGATACTGTGTAGCGGACGTAAAAGAAGACCGCGAAAAGGATGACCTCCTTTGGAAACTGAGCGCCCTTGAACGAGATCATCAAAGGTCCTCCGAAATGCACCAGCCCCTTGGGACCGTCAATCATTCAGCACAAGTCGGTCAAGAACCGAAGTTTGCGACAGAACCCCTGGACCTTGTTGCCAAGATCACCGCTCCGCGCCCGCCGACTCCCAGATGGGTGGCCTTCGAGGTGAAATCGAAAATGGGCCCGGACGTTCCGTTCCTGAGTCTGAGCGAGGCGCAGCAGAGGTCGGACTATGTTCAGAGAGCAGCCGAAGGTGCCTTCGCCGGAATAAGGCAAGCCGAGCGGGCCAAGGACGCTGGCATGAACCGGGGAAGATCATGGGAAGGGCTTATCGATCAGAAGATGGAAATAAAAGAATTCATGAGGGCTGCGCAATTGCGCCAGGTCACCAAAATCCATGCTAAGGTCGAGCTTGATCGAATGGGGCAACCGGTCGGCGAGATCGTGACCGTCGACTGGTAACTGCAGACCGCTCCCACCCCGAAATCTTCATGTCGGAGAAAAAATGGCAAACTATCCGGAAAATGCAATCAGAGACGACCTGTCCCTTTATGACCTCGATCCCTTGACAGATAAGTTCACTCAGGAAGATATCGAGACCGCTCTATATTACCTGGATGGAAATGGAGATTATGGAGAATTTCAGGCATTCATCAGTATAGGTTCGGTTTACACTGCCTTGATGAACCATTTCGGCTATTGGATCCTGAATAAACGGGATCCGCGCGAAATCGCGTTGGACGCGGCGCAACGGTTGAAATATCTCATGATGTCCGCGGAGGAGGTGGATTTCAACGCGAACCCCGACTTCCTCACCCCCTACCTCGACACCTACGGCGAGACGCTGCTGCAGCTCGTCGCCACCGGGCGCGACGATCTGGCGGAGGCGACCGAGGAGATCGCGCGGCGCGTGCTGGCGACCGGACGCTATGCCAAGCCGGCTGACTCAGGCGGCTATTTCGGCGCGCCCGCCAAGCTCGGCGTCTTCGCGCTGGAAATGCTGGCCGCGCGGCGTGGCGAGACCATCGACTGGGAGAGTTTCCACGTCCCGCCCGACCGCTTCTGGCGCGACTGTGCCCGCATCGGCCTGACGGAGCCGGACCCGGTCAAGGCCGCCGAATGGGCCGCGCAGCTGTGCGACGCGCATATGCAGACCCTGCGCACCGACCGCGACGGCATGAGCACGACGCCCTTCGAGGGCAAGGAGATCAACCAGCAGGCGCATTTCCTCTGGCCGATCACGACGCATGCCTTCCTGCGTCTGCGCGCGGGGCAAGGGCTGGAGACGGCTCCGGTCGACCATCCCCTGATGCGCACCAGTTTCGAGGTGCTGCGCGGCTGGCACGTCCCCGTCGGCGCCTGGCAGCCCGAGCCGTGGTTTGCCGAGATTCTCGACAAGACCGTGGCCATCGCCCCGACCCTCGGCCCGCGACTCGAGATCATCCGGTGATCCGAACGCTCCGAACGTCGGCCTGCTTGCCTCAAGGCTAGGGCGCAAGGCATCTACAAATTCAGGGGCACCTCAAGGCTAACCTCAATTCGAGGACGTTTCAGGGGTGCAGGTCAGGACGTCCCGTTCCCGAGTCTGAGCGAGGCGCAGCAGAGGTCGGATTACGTCGTGAAAGCCGCAGACAACGCGATTGGAGGCATTCAGCAGGCAATCGACGCTATTGCGCGAAATCAGACACGCGGACGATCATGGGCTGAACTCATTCCAAATCGGCGAGATGTCCTGGATTTCCAAGCCCAAGCCAGAGCTGGTAACGTCACCAAGGTCCACGCCAAGGTCGAGCTTGATATGCAGGGGCAACCGGTCGGCGAGATCGTGACCGCCAGATGGTAGAGAACCTGACCTTCGATACATGGTACGACGATATCTACGTGAGGACGCATGGCAGAATATCCTGAAGGCCTGCTGCGGGACGACCTGTCCCTTTATGACCAGCCGGTAATGGGCGCGGCTTCCGTGACCCTCGCGATCGAGGACATCGCGTATTTCATGGACGGAAACGGCGACATGTCGCCACTGAGTGGGGTTCTTATCGCACAGAGCATCTACAACGCTGCGATGAACCACTTCGGCTACTGGATCCTCGCATCGCGCGAGCCGCGGGCTGCCGCGCTCGACCTGGCGCAGCGGATCAAGTTCCTCATGATGTCCGCGGAGGAGGTGGAGTTCAACGCGAACCCCGACTTCCTCACCCCCTATCTCGACACCTACGGCGAGACGCTGCTGCAGCTCGTCGCCACCGGGCGCGACGATCTGGCGGGGGCGACCGAGGAGATCGCGCGGCGCGTGCTGGCGACCGGACGCTATGCCAAGCCCGCGGACTCGGGCGGCTATTTCGGCGCGCCCGCCAAGCTCGGCGTCTTCGCGCTGGAGATGCTGGCCGCGCGGCGTGGCGAGACCATCGATTGGGAGAGTTTCCATGTCCCGCCCGACCGTTTCTGGCGCGACTGTGCCCGCATCGGCCTGACGGAGCCGGACCCGGTCAAGGCCGCCGAATGGGCCACGCAGCTGTGCGACGCGCATATGCAGACCCTGCGCACCGACCGCGACGGCATGAGCACGACGCCCTTCGAGGGCAAGGAAATCAACCAGCAGGCGCATTTCCTCTGGCCGATCACGACGCATGCCTTCCTGCGTCTGCGCGCGGGGCAAGGGCTGGAGACGGCTCCGGTCGACCATCCCCTGATGCGCACCAGTTTCGAGGTCCTGCGCGGCTGGCACGTCCCCGCCGGCGCCTGGCAGCCCGAACCGTGGTTTGCCGAGATTCTCGACAAGACCGTGGCCATCGCCCCGACCCTCGGCCCGCGACTCGAGATCATCCGGTGATCCGAACGCTCCGAACGCTCCGAACGCTCCGAACGTCGGCCTGCTTGCCTCAAGGCTAGGGCGCAAGGCATCTACAAATTCAGGGGCACCTCAAGGCTAACCTCAATTCGAGGACGTTTCAGGGATGCAGGTCAATACCGCTGCACCGGTGAAACTGATGCCCAAACCCGTTTCCCTTCTGGGCCATGCCCATGTCTGCCCGAAGATAGATCCCGGACCGAAACCTCACATCGGTGGACCTGTTACGGATGCAGGACAAAGCCTCGTTCGGTTCAACGGAATTCCCGTCGCCGTGGAAGGTGGCACATGTCTGTGCACGGGACTGCCCGGGCCCGACGGCCTGTCCCGGGGCTCCAGTCTGGTGCGCATCAACGGGAAAGCCGTGATGCGCATCGGGGACAGCACGGCCCATGGCGGCAAGATGGTCGTCGGCGTCCCGACCCTGCGCTCCGATTGAGCGCGCCCAGTCTTCGGGGTCCAAAACGTGCCGACGTTCTTGACCGGCTCTGCAGCACAAATCCCGTAAGGGACTCATCTTGTGAATCCAGCGTGGTAGCTGGGATGCCACGCCGTCAGAAGACCCTGGCCGTCAATATCCCCTGCCGTGGGTCGAAGGGCCCGCTGCACCTGCTCATCCCCTCCCGGGATCCTGCTTCGCATGACCCTGCCGGGCAGCGGACAGCACGGGCGTCAAGGTCGAGGGCGAGTGGCACGCCCGCAACTACGGTCGTCCTAAACGGCGGGTCCACTGACCGGCAGGGCATTCCAGCGGAATGTCCCGAGAGGTTGGCGCAAGATCCACTTGGGGATTGATGAGGAAACGCTGGAGGTTCGGGCCGTCCATTGCCCGGCAGGCGATTTGCGAAACCAGTCTGCCGAGAGGAGAGATCACCGGGAGCCAAATTGGTGACGACAAGTGCTGCCCGATCTGCTCGGCCAGATTCCGATCGGCGAAGAGATCGGCTCGGTGACCGCCGACGTCGCTTGCGACACCCGCAAGTGCAATGATGCCATCGCGGATCGCGGTGCCCACGCGCTCGCCATTGTGCTTGAACCAATGGCGCATCAATGGCTCGCGTGGCAGCCAGGTCGCGGAACTTCGGGTCCGTATCGCCGTGCTCAACGGCTACATAGCGCCGGCCATACCCGTCGCGGAAGCTGCGGGACAAATCCGCCCGGGGAAAGGGGAACACCGGCCAACAGACGATTTGTCCGACAGAGCCTTCATCCGCGCAAAGTAAAGGGCACCCTTGGAGTCGCAACCGCGTCTACCGCACTTGCCGCGCCCAGGACTTGAACCTGCGGATCAAGGGGCGAAAGCGCCGGAAGCAGAAGGTGTCGGACGCTCTGAACTTACCAGAAAGGCCGAATGTGACCTGGTCAGTGGATTTCATGGCGGATCGGCTTTAGGAGGACCGCGCGTTCCGGTTGCTGAACGTGCAGGACGACGTCAACAGGGAAAGTCTGGGCATATCCGTTCGGCGGAAAAGGAGTGCGAAAAGCGACCCATCGGCAGTCTGTTCAGTTCAAGGCTACCATGACGCGGACTCATAATGGCGCAACCAGAGTTTTGGCCATGCGATGAGGACGGCGGCGAGAGAGTTGCATGCGGGTTTTTCTTAACGGGTGGTGATCTTGCGGAAGTGTTTGAGCTTGTTGAAGAACTGCTCGACGAGGTTGCGCTGGTGATAGATCGCCGGATCTACGGAGCGCTGCACCTTGCGGTCGCGCTGCGTCGGGATATGGCCCCGCCCGTCATGCGCAGCGATAAGATCGAGGATCGCGCGAGCGTCGTCGCCGCGATCGGCGACCACATCACCCGGCGCGGGATGGGCCGCCAGAAGCTCGGCCACGGCTGCCTTGTCGGACGCCTGCTCTGGCGAGAGCATGATCGCCAGCGGCAACCCACGATGGTCGACCATCGCGTTAATCTTGGTGCTCAGTCCGCCACGAGAACGGCCAAGGGTTTGATCCGAAACCCTTTTTGAGTCGCAGCTTGCTGATGGGCGCGAATGATCGAGCTGTCGATGAACTGCATGCTGTCGGGGGATTTTTCCACAAGGGTTTCAAACACCTGCACCCAAATCCCGGCCTTTGCACACCGATTGAAGCGATTGTAGACCTTCGTGTCGGGGCCGTAGCGTTCGGGCAGATCGCGCCAGGGTGAGCCTGTCCAGAGAACCCAGAAGATCCCGTTCAGCACCCGCCGGTCATCCACCCGCGCCACACCGCGCGGCTTGTTCGGAAGAAGCGGCCGGATCAGACCCCACTCGACGTCCGTAAGATCGAAACGCGCCCAAATGGTCGCCTCCGGGTCCTGCTTGGCAAGGCCGTTGACCACGAAAGTCACCCGCTCGGTTATATGTTTTTCCACTTCACCCACTCAATGCTCGGCGTCGGAGTCCATTGCAATGACCTCCTCCACCGCTTGTGGCAAATGCCTCATTGTCGCCTTGCAAAGCATCTCGACGCGACGCAGCGCAGCTGTGGGGTTCATGTCACAGGATGCGGCCTCTCGCTGCCAGTGGCCACCTTCGAAGTAATCGCCTTACCATCTCTTCGCCAGCAACATCGCCTGTTTGCTGGTGACGTTGGGCCAGGGCTTGGCGCACGTTACCTCATAGATCGGTGCCAAACTGGCGCCGGAGGCCGTGACCAAGACCGAATAGTTCTCGGCATGGGCGTCGGTATTGAAGGCGATGGCGGTGAAAATCACGTAGTCAAAGATCGACAACACACCGCAGAGCGGATGGAGCTTACGCATCACGCCGACAAAGTCGCGGACCATGGGGACCCGCTGCCCCGGTGTTGTTGCACTCATACGTCGCACTCGGCAGGCGGCCCAGAATGTGGCGCATGTCTTCCCGGTGCAGGCGGCGCCAACTGTCGCCTTGCTGACGCCGGTCGTAGCGCTTCACCAGAAGATACCGGCGCGCCCCACTCGCACCTGCGGCGCGGCCAATGAGAGCCGCCAGCCGCAGGCACAGCGGCTCGTTATAAACCCCGCCAGGAAAGTTCGCGGCATTCGGCTTCAGGATCCAGGTCGACGGCGCGCCATCACCAGGGATTGAGATCACCGCATCAGCACCGACATGCACGCGGATCTTGGACTGGACGTCGGCCAAGGACATGGAGACACCGTCTTCACCGTCTTCACCGTCTTCACCGTCTTCACCGTCTTCACCGTCTTCACCGTCTTCACCGTCTTCACCGACTAGGAATGGTTTTCGGGCAGAAGGCTAGCGACCCACGGCAGGACCTCGCCCGCACCCTGCGTTGCAATCTCCAGAGGCATCCTTGTCGATACCGGGAAAGCACAGCGGGTCCCCTGCCAGTCGGTGCTGTAGGTCAGCGTCCCCGCGTCGCCCCTGCCCGAGGCGCTTTCGGCCACTTCCCTGCTTTCGTAGAAGATCTTCGTCTCAGTCCTTCAGAAGCGGCAAATCATCGGGCAAATCTTCGGGAATCTCGTTGGACGGATCTTCAGGCATCATGTCGGGAAGATCCCTGTCTTGCGGCCCGCTCAGCGCGTGCTCGACCATCGGCATGATTCCGAGGAAGCGCGCGATCATCACGGCCGGCTTCCCGTTTTCCGTGTCCACAATATAGGGTCGGCCCATGCCGGTCGAGCTGGCCATAGAATCCTGGCGCAGCCCCTGTGCCTTGCGCCTGGCACGGACCATCAGACCGATATGGCGCGCATCTTCGGCTCCGGACTGATCCGGTTGCGATATGGCCGGCGGCTGATATTCCCGTTCGGGAACACATGTACGTAGAACGCCGACCATCCACCGAAAAGATCCCTTTCGGTAACATCATGAAAGGCTTGGGTGAAGGAAATCGACCAAGGTTGCCCCACCAGCCTAACTCCCTGGCATCCGACCCCGGTCTCGTAGACGATGCCTCGAAAGCCCGATGAGGGGAAGCCGTTCTGCGCATGTGACACCGTCATACAGCAGCAATGGGCCGGAAGCTGTAAGCCTCATTTATCTTTGGACCGTCGCTCGGGTCATGGTCTGCAAACAATGTCCAAATCCTACTCCGGCAACCAACCTATTCTGCAGGGCGCCCGTTGGGGCGCTTTTTGCATGTTCGGGCATTGCCGCGCGCTCCCGTGATGGCTTGAGTTCCTCGAACTTGCCCTTCGTCGCGGTGTATATCCTAGGATTTTTGGGCGCGGATACCGACCCATACCTTGATGAAAGAGACCTGCGCGGCGGCGTTCCAAAGACGGACGTCACAGGTCGATTTCCAGAACGCCGCCCGGGGCTGCGGCACGGCTTTGGCACAGGATCATCGCATCCTTGCGCTGTGCCTTGGAGAGAACGAAATCGCGGTGCTCCACTTCGCCGGAAAGCACGGTGCATTTGCAGACGCCGCAGATCCCGTCGGAGCATTTCACATCCACATGCACCCCGTGTTCCGCCAGCACATCGGTAGCCGCACGGTCGGCGGGCACCGCGATGTCGCGTCCCGAACGGGCCAGGCGCAGGGTGAAGGGGTGGTTTTCGTAGTCCGGCAGCTCGGGAACCGAGAAGTATTCGAGATGCCGCGCCTCGTCGGGGAACCCGGCGGCTTCGGCGGCGGCCATCACAGCGTCCATGTAGCGTGTCGCGCCGCAGGTATAGACGTGCAAACCATCCCTGTAGCGGGGCAGAACGGCCCCCAGGTCCAGCCGCGTTCCCGCGTCGCTGATGTGCAGGTGCACACGGTCGGCCCAGGGCACGGCGGCCAGATCGTCGAGATAGCCCATCGTGGCGCGGGACCGCCCGGAATAGTGCAGCACGAAGTCCCGCCCCGCCCGGTGCAATTCGTGCGCCATGGCGATCATCGGAGTTATGCCGATGCCACCGCCCATCAGGATCGACTCCGTTGCCCCATGGGCCAGCGGGAAGTGATTGATGGGCTGCGAGATGAAGACCCGACGCCCGGGCGTGAAGATGCGGTGGAGCAGTTTCGACCCGCCCCGCCCTGCGTCCTCCAGAAGGACGCCGATCTGGTATTTCGACCGGTCCGCGGGGTCGCCCGACATTGAATATTGCCTCAGGAACTCGGGGGCCACCACGATATCCAGATGCGCCCCGGCCCGCCATTCCGGCAGGTCACTGCCGTCGAGGCTGCGAAATTCGTATTTGGTGATGCCAGCTGCCATGGGTTCGGCCAACGTCACCTCCACCTGGATGACGGGGCTTTCGCCGGCGGCGGTGTAGATGTGCAGATGCCCGGTCTCGTCCCGCTCCAGCAGGGCCTTGTATTCCGTCGCCGTGACCATCGCCTGATAGGCGGAGATCCCCGCCTCGCGGTCCATGGGGAAGGGATAGGGGTAGGGATGCGGGGCAAGTGGCGCGGGATAGACGGCGAGCGTCTGATCCTCGTAGCGAAGGTTCAGGTCGGTTTGCAGGGCGCGGGCATTCACGGGGCGCGACGTGGGGCGATAGCCGCCGTCCTCCTGTATCTCCAGGTCCCACCACCACTTCTTGACCGGGTTCAGGCCGCCGTTGCCGACCGCGTCGTCCAACCGCGCCAGAACCGGGGCAAGACGCGGCACGTTCATCGCCGCCCACCGGAAGGGGCGTTCCGCGAACAACCCCTCGAGGTTCCAGGGACAGGTCTTCATGCAGCGCCCGCACATCGCCCCGCCCGGCGTGGTCACGCGGTAGGTGGCGCATTTCTGGCTGTCGGATTTCCAGATTTCATAGCCGTTGAACATCAGCTTGGGCCCGGCGGTGATCGCCCCCGACGGACATTCGCGCGCGCATTTGTTGCAGCTTTCGCAAAAGGCCTGAAGGCCGAAGTCGATGGGGTCGTCATGGGCCATCGGCAGGTCGGTGGTCACCGCCCCCGATTTGAGCCGGGGACCCAGGAAGGGGTTCAGGATGACCTCGCCGATCCGGCTCACCTCGCCCAGACCCGACAGCAAAAGGAGCGGCGGCTGCAACACCTCGCCGTCCATGACGGTGTGTGCCTTGGCCGAATAGCCCAGGTTGCGGATCTGGCGCGCGATGACCCCGCCCAGAAGCGAAAAGCGCAGATAGGCGCGCATCGATTGCGCCACGGCGATCCAGTCGTCGCCCGACGACCCCTCCATCGTCTCGTAACCCTGGTCGATGATCATGCTGATCGCCTGATCGTGGGGCGGGTCGATGGCGTCGCCGCGCGCGTCGTGGCTGTACCAGGCCCAATCGGGGCAGCGCGAGATTCCGACGGCATCGACACCCAGCCAATAGGACGTCGCCTTGACCAGATCGGCGGCCTCCTGCGGGTCGAGCGTGACGCGGTCGGGCGCGACCTCTCCGTCCTGCAACAGCACGAACGCCCCGAGCGCGCGGCGCTGCGCCATCGACGGGGCGGCCTTGCGCACATAGTGCCCGCCCTTGGCCGCGTCCTGCATCGTCTTGCCCATGTCCCCGAACTGCGCCCGGGCGAACATGTCGGCGCGTTTGGGCACACGGGCAACGCGGGGTTCGTCGATATAGGTGGTGGGCGTTTTCACCCGTTTCAGGGTCTCGAAAGGATGCGCCCCGTCGCGGAACTTCCGCCCCTTGAACGGCACCGCATTGCCCGCCGTCTTGGCCGAGGCGGTGCCCAGTTTCCAACCGAGGCCAAAGGCCGTTTTCGGTTGCTGCGACAGGGGCCGCAGGGGCGCGTCACAGGTCATGGCGAAGGTCGTCGTCACCGCGGCCAACCCGAAGCGCGTGCCGACATAGGGATGGGTCAGTTGGCCGTCCTCCAGCGTTGCCAGCCCCGCGGCCACTGCCAGTCGTCCCAGGTCGACGTCCGAACTGCTGACGGTATGGCCCCGCGCGTCGTGGCCCAGAACTCGCAGGTAATTGGCCAGTACCACCGCCGTCTCGGCGGCGAGCAGACCCGCGCGATGCGCCTGTGCGTCGCGGATCCAGTCGGTCCCGACCTCGCCGTCCTCGGGATCGCGGGGATTCTCATAGAGGAGGACAAGGGCATGGGTATGCCCGTCGATGGTCGTCGGCGGTGCCTCGGCAGACTCCTTCAGGTCCGCCATGATCATGTCGATGCCCGAGGCGAGCGTCTTGGTCTGCCGCGTGCGCAGGTCGTGGGCCAGCCGGGTCACATCCGGATTGGCGAAGGGTTCGGGCAACAGCGCCGCGTCGGGCAGGCGACAGATGCCCACCACGGCGGCATCGGCGAAATGTGCGAAGGCCTTGAGGTGTGCGGCGCGTTCGTCGGGGTCGGTCGGCGCATCGGCCACGGCGCGATTGACCAGCCCGTCGCGGATCGCGTCCAGCATGGCCTGATGCTCGCGCATGGCATTGACGATCGAGCGGGGGTCTTCGGGCCGGGCGAAGCTCAGGGGCCGCATCGCGGGCAGCTGTGCGAGGTCGGGCATCGCGCCCCGCGCCAACCGTTCGCAGGGGTAGTGTCCCAGATGCACGGGCCGGTTCTTGTCGGAAAAGAAACGCAGGGTCATGGGCCGCTCTTCAACAGGGTCACGCCACGCTATCGGTCCGCGCCGCCGGGGTCGAGGGACGCTTGCCGACCAATGGCCCGATGCCTAGGGTCCGGGGATGACCGACTTCACCCGCACCGCCCGCATCCTGACCCATCACGCCGCCCTTGCCATGTTGCAGGCCGCCGTGGCCGAAGCCGAACGGATCGGCCAGCCGCAGTGCATCGTCATCGTCGACGCCAGCTGCGTGACCCTTGCCGAATTACGGATGACGGGGTCGAAACCCCTGAGCCTGCGCAGCGCGCGGGCCAAGGCGCAGACGGCGGCGTCGATTGGCGACGAGACGACGAATATCCCCGACGCGGTGCGCCCCCTGATCGGGCTGGCGACCGAGGGCGCGGTGACCGGCCTGCCCGGAGGTTTGCCCATCGTGGTCGACGGGCATCTGGTCGGCGGCATCGGCGTGGGGTCCGGCAATGGCGAGCAGGACATCGCCGTCGCCCGCGCTGCCCTCTCCGCCATCGGGGCCTAGCCGAAGGCGATCTGGGCCTTCATCGCCCGTGTGCGGTCGCCCGCCGTCTCGAAGGCGGTGACGGCCTCGGCCAGGGGGAATGTCTGGGTGATATAGGGTTTCACGTCGATCAGGCCCTTTTGCATCAGGCTGACGCCGGTGTGGAATTCCTCGTGAAAGCGGAACGATCCGCGCAGGCTGAGTTCGCGCGCCGTCATCGCCTGAACCGGCAGGGTCATGTCACCGCCCAGACCCAGTTGCACGATGGTGCCGCCGGGCCGCATCGCGGGGATCGCCGCCGTCAGGGCCGGGGCCGCGCCGGAGCATTCGAACAGCGTCTCGAACCGACCCTTTTCGGCGGTATAGGGCCGAAGTCCGTCCGGGTTCGTCCCGGTATTGATCGTCACATCCGCCCCGGCGGTGCGGGCCATCGACAGGGTGAAATCCGACAGGTCCGTCGCCACGATCAGATCCGCCCCGGCGCGCCGCGCGGCCAGGATGCACAATATGCCGATGGGGCCGCACCCAGTCACCAGAACCGCCTTGCCCAATAGCGGGTCGGCCTGACGCGCGGCATGCAGGCAGACGGCCAGCGGTTCGGCCATTGCGGCCTCTCCCGCGGTCAAACCGTCGGCGGGGGCGCATTGGCTGGCGTTGGCCACCAGGACTTCGCGGAAGGCCCCCTGAATATGGGGAAACGGCATGGCCGAGCCATAGAACCGCATGTTGAGGCAATGATTGTAATGCGCCCGGTGGCAATAGTCGCAATCGTGACAGGGCCGCGACGGCGACACGGCGACCAATTGCCCGACGCGCAGGCCCGTCACGCCGTCGCCCAGGGCGGTGATATGGCCCGACACCTCATGACCCAGGATCATCGGCTGTTTCAGCCGGACCGTCCCGAAGCCGCCGTGATTGTAGTAATGCAGATCGGACCCGCAGACGCCGCCCGCCGCCAGCGCGATCTGCACCTGTCCGGGGCCGGGGGTTTCCTCGGGCTGATCCTCGATCCGCAGGTCGCGGGCGGCATGGATGACGATGGCTTTCATTGGGCTCATACCTGACGAAACGGGGTCGGCCGCGCCGACCTTGACAGCGATTGTTATCGATATCATCAACGGTATATCGACCGTCGGGAAAAGAAAAGGCAGACCATGAGCATCACGTTATTCGACCTGACGGGCAAGCGTGCCCTCATCACCGGCTCGTCCCAGGGGATCGGGTTCGCCCTGGCCCGGGGTCTGGCCGCCGCCGGCGCGTCGGTTGTGCTGAACGGGCGGGACGCGGCCAAGCTGGCCGCCGCCGCCGACACACTGCGCGGGGAGGGGGCGACGGTCGAGACGCTCGCCTTCGATGCGACCGACCATGACGGCGTGCGCAAGGCTGTCGACGGATTCGAGGCCGACCACGGCGCCATCGACATTCTGGTGAACAACGCCGGGATGCAGCACCGCACCCCGCTGGAGGATTTCCCCGCCGATGCGTTCGAGCGGCTGCTCCAGACCAACATCGCCACGGTTTTCCATGTGGGCCAAGCCGTCGCGCGACACATGATCGGGCGCGGCGCGGGCAAGATCGTCAACATCTGCTCGGTGCAGAGCGCGCTGGCGCGGCCCGGCATCGCCCCCTACACGGCGACCAAGGGCGCGGTGGCGAACCTGACCAAGGGCATGGCGACCGACTGGGCCAAGCATGGATTGCAGTGCAACGGGCTGGCGCCCGGTTATTTCGACACGCCGCTCAACAAGGCGCTGGTCGAGGATCCGAAGTTCACGGAATGGCTGTCGAACCGGACGCCCGCCGGTCGGTGGGGCAATGTGGAGGAGCTGGTGGGCGCCTGCATCTTCCTGTCGTCGGCGGCCTCCAGCTTCGTGAACGGCACGGTCGTCTATGTCGACGGCGGGATCACGGCGTCGTTGTGAGTGCGCGCTATGTCGTCATGGGCGTCTCGGGCTGCGGCAAGAGCCTGATCGGCGAGATGTTCGCCCGGGCTGCAGGCCTTGCCTTCATCGACGGCGACGCGCTGCATCCGAAGGCGAACGTGGACAAGATGGCCTCGGGCCGACCGCTGGACGATGACGACCGCGCGCCCTGGCTCGACAAGGTCGGGGAACGGCTGACCATTCCCGGGACCGTCATCGCCTGTTCCGCGCTGAAACGGGTCTATCGCGACCGCATCCGGGCCGCCGCCGGGCATCCGGTGACGGTCCTCTATCTGCGGGGCAAACGCGAAACCCTGTGGGAGCGGGTCAACTCCCGCCCTGGTCATTTCATGCCCCCGGCCCTGCTCGACAGTCAGCTTGCCACGCTGGAGGAACCCGAGGCGGACGAGGACAGCCTTGTCGCCGACATCGAACTTACACCGGACGCCATCGTCGAGATCTTCCTCGGCAGTCGGAGGGCATGATGCCCGCCCCGCAATTCGCGGTCTGATCCGATGCAACGCTCCATCCGCATGAAGGACGTGGCCCGCGCCGCCGGCGTGTCGGTGATGACCGTCAGCCGGGCGTTCAGGGCCGACAGCTCGGTCAAGTCGAACACCCGCGCGCGGATCATGAAGGCGGCGGACGATCTGGGCTATGTCTTCGACAGCACCGCCGCCAGCCTGCGGTCGCAGCGGACCGACTTCGTCGCCGTCATCATCCCGTCGCTCAACAATGCGAATTTCGCCGAGACGGTGGGCGGCCTGTCGGACGGGCTGGCGGAAAGCGGGCTTCAGGTTCTTCTGGGCTATACCGGCTATGACATCGCGGCCGAGGAACGGCTGGTCGAGCAGATGCTGCGCCGCAGGCCCGAGGCCATCGTGGTCACCGGCGGACGCCATTCCGACCGCACCATTCGCCTGCTGCGCGCCGCCGGAATCCCCGTGGTCGAGACCTGGGACCTGCCCGATGATCCCATCGACCATGTGGTCGGCTTTTCCAATGCGGCGACGACGCAGGTGATGGTCGATCACCTGGTGGGGGTCGGATATCGGCGCATCGCGTTCATTGGCGGCGACCGCGACGGAGATACCCGGGGGGCCGATCGACGGCGCGGCTTCCTCGCGGCCATGGCGTCCCACGGACTGCCGGTCGACCGTCTGGTCGGGGCGGGCGATCCGCCGATTTCGATGCAGCACGGGGCCGATGCGATGGCCCGGTTGCTTGACGGACTGCCCGAGACCGAGGCGGTGATCTGCGTGTCCGACCTGTCGGCCTTCGGGGCCCTTGCGGAATGTCAGCGGCGCGGTCTGGACGTGCCGGGCGACATCGCCATCGCTGGGTTCGGTGCCTATGAGATCGCGGGGGTCTGCCATCCGACGCTAACGACCATCGACCCCCAGTCCCGCAGGATCGGAGCGCGGGCTGCGGAGGTGATCCTGGGGGTGCTCGACGCGCCCGGTGCGCCCCGGCGCATCGCCATCGACCCGCGGCTGATCCCCGGCGGGACGACGCGAAACGCCTAGTCCAGCGCGACAAGCGCCCCGCGCCCGCCGATGACCCGGGCCGACAGGGCGCAGGCGACGGCGACGGCGCGGTCCATATCGGCCCCGGCCAGGCGTTCGGCAAAATAGGCGGCGTTGAAACTGTCGCCGGCGGCGGTGCTGTCGACGACCTCTCCGACCGGGTCGGGGGTGTGGGTGGCGCTGGACGGGCCGTCACAGAACAGGAGCATGTCCGCGCCGTTCTTGACCACGACTTCGCGCGCGCCTACCCCGCGATAGCGCGCCAGCGTCGCCGCCGGATCGGCATCGCCGAAGAACGCGGCCTCGTCCTCGTGCGAGGGCAGGACGATGTCGGCGACCGCTGCGGCCTCCATCACGGCGGCGCACATGGTGTCGGTGTCGGGCCAGAGCCTCGGCCGCAGATTCGGGTCGAAGGCCACCTGCGCCCCCGCCTGCCGCGCGGTCCGCACTGCATCGAGCAGGCGTCCCCGCGCTTCGGGTGTCAGGATGCCAAGGGTGATGCCAGAGACATAGACCAGATCGGCCCCGTCGAGGGCGCGGGCCAGCCGCGCGGGATCATCCGCCAATCGCCGTGCCGCCGCTTGGCCGCGCCAATAGGCAAAGCTGCGTTCCCCGTCGGTCAGCGAAATCATGTAGAGGCCGAGCGTCGCGTCCCCGTGCCGCCGCACCGTTCCGGTGCCGATGCCCGCGTCGCGGAACATCGCCAGCATCTCGTCGGAAATGGCGTCGTCTCCCACGTCGGTCAGGTAGTCAACCGCCCAATCGGGCCGCAGCCGCGCCAGATACCAGGCGGTGTTGAACGTGTCGCCGGCAAAGCCCCGCACATAGGTGCCGGGCGTCCCGGTGGCCGACAATTCGACCATGCATTCGCCGATGGAGACAAGTCTGGGGGTGCGCATCTGGAGGCCCTTATCTGGTATACCAGTTGCTTCTATCAGAACGGATTGCGGATCGTCAGCCCCCCGATCACGCGACCGTCCCGCCCCGCAAGCGGGCCGACCGGGTTCGCGTCGGATCAGGGGTCGAGATCGTCCAGCTTGGAATAATCCTGACCCGCATAGCGCACCCGCGTGCCACTCTGGTCGCACAGAGCGGCGCTGGCGGGGGAGAGCGGCAGGTCGGTGAAGAACATGTCGACGTCCGCCAACGATCCGACGCGGACCGGTGCGCTGCGGTCGAACTTGGAACCGTCGGCCACGAGGAACACTTCGCGGCTTTGCTGGATGATCGACTTGGTGACGCCGACCTCCTGAATGTCGAAGTCGAGGATGTCGCCGTCGTCGCTGAGCGCGGAGCAACCGATGATGGCATAGTCGAACTTGAACTGTTCGATCGTCTGGGTGGCGAGAGAGCCGACCAGCCCGCCGTCGGAGCGCCGCAGGCTGCCGCCGGTGACGATGACATTGGCGTCCGGATTGCCAGACAGGGTGACGGCGATGTTGATGTTGTTGGTGACGACCAGAAGGCCCTGATGGTTCAGCAACTCGGTGGCGACCGCTTCGGTCGTGGTGCCGATGTTGAGCAGGAGCGAGGAGCCGTGCGGGATATAGCGCGCGCATTGCCGGGCGATGTCGACCTTGGCGGTCAGGTTGATCTGGCGGCGTTCGTTGTAGCCGATGTTGACCGTTCCCGAGGGCAGGATCGCCCCGCCGTGGACCCGCTCCAGCTTGCCGTCCTCGGCCAGCTCGGTCAGGTCGCGGCGGATCGTCTGGGGTGTGACGCCGAAGTGATCGACCAGCCCGTCGACGGTCACCTTGCCCTCGCGACGGGCCATGTTGATGATTTCGGGCTTGCGCAGCGTCTGTCCCATTGTCCCCCCAGTCGCCCGGAAAGGTCCGAACGGAGCCGTTTTCGTATTGCGGCGATTTCGTCCCTCAGGCAAGGGCGCAGGCCCCATGCCGCGCCATTCCGGCCAAAAAAGCGGCGACGGACGCGGGAATCTTGGGCAAAGGGGGCCAGAGAACATCGAAAAAACAAATATTTCCAAGATACGAACAAAAACGAAAGATTTGGTCTTCACTTTGTGTTGGTTCTTTGTCTTCTATGGCGCATCGGGTTCGTCGCGGAGGGGGAGCCCGTCTAATTGTTGCCAGATCGGCGCTTCTGACCCAACGTCGAGGGGGGTGAGTCGGTGTCGGTCGATCGCGCTGCGCCACGGGGGACCGGGGGCAGTCGACAGGGGGGATATCCGTGACGCTTGAGATGAAAGCCGTATCGAAGGTCGTGGGAGGGCAGGTGCATATCCACCCGCTCGACCTCGTGCTGGAGAAGGGGACGATGAACGTCCTTCTGGGGCCGACATCCTCGGGCAAGACGTCGCTGATGCGGCTGATGGCGGGGCTGGATGCCCCCAGTTCCGGCAAGATCATCTGGGAAGGCCGCGACGTCACCGGCGTGCGCGTGCAGGACCGGCAGGTCGCCATGGTCTATCAGCAGTTCATCAATTACCCGTCGATGACCGTCTATGAGAATATCGCCTCGCCCTTGCGGCTGATGGGCAAGTCGCGCGACGAGATCGACGCCGCCGTGCGCAAGGCCGCAGACCTGATGCAGCTTGGGCCGCTTCTGGATCGCAAGCCGCTGGAATTGTCGGGCGGACAGCAGCAGCGCTGCGCCCTGGCGCGGGCCTTGGTCAAGGATGCGGGGCTTGTCCTGCTGGACGAGCCTTTGGCCAACCTCGACTACAAGCTGCGCGAGGAATTGCGGGTCGAGATCCCCAAGATCTTCGAGGAGGCAGGGTCGATCTTCGTCTATGCCACAACCGAACCCGAAGAGGCGCTGCTTCTGGGCGGCAATACCGCGACCCTATGGGAGGGGCGGCTGACGCAGTTCGGGCCGACGCCGTCGGTCTATCGCACGCCGGTCGATGCGACGACCGCCCGGGTGTTCAGCGATCCGCCGATGAATTTCCTGACGGTGACCAAGGCGGGTGACCGGCTGACCTTCGGAGAGGGGCAGGGGGTCGCCGCCACGGGGGCGATGGCCGGGCTTGGCGACGGCCCGTATCTGGCCGGGTTCCGGCCCAACCATCTGGAAATCACGCCGATCGGGCCGGGGGCCATCACCTTCGACGCGAAACTGGTGGTGACCGAGCTGACGGGGTCTGAGACCTTCGTGCATCTGGACCATCACGGCGAACGGTGGGTCGGGCTGATCCACGGGGTGCATGACTTGGAGTTGGGCGCACAGCTGGCCGTCCATCTGGACCCGCGCCACGTCTATGTGTTCCGCGAAAGCGGTGAACTGGTCGCGCCCGCGGCCTATGCGGCTGCGGCCTGAGGAGGGGCGGGGATGGCGAAGATCACGCTCGACAATCTGGCGCATTCCTACCTGGCCAAGCCCGCGTCGGAGGACGATTTCGCGCTAAAGCAGCTGGACCACGTCTGGGCCGATGGCGAGGCCTATGCCCTGCTCGGATCGTCTGGGTGCGGGAAATCGACCCTGCTCAACATCATTTCGGGACTGCTGCACCCCAGTCAGGGGCGCATCCTGTTCGACGACAAGGATGTGACGGCGGCCACCACCGCGGATCGCAACATCGCGCAGGTGTTCCAGTTTCCCGTGGTCTACGACACGATGACGGTGCGCGATAACCTGGCCTTTCCGCTGCGCAACCGGGGTGAAAGCGCCGCCTATGTGGCCGAGCGGGTGCAGGCCATCGCGCGGATGATCGGGATGGAGGACCAGCTGTCCAAGCGGGCGCGGGGCCTGACGGCGGATGCCAAGCAGAAGATCAGCCTGGGACGCGGGATGGTGCGCGAGGATGTGAATGCGCTTCTGTTCGACGAACCCCTGACGGTGATCGACCCGCACATGAAGTGGGAGCTCCGGACACAGCTGAAATCCCTGCACCACGAGTTCGGGCATACGATGATCTATGTCACCCACGACCAGACCGAGGCGCTGACCTTCGCGGACAAGGTTGTGGTGATGTACGACGGGCGCGTCGTCCAGATCGGCACGCCGGAGGATCTGTTCGAAACCCCGGCCCATACCTTCGTCGGCTATTTCATCGGCTCGCCCGGCATGAACGTCATTCCGGCGGAGGTGCAGGGCACGCGCGCCGTTGTACAGGGTCACGATGTGTCTCTGACACGGGGGTTCGGGACGCCGTCGGGCAAGGTCGAGATCGGGGTGCGGCCCGAGTTCGTCACCCTGACTGCCGGGGCCGGCCTGCCGGTAACGATCCGCCGGGTGGAGGATGTGGGCCGCCACAAGATCGTGCGCGCCAGCCTGTTCGGCGCCGACCTCAACATCGTGGTGGGCGAGGGGGTCGAGATCGGGGCCGACATGACCAATGTCACCTTCGCGCCCGCCAAGGTCGGTGTCTATGTAGACGACTGGCGCCAGACCGGAGAGGCTGCCTGATGAACAAGACAACCAATCAGAAGGCCTGGTTCCTGGTCCTGCCGGTGCTTTTGCTGGTGGCGTTTTCGGCGGTGATCCCGCTGATGACGGTGGTGAATTATTCGGTGCAGGACACCTTCGGGCAGAACGAGTTCTTCTGGGCCGGCCTTGAATGGTTCGAGGAGATGCTGCGCAGCGAACGGATGTGGGATGCCCTGGGCCGCCAGTTGCTGTTCTCCGGGATCATCCTGCTGATCGAGATTCCGCTGGGGGTTTTCGTCGCGCTCAACATGCCGAAATCGGGCTTCTGGTCCAGCTTCTGCCTTGTGGTGATGTCGCTGCCGCTGCTGATCCCGTGGAACGTGGTCGGCACCATCTGGCAGATCTTCGGGCGCGTCGACATCGGATTGCTGGGCTATACGCTGGATGCCCTGGGGATTTCCTACAACTACACGCAGGACGTGTTCGCCGCCTGGGCCACGATCATCGTGATGGATGTCTGGCACTGGACGTCGCTGGTGGCGCTACTGGCCTTTGCGGGGCTGAAATCCATTCCCGACGCTTATTACCAGGCCGCCAAGATCGATCAGGCAAGCCGCTGGGCCGTGTTCCGCTACATCGAATTGCCCAAGATGATGGGCGTCCTGATGATCGCGATCCTGCTGCGCTTCATGGACAGTTTCATGATCTATACCGAGCCGTTCGTCGTCACCGGCGGTGGCCCCGGCAACGCGACGACATTGCTGTCCATTGACCTCGTGAAGATGGCCCTGGGGCAGTTCGACCTTGGTCCCGCGGCCGCCTTCTCGCTGATGTACAACCTTGTCATCCTGACGATGGCCTATGTCTTCTACACCGTCATGACGACGCTTGAGAAACGGGAGGGTTGAGCGATGGCCGCACCCCGCAGATCCCCCCTGAACGGCAGCACCCTGGTGATCGGGCTTTACCTGCTGTTCCTGATGTTGCCGCTCTACTGGCTTCTGAACATGAGCCTGAAGACGAATACCGAGATCCTGAACAGTTTCACGCTCTGGCCCGACCGGCCGACGCTCGACAATTACCGCACGATCCTGACAGATGCGTCGTGGTACATGGGCTATGTGAATTCGCTGATCTACGTGGTGATGAACACGGTCATCAGCCTCGCCGTCGCGCTGCCTGCCGCCTATGCCTTCAGCCGCTACAACTTCATGGGTGACAAGCACCTGTTCTTCTGGCTGCTGAGCCAGCGGATGGCCCCTCCGGCCGTCTTCGCGCTGCCGTTCTTTCAGTTCTATTCGTCGGTCGGCCTGTTCGACACGCATATCGCGGTGGCGCTAGCGCATTGCCTGTTCAACGTGCCGCTGGCGGTCTGGATCCTGGAGGGGTTCATGCGGGGCGTCCCCAAGGAGATCGACGAGACGGCCTATATCGACGGCTATTCCTTCGGGCGGTTCTTCGTGAAGATCTTCATGCCGCTGATCTCGTCCGGGATCGGCGTGGCGGCGTTCTTCTGCTTCATGTTCTCCTGGGTGGAGCTTTTGCTGTCGCGGACGCTGACCACCGTGGACGCCAAGCCGATCGCCGCGATCATGACGCGGACACAGGGCGCGTCGGGCATCGACTGGGGCGTGCTGGCCGCCGCCGGCGTGCTGACCGTCGTGCCGGGGGCCTTGGTCATCTATTTCGTGCGCAACTACATCGCCAAGGGCTTCGCCCTGGGGAGGGTGTGATGGGCGATTTGCTTCCGCTGCAGGATATTCCGAACACCATCGAATTGAAGGATTTGCGCCGTTGGGCAAACATGTTCTTCGATATTCTTGAACGGGACGGTCACTATCGCATCCCATTGAAGCAAAGTTACTATTGGAGCGTCGCAAATCCCGAACGGATTTATTCCGATCCAACCCAAGAACCAGAATGGTCGGGCTTGGATGACCTGTACGATAATGTTCGTGACGTGATGATGTGCGAAAACAGTGACGCGGACGAACGCATTATATGCAATATGAAGGACTTTGCGGCACTCCTTCATTACATCTCAAGCGGACTGCCATTCAGGGAGCCCACCGATGCTTGACTGGGTGGCCTGGACCGGGCCCACGGCGGCCTTTCTCGCCTTCGCGGCGTTCTTCTGCTTCATGTTCTCCTGGGTGGAGCTACTGCTGTCGCGGACGCTGACCACGGTGGACGCCAAGCCGATCGCCGCGATCATGACGCGGACACAGGGCGCATCGGGTATCGACTGGGGCGTGCTGGCCGCCGCCGGCGTGCTGACCGTCGTTCCCGGGGCCTTGGTCATCTATTTCGTGCGCAACTACATCGCCAAGGGCTTTGCCCTGGGGAGGGTGTGATGCGGGTCTGGCTGTCGACTGCGATCGTGGCAATTGTCTGGGCCGGCATGGCCCCGGCCTATGTCGCCGACAATCATTCATGGTCGATGACCTGCAACGGCGACGGTTTCGTCCTGACCTCGGACTATCCGGTCGCGCGCTACATCGAGGCGGGCGCGCAGAGCGACGTCAAGACGGGCATCGAGAAGCTCTACCTTGGGCGCAGTTGCGACGCGACGAATACGCATCTGGGCAAAGGCAGCTGGTGTTTCTCGAACGGGGGGTTCCGCGCGCGGTTCGAGACGGGGGAAATCGCCTTTCCGCGTCAGGAACCGATCTGCGAGACTGCCGCCCCGGAGATGTCGGGCTGCCAATGCTGAAGGAGGGATACCATGCTTGACTGGATGGCCTGGACCGGGCCCACGGCGGCCTTTTTCGCCTTCATCGCGATCACGCTGGCGACGTTCACCGTGCTTGCCATCAAATACCCGGAGACGCCGCGTCGTGGTATCCTGGGGATCGAGACGACGCGGGGCGATCGTCTGTTCATCACGCTTCTGGGGTCGGCCTTCATCAATATGGCCTGGCTCGGGATCGTCGGCGCGAACCAGCCGTTCGCGCTTGTCGTCTGTCTTGTCTACGCCGCAGCGGTGTTCCGCTGGGTCTAGGGCAGGGGAGTTGGCGGGGTCGGGGTGACCCGGGCCCGTCGCAGGTAAAATCAACGTCTCAGGGAGGACCAAGATGAAACTACCACTCAAGACCTCAACGGCGCTGGCCGGGGTGCTCGGCCTGCTGGCCGGTCCCGCCTTTGCCGACATGGAAGCGGCGCGCGCGTTCCTCGACGCAGAGATCGGCGATCTGTCGGTCCTGTCGCGCGAGGAGCAGGAAGCGGAGATGCAATTCTTCGTGGATGCCGCCGCCCCCTATCAGGGGATGGAGATCAAGGTCGTCTCCGAGACCATCGCGACCCATGAATACGAAAGTCAGGTCCTGGCCCCGGCCTTCACCGCGATCACCGGTATCAAGGTCACCCATGACCTGATCGGCGAGGGCGATGTGGTCGAGAAGCTGCAGACCCAGATGCAGTCGGGCGAGAACATCTATGACGCCTATGTCAACGACTCCGACCTGATCGGCACCCACTGGCGCTATCAGCAGGTGCGCAACCTGACCGACTGGATGGCGGGCGAGGGGGCGTCGGTGACGCTGCCCACGCTGGACGTGGAGGATTTCATCGGCACGTCCTTTACCACCGGGCCGGACGGCAAGCTCTATCAGCTGCCGACCCAGCAGTTCGCCAACCTCTACTGGTTCCGCTATGACTGGTTCAACGACGAGAAGAACAAGGCCGACTTCAAGGAAGCCTATGGCTATGACCTTGGCGTGCCGGTGAACTGGTCCGCCTATGAGGACATCGCCGAGTTCTTCACCGGCCGCGACCTGTCCCATCTGGGGGTCGAGGGCGAGGTCTATGGCAACATGGACTATGGCAAGAAGGACCCGTCGCTTGGCTGGCGGTACACCGACGCGTGGATGTCGATGGCCGGCATGGGCGACGTGGGCGAGCCGAACGGCCTGCCCGTCGACGAATGGGGCATCCGGGTGAACGAGAATTCGCAGCCCGTCGGTTCCTGCGTGGCCCGGGGCGGTGCGACGAACTCGCCCGCTGCCGTCTATGCCGTGACCAAGGCGATCGAATGGCTGGAGAAGTTCTCGCCGCCCGCCGCCGCCGGCATGACCTTCGGCGAGGCCGGTCCGATCCCGGCGCAGGGCAACATCGCCCAGCAGATGTTCTGGTACACCGCCTTTACCGCGGACACCGTCAAGCCGGGTCTTCCGGTGATGAACGAGGACGGCACGCCCAAGTGGCGCATGGCCCCCTCGCCGCATGGTGTCTATTGGAAGGAAGGCCAGAAGATCGGCTATCAGGATGCCGGGTCTTGGACGCTGATGGAATCGACTCCCGTGGACCGGGCACAGGCCGCATGGCTCTATGCGCAGTTCGTGGTGTCGAAGACCGTGGACCTCAAGAAGTCCGACGTCGGTCTGACCTTCATCCGCGAGTCCACTATCGACTCCGAGCATTTCACCGAGCGTGCGCCCCGTTTGGGCGGACTGGTGGAATTCTATCGCTCGCCTGCACGCGTGGCCTGGTCGCCCACGGGCACCAATGTGCCGGACTATCCCAAGCTGGCGCAGCTGTGGTGGCAGAACATCGGCGACGCCATGTCGGGGGCCAAGACCCCGCAGGAAGCGCTCGACAGTCTGTGTGCCGATCAGGAGCGGGTGCTGGAGCGTCTGGAACGTGCCGGCGTGCAGGGTGACCTGGGCCCGGTCCTGAACGAGGAGCAGGATCCGCAATACTGGTTCGACCAGCCCGGTGCACCCTATCCCAAGCTGGAGAACGAGGACGAGGAACCCATGACCGTCTCTTATGACGAGCTCATCAAGTCCTGGACCGAGTGACCGGACCGGGCCGGGGCCTTCGTGGTCCCGGCCCATCACTCTCCCAAGGTCCGACCGGACCCACCTCGGGGCGGCCATCGCGGTCGCCCTGTTTTCATTCGGTAGCCGGATGGTTTGAGGGTCGGACCCGGATTGGCGTCGGTCAGGCGTAATGCGGCATGGTCGCCTGCAGGAAAGCATCGACCGCCGCGCTCAGCGCGTCCCAATCCGTGAACTCCCGCACGCCATCGATCAGGTCGATGTCCCGTCCGTTCAAAACGACGCTCCGCACGACCTGGGTTTCGAAATAGCCATAGCTGCTTGTGCGGACGGCACCGGCAGCCAGAAGTTCGGCGTCTGGCTCGAACCCTGTCCGCATCTCCATTTCAGCCAGGTAGTCCTGCGCCTCTTCCAGACCTTCGGAAAAGGACGCCTTCAGGCTGACAGAGATCAGGAGCGTTCGGCGGGTTTTCAATTCGCCCCGGCTGGCCGCGACGAAGGTCTCGAACGCTTCTGGATGGCGGCGTTCATGGACAGGGGCCGCCAGGATGACGGCATCCACGCCGTCAAAGGATGCGGCCCCCCGTTTTTCATCGGTGTTGAACATATGAACGGCGTGGCCAGCGCTGCGACACCGCTGCCCGATGAAGTCCGCGATCTTGCGGGTCTGACCCTCGACCGTGCTGAAAACGATAAGGATGTCCATCCAACACACCTCTCTGGACTGTCGTCAGGGCCATCGATCTCCCGCCGGAATGCAGGACGCCGAAGCGGGGAACCGCCGACAGAGAGTCAGTTCTGCGAACTGCGCTCGATATCAAGGAAGCGTTTGACACGTGCGGTCGAGAACGTTGACCGGGACTGACGTTGGAGTTTTTTCGACTGCGGATGCGGACGCTCGGTAACTTCGATCCGAGCATATTGCGCTGACCGTGCGGAGGCATTGGCGGCACGGACTCGGTCCAGGATGTGCTTGCTCATGGTGATCTCCCTTCAGGGGCGAACCATACCACGTTTTTCGAGATTCCGCAGCAGATGTTCGGAACCGATGCCGGTGGCGACCATAAGCGGGACCCTATCCCAAGCTGGAGAACGTGGACGAAGAGCCGATCACCGCCGCCTATGACGAACTGATCCAGTCCTGGGCGAAGTGACCGGGCCGGGCCGGGGCCCGTCTCGTCCCGGTCTTTAGATGATCTCGGGGCGGCCGTGATGGTCGCCCCGTTTTCGTGTGGTGGGGTGGTTTGGATCGGTTTTATTGGAGGATGTCGGTTAGGAGCCTATACCTACGTTGAAGACCCGGTGCTTCTGGCAAACTCTGACTTTCTTAGGCCCGAGCGCCAACAGTCCAGGACAAGCCGCGCGTTCTCCATTGCATTTTTCTGGCCATCCAACTCAATGTCGTAAACGCGGCCCGAATGGACAGTCCGATTGTCCAGTTCGGCGCTGCCAATCGGACGGTCACCGCGAACTCTCTCACGCCGCCGCAATTCCTCTACTTCGCAATGCAATCCCACAAAGAAGACGTCGAACGGAGCCAGCAAGGCCTTGAGCTGCGTTACAAATTCAGGCGTATCGAAAATATGCTCTATGATCAGGTTGTTCCCTGCCCCGGCATAAGCGGCGAGTGATCCGTGAAAACCGTCGAAGAACGGCTTGCGTAAGTCAGACCAAAGAAATTCCTTTCGAGCTATTCGCTCACTCGGCAAAACTCCGCCATCGCGAAGATGATCGATGGATATGTGCCAGAACGGGAGTTCGGCCAAATCTTGAATCGCGGTCGCTGTTGTGGACTTCCCGCTACTCGACGGGCCGTGAAGGATAATGACATGACCGGTCATATAGGCTACCGAAATTGATGGGTGCGGCATTGGATATATGCGGTCGATAAACGAATTGGAACGGCCGCTTGGTCCCGCAAATCGGACATTGCCGTACCCCGCTGTACTTCGGCGGCGAAAGCCTTCGCTTTCATTGCGAGATAACGACCCCGCCAGCAAGCCACGCACCAGACCCGCCGCCTTGCATACCTATGCAAGATTGCCTTGCCCAAAGGGGACGACGCTCCCTACAGTCATGGCATGACCTGCGCCGACTCGGAGGGGGCCTGACATGGCGGAAATTCAGCTGCGCAACCTGACCAAGCGATGGGGCAGTTTCGTTGGCGTCGACAAGTTCGACCTGACCATTCGGGATCGGGAATTCCTCGTCCTGCTCGGGCCTTCGGGATGCGGCAAGACGACGACCATGCGGATGGTCGCAGGGCTGGAGGATGCGACCGAGGGCGAGATCCTGATCGACGGCAAGCGGGTCAACGACCTCGACCCCAAGGACCGCGATGTCGCCATGGTGTTCCAGAGCTATGCGCTCTACCCGAACATGAACGTCTACGAGAACATCCGCTTTCCGCTGCGGGTACGTCGCATCGACCCCGCCACCCACGACGAACGGGTCCGCCGGGCCAGCGCCATGGTCGAGCTGGACGATTTCCTGCACCGCAAGCCTGCCGAATTGTCGGGGGGTCAACGGCAGCGCGTGGCTCTCGCCCGGGCCATCGTGCGCGAACCCAACGTGTTCCTGATGGACGAACCCCTGTCCAACCTTGACGCCAAGCTGAGGGTCAGCACGCGGGCGCAGATCAAGAATCTGTCGCACGAACTGAAGGTGACGACGATCTATGTCACGCACGATCAGATCGAGGCGATGACCCTGGCCGACCGCGTTGTGGTGATGAAGAAGGGCGTGGTCCAGCAGGTCGGATCGCCCACGGAAATCTATGACCGCCCGGCCAATGCCTTCGTGGCCAGTTTCATCGGCTCGCCCGCCATGAACCTGATGTCGGGGCAGGTGACCGGCGGCACCTTCACCGCCGATCGCGTGGCCATCGACGGGGTTGGCGCCCCCGACGGGCCGGTGACCCTGGGGTTCCGGGCCGAGGATGCGTCGGTTGTGGAGGGCGGCGGGCAGATCAACGCGCCGATCTACACGATGGAACTGCTCGGCGATGCGACCATGATCGCAGTGCGGATCGGCGGGGCGCTGGTGTCGGTGAAGGCCGACAAGACCTATCGCGCGGCCATCGGCGACATGGTGTCTGTCGCGGTTCCGTCGGATCACGTCCACCTGTTCGATGCGACGACCGGGGAACGGATCGACGGCTGACAGGGTCGAGCGGTCGGACTTTTCATCCGGAGTATCGCATGACAGGGTTGCCGCGCCCCCATGCGGAGACAGTCGATGCCATCGCTGATATTCGAAGCGCGCGTCCCGAACGTCCTGCCTCTGACCGGATCGGCCGCGCAGATCTGCGAGCGTCTGTCCGACGCACCGCCCGGCGCCGTCCAGACGCTCTATGGGCCCGAGGCCCCGCGGAATGTCTTCCTCCTGGTGGATGCGACCTTGCGGGCCGAGGTGGCGGGGATCTTCGATCTCGACAGCATCGATCACCCGGCGCGTTGCCTGTTCGGTGGCGATGCGGCCGAAGACTACGGGGATGCCGCCCCCTGGATCGCCGATCTCTCCATCCCGGATCCGGAGGGCGATCTGGCCTTTCACCGCGACTTCTTTGCCCGCCACTGGGCCGCGGACAACAGTGTTCTGATCCAGACGGACGCGACCATGGGCGAGGTGCGGCGGCATCTGCGGCGGTTCACCAAGCTTCCCGTGCGGGATGACGGGCGTCGGCTGTTCTTTCGATTCTGGGATCCGCGCATCCTGCCCGATTTCCTGCGCATCATCGATCACGATGCCGGGCGGGCACGGCGGATGATGATGACCGACGATGATGTGCCACTAACCTATCTTGTCCGGACCGGCGACGATGTCGTGCAGTTTCGCCCCGATATCCCGGCCTGTGTCGCGGTCCCGGTGGCGCCCATGTACCTGAACCTCGCCGATTTCGACCCGATTTCCCGCGCCCGCGAGGCCGAGCGGAGGCAACGCATCGCGAACCGCATCACCGAGGATTTCCGCACGGAACTGGCGGGGCGAAAACCGGAGGAGATCGAACGGCTCGTCACCGCAGCCCTGCAACGCTTCGGCGCCTTCGGCTTTACCAGGCACGCGCATCTGCATTTCTTCGCTGTCTGGACGGTGCTTTATGGACTGGGCTTCGAAGAATATGATACGACCGGGAAATTACAGAAGATCTGTCGCTCCGATGCTCCGGAGGACGAGCGGTTTCGCGCATTTAGAAAATGGTTTGATACGTTCACATTGGAGGCCTGAGTCATGGCAGCCTTGCAACCGGGAGAGGCATCCCTGCGGTCCGAACGCAGCGCCTTTGCCGAAACCACACCAGACAGCCGCATTTGCACGGTCTGCCGTGGTCCCGTCATCGTTCGGGGGTATTACCGCGACCATTGGAACAGCCCGCTGACCCTGATGCCCCTGCGGGTGCAGGATGCCAACGGGATCGTGTTCGATGGCGATATCCACACCCAAGGACGCCTGAACTTCGCTCAGCAGGACGGCGATCTTCTGACCCAGGAATTGCGCGACTATCTGGGTCGCGTCGAGGCCGAGGATGCGCAACGCGGCGGCCTTCTGGTCGAGACGGTGGTCGAGGAGTCGGCAGAGCAGCAGATCGCCGACCTAGAGGCGCAGATCATCGCGGATCTGCGCGGGTTCGCCGCCACGATGACGACCCAGATCCAGCCTTGGATCGATGAATGGGAAGACTCCGGCTGGTGGGGTGTGGTGGGCACCTTCTTCGAGGGTGTGAAGAGCGGTCTGACAGCTTGGTGGGAAGGCGAGGGGGATTTCTGGGCCGCCGTGGGCGACTGGATCATGAACCTGCCGGACATGCTCGGCGATGCCTGGGACAGCATGTCCGAAGGGGCGCGGGCCCTGTGGGACAACAACCGCGCCCAGATCGTCGGCCTGCTCCAGTCGCTGGCCGAAGGCGCCGTCGATGCCTTCGAGCGGGGGATCGAGTTGCTGCGCGATGCGCTGGCCAATATTCCGGGGCTGGAGGAAATCGGCCAACTTCTGATCGACCTCGTGGACAACAGTGCGGAATGGGCCGGTGCGATGATCGAGGTCGCCACCCGGACACAGGTGATGCGCGTTCTGGGGGCGACGACCGTCGGCCTTCTGATGCTGATTCCGCCGACCTTCTGGGCGGATATCGTGGGCACGGCCAGCGGCTTCCTGATCCCCGAGGCGATCATCGCCATTCTGTTCCTCGTGGTGGCGGCCTTTACCGGGGGGACCGCCGGGGCCGCTCTTATGGTCCGGCTGACGACCTTTGCGATGAGCGTTGCGCGGCGCCTTCGGGCGGTCGGCCCGGCGGGCCGTGCCCTTGTGTCGATGTTCACCTTCCTGCGCGGCCTGGTCGACAAGATCGTCGACCTGGTCAGGGCCTTGTTCCGGGGCCGTCGGGAGCGGGCGGCCGGCCGTACCGATGCCGAGATTCCGATCGTCCGACAGGCGCGCCGCATGGACGTGGTGGAGCCGCGATGTTTCGACGCCGTCGGATATGCGCAGGACCGCGCCCCGAATGACCCAGCCCGACAGCGGGAGATCATGAGCGAATACGCCCGCCAGTTGCGCGATCAGCAGGCCGGCCTGAACGATCTGACGGTGGGGGAATACCTCGACGCGCGGCAGGCCTATAACACCTTGGGTCGAAGCGGGATAAGCAATGGCGCGGCACAGGAAGCGGCCCGCGAGGCCCTGTCTGGACAAATCAGTGAATCCATCGAGAACTCGCTTATCCGGGGTGGGATGGATCCGCTGGCCGCCGAAGCCGAGGCGATCCGGCGCGCGGGTGACGTCATGTCCAACCTCGCCGCTCTGCACGACCCCGACATGATTGCCGGCGGTCTTGACCGGATCAGACGGGTCGGCGATGCCGGCGTCAATTCATCCATCGGCGGGGGGTGGGGCAATCACGAAAGCCCCAACAGCCGCATCGCCCAACTCGACCGGGCCGCGCGGGAAGCGGCGGCCAATCCCGACATTGGCCGGAACGGACGCATGAACACCAGACTGCAACCTTGCACAGGGCGGGTACGGCCATGAGCGTCGCAAAGAACATCCCCGATTTCGTCAAACGCTACGGAGAGCCGAGTGTGCATGTGCCCGCCCCGCCCGAGGTCGTGGCCCGCCTTGCGCCGCATCTGCCCAAGGTGATGCCCGAGTATTGGCATCAACTGGGATTTTCGGTCTTCCAGAACGGCTTCTTCCAGATCGTGAACCCCGAAACCTATGCCTCCGCCGTCGTCGCCTGGATCAAGGACACGGAGCTGGCCGAGCTCGACACCTTTCACGCCGTCACCATGACCGCCTTCGGGGAATTGTACCTCTGGGGCGAGAAACTCGGGCGCCATTTCACCATTTCACCGATGCAGGACGGGCTGGTCGTCAATCGCGACAACAACGAAAAGGACATCGCAAGCGGCAAGGGCGAGGTCTTTGCCGAGATGACGTTCTTCCGGATCCGGCGCAAACCCGAGAGCCTGTCGGAGCGTCTCTTCGCCTCGGCGGTCAAGCGTCTTGGCCCGCTTGGACCCGATCAGATGTACGGTTTCGTTCCCGCCCTTCCGATCGGCGGCCAGATCGATGCGGACAACCTTCAGATCGTGTCGGCCCCCGAGCACCTGATGATGCTGGCCGGTCTGAGCGAACGTCCAGTGATCGGCTTCGACGACCTGGTGACCCGCGCCTATGGCAAGGCCGCCGTGGAGACGGTGAAGAAGGCGCTCGACGGCTGACGCATTGACGGCAGGCGGGATCGGAACCCTTCGATGACGATCTTGCCCCGGGTCTTTCCCGTCTCGAAAACTCGTCGATCGGTGGGAACTGGGGCGACTACCGAAGCCCGCACAGCCGGATCGCACAGCTTGATGCCGCCGCGCGCGAGGTCGCCGCGAATCCGGAGATCGGGCGCAACAGCCAGATGAACACGAGACTGGAACCTTGCAGAGGACGGGTACGGCGATGAGCACAGCGCGCGACATGGATTATTTTGTCGAGACCTATGGCCAGCCGACCGTACATGTGTCGGCCCCGTCCGCCGTCATCGACCGCCTTGCGCCGCATTTGCCCAAGGTGATGCCGGAGTATTGGCATCAACTGGGATTCTCGGTGTTCCAGAAGGGCTTCTTTCAGATCGTGAACCCCGAAACCTATGCGTCGGTGGTCGCAGCATGGATCAAGGATACCGACCTTGAGGCGCTGGACAGGTTTCACGCCGTCACAATGACAGCCTTCGGCGAAGTGCACCTCTGGGGCGAAAAGGTCGGCCGGCATTTCACGATCACCCCGTTGCAGGACGGCATGATCCTGAACCGCAGCAACAACGAAACGGACATCGCCACCGGCAAGGGTGAGGTCATGGCGGAAGGGACGTTCTTCCGGACCCCGCTGAAGCCGGACAGCTTTGCCGGAAAGCTCTTTGCCTCCGCTCTCGCGCGCCTTGGCCCGCTTGGACTCGACCAGATGTACGGCCTTGTCCCTGCTATCCCGATCGGAGGCCAGATCGATGCGGACAACCTCCAGATCGTGTCGGCCCCCGAGCACCTGATGATGCTGGCCGGTCTGAGCGAACGACCGGTGATCGGCTTCGACGACCTCGTGACCCGCGCCTATGGCAAGGCCGCCGTGGAGACGGTGAAGAAGGCCCTCGACGACTGACCGGCGGGTCAGGCGATCAGATCCGGGATCTTTGTGCGGCAGTAGTCGTGGATGTCGCCACTTCGGGTCAGCCAGATGTCGTCGCGGTGCGCGGCGATGTGGGTCAGGGCGCGGCGCAGGTGGCGCAAGCGGTAGGGTTGTCCGACCAGATAGGGATGCAGGGCGATGCCCATGACCAGCGGTTGGCCGACCGACTGGTCCAGCATCTCGTCGAAGTTGTCGATGATCATGTCCGCGAAGGCGACCGCCCCGTCCTTGCGGGCGACGATGGAGGGGATGTCGTTCACCTCCTGCGGATAGGGGATCGACAGAAGGCGACCGGCCGAGGTCTCCATCCAGATCGGCTGATCGTCCATGCACCAGTTGAGCGTATAGCCATAGCCCGCGGCGGCGAGCAGGTCGGGCGTCACCCGGCTTTCGGCGATCCAGGGCGACAGCCAACCCCTGGGCGCCACACCTTCGGCTTCGGTCAGAACCTCCGTCGCCTCGGCGATCAGCCGCGCCTCCTCATCCACCGGAAGGGTGCTCTGGCGTTCCGAATTTGTGCGCCCGTGGCCCACCACCTCGTCGCCCCGCGCCCGGAAGGCCGCCATGAGGTCGGGGGCGTAGTCGTACATCGCGCTGTTGGCCAGAACGCTGACCGGCATGTCGAGGGCATCGAACATGTCGCGCATCCGCCAGGCACCGACCCGGTTGCCATAGTCGCGCCAGGCATAGTTGAGGACATCCGGTTGCGGACCCCCGGGGGCGAGTTCCGCGCCAAGCCCTTCGCCAAAGGCGAAATGCTCCAGGTTCAGACCCACGTAGACGGCCAGTCGCTTGCCGCCGGGCCAGTGGTAATCCGCCCGATCCGTGATCGCCGAATAGGCATAGCGTCCGTGATCCGCGACCATGCTCAAAGTTCCGCCTCGGCCAGGCCCGCCTTGTGGAGCAGGATCTCGGCGCTGTCGTTCCAGACGTCCGTTCCCACGATCTTGCCTCCCCGGACGACGAATTTGTCCATGTAGCGATTGGTCTCGAAGGCCGTGCCGTCCTTCCATTCGCCGTAGAGATAGCCCGTGTTGTAGACGTGGACATCCCCGGTTTCGGGGTCGAGAGCCGCGTCGGTGCGCAGGAACCGCTTCTTGACCCAGGCATAGCGCTTGGCGTTGAAGGCGGAACTTTCGGCAGGGCCGGAAAACCGCCGCCCGCCGGTGAAGACCAGTTGGAAATCGTCGCTGACGTATTTCGACGCGCCTTCCGGGTCAGGGACCATGGAGCGTTCCAGATAGGCCTCCACGATGGATTTCGCGCGGGTGACGGGGTCGGGGGACTGGTCCATTTGGTCTTCCTCGGTCTGCTATGGGGCGGGGTGGGCCGCGCATTGGGCGCGGCAAAAGCTCCGGACGACATGGGACGCGGCTTCGTTCATCACGCGCACGTCCAGGGAGGCTGCATCTATGCGGGCGGCGGCGTCGCGGGCGCGGCGGCTCAGCTCGGCCTCGTCCAGCGTCAGGATGCGGTCGCCCGCCAGGACAAGGCGTCCGGCGATCATCACCTCGCGGAGGGCGGCGCCGGTTTCGGCCAGGACGATCTGATCCAGCGGGTTGCGCAGCGGGGTGTAGTGACAATAGCCCGCGTCCAGAAACAGAAGATCGGCGGCCCAACCGGGCGCGATGCGGCCCACGCGGTCAAGACCCAGAAGGGCGGCGCTGCCCTCGGTCGCCATGCGGAAGGCTTCGGTCACCGTCACCCAATCCGCCGGATCGGCGGTCTGCGCGCGGCTGAGGGTGGCGGCAAGGCGCATCGCCTCGAACATGTTCTGCCCGTCGGAGGTGTTGCTGGCATCGGTGCCGACGCCCAGTCGCACACCCGCATCGGCCAGCCTGCGCACCGGCGCGATGCCCGACCCGAGACGCAGATTGCTGAGCGGGTTGTGCGAAATGCCGGCGCCGTGCTGCGCCAGCAGGTCGCCCTCGGCCCCCGACAGCCAGACGCCATGCGCGCCGCTGAAGCGCCCGGACAAAACGCCCAGACGATCCAGATGGCCGGTCAGGGTGGTGCCGTATTTCCGCGCGGCCATGACCTGCTGCATGCGGGTTTCCGCCAGATGGGTCTGAAGCGGCAAGCCGTCCGTGGCCGACAGCGCCCCGCAGGCCCGCAGGAAGTCATCCGAGCAATGCAGCGGAATGGTCGGCCCAAGGCCGGGGCGCACCCGGTCGCGGGGCACGGGCCAACTGCCGAAGGCCTCTTCGCAGACCGCCATGATGTCGCGCCATGCGGGCAGGGAAAGGGCCGCGACGGCATCGCGCAGCGGTGGCTTGAAAGCGTCCAGAAGACCCGGAAGCGCCTGATATAGGGTCTTATCCGCGATCATCGGAGCCACCACGGCGCGCATCCCGGCGTTGTGATAGGCCCGCGCAACCGCATGGGTGCCCGCGACCGTGGGGCCGGGCAGCTCCACGAACAGATCGAAACAGGCGGTGCAGCCCTTGCGGATCAGCTCGACCGCCGAAAGTTCGGCGGCAAGGCGCAGATCGTCGACACTGCGCTGCGTATTGAGCCAGGCTGCGCCGGACAGGAAGGCCTCGAGCGTGAAATCGTCCGACACGCCACCCCGCCCGAGTGCGCCGTGGGAATGGGTGTGACCGTTGACCAGCCCGGGCACGATCAGCCGGTCGGCCACATCGACCCGCTCCGCATCGTCGGGACCGTCGCCCTGCGGCAGCAGCGCCGCGACAAGACCGTCGCGCACCAGAATGGACACCGCCTCGAACCGGTCATTGTCGACCAGAACACGCCCGCCTTCGAAAAGCATGTCACGCGATGGCATGGGTCCGGCCGGTCCTGAAACGGGAAAGGGGCGCGCCCCGGAACAGGGCCGGGGCGCGCGATATCGGGGGGATCAGTTGATCGTCACGGCGAAGGCGCGATCCTCGACCGGGGGCAGGAAGGACCGGTCGAAAATCTCGGAGGCCTCCGGCAGTCGCTCCAGCCCGTAGCCTTCGGCCACGATACCGATGGACCGCGTCAGACGCTCGTCCACCAGGTCGCCCATGCCGATCTCGGCGGTTTCGGGCGCGTTCATCAGGTTGGTCAGCGCAAAGACCAGCCGCGCGCGCTCCAGCTCTGGGTCGACCAAGTTGTCGAAGGCCATGATCGCCTCGACCGCGATATCCTGATCGGCCATGATCTCCAGCGTTGCCTTGTTGACGGCGCGCACCAAGCCCGCCACCGCTTCGGGGTTGTCGGTCAGAAGTTCGCGCGACACCATCAGGCCATTGGAATAGAGATCCATTCCGTAGTCCTCGAACTGGAACCAGTTGAAGTCGGCGGCGGGATCCTGGCGGTTTGCGATCAGGTTGAACCAGCTGGTGATGGTGAAGACGAAGGCTCCGTCGATGTCGCCGCGGATCAGCATCGGCTCCTGCAGGTTGGGGGCCATGTTCTCTTGGGCGACCTTGTCGATATCCACATCATTGAGGTTGGCGAAGACCGGGAACAGGCGCGTCGTCGGAGTGCCCTGGGCACCGCCCAGTTTCTTGCCCTCGAAATCTGCGGGCGTCTCGATGCCCGAGGTCTTGGGCGTCACGATGGCGAACGGCGGTCGGTTCCAGAGCTGATAGACCATGACCGGCGCTTCGCCCGGGCGGGCGGCGGCGTTCTGGATGATGGCGTTGATGTCGCCGAAGCCCGCGTCATAGGCCCCGCCCATGATCCGGGTGACGGTCGCCGCCGATCCTTCGCCCTGGTCGATGGTGACGTTCAGACCCTCGTCCGCGAAATAGCCCCGGCTCAGCGCCATCAGGAAGGGTGCATCGCTGCCTTGGGTCTTCCAGCCGAGCGTGAACCGGATGTCGGTCATCTGGGCCATGGCCGGGCCGAGACCCGCAACGAGCGCGAACGCGGCCCCGAAAAGAATGTGCTTCATGACGGTCTTCCTTGTGCTGAGGATTGGGGGGAGAGGATCAGGTGACGGCGATGTCGTTGCCGCGCGTGGCCCACCCGGTCACGCGCCGTTCGAGCAGCGAGAAAAAGGCGTAGAGCGCGACCCCGAGCAAGGCGAGGACGATCAGGCCCGCGAAGACAAGCGACACCTGGAAGTTGGACGAGGCCGTCATCATCACATTGCCGATACCCCGGTTGGACGCGACGGTTTCCGACAGGACGGCCCCCACGAAGGACAGGGTGATCGCGACCTTCAGCGAGGCGAAGAAATAGGGCATTGTGCGGGGCAGGCCGACGTTCCAGAGGATTTCCTTCTTGGACGCGCCCAGGGTCTTCAGCACATCCTCCAGATCGGGTTCGGTGGTGGCAAGGCCGGTGGCGATGTTCACCACGATCGGGAAGACGCAGATCACCATCGCCGTCAGGATCGCGGGCGTGGTGCCCGACCCGAACCACAGAACGAAAATCGGCACGACGGCGACCTTGGGGATGGACGAGAACCCGACCAGAAGCGGATAGGCCACCGCATAGGCCACCTTGGAGGTGCCCACGATCACCCCGAGCGTCACGCCGATCATCACGCCCAGAACAAAGCCCGTCAGCGTGGAATAGAGCGTCTGGAGGATATGCGGCCAGAGCACGGGGAACTTGACCCACAACGTCACGATGATCTCGGACGGGCGCGGCAACACCAGGTCGGACACGTTGAGCAGCAGGCACAGAACCTCCCACATCAGGAAGAATCCGAAGATCAGGGAAAACGACAGCAGGCGGATGCGGTTCTTTTCGGTCATCGGGGCGTCCTACTTGCGGACCTGGGCGATCAGCTCGCGCAGGCCCTGGGTCATTTCGACGAATTCGGGGCTGTAGATCATGCCGATGTCGCGCGGCTGCGGGATGTTCACGGCCTCGTCCGAGATGATGCGGCCGGGCCGCGCGCTCATCACGCAGATGCGGCGGGAGAGGAACCCCGCCTCGCGCAGGTCATGGGTCACCAGCAGCACGGTCGGCTTGCGGTCGAGATAGAGATCCTGAAGGATCTGCCACAGCTCCTCGCGGGTGAACTGATCCAGCGCGCCGAAGGGTTCGTCCAGCAACAGAAGGTCCGGCTCGTGGATCAGGGCGCGGCACATGTTGGACCGCTGGAGCATCCCGCCTGACAGCTGCCACGGATAGTGGCCCGCAAAATCCTTCAGGCCCACCTGTTCCAGAAGGGCATGGACCCGGTCCCGGAACGCGCCTTTGCGGTCGCGCAGATAGGTCTGCTTGAACGGGGCCACGATCTTGAGCGGCATCATCACGTTTTGCTCGATGGTGAGCCAGGGCAGCATGGTCGGGTTCTGGAACGCCATGCCGATACGCAATTCCTTGGCTGCCGCTTCCTTGCCGCCGACCAGCACCAGGCCCGACGACTGCTTGATGAGGTTGCTTACCAGCCGCAGGATCGTCGACTTGCCGCAGCCCGAGGGCCCGACCAACGCCACGAAGTCCCCGGACTCAAGCTTGAGCGAGGTCGGCGACAGGGCCGTGACGATGTTGTCCCCACTGCCGAAGACGACGGATGCGTCCTGAAGCTCGACCGCCGGGCGACGGTGAACCGGACCCGTGGGCGAAACGGTTTGATGCGGGGCGATGGCGTGCGCGTGACTGTTCATGCGCCCAACTACGCGAGGGCCGGGGGCAAGACGGAACCGCCTTAAGTAAATATTTGTTGAATTAATTTCAAAGCGCAAACAACGGGCGGCCCTGGCGGCTCATTGCACGTTTTTTCATCGGTACGACGGTGCGTCTCGCCCTGCCGCGGATTCCTTGATTCGGCGCTTCCCGGCGGGTCAGGTGGGCCGGGCGCCCAGATAGCTCAGCACCACATCGACCGCATGGGCCCGCCGCGCCGCCTGCCAGGCCGGATCGGTCAGGTCCTGACCCACCACCGTGCCGAGGGTCGCGGCGTTGTTGAGGTGATGCGCCGACAGGGCCACGATGGTCAGGTAGAGATGCACCGCGTCAGGCCGCCGCCGATACGCCCCGCTCTCCAGACCCCGGTCGATCATCCGGTCGATGGACGCGATCAGCGGGCGCGACATGTCGGGGATCTTGCTCGACTGCCGGATGTATTTGCCGTTCAGAAGGTTCTCGTTCCGGATCATCCGTACGAAAGTCGCGTTTCGGGCAAAGTAATCGAAGGTGAATTCCACCAGTTGCCGGGCCGCGTCCAGCGGGTCGCCATCGGTCAGATTCAGCCGCGCCTCCTGATTGCGGATCGACGCATAGACGCTGTCGAGGGCCGCGACATAGAGCTGCTCCTTGCTGCCGAAATAGTGGTAGAGCATCCGCGCATTGCACTTCGCGCCTTGCGCGATATGGCCGACCCGCGCGCCGTGAAACCCGTGTTCCGCGAACTCCTGCACCGCCACCTTCAGGATGAGCGCTTGCGTGCGGGCCGCGTCCCGCGACCGGATGTTCGGGGTTTCGGAAAGATCGTTCGACTGCGCCATGCCGGGCCTTTTGTTCTGTTCTGGCTCGCGGGTCGCTCTGGACGGCTCTCCGATCATCCCCAGAATGGCAGCCCGACCCCGCTTGGCAACCCATCAGCAGCCGCCGTCGCCTCGGTCAGCACGTCATTTACATATCGGGGTTCCGGGAGTCCCGCTGTAGCGGCGGGCCCAGCCATGCGGGCTTGCGACATATCCTCTATCCTTCTGACCAAGTTAAAAATCACGATGGCGCATGTGCAGGCTGGGATCGATGATCGACGGCGGATCAAGCGGAGGACGCCTGCGCGTGGAGCCTTTGCGAGGATCGCGCGGGAATTCGGTCGCACCACTCGACGATCGACCGCAAGGCCACCCGCAATCGATCCACCAACGGGGAGAATCTGCATCTCGACGGCTCCCAAGGCGCAGACGCACAGACGATGGCTTCGCCGCGAAGGTATCGGCCTCGCAAGCTGATGCGGACGCCAAAGCTTGTGACTTCGACCTCCTGACCTTCTGGCGCTGCCCGGGCTGGCTTGGTGCGATCCGATCGGACCGATGGAAAGCGCCGGGTTGGGCATGACGTCCTGGCTGAGGGCTCTGATTGGGTGTGCATGGCGCTGAACGACTGGTGCAAATAAATGCCCATAGCGCGTGCCCGCAACGTCGCTCGCTTCCAGAGGATGTGGGCGAGCCATCCATTGTCACACTGCAAGTGCCTGAGCTTGAGTTCGATACAGAGGGGCTCTGTTGCACAAATCCCGTCGGGGTTCCATCTCGTTGATCGAGCATGGTAATTCTGATGCATGAGCAGGCCAACTTCCCCGACCTACAAGACCAGGACCTGGCCGGCCTACACTGAAGCGCTCAAGCGCCGAGGCTCGCTGACGATTTGGTTTGACCCCGAGATGACCTGGGAAGCCTCGCCATAAGGCAAGCGTGGCCCTCGGCTGACCGCATGCGGGATCACTTCAAGCAGAAACTCCGGAACCTTGGACGACGCCATGGAAATGACCTCACAGATATCGCACGCTGCCATCAAGGTATCGCCGCAGCGCTTGTCCCAGAACCCCCGAAAGGGAATCAAAACGTTCAGTCGGCCTTTGACACGGCTGGACGGGGATCGAATGGCCAGCCTCAACTGTCTGAGACACAGCGTGGAATAGTCTGGCATGCGCAAGAAGCTGGGCACCGTGTTCTTCTGCAACGCCAGACACATACCTCCACTGGCGGGCGGCGGAGTTGGTCACTCCATCCGCATTGCCTCGGCTTCGATCAGCAGTTCCACCTCGTCTCCGACAAGGCCATTGTCGACGCCGTAGGTCATGCCGAAGTCACTGCGCATGAGGCTGCCACGGGCGGATAGGCCGAGGACGAAGCGCTTGTGCCCGAACGGATACTCACCCTCACCGACCAGCGAAACGTCCAGCGTCAATGGACGCGTTTCGCCGAGGATCGTCAGATCGCCCGTCACGGTGCCGGATGTGTCGTCGATGGCCTCGCCGCTCTGTGCGGTGAACGTGATCTGGGGGTGCGCATCGACGGCCAGGAAATCGCCGCTCCTGACATGCTGGTCACGTGCCTCGTTCAGGGTGTTCAGGCTGGCGGAGGTGACGGTGACCGAGACATCCGACAGCTCCTGCGTTTCCATGTCATAGACGAAACTGCCTGACACTTCTCCGAACAGGCCAAGAGTGTCGGCAAAGCCCAGGTGTTGAACGGTGAAGGCGACCGTGGTGTGGGCGGGATCAAGCTCGTACCGATGAGGTTCGGCGACGGCGGGGAACCCGATCAAGGCACAGAGGGCAGCACAGGGAAGGACACGGGACACGGGGAATTCCTTTCGGTTGGTTCGGAAGGCGATAGCGATGAAACTAAGCTGAACCCACCCGAGGGCAAGTTGTCGCGCCTGCCTTGTCAGTCTGGAGCGGCTCGCAGATGGTGGCGGGGTCGCCCGAGAGTTCAGGACACCCATGACAAGAGCCGACACCGCGCGCAGCTACGGCTGCGTGAGCTGGAATATTCACCGTGGGCGGGGCGCTCGTGGTCCGGTCGATCCAAGGCGGATCGCGGATGTGATCGCACAGGACATTGCCGCCACCGAGCCGGATATCCTGGCCCTGCAGGAAGCGGATGACGAGGACCCGCCCTATGGCGGATTTCTCGATCTGGAGAGGATCGAGGCCACGACCGGCTTGCGATGGATCCATGGCCCCCAGGACGCGCGGTGGGGGCCCAGGAGTCACGGCTTCCTGGGAAGCCTTCTGTTCGTTCATCCGAGTTTCGAGATTACACGTCTGAGCCTTGTCGACCTGCCGGGCCACTATCCGCGCGGCGCAGTCGTGGCCGAGACACGTCGCGACGGCAGGGACTTGCGGATCATCGCCACCCATCTTTCCCTGGCGCAGTGGTTGCGCGTTGTGCAGATGCGGACACTGGGCCAGCACATCGCACGCCATGCCCGGATGCGCACGGTACTGCTGGGGGATCTCAACGAATGGCGTCCCTGGGGCGGGCTGGCATTGTCACCGCGTTTCTTTGGCTCGAAGCTCCGGGGCGGGGTGGTCGCCAGCTTTCCCGTCGGGCGGCCCATGCTGCCGCTGGATCGTATCCTGGTGGACGAAGGACCGGACCCTACGGATCTGCGGGCGCTCGACAGCGCGACCATCCGCGCGGCCTCGGATCATCGGCCGGTAAGCGCCCGGATCAGCGCCACTACGTGCGGGTCGACGTAGACACGCTGTTGTGTCACCGGTGACGCTTGACATCATCATGCGCCGCCTAGGTTCGTTCCATGACCAACGACATTCTCCCGCTCCCAAAAGCCCAGGGCATGCCGCGCCCTTCGGTGAGCCGTGCGCAAGTGCAGGGCGGCGTGTTGTGGTTGATCCTCGGATGTCTCGTCTTCGTCCTGAGCGGTCCGTTTGACCCGCTGAGCGGGTCACTCGCCGCCGCTCTGGCAACCGGCCTGTTCGGGCTGAGCGGCGCTGTCGCCCTCTGGGCAATGGGGCCGCTGGGATATCCGCACCGCACATTCGGGGCCCCCAATTCGATCACGTTTCTGCGCCTCGCCCTGCTCTGCGTGTTGTCTGTCGCTTTGTTGCGGGCCGGGATGCTGACGCAGATGGGCTATGCGGTGTTCGGCATTGCGGTTCTGGCGTTGTCGCTGGACGGGTTGGACGGATGGCTGGCCCGTCGCAATGGTCTGTCGACGGCGTTCGGCGCACGTTTCGACATGGAAGTGGACGCGGCGCTGGCCTGCATGTTGTCGCTGATCCTGCTGATGGCCGGGCGTGTCGGCATCGAGGTCCTGATCCTCGGGTTCAGCCGCTATGCCTTTCTGCTTGCCGGCATCTGGTTGACCTGGCTGCGTGCCCCGCTTCCGGAAAGGTTTGGTCGCAAGGTCGTCTGCGTGCTGCAGATCGGCGCGCTGTGCGTGCTGGTTCTGCCGGGCCTGCCGCCGCTGTTGGCCAAGGTGATCTCTCTGGGCGCGGCGGGCCTGCTGACGTGGTCTTTCGGACGCGATGTTCTCTATCTGGCGGCCCGTCGATGATCCGACCCGATTTGCGACAATGGGCGCGACCTGCGTTGGCGGCGGGGGTCTTGTACCTGCTGCTGGCGTTGCCCGACAAACCGGGCGGTCTGGGCGACCTCTTCGCGCAGGTTCCGCTGGAATGGCCCGTCCTGATCCTGGCGCTCGTCCTCTGGCCGCCGCAGTGGCGCGGGCGGTCGGCGATTGCCGGAATCCTGACCGGGGTGATCCTGGTACTGCTGCTGTTGAAAGGGGCGGATATCGCGATGCTGTCGTCGCTCAACCGGCGGTTCAGTCCTGTTGTCGACATGTTTCTGATCGAGGCGGGCCTGAACGTCCTGTCGGGAAGTATCGGGATGCCCCTGACCGTGGTGGCCGTGATCGCAAGCGTCATCGCCTTCGCAGCCATTGGCCTGATCCTGTATCGGGCGCTGATGTGCCTGCTGCGGATCGATCTTGCACCGCACTTTCGGCCCTGGATGGGCGGCGGCCTGGTCGCTGCCCTGGCCCTGATGACGGCGGATTTCGGGCCGACGTTGCGACTTTGGCAAGGTGCGGTCGATCCGCCGGGCGCGGTCTCCAACATTCGCACGGTGCGCGCGCAACTGGAGCGTAGCGTCACGGTCTTGCGCGATCTGCGGGCATTTCGCCTGGCGGCGGCGCAGGATCCCTACGCCGACAGAACCGGCCTGTTCGATGCTGTGGACGGACGAGATGTCATCGTGATCTTCATCGAAAGCTATGGACGATCCAGCTTCGACAACCTGCTCTATTCCGAAACCCATGTGCCGACCCTGCGCAACGCCGAAGTCGCCCTGAGCGACGCGGGTTACGCGATGCAGAGCGGTTGGCTGAACTCGCCGACCGCAGGGGGGCAAAGCTGGCTGGCGCATGGCACCTTGGCGTCGGGTCTGCGGACCTCGGATCAGGGTCGCTATGGCGCGATGCTCGCATCGGGGCGGCAAAGTCTGTTTCATCTGGCCCAGACCTCGGGGTTTCGGACGGCCGCGGTGATGCCGGCGATTACGCTGGCCTGGCCCGAAGGGTTGACCATGGGGTTCGACACGATCCTGGCGGCGGCGGATCTGAACTACGCAGGCGCGCCTTTCAACTGGATCACGATGCCGGATCAATACACCCTGTCGGCCTTCGACGCGCTTCTGCCACCTGATCCGCGCCCGGATTTCCTGCAGATCGCATTGATTTCATCCCACGCCCCATGGGTGCCGGTGCCTGAAATGATCGACTGGGAAGATGTGGGCGACGGGACGGCATTCGACCGATGGGCGACGTCGGGTGACCCGCCGTCGGTGGTCTGGCGCGACCGTGATCGGGTTCGCGACCAATATCGCCAGGCCATCGACTACACCCTGCAGGCGGCGATGTCCTATGCCGCGCGGCGCGCGGATCAGCCGCTGTTCATCATTCTGGGCGATCACCAGCCGGCGGGCTTTGTCGCCGGGATCGACAGCCGCGACGTTGCCGTGCATCTGATCGGGCCCCCGGATCTGGTGGCGCTTGCATCGGATTGGAACTGGCGCGACGGGCTCGTCCCCGGCGCGGACACGCCGGTCTGGCCGATGGAGGTCTTTCGCGACCGCTTTATCCGCGCCTTCACGACGGCTGCGGCGGATCGAGAAGCGATGTGAAGCGGTACGCCGGATATGCGCTGCGACTTGTCGTGTCGCTCGCCATACTGGCGGGGCTGGCGTGGATCGTCGACGCGCCCGAGGCCTACGCACGCTTGCGCGGGATGGACCTGCGCTGGTTGGCTCTGGCGGTGGGGTGCTTCACGCTGGTGACGGTTCTGATGGCGTGGCGATGGAGGCTCACGGCGCAGCGCCTCGGCGCGACATTCGGGTTTGGTTGGGCGGTGCGGGAATACTATCTGTCGCAACTGGTCAACCTGTGTCTGCCGGGCGGCATGCTGGGCGATGCGGGGCGCGCATGGCGCACGCCGCGCGGCGGGGTCGATCTGACCCGTGCAGCCCATGCGGTGATGATCGAGCGTTTGGCCGGACAGGTCGGGGTCCTGGCCATCGGGACGTTCGGGGTTGCCTGGGCGCTTGTGCCCGGGGGTGTCGATTGGCCCGCTTGGCTGGTCCAAGGCGCGCTCTGGGTCGGCCTCGTCCTTGTGTTGATCGCGGTCGTCGTCGGGCCGATCCTTCGACGGCTCGGTCCGGTGGCGCAGTTCCGGGCATCGCTCGAGGCGGCATTTCTGGCGCCTGCGGTGGTGCTGTGGCAACTCGCGCTTTCACTGGCGATCGCGGTGCTCATGATCGTGGCCTTCTGGGCCTGCGCGCGGGCGACGGGGACAGCGATGGCAGGCGAGGCCGCGCTGATCCTCGTCCCCCTGATCCTGACGGCGATGATGATCCCGGTGTCGGTGGGTGGCTGGGGCCTGCGCGAAGGCGCTGCCGCCGCGCTCTTTCCGATTATCGGGGCATCGGCCAGTGCGGGCGTGGCGGCGGGGGCCGCCTATGGCCTTGCGCTGATGATTGCCTGTCTTCCGGGGGTTCTGGTCCCGCTCCGCGCCCGGTCGGGGTCAAGGAAATCCGCGGCGTCAGCGACCGCGGGCCAGATCGTCGATATGGATGATGGTGTCGCGCACAAGGGCGGCTGACTCGGCCCAGCTGGTCAGGCCCGACGCGGCGCGCAGACTGGCGCGGGCACACTTGCTGCGCATCTCGGGCTCCGTCAGCATCCGGCGCAGGGCACCGGCAAAGGCTTCGGCATCGTCGGGGTCGACCAGCAGGCCCGGCCCGCTGCCGACAGTTTCCGGAACGGCCCCGGCACGGGTCGTCACGATCGGCAGACCGTGACCCATCGCCTCTCCGAAGACGATCCCATAACCCTCGTACCGGGTGGCGAGCGCGAAGACGGTGGCGCGGCCATAGCGTTCATGAAGCGCCTGATCGCTGACCTCTCCCGACAGGCGGACCCGCTTGGACAGACCCAGATCACTGATCAGAGCGGTGAGAGTGGCCGTCATCCCGGCCTCGTGGTCGCGCCCGACGATATCTGCCTGCCAGTCGAGGTCGGCGATCCGGGCAAGCGCACGGAGCAGGATATCGTGACCCTTGCGCCGGGCGAGCAGTCCGACCGACAGGATGAGCGGGGGATCGGCCTTTTGGGTTAGCGTATCGTTGGGCGGGCCGAATCCGGGCTTCACCACGGTCACCCGGTCCGGTGCGACGCCGTAATGTCGACGCAGCATGTCGCCGGTGTGCGGGCTGGTCACGAAAATATGGCGCGCAAGGCCGAGGTTGGCCCGTTCCCGCGCGGCCATGCGGTCGGCCACTTCGGGCTCCAGACCGGGTTCAAGCGCCAGCGGATGGTGGACGAGCGCGAACAGCCTTGCAGTGACGGTGCTCAGTTCAGCAGTGTCCAGCGCGCCGTAGGCCAGACCGTCGATCAGCGCGGCCTGATCGGGCCCGAGCGTTCGGAGCTGGTCCATGGCCTGTTCCGCATCCATCGGCGTCGGATGGGGAAAGCTGTCGCCCCATTCCAGGTGCCGCACGTCAAGGCCGGTGGCAGCAAGCGCAGTCATCAGCTTGAAGTCGTAGATGTAGCCGCCGGTCAGCGCGTGAATGTCGCCGGGTACGGCGAAGGCGACGGTGCTAGTCCCGGTCATGGTGTTCCTCGCGCGTGCCGATCATTGCAGCAAGCTCTGGTCCGAGAGCTGCATTGGCTGCGATGAACGATCCGCAGGACAGGACGCTTCGCCCGGGCCACAAGCGGCTGACGGTGCCGCCAGCCTCGGTGACCAGCAGGATCCCGGCCGCCACGTCCCAGGGGCCGAGATTGCGTTCCCAATATCCGTCGATCCGACCGGCAGCGACATAGGCAAGGTCGAGCGCGGCGGCCCCCCAACGGCGTATGCCGGCGGTCTTCGGCATGAGGCGTTCCAGATCGCCCAGGCAATCGTTCAGATAGGTGACGCGCCCGCCCGCGGGCACCCCGGTGGCAAAGAGCGCTGCCTGAAGCGAAATACCCTCCGAGACGGCGATGGGCCTGCCGTTGAGATATGCGCCACGGCCCTTTTCGGCGACGAAGGTTTCGGTCTTGGCCGGATCATGGACCACGGCACACAGGATGTCTTCGCCATCGCACAGGGCGATGGACACGGCCCAATGCGGCAGGCCCTTCAGAAAATTTGTCGTCCCGTCGAGCGGGTCGACGACCCAGGTCAGGGTGTTCCCGGCACTGGCAGGGCGCAGGCCGCTTTCCTCGCCCAGCCAGCCGTATTCGGGAAAGGCGTTGCCCAGATCATCGGCGATCAGCGCCTCGGCCGCGCGGTCGGCGTCGGACACGAAATCGCCTGCGGTCTTTTCATCGATGCGCAGGGTATGGCGGCCTTGCGCGGCACCCAGCAGGAGGGCGCCCGCGCGATGCGCGGCGTCGACCATGACGCGAAGCCTGTCGGAGACGGTGTCCGGGAGAACGGCGTCGACGGTCTGGGTCACGTCACCCCCCGAACCGGACGCGGTGGCACAAGGTAGCCGGGTCCGCCAGGATCCCTTCATAGCGACGCACGAGGTCGGTGAACTGCGTTTCGCCCGAAATCAGAACATCGAGCGCCGGATCGGCCAACAGGTCGAGCGCCTTTTGCAGACGGCGACGATAGGTCCAGCGTGCGGCGTGGCTGGGCGGGATGCGCCCGACCTGCGAGCCGACGAGGCGCAGGCGGCGCTGGTGAAAACGCCCGCCGAGAGGTGCATCGACGGTGCCGGTGCCGTACCAGCTCGCTTCGACGATTGCGGCCTCGAGACCAGCCAGAGAGATTGCGGTAGCCAGTCCCGCGGCTGTGGCCGAGGCATGGATCACCACGTCGGCATCGCCGCCGGCCGCCTGCGGTTCTGCGAAGTCGCAGCCGAGCGCATCGGCGAGCGCGGCGCGACCCGGGACTATGTCGATCAGGCACACCTCGGTTCCCGGGATCCGCGCAGAGAGGTAGCCGACCAGAGCCCCGACGACGCCGGAGCCGACGATGGCCACCCGGTCACCGGGCTGGACGCCCGCATCCCACAGGATGTTGAGCGCCGTTTCCATGTTCGCCGCCAGCACCGCACGTTCGGCCGGAACAGTCGGCGGGACGGGGACGGCGGCTTCGGGCGGAATGGCGAAAGCTGTCTGATGCGGAAAGAGCGCAAAGACGATGTCATCGCTCTGCGCAATCCGCCCGACGCCGGCGTATCCGTATTTCACCGGGCCGGGAAATTCGCCCTCCTGAAACGGTGCGCGCATGGTCTGGTTCTCGCTTTCGGGGACCCGACCCTCGAATACCAGGCGCTCCGTGCCGCGACTGATGCCGGTGAACATTGTGTCGATCACGACGTGGCCGTCCGGCACGTCAAACTGGACGTCGCGCAATTCTGCCTGCTTCGGCGCGGCGATCCAGAGCGCCTGCGCGGCGCGTGTTTCCCCTGTCAAAGCGCATGTCCGGATTTAAGCGCCTTGACGGAGAGGTAGCCGCTGTTGTGAATGTTTCTTCCGACGCGAAGCGGCAACTGCTCGGTGATTGCGATGCCCTGCATCTCAAACACTTCGGTCTTTTTCGGGTTGTTGGTCAGCAGGCGCGCGGCGCTGAAGCCGAGCCTGCGCAACATCTCGGCGGCGACGCGGAAATCGCGTTCGTCATCCTCGAAACCAAGCCGATGGTTCGCCTCGACCGTGTCAAAGCCCTGCAATTGCAGATCGTAGACGCGCATCTTGTTGGCCAACCCGATCCCGCGACCCTCCTGGTTGAGATAGAGCAGCACGCCTGCGCCCTCCGACCCCATCTGCGCCAGTGCGGCCTGAAGCTGCGGGCCGCAGTCGCATTTGAGGCTGCCCAGCACGTCTCCGGTAAAGCAGGCGGAATGCAATCGGGACAGGACAGGCTGGCTGCGGTCCGGGTCGCCGATTTCCAGCGCGTAGTGCTCGTATCTGCCGGTCGGATCGCGAAAGACGTGAAGGCTCCCCCGGTCTGCGGCCTGAAGCGGGAAGGCGGAGGCGGCGACCGGATGAAGCGTCGGCTGTGCCGCGACGAGTGCGGCACCTTCCGCCACATCGAGGCAGGCCAGCGAAAGCTCGGCCGGCAGCACGGTCTCGTCTGCAACCGCGAAAAGGACTGCCGAGGGCAGAAGTTCTGCAGATTTCACCAGCGTCAGCGCAAAGGACGCCAAAGCGTGATCGCCGTCGCGCAACACATGAAGCGGCCCCCGGGCGTTGGCCTGTTGGTCGAAAGCCGTATCGCTCAGCGTGCGGAACCAGTCGATGTCCGCGCCGTCGGGCGGGCGGATGCGAACCGGCTCATGCGCAAGATCGGCAGAGGCTGCGGCGGACATGATGGCGCGTGCCCGGTTCGACGCAAGGACAAGTTCTGGCGCGCCGCACAGGGCATGCAGACCGGCGTAGCGTTCCGGTGACACGGTCTCGACGGCTACGAGGATCGCCCGGTGCGTACCCCGTGTGATCAGGCACGGAAGGCCCATACGCAGATCGCTGCGGATGCGGGTCAGCCGCTCTGCGGGCGTGGGCGCGAGGGCGTTGGCGGGTGATGGCATGTTTGAAGTCCTCGCAAGGGTCATCATCTCGGGGGAGGCACCGCCGGAAGGCGGCAAGCCCTGGTGGCGCTATTCGCCGGCTGTTTCGAGCGCCGCGTTGCAGACCGGAGACCGGGCGGCTCCGGGACTGAGACTGCAATCGAACACCACATCCGAGCCGAGACCATAGGCCTGTGTACTGGGCCTGCGCGCCTGCGCCAGGGTTGCCACGGGACTGGTGGTCAGGCCCTGGGGACCCGCACCGATCAGCAGCGGCGCGATGGCCACGTGCAGGCGGTTCAGCATGTCAGCCTCGAGAAAGCGCGCGATGGTCACGCCACCGCCTTCGATCAAGAGCCGATTGAACCCCTGCTCCCTGAGCGCGGCGACGATGTCCTGCGGCGAAAGCCAGTCCGTCTGGGGCAGGCGGATCACCTCGACCCCGTCCGGACGGGGCACGTCCACGGTCTGGATGACAATGCATCGGGCGGTTTCGTCGTGCAGCAGGCCCGTGTCCCAGGGCAGGCGACCCTTGGGGTCGATCACCACGCGGGCCGGATTTTGTCCGTCGGCCAGTCGCACGGTCAGACGTGGGTTATCGTGGAGCGCGGTGTTGACCCCTATGACAACGGCGTCGCACAGCGCCCGCAACCGGTGCAGATGCGCAAGGCCGTCCGGGCCCGAAACATCCTGGGCGTCGCCCGATTGCGTGGCGATCCGCCCGTCCAGCGACTGACCGATCTGCCCCACAACCATTGTGCCACCCGAAGGCTGGGCCAGCGGTCCGTAGAGTGCCAGAGACTGACGCTCGCCTGCCGTCCAGTCGCCACAGCACAGGCAGGCCTTGCCCGCACCTGCGGCAAGGAGCCTGCTCCACACGCGTGGCGTCACATCGACAAGCTGCATTGCATTCTCCCACGGGGGCCATTTCGCATAAGCTGTGTGACGCTTCGCACGCAGCTGACTATCCGTGTACCTAGATCGCAAACTCGCAATGTCATGCGGAGGTTCCGCGCGGGATCGCCAGAAGGTCGGTGTGCCCGATCACCCCCCGACTGTCGTGCAGTGCGCCAATGCGGGCGGCGCACCAGTCCGTGGCAACCGCACAACCCGCCTCGTCGGCGGCACCGGCGATCCCTTGCAGCAGCGCCTCGTGAAGGGGAGCCCGATCCGGGTCGATGATCCATGGGCTGTCGGCGGTCGTCACGTCAAAGCCGCGTTCCCCAAACACCCTTCGGCATGTTTCGCCTGACGAGGGACCGAGCGCCGCCCCGATGCCCTTGTCGCCGCGTTGGTGCATATTGAAATGGGTCGTGACATCCGTGTCGGTCGGAAGCACCGGCTCCCAATGCATGATGCCGTCATAGTTCAGCGCGGCGTAGAAGGGGATGCCGGCGGTATCGAGCCGTGCCGCCAGGTCGGTGACCCAATCCAGCGGCATCAGGTCGAGCAAGGCCGACGCCGTGACGAGGCCCACGCCACCCAGGGGGAGCGCACCCAGATCGCCCAGATCCCCGGTTACCCGTTCGGCGCCCGGATGCCGCTTGCCCGCCACGTCAAGAAGGCCTGGGTCGTTATCGAACAGACGCCACGACAGGCCTGTGAACCCATGCGCCTCGAACGCGCGCAGGGTGGACCCCGTGCCGCTTCCCAGATCCAGAACGACTTTGCCTGAGGCGACGCATTCGGCCGCGCGGGTCAGAAGGGTGCTGTCCCGCGCGGCGAGGTCTGCGGGCTCCCGCAAGGCCAACCAATCGGCTGTGAAGGCCACGTCAGATGTCTGCTTCGTACCAGCCGCGCGCCACATGGCTTTCGTGGAGCATGACCCGGATGCGGCGCAGCCGACCGCCGTCGCCCAGACCGGTTGTCTTGGCGGCATCGCGCAGCAGGGACCAGATGTGGTGACACAGGAATTCGGTCGTGGTGATCTTGCCTGCGAAGGCGGGCACATCGTCCAGGTTGGAATATCGGAGCGGTTCAAGGGCTTCGGCCAGCGCATTCGTGGCGAGGCCCATGTCCACGACCAGCCCGTTTTCATCCAGATCCTCGGTGTAGAAGGCCGCATCGACAACGAAGGTGGCCCCGTGCATTCCCTGCGCCGGACCGAACACCGGCGAGGGCAGGGAATGTGCGATCATGACGTGGTCACGTACTTCAACAGCAAACATTTGATATCCATTCGAACTGCAGTGACCTCGTGATTTGATGCTTGGCGGCCTCGGTTCAAGGGTCCTGTTGCTGGCGGGCGGTCACCCGCTGCCCGCATGGCGTAATCTCAGAACACAAAAGGTTCGTTCCCCCGCAGGGCAGTATTTCACTGACGCTGTCGCACATGATCCGCGACAAGCGCGCGATACCTCTCCCGCAAGAGGGCGGTGACAGGGCGGTCGCCGGTTCCGATGGGCTTGCCGTCGATCTCCGCCACGGGGGTCTGGGCCCCAAATGTGCCGGTCAGGAAGGCTTCGTCCGCTCCATAGGTGTCAAAGAGCGAGAAATTGCGTTCCCGGACGACGATGTCATTGGCGTGGCACAGGTCGATGACCTTCTGCCGGGTGACGCCGTTCATGCAATAGTCGCCGGTCGAGGTCCAAACCTCGCCCTTGCGGACGATGAAGAAATTGCAGGCGTTGGTCGTGTTCACGAAGCCATGCGGGTCGAGCATCAGGGCCTCGTCCGCCCCGGCCTGCTCGGCCTGAAGGCAGGCGATGACGCAATTGAGCTTGGAATGGCTGTTGTATTTCGCGTCCTGGCTCATGGGCAGGCCGCGGACCTGCGGCACCGTCGCAAGGCGGATGCCCCGCGATTGCAGCGCGTCGACGGGCTTTGAATGCTCCATGATGATGACGAACGTGGGGCCGGACCGGCTGAGCGAGGGGTGCTGGAACGGCTTCACCTTGACGCCGCGTGTCAGCATCAGGCGGCAATGCACATCCGTCACCATCCCGTTTGCCGCCGCCGTCCGGTTCAGCGCATCCAGTATCCCGGCCCGGTCCATGCCGATATCCAGAGACACGGCTTTGCAGGATTCGAAGAACCGGTCCATGTGCTCGTCGAAGAATGCCCAGACTCCGTCATAGAGCCGCATCCCCTCCCACATGCCGTCACCCAGCAGGAAGCCGCTGTCATAGACCGAGACCTTGGCGTCGTCCCGGTGCAGCAGTTCGCCGTTCACATAGATCTTGATGTCGCGATTGCGCGTATCTTCGGTCGCGTCGTGGGTCGTCTGTGCCATGGGTCCCTCGGGTGTTCAGCGGTGCCGCGATCCAATCACAAGTGACCCGGCAAACAGAAGGGCCGCAATGCAAACAATGCTGGGACCGGTGGGGGTGTCGAAGGGACAGGACATCCAGATGCCGCCAAGGGCCGCCGCCGCGCCGATGGTCGCGGCCAGACAGGCCATTGCCTCGGGTGTCGGTGACAGGTGCCGGGCCGTTGCCGCCGGGATCAGGAGCAAGGCGCCGATCAGAAGGGCACCGACGACCTTGATCGCGACCGCGACCACAAGTGCCAGGGCGATGGTCAGGACCAGTTTTTTGCGCCGCGGATCGATACCCGCCGCATGGGCGACGTCGGGGCCAAGCGTGGCCGTCAGCAAACGAGACCACCGCCAGGCCAGCAGGGCGAGCACGATGGCGGCGCCGCCCCAGATCACCAGGAAGTCGATGCGGCCGACCGCACGGATATCGCCGAACAGATAGCTGGTCAGGTCGACGCGCACGCCCGGAAGGAAGGACAGGGCCACAAGGGCCACCCCAAGACCGGCAAGCGCCGCCCGGATCAGGAATTGTCGAGGATGGTCACGCGCCGGTCTTTGCGTCGTGGTAATGGTCGTGATGATCGTGACTGTGTTCGTGACGATAGAGCGCGAGGGCCCTTGGGTGCCCGTTCCGATCAAGGCCCGGTATTCGGGGGCAGAGGTCACATGTTCCGGGTGCCCCTCGCAGCAGACATGTCCGTTGAGGCAGATCACCCGATCCGACGCGGCCATCACCATATGCAATTCGTGGCTCACCTTCAGGCCGGCAGAGCCCGTTGCCGTCCGGATCGCCCCCAGAAGCGCGCGCAGCAACGTCGATTTTCCCGAGCGCCCTGTGTCGCGCCAGCAGGATTTCCAGAACCAGCCGCCGGACCGGGGTCGGCGAGGGGCTCACCTCCTGGTTGAAGACCGCCGTGGAAAACCTGGCCGAGGATGCGGTGACCGTCGAGCTGCTGGATATCGAGGGCACGAATTTCCCTGTCGTATCTGGGGACGATGACGACGGCGACGACCATGACCACGATCATGGGTATGGCAAGGGCGATCCGCACGGCTGGCTCGACCTTGAAAACGGCAAGCTCTGGCTTGCGGCGATTGCCGAAACCCTGTCGCAGGTCGACCCGGACAATGCCGTCATCTACGATGCGAATGCCCATGCGGCCGAAGCCGAAATCGATTTTCTGGTTCAGCAGCTCGAGGCCCGTCTCGCGCCGGTCCAGGGTCGAGGACACATCGTTTTCCATGACGCCTATGGCCATTTTCAAGCGGCCTTCGACCTGCCCGGACTGGGCGCGATTTCACTGAGCGACGCTGTGCGCCCTTCTGCCGCCCGCTTGTCGGAGTTGCGCGACAGGGTCGTCTCCTCCGAGGCGGTCTGGGTCTTTTCCGAGCCGCAGTTCGACACGGCGCTGGTCGAAACCCTGGTCGACGGAACGCCCGCCCGCTCCGGCGTGCTGGATCCGCTTGGGTCATCCCTGGCCTCGGGTCCGACCCTTTATCCGATGTTGTTGGAAAACCTGGGCAATTCCCTCGCGGACTGTCTGACGCCCTGATCTTTGCGCCAGATGGCGCGAAAGGGGACTCGACAAATTCGACTCAAAACTAGAACATAACAGGAACACTGATCGATTCCCGGTGGTCCTGCCCCATGTCGCCGACCCCGCATCCTGTCTTCACCGAAGCTTTCTCGACTGCACGGGACGGGGCCGGGACAGGTCTGCTTCTGGCCCAGCTCGATGCGGTGCTGGGGCGGCAAGGGGCGGGGGGCAAGCCGGTTCTCTGGGTGCAGGACATGCGTTCGGCACAGGAAAACGGGCTGCCCTGCCTGCACGGGATCGAGTCGTTGGGTCTGAGGATGCCTGTTCTGCGCATCACCGCGCGCAATGCGGTCGATGCGCTCTGGGCGATGGAGGAGGGACTGGAATGCACAGCGCTGTCCGCCGTCGTGGGCGAGGTCTGGGGAAATCCCCGGGCGCTCGACTTCACTGCGACCAAGCGTCTTGCCCTGCGGGCGCGGCGCACCGGGGTTCCGCTCTGGCTCATGCGGTTGGACGGGGCCGCCGATCTGTCGGTCGCCCCCGATCGCTGGCGGGTGGCTTCGGCGCCGTCGCGCCCCAACCTCTGGGATGCGCGCGCCCCGGGGCAGGCCTGCTGGTGGGCCGAATTGTTCCGGTCGCGCAGCTCGTCGCCGGGCAAATGGGTGGCCAGCCATGACCGGTCGGCGCATCGTCTCTCTCTGGTTTCCGCGGTTTCCGATCGCCCGGTGGGAGCGGGTGCAGGCGATGCGCCCGGCTCCGGATCCCGCGCCGTGGGAGGAGGCTGAGACAGGCCCCGATCTGATGTCCCCGCTGGTTCTGGCGATCGATGGCCCGCATGGTCCGGTGATCCACGGCATCAACGACGCCGCGCAGGCCGAGGGGATCGTTCAGGGAACCCGCGTGGTGGATGCCCGTGCCCTCTGTCCCGACCTGCAGGTCGTTCCCGCCGATCTGGCCGGGGATGCGCAGGCCCTTGGACGGCTGACCCATTGGATGCGCCGCTGGTGCCCCTGGTCGGCGGGGGACGGGGCCGATGGCCTGGTGCTCGACACGACCGGTTCGGATCATCTCTGGGGGGGCGAGGCCGCGATGCTGGCCGATATGGAGGCGCGGCTGGCCGCCTTGGGTCAGCCTGTGCGGCTGGCCGTCGCCCCCACCCATGGCGCGGCCTGGGCTCTGGCGCGATATGGTGGCCCGCGAGAGGTCTGCGGCCCCCAGGCGCTCAAGGCACGGCTTGCGATGCTGCCGATCGCGGCGCTGCGTCTGGACGGGGCGACGCTTCTGGTGTTGCGCCGTCTGGGGCTCAAGCGGATCGCCGATCTGATGCTGATCCCGCGCGCCACGCTGGAGCGGCGTTTCGGGCGCGATGGCAAGACCCTGATGACCCCGCTGCGGCGGCTGGATCAGATGCTGGGCACCCTGCCTGAACCCGTGGTCAGCCCGGCGCCGGCCCGCCGGTTCTGCGTGGTGCAGCGTCTGGCCGAACCGGTGATGGACCCGCAACCCCTGCTGCCCGCGCTTCTGGGCCGCCTTTGCGCCGACCTTGCCGCAGAGGGTCAGGGATTGCGCGGGCTGCGGCTCGATCTGTTCCGCATGGACGGGCACGCGACCCGGGTCGAGGTCGGCTGCGCCCAGTCCAATCGCGACCCCGCCCATCTGCAACGGCTTCTGGGGCGGCACTTCGAACATCTGGACGCCGGGTTCGGCTTCGACACCCTCAGCCTGTCGGCCCTTCGTCCCGAACCGCTTGCCGCCGCGCAGGTCCGCCTGGACGGCGATGTCGAGACGGATGTCGCCGTCGCAACCCTCGTCGACCGGCTCTCTGCCCGGCTTGGGCCCGATGCGGTCTGCCTGCCTGATCCGCGCGACAGCCATCTGCCCGAGCGGGCGGAAAACTGGACCCCGGCGATGGATCGCCTTGCGGGGCGGCGCGCCGATCTTCTGGCCCCCGGCGGGCTGGGTGGTGGGGGCATGGTCGCCCCGCGCCGCGACCGTCCCGTCCGTCTGCTGCGCACGCCCGAACCCATCGAAGTGCTCTATGCCGTTCCCGAAGGCCCGCCCGTGCGCTTCAAATGGCGCCGAAAGCCCTATCTGATCAAACGCCACCAGGGGCCCGAACGCATCGCCCCCGAATGGTGGCGCGTTCGGCCCGGAACCCGCCTGCGCGATTACTACAAGGTCGAGGTAGAGGAAGGCGCCCGTTACTGGCTCTTCCGCGAAGGTCTGGCCGAAGACGGGCGCGGCGGCGATCCCGACTGGTTCCTCCATGGTATGTTCGCCTGATGGACGGGGCTGTTTTCCCTTCTCTGCTTCGGAAATACTCCGGGGTCTGGGGCAGCGCCCCAGCCTCTCCGACCTGACGCCACGCTGCCATGCCTGACCAACCCCTGACACCCGACCGGCGCCGATTGGACACCACGGAAGGATTCACCCCCAATCCGCCCGCCCCCTTCATCGAACTGGGCCTGACCACCTGTTTCTCCTTCCTGCACGGCGCGTCCGAACCGGTCGACCTAGTCGCCACCGCTCACCGTCTCGGGTATCATGCGCTTGGCGTGGCGGACCGCAATTCGATGGCCGGTGTCGTCCGCCTGCATGCGGAATCCACCACCGCCAGGCTTCGCCCCCTGATCGGAACGCGCATCGTGCTGGTCGATGGCCAGTCCTTCCTGGCCTATCCGCGCGACCGGGCGGCCTACGGGCGGCTGACGGCGCTGATTTCCAAGGGCCGGATGCAGGGGTTGGATGGCGAATGGCAGGAAAAGGGGCGCTGCGATCTGAGCCTGAACGATCTGGCCGACCGGCAGGAAGGCGTGATCCTCATCGCCCTTCCCGGTGAGGATCTGGACGCCTTCGAGACCCGCCTGCCGCAACTGCTCAGGCGTCTGCCGTCGCTCTCCCATATCGCCGCCAGCCACCTTTACCGTGGGGATGACCACGCCCGGATCGAGCGGCTGGACCGTCTGGCACGCGCGCAGGGGTTGCGCCTGCTGGCGACCAATGACGTGCACTACCATGCCCCTGATCGCCGTCCCCTCCAGGACGTGCTGACCTGCATCCGCGAAAAGGTGAAGATCGCCGAGGCCGGGTATCGCCTGCACGCCAACGCCGAACGCCACCTCAAATCCCCCGCCGAGATGGTCCGCCTGTTCGCCCGCTGGCCCCATGCGATTGCCGAAAGCCGCGCGATCGCCGACCAGATCACCTTCGCGCTGACCGAATTGAAATACGAATACCCCGAGGATGACGTCCCCGAGGGACGCACCCCCGACGAACACCTGCGCATCCTGACCGAAGAGGGCGCGCGGCGGCGTTATCCGGACGGGGTGCCCGACCGGGTGCGCGGGGCGATCGAGATGGAACTGCCCTTCATCGCCCGCAAGGAGTTGGCGCGCTACTTCATCACCATCCATGAGATCGTTGCCTTCGGGCGCGGCGCGGGCATCCTGTGTCAGGGCCGGGGGTCGGCGGCCAATTCGGCGGTCTGTTTCTGCCTCGGCATCACCTCGGTCGATCCGGCGCAGCATGACCTCCTGTTCGAACGCTTCCTGAGCGACGAGCGCAACGAGCCGCCCGACATCGACGTCGATTTCGAGCATGAGCGCCGCGAAGAGGTGATCCAGCACATCTACAACCGCTATGGCCGCGCCCATGCCGGGCTTTGCGCGACGGTGATCCACTATCGTCCGCGCATGGCGATCCGCGAGGTCGGCAAGGTTCTGGGTCTGTCCGAGGATGTGACCGCCGCAATGGCCAAGACGGTCTGGGGGTCCTGGGGCCGCTCCGCCAAGGACATGCATCTGGAGGAATCGGGCGTCAATCTGCGCGACCCCGTGGTGCGGCAGGCGATCAGGCTGGCCGACATGCTGATCGGGATGCCGCGCCACCTGGGTCAGCATGTGGGCGGGTTCGTCCTGACCGAATTCCCCCTTGTCGAGACGGTGCCCATCGGCAACGGCGCCATGCCGGACCGCAGCTTCATCGAATGGGACAAGGACGACATCGAGGTTTTGGGCATCTTCAAGATGGATGTGCTGGCGCTCGGCATGCTGACCTGCATCCGCAAGTGTTTCGACCTGCTGCGGGCGCATTACCGACAGGACATGACCCTTGCCACGGTCAAGGAAGGCGACAGGCCCACCTATGAGATGTTGCAGCGGGGCGACTCGCTGGGCGTGTTTCAGGTGGAAAGCCGGGCGCAGATGGCCATGCTGCCCAAGCTCAGGCCGGAGCGTTTCTATGACCTCGTCATTCAGGTCGCCATCGTCCGGCCCGGCCCGATCCAGGGCGACATGGTCCACCCCTATCTCAAGCGCAGGCGCGGGCGGGAGGTGGTGGAATATCCCACCCCAGGCCCCGAACACGACCCGGACGAGTTGAAGCGCATTCTGGAGCGGACGCTGGGCGTGCCGATCTTTCAGGAGCAGGCGATGAAACTTGCCATCGTCGCCGCCGAGTTCACCGGAGCCGAGGCCAACCAGCTGCGCAAGGCGATGGCCACCTTCCGCGCCAAGGGCAAGGTCAGCGATCTGAAGGCACGCATGGTCGAACGGATGGTCGCGCGGGGCTATGATCCGGAGTTCGCGACCCGCTGTTTCAGCCAGATCGAGGGGTTCGGCGAATACGGCTTTCCCGAAAGCCACGCCGCCAGTTTCGCCCATCTGGTCTATGTGTCGAGCTATCTGAAATGCCACCACCCGGACGTCTTCGCCTGCGCCCTGCTCAATTCGCAGCCCATGGGGTTCTATGCCCCCGCGCAGATCGTGGACATGGCCCGCCGGTCCGGGGTGGAGGTGCGTGCGATCGACGTGAACTTCAGCGAATGGGACAACACGTTGGAGCCGGTCGGGGTCGGCAGGCACGCCCTGCGTCTCGGGCTGCGCCAGTTGTCGGGCTTCAAGCAGGAGGATGCGGCGCGCATCATCGCCGCCCGCAGGACGCCCTTTGCCAATGTCGAGGATCTGCGCCGCCGGACCCGCATCTCAAAGCGGGCGGTGGAGATGCTGGCCTCCGCCGATGCCTTCCGGTCCTGCGGGCAGGATCGGCGGCAGGCGCTCTGGGATGCCAAGGCGATCCGGTCGGGGCCGGACCTGCCGCTGTTCACCCATGACGACACTCCGGACGTCGGACCCGAGCCGGAACACCTGCTGCCCGCGATGCCCCTGGCCGAACATGTGGTCACCGACTACCAGACCGCCCGCCTGTCGCTGAAGGCGCATCCCATGTCCTTCATGCGCCGCGCGATGAACAAGGGCGGCTATACCGCCGCCGCCGATCTGCGGTCGCTGCGGTTCAACCAGAAGGTCTCGGTCGCGGGGCTTGTCCTGATCCGGCAGAAACCCGGCAGTGCCAAGGGCGTCTGTTTCACCACGCTGGAGGACGAGACCGGGGTGATCAACGTGGTGATCTGGCCCGATCTCTTCGCCCGGTTCCGCAAACAGATCATGGGATCGCGCCTGATGGCGGTGCATGGGCACGTGCAGTTCGACGACGCCGTCATCCACGTCGTGGCCCACGAGATCGTGGATCGCAACGATGCCCTTCTGCGCCTGTCCGAAGATCAGCTGTCCCCCGCCCTGGCCCGCGCGGACGAGGTCGTGCGGCCGATCCCCGACCACACCGCGCGCCATCCCCGGGACGTCCGCGTCATTCCGAAATCCCGCGATTTTCACTGAGGATGGGGAATCGGGCCCAATTTGCGACTCAATTGAGGCCCGGATTCCGGGCCCATGACGCGCGGATGGGGATCGACAGGCGCAAAACCCGGTTTTGAGCCGCGTAATTCCTTGATAAGTCTCGGATTGTCTCAGATTGACCGACAATCCCGCCACATTTCTGCCCAGAAGTCAGGGCAAATATGGCGTATTAAAGAAGGAGATGAGACATGACTTTGTTCGAATCATTTTTTGCCGCTCTGTGCGTCGGGACGATTTTGGGGATCATCCGTTTTTCGTTGCTGGCCTTCGCGCCTGACCATCCCGTTTCCCGAGTTCTCGCACGGTTCGACCGGGCATAATCGAAAGGGCCGCCCCATTGGGCGGCCCTTGTGTTTCAGGGGTCGGCGGAAGGTCGCGCCTCAGAAATCCAGGTTCTCGACGCTCAGCGCATTCTCCTGAATGAACTCGCGCCGCGGCTCCACCACATCTCCCATCAGTTTGGTAAAGACGTCGTCGGCTTCGGCCACGTCCTCGACCTTGACCTGCAAAAGGGTCCGCGCCTCGGGATCCAGCGTCGTTTCCCACAGCTGATCGGGGTTCATCTCGCCCAGACCCTTGTAGCGCTGCAACGTCAGACCCTTTTCACCCTCGGCCAGAATGGCGTCCAGAAGGTCGGAGGGGCCGTGGATGACATTCTCTCGATCCTTCCGCATCAGCCGGGCGGGGTCGCGATAGACGTCCCGCGTCTCGGCCGACACCTGCGCCAGCTTGCGTGCCTCGCCGGATCGCAGCACCGCGCCGTCCAGCGTCCGCACCTCTTCGACGCCGCGCAGAACGCGGGCCAGCTTGATGCCGTGATCCTGCGTGATCCGGCCCTGCCAGCCGCGTTCGTATTCCACCGCGACCTGGTCCAGACGCGCGGCGACGGAATCGGCAACCCCCTGAAGATCGGCATCGGCCTGACCCGCTTCGAAGGCGCCGGCCAGGGCGGCCTGCTCCAGAATGCGGCGGGGATAATGGGTCGGGAAGGCATCGAGGATGCGACGGAACTGCCGGGCGGCCTGCACCACCCGGTCCAGATCGGCGCCCGCGATCTCTTCGCCCGAGGGCAGGCGCAGCACGGCACCTTCGACCCCTTGAGCGACCAGGTAGTCCTCCATCGACTCCTGATCCTTGATGTAGACCTCGGACTTGCCGCGCGCGACCTTATAGAGCGGCGGCTGCGCGATATAGAGATGCCCGTATTCGATCAGTTGCGGCATGTGCCGATAGAAGAACGTCAGCAGCAGCGTGCGGATGTGCGACCCGTCCACGTCGGCGTCGGTCATGATGACGATCTTGTGGTAGCGCAGCTTGTCGAGGTTGAACTCGTCCCGCCCGATGCCGGTGCCGAGGGCCATCACCATGTTGCCGATTTCCTGAGACCCCAGCATACGGTCGAACCGTGCCCGCTCCACGTTCAGGATCTTGCCCTTGAGCGGCAGGATCGCCTGAGTCTGACGGTCACGCCCGGTCTGGGCGGAGCCCCCGGCAGAATCCCCCTCGACCAGAAAGATCTCGGTTTTGGAGGGATCCTTGTTGGAGCAGTCCTTAAGCTTGGAGCTGAGGAAATTCATGTCCATCGGGTTCTTGCGCCGCGTCAGCTCCCGCGCCTTGCGGGCGGCTTCGCGGGCCAGCGCGGCCTCGACGATCTTGCCGACCACCTGCTTGGCGATCTGGGGATTTTCCTCGAACCATTCGGCCAGCTTTTCGTTGACCAGGTTCTCGACCGCCGGGCGCACCTCGGACGATACCAGTTTGTCCTTGGTCTGGCTGGAGAATTTCGGATCGGGCACCTTGACCGACAGGACACAGGTCAGGCCTTCGCGGGCATCGTCGCCGGTGAAGCTGACCTTTTCCTTCTTCGCGATGCCACTGGTCTGGGCATAGAGGTTGATCGTCCGCGTCAGCGCCCCGCGCAGGCCCGCAAGGTGCGTGCCGCCATCGCGCTGCGGGATGTTGTTGGTGAAGGGCAGGACCATCTCGTTATAGCTGTCGTTCCACCACATGGCGACTTCGACGCCGATACCGTCCCGCTCGCCTTCCATATAGATGGGGTCGGGCATGACCGCCGATTTGGAGCGGTCGAGATACTTCACGAATTCCCGCACGCCGCCTTCATAGAACAGCTCGGTCCGCAACGCTTCAGCGGGGCGCTCGTCTTCCAGCACGATCTTCACGCCGGAATTCAGGAAGGCCAGTTCCCGCAAGCGGTTTTCCAGCGTCTTGAACACGTAGTCGAGGTTGGAGAACGTCTGGGTCGACGCCATGAAACGCACTTCGGTCCCCGTCTCGGTCGAGGGTCCGACGACCGACAGATGCTCCTTGGTGAAGCCACCTTCGAACCGGGCCACATGTTCATGGCCATCCCGCCAGATGCGCAGCTCCAGCCAGTCGGACAGGGCATTCACCACCGACACGCCCACGCCGTGCAGGCCGCCCGACACCTTGTAGGAATTCTGGTCGAATTTGCCGCCCGCGTGCAGCTGGGTCATGATGACCTCGGCGGCGGACACGCCCTCTTCCTCGTGGATACCGACGGGAATACCGCGCCCGTTGTCGCGGACGGACACGCTACTGTCGGCATGGATCTTGACGCTGACCTGCGTTGCGTGACCGGCCAAGGCCTCGTCGATGCCGTTGTCGACGACTTCATAGACCATGTGGTGCAAACCCGACCCGTCATCGGTATCGCCGATGTACATGCCGGGACGTTTGCGAACCGCCTCCAACCCCTTGAGGACCTTGATGGAATCCGCGCCGTATTCGTTCGGCTTTGGCTCTTGCTCGGACATGTCGTTTTCTTCCCGTCTTGTTGCCCAACATATACGGATTTTCCGCGGGGTTGTCACGGGAATCACCCCATATTTTGTGGTTTCAGATGGCTGTCACCTGCGCGATGTGGAACGCCTCGCAGGCGGCGTGATCGTCTGCCTCGGAAGGGGGTTCATCCTGGCGCGCCAGCCACGCCCGGGCGGCGGTTCTTTCGGTGTCGATGAACTGGCAGAGCAGCGGATCGAAGCTCTCGACACGTCCGCCTTCGGGTTGCGTCAGCTTCAGGGCGATCAGGTCGTCGATGGCAGCGGCGGTCGCCGCATCGGGTGCGGCTTCGGCCATCAGGCGCGCCATATCCATTGGCGGGAAGGCCCGGTCATGGCGGGCGATCCACCGCAGGCAAAGCGCCGGACGAACGGAATAGAGCAGGGATTTCAGTCGAACGCTTCCGTCGGCCATACGCACCCGGTCCATTTGCCGTTGCAGCAGGTTGACGTAGTGCCAGGTCGCCGGACGTCGGCGCAGGGTGCTGGCGGCCAGGGTTTCCAACCCGTCCATGGCCTCGGCCCGGCGATAGCGGATGGGCGACCTGATCCATTCGCCCAGAACCGCATTGCCCGAAAGCATCAGGTTCAAGGCCTTGCGCAGATCCCATCCCGAGATGTCGAGTTCATCATCCAGCGGGCGTTCGATGACGTCGCGCCCCGGCTCCAGCCGCAAATGCCACGCCAGGGGGCGCACATAGACGAAGCGCACGTCATAGTCGCTGTCGGGCGAATGAAAGCCCCAGGCCCGGCTGCCGCTTTCGATGGCAAAGAGGATGCGCACATCCTCCTCTGTCTCGATCCGGGTCAGTTCCGCGTCGATCCGGCGGTGCATTTCGGGGGAAACGGCGGTCATGTCTTCGGTCGTTTGCACGGCTTGCGGGTCATGGCGCGACCTCCTCGGCCAGGCTTTCACCGCCCCGGTCGATCACGCGCAGATGGTGCGCGCGGTTGCCAAGTTCGGCGAACAATTCCGGACCGGTGCCGGTCAGGAAGGCCTGCGCGCCAAGCGCCAGCAACTCGTCATAGAGTGCGGCGCGCCGGGTGGCGTCCAGATGGGCGGCGACTTCGTCCAGCAGCAGGATCGGCGCGAATCCGGAGTCGTGCTTGAGCGCGCGGGCATTCGCAAGGATCAGCGAAATCAGCAGCGCCTTCTGCTCGCCGGTGGAGCAGAGCCGCGCCTCCATGTCCTTGGCGCTGTACCGCCCTGCCAAATCGGTGCGGTGCGGCCCGACCAGCGTGCGCCCGGCGGCCATGTCCCGCGAGCGGCTTTCCGCGAAGGCGTCCGCCAGTGCCGCTTCGGTTGCGGGGCCGTCGGCATCGGACAGGGCCAGATCGGCAGCGGGGAAGGGGCCATCACTTTCTTGCGCGGCCGCAAGCGTCGCCAGAGCAGACACCCGCCGGGCGTGAATGCCGGCACCGTGCCGCGCCATCTGCGCCTCAAGCGCGTCGTACCAGATCGGATCCCGGACCCCATCCTTCAAGAGGCGGTTCCGGTCCCGAATGGCCTTGTCATAGGCCAGCACACCCTCGGCATGGTCGGGGTGAAAGCTGAGCGTCATGCGATCCAGGAACCGGCGCCGCCCCTCGGCCCCTTCCAGCCAGAGACGATCCATCGACGGAACAAGCCACAGCACTCGCGCGATCCGGCCCAGGGCGATCTGCGGCGCAGGTTTGCCGTCGATCGTGGTCTTGCGGCTGGTACCCGGTTCGGCCCGTAACTCGATTTCGTGGCCGCTGAGCGTCGCCAGGATGCGCCAGCCAATCGCCTCGGGTTTGCGGATGATTTCCTCTGCCGCTGCCGTGCGCATGCCGCGCCCCGGAGACAGCAGGGAAATCGCTTCCAGCAGATTGGTCTTGCCCGCCCCGTTGGCCCCGTGGATCGCCACGGGCCGCCCGTCGAACGCCAATCTTGTGCGACGATGCGAGCGGAAATGCGACAGGGCGAGCGCGGTGACCCGTGCGGACGTGTCGGACGCTTCAGACACGCATGGGCATGACGACGTAGATTGCCGACAGGTCGTCGCCTTCGCGCATCAGGGTCGGGTCGCCCGCGTTGTTGAACAGGAAGACGGCGTTTTCCCGGTCCACCTGGGCGGCGATTTCCTGAAGGTATTTCGCGTTGAACCCGATTTCGAGCTTTTCGTCGGCATAGGCTACGGCCAGCTCTTCCTCGGCGGCGCCGGAGTCGGGCGCGTTGACCGACAGGGTCAGGCGATCTTCATCCAGCGACAGTTTGACGGCGCGCGACCGTTCGGATGACACCGTGGCGACCCGGTCGACGGCCTTGGCGAAGTCGGCGGCATCCACCTTCAACTCGCGCGTGTTGCCGGTCGGAATGACGCGGGCATAGTCGGGGAAGGTGCCGTCGATGACCTTGGAGGTCAGCGTGATTTCGGGTGTCGCGAAGCGGATCTTGGTCTCGGACACCGACACGGCGATCTGGGCATCATCATCGGACAGCAGTTTGCGCACCTGGTCCACGGTCTTGCGGGGGACGATCACGCCCGGCATGTCGGCGGCGCCTTCGGGCAGTTTTGCATCGACCCGGGCCAGGCGGTGACCGTCGGTCGCGACGGCGCGCAGGCTCTGACCCTCGGCGCCTTCGGCCACATGCATGTAGACCCCGTTGAGGTAATAGCGCGTCTCTTCGGTCGAGATGGCGAAGCGCGTCTTGTCGAGCAGCCGCCGCAGCACCTTGGCCTCGCAGGAGAAATTCGCGGTATAATCCGAGGACGCCATGACCGGGAAATCTTCGCGCGCCAGCGTGGCGAGCGAGAAATGCGACCGGCCCGCCGTGACCTCAAGACGCCCCTGCGCCTGATCTTCGGTGATCTGGACCAGCGCGCCGTCGGGAAGTTTGCGCACGATTTCGTGGAACAGGACGGCCGACACCGTGGTGCCGCCCGGGCGCTCGACCTGGGCATGGGCCTTGTCGATGACCTCGATATCCAGATCGGTGGCCTTGAAGCTGACCGAGTCTCCGTCGGCCTCCATCAGCACATTGGCGAGAATCGGGATGGTGTTGCGACGCTCGACAACGGCCTGCGCCTGGCTGACCGCGTCCAAAAGCGCGGCGCGCTCGATCGAGAACTTCATCTGGTATCCCCTCGCCTTACCGGATGGGCAGCATAGCCGCGCCCCGCGCCGTTGCAAGCGCCGTGGCGCGTGTCAGCCTTCCAGCTTGCGCTGCAACAACAATGCGTCTTCGGCGATCTGCGGTTCGGCGGCGATCAGCTCTTCGATCTTGCGCACGGCATAGAGAACCGTGGTGTGGTCGCGCCCCCCGAACTTGCGGCCGATTTCCGGATAGCTGCGCGGTGTCAGCTTCTTGGCGAGGTACATCGCCATCTGGCGTGGGCGGGCCACCATGCGCGACCGACGGGCAGAGGTCATGTCGGACATCCGCAGGGAATAATGCTCGCAAGTGGTCTTCATGATCTCGTCGATGGTCAGCTTGCGATCCGACGCGCGCAGCAGGTCGCCCAGAACGTCCTGCGCCTGTTCCAGGGTGACTTCCTGCTTGACCAGATCGGCATAGGCAAAGAGCCGCATGACCGCGCCTTCGAGAACACGGATCGACGCGGTGATCCGGCTGGCCAGAAACTCCAGAACCCCGTCGGCGAGGGAAAACTCGGGATGCTGTGCGGCAAAGCTGTCGACCCGGTGTTGCAGCACACCAAGGCGCAATTCGTAGTCGGCGGGGTGCAGATCAACGACAAGACCCTGTTGCAGCCGCGAGGTGATCCGCTCTTCCAGATCGGAGATATCGGCGGGGGAGCGGTCGGCCGAAATGACGACCTGCTTACCCTGATCGACCAGAGCGTTGAACGTGTGAAAGAACTCTTCCTGCGTGCTGTCCTTGCCCGCGATGAACTGGACGTCGTCCACCAGAAGGACGTCGACGGTGCGGAACAGATGCTTGAAATCCATCGTGTTCTTTTCGCGCAGGCTCTGGACGAAACGATACATGAACTGTTCCGCCGACAGATACATCACGCGCTTTTCGGGGTGCTGCTCCTGCAATTCCCAGGCGATGGCCTGCATCAGGTGGGTCTTGCCCAGGCCGACGCGGCTGTGAAGGAACAGCGGGTTGAAGCTGACCGATCCACCGGCGGCCACGCGGCGGGCGGCAGCATGGGCCAGCTCGTTCGACTTGCCGACGATGAAGCTGTCGAAGGTGAAGCGCTTGTCGAGGGTGTTTTCCTGGCGGACGTTGCGGCGGGGGGTGGTTTCGTCAGGTGTCTTGGCCGGGGTGGGCACCGCGCGGATGGCGGCCCCGCAGACAAGGCGCCCGGCATCTGCCCCAACGTCTGCCACATGCCGCAAGATGACGTCCTGGAAATTCTGCATGACCCATTTGCCGATGAAATCCGTCGGGGAAGACAGTCGCAGCGTCCCATCTTCCAGCGACGAGAACGAGAGAGGCTCGATCCACGTCGTGAAGTTGTGCGTGCCAACGTCCTTTCGGATCCCGCCCTTGGCGAGGTTCCATGCGTCATTCGTCATTTCTTTCGGCCCTACCCGCTTATCCTGTTTCGCTTAGGACTGCCGCCATGACAGTCCCCGGGCCTTCCATCCGTTCAGGCCCCCCCGGTGTGCGAGCTGGTTCAGATCGCCTTCGAACCCTTCGGCCACGTTGATGCACTCTATGGCCTGACCCTCGGCAGTGAGGGTTTCGGCTACGGCATGCGCCGCCTGCATCGACCGTGCGCCAGAGCGGCAGATGAACAAGATGCGGGATGGCAGCCCCGGCATCTGGTCCAAAAGCGCCCGGGCGAATGCCGGGTTCGGGGTCATCTCGGGCCAGGACATCCATTCCAACCGGATGACGTCCTTTTCCAATTCCGACAGGTCCGGCCCCCCCACGAATCCCCATTCAGGGCGGGTCCGAACGTCGACGAGCACTGCGGCTGGATCGGTCGATAAAATCTCCCATGACTCCCGAGGTGTTACCTCGGAAACCAAAGCTTCCGCAGACGTACTCATCAATGTCCCCTAGCGATCTGACTCGCTCGCTCAATCAGATACCTGTGGGGTGTCGGCGCCTCAACGACTCTTCGTTCTTGACTCGGGCGAGGGGCGAAAAGAATCTGCCATACCAGTCTCAAGTCTCTGATCGGTGGCGATAAAAAAAGCCCGCCAAGGGCGGGCTCTCGAATCTCTTGACCTGTGGCCGTGCAATTTTGCAGCGACCCGAGAATCGGCGTGTCAGGCGTTCAAGGCCTTCACGCGCGACGACAGGCGCGACACTTTCCGCGATGCGGTGTTCTTGTGGAAAACGCCCTTGGTCACGCCGCGCATGATCTCGGGCTGGGCGGCCTTCAGCGCAGCGGCGGCGGCGGCCTGGTCGCCCGAGGCGATCGCCTCTTCGACCTTGCGCAGGTAGGTGCGAATCCGCGAGCGGCGTGCCTTGTTCACGGCAAAGCGACGCTCGTTCTGGCGGGCGCGTTTCTTGGACTGGGGAGAGTTGGCCATGGTCGGGTCCCTTTCTCGGGCATTTGAAATTGAATGCGCGCGAAGGGTATCGCCGACCAAAATTGCCGGCACAGGGTCCGACAGGTCACTCCGGCCAAAGCGGGCCTCACACGCATGATCGGCGTCGCTTAGACGAGGGGGGGCGTCAGGTCAAGCAGGCCCGTTCCCGGGGCCGCGTGGTCACTTGTCGCGAAACTGTGGTTCACGCTTTTCGACGAAGGCCTTCATCCCCTCGGCCCGGTCTTCGGAGGCGAACAGCGAATGAAACAGACGTTTTTCGAACAGCAGCCCTTCGCGCAGCCCCATCTCCTGGCTCTGGTTGACGGCTTCCTTGACGGCGGTAACCGTCACCATGGATTTCTCGGCGATCTTGGCCGCGGCGGCCAAGGCCTCCTCGACCAGTTTCTTGGCCGGAACCACGCGGCTGACGAGACCGGACCGCTCGGCTTCGGCGGCGTCCATGAAGCGCCCCGTCAGATGCATGTCCATCGATTTGGCCTTGCCCACGGCACGCGTCAGGCGCTGGGTCCCGCCCATGCCCGCCACGACGCCAAGGTTGATTTCCGGCTGGCCGAACTTGGCGGTATCCGCCGCGATGATGAAATCGCACATCATCGCCAACTCGCACCCGCCGCCCAGGGCATAGCCGGAAACGGCTGCGATGATCGGCTTGCGGATGCGCATGAAGCGATCGACCTCGGTCCCGAACAGATCACCCATGAACACGTCGACAAAGGACTTCTGAGCCATTTCGGTGATGTCGGCGCCCGCCGCAAAGGCCTTTTCCGATCCGGTCAGCACGATGCAGCGCACCGTCTTGTCGTCCTGCGCGGCCACAAGCGCCTTTGTCAGTTCAGACAGCAGCATCGAGTTCAGCGCGTTGAGCGCTTCGGGCCGATCCAGACGGATCAGGGCCACATGATTGCTGATCTCGACCTTCAGTGTCTCGTAACCCATGGTCTGCCTCGCAGGTTGTCCAGATGTCAGGCCTGCCCCGGTTGGCGGGGGGTTTCAAGTCATCTCTGGCAGGTCGCGCAATAGAAGGTCGAGCGGCCCGATTGCACGATCCGGCGAATGGATCCGTCGCAGCCATCACCGGCGCAGGGGTGCCCCTCGCGGTCGTAGACCCGGAAACTGTGTTGAAAATACCCAAGGTTTCCATCGGCCTGCCGGTGGTCCTGAAGCGATGATCCGCCTGCCGCGATCGCCTCGGCCAGCACCTCGCGAATGATCGGAACCAGGGCCGCGACCCGTCCCGCGGCGATTCGTCCTGCCTTGCGTGTGGGGGCGATTCCCGCGCGGTGAAGCGCTTCGGACACATAGATGTTGCCTAGACCCGCCACGATCCGCTGATCCAGAAGCGCGGATTTCACGGGCGTGTTGCGACCCCGGAACGCTGCGATCAGATGCGCCTCGTTGAACGCATTGCCCAAGGGCTCCGGCCCCAGCTTCTCGATCAGCCAATGCTGCTCCAGCGACTCGGTCGGATGCAGGTCCATCGCTCCGAACCGGCGCGCATCGTTGAACACGACCCGCGCGCCCCGGTCGGTGTGGAACAGGACATGGTCATGCTGCGGCAGCCAACCATGGGGATAATGGAACAGCCCGGGTTGCGCGTCATCGACCACCATCCGTCCCGACATCCCCAGATGCACGATCAGCGTCTCGCCCCGGTCCAGATGCAGCAGCAGGTATTTCGACCGCCGCCCAAGCCCGGTGATCCGGGCCCCGGTCATCCGTTCGGCCATCCGTTCGGGAAAGGGCCAGCGCAGATCGGCGCGGTTCACATCGACCCGGATCAGGCGCGCGCCTTCCAGCGCGGGGGTCAGCCCGCGACGAACCGTCTCAACTTCCGGCAGCTCTGGCATGGGACCTCACGTTGCAGGCGCGGCCCCGCGCCCTATAAGTCAGTCCGACAGATGAGGATGATTGTCCGATGACGCAAGACGGCAAGAGCACGACGCATTTCGGTTTCCAGACCGTGGACGAAGACCAGAAGGCCGGAATGGTCCACGGGGTGTTTTCGTCGGTGGCCTCCAAATACGACGTGATGAACGACGCCATGTCGATGGGGGTGCATCGGATCTGGAAGGATGCGATGCTCGATTGGCTGGCCCCGCGGGCCGGCCAACGCTTGCTGGACGTGGCGGGCGGCACCGGTGACATCGCTTTTCGCTTCCTGACCCGCGCCCCGGAGGCCAGTGCCGTCGTCTGCGACATGACCGAAGGCATGCTGGTCGCCGGGCGCGGCCGGGCCGAGGCCGAGGGTTTTTCGGACCGTCTCGATTGGGTTGCGGGCGATGCCATGGCCCTGCCGTTCGAGGATGCGACCTTCGACGTCTATACCATCAGCTTCGGCATCCGGAACGTGACCCGCATCGGAGACGCCCTGCGCGAGGCCTTTCGCGTGTTGCGCCCGGGTGGCCGCCTGATGGTGCTGGAGTTCAGCCAATTGCCCAACCCACTGATGCAGAAGGCCTATGACCTCTATTCCTTCAACGTGATCCCGCGCATGGGCCAGGCGATTGCCGGGGATCGCGACAGCTATCAGTATCTTGTCGAGTCGATCCGCCAGTTTCCCGATCAGGACCGTTTCGCCGGGATGATCGTCGATGCGGGGTTCGGCAATGTGAAATATCGCAACCTGTCGTTCGGGATCGCGGCGCTGCATTCCGGCTGGAAACTCTGATGGTCATCCGTCGATGAGGGGGCCGCACAACCTCTGGCGTCTGATCCGGACGGCCGGGACCTTCGAGAAGACCGGGGCAATGGATGTCGTCCTCGATCAGCTGAACGCCCCGCGCGAGTTGCGGATCGCGGCCCGCGTTCTGGGCTGGCCGTTCAAGTGGCTGGGTTTCGCGGGCGATCCGGCTCTGCCGCCCGTTACCCGCGCCATTACCGCCCTTGGACCGAGCTACATCAAGCTGGGCCAGATCCTGTCGACGCGGCCCGACTTCGTGGGCGATGAACTGGCGCTGCAGTTGCGCGTCCTGCAGGACAAGCTTCCTCCGTTCCCGACCGATCAGGCCAAGGCCATGATCGAAGCGGATCTCGAAGTGCCGTTGTCGTCGATCTTTTCGGAGTTTTCCGACCCCGTCGCCGCCGCCTCCATCGCGCAGGTCCATCAGGCAAGACTGGTCGGTGACGGGCGGAAGGTCGCGGTCAAGGTGCTGCGCCCCGGAATCGCGCGGGCTTTCCGGCGCGACATCGATGCGTTCTATCTGGGCGCACGCGTCATCGAGATGCTGTCGTCGTCGGCCCGACGGTTGCGACCCATGGATGTCATCGCCCATTTCGACGAGACTGTGCAGCAGGAGCTGGACCTGCGAACCGAGGCTGCCGCCGCCGGCGAATTCGCCGCCAACACGGCCCGCGACGAAGGCTTCCGCGTGCCCGGCGTCGAATGGAGCCTGTCCGGTCGGGCGGTCATGACGCTCGACTGGGAAGAAGGCGTTCAGATGGCCGACCTCGCCGCGATCGATGCGGCGGGCCACGATCGCGCGGCCCTGTCGGAACGGGTGATCGCCATGTTCCTGCGGCACGCGCTGCGCGACGGATATTTCCATGCCGACATGCATCAAGGCAATCTCAAGGTGGCCCCGAACGGCGATATCGTCGCGCTGGATTTCGGGATCATGGGGCGGCTCGATGAATACACGCGCCGCGTCTATGCCGAGATTCTGATGGGTTTCATCCGCAAGGATTACCGACGTGTCGCCGAAGTCCACTTCGAGGCGGGCTATGTGCCGGCAGATCGGGATATCGACCTCTTTGCGCAGGCCCTGCGGTCGGTCGGCGAACCGATCTTCGGGATGGATGCCTCGCGCATCTCCATGGGGCGTTTGCTGGCCTATCTTTTCGAAGTGACGGAACGGTTCGGGATGGAGACGCGGACCGAACTGATCCTGTTGCAGCGTACGATGGTGGTCGTCGAAGGTGTTGCCCGCACGCTCAATCCGCACATGAACCTCTGGACCGCAGCCGGGCCCGAGGTGGAACGCTATATCCGCGAGAACCTTGGCCCGCGGGCTCTGGTGCGCGATCTGGGCAAGACGCTGAGGGTGTTGTCGAGGTTCGGTCCGCATCTGCCCCGTGCGGTCGAAGACGCCTTGCGCCGGCCTGATCCCAAAGTGGCGGAAGTGGCCCGGCGTCGCGCTGCCGGTCGGCCCTGGCTCTGGTTCGGTGCCGGTGTGGTGGTGGCCTCCGGCGTGGCAGCCTTGCTTCAGGTTCTGTAGCGCGGGCAGGCGTCAGGCGGGCGGCCGACGGATCGATTCCAGCTGATCGATGGGCAGACGGACGCCACCGCCGATGATCAGCTCTGTGCCGGACCGGCCCAGCAAGACCTCATTGACGGGCGCATAATGCGCCAGAACGGTGGGATCGAGTTTCCGGTCCCCCGCCCAGCTGTCGATATAAAGCTGATACAGGCCGTTGGGGACCGAGCCCCCCTGACCGTCAGCGGGCCAGGAGAGGGACGGCGCGTCCGGGTCGATGGGATAGCGCCCGATCTCGGCCCCGTTCTCGTCGAGGATCGCAAGCTCCGCGCGGTCGGCAACTGGATTGATCTGCGTATAGAGTACGGTCGATCCGCCGGTATGGCCGACCGGACCGGTGTGCCGGACCTCCATTCCGATCCAGTCGGAGGCCCCGGTGACCTGTTGCGTATCGAGCCGGGTGATCATCTGCGCCAGCAGGTCATTTGTCTTCACCGCCTGTTCGACATTCGAGAAGGTGGCGAGTTGGGCCGTGTATTCGGTTGAATCGGCGGGCTCCAACGGGTCCTGGTTGCGGATCTGGGCGGTCAGCAACCTCAGGAAGGTGTCGAAATCCGATGCGATATTCGTACCGGCGCTGTTGGTGCTGGCGGCACTGGCCGAAGCCGGGCTTGTGAAAGAAGTCGTCGAGATGTCCATGCGTCCCTCCTAGAGACTGATGTCGAGGCGCCCTGGCGCGATGGATCGTTGCGGCGTCGCATCGGCCTCGGCCCTCTCGTTTGTCGAGGTGTCGGATTGTTCGGACTGCGGCGCATGTCTTTCGGGATGGCGAAACGCGGACTGCCCGCCGTCGTGACTGTTGCCGCGTGCGCCGGTCTGGATGTCGATCGACGTGAGCGTGACGCCATCCGCGATGAAGGATCGGTGCAGCCCGTCCAGGTGCCTGCGCACCATTTCAAGCGACTCGGGGCGTTCGACCGTGACCACGAGGTTCAATCCACGATCCCCGGTCTGCAACGTCAGTTTCAGACGTCCTAGATCGGCCGGTGCGAGTTCGACCTCCGTGGACATGGTGCCCGCATCGCTGCGCTGTGTGGTGACCTGAAGCGTTTCGGCCATCGGTGCCAGCCGCGCGGCCACGCCGTCGCGCAATTCGGGGAGGGCGAGGGGGACCGCCGATCCGGCACGCGTGCCATCGGTCTGCATGGGGATGGCCTGAGTCGGCGCCCGGTCGGACAGGACGGCAACGGTCGTATCGACGGCGCGAATATCCGCCGCGACGTCTCCCGAAGGAGCAGGTTTTGAAGCGCTGTCTGCCTGTGCGGTGCCTTGGACAATGGCCGACGTCTTGCCTGACCGGTCATCGCCCACGACAGAAGTCGTGCGATCCGGGTCGGAAATCGGCGGGGGCGTGCTCGCCACGCGCTGGCCGACATCGTCCGACTGGCTGACCGTGTCCCGGACGAGCGGCAATGCTGTGGCCGAAGGCATCCGACCTTCGGTAACCGACGCTGCGTCGCCCATCGAAACCTTGCGGCTTCTGGTTGGCGTGTCGGATATCGCTTCGGATATCGGCCGACGGGCGGGTGGTGCCGCCGCAGCCAAGGTCGGGGCGATCGTCTCGAATCCGCTGGCGGCGGTCGCGACCGCGCGGAAGGGGTCGGAGGTCGGTCCCTCCGACAGTTTGGTTTGCACAGGCTTTGCGACGAAGGCTTCCCCGATTTCCGGTCGCAGTTCCCCTGTGTTCGTTTTCCCGGGTAAGCCGACCGCGGAACCACCGGAGAGTTCAGGGGAGGGAAATCCCGTGCGATCCACGGGCTGTCCCGGCAGCGTCGGCGTGCCAAACTCGGCTGCTTGTTTCGGGTGACGACCGGGTTGCAAGTCGACCGATCGAATGGGTCGGGATTCAGGTTGTTGATTGGTCTGAAACGCCCGCCACATCGGGTCGCTTGCAGTATCCTGGACCACGTCCTGCCCGCCTGAGGACGGGTTCGGTGCGGCTATCAAGGTCGCGATCCCGGGCACATCCACGGGGGGCTGCGGACTGGCCGGTTGGGCAGGCCGAACAGACCCGGTCCCGGTGCCCGGCAGGACGGGCAGAACGGGCCGGATCGTGGTCGGATCGGTCGGGGGGACGGTCTGTCCCGTCAGAAGCGCCGCCACGGAGCCTGCGGTCGGCGCGGCCAGGTTCGGGGTTACATCGGGCACCGCAGTTCGGCGACCGCCAAGGAGCGCTTCAATGGAGATCGGATCGGGCTGCGGAACAGATTCTGGTGTCGATACAGGGGCGCGCGCCAAAGCCTCGGCCAGCCACGCGGGGACTTCGACTTCTGGCTCTGCCACGGGACCCGGTCTTGGGGTGCGAAGCGCGACGATCAGGGCGTCTTGCCCAGACGGAACGGGATCGCGCGGCGCCGGTGTCCGGGTTTGCGGGGTGGTCGGGGCCTCGAGCAGGCTCTCGAAGCCTTGCGGATCATCCGGCAAGGCATTGCGCGCCTCGCCCGGTTGGGTCGGGTTCGGCCCCTGTTGCGATGCGATGGCAGTCAGGAAGTCGGACAGCATGGCCCCTCCGGATAGAATCATCTCGATCCGGTCTGTCTAGGGCGCGGGCATTACGAAATCCTTTACTCCTGTGTGCTTTTGATGGCGCGACCTGACTTGAAAGGATGACAGACGATGATCGCGACACCGCTCGCCCCGGCTCCCTGGCAACTGACGCCCTCGCCTGATGCGCGTGATCGCGTGCTGCGCGACCAGGCCCAACAGCTGGAGGCGTTTCTCTTTGCCGAACTTCTGCGCGTCTCGGGCACCGGCACGCCGTCACCCGGGGGCGGAGGCGAGACGCAATTCGACAGTTTCCTCAGGCAGTCGCAGGCCGAGGCCGTCGCCGCCAGCGGTCAGACAGGTTTGGCCGAGGCCATCTATCGCTCGCTTGCCGACCGCCAGGCCGCCACGCCTATCGGTCAGGAACAACTCTGAAGCTGCACGCGGTAGACTTCGGCCCGGGCCTCCAACTCGCCCGCGATCCGCACGAGCCAGGGTTTGCCACGGTAGGTTCCGCGCCGATACCCGGTGCGCCCGTCGTGATAGGCAAGGTACTGGTTGCGCACGTCCGATAGCGAGATGCCGAGGCTGCGGTTGGTTTCCGCCATATACCAGCCCATGAAATCGGTGGCATCGCGGATATCGTCGCGCCGGGTGCGGCGACCGCCCTCGGCCTGCTGATATTCCTTCCAGGTCGCATCGAGCGCCTGAGAATAGCCGAAGGCGCTGCTCTGACGGCCGACGGGAATCACGCCGAGCGAATAGCGAAGCGGCGTGCGCGCGTCCGAGATGAACTTCGATTCCTGATAGATCGTCGCCATCTGAACATGAACGGGGACGCCCCACTTGCGCTCTGCCGTCCGGAACGCGCGCAGGTAGTCGGGGCGCTGCGCCAGGATGGAACAGGCATTGTCGAGCTCGCGCGGCGCGCGACCGTCTCCTCCGCTGCCGCCACCGCCGCATGCGGTCAGCACCAGCAGACACCCAATCTGCAAATAACGTATCATACTCACTGCCCGGTTTATTGTTCTTACCGATTTTCCGCACTGTAGCCGATTCGATGCCCCCCTGCCAATCACATCAGACAAAGAAGGCCAGAACGATCGGCAGAAATCCGACGGACATCACGGTCGACACGACGACAAGACCCGCGACGGGCGGTGCATCCGCCCCGTATTTCAACGCCAGCAGATAGGAGCTGACGGCGACAGGGGTGGCCAGTTGCACCGTCAGTACCCCGAGCGTGACACCCTCCAACCCGAAGGCCAGCCCGATCCCGAGTGCCAGCCCGGTGCAGACGATGGCTTTGAGCACCGAGAGTCCGGCCACATGGCCCATGCCCGACGGTTTGATTCGGGCAACCGCGACGCCAAGTGTGACCAGCATAAGCGGGATCCCCATCTGACCAACAAGGTTCAGCGAATTGAGCGCGACAGCAGGCACCGCCCACCCCTTCCAAAGGAAAACCGCCCCCAGCAGGGTCGCAAGTACCATCGGCTCCTTGAGGGCCCGCAGGGGGTTTCCCCCGCCGGACACCAGCCATATCCCGACCGTGAATTGCAGGATTGCCGTCACCGCGAAGACGACCACCGCATAGCCCAACCCCAGATCGCCGAACGCAAACAGGGCGAGCGGCAACCCCAGGTTGCCGGTATTCCCGAAGACCAGCGGGGCAAGATAGGTGCGCACGTCCAGCCGCATCACCGCGCAGATCAACCGAAACGCGATGAACATCGCGGCATAGACGGCAAGGGTCGCCACGGTCAGGGTCCCGGCGTCGCCTGCGTCGATGGTGCCCCGGGCCAGCGCGACAAAGACCAGACAGGGCACGGCGAGTGTCATCGCAAGGCGTGTCACAAAGGCCGTGTCGTAGTCGTACCCGAGCCTGACCCAGGTGAATCCGATGGCCGCCAGGGCGAACACCGGCGTCACGATCTCGAGGACTGTCAAGGCTAGAGTCACAGTATGTTTCCATTGATTCGGCGCAGCCTCGATTTACAAGACCCCGCCCTCCGCGATAGGAATTGGATCGGGAAAGGGCAACTTATGCTTAAGAATGAAGCGAAATATGCGCTCGGCGAAATCGTGCGCCACAAGAAGCATCCGTTCCGCGGTGTGATCTTCGATGTGGACGCCGTTTTTTCGAACACCGAGGAATGGTACGACGCGATTCCGCGTGAAAGCCGCCCGCGCAAGGACCAGCCATTTTACCACCTTCTGGCCGAGAACGATGAGTCCTACTACATTGCCTATGTCTCCGAGCAGAACCTTGTGCCGGACCGCAGCGGCCAGCCGGTGACGCATCCGGATATCGGCGACCTGTTCGGGGCTTTTGACGGGCGGCAGTACCCGCTGCATTTCGATCTCAACTAAAGCGCGTCCGGTTCTGAACCTTTAAGCCGATATTCACCTTCGTCTGCGACCACCTCCGGGGGCTGCCGGTTTCGGCATGCCGGGACCACGGAGACCCATGGACGGAGCCGTTCCAGATAGCCTCTATCTTGAGGAGCGCCGACGACGTCTGGCGGCGGAACGAACGTTGGAACACACGCGTCGGGAGTTGGCGCGTGCGCATTCGGCTCTGGTTTCGAACGCCGACCGTCTGTCACGCGGCTATCTTGCGCAGCGCGATCACAACCTGAAGCTCAGCGAACGACAGCATGCCATGCTGGAGCGAAGCCGGAATGCGGCGGAAAAGGCGGATCGCGCGCGCCGCCGCCTGTGGCACGCGCTCGAGACGATGCGGGACGGCTTTGCCTTGTTCGACCGCTCGGGTGTCCTGATCGCGGCGAACCACGTCTGGCTCGATTTGTTCGACGCCGCGTCGGAAATCGCGCCAGGAGCCCACGCGACCGAGATTTTCGGCCTTGCGGCAGAGGAGGGGGCCTTCGACATCGGCGACCTCAGCCCCGAAGAATGGGCCCGGGAACAGGTGGCGCGGTGGGATGCGCCGACAATCGAGACGCTTGTCCTTCACCACTACGATGGCCGCGTCGTCCGGTTTCAGGACCGCCGGGCCCCGGATGGGGATGTTGTCTCCCTTGCCATCGACATGACCGAACACCAGGAACGGGAGCAGTCGCTGGCGGCCGCTCGCGATGCCGCGGAAAGCCTTGCACGGGCAAAGGCCGACTTCCTCGCGCGCATGAGCCATGAAATCCGGACCCCGATGAACGGGGTCCTGGGCATGTCCCAGATGCTGATCGACGAAAGCACCGACGCCGAAGCGAAACTCTATGCGCAAACCATCCACGATTCGGCCGAAGCGCTTCTGGTAATCGTCAATGACACGCTCGATGTCTCCAAGCTGGAGGCCGGGAAGGTTGAGTTGAGGTCCGAGGATATCGACCTCGAAGCCGTGCTGATCGATTGCATCCGGCTGGCTGCGGTGAACGCGGCCGAGAATGTGAATGTCGGCCTCTTCTATCCGCTCGGCGCGCAGACACGGTTCTTCGGCGACGGCGGGCGGCTGCGCCAGGTCGTGATGAACCTTCTGGGCAACGCGCTGAAATTCACGTCCGAAGGCCATGTCGTTCTGCGCGCGTCCCTGCACCCCGGCGACCCGTTCCAGGTCGTCCTGACGGTCGAGGATACCGGGCCCGGTATCGCGAAAGACAAGCAGGCGGTGGTTTTCGACGCCTTCGGGCAGGTCGACGATCCCAGCCGACCCGTGCGCGAAGGGACGGGACTGGGCCTGACCATTTCCCGTGGTTTGGCAGAAAAGATGGGCGGAACGCTCGGCCTTGCGTCCGAACTTGGCAAAGGGTCGGTTTTCACGCTGACGCTCCCGCTGGAGCCGGGTGCCGCACCCGAGGCGTTGCCGCCGCTGCCGACCCGGATCGCGATCCCGAAGAATACGGGCATTCGCGGAAAGCTTGCGGCAGAGCGGCTCGTCGGCGCGGGCGTCGAGGTTACGCAGGATATCAATGCCTCTGTTCGGGTCGCGATTGTTCCCCTTGTTCTGGACGTTCGCGAACAACAGAAGATCCTCGATCAACTGGCCCCGGACGCACAGCTCCTGCTCTTCGGGCGTCGCAACGAAGCCATCGAAGAATTGGCCAAGCGGGCCGACTCGATCCTGCCGGTTCCGGTCGCGGGGGCGGATGTGGTGGCGGCGCTTTTGGCGAAACGCGAGGCATCCCCGACGTCAGACGCAGATATGGTCGCCCCGGCAGGGGATGGTCGGATCCTGCTGGCCGACGACAACGCGACCAACAGGCTGCTGCTTGAACGGATGCTGAAAGATCAGGCCTGCCCGATTGAATTGGTAGCCGATGGCGCCGCGGCCTTGGCGGCGGTCAAGGCATCCCTGCCGTCCGTGGTCGTTCTCGATATTTCCATGCCGGTGATGGACGGGTTCGAAGCCGCCGCAGCGATTCGCGCCCATGTCACGTCTCTCGGTCTGTCGCCGATCCCCATCATCGCGGTGACCGCCCATGTGGGCGACGACATGGAGGCGCGGTTGAAAGAGGCCAGGTTCGACGCCTACCTGACGAAGCCGCTCAAGAAAGACCTGCTCCTTGCGGAACTGGAACGGCTGATGCCGCGTGGCCTGTCATGACCCGAGGACGACGTTGTAACGCCCCGTGACCATGTCCCGCCGATTGCGGATCGGACCCATGGTCAGCCGCTCCACAACCGGGTCTTTTGCATCAAGCGCGCCGATCCGGCTCAGGAGGGCGGCAATCACCGCCTCAGAGGCGCGCGTTGTCCCATCGACGATCTTGAGGGCGATCCCGCGGTCAAGCTCCGGCAGGATCGCCACAAAGACGGCCTCGGCCCCTGTCTTGACGGCGCCCTTGCCCTTCATGGCCCGCATCAGGTCGGTGCAGGCGCGACCTTCGCCGGCCACCATCTCGGGGAAGGCTCCCATCGCGTGGGTCAGGCGGGCCATCGCGTCCTGCCGCGTGCCCTGACCCTCGCGGGCGCGGGCAAACCGCCCGACGGCCCCCGCGAGCGCGTCGAGCCGCGTCAGGAAATTCGGCGCCGAACATCCGTCGATGCCATAGCCGGGGCTGTCCATTTCCGTTGCCTCCTCGAAGGCGGTCCGGATGGCGCGCTGGACCGGGTGGTCGACCTCGACATACTCGGGGCCCGCGCCAAGGTGCTGCGACAGCATGAGAAAGCCCGCGTGCTTGCCCGAGCAGTTGTTGTGCAGCTGGCAGGGTTCCTTGCCTGCGCGGACCAGGTCATCACGGGCCTCCTCGGCATAGGGCATATGCGTCCCGCACCGCAGATCCGCCTCGCCCAGACCCATGTCCGCCAACCAATGCGCGACCGCTTCGCTATGGATCGCCGCCCCCTGATGCGAGGCACAGGCCAGCGCCAGCTGCGCCGTCGACAGCGCGCGCCCGGCCCCCGATTCCAGAAGCGGCAGGGCCTGGATCATCTTGCAGGAGGACCGGGGATAGATCATCGTCGCGGGGTCGCCCCAGGCTTCGATGATCTGCCCCGCGCCGTCACAAATGACGGCATGGCCGCGATGAACGGACTCGACCGTATCGCCCCGGATCACCTCGACCAGATCGACCGCTGCGCTGCTCAGTTGGCTCATCCTCGCCTCCCCGACGGAAAAATGTCAGTCCGGGCTTTCCCACAGGACCAATGCTGCGCTATCATTACCCCGCAGCATTGGGAACCACACGCCTCGGGCATCTCAAGTCCGGATGAACCGGGCAGCCGGGGCCACCCAGAACGAGTGACAGAGGCAGTGAAAAATGAATTGCATGGTTAATATTCGGTCTTTCGCAACATCCCTGATCGTCGCCGCAGCGGTGGCGTTTCCGGCGACCGCACAGGACAGTCAGAACCGCGTGAGCACCGAAACAGACTGGTCCGTCTTCGTGGAAGACAACCCCACGCAGTGCTGGATCGTGTCTGCTCCGAAATCCATCCGGAACACCCGTGACGGGGCAGAGGTCGAGGCGCGGCGCGGCGATATCCGCCTGTTCGTCAGCTATTGGCCCGGCGCCGACAAGAAGGGCGAGGTGTCTGCGACCGGCGGCTATCCCTATGCCAGCGGGTCCACGGTGACGATCACCATCGGGTCGTCGACCTTCGAGATGTTCACCGACGGCGAACTGGCCTGGGCCGCGTCGCCCACCGACGATCAGCGGATCATCGACGCCATGAAGCGCGGCTCGCAGGCCACCGTGTCGGGTCAGTCGGGTCGCGGCACCCGCACCGAAGACACTTTCAGCCTTCTGGGCTTCACCGCCGCCGTCACCGACGCCGAGCAACGCTGCGGCTGACAGGTTCGCATTGGTAATTTCGCGCGGGCGTCTCCATATGAGGCGCCCGTTGCCGTTCCACCCCGGAGATCCGCCATGAAAGCGCCCATCACGCAGGACGTCCACACGATCCCGCGCAAGTTGCCCGAGGGGGACCGCGTGAACCTGGTCGGCCTGACCCGCGATGGGTTGCGCGACGCGCTTCTGGCCGTCGGCGTTCCCGAAAAACAGGCCAAGATGCGGACGGGGCAGGTCTGGCAATGGCTCTATCATTGGGGCGTGCGCGACTTCGCTCAGATGACCAATCTGGCCAAGGAGTTCCGCACGACGCTGGCCCAGCATTTCACCATCGACCTGCCCGAGGTGGTCACGCGGCAGCTGTCCGAGGATGGCACCCGCAAATATCTGGTACGGATTGCGGGCGGTCACGAGGTCGAGGTCGTCTATATCCCCGAGGAAAATCGCGGCACGCTTTGTGTCTCGAGCCAGGTCGGCTGCACCCTGACCTGTTCGTTCTGTCACACGGGGACCCAGAAACTGGTGCGCAACCTCACCGCCGGAGAGATCGTCGGCCAGATCATGCTGGCCCGCGACGATCTGGGCGAATGGCCCGAAAAGGGCGCGCCGAACGATCCGCAGGGGCGGCTGGTCTCCAACATCGTGCTGATGGGCATGGGCGAGCCGCTCTATAATTTCGAGAACGTGCGCGACGCGATGAAGATCGCCATGGACGGCGAAGGCATCGCCCTGGGCCGTCGGCGCATCACCCTGTCGACCAGCGGCGTCGTCCCCGAGATCGCGCGCACCGCACAGGAAATCGGCTGCCTTCTGGCGGTGTCCTTCCATGCGACCACCGATGCCGTGCGCGATGTTCTGGTCCCGATCAACAAGCGCTGGAACATCGAGGTGCTGCTGGACGCGCTGCGCGACTATCCCAAGGTTTCCAACTCGGAGCGGATTACCTTCGAATACGTGATGCTCAATGGCGTGAACGACAGCGACGAGGATGCGCATCGGCTGGTGAACCTTCTCCACGGCATCCCGGCCAAGGTGAACCTGATCCCGTTCAACGAATGGCCCGGCGCGCCCTATACGCGGTCGTCCAACAACCGCATCCGGGCCTTTGCGACGATCCTGATGGAGGCGGGCTACGCCTCGCCCATTCGCACCCCGCGTGGCGAGGATATCATGGCCGCCTGCGGTCAGTTGAAATCCGCAACCGAGCGGCAGCGCAAATCCCGCGCCCAGATCGCCGCCGAAGCGGGGCTGTAGCGCTTCCGCCAGCGCGGCAGGATCACGTCGAGGACAAAGTGGAAGGCGTCGATTTCGGCCATGGGTCTGCTCCGGGTTGGCACGTCACGAGGCGGGCATAGCCCCGTCGCATGACGCCCGCGTGACGCTCAGAGCCAATCCCACATCAACCGCAGCGCCATGGCCGTTGTCACGACGACCAGAAGCGGTTTGATCAACCGTGCCCCCCGCCCCGCTGCCAGCCACGCGCCCAGTTGCGCCCCCACGATCTGCGAGGCGCCCATGGCCAGGCCGACGATCCACCACGGCTCCGCGATGATGGCAAAGGTCAGCAATCCGCCCAGGTTTGACGCGGCGTTGAGCAATTTGGAATGGGCAGTCGCCTTCAGCACACCCTGACCCGCCAGCAGGATGAACCCCAGCATATAGAAACTGCCCGCACCCGGTCCCAGCAACCCGTCATAGAACCCCACGAACGGCACCAATGTCGCGCCGAACAGAAGGGGCGACATCCGCCGCGCGCGGTCCAGATCGTCGAGCCCGGGCTTGAACGCAAAGTAGAGCGCGATCCCGATCAGCAGGACCGGCAGGCCCAGGCGCAACGTGTCGACCGGCAGAAGGGTGACGCAGAGCGCCCCGCCGATCGACGCCGCGAAGGACGCGAGCGCCATGGGCCATTGCCCCCGCAGATCGACAAGACCCCGTCGCGCATAGGCCGTGGCCGCCGACAGCGGGCCAAAGATGCCCTGCACCTTGTTCGTGGCCAGCGCCGTCACCGGGTCCGCCCCCGCCAGAACGAGGGACGGTACGGTGATCAGGCCGCCGCCGCCCGCGATGCTGTCGATGAAACCGGCGCAGAGCGCGGCGATCATCAACAGGACCAACAGGTCCCCCGCGATGTCAGGCATCCGCGAAGTCGTCCCGGTGATAGCCCTGCAGATAGAGGAGCGCGGTCAGGTCGCCGTGGTTGACCCGCAGCCCGGCCTCGGCCTGAACGGCGGGTTTCGCGTGCAGCGCCACACCCATTCCCGCGCGCGTCAGCATCCCGAGGTCGTTGGCCCCGTCGCCCACGGCAATCACGTCTGCGTCTGTAATCCCCATCTCGGCGGTGAAATCCTCCAGCGCGTCGACCTTGGCCTGCTTGCCCAGGATCGGCGTGCCCGGCGCGCCGGTCAGTTTGCCGTCCGCGATCAGCAGCGTGTTCGCCCGGTTCCAGTCGAACCCAAGCCGCGCCGCGATGGCCGAGGTAAAGGCCGTGAACCCGCCCGACACCAGCGCGGCCTTGGCTCCGTGACGCTTCATCGTGGCCAGCAGGGCCGGGCCGCCGGGCATCAGGGTGATGCGCTCGGCCAGGACCCGGTCGATGACGGCGGCATCCAGACCCGCCAGCAGGCCCACCCGTTCGCGCAAGGCGCCCTCGAAATCGATCTCGCCGTTCATGGCGCGTGCGGTGATGCCCGCAACCCTTTCGCCCACCCCAGCCTCGGCGGCCAGCTCGTCGATGCACTCTTGCTGGATCATCGTGCTGTCCATATCGGCCAGAAGCAGGCGCTTGCGGCGATTCCCGCTGGCCACGATGTTCACGTCGATGCCCATGGCATCCATGTCGGTCTGCACCGTCGCAAAGGTATCGGGCCGCGCGGGCATGTCGAATTCCGCCGCGACGCCACGGGCCAGCCAGCGCGCCTCGCCGCCGCCCCATCCGTTGCGAAGCGCTTCGATCAGCGGGATCTCCAGTTTCGGAGCATCGGGGGCGCAGGTCAGGACGGTGGTGAACATGGGTTTCCTATGATGGTCGTCGTCGGGCAACGAACCCGCCATTTGCCGCGCCTTAGCCGGAAAATGGCCCTTGCGCGACCCCTTGGATGGGAATAGCGACGGCCGCGGGACACCCTTCCCCAACGAAGGGCATTTATCTGCAAGGATAGTCATGACTGACTCGACGACTCCGGCCAAACGCCCGGGCAATCCGCGTTTCTCCTCCGGCCCCTGTGCCAAACACCCCGGCTGGACCCTTTCCTCCCTCTCCGATGCACCCTTGGGCCGCAGCCACCGCGCCGCCGTGGGCAAGGCCAAGCTGCGCGACGCGATCGACCGCACCCATGCGCTGCTCGATCTCCCCGAAGGATACCGCGTTGGCATCGTCCCGGCCTCCGACACCGGCGCCTATGAAATGGCGATGTGGTCGATGCTGGGCGCGCGTCCCGTCACAATGCTCGCCTGGGAAAGCTTCGGCTCGGGCTGGGTCACCGACGTCGTCAAGCAGCTCAAGCTCGACGCCGATGTGCGCACTGCCGACTATGGCCTGCTGCCCGACCTGACCATCGACCCTGCGCGTGACATCTGTTTCACCTGGAACGGCACCACTTCCGGCGTGCGCGTCCCGAATGCCGACTGGATCGCCGACGACCGCACCGGCCTAACGCTCTGCGATGCCACGTCGGCGGCCTTTGCGATGGACCTGCCCTGGGACAAGCTCGATGTGACGACCTTCAGCTGGCAGAAGGTTCTGGGCGGCGAGGGGGCGCATGGCGTTTTGGTCCTGTCGCCGCGCGCGGTCGAACGGCTCGAATCCTACACCCCGGCCTGGCCCCTGCCCAAGATCTTCCGCCTGACCAAGGGCGGCAAGCTGATCGAGGACATCTTCACCGGCGCCACGATCAACACGCCCTCGATGCTCTGCGTGGAGGATTACCTCGTCGCGCTCGACTGGGCCGAGGGTCTGGGCCTGTCCGGACTGGTGGAGCGGGCCACGGCGAATGCCAGCGCGATCTGGACGTTCTGCGAAACCCGCGACTGGATCGACAATCTGGCGGCGGATCCGGCGACCCGGTCGACGACGTCCGTCTGTCTCAAGTTCGTCGGCGCGCCCGACGGTCTGGCCAAGCGGGTCGCCAAACGCCTCGAGTCCGCGGGCGTGGCCCTCGACGTCGGGGCCTACCGCGACGCGCCCGAGGGGCTGCGCATCTGGTGCGGCTCCACGGTCGAGACCTCGGACATCGAGGCGCTGCTGCCCTGGATCGACTGGGCCTATCACGCGGAGCTCGCGGCGGGCTGACCCCTGCCGCACCCCACACCATCCACATTCCGGCGGACCTCCGCCCCCGATCAAAGGACCGATAGAATGGCCCCCAAAGTACTCATTTCCGACAGCCTCTCCGACGCGGCTGTCCAGATTTTCCGCGACCGCGGTATCGACGTGACCTTCGACCCCTCCCTGGGCAAGGACAAGGATGCCCTGCTTGCCGTCATCAAGGACTACGACGGCCTCGCCATCCGCTCCGCCACCAAGGTCACCGAAAAGATCCTCGACGCCGGCCCCAACCTAAAGGTCGTGGGCCGGGCCGGCATCGGCACCGACAACATCGACAAGGACGCCGCCAGCCGCCGCGGCGTGATCGTGATGAACACGCCCTACGGCAACATGATCACGACTGCCGAACACGCCATCGCGATGATGTTCGCCGTCGCCCGCCAGATCCCCGAGGCGAACGCCTCCACCCACGCCGGCAAATGGGAAAAGTCGCGCTTCATGGGGGTCGAGCTGACCGGCAAGACGCTGGGCGTCATCGGTGCGGGCAACATCGGCGGCATCGTCTGCCAGAAGGCCGTGGGCCTGGGGATGAAGGTCATCGCCTATGATCCCTTCCTCTCCGAAGAACGCGCCACCAAGATCGGCGTGGAAAAGGTCGAATTGAACGCGCTGCTGTCGCGGGCCGATGTCATCACGCTGCATGTCCCGCTAACCGATCAGACGAGGAACATCCTGTCGGCGGAAAACATCGCCAAGACGAAAAAGGGCGTGCGCATCGTGAACTGCGCGCGCGGCGGCCTCGTGGACGAAGCCGCCCTCGCCGAGGCGCTGAAATCCGGGCACGTCGCCGGGGCCGCCTTCGACGTCTTCGCAGTGGAGCCTGCGACCGACAGCCCGCTGTTCAACCTGCCCAACGTGGTGGTGACCCCGCACCTGGGCGCCGCCACGACCGAGGCGCAGGAAAACGTGGCCCTTCAGGTGGCCGAGCAGATGTCGGATTACCTGCTGACGGGGGCCGTCTCCAATGCGCTCAACATGCCGTCGGTCACCGCCGAAGAGGCCAAGGTGATGGGCCCCTGGGTCAAGGTCGCCGAACACCTGGGTGCCTTCGTCGGCCAGATGACCGACGAGCCGCTCAAGTCGATCGAGATCATCTACAACGGCTCGGTCGCATCCATGAACCTCGAGGCGCTGAATTGTTCGGCCATCGCGGGCGTCATGAAGGCGACCAATCCCGACGTGAACATGGTGTCGGCCCCCGTCGTCGCCCGTGAACGCGGGGTCGAGATCTCGACCACCCGTCAGGACAAGACTGGCGCCTTCGACGGCTACATCAAGCTGGTCGTGCGGACGGACAAGCGCGAACGCTCGGTGGCCGGAACGGCCTTCTCTGACGGCAAGCCGCGTTTCATCCAGATCAAGGGCATCAACATCGATGCCGAGGTGGGCGCGCACATGCTCTATACCACCAACGAAGACGTGCCCGGCATCATCGGCGCGCTGGGGAACACCATGGGCGAAAACGGGGTGAACATCGCGAACTTCACCTTGGGCCGGTCGGACCGTGGCAAGGACGCCATCGCGATCCTCTATCTCGACGACCAACCCCCGGCGGCGGTTCTCGACAAGCTGCGTGCCACGGGACTGTTCCAGAACATCGCACCCCTGCGCTTCAACGTCTGAGGTCGCGCCATGCCCTATGCCATCGGCGATCTGCACGGCTACGCGGATCAATTCGACCGGACCCTCGCCCTGGTCGAGGCCGATGGCGGGGCGGATGCACCCATCGTCTTTCTGGGCGACTACGTCGACCGGGGTCCGGACGCGCGGGGCGTTCTCGACAGGCTCATCGCGGGGGTGGACCAAGGGCGCAACTGGACGGTCCTTCTGGGCAACCACGACCGGATGTTCCTGCGGTTCCTGCGCAGCGGCGATATCCACGATCCCGCGATCAAATCGGGCAAGTCCTGGCTGCATCCGGCCTTGGGCGGCCCGACGACCCTCGCGTCCTACGGCGTGAGCACACCCCATACGGCGGACATGGCAAACGAACGCGGCGATGCCGCCCGCAAGGAGCTGCGGGCCGCCGCCCTCGAAGCCGTGCCCGAAACACACCTGTCCTTCCTTGAAAACCTGCCCCGGATCCACATCACCGACGCGCAGGTCTTCGTCCACGCGGGCATCCGCCCGGGCCTGCCCCTCGGCATGCAGGTTGAGGACGATCTGATCTGGATTCGGGAGCCGTTCCTGACCGACCGACGCGACCACCTGCGCCTTGTCGTTCACGGCCACACACCCGTCGACACCCCGACACACTACGGCAACCGCCTCAACCTCGATACCGGGGCCGGCTACGGCCATCCCGCCACCGCCGCCCTTGTCGACGGGACGCGGGCCTGGGCGGTGACCGGGGCGGGGCGCGTTCCGATCTCCTCCTGATCCGCCGCAACGTCGGGCTTTCCACGCCCCCCTTCTCTGCTTCACAAATACTCCGGGGGTCCGGGGGCTGGCCCCCGGCCCGTCCTCTCGCCCCCGCGAAAGGGCTGATCCCATGACCGACATCGTCATCCTGTCCGGTGCGCGCACCGCCATCGGAACCTTCGGGGGCAGCCTTGCCGCAACCGCGCCCATCGACCTCGCCACGGTCGCGGCGAAGGCCGCCCTGGCCCGCGCCGGTGTCGACCCCGGACAGATCGGAACCGCCGTCTTCGGCCATGTCATCAACACCGAACCCCGCGACATGTATCTGTCGCGCGTCGCGGCGATGCAGGCCGGGGTCCCCGACGCGGTGCCTGCGATGAACGTCAACCGTCTCTGCGGATCGGGGGTGCAGGCGATCGTGTCGGGGAGCCAGGCCCTGCAATTGGGCGACGCCGATTTCGCCCTCGTCGGCGGGGCCGAATGCATGTCACGCTCGCCCTTCATCCTGCCGGATGCGCGTTGGGGGGCCAAGATGGGCGATGCCCGGGCGCTCGACATGATGCTCGGCGCTCTCAATTGCCCATTCGGGACCGGCCACATGGGCGTCACGGCCGAGAATGTCGCGGCCGAACATGGGGTCAGCCGCGCCGATCAGGATGCGTTTGCACTCACGTCCCAGACCCGCGCCGCCGCCGCCATTGCCGCAGGGCATTTCGCTGCGGAAATCGTGCCCGTCACCGTCCAGGTCAAACGTCAGGACGTGGAGTTCGCCACCGACGAGCACCCCCGCATGACCGACGAGGCCGCGCTTGCCGGCCTGCGCCCGGTCTTCCGGTCGGATGGCACGGTCACGGCGGGCAATGCGTCGGGTATCAACGATGGGGCTGCCGCTCTGGTGCTGGCCCGGGCCGAAGCTGCGGAGGCTGCGGGGCTGAAACCCCGTGCGCGCATCCTGGGCTATGGCCATGCCGGCGTGCGTCCCGAGGTGATGGGCATCGGCCCGGTCCCGGCGGTACAGAACCTGCTGGCGCGCACCGGGCTTACCGTCGGCGACTTCGACGTGATCGAATCGAACGAAGCCTTCGCCTCTCAGGCCGTGGCGGTAAGCCGCGAACTCGGCTTCGATCCGGCGCAGGTCAATCCGAATGGTGGCGCAATCGCCCTCGGGCATCCGGTCGGGGCCACCGGGGCGATCATCACCGTCAAGGCCTTGTACGAATTGGAGCGCATTGGCGGGCGCCGGGCGCTGATCACCATGTGCATCGGCGGCGGCCAGGGCATCGCCCTGGCCATCGAGCGGGTCTAGTAGCCGAGGGCGCAACCGTCCTTGCGCGGATCGGACGCGCCCTCGAGGTAGCCGCTCTCGTCGATGCGAATAGCCTGCGCCCCGCCGATTGCGGTCTTCGGCGTCTGTACGTCGTGCCCCATGGCATAAAGTTCGGCCCGGACACTGTCGGCATAGCCCGTCTCGACGTTCATCACGCCCTGATCGGTAAAGCTGCGCGGGCCGTCGATGGCGGTCTGAATGTCCATCCCGAAGTCCTTCAGATTGGTCAGGAAACGGGCATGACCATTGGGCTGATACGCGCCACCCATGACACCGAAGGCCATGTTGACGCGCCCGTTCTCGCGCAACATGCCGGGGATGATCGTGTGCATCGGCCGCTTGCCCGGACCCATCTCGTTCGCGTGCCACCGCTCCAGCGTGAAGCCCGCACCACGGTTCTGCATCAGGATACCGAACTTGTCGGACGCGATGCCGGACCCGAAGCTGTGGAAGATCGAATAGATCAGGGACACGGCCATCCGGTCGCGGTCGACCACCGTGATATAGATCGTGTCGCGATGCACCGCCTCGCTCAGCGGGGCGGCGGCGGCCATGGCGCGCTTGGGGTTGATGAGCGCGGCCAGCGCGGCGGCGGTCTCGGCCGACAGCATGTGGTCGAGACGCGACATCGCATCGGGATCGGCCAGGAACCGGTTGCGGGTGTCATAGGCCAGTTTCGCGGCTTCCGCCTCGATATGGGCGCGTTTCGCGCCGAAGGGGTCCATGGCGGCGATGTCGAAATGCTTCAGGATATTCGCCATCAGGATCGCGGTCGCGCCCTGGCCGTTGGGCGGATGCTCGACCAGTTCGGTTTCCTTGTAGGTGCCGCTGATGGGCGTCGTCCACTCGCAGGCCGTGTCGGCGAAATCGCCGACCTCGTGGACACCGCCGAGCGCCTGCAGCGATGTGGCCATGTCCTCCGCGATTTCGCCCTCGTAGAAGGCCGCGCGTCCGTCCTTGGCCAGGCGGCGCAGCACTTCGGCCTGGCCGGGCAGGGCGAAGTTGGCGCCGACCTGCGGGGCCTGTCCCGCCATCAGATAGGTGTCGCGCGCCGATCCCTGCAACGTGTCGACCGCCTGCGCCCAGTCGAAGGCCACGCGCGGCGCCACCGGAACGCCCGCGTCGAAATAGGGGATCACGGGGCCAAGCGTATCGGCCAGCCCCAGTTTGCCGTGCGACTCGGACAGGGTGCAGAAGGCATCGACCGCCCCCGGGATCGTGACCGCATGGGGCGAGGTCAGCGGGATCGCGGACAGTCCCTGTGCACGCAGCTTCTGGGCCGATGCCCCCGCCGGAGCGCGGCCCGATCCATTGAGCGCGAGCACGTCTTCGGAGCCAGCGGGCTTCAGGAGCACAAAGCAGTCCCCGCCCAGACCGGTCATCTGCGGTTCGCACAGGCCCAGCAGGACCGCGCCCGCGATGGCGGCATCGACGGCGTTTCCGCCGCGCGCCAGCGTGTCGATGGCGACCTTGGCGGCCAGCGGGTGGGAGGTTGCACACATGCCGTTTGCGGCAAGAACGGGGGATCTTCCGGGAAGATGGAAATCGCGCATGTCGACCTTTCTGCGGGTGCATCGTCTTTCTGGATGAACGCTAGGATGCGCGTCACGGAAAGCCAATGATCGACGTGAAGGACATTGCGATTTCGGGAAACTGACCTCGACGCCAAGGCGACCTAGCTTGGGGGCCGTCACCTTGACGCCGAGGGAAGCCATATGCAGCTACATGGCGATATTGTCGCGAAGGCGTGGCGGTTTGGGGCCGTGAATGCGGCGTCCGAAAGGCAAATCGTCGTGCTGGGCGCGGCAATTTGGGTGCTTCGATGTGATTGTTTCGCAAACTGAAATGGTCGCGGATATTTGCCTGTGTGATTGTTGTATATCCGGGGATCGTGATCCGCAGCAGCGCCGGACTTTTGCCGGAATTCAGGTCCGGCCTCTCAGACGGTCGCGTCCGACATGACAGAGAAGCTCAGGCGATTCTGTCCGTCTTCGCGTTCGTAAACCATGTCTTCGACCAAGCTGTGGATGATGAACCAGCCGAAACCTCCTTCCGCCATATCGTCGATCCTGTCTGAAATGACGGGTTGATTGGGGGCCTGCATCAGGTTTGGCGGCAAGGGACGCCCCGAGTCACAGGTTTCCAGCATGAGCCGTCGACCCGCTTCCATCACGTTCAGCGAAATGACGGCGTCCGGGATTTCCGGCAGAGCGTGCTCCACAATGTTGTTGAGAACTTCGCCCAAGACGATGAGGGCATTGGCGCAGACCTCCTCGCAGTAGCCGCGCTCGATCAGCAGATGCCGCAGATCCGCCAAGGCCTCGCTTACCGAGGCTTCGGTGCCCGGAAACTCGCGGCTGACCCCATTGGCGCCATGGTCCACGGTTCCGAAACAATACATCACGCCGCGTCCTGTAGCGATTCGTGCAGCACGAAGACGCTATCCATCCGCGTCAGCGCCAGAACCTTGCGCACGATCGTCCCGCAATTGGCCAGTTCCAGTCGTCGTCCGCCGCCCAGAAGTTTCATAACCGCGACCAGCGCCCCGAGGCCACTCGAATCAAGGAATTCGACGCGGTCCATATCGAGGACGACTCGCCCGTCGAAGTCCTGGACAAGACTTCGGATCCGGTCCTTGAACGCGACCGCGCCCGCCGCGTCGATCCGGGGTTCGTTGATCGTCAGGACAAGGATATTGCCCTGCGCATTGCTCTGGATATTCATGGGTTCCCCCGTTGGACAGGCGGCTGGCAACTTGCACCACGCACTGGCAAGGTAGACCCCAGAAGTTACCAAAACCTTATCGGGGGCCGGATGGAAAACGTGGTCATTGCGGGTGCGAAGCGGACGCCGATGGGCGGATTTCAGGGGGCATTGTCCGGCGCCACGGCGTCCGAACTCGGGGGTGCCGCCATCGCCGCTGCCCTGCGGGATGCGGGTCTGCCGCCCGAAAGCGTGAACGAAGTCCTGATGGGCTGCGTCCTGCCTGCGGGACAGGGCCAGGCCCCGGCCCGGCAAGCCGGCTTTCACGCGGGCCTCCCCAAAGAGGTGCCGGCCACGACGCTCAACAAGATGTGCGGATCGGGGATGAAAGCGGCCATGATCGCCCACGACCAGATCGCCCTGGGCCAGACGGACGTGATGGTGGCGGGCGGCATGGAGAGCATGACCAACGCCCCCTATCTGCTGCCCGCGATGCGCGGCGGAGCACGTCTGGGGCACGGGGTGACGGTCGATCACATGTTCCTCGACGGGTTGGAGGACGCCTATGACAAGGGTCGCCTGATGGGCACCTTCGCCGAAGATTGCGCCGAGGCCTATCAATTCACCCGCGAGGCGCAGGATGACTATGCCCTGCGGTCGCTGAGCCGGGCGCAGGCGGCGATTTCCGGCGGCGGCTTCGACGGTGAGGTCGCGACCTATGCGATCACCACGCGCAAGGGCACGACCGAGGTCACCCGGGACGAGCAACCCGGGACGGCGCGGCCCGACAAGATCCCGCAACTCAAGCCTGCCTTCCGCAAGGACGGCACGGTGACGGCGGCGAATTCGTCCTCCATCTCGGACGGGGCCGCGGCGCTGGTGTTGGTGTCCGGTCGATATGCGGCGACCAACGATCTGACGACACGCGCCGTGATCCGGGGCCATGCGTCCCATGCACAGGAGCCGGGGCTCTTCACGACCGCCCCCGTTCCGGCGGCCCGAAAGCTGATGGACCGGCTCGGTTGGACCACCGCAGATGTCGATCTGTGGGAGGTGAACGAGGCTTTCGCCGTCGTGCCCATGGCCTTCATGCACGAAATGGGCCTGTCCCCGGAGGTGGTGAACGTGAACGGCGGGGCCTGTGCCCTGGGCCACCCGATCGGGGCGTCCGGCGCGCGGATCATGGTGACGCTGCTGCACGCGCTGGAGGCGCGGGGCCTCAAGCGGGGGATCGCCGCGATCTGCATCGGCGGGGGCGAGGGCACGGCCATCGCCATCGAGCGGCCCTGACCACCGCCCCTTTTTCGTGACGGAGCAAGATCCCCGGATGCAACAGATCAACTATGACGCCCTGTCCAAGACAATCGCCAGCCTGACCGAGGGCGAAGACGATGTCGTGGCCCTGATGGCGACCGTTACCTGCGAGGTCCATCATGCGGACGACCGCTTCGACTGGACCGGCTTCTATCGCGTGACCGGGCCGAACATGCTCAAGATCGGGCCGTATCAGGGCGGACACGGATGCCTGGTGATCCCGTTTTCGCGGGGCGTCTGCGGGGCATGCGCCACGACACGGCAGGTGCAGCTTGTGCCCGATGTCGACGCCTTCCCGGGGCATATCGCCTGCGCGTCATCCACCCGGTCCGAGATCGTGTTGCCGGTGTTCGGGCAAGACGGCGCGCTGATCGCCGTATTCGATATCGACAGCGACCGACCGGCCGCCTTCACCCCGGCGGATGCAGAAGGCTTGTCCGCCATGCTGGCCTCGGTCTTCCGTCGTTGAGCTATCTGCGCGACCTGATGGCGACCCATGCCCGGCCCGGTCGCGTCGACTGGATCGGGGTGCGGGGCGCGCGGCGGGCGACTCTGGTGCCGCTGGACCGTGTGGCGGTGACCGACGCGGGATTGGCGGGCGACCACGGGCGGCCGGGCAAGCGGGCGGTCACGTTGATCCAGACCGAGCATCTGCCGGTGATCGCCGCGCTCTGTGATGGTGTGGTGACGCCCGAGGCGCTGCGCCGAAACATCCTCGTGTCCGGCATCAACCTGGCCGCATTGCGCGGGCGAGACGTGGCGATCGGTGCGGTCACATTGCATATCACCGGGCCCTGCGCCCCGTGCAGCCGGATGGAAGAGACACTGGGGCGCGGCGGCTACTCCGCCGTGCGCCACCACGGCGGTTGGTGCGCCAGCGTCGTGACGGCCGGGCAGATCGGCCTGGGCGATGCGGTCTTGCCCATGGCCGAGGTCGAGGAATGAGTGGCGCCCGATGGAGCGGCACACGGGCGTGTGTCGATCCATCCGGTCAACGCGACGTCTGGATGAGAGGACATTGCGCATGACCATCCGCCTCGCGACCCTCGCCGACCGGGCCGAGATCTGCGCGCTGCATCTGGCCTCGTGGCAGGACAGCTATGGGGCCGAACTGCCGCCGGAGTATCTGCGCGACATCTTGCCCGGCGCGATGGAGGCGAAATGGGCGGCGCGGCGTTTCGCGGCCCCGGAACTGACGTTGGTGGCCGAGGATGGGGGTCGGATGACGGGCTTTGTCTGTGCCCTGACCGACCGGGAGCCGCCGTTGATCGACAACCTGCACGTCCGCCCGGAGCTGCGCGGGCAGGGGACGGGCGCACATCTGCTGCGGGCGATCCGCGTTGCCCTGCGCCAAGCCGGGCACGGTGCGGCCTATCTGACCGTGCTCGAATCGAACCCGCGCGCGCTGGCCTTCTATCTGGCGCAGGGCGGCCTCGATCAGGGTCCGGTCGACGATTTCCTGGTCGGACACCCGGTCAAGGCCCGCCGCATCGGCTTCGACCTTCAAACCGCCGCCGGGATGGGATAGTCGGGCGATCGGATAAGAGGTGAAAAGATCATGATAAGTGCATTGGTGTCAGTTGGCGCGATACTGATTTCAATTCTGTCCTTCCTCTTCGGACGAATTTTTGCTCAGTCTGAAACTATCTTAGCGGAAAAACGAAAGGTATACGCTTCGTTTCTGGACAGCTTTCCGACTGCTCAAACCGTCTACGAGCACTGGACCCCTGAAGTTGAAATGACGCGAAAGGCCGCGATAGATCGCGCGATGCCGAAATTGCAGATCTATTGTGCTCCTTCCGTAGCTTTTGCCGTTCAGGCTTACTTGGAGAAGTTCCAAAAGGCTGATGAAGCCTTAGGTCCTGATAGTCCGGCGCTGGATCCTCTCTACCTAGAGGTCGCTCGTGCTTATAATGACATAATCCTCGAAATGAGGCGTGACGTACTCGCTTGGTCCGTATTCGCATATAATGGCAAGACCCGTGTCAATGCGCCAGAAATTGAAAGTGACAAACAATGAAATTCACCCTCTCCTGGCTCAAGCATCACCTCGACACCTCTGCGAGCGTGGCCGAAATCGCCGAGACGCTGACCGATCTGGGGCTTGAGGTCGAAAGCATCGAGGACCGCGCCGCCCGCCTGCATGACTTCACCATCGGCAAGGTCGTCAGCGCCGAAAAGCACCCCGACGCCGACCGCCTGCGCGTCTGTCAGGTCGAGACGGACGAGGGTGTGCAGCAGATCATCTGCGGGGCGCCGAACGCGCGCGCGGGGATCACTGTCGTCGTGGCCAAGCCGGGCGTCTATGTCCCCGGCATCGACACGACCATCGGCGTGGGCAAGATCCGGGGGATCGAGTCGTTCGGCATGATGGCCTCGGAACGGGAACTGGAACTCAGCGACGAACATGATGGCATCATCGAGCTTCCCTCGGGCGAGGTGGGGCAGCGCTTCACCGACTGGCTGGCCGAACATGACCCGGCCAAGGTCGACCCGGTGATCGAGATCGCGATCACCCCCAACCGTCCCGATGCGCTGGGCGTGCGCGGCATCGCCCGCGATCTTGCGGCGCGCGGTCTGGGCGTGTTGCGCGACGTGCCGACCCCCGCCATCGACGGCACCTTCGATTGCCCGGTGTCCGTCACCATCGACGATGACACCGCCGACGGCTGCCCGGTCTTTGCCCTGCGCATGATCCGGGGCGTCAGGAACGGCCCGTCCCCCGACTGGTTGCAGGATCAGCTGCGCGCCATCGGCCTGCGTCCGATCAGCTTCCTCGTCGATGTGACCAACTGGTTCACCTATGATATGAACCGCCCGCTGCACGTCTTCGACGCCGATGTCGTGGCCGGAAACCTGCGCATTCACCGCGCCATGGGCGGCGAGACCATGACCGCGCTCGACGACAAGGACTATACACTGCCCGCCGGGGCGATGGTCATCAGCGACGCCAACGGTCCCGAAAGCATCGCGGGCATCATGGGCGGGGCGCATTCGGGCGTGACCGAGGCGACGACCAATGTGCTGGTGGAATCCGCCTTCTGGGACAACGTCCAGATCGCCCTGACGGGCCGCGCGCTCAAGATCAATTCCGACGCCCGCTACCGTTTCGAACGGGGCGTCGACCCCGCCTTCACGCCCGACGGTCTGGACCACGCCTGCCGGATGATCCTGGATCACGCAGGGGGCGAGGTGTCGCATATGGTCGTCGCGGGGCAGGTGCCCGATGTGTCCCGTGCCTATCGCCTCGATACCGCCCGCGTCGAAAGCCTCGTCGGCATGTCCATTCCCGCCGACACGCAGCGCGCGACGCTGACCGCGCTTGGCTTCACGCTCGACGGCGACATGGCCCATGTTCCCAGTTGGCGGCCCGACGTTCAGGGCGAGGCCGACCTGGTCGAGGAGGTTGCCCGCATCGCCTCCCTCACCAAGCTGGAGGGGCGGCCCATGGTGCGGCCCGCCGGTGTCCTGCGCCCGGTCCTGACCCCGATGCAGCAGCGCGAGAGGATCGCGCGCCGCACCACGGCGGCGCTCGGCTACAACGAATGCGTCACCTATTCCTTCGTTAACCAGGCGGCTGCGGCGCTGTTCGGGGGTGGCACCGACGCCACCCGCCTCGAAAACCCGATCAGCAGCGACCTGAGCCACATGCGCCCGGCACTTCTCCCGGGCCTGCTTCAGGCGGCGGCCCGCAATCAGGCGCGGGGCCAGACCGACTTTGCCCTCTTCGAGGCGGGCCACGCCTTCTCGGGCGGTGAACCGGGGGAGCAGCACTTCCTGCTCTCCGGCCTGCTCGTCGGGCACACCGGCCCGAAGGACGTGCACGGCGCGCGCCGCGCGGTCGATGTCTTCGACGCCAAGGCCGACGCCGAGGCGGTGCTGGCCGCCATCGGCGCGCCCGCCCGTGCGCAGATCCTGCGCGGGGTGGACGACTGGTGGCATCCGGGCCGATCGGGCAAGATCTGCCTCGGGCCGAAAAAGGTGCTGGCCGTCTTCGGGGAAATCCACCCGAGGGTTCTCCGCGCGCTCGACGTCAAGGGCCCCGCCGTGGGCTTCACGATCTGGCCCGCCGAGATGCCGTTCCCGAAATCCGCCGGTGCGTCGCGCGGGGCCCTGACCCTGTCGGACCTGCAAGCGGTCGAGCGCGACTTCGCCTTCGTCGTCGATGCAGGGGTCGAGGCGCAGACGCTGGTGAACGCGGCGCAGGGGGCCGACAAGGCCCTTATCGCCGACGTGCGCGTCTTCGACGAATTCATCGGCGGGTCACTGGGCGAAGGCCGGAAATCGCTGGCCGTCACCGTCCGCCTGCAACCCACCGACACCACCCTGACCGACAAGGAGATCGAGGCCGTCTCCGCCAGTATCGTCGACAAGGTCACCAAGGCCACCGGCGGCACCCTGCGCGGCTGACACCTCCGCAAGGTTGCCGACCTTCCCTCCACACCCCCGGGCCCGGCCCCGGGGGTGTGGTGAGCCCGAGAGTGGGCGATTGTGCATCTGACATCCCCAAGGCCCGCGCTTCTGAGCGACCGCCTGACAGCGCTGCTCAATCATCGAGTTTGTGGGCGGCTTCTTTGAGGCATTTCAGTTGACTCTTATAAACATCAGTCATTTGATGTCTCATGGCTAAGCGTCATTACATAATATATAGTGATGAATCTGATCGGAAGGGGAAGTACTTTTCGAACTTCTTTGGTGGCGTCTTGATGAAGGCTGAAGATCGAGAGGATATCGAAGCGCTTCTTGCTGCCAAAAAGATTGAGTTGAATCTCAATCGTGAGATTAAGTGGGAGAAGGTGACAAAGAACTATTTGGAAAAGTACAAAGAGTTCATCACCTACTATTTCACCTTTGTTGCCACGTCACGTCTTCGAATCAGAGTGATGTTTACACAAAATATGCATGTTCCTAAAGGTCTAAGCCGGGAGCAGATGGATGAGCAGTATCTTCGGTTATACTATCAATTCTACAAGCATGCGTTTGGAATAAAGTACTCAAACCCTAACAGCTTAGATCGGGTTTACTTTCACATTTTCCCAGATCAGCTTCCGGAGAGCCAAGCTAAAATCGACGCCTTCAAAACGAGAGTAAGCAACATTCCAAACTCCTATGATATGCGGGGCTCTAACTTAAATATTCCAAGGCGGCATATTACTGACATTGATTCATCCCAGCATGCAATCCTTCAAGGACTTGATATCATTCTTGGCGCGATGTGTGCCCAGCTGAACGGAAAGCTGTACGCGAAGCCTGATGGTGCTAAGCGCAGAGGAAAACGGACGATTGCAAAGGAGAAACTGTATCGCCATATTAACGCTGAAATCCAAGCAATTACTCCCCGGCTGTTCAACGTCGGCACGAATACTGGATCTCCTAATGGCCCCCAAGATCGATGGTCTGATCCATACCGTCATTGGTTGTTTAAACCAAGTGACCATGACGTCGATCTTACGCTTGCTAAGCGTGGCAACAAAGAAAATTGAGGATGGGCCCGACCAGAGCCTACATCAAAAATCCAAGTGGAACTTGGACGTTCGGCTAAGGAGGGGCCCAAGCACAACATAGTGTGCAAGGGGCCGCTGAACAAGCTATTTATTGTGCTTTTTGTTCAGGCCTTTGGTGGGTGAGACGCTTGCAAAACAACTGCCAAAGGGCGCTTTTGCTGCGCTTCAGGTCGTCAACGCTGTTTGCGATTCTGGTGTTGTAGCGGACGGCTAATACTGCCGCGCAGCCCTATGGGTGCTGCCTCCCTCAGCGCCAATGGATGCCCTGCCACTGCCGCGCTTCAATAGTCACATCGCAAGCCTCACGCACGGTAGTCACCTACAGCCTGCGGATTTGCGTTCGTGGCAATTATACCAAGCAATCGCAAGGACTTGCAAAGCGAAGTAAGGATTCCCTGACCTCCGCCCGATGCGCCTCTGTGGTAGGGTGACGCAGGCTCAGACGGCTCCGGCCCGACGACCCCATTAGACATGCGTCATTTTCACAGGGAGTTTTCCAATGCGACATCTGCTGTGCCTCATTGCCATCTGTGCCGGAACGGGCCCGGCCCTGGCACAAGGGCCGATCTTCACGGGCGAATCCCGCGACTATGTCATCCTGCGCCAGCCGCAGCGCGATCACGCCATCGAACTGCTCATGCGTCCCGTCAACCCGGCCACCGGCGCGGAGCCGCAAGCCGTGGAATGGGAACGCTGGAGCCCGAACGGCCCCGCCTATACCGAAGCGCGCCGGATCGAATGGTTCGCGGCGGCCTCCTGTGCCTCGGGGATCGAGTCGCTCCGGATCGAGGGCCCCAGCGGCACCCAGAACCAGACCCTCGGCGGCACCCGCAACACGATCTCTGGCTCGATCAACTACGACAGCTTCGATCCCGATGCGCTCGACGCGATCTGCCAGGACGTGGCACAGCAGGCGACCGCGACCTGCGGCGAAATCCCCATCGGCGAACCCGGCTGCGACACCGTCTTCACCCGCGCGTTCGGCCCGTCGATGCCCCTGCCGGGCAGCGCCCAGATCCGCGTCAGCGGGCAGTGTTCCAACGGCCCGATCCCGGCGACCACCTATGTCCCGCGCCTGCGCCTGACCTGTCGGCTGACCGAGTCGGAATAACCCGCGCCCCGGGCGGGGACGCCCGGCTCAGATGATCTCGTCCTCGTCGAACAGCGGGTCGTCCGCGATCTGCGCGCTCAGGTCATCCACGGTTGTCTCGGCCCGCACGACCGAGGCGACACGCCCCAGGTGGAACACGGCGTCGCCCTCGTTCACCACGGGCATCACCGCGCGGCCCACGACGATGCCGTCGAAGGGGGCAGCGATCTCGCGCTCCTCGCGCCCGAACGGGTCTGAGACGGCCGCCAGGACCGTGCCCGCCGCCACCACGTCGCCGTTGCTGCGATAGGTCCGCAACAGGCCGCCCACGGGCGCGCGCAGCCATTTGGATGAGGCACAGATCTGGGGTTGCGCCGTTGCCGCCGCGATTCCGCGCCCAGCCAGCATCCCCTTGTAGCGCAGCACCCGCAGGATACCCGCCACGCCCGTGCGCACCGAATATTCGTCGAACCGCAACCCTTCGCCCGCCTCGTAAAGCAGGACATCGCGCCCCGCCGCCTTGGCCGCCCCGCGCAGGGATCCGTCCCGCAACGGCGACGTCAGGATGACCGGCGCCCCGAACACCTTGGCCAGATCCAGCGTCTCGGGGTTGTCGGGCGAAATCCGGATCTGCGGCAGGTTCGTGCGATGGATGGCCGCCGAATGCAGGTCGATCCCCAGATCGCAACGCATCACGATTTCCTGCAGGAACATGTTGGCCAGCCGCGACGCCAGCGACCCGCCCTTCGACCCCGGAAACGACCGGTTCAGGTCGCGCCGGTCGGGCAGGTAGCGCGAATGGTTCATGAAGCCGAAGGCATTGACGATCGGGATCACGATCAACGTCCCCCGGACCGTTCGCAACGGGGCCGCGCGCAGAAGGCGGCGCACGATCTCCACGCCGATGACCTCGTCGCCATGGATGCCCGCACTGACGAAGATGGTCGGCCCGTCGTTGCGCCCATGGATCACATGCACCGACATCGACACCGGCGTGTGATCCGAAAGGTGACTGACCGGCAGTTCGATGGTCGCGCGCGTCCCGGCCGAGACGATCTGCCCCCCGATCCGGAACGGCGCGCGTGGCATCAGCCCTTGCCTTTGGTCTTGGTCGCACCGGGCTTGGCGACCTTTTCCAGGTGCTCGATGATCTTGCCCGCGATGTCGATGCCCGTGGCCTTCTCCACGCCTTCCAGACCGGGCGAGGAGTTGACCTCCATCACCACCGCCCCGTGGTTGGCGCGCAGCATGTCGACGCCGCAGACCTCCAGACCCATGGCCTTGGCCGAGCGGATCGCGGTCGACCGCTCCTCCGGGGTCAGCTTGATGACCTGCGCCGATCCGCCACGGTGCAGGTTCGACCGGAATTCGCCTTCGGCCCCCGTGCGTTTCATCGCGGCGACCACCTTGCCGCCAACGACGAGGGCGCGGATGTCGGTGCCGCCCGCTTCCTTGATGAACTCCTGGATCAGGATGTTGGTGTTGGTGGCGCGGAACGCCTCGATCACCGACTTGGCCGACCGGTCGGTATCGGCCAGCACCACGCCGAGGCCTTGGGTCCCCTCCAGCAGCTTGATGACCAGTGGCGCACCCCCGGCCAAAGCCAGAACCTCCTCGGTCTGCTTGGGATCATGGGCGAAGGTCGTGACCGGCAAGCCGATGCCGTCCCGTGCCAGCAGCTGCATCGAGCGCAACTTGTCGCGCGACCGCCCGATGGCGACGCTTTCGTTCAGCGGATAGACCCCCATCATCTCGAACTGGCGCAGCACGGCCAGACCGTAGAACGTCACCGACGCCCCGATGCGCGGAATGACCGCGTCATAGCCCTCCAGCTTTTCGCCGTTGTAATACATCTCGGGCCGACGGCTCGCGATGTTCATGTAGCAGCGCAGGGTGTTGATGATGTCGAGCGTGTGTCCGCGCGCCTCGGCGGCCTCCTTCAGGCGCTGGTGGGAATAGAGGCTCGGGTTGCGGGCCATCATTGCGATCTTCATGGGTCGTCCTTCCTGCGCCGATGCGGCACTGTCGTCGTGACGTGTTTCAGTTTCGTGCGCCGGGTATGAACCGCGACGTTGTGTGAACTCAGGGCGTTGCGGCCCACGATCATCGGATTGCGCATGTTCGCGCGGTCGGCCAGCGATACGTCGATCCGCCAGCGGTGCCCCGCGATCACCAGATCGGTGCGGATCACGATGCGATCCTCGGGAACACCGCTGGTGTTCTTGATGCTCCGGATTTCGTGGACGGGACATTCCGTCATGACGCGGCCGGGCGTTCCCCTATGCTGGACATGAAATCGGACCCAGAGCTTGCCGTCCCGCTCGAAGGTCGCGATCCGGTCGGCATGCAGCGCCGAGGTCCGCGCCCCCGTATCCACCTTCGCCATGATGTCCGAAAGACCGATGTCGGGCAAGCTCACCCGCTCCTTCCAGCCGATGACGATCAATTCCTTGGGTTTGGGCAATTCGGCAGCTTTCGTTTGAAACGGGTGCGCGCCATCTAGCCTGTGGACTCCGGGGAAGGAAAGCGGCACCGCCCCGACACCGGTCCTGGACCGAGGGACTCAGGTCTCGAGAACGTGGACACGGTCAAGTTGTTTCAGCCGAAGCGCGTCGAAGCGGGCGAGGAATTCTTCCGAGACGAAGAAACCCGGAAAAATTGTTGCTTCCCGCCATAGATGAAACCCAGCGACCTCGTCACGGCGGAGACTGAAGTGATCATCCTGATTATAGGGGATCCGGATAGGAACAATCTGTGGTTCCTGCGAATATTTGGCTGGTGGAAGATAGACCTGTTCCTTTTGCCATTCGCTCAGATTCATCGAGTTCGCCCGGTTGGTGATGTTGAGGATGTAATAGGGCTCCTCGGCGGGTGGACCCTTTTTCCCGTTGCGCAGCGCATAGGAAAAGAACTGATGCCGCCCCGGCTCGAACGCCTCGACAAGCTGCCGGAACGTTTCGGAGACGTAAAAAAGGTTTGCTCGCTCCATGATGGCCGGGATCAGCTTGCGTCGCTTTTCAGTCGCTCCGGAGCGGCACAATCTGATCTTTTTGGGACCTGCGCTCTCCGGGTCGATGGGTCGACCTGCATCCAGACCCAAACGATCAAAAGTCGGCGACATTTTTTCGTCATCAATCACATGGACGTAGTACGGTGGATTCACCGTCCCCCTCACGAACCAAGCCATCTGTTAGCCCCCCATCCGCGCCAGGCTCTCGATCACCATCCGCAGGATCGGCCCGTGCGCCCGCCCGCAGAATCGCTCACCTTGGCCCCAAGACCGTTCCCTCACTCATAAACCCGCTGATCATCGATCACCTTGCCGTCGTTGGGCAGGGCATCCACACGCTCCACTGCGCCTCTCAGCTTGAGCACCTGCGCCACGCTTGCGGCCCATGCGGCCTCGTCGCCGCCTTGGGCCTGCACCTGAACGGCCATGGCGTCCATCTCGCCGTCGCGGGTGACGATGACGCGGGCCGCCGTCACTTCGGGGTGGCGGGCGACGAAATCGGCGACCTGTTCGGGGCGCACGAACATGCCCTTGATCTTGGCCGTCTGGTCGGCCCGCCCCATCCAGCCCTTGATGCGCAGGTTGGTCCGCCCGCAGGGGGATTGCCCCGCCATCACCGCCGACAGATCGCCGGTCGCAAAGCGGATCAGCGGGTAATCGGGGTTCAGCGTCGTCACCACGACTTCACCGACCTCGCCCTCTGCCACCGGGTCGCCGGTGCCGGGGCGCACGATCTCGACGATGACGCCCTCGTCGACGATCATCCCCTCCATCGCCGGGCTTTCATAGGCCACGTTGCCCAGATCGGCGGTCGCATAGGCCTGCAGGCAGGTGATCCCCCGGTCCGCATATTCCGCCCGCAGACTGGGGAAGAGCGCGCCGCCGCTGACGGCCGCCTTGGTGATCTTCAGGGCGACGCCCATGGCATCCGCCTGATCGAGGATGACCTTCAGGTAGTCGGGCGTCCCCGCATAGGCGGTCGTGCCGATGTCGCGGGCGGCGCGCACCTGCAATTCGGTCTGCCCGGTGCCAGCAGGCAGGATGCGCGCGCCCACGGCCCGCGCGCCGTTCTCGAAGATCATGCCGGCAGGCGTCAGGTGATAGCCGAAGCAGTTCTGCACGATGTCATTCCGCCCGATCCCGCAGGCATGGACAAAGCGCCCCATCCGCCACCAATCATGGCTCGTCCCGCCGGGCTCATAGATCGGTCCGGGCGACTGGAACACATGGGTGATGGTCCCGACGTGCATCCCGCCGAAGGGCGGCGTCTCGGCCTGCCATTTCGTCAGCTCCGATTTGCGCAGCACCGGCAGCCGCGCCAGGTCCGCCAGGTCGCGGATGCCCTCGGGTGGCAGGCAGTTGTCGGGCGTCTTGGCCACGCGGTCCAGCTGGGCGCGCAGGGCGGTCAACTGGGCGGCGGCGCGGGCATCGGCGCTGCGGGTCTCGAGGTCGTCGAAGTGGGTCATGGCAAATCCTCGTCAGGCGGCGCGCAGCGGATAGGTGGAAAGGGTGTCATAGATCGGTCCGTCCGGCGTCAGCACCGAAGACCAGAGCGTCAGGCCCGTCGCCCGCCGCGTCGGCAGGTCCGGGGCACCCAAGCGGGTCAGCGCCCCTTGCAGGCGGTCGGCATCGGCAGGGGCGGTGGCGGCAAAGCGCACCAGCGTGACATGGGGCCGGAACCGTTCGCGCGGCAAGTCGATCCCGGCGCTTCGCGCGGCGGTGCGCACCGTGTCGCGCAGCGCCGCCAGCCCGGCATTCGCCACCAGGTCGAGCACAACGGCCCGCGCCCGGCTCGACCCGAGCACCGCATAGGCCAGCGCCTGCACCTCTGCCGACCCAAGCCGCCGCGTGTCCAAAGCCTCGTGCAGGGCTTCCAGCTTCGCCTCGGGCTGGTCGTCCAGAAACGCCAGCGTCACATGCAGGTCTTCGGCCCCGACCCGGTTGCCGCCGCGCAGACGACCCTGGGCGGACACCAGCGGCCCGATCCATTCGGGCCGCACCGCAAGGCCGAGAAAGGCCCTCATGCCCGCCCCTCGAAGGCGGCACGGATCGCTGCGATGTCGATCTTGTCCATCGTCAGCATCGCGTCGAACGACCGTTTCGCTGCGGCCCTGTCGGGATCGCTGTTCATCTCCCACAGACCTTTCGGCGCGATCTGCCAATGCACACCGAAGCGGTCGCGCAGCCATCCGCATTGAAGCGGCTCACCCCCCTCCGACAGCGCCGACCAGAGGCGGTCGGTCTCGGCCTGGGTGTCGGTTTCGATAACGATGGAGGTTTCTTCGCCCAGACGGTTGCGGGGCCCCCCGTTCAGCGCCTGATACCGCGTGCCCATCAATTCGAAGGCCACCGCGATGGGCGCGCTATCGGGGCCCGGCATCACCATCGTGATCCGGCTGTCCGGCAGCAGGTCGCACCAGAAGGCCGCCGCCTCGTGACCGTTATTGTCGGCGAACCACAGACAGGTGGCGACGCCGCTCACGACAGCCACCGCTTGCGCCGCCGATAGGACCGCACATCGCGGAACGATTTGCGGCCCTCGTCGCTGACGCCGAGGTAGAATTCCTTGACGTCCGGGTTCTCGCGCAGGTCCGCCGCCGGGCCGTCCATCACCACGCGCCCGCTCTCCAGGATGTAGCCGTAATGGGCGAACCGCAGCGCCACATTGGTGTTCTGCTCGGCCAGAAGGAAGGTCACGCCCTGCTCCTCGTTCAGGCGTTTGACGATGCCGAAGATCTGCTCGACCAGCTGCGGGGCCAGGCCCATCGACGGCTCATCGAGCAGGATCATCTCGGGCCGCGCCATCATCGCGCGCCCGATGGCGCACATCTGCTGCTCCCCGCCCGAGGTATAACCGGCCTGCGACTTCCGCCGTTCGCGCAGGCGCGGGAAATACTCGTAGACCATCTCGAGGTCGTCCGCCGTGGCCTTGCTGCCATCGCGGCGGGTATAGGCCCCGGTCAGCAGGTTCTCCTCGATGGTCAGATGCTCGAAGCAATGGCGCCCCTCCATCACCTGGATGACGCCGCGCGACACGAGGTCTGCGGGAGACAGGTCCTGAATGCGGTCGCCGCGATAGGTGATCGACCCCTTGGTGACGTCGCCCCGTTCCGACTTCAGCAGGTTGGAAATCGCCTTCAGCGTCGTCGTCTTGCCCGCCCCGTTACCACCCAGAAGGGCGGTGATCCCGCCCTTGGGCACGGTCAGGCTGACACCCTTCAGGACCAGGATGACGTGGTTGTAGATCACTTCGATGTTGTTGACCTCCAGCAGCGCATCCTGCGTGACGGTCTCTGGCGTCTTCTGGGTGTCGAGCATGGGGTGTCCTTACAATTCGTCGGCGATGGCGCGCAATTCGGCGGCCGTCATCCAGTCGATGGGGGTGGCGCGTCCCGCTGCGACGCCGGCGTCAAAGACGGTCCGCGTCAGGCAGGGATCGAAGGTCGATGTGGGGGCGTCGTCGAACCCGCAGCCCGACAGGTCGACGACCGGAACCATCCCGCGGATTGTCCAGCCCTCGCGCCCTTGGGCGAAATTCACCGCGTCGGTGATGCTGTCGCGCTGAACCTCGTCGGCCAGCGCCTCGACCGACCGGCCGAAATAGCTCAGCAGACGGTCTTCGACCGGGCGGGTCGGCGGGGTCAGCGCGCCGTTGACCACCAGATAGGCCTCGACCCGGACGGGTCGGCCCAGGTCGCGCGCGACCCGGGTGCGGGCGGTGTCGATGGCGCGAAAGAACACCTGATCGCGCAGGCCCCCGTCGGCATAGAGCGTCCCGTTGATGACGCGCGGCGGCAACAGGCCCGGGATCGCCGCCGAGGCAAGCATCGCCTCGACGATGCAATCGGCGGCCTGCGCGGCATCGGCCATCTCGGCCACGGCGCCCAGGTCGAAAATCTCTCCGGCTGTCGTGTCGAGGTTGGTGGCCGAAATCAGAAGCTGGTCGCCTTCGCTGTGGCGGCGCGCAATCGCGCGGACCATGTCGGGCGTGACCGACCGTCGGAAGAACGCCTCCAGCGGGGCCGGATCGTTGATCGACGGCGCGCGCAGCAGGGCTGGCAACGATCTGCGGGTCGACACGCTGTCGGCATCGACCCCGCGATAGAAGTGCAGGACGCCGTCGAACTCCGGCCCGGCGAACAGGGGCACGGCGATGATCGCCCCGGCGCTGACCCCGGTGACCACATCGAAGACCGGGCGCGGCGTCGCCGGGTTCTGCGACCAGCCCGCCATCAGGCCCGCGCCGAATGCGCCCCATTGCCCGCCTGCGGACAGGGTGATGATGCGCACCGTGATGGGCCGGGCCCGCGACTGGCCGCGTGCCTGCGCCATCATCGCCGTCTCGGCCATCTCCACCGTCTGCGCTTCGAGGTCTGCGGGCGCGCGGGGTGACGCTGCGGGCGCGATGGCGTCGATCATCGCCTCGACCGCGTCGGGCGGGGCCGACTGCGTGGCGGCGGTGGTCTGCAATCCGCCGATGGGCAGGGCGGGGCAGGAATTGTCGGGCGGTCGCGCCACCGCACAGGCCGACACCCCGGTGCAAAGCACCAGCGACATCAAGGCCGAGTGAAGGGATGCGAGCGTCATTATCTTTCCGAATGGGGCGCGGGGTGGCGCGCCCCGGGGTCGGGGCGCGCCTTTTGTCGCACGTCAGCCGCAGGACGGCTCGACGTTGTTCTCGGCGGCATAGGCGGCCGAGTCCTCCGCGATCAGCGGGTCGATGACCGCGCGGTCGCTGGAAATCCAGTCGGTGAGGATCTCCCATTCGCCGGTGGACGCGTTCCACTGCTGCACCTTGCCCTGGCCCGACCCGCCGTGGTTCTCGCAGGACACGGTGAACTCGGGGCCGAAGTTGGGCATGCCGAGGCTTTCCATCAGGGCCTCGTCCACGACCAGCGCTTCCATCCCGTCGCGCATCATCTGCGGAGTGATATCCGCGACGCCGTGGATTTCCTGCGCCTTCTTGGCGGCTTCGGCGGCCAGCATCGCGGCATAGAGGCCACGGTTATAGAGCACCGTGCCGATCTGGTCGCCGTTGCCCGCAGCCATCCCGGCATCGACCACATGGGTCTGGATGTCGGCGAACACCGGGAAGTCGTCGCCCACGTTGTGCATGGCCAGCGCCTTGTAGCCGTTGGCGGCCTCGCCCACGGGCAGCACGTCATTCTCGGACCCGGCCCACCAGTTGCCGATGAAATTCTCCATCGGGAAACGGATGTTGGCGGCTTCCTGAACGGCGACCTGGTTCATCACGCCCCAGCCCCACATCACGACATAGTCGGGACGCTCGCGCCGGATCTGCAACCACTGGGACTTCTGCTCCTGACCCGGGTGATCCACGGCCAGCTGCGTCAGCTCGAACCCGTGGATGGCCGACAGCTCTTCCAGCGTGCGGATCGGCTCCTTGCCATAGGCCGAGTTGTGATAGATCAGCGCGATCTTCTTGCCTTCGAGGCTGCCGCCATTTTCCGACAGCAGGTAGTTCACGGCGATCGACGCCCCGTCCCAGTAGTTCGCGGGATAGTTGAAGATGTTGTTGAAGATCGCGCCATTGGCGGCAGAGGTGCGACCATAGCCCATGGTGTGCATGGGGATGCCATCGGCTGCGGTCTTGGGGATCAGCTGATAGGTGATGCCGGTCGACAGCGGCTGATAGACCAGCGAACCTTCGCCCTTGGTGCTTTCATAGCATTCCACACCCTTTTCGGTGTTGTAGCCGGTTTCGCACTCCAGAACGCGGGTCATGACGCCGCCGATGCCGCCGTCGCGTTGGTTGAGCAGGGTGAAATAGTCGGCATAGCCGTCGGCAAAGGGGATGCCGCCCGCGGCATAGGGCCCGGTGCGATAGCTCAGCGACGGAAACACGAGGTCCGCCATCACCGGGCTTGCGGCCATGATCGCCGCGATTGTCAAAGTTCCAAGTTTCATCGGTCTTTCCTCCCTAAGGTGTCCGATACATGTGACGGGATTGGCCCCCGCCGCCTTCCATGGTCCGCCCCGCCTCAGTGCGGGAAGGGCCACAATCTCAGTTTCTCCTTGGTCACCCGCCACAGCTGCGCCAGCCCGTGCGGCTCCACGATCAGGAAGAACACGATCAGCCCGCCCACGATGACCAGTTGAAGATGCGCCACGATGTCCGTGGGCCAGCCCAGCAGATCCACGCCCACCAGCTTGAGCACCACCGGCAACAGCACCAGGAACGCCGCCCCCGCGAAGGACCCGAAGATAGAGCCGAGGCCCCCGATGATGATCATGAACAGCACGAGGAACGACTTCTGGATGCCGAAGGCCTCGCCCACTTCGACCGCGCCCAGGTAGATCGTGAAGAACAGCGCGCCCGATATGCCCACGAAGAACGACGACACCGCAAAGGCCGACAGCTTCGCGCGCAAGGGATTCACCCCGATGATCTCGGCGGCGATGTCCATGTCGCGGATCGCCATCCACTTGCGCCCCACCGTGCCCCGGGTCAGGTTCCGCGCGACCCAGGCCAGCACCAGTACGAAGGCCAGGCAGAACAGGTACTGCGTCGCCGCCGCCGCGTTCGGGCCGGTCAGGATCAGGCCGAAGAACTCCCGCTCGGGCGCGTTGATCTGCCCCGAGGCCGAGTAGTTGTAGAACCACCCCACCTTGTTGAAGAGCCAGACAAGGAAGAACTGCGCCGCCAGTGTCGCCACCGCCAGATAGAACCCCTTGATCCGCAAACTGGGCAGGCCGAACACGACACCCACCGCCGCCGTGACAAGGCCCGACAACAGGGTGACCGTCACCATGTCCATCCAGGGAAACGCCGTCATCAGCTTGTAGGAGGCATAGGCCCCCACGGCCATGAACCCGCCCGTCCCCAGGCTCACCTGCCCGCAATATCCCGTCAGGATGTTCAACCCGATGGCCGCGATGGCATAGATCAGGAAGGGGATCAGGAAGGCGCTGGCCCAGTAGTCGTTGATGAAGAACGGAACCACCAGCACCGCCACCGCCAGCACGACGTAATACCCCACCCGGTCGAACTTGATCGGAAAGGTCTGGTTGTCCTCGGCATAAGAAGTCTTGAAGTCTCCGGCTTCACGATAGAGCATTATCGCATCCCTCCTGTCGACGTCCGGGCAGGCAGGGCAATGCCCGCACCACCAGATCTTGCAGTCGCTTTTTTTCGCTGAGCTGTCCAGAACCGGAAAAGGCCATCATGCGTCCTTCCCGGCATCAAGGTATCGCAGGACCGCCATCACGATGGCCGCCAACGCCGTGACGTGCATGATCGGATCCAGGGACCGCGAAAGCGCCGTCAGGTACAACACCCGCTCCACACTGAGGGATGTGCCATAGACACTGGTCGGTGTTGCGACCGCTTTGGCCTCCAGGACTCCCATGAAGGTCATGACGATGCCGTAGGCAAAGAGAATAGCGGGCAAAGGCCGAAGGATCGGGAGCAATCTGGATGTCATGTCATCGGCCCCCTGCGTCCCGCACCCTGATCGAAGAGGTCTGACGGGCAGCTCACGGGATTCCTCCCGTGGCACGCCGCAGGCGGTCGGGCTAGCCTCAGGCCGCGCGCGAGCGCTGCAACCGGGGTTCGGATTTGAGCGTCAACGGCCCGGTACCCCGTCCCGCCAGCCGGTCGAGAATGTCCTGCTGACCCTCGCGTATCTCTTGCAGGACGAAAGCGATCCACGCGCTGAACATCAGTGAGACGAACGCGCCGACATACCCCCCAATGAACCACAAGGTCAGTTCTTGCCCGAATGGAACAAACATGAAGCCAGTCCGCCGCATCCAGATCAGATCGGATACCAGAGCCAGAAGGCATAGCCCGGCGCACACCATGAAGAAGTATCCAAATACCTTGCCCATCCGCACGCGTCTCCAGATCCGTTCGAACCTGAAGACTGTCCGCGCAATCGGCCCAAAGCGGGACAGACCGGGGACAATTCCGGGGCGCCATCTCAAACCCGCTCAATGATCTTCTCCCCGAACAAACCCTGCGGACGCACCACAAGGAAGGCGAGCGCCAGCACATAGGCGAACCAGTTCTCGGTGGCCCCCCCAAGGTAGGGCGCGCCGATCAGGAACTCGAACAGCTTCTCGCCCACCCCGATGATCAACCCGCCGACAATGGCCCCCGGGATCGACGTGAACCCGCCCAGCATCAGCACCGGCAGGGCCTTCAGCGCGATCAGCGACAGCGAGAACTGCACCCCCGACTTGGCGCCCCACATGATCCCCGCGACCAGGGCGACGAACCCCGCGATGGACCAGACCAGCACCCAGATGAAGTTGAGCGAGATGCCCACCGACAAGGCCGCCTGATGGTCGTCGGCCACCGCGCGCAAGGCCCGGCCCTGCTTGGTGTATTGCGAAAACACCACCAGCCCGCCGACCAGCAGGGCCGCGATCACCGTCGCCACAAGGTCCAGATTGTCGATGAAGAAGCCATAGCCGAAGATCTCGAACGTCGCCCCGTCGATCCATTCGTTGATGCCTTGCGGCAGGCCGACGTCCAGCTTCTTGATCTCGGACCCCCACATCAGGTCCGCGACCCCCTCCAGGAAATACGCCAGACCGATGGTCGCCATGAACAGGATGATCGGCTCCTGATTGACGAGGTGGCGGAACACCAGCCGGTTCACCAGCCAGGCGAACACCGCCATCACCACCACCGTCAGCAGGATCGCCAGAAGGGCCGGCGCCTGCCATCCGAAATAATGGATATCGGTCCCGAAGGTCGCGTTGATCAGGTGGCTGAACGGCACCTGGCCGTTCTGGATCCCCACCAATGTCATCGCCGCGAAGAGCGCCATGACCCCCTGGGCATAGTTGAAGATGCCCGACGCCTTGAAGATCAGCACGAACCCGAGGGCGACCAGCGAATACATCACTCCCGCCATCAACCCGTTCAGGGCCACTTCTAATCCGAACAGCACTTGATCTGGCATGGTCTACTCCGGGTTGCAGGGGTTGGGGGGCGTGTTCGGCGAAGGGGGCGTTTCGGGGTCGATCCTTGATATGGCAATGTCCACTCCCTGACCCGTCAGTCCGTGGCCGATGCTCGCGAAAAGGCCGACACTTTGCTCGCACCAGACACGTGCCGGACCGCCGAGTCGGACGGGAACGGGAAAACGCGTGACAGCAGTGTCCGCCGTGACGTCGGTCATCTTGCTTTCGGCCCAGGTCATGATGTCCGGTCGAACAAGGCTCTCCTGCCATTCGTCCGTCGTGCCGACATGGCATCCGCGGACGTCAGGCGTGCCTTCTTCCAGCGTTTCCAGTCGGAGCCGCGCGCTCCACTTCGGAAGTGCTTTCGTGGGTGTGCCGACGGCCACAGACGTGCCATAAACGGTCTGCAGTGCCTCGATCACCCGCGTATCCCCCGTCCGCAGGGCGTCCAGGCACATGTCCACGCCACGGGACATGTCCGCGATCACCTCCGCTCGCGTCGGCTCGCCCGTGGCCATCGACGCAGTCGACACAAGGCCGACAGCAACCGCAGCGGCCCATAGGGGCAGGGTGGGGCACATAATCCTCATCCCGCACACATCTCGCGCAGCGTGGGATAATCCCCGGTGTCCATGGTCAGCGCGAAGGCCACGGCCCCGCCGTCCAGCGGCCTCTCCTCGAGGAACATCGCGACGCTCGGGAAACTCGGGGCGCAGGTATAGACCCCCCGGCCGCCATCGAAGCGGAAGAAACCGCCGTCATAGAAGATCGACGCAGAGACGAGCCAGTCGTTCAGCACCTCCTCGCTGGCCGTCCCCTCGACGCGGCATTCGGTGGTCGGAGCCACCCCGGTCAGCGCGACCTCCACGGGGCCGACTTCCGTCTCGACCGTGCCCCGCCGGGTACCGTCCGTGCCGGGCGCGAAACCCACCAGATCGTCAAGCGTTTCATCGTGATGCAGGGTGAACTGCCCGGGGACCGACGCCTCGCCGCTTGCCTCGCGGATCTTCTCCCACGGCTCTTTGGCAAAGGCATAGACACAGGCATAGAACAGCCGGTCCACCTCGATCAGGTCGCGGCAGGAAAATGCGTCAAGCGTCGGCGCGGTCACCTGCACGTACAGGTGGCCCACCTTGGACAGCCCGAACGCGTAATCCACCGGGGCGGCGGGGTCGGCGCAATCCTCATACTGCCAGTTTTCGTCTTCCGCCTTCCGGACCTCCAGCGTCGGGAGAATTGCAGTCGCGTCCGAGAACAGCCCGCGTATATCCGCCGCCAACCAGATCGGTCTGGAAAGGCGGCTGCCGGTGACATTGCATTGCCACAGATGCGGCGGCGCTGCCGAACCGGAACCTTCGGGCGTGGCCGGAATGAAATGCGTGAATTTCAGCGCAAGGCCCGAGGCCGGCCTGTCCTGCGTCGTCTCGAACAGGATATCGCCTGCCATCTCGAACCCGGGCTCGGGGAAGATCTCGGTCGATTTCGCCGCCACGAATGCGGCACAGTCCTGGACGGCCTGAACGACGCCCTGTCGCGGATCACCCTGTGCCGACGCCATCGTCCCGGCGCCGACCATCAGGCCAAGGACCAGACCGCCGAACGCGCGGCGGCTAGATGCGCGTCGCAATGTCTGCTCAACTCTCAAGGTCGGTCTCCTCTGCCTTCAGCCGGACGGACTCCGGTCCCATGGTGAGCGAGACCTCCATCTTCGGCTCCCGCCATGTGGTCGACCGCAGGACCAGCGCCGTGCCGTCGCCCGCGACCTCTTCCCACATCTCGAAGGCTTCGGGGCGGGACGACCACATGAGGAAGGCATTCGCCGTCTCGGCGCCCTCGCCTGCGGTCACCACCGAACACATGGCCGCGCCAAAAAGGCCGCGCCCCTCGGCGTCCAACCGGTCCGAAACCCGCACCTCGAACCCGCCCCCGTCGAAGACCGAATAGCCGTTCCCGTCATTCTTGAGCGACCGAAGCAGCGGCAGGTCCGTCGGCGCGGCCAGTTCGAAATCCGCCATCGGCGTCAGGCACCGCGCCTCGAAAGCGTCCCATGCGGGATCAGCCAGCGCCGGGCCGCCAAGGGTCAGACCGGCGGCGACCGCGCACCAGAAACCAGAGCGCCCCCGCCCGTCAACCCGTCTGCACGGGGGGTGTACGGGGGGTGTACCGGGGGTGTACGAAATGCGCCCCCCGCCTGTGGCTTCCGGGCCGCATATCCCGAAGCGCCCGTCAGTCATGGGCAACCCCCAGATAGGCGTCGATCACTGCCTGATTGTTGCGCACCTCATGGGGCGTGCCGTCCCCGATCTTCTTGCCGTAATCCATCACCACGACCCGGTCCGACAGGTCCATGACCACGCCCATGTCGTGTTCGATCAACGCGATCGTCGTGCCGAATTCGTCGTTCACATCGAGGATGAAACGCGACATGTCCTCCTTTTCCTCGACGTTCATGCCGGCCATCGGCTCGTCCAGCAGCAGAAGCTTCGGCTCTGCCGCAAGGGCCCGCGCCAGCTCCACCCGCTTCTTGAGGCCGTAGGGCAGGCGACCGACCGGTGTCTTTCTAATGGCTTGAATTTCAAGGAAATCGATGACCCGTTCGACGGCTTCGCGGTTCTCCTCTTCCTCCCGAGCGGCCTTTCCCCACCACAGCGCCTGCGTCAGCATGTTGGTCTTCATGTGCCCAAGCCGCCCGCACATCACGTTGTCGAGGACCGACATCCCCTCGAACAGGGCGATGTTCTGGAACGTCCGCGCGATCCCCTGCTGGGCGACCTCGTAGGGCTTCATCGGCGGGCGCGGTTTGCCGCGAAACCAGACCTCCCCCTCCTGCGGGACGTAGAAGCCGCTGATGACGTTGAGCATCGACGACTTGCCCGCCCCGTTCGGCCCGATGATCGCCCGGATCTCCCCCTCGCGGATGTCGAAGGAAATATCCTTGATCGCCTCCACCCCGCCAAACCGCAGCGTGATGTTGCGCATATCCATGACCACGTCGCCAATCGTGCGACCGTCCGCCGTCACTGTCTGGGGTTGGGCATTCATCGCAGGGATACCTCCTCGGGCGGGGGGCCGAAATGCTCGGACACCACAATGGCGACTTCGCCGTGATAGGCCCCGGTCATCAGGCTCACTTCAATGTAGAGGCCCTCGCGAACCGGAGCAGTCGAGGCGAGACGGCGCACGAAGTCACCCTCTTCGACGAAGAACGATCCGACCATACCTTCGGTCGGTCCCGTGATGGATTGTTCGACAAAACCGCCGTCGGCCACGAGCCTGTCGGCCAGCTCGGAAAAGGTCGCTTTGGCGGCGGCGATGGCGTCGGGACCGAGTTTCACGCGCCGTGTGTCCGACGCAACCTGACAATCGCGCAGGCCCCGCAACACCCGCGGGTCAACGGCGATCTCATCATCAGGAGTCATGGCCGCATCGCTGAACGCAGACCCTGCCACATTGTCGAGGGGGCGCAGCCCGCTCACGTCCGGGGGCGAGCCCGCGCTCATTGTGGCGATGCAGCGGTCCATCGCGATCTTGGCGACGGTTTCCGCATGTTCGGCCTCTGCCGTACCTGCGGCCAGGACGATCGCCGCGCAGAGCGTCACGCATCGGCCCCGGAGGCGCATGATGTGCTGGAGACCTGTCATTCCCGACCTCTTTTCATGGGTGCGAGTCCCCCGCCCAGCACGAGGGCCACGCCCATGCCCACAAGGATGAAAACGAAGGTTCTGATGATCCCGCCATCGCGGAAGACCAACAGCTTCCAAGACATCCCCATGCCGATCCCGGCGGCATAGATCATCGCATTTGCCAGCTTGTCCGACGCTACCCGCCGTGCCGCAAAGGCCAGTGGCAGCCCGATGGCCGTCATGATCAGGGCAAAGGTCAGCACGCTCATGCCGGTCTCCTCCGCAAAGTCACAGGGGGTTTCGGGGTCAGCCGGACCATCATTCGCACCGCTTGTCCAAACGGGACGTCGGCCATTCCCCCGCGATCAGGTTGAGATGCCCCGTTTCGCGGCTCTCGCTCAGGGTGACGCTTGTGTAAAAGCCGCGCGCATTGCGATCCCAGCTGGCAAGATGGACCAGGGTCGGCTCGGTCTCGGCGCGGCGCGCACAACTTCCGCTCAGCGCAAGGTTCAGAATGTCCGCGGCGACGAAAACCATCGCGCGATCCACGTCCAGCGACCCTTCGGTCAACGAGACCTGGCAAAAACGCTGCTCCCCGGCCTGCATCCGCGCAAGCACCTGCCCCTCGGGGCCCAGATGAAACGCGGGGTCGGAAAAGGCCGGGCTCGGCTCCGGCGTGCGCCCCAGGGCTTCCGCCGTGGTCGGCTCCAGCGCGTCCGTTTCGGCGTCGATCCCATAGGCGATCGGCCCCAGACAATGGTTCATCGCAAAGGTCATGTCGTCGCTGAGCGTCTCGGCCAAAGCCGGGGCGCCAAGCAGGCAGAAGACAACGCAGCCGATCAAACGCCGGAGGGCGGGGTTCACCCCGCCAAACCGCAGCGTAATGTTGCGCAGGTCCATGACGGTGCCCCCAATCGTCCGCCCGTCTGCGGTGGTGAAGGTGTCGGGTTGGGCGTTCATTCTACGCGCTCCCTAGAACTGGTGCGATAAACCATCCGGCACCGAGACCGAGAACGAACGGAAAAGTAGAAAACAGAGTTGAAGCAAAGCCGCCGCCGATCGCTCCAAACGCTCCTTCATATCGGTTGTGATCGTTCTCAATTTCTCGGGATTTTCCTAGGTAGTATCCAAAGGCTGCGGCAGGCCATGCCGCAACCATCGCAAATAGGGCCAATGTTCCGCCGTCGATATTGCCGCCAAGCAAGCCGCAAGCGAGGCCGCACGCACAAGCAAAGCCTGCCAGAAATTTATGGTTTGTTGTGATCACTCCGCCGCCTCCAGCACCTTGGCCGTCACCGGCACGACCTTGGCATCGCACATCTTTACCGTCGCCTTGATCTTGCCCTTGCGGCCGTCCTCATAGGTGACTTCGGTTTCGGTATAGACCTCGTCCACGCCGCTATAGAGGCCCTCGATCAGGTCGGCGTATTTCTCTTCGATGGTGCGGCGCTTGACCTTTTGGGTGCGGGTCATTTCCTCGTCGTCGGCGTCCAGCTGCTTGTGCAGGACAAGGAAGCGGTGGATCTGGCAGCCGGACAGCATTTCGTCCTCGGCCACCGATTTGTTGACCGTCTCGACATGATTGGTGATGGTTTCCAGCACGCGGGGATGCTGGGCCAGCTCCTGATAGGAGGCATAGGCGATGTTGTTGCGCTCCGCCCAGTTGCCCACGGCGGTCAGGTCGATGTTGACGAAGGCCACGCAGCGGTCGCGCCCATTGCCGAAGACCACAGCCTCATAGATGTCGGGATAGAACTTCAGCTTGTTCTCCACGAACTTGGGCGCGAACAGAGCGCCCGACGCCATCTTGCCCACATCCTTGGCGCGGTCGATGATCCGCAGGTGGCCGGTGCCTTCCTCGATGAAGCCCGCGTCGCCGGTGGCGACCCAGCCTTCCGGGTCCTTGGTCGAGGCGGTGCTTTCGGGATTGTTGTAGTATTCGACGAAGGTCCCGGGCGAGCGATAGAACACCTCGCCGTTCTCCGCGATCCGAAGCTCCACCCCCGGGGTCGGCGTGCCCACGGTGTCGGAGCGGACCTCGTTGTCCTTCTGCTGGGTGATGAAGACCGAGGCTTCGGTCTGGCCGTAAAGCTGCTTCAGGTTGATGCCGATGGAGCGGTAGAAATCGAAAAGTTCCGGCCCGATGGCCTCTCCGGCGGTATAGCCGACGCGCACCCGGCTCAGCCCCAGTGTGTTCTTGAGCGGCCCGAAGACGAAGATTTCGCCCAGTTTGTATTTCAGCCGGTCCATGAAACCGACCTCTTCCCCGTCGAGCAGTTTCGGCCCGATGGTCTTGGCGTGGGCCATGGCGCGATCAAAAAGCCACTTCTTGAAGCGGCTCGCGTCCTCCATCCGGATCATGACGTTGGTCAGCTGTGTCTCGAATACGCGGGGCGGGGCGAAGTAATAGGTCGGCCCGATCTCGCGCAGGTCGTGCATGACGGTGTCGGCGCTTTCAGGGCAATTCACACAGAAGCCGGTGACCATGGCCTGCCCGATGGAGAAGATGAAATCCCCGACCCAGGCCATCGGCAGATAGGCCAGAACCTCGTCCCCCTGCCGCAGCCCGTCGAAGCCGCTGGAGTTCTTCGACGTCTCCACGATGTTGTCATGGCTGAGCACCACGCCCTTGGGCCGCCCTGTCGTGCCGGAGGTATAGAGCATGACGCAAGTGGTGGCGCCCGTCTGCTGGGCACGGCGGCGGTCCATCTCGGCCCGGTCGGCGGCGCGGCCCTTTTCGCGCAAGGCCTCCATCGATGACATGGCGGAATGGTCGTATTTCCGCAGGCCCCGACCATCCAGATAGACGATGTGGCGCAGACCCTCGATCCGGTCCTTCACCTCGATCACCTTGTCGACCTGCTCCTGATCGGCGGCGATGACGAAGCGGGCGGCGCAGTGGCCCAGGACATAGGCCAGCTCCTCGCCCACGGCATCCTGATAGAGCGGGACGGGAATGCCACCGGCGCATTGGGCGGCGACCATGGCCATATAAAGTTGCGGGCGGTTGCGTCCGATGACGCCCACATGTTCCCCGATCTCCAAGCCCTGCACGATCAGGCCCCGGGCGATCTCCTCGATCTCGGCCCGGGCCTCGGCCCAGGTCCACTCCTGCCAGATGCCGAATTCCTTTTCGCGGTAGGCAGGGGCCTGCGCAAAGCTGGTGGCGTTGCGATCCATGAAATCCGGAATCGTCCGAAGGTCGGCCATGTCTGATCCCCCCTGTGCCGCATCCTCCCCGACGCGGCCCCGTCACCTTGGGACGCGATTCCTTCACCGGTTTTGCTGAATTGCAACGAATTGTATCAACTTGCCGCCACCCGCCGCCGTGATAGCCTTCGCGCCACGGGGGGATGATGAGCGATCGCAAGGCAATGACGACGCGGCTGACTCAGGCCGGCCTGAACCTGATCGGTCAGGGTCTGTCGATCTATGACGCCGATTTGCGCCTTGCGGTCTGCAACCGGATGTTCGCCACCATGTTCGACCTGCCCGAGGCGCTGACCGAGCCCGGGTCCGATTTTGGCGATACCATCCGACACCTTCTGGAACGCGGCGAATACGGCCCCGTCGACGATATCGACGCCATGCTGGCCGAACGTCTGGCCCAGGCCCGCGCGTTCGAGCCGCACTACCTGGAACGCACACGCCCCAATGGTCAGGTCATCTCGGTCGAGGGCGCGCCCCTGCCGCAGGGGGGCTGGGTCACCGTCTATACCGACATCACCGCGATCAAGGCGCAGGAACGGCTGCTGCGGGCCCGGTCCGAAACCCTGTCGGATCAATTGCTCGCCCGGGCCGAGGAAGTGGGGCAGGCCAACCGCCAGCTGGCCGCCGCCAATGCCGCCCTGACCGAGGCGCGCCGCGAGGCGACTGAAATGGCGGCGCGTATCCAGCTGACCACAGAGATGCTGCCCGCCCATATCGCACGGCTGGACCGCGACCGGCGTTACACCTTTTCGAACCGACGGCTTGGGGCGGTGATGCCGGGCACGCCGACCGACATCGTCGGCCTGACCATGGCCGAGGCGCTTGGCCCCCAGACCTATGCCCTGACCGCGCCGCATCTGACCCGTGCGCTCGACGGCGAGGCGTCGGTCTTCGAGATTTCGCACGAAGCCTCCAGCCGCCGCATTCGGGTCAGTTTCACCCCCGACCTCGAAGATGGTGTTGTGATCGGGGCCTATGCCCTCTCCGTTGACATCACCGAAGAGGCTCAGGCCCGCGCCGCCCTGTCGCAGGCCGCCGGGCGTCAGGTCGCCGCACAGCTCACGTCGGGCATGGCCCATGACTTCGCGAATCTGCTGACCGTGATCCTGGGCCTGAAGGACAAGCTGTCCGGTATGGACCTGCCGCCCGACGCCGCCGAGGCCATCGCCGCCATCGGCGTCGCGGCCACACGGGGCGGCACCCTGATCGAACAGATCGCGGGCCTGTCGGGGCCGCGCGACCTGCGCCCCCGGGCAACTGATCTGCGCAGGTTCCTGGCCGAAGTGGCGGTGCTGGCTGGCGCATCCCTGTCCGCCGATCTGACGCTGGACTGGGGCGTCGAGGGGTTGGAGCAGCCGGTCCTGCTCGATCCCGACGCGCTGCGCGATGCCCTTCTGAATCTCGTGTTGAATGCCCGTGACGCCATCGGTGCCGGGCCGGGCACGGTTACCATTGCCGCCCGCGCCCTGCGCGACACCTGGGTGGAACTGACGGTCACCGACACCGGCCCGGGCTTCAGCGCCGAAGCGCTGACCAAGGGGGCGGAGCCGTTCTTTACCGAAAAGGGCGAGGACGGAACGGGTCTCGGCCTGTCGATGGTCTATGATGTGGTGAAACTGGGCGGAGGTACGACCCGGCTGTCCAATGTGCCCACGGGCGGGGCGCGTGTCACCCTGCGTCTGCCGCTGCGCCAGCCGCCCCCGGGCCTGCCGCCGACGCTTGTCCTGCTGGTGGAAGACGCCGCCCATATCCGCGAAGCCGTGCGCGACCGTCTGGTTGCCGCCGGTCATTCGGTGCTCGAAGCCGCCACGGTCGACGAGGCGCGCGACCTTCTGGACATCGACGGCATCGGCCTTCTGCTGTCGGATATCATGCTGAAGTCGAGCGAGACCGGCCTCGACCTTGCCGCCCTGGCCGAGGCCCGGGGCCTGCCGGTGGCGCTGATGACGTCTCTGCCGGGGGATGCGCCTCTCTACCGCGAGGCGGCGGGACGCTGGCCCGTCCTGCGCAAGCCGTTTTCGGTGGGCAAGCTGTCGGCGGCTTTGTCGTGACGCCGCGCATCGCCCTTCTGGATGACGACCCGGCGATCCGCAGCCTGCTGTCGGAGGCCTTGACGGCGGCGGGGATGAACGTGGCGACCTATGCCCGCGCCGATGCCTTCGAGGCGGCGTTGCGCGCCGCCCCACCCGGTCAGGGGCCGGATGTCTGCCTTGTCGATCTGGGCCTGCCCGACCGGGACGGGCTGGCCGTCGTTTCGCGTCTGGCGCTCGAAGGGGGGGCGGCGATCATCATCATCTCGGGGCGGGGTCAGGTGCAGGACCGGGTGACCGGGCTGGAACTCGGGGCCGACGATTACGTGGTCAAACCCTTCGAGCCCGCCGAGATCGTCGCCCGCATCCGCGCCCGTCTGCGCAAGGCGCCGGTCGCCGCACAGGGTCGCGTCGCCACCTTCGGACCCTATACCGCCGATTTCGACCGCTTCACGTTGTCTGGTCCCGCTGACCGTGTTCCGGGGGGCGACGCGACCTTCAGCCAGGCCGAGGCAGAGATCCTGCGGCTGTTTCTGGAACGTCCCAGACGCCTTCTGACCCGGGCCGAGATGCAGGAGGCCCTGGGCGGCAGCGCATCGGACAGTTTCGACCGTGCAATGGATGTCCGCATCTCGCGCCTGCGGGCGAAACTAGGCGAGGATCCCAAGGCCCCCGCCCTCATCAAGACGATCTACGGGGCCGGGTATATCTTTCTGGGCGAGGTGACCTGGCTTTGACGGCTCAGGCGGCGGCCCGGTCGGCCAGTCCGGGAAGCGACGAGATTTCCATGGCGTCGGCCGACAGAATCACGACACCGCCTTCGGGAAGGGCCGTCCAGTTGGCCGCGCAACCGTCCAGTGGCTCCGACGCGAGTGCCCGCCCGCCGTGATCCAGAACCCCGGCGGAGACATAGAGCGTCGGGGCATGGCCGTCGCCCGAATGCCGCACCCCGATGATCCGGCTGCCATCGGCCAGGACACAGGTGATCCGGTTGGGCGCGCCGCCGCCCTGCATGCGCTCGATCCGGGCGATGGCGCGTGCCACAGCCCCGATCGGATCGTCGTCCAACCCTTCGTCCAGCATCGTCAGGAACAGGATCTCGCTGTCCGTCGTGCCTTGCCGCAGGGCATAGAGATGGTCGGGCAGGTCGGCCTCGAGGGCGCGGCGCAGCTCCGAAAAGCCTGCGATCTGGCCATTGTGGGCAAAGCTCCAGCGGCCTGACACGAAGGGGTGGCAGTTCGACCGGCTGGTTCCGCCCGTCGTCCCCGCCCGCACATGCGCCAGAAACAGCGGCGCGCGGATCACCCTGCAGAGCGACGGCAGGTTGCCATCGGACCACGCGGGGAGGACATCGCGGTAAAGGCCCGGCTCAGCGTCCTGGCCCGTGTACCAGGCCATGCCGAACCCGTCGCCGTTGACGGCCAGTTTCGCCTCGTGGGCATGTTGCGACTGCTTCAAAAGGGAATGGCTGGGCCGGGTGATGATCCGCTCCAACGCGATGGCGGGCCCGGCATATCCAAGCAGTCGACACATGGGGTCAGTGCCGGGCTTCGATCCGGGCGTGCATCTTGCGGATCAGGCGGCTGGCCGTCGTCTCGAACAGCGGCGGGATCAGCGCGTGGATCAGCGCGGCAAGGCCCGCAGCAAACAGAAGGCCTGCGAACCCGAAGGCAAAGCGCATGTGCCCGAAATAGGTCTCGTCGACCGAAGCCGGGTGATCGTGAAAGCCACGAATGAATTGTGCGATCTGGGTCATGGTCACCTCCGGTTCTGCTTGTCCGTCATCATGGTGCTGGCGGCGCGGGCAATCATCTCAATTTCGATTGTGTTGCGGGTCAAGGTTGGGATAATATCCCAAGTATGACGAGTGAAACAGACGAAACAGACCTCCGTATCCTGCGAGTCCTTCAGAAAGACTGCAGTCTGAGCCTGGATGCGCTGTCCGACCGGGTCTCGCTGTCGCGCAATGCCTGCTGGCGGCGGATCCGGCGAATGGAGGACGCGGGCATCATCCGCGAGCGGGTCGCGCATCTGGATGCGGCCAAGCTGAACCTCGGGTTGTCGGTTCTGGTGCTGATCCATGCGGGCGCCCATGAGACCGGGTGGCTGGACCGGTTTCAGGCCGCCGTCGTGGCCATGCCGGAAATCCAGGGCGCGCACCGCATGACCGGAGAGCTGGACTATGTGCTGCGCGTCCGGGTGCGCGACGTGGCCGATTACGACCGGTTCTACAAGGCGCTGATCGCGCGGGTGCAGGTGACCGATATTTCGGCCAGTTTCGTCATGGAAGACATCAAGGACACCACCGCTCTGCCGATCTAGGTCAGGCTGTCCGCCGCCCCGGCCAGGATGTTCAGACAGGTCACCAGGTCCGCCTCGGCGGTGTCTTCGGCGAAATCGTGGCTGATCCCGCCGATGGACGGCGCAAAGAGCATGGCGACCGGCAGGACGCGGCTGACGTTCGTCGCATCGTGGAGCGCGCCGGATGGCATGTCGCGCCAGGCATCGGGCGCGTGTTTGCGGGCCGAGTCCTGCAAGGCGGCGCGCAGGGTTTCGTCCATCGCGACCGGGGGCAGCACAGAGGTGTCGCTGACCGCCAGACCCAGACCGCTGGCGTCCGCCACCTGGACCAGGGCATCGCGGATGACACCCTCCATCCGGTCCAGCCGCGCCGTTTCCGCATCGCGCCATTGCACCGTGAACCGCACGCGCCCCGGGATGGCCGAGGGCGCGTTGGGGTGCAGGCTGACGTGGCCGATGGTCCAGACGGATTGGGGCGTCACGACATTGCGAAGGCGGTCGCGCAACAGATGATCGACGTCCGACAGGCCGCGCAGCGCATCGACGCGCAGGGGCATCGGTGTAGTGCCTGCATGGTTCTGCTGGCCCGTCAACTCGACCGTGATCTGGCGCAGGCCGACGATGGCGGTGACCACCCCCGCCGCCAGCGCTTCGGCGTCAAGGACGGGGCCCTGTTCGATATGCGGCTCGAGGTAGGCGGTGAACCGGTCGGGTCTGGGGAAATCGCCGGTGGCGGGCAGGGCCTGCCGCGCCGCGCCGAAGGTGACACCCTCCAGATCGGCAAGCCGGTCCGCATCTTCCAGCGTCAGCGCCCCCGTCCAGATTTCCGATCCTGTCGTGGCGCCGAACCGCCCTTCTTCGTCCTGGAAACTCACTACCGAGACGCCGGGATTGTGCCGCGCGACCGCAAGCCCCGCGATCACGCCGAGCGCGCCGTCGAGCCACCCGCCCTCGGGCTGGGTGTCGGTGTGCGATCCGATCAGGAGCGGGCCGCGCAGACCCCAGACGTTCCCCGCCGGATCGATCCGCGCCTCCAGCCCGGCTTCGGCGAATTGCGTGGCCAGCCAGTGGCGCGCGCGTACGTCCTGCGCATCGAAGGCGCGACGCACCACGCCGGTTCCCCGCCCGCCGATGGCGCGCAGGGTCCGAAGGTCATCAAGGAAGCGGTCCGAGTCGATCATTCGCCGACCCCAGGGGAAAGTGACGCCGTCCAGAACGGCCTCGGGTCCTGCCAACTTGCGAATGCCTCAGCCCAATGGAAATGGTCCGGGTCCTGCAAAGGCATGATCCGGCCAGACGCACGGGGCGACGCAGAGCCGTCGACCGCCACCAGCAGGTCGTCCGACCCTCTGTCAGACATCCTCGACCATGGCGACGCCCGGCAGGGACCGCAGCGCGCCCTTGACCTGCGGATTGACGGGATAGGGATCGGGCAGCCGCAGTTCCACTTCGCCCGGCAGGTCCTCGCCCAGAAGACAGAGGTGGATCGGCCCGCGTCCACGCGCCCCGGACTCGCCGGACAGCCGCTCCAGCAATCCTTGCAGCGACGGGACCGCGCCCGCGTCGTCGAGGAAGATCCGCAAACCGACCTGGGGCGCGGCATCGACGGCATCGTCCATGGGCGTCACGGCGCGGGCGAGCAACTTCAACTGATCGGACTCCTGGCTCGCCTCGATCTGCAGGATGACGCGGCAGCCGGGTTCCAGATGGGTCCGACTGGCATCCAGCGTGTCCGAAAAGACCATCGCCTCATAGGCGCCCGAGGGGTCGCTGGCCTGCACGAAGGCAAAGCGGTTGCCGCGCGCCGATTTACGCTCCTGCCGGGCCGACACGATCCCGGCCAGCTTGGCGACCATCGGGCCATTGGCCGTCATCGCCTGCACCTCGGCCAGGGTCTTCACCCCCTGCCGTTTCAGCGCGATCATGTAGTCGTCGAGCGGGTGGCCCGACAGATAGAACCCGATGGCCTTGAACTCCTCGCCCAGACGTTCCGCCGGAAGCCAGTCATCGCGGAACGGCAGGCGCGGTTCGGGCAGGTCGTCCCCCGCCTCGCCGAACAGCGACACCTGATTGGACGCGCGCTGATCGTGAATGGCGGCGGAATAGCCGACCAGACCGTCCAGCGCCTCGAGCACACGGGCGCGGTTGCCGTCCAGCTCGTCGAAGGCGCCGGCGCGGGCCAGCATTTCCAGCGGGCGCTTGCCCACCCGTTTCAGGTCGACCCGCCGCGCGAAATCATAGAGCGTCGCAAAGGGCCGGTCGCCGCGACCCTCGACCACCAGGCCCATGGCGTCCACGCCCACGTTCTTGAGCGCGCCCAGGCCGTAGACCAGCTTGCCGTCGGCCACGCTGAACCGCGCGCCCGAGCGGTTCACGCAAGGCGGCACGATGGTCAGGCCAAGGCCGCCCCGGTCGGTCGCCTTGCGGACCTCTTCGGCATAGACGGCCAGCTTGTCGGTCAGGTGGATGTCGGAATTCATGATCCCGGCCATGAATTCGACCGGATGGTTCGCCTTGAGCCAAGCCGTCTGATAGCTGACGACGGCATAGGCGGCGGCGTGGGACTTGTTGAAGCCGTAGTTGGCGAACTTGTCGAGAAGGTTCCAGACCTCCATCGCCTTGGTCTTGTCGACGCCGTTCTTTGCCGCGCCGTCAAGAAACAGAGGGCGTTGCGCGTCCATCTCGGCCTGGATCTTCTTGCCCATGGCGCGGCGCAGAAGATCGGCGCCGCCGAGCGAATAGCCCGCCATCTCCTGCGCGATCTGCATCACCTGTTCCTGATAGACGATGATGCCCTGGGTCTCGTCCAGGATGTGGTCGATCGAGGGGTGCAGCGTGTCGCGCGTGCTCAGCCCGTTCTTGACCTCGCAATACTTCGGGATGTTCTCCATCGGGCCGGGCCGATAGAGCGCCACAAGGGCCACGATATCCTCGATGCAGGTCGGTTTCATGCGGCGCAGCGCGTCCATCATGCCCGTGGATTCGACCTGGAACACGGCAACGGTGCGCGCGGCGGAATAGAGGGCATAGCTCGCCTCATCCTCCAGCGGGATGGCGTTGATGTCGTTCTCGGTTCCCGGTGCGGGGTCATAGAGCTGCCGCCCGTCGGCGGCCACGTGGATGTCCCTGCCCTGTGCCCGGATCAACTCGACCGCGTTCTGCACCTGCGTCAGGGTCTTGAGGCCCAGGAAGTCGAATTTGACCAGACCGGCCTTCTCGACCCACTTCATGTTGAACTGGGTGGCGGGCATGTCCGAGCGCGGGTCCTTGTAGAGCGGCACAAGGTGGTCCAGTGGCCGGTCCCCGATCACGACACCTGCCGCGTGGGTCGAGGCATTGCGCAAGAGCCCCTCCAGCTTTTCGGCGTAGTCCAGCAGGCGCTTCACGGGGTTCGTGCGCCCCTCCCTCCTGTCCTGCTCGGATTCGCGCGCGGCTTCGCGCAGGCGCGGCTCGTCGGCCAGGGCCTTGGTGATCGAGACGGGTTTGACCCCCTCGACCGGAATCATCTTCGACAGCTGGTCGCACTGGAAATACGACATGCCCAGAACCCGGCCCACGTCGCGCACCGCCGCCTTCGACAGAAGCGCGCCGAAGGTGATGATCTGGCCCACGCGGTCGCGACCGTATTTCTCCTGGACGTATTGGATCACCTCTTCCCGGCGATCCATGCAGAAGTCGATGTCGAAGTCCGGCATCGACACACGTTCGGGGTTCAGGAACCGCTCGAACAGCAGGCCATAGCGCAGCGGGTCGAGGTCGGTGATCGTCAGGGCATAGGCGACGAGCGATCCCGCGCCCGACCCCCGGCCCGGGCCCACGGGAATCCCCTGATCCTTGGCCCATTTGATGAAGTCGGCCACGATCAGGAAGTAGCCCGGAAAGCCCATCCCCTCGATCACGCCCAATTCGAAGTCGAGCCGTTTCTCGTACTCCTCGACCGCGGCCGCATGCGGAATGACGGCCAGCCGCGCCTTGAGCCCGGCTTCGGACTGGCGGCGCAGTTCGGTCACCTCGTCGTCGGCGAACTTCGGCAGGATCGGGTCGCGTCCATAGGCCTTGAAGGCGCAACGGCGGGCGATCTCGATCGTGTTCTCCAACGCTTCGGGCAGGTCCGCGAAGAGCGTCGCCATCTCGGCCTGACTGGCGAAATGGTGGCGCGGGGTGACCTTGCGACGCGGGGCCTGCTGGTCGACATAGGCGCCTTCGCCGATGCACAGAAAGGCGTCATGCGCCTCGTACATCTTGGCGTCGGGGAAATAGACGTCGTTGGTCGCGACCAGTGGAATGCCCCGCGCATAGGCCTGTTCGACGTGGAACCGCTCGGTCGGTTCGGGCGCGCCGTGGCGTTGCAATTCGATATAGAGTCGGTCGCCGAAAATGCCGTGCAGGCGGCCAAGGTTGGCCTCGGCCTTGGCCTCCTGACCGTCGGCCACCAGACGACCGATGGCACCGTCCGGCCCGCCGGTCAGACAGATCAGCCCCTCCGAATGCTCCGCCAACTCCTCGAAAGTCACCTGCGGCAGAAGGTCTGGCCGCTTGAGGTAGAGGCAGGAATTGAGCTGCATCAGCGCCTCGTATCCCGTCTCGGACTGCGCCAGCAGGACGACGGGTGCCGGTTTGCGGGGCTTTTCGCCGACATCCACCGGGTCGTGCATCACGTCGATCTGACAGCCCATGATCGGCTGGATGCCGCGCCCCGCCAGACCGGAGGCCGCCTCGAGTGCGGCGAACATGTTGTTGGTGTCGGTCACGGCCACGGCGGGCATGTCGGCGCGGGCCACCAGGTCGGGCAGCGACTTCAGGCGCACCGCGCCTTCCAGCAGCGAATACTCGGTGTGAAGACGCAGGTGGATGAATTTCGGATCAGGCATGACCCGGTTCTAGCCCGCGTCGCCCGCCGCCGGAAGGGCTCTCAGCCCACCAAGGCAAGATAGACGGCATTCACCGCGAGGCCGATCACGGCAGAGATCAGGATATAGGCGAAAGCGGCGCTCCAGCCGCAGGCCTTGAGAAGGGGTCCACGCTCCTTGAAGCGAAACCGGAACGCGCGCAGGGCCAGGAAGCCGGACCACATGTTCGCAAGATAGAGAACGCCCCCGACCAGCGCGATCATCGCGCCGATGGCCTGTATCGCCAGAAGAACCGAGAGGCTGCTGTCCTGCGGAGCCAGCGACATTCCCATGTCCGCCATGGCGGTCCCGGGCGCGCCGCGCATCGATCCCGAGACGTTCCCCGCCACGTCCACACCGACGGCCACCAATGTCCCGGCAAGCAGATAGATCCGGAGGTGTTCGGATACGTCATGAAGGAAATCGGAAAGGGACATTCGCGGACTGTTGCGCGACCCCACGTCGCGATCAAGCGCCCGGCCTTGCAAATTCGCGTGTGGCCGGGTTTCATTCAGCCGTCTCCTCTACGCCGCATCGAGGGGGCAGGTCCCGGCATCTGGTATCGCGGCGAAAGACGACATGGAGATTTCCTTCCGCCTGAATGGCGAAGACGTGACCGCCACGACCGATGATCCGACCGCAACCCTGCTTGACTGGCTGCGCGAGGATCGGGGCCTGACCGGAACCAAGGAGGGCTGCAACGAAGGTGATTGTGGTGCCTGTTCGGTCATCGTGACCGGGGCGGACGGGTCGCCCCGCGCGCTCAACGCCTGCATCCTGTTCCTGTCGCAACTGGCAGGGCGGGCGGTGCGCACGGTCGAGGGGCTGACCGCCGCCGACGGCACCCTGCATCCGGTCCAGACGGCGATGATCGACCATCACGGATCGCAATGCGGGTTCTGCACGCCGGGGTTCGTCACGACCATGGCCGCCGCCCATGCGAACGGTGCCACCGACCACCTCGACCAGATCGCGGGCAACCTGTGCCGCTGCACCGGCTATGCCCCCATCCTGCGCGCCGCGAAGGCCTGCGAGGCCGCGCCGGTGCCGGACCTGATGCGGGAGGCGCCGGTCGCGGGCCCGTCCGTCCGCCAGTCCGCACAGTTCCATCCGTGCAATGCCGACGAATTGGCGGATTGGTATCTGGACCACCCCGACGCGACGCTGGTCGCGGGGGCCACCGATGTCGGCCTCTGGGTCACCAAGCAATTCCGACCGCTTGGCACCATGGCCTTCCTCGTGGGGTGCGATGACCTGCGCGGGGTGACCGTGACCGACACGGCGCTGGACATCGGCGCGATGACGGACATGGAGACCCTGCGCCACGCCATCGCGCCCCATTTCGCCGGGTTCGCAGAGCTTCTGCGCCGCTACGGCAGCGTGCAGGTCCGCAACGCCGCGACCATTGGCGGCAATATCGCAAATGGCTCGCCCATCGGGGACAGCCCGCCGCCGCTGATTGCCCTCGGGGCCACGCTGCATCTGCGCCGGGGCGACGCGCGGCGGTCGATGCCGCTGGAGAACTTCTTTCTCGACTACGGCAAGCAGGACCGTGCGCCCGGGGAATTCGTCGAGCGGATCAGCATCCCGCGCCAGCCCGACACACTGCGGTGTCACAAGCTGTCCAAACGGTTCGATCAGGATATCTCGGCGGTCTGTGGCGCGTTCAATGTGATCGTCGAGGACGGCACCGTCGTCTCGGCCCGCGTGGCCTTCGGGGGCATGGCGGGCACGCCGAAACGGGCGCGTGCGACCGAGGCCGCCCTGACCGGACGCGCCTTCGACAATGCGACGCTGGAGGCGGCGGCAAAATCCTTGAGCAAGGATTTTTCCCCGCTCAGCGACATGCGGGCCTCGGCCGACTACCGGATGCGCGCAGCCCGGGGGATGCTGCTGCGCCTTGCCTCGGACACCCCGTCGATCCTGGAGGTGCAGCCATGAGCGTGGCCAAACCCCTGCCGCACGAATCCGCCCACCTGCATGTCACCGGAACCGCGCGCTATACCGACGACGTTCCGGCCCCCGCAGGCTGCCTGCATCTGGCGTTCGGACTGTCGGATGTGGCCAGCGGCGAAATCACCGGACTGGATCTTTCCGCCGTGCGCGGCGCGCCGGGTGTCCTGGCCGTTCTGACGGCCGACGATTTCGAGAGCATGCCCGATTGCTCGCCCTCGAACCACGATGAGCCGTTGCTTGCGACGGGGCGCATCCACTATGTCGGGCAGCCGGTCTTTCTGGTCCTCGCCGACACACATCTGAACGCGCGCCGCGCCGCTGCTCTCGGCAAGATCGGGATCGCGGAGGACACGCCCATCCTGTCGATCGAGGACGCCCTTGCCGCCGAAAGCTGGTTCGATGGCGGGCCGCGCGTCTGGTCGGACGGGGATGTGGAGGATGCCTTGGCCAAGGCGCCCCATGTCCTGACGGGTCAGATCGAGATTGGCGGGCAGGAGCATTTCTATCTGGAAGGTCAGGCCGCGCTGGCCCTGCCGGGAGAGGGGAGCGAGATGCATGTCCTGACCTCGACCCAGCATCCGACCGAGATCCAGCACAAGGTGGCCGATGCACTGGGCGTGCCCATGCATGCCGTGCGCGCCGAGGTGCGGCGCATGGGGGGCGGCTTTGGTGGCAAGGAGAGTCAGGGCAATGCGCTGGCCATCGCCTGCGCCATGGCGGCGCGTCGGACCGGGCGACCCTGCCGGATGCGCTACGACCGGGACGACGATTTCACGATCACCGGCAAGCGGCACGATTTCCGCGTCGCCTATGAGGTCGGTCACGACGACGAGGGCCGCGTTCTGGGCATCCGGTTTCGTCACTGGACGCGATGTGGCTGGGCGCAGGACCTGTCGCTGCCGGTGGCCGACCGAGCCATGCTCCATGCCGACAATGCCTATGATATCCCGGCGATGGAGATCACGTCCTGGCGGCTGCGGACCAACACCCAATCGGCGACGGCCTTTCGCGGCTTCGGCGGGCCCCAGGGCCTGTTGGGCGTCGAGCGGGTGATGGATCACCTGGCCCATGTGGTGGGGCGGGATCCGCTCGAGGTGCGGCGGCTGAATTACTATGGCGATGCCGGTGGAGAGGCCGGGGGGCCAGCCCCCCGGACCCCCCGGAGTATTTCCAAAGCAGAGAAGAATGGTCGCACACATTATGGCCAGGCCGTCACGGATTTCTGTCTTGAGGCGATGACCGCGCACCTGGTCGAGAGCTGCGATTATGCGGCGCGCAAGGCGCGGGTCGCAGAGTGGAATGCCGCGAACCCGATCCTCAAACGCGGGATCGCGGTGACGCCGGTCAAGTTTGGCATTTCGTTCACGCTGACCCACCTCAATCAGGCGGGGGCGCTGGTCCATGTCTATGCGGACGGGTCTATCCATCTGAACCACGGCGGCACCGAGATGGGGCAGGGGCTGCATTCCAAGGTGGTGCAGGTGGCTGCCGACCGGTTCGGCTGCGATATCGCGCGGGTGAAGGTGACGGCGACGGACACCGGCAAGGTGCCCAACACCTCGGCCACGGCGGCCTCGTCCGGGGCCGATCTCAACGGGATGGCGGTCAAGGCGGCCTGCGACACGATCCGGGATCGCATCGCCGACCATCTGGCCGAAACGCATCAGGCCGACGCGGCTTCGGTGGTCTTTGCCGATGACCGGGTGAAGGTCGGAGGCGCGTCCTACGGCTTTGCCGAGGCGGCGGCCATGGCCTATGCCGCGCGCGTTTCCCTGTCGTCCACCGGGTTCTATGCCACGCCCGAGATCAGCTGGGATCGCGAGGCAGGGCAGGGGCGGCCGTTCTACTATTTCGCCTATGGGGTTGCCTGTTCGGAGGTCGTCATCGACACACTGACCGGCGAGAACCGCATCCTGCGGACCGACATTCTGCACGACGCGGGGGCGTCCCTGAACCCCGCGCTGGACATCGGGCAGGTCGAGGGGGGCTTCGTGCAGGGGGCCGGGTGGTTGACGACCGAGGAGTTGGTCTGGGATGGCAAGGGCCGCCTGCGCACCCACGCCCCCTCGACCTACAAGATCCCCTGCGCATCCGACGTGCCGCCCGTGTTCAATGTCGCCCTATGGCAGGGTGCCAACCGGGAGGAGACGATCTATCGCTCCAAGGCGGTGGGAGAGCCGCCGTTCATGCATGGCAACAGCGTCTTTCTGGCCCTGTCCCATGCGGTTGCCGCCTGTGGCGCAGGCTATCCCGCGCTCGACGCCCCGGCCACGCCCGAGCGTATCCTGCAGGCGGTTCAGGCCGTCCGATGACCCTGAACCCGGCCGAGATCGGTGCGGTTCTGGCCGTCCATGGTCCGGTGGCGCGGGTTCTGGTGGCGCAGGCCAAGGGGTCGGTGCCGCGCGGGGCGGGCACGTCGATGCTGGTCTGGGCGGATGGATTTCAGGGCACCATCGGCGGCGGCGCGCTCGAGTGGCAGGCGCTGGCGCGGGCGCGGGAGGTTCTGGCCGGAGGCGGCCCGCGGGTCGACCGGATACCGCTTGGCCCCGCGCTTGGCCAATGCTGCGGCGGGTCGGTGACGCTGGTGACCGAGCGGCTGGAGGTCGTCCCCCCTCTGCCGTGGCTGCGCCGAGTCGAGGGGCAGGCGGGGGCTCCGGAGATGCGGGGGTTCGCCTTTGCCGATGGCTGGTTGCAGGAGGTGGCCACGTCGCCTGCCCGCCCCGTGTGGGTCTGGGGCGCGGGGCACGTGGGCGCGGCCCTGGTCGGCACATTGGCCCCGCTGCCGCAGTTCGACGTCATCTGGGTCGATACGGATGCGGCGCGCTTCCCGGCGATCCCGCAGGGCGCAGAGCGTCTGGTCGCCGTCGATCCCGGCCGGGCCATGGCGCATGCGCCCGGCACCGCAGAGCACCTGATCCTGACCTATTCCCATGAAGTCGACCTGGCGCTTTGCCACGCGGCGCTTGTCCGGGGCTTCACGTTCTGCGGGTTGATCGGGTCGGCCAGCAAATGGGCGCGCTTTCGATCCCGCCTTGGCGCATTGGGCCATTCGGATGCTGAAATCGACCGCATAACCTGCCCCATCGGCGATCCGTCCCTTGGAAAACATCCCCAGGCCATTGCGATTGGCGTTGCGGCGAGACTACTTTCGCGCACGCCCCCGGGGGATCTGCCGATGAAGGACACGACCTGACCGACCTGCTGGACCTTTCGGGGCTGACCAAGGCCTATCCCGGCGTCGTGGCCAACGACGATGTGTCGTTCACGGTGGCGCGCGGCGGGATTCACGCGTTGTTGGGGGAAAACGGCGCCGGCAAGTCGACGCTGGTCAAGACGATCTATGGTCTGGTCAAACCCGATGCGGGGACGATGCGCCTGAGCGGTGCGCCCTTTGCCCCAGAGGACCCCCGCGCCGCGCGGACGGCGGGCGTCGCCATGGTGTTCCAGCATTTCAGCCTGTTCGAAGCGCTGAGCGTGGCCGAGAATGTCGGCCTGGGCATGGAAAACCCGCCGGGCCAGCGCGATCTGTCGCGCCGCATCCGCGAGGTGTCGCAGGCCTATGGCCTGCCGCTCGACCCCGAACGGCTGGTGGGCGATCTGTCGGCGGGCGAGCGTCAGCGGGTCGAGATCGTGCGCTGCCTGTTGCAGGATCCCAAACTCCTGATCATGGACGAACCCACGTCGGTCCTGACGCCGCAGGAGGTCGCCATCCTTTTTGCGACGCTGCGCAAGCTGGCGTCCGAGGGCACGTCGATCCTCTATATTTCCCACAAGCTGGAGGAGATCCGCGCGCTGTGCGATGCGGCCACCATCCTGCGCGGCGGCAAGGTGGTGGGGGCCTGCGATCCGCGCACGACTTCGGCGGCCGATATGGCTGAACAGATGGTCGGCGCGGCCTTCAAGGCGCCCACGTCCAGGGGCGGTGCGCCCGGTGCGCCCGTTCTTCAGGTCGCGGACCTGTCGCTGCCGCCGATGTCGCAGTTCGGTACGCCGCTCCGCCAGGTCTCGCTGACCCTTCGGGCGGGGGAGGTTCTGGGTATCGGCGGTGTCGCGGGCAACGGGCAGGACGAATTGCTCTCGGCCCTGTCGGGCGAGCGGCTGTCGACGCCCGGTGCGGTCACGCTGGAGGGGCGGGATGTCTCGCGGCTGCGGCCGACGGAGCGCAGGCGGGCTGGTCTGCTCTGCGCGCCCGAGGAACGTCTGGGCCATTCCGCCGCCCCCGATATGAGCCTAACGGAAAACGCCGCCATGACCGGGGCCGACCGCAAGGGGATGCTGAGGGCCGGTTTCCTCGACTGGTCCGCCGCGCGTGGGTTCGCCGAGGACATCATCGCCCGCTTCGATGTGCGCACCCCCGGCCCCCACGTGGCCGCGCGGAGCCTGTCGGGTGGCAACCTGCAGAAATTCGTCATCGGGCGCGAGGTGCTTCAGGACCCGCGCGTTCTGGTGGTGAACCAACCCACCTGGGGCGTCGATGCCGCCGCCGCCGCCGCCATCCGCCAGGCGCTGCTCGATCTGGCGGCGGGCGGGGCGGGTGTCATCGTCATCAGCCAGGACCTCGATGAATTGCTGGAAATCTCCGACCGTTTTGCTGCGCTGAACGAAGGGCGTCTGGGCGAGCCTGTGCCCACGGCGACCCTCACGATGGAGCGGATCGGCCTGATGCTGGGCGGAGCGCATGATCTGGAGGCGGCGTCGTGATCCGGTTGGAGCGTCGCCCCACACCGTCGCGCCTCTGGTCGGGGATTTCGCCGCTGGTGGCGGTCGTGCTGACCATGGTGGCGGGCGGGCTGATGTTCGCGGCCCTGGGCAAGGACCCGTTCGAGGCGCTGCGCACAATCTTCTGGGACCCGATCTTTGGCGAGTTTGCGTGGTATTTCCGGGGCCAGCTGCTGATCAAGGCGGGGCCGCTCATCCTGATTGCCGTGGGTCTGGCCATGGGGTTCCGGGCGGGCATTTGGAACATCGGGGCCGAGGGCCAGTATATCGTCGGCGCGCTTTGCGGTGCGGCGGCGGGTCTGGCCTTCTATCCCGCCGAGACCCGGCTGATCTTTCCGCTGATGATCGTCGCGGGCGCGCTTGGCGGGTTCCTCTGGGCGATGATCCCGGCCCTTCTGAAGGTGCGGTTCGGGACCAATGAAATCCTCGTCTCGCTGATGCTGGTCTATGTGGCCGAGAACCTTCTGGCCTCTGCCGCCGTCGGCTGGCTGCGAAATCCCGAAAGCTCGGGCTTTCCCGGCTCGCGCAACCTGAGCCGGTGGGAGGCCTCCGCCAACCTCGAAATCTGGGCCGATACGGGCATCCATTGGGGTGTTGTGGCCGCGGTCGTCGCGGTCATCTTCGCGCAGGTCATGCTGACCCGGCACCTGATGGGCTTCCAGATCCGTCTGGCCGGGTCGGCCCCGCGTGCCGCCCGCTTTGCCGGTGTCGTGCCCGGGCGTCTGGTGGTGGTCTGTCTGGGCCTCGCCGGGGTTCTGGCCGGCATGGCGGGGCTTTTCGAGGTCACTGGCCCGGCGGGCCAGATCAGCATCGACTTCGCCTCGGGCTATGGTTTCACCGCGATCATCGTCGCCTTTCTGGGCCGCCTGAACCCCCTGGGCATCGTGGCGGCGGGCCTTCTCATGGCGCTCACCTACGTGGGCGGGGACAACGCGGCGGGAAACCTCGGCCTGCCTGCCGCCGCGATCAGCGCGTTTCAGGGGATGCTGCTGTTCTTCCTGTTGGCCATCGACGTCCTGACCAACTTCCGTGTGCGGATGGGACGGGGGGTCGCGGCATGAGCAATTGGTCGCCCCCCATCAACCTCCCCCGGCTGGAACTAACGGCCTGGGCGACGCTCGGCTTTCTGATCGGCTATCTGACCATGGCCTTCCTTGTGGCCCCGCTCGACCTCTGGCTGGGCGGGCTCTGGGCGGTCTGGCTGGGCCTCTTCCCGGACCCGATGTCGCAGGCGGTGGCGCGGGGGTTCCGCGTCCTGCGCCGGTGGCTGACCTATGGCGCGATCCCCGAGGCGACCCTCGACCGTGACGCGCCCGTGGTCGCCTGGGCGACCCGGATGGGCGCGGTCAGTGCCTTCCTGACCGTCGTTCTGATCCAGACCTTCCCGGGGGTGCTCTTGTGGCTGATGACATGAACAATCGGTCGGGCACCGGGTCTTTCCCGGGGTTCAAGCCCCGGTATCGCGAGCCCTCGGCCTTGCTGACGAGCGAGGAGCGACCGGCCTCGCTCCCCATGGCGATCCTGACCTGCGCGGGCATGGTGATGGGCGGCATGGCCGGGTTCACCGGGGTGACCATTGCCGCCTTTCTGATGGGGTGGGGCTGGATGCCCTCCATCGCTGCCGTCCTCACGGCCCTCGGCCTTTACACCCTGAACCGCGCCCACGGTCGACGTCGCCCGGTCGTGCCGCGCTTCGTCATGGCGCTGGCATTCGGTCTGACCCTCGGGGCCTTCGCTTCGGCGTTCATCACCTGGGGGTGGTTCTTTGTCTGACGTCTGCCGATACCACAGGGGCCCTGCATGGACCTGAGCGCGATTTCCCCAACCCTCCTCATCGCGTCCCTGATGGTCGCGGCGACGCCCATCCTGCTGGCCGCCATCGGCGAGATGGTGGTCGAGAAGGCCGGTGTCCTGAACCTCGGAGTCGAGGGGATGATGATTATGGGCGCCATCTGCGGCTTCATCATCGGGGTCGAGACCGGCTCCCCCTGGCTCGGCTTTCTGGCCGCTGCCCTCGGCGGTGCGGTTCTGGCGTTGCTGTTCGGGGTGCTGACGCAGGTCCTCCTTTCCAATCAGGTGGCGACCGGGCTGGCGCTGACGTTGTTCGGCCTCGGCCTCTCGGCGCTGCTCGGGCAGGGCTATGTCGGGGTCAAGGCGCAGACGCTCGGGCGCATCGACCTCGGGCCGCTCAGCGACCTGCCCTTCGTGGGGCGCGTCGTCTTCGGCCATGATCCCATCGTCTACCTGTCGCTGGCGCTGGTCGTCGCCGTCTGGGCCTTCCTCAAGTTCAGCCGGGCAGGCCTGATCCTGCGGGCCGTGGGCGAAAGCCACGAGGCGGCCCATGCCCTCGGCTATCACGTGCGCCGGGTGCGGCTGGCGGCCATTGCCTTCGGCGGGGCCTGTGCCGGTCTGGGTGGGGCCTATCTGTCCCTTGTGCGCGTGCCGCAATGGACCGAAGGGATGACGGCCGGGGCGGGGTGGATCGCCCTCGCCATCGTCGTCTTCGCCAGCTGGCGGGCCGGCCGCGTTCTGGTCGGTGCCTATCTTTTCGGCGGTATCACCGTGTTGCAGCTGAACCTTCAGACAGCGGGTGCAAAGGTCCCGGTGGAGCTGCTGAGTGCCGCGCCCTACCTTGTCACCATCCTCGTCCTCGTGCTTATTTCACGCCGCGCCGGACGGGCGGGGGCCGCCCCCGCCGATCTCGGCAAACCATTCCACGCTTCTGCTTGACGGGGGCGGGTATCAACCTGGGGAGACTACCATGAAATTCATGCAACTGATGGCGGGTGCACTGTCGCTCGGCCTGGCTTCGGCGGCGTATGCCGACGGGCACGAGCCGGTGAAGGTCGGCTTCATCTACGTCGGGCCGATCGGCGACGGCGGCTGGACCTATCAGCACGACCAGGGCCGCCTCGCGGTCGAGGCCGAATTCGGCGACCGGGTCGAGACCGTCTATCAGGAGCTGGTCCCCGAAGGCGCCGACGCCGAACGCGCGATCACCCAGATGGCGCTTGGCGGGGCGGACATCATCTTCACCACGTCCTTCGGCTACATGGACGCCACCAACGCCGTCGCCGCCAAGTTCCCGGACATCAAGTTCGAACATGCCACCGGCTACAAGCGCGAGCATCCGAACGTCTCGACCTATGACGCCCGCTTCTACGAGGGCCGCGCCGTCACCGGCACGCTGGCCGGCTACATGACCGAGACCAACAAGATCGGCTACATCGCCTCCTTCCCGATCCCCGAGGTCATCCAGGGTATCAACTCCTCCTTCCTGCACGCCCGCAAGGTCAACCCGGACGTGGAGATGGTCGTGACCTGGGCCTACACCTGGTTTGACCCCGCGAAAGAGGCCGACGCCGCCCGCGCCATGATCGACCAGGGCGTCGACGTCATCCTGCAACACACCGACTCCACCGCGCCCCAGGCCGCGGCCCAGGAAGCCAACGCCAACGGGGGCCGCGTGTTCACCTTCGGTCAGGCCTCGGACATGATCCAGTTCGCGCGCAACGACGACGGCACGCCCGGTCCGCGCATCGCCTCGATCATCGACGACTGGTCGCCCTACTACATCGAACGCGTGGGCGCGGTGTTGGACGGCACGTGGGAGCAGCAGGCAAGCTGGGGCGGGATGCCCGAGGGTGAGGTCGTCATCGGCGAGATCACCGAGGCCGTCCCCGCCGAGGCGAAGGCCGCCGCCGAGGAGATGATCGCCGCGATCACCGCGGGCGACTACCACCCCTTCACCGGGCCGATCAACAAACAGGACGGCACGCCCTGGCTGGCCGACGGCGAAGTCGCCGACGACGGCACCCTCCTGGGCATGGATTTCTACGTCGAGGGCCTGACGGGCGAAATCCCGAACTGATCGGGTTTTCATGGAGAGCAAACGGGGGCGCGGCTGTGAAGGCCGCGCCCCTTCTCGTGTTCGGGGGTGGTCAGGGGCGGAAAGTGTGAATTCGCCGCGTTGGAGCGCGAACTGGGCCATGCAGCGGAAGCGGACCCTCACCCCGGATTTCTTCCTCGCCCATGATCAGTGCACAATTTGAGAAAGCTTCTTTCTGCTGCGCGTGCCTCAAAACGCTCGGTGCGTCTTCAGAGCTCACACTAGCGACCATGGCCAGGCTTTCCGAAGCTTAGTTCCGGCAGCCTGCCGAACGCTTGTCTATTTGCGCGTCGCAAGCATAACACTCAGATGCTACAGGTTGTGGTTGGTTCAGATTGATAGCATAAAACTAGTGGTAAGAGGCTAGAAGCGCCTTGTTAAGCGATCTAACGCAGTTTATGCCTTTGGTCGCAGGGAGAAACCATGGCCAACCTTCCAAAAACACTAGAGCACGAGCCTTTGGTCGACGCAGTTTTCGAAGTTCGGCTGTCAGGCTCGCTGCCACTGGCCGATATTCTTCCCGGTTTTCTACTACATGACATTGGTGGCGGAACTACAGTATCCCGACTTCCGGCGGCGGAAATCCCATTTCCGATGAGAAAAGAAGATCCCAATCTTCAGTTCGCACCGATACAACGCGTTGAGGTCGACGATTTCTTTATCCTAATTGGTGACCGAAATGTAATTGTTAGTTGTAAGCTGCCATATCCGAAGTGGCCAAGGTTCAGACGGTTTATCCTTGAAACTATTGCGCGCCTTGGGAAGTTGGACTTAATTGGGGCCATAGAGCGTTACTCAGTGAAGTATGTTAATTTGATACAAGCTCCAACATTCCAAGATCAGATCCGAAAAATATCCATGGATATCAAGCTTGGCGATGTGGAGGTGAGCAGCGAGCATGTCACCCTCCAAGTTCACCGGCGCGAAGAAGATGTTGTTCACATTTTGTCTGTTTCGACGGGTGCTCACGGAAAAATAGACGGACGGTCCGTGTCCGGAGTGCTGGTCGATATTGATTCCATAAGAAATGTAAATTTTCCCGATCTAAAGACACTTTCTATCGAGCTTGAACCGGGGCTTGAAAGCCTCCGGCAAGCAAATAAAGAGAAGTTTTTTGCCTGCCTTACCGAAGAAACAATTTCTGGGATGGGACCAACGTATGAATAGCATTCCAAACGAACAGACGTCTCAGACAGCGACAGGGGCAATAGCTTTCGCGGTAGGCGCTGCAATGGCTGCGGGGCAACCAGCATGGCCGGAACGCGAAACTCCCAGCTACACAGTCGTACAGATTGCACCAAGCTATAGCCAATTTTCTGAGCAGGTTATGACTAAGTCTAAACAGCCGTCGCACATCGATTTTGCTAGGGATGTTGCGGCTATCTATGCTTCGGTCAGTGAAAGGCAGGAGCGACTTGGAGCTGAATATGAAGCAGCTATCTTTGACGACTTGGACGGCCTCTACGAAGCTTGACAGACCGAATGACTTTCGACGCTGAACAACTAAAAAACCAGATACCATTTTACCTGACTTCTGAGCCAGAGCAAAAAGAGCTGGTCGAGAACCTCGACGCGCTCTCAAGAGGTGTGACAACAGGATATTATGTGTCTTCAGCGCGGGACCCCGATGCAAATTCAGTCTTACAAGGGGATGGTTGGCAGGACTTTCAACTGTTTTCTTTTGATGTCGGCGAAAAGCGGTCTGTAAGAGGTATTGTGCTATCAAACTCCTGCGACATCTCCGCTGACAATGAACGGGCGATAGCGCCGAAGCTAGTTTTTGCTCCAATAGTTCGACTATCTGCCATTCAGGCACGCATGATTGCGAGGGGCCTTCCAGAACAATCGGTTAAAGCGCGAGTGTCTGCAATAAAAAGCCAGTCTGTAACGAGCATGTTCTATTTGCCTGCAGATGGCCTACTCGACTCTGACTATGTTGCCCTTTTGGACGACCTGCATTCCATGCCGATCGCAGCTTTTTCCAAGTCGGACAAACTATTCACGCTGAGCATGGCAGGATTTTACCTATTTGCCTTTAAGCTCTCCGTTCACTTCTGTCGCTTGCATGAAAACGTTGATCGGAGACCGGGAACGAAGCCGCATAGCTAGCGCCTGAGCAGCAGTGAAACGAACGATCTTCGGATGTCAGCATCGGCTACCGACGCTGCAGCGGAAGGCATGGTAAAGATACGGCACCTTTGGGCCGTCCTTGCTCCGACCACGGCTATTCCTTTTCCCAAGAACTCATTCGGGAACCGCCCAACATCCGACACTCCGGCCACCAACCCGACTACCAAGTCCCTCCCCCTTGACACCCTCCCTGCTCCCCCTCCCGTAAGCCATGGAAACACACCTTAACGACCGACCTCCGAAAGGCCCGGTCTGTACGGGGGGTGTACAGAGGGTGTACGGGGGGTGCCCCCTTTCGGGGCGGCCGTATGTATGGCGTCGAATCGTGTAAGTTCCGCATTCCGCTACATTTCCCGAACCCATGCCCCGCCGCGTTAACCTTTGGCCGTCCCGGGCCTCCGCCCCGCCCCGCCACCGCCCTTCCCGAGCCCGCCGAAATCGGTCAGGATCGCGTCATGACCCAAATCACAGCCATCGACGGCACCCCACTTTCCGCCCTCTGTTTCGGCTGCATGCAGTTCGGCGGCACCGCCGATGCCGCCGCCAGTCAGGCCATGTACGACGCCTGCCGCGCCGCCGGGGTCACCTTCTTCGACACTGCCCATGTCTATACCGACGGCGCCTCCGAGACCCTTCTGGGCGGCTTCGCCCGGGCCGAGCGCGACAACCTGATCATCGCCACCAAGGCCGCCTATCAGGGCGGAGCCGGGCGGCAGAATATCCTGACAAGTCTGGATGATAGCCGTCGCCGTCTGGGCATGGATGTCATCGACATCCTCTACCTGCACCGTTGGGACGACAAGACACCGCTGGAGGAAAGCTTCGAGACCTTGGCCAGGCTTCAGGCCGACGGGGCTATCCGCCACGTCGCCGTGTCGAATTTCGCCGCTTGGCAGGTCACCAAGGCACAGGCCGTCGCGGCCGGTTTCGACACCCGGATCGACATGATCCAGCCGATGTACAACCTCGTCAAGCGACAGGCCGAGGTCGAGATCCTGCCGATGGCGGCAAGCGAGGGTATCGCGGTCGCGCCCTATTCCCCTCTGGGCGGCGGTCTGCTGTCCGGCAAATACGCCCGGGGCGACGAAGGCCGTCTGACCACCGACAAGCGCTATGCCGCGCGCTACGCCCCCGACTGGATGCACGAGACCGCGCGCGGCCTTGTCGCGCTGGCCGATGCCGAAGGCGTGCCGCCCGCGACGCTAGCCGTGGCCTGGGTTGCGTCCAATCCCGCCGTCACCGCCCCCATCATCAGCGCGCGCAACACCGAACAACTGGCCCCGTCGCTTGCGGCGGCGACCCTAACGCTGTCGCCGGATCTCAGGGCGGCGCTGACGGCCTTGAGCCCGACGCCAGCCCCGGCTACCGACCGTCTGGAAGAGGTCTGACGTCCGTCGACAGCGCAGAGTCCCGAAAACCGTTCGTTTCCGCGGGGTCGCTTGTTCGGACCATCCTGCCTGTGACAAGGTTCTGTTCGTGGAACATGATTTTCTCATCATCGGCGGCGGTGTCGCCGGCATCACCGCCGGTGCTGCTCTGTCTGACCTGGGCTCGGTTCTCCTGTGGGAGGCCGAGAGCGCGTTTGGCTATCACGCGTCCGGCCGGTCCGCGGCCCTGTTCGAGGAAAACTACGGCCCCGCGCCTGTCATCGCCCTGAACCGGGCGTCCCGCGCCACCCATGATGCCGGGGGCTGGCTGTCGCCCCGTGGGTTCATGCTGGTGGGCGGGGCGTCCGAGGCCGACGCCTTCGAGGCGGACCTGGCCACCTTCGGCTTGCAGGAAATCGCGATGGAAGCGGCGCGCGACCGCGTTCCGATCCTGTCGCCCGACGTGACACGTGCGGCCCATGATGACGGGGCACAGGATATCGACACCGACGCCCTCCTCCAGGCTGGCCTGCGCCGGATTCGCGCGGCGGGGGGCAAGACCGAGACCGACCGACGGCTCGACCGGCTGGACCGCGTGCCGGGCGGATGGCGCGCCGTCGCGGGGGACCGCGCCGTCGTCGTGAGGCAGGTTATCGTGGCCGCCGGCCCATGGGCCGACGAAGTCGCCGCGCTGGCCGGTGTGCAGACCTTGGGCCTGATCCCGCTGCGCCGGTCCATGGCGCGGATTGCGGCCCCGGATGGCCACGATGTGTCCGGCTGGCCCGTCCTCATGGGACCGGGAGAGACGTGGTATGCCAAGCCGGATGCCGGTGCGCTGATCGTATCCCCGGCCGAGGAGGTACCGATAGTTCCGATGGACACCTTCGCTGACGATATGGTTCTGGCCGAGGGTCTGGCCCGCTATCAGGCCGCCGTCACCCCCGAGGTGACCCGACCGCTCAGCACCTGGGCTGGGCTGCGCACTTTTGCCCCCGACCGCTGCCTGGCCATCGGCCCGTCCGAGACTGACGGCTTCTGGTGGTGCGCCGGGCAGGGAGGCTACGGCTTTCAGTCGGCCCCGGCGGCGGCGCAATTGCTGGCAGACCGTGTCGCGGGCCGAACGCCCGACATCGATGCGGCCAGTGTCGCAGCCCTTGATCCGGGACGCTTCCGGTGACGCGGCGGGAGAACCCCCCGGGGTCGGCAGTTCCCGCGGGTGAGGAAGGTGCGATGAACGCCCCGGCTGCACTGCGCAATCAGCAGGCGATCCTGGATGTACTTTTGCCACGCCTGCCGCGTGCCGGCGATGTGCTGGAGCTGGCGTCGGGCACGGGCCAGCATATCGCGGCCCTGGCCGCACATCGGCCCGACCTGAGGTTTCATCCGACCGAACCCGACCCCGTGCGGCGCATCTCGATCGATGTGCATTGCAAGGGCCTGCCCAATGTTTCGCCCGCGGGCGACATCGACGCGCTCCAGCCCGGTTGGGCGATCGAGGCCGCGTCGGACATGGTTCTGGTGGTCAACCTGCTGCACCTGATTTCGGACGCGGAACTCGCCGTGCTGCTGGACGAGGCGCAGCGGGCGCTCGCACCCGGTGGCTTGCTGGCGATCTATGGTCCATTTTTGCGCGATGGCCAGGCGACCAGCGCGGGGGACCAGGAGTTCGACCGCGATCTGCGGGCCCGCGACCCGGCAATCGGCTACAAGGACATCGAACAGGTGACGACCGTCCTCACCATCCTCGGCCTGACGGTCGAGGTGGTGGCGATGCCCGCCAACAACCTGATGATCCTGGCCCGCGCCCCCCGGGTCGCCGGTCTCTAGGCGTCCATCCGGAACGTCATCCGTTACGCAGCCGGTCAGCCAGGGCGTCGAAGGTTTCGGTCTGCGACTTGCTCCAGCTGGCCGCGCGGGATCGGAACAAGGTCGCCTGACTTGCGTGGATCAGACCGTCATCCAGCACCTTCAGATGGTTGGCGCGCAGGGTTTCCCCCGTCGACGTGATATCGGCGATCATCTCGGCGGTGTGGTTCAGGACCGTGCCTTCGGTCGCCCCCTGGCTGTCGACGATGCGGTAATCGGCAACTCCGTGTTCGCGCAGGAATTCCCGCACCAACCGGTGATATTTCGTGGCGATCCGCAGGCGGTGCCCGTGGTTGGCCCGAAACTGCGCCGCGACCGCGTCCAGATCATCCAGCGTATCGACGTCGATCCAGACCTTCGGCACCGCCAGGATCAGGTCCGCGTGCCCGAACCCCATCTGCGTCACCGTCTCGACCCGCGTGGCCCACCGGGTCAGCTTTTCACGCACGAGGTCACTGCCGGTGACGCCCAGATGGATGTGCCCCAAGGCCAGTTCGCGGGGGATTTCTCCGGCCGACAGCAGGACAAGGGCGATGTCCGCCCCCTCTACATGGCCCGCATATTCCCTGTCTGACCCGGTGCGCGACAGGGTGACGCCGCGCTTGCCGAACCATTCGAAGGTCTTCTCCATCAGCCGCCCCTTGGACGGCACCCCGAGGCGGATCATGTCAGCCCTCCCAGAAGGCCGGGGCGGATCACGCCCCCCACGGCGGGGATCGACCGACCCTGGCCCAGAACCGCCGTCAGCGCGTCATAGCGCCCGCCCGTGGCCAGCGCGGGGAGGTCGGGGCGACCCCGGGCCGACAGGGTGAAGGTAAAGCCGTCGTAGTATTCCATCGCCGATCGGCCCCGTGCCGGGGCGAATGGCAGTGTGTGGGGCGCATGGCCGCGTCGGTCCAGCGCTTCGGCCCGCGCCTCCAAGCGGTCCGCCGCGACGTCGAGGCCGGGCAGGTCGACCGCCAGATCGCGGATCGGGGACAGGGCGTGCGACAGCGGCGTCTCCATCCCCAGTAACGCGTCGATGACTTCGGCCTCGGTCCGCGACAGGGGCGGGGTGGTCACGTCCTCGGCCAGCGCCGCCAGCCGCGCTGCGATCTCCTCGCCGTCGCGCAGGCCCACGGCCGGTCCCGCCGCGTCGATCAACGCCGCCGCATCCTCGGTCGCCAGTCGCGCCAGCAGGGCCGCGCGTTTCGCCGGGGTCGTGGTTTGTCCGGCAAAGCGCTCCATCAGCCGCCGAAACCGGACAGGCCGCCAGATGTGCCGCCGCAGGGCCGCGCGCCGCTTGTCGGATGTGGTCAGCCCGTCGACCGCCGCGATGAGCAGGCCGAGGTCGCCAAGCGCCGGGATCGGGTCCCAGGGGGCAAGGGCGCGGTGCAAAAGGTCGAAAACCTCCGCATCGGTCGCGGCGGGGTCGGCGCGGTCGAAGACCTCATAGCCCACCTGCAGGTATTCGCGGGGCCGACCTTCGTCGATTTCCTGTCGGCGGAACACCTCGCCCATGTAGCAATAGCGCGCCGGGTCCGCCCCGCCCGACATATGCGCTTGCACCACGGGCACGGTGAAATCGGGCCGCAGCATGGCTTCGCCCGCCAGCGGGTCTTGAGTGGTGAAGGCTCGGGCGCGGATATCCTCGCCGTAGAGGTCCAGCAGGGTGCCTGCCGGTTGCAGCAATTCCGTCTCGACCCGCGTGGCCCCCGCCGCGACGAAGGCCGCCAGAAGGTCGGCCGCGCGGGCGCGGTCCTCGGCGGTGATCATGCCAGCAGCTTCTGGAGGAACGGCACGAGGTCGGACAAGGCCACTTCGGATTGGGAGGGGTTTTCCTTCCACTCTTCGAGGCTCGCCTCCTGCGCCAGTTTGGCTCCCAGGATCAGGTCCTTGACCTGTACGACGCCGCGGGCCGCCTCATCCGTGCCCTGGATGATCGCTGCCGGAGAGCCGCGCTTGTCCGCGTATTTCAACTGGTTGCCGAAGTTCTTGGGGTTGCCCAGGTAGACTTCCGCCCGGATGCCCGCCTTGCGCAGATCGGCACAGATGGACTGGTAGTCGGCCATCCGGTCCCGGTCCATGACGGTCACGATGACGGGGCCGCGCGGCGTGCGGTCGATGCGCCCCTTTGCGGTCAGCGCGGCCAGAAGACGGTCGACCCCGATGGAAACACCCGTCGCGGGCACTGCCTGACCGGTGAAGCGGGTGACGAGGTCGTCATAGCGACCGCCCCCCGCGACCGAACCGAACTGAACGGTCTGACCCTTGTCGTTCTGGACGTCGAAGGTCAGCTCCGCCTCGTAGACCGGGCCGGTGTAGTAGCCGAGACCGCGCACGACCGAAGGGTCGATGACGATGCGGTCGGGGCCGTAGCCTTGGGCTTCGAGCAAATTTGCAATTTGCTTAAGTTCGGAAACGCCTTCGAGGCCGATGATGGAAGTTCCGACGATTTCTCCTAGGTGGCCTAGAGTAACAGTCGACCTGTATCCTGACGAAACGCTATCACCGCCTGCTGGTCGCTGGGTCTGCGGATCGGCAGCATACATTGCTCGGATCTGATTGCTGCCGCCGAAGCCCAAACTGATCTCGTCGGTAGCGGCCTTCTCCAGAATTCTCGTGGCTGTCTCGTTTGCTTGGACGAACGTCATGATAACAGATATTTGCTCGTCCTTTAGGCCAGCTCCATCCGCAAAATCCCCACTCTCATCCTTACGCCCGGCCCCCAGCAGCGCCCGAACTCCCTCGACGCCCAACCGATCCAACTTATCAATCGCCCGCAGCACGATCCCGCGCTCGCGTTCCTTGTCGTCACCCGACAAGCCCGCCACCTCCAGCACCCCGTTGAGCACCTTCCGGTTGTTCACCCGGATCACATAATCCCCGCGCGCGATCCCCACGGCCTCCAGCGTATCGGCCAACATCGCACAAATCTCCGCGTCCGCCGCCACCGATGCCGTCCCGACCGTATCCGCGTCGCATTGGTAGAACTGCCGGAACCGCCCCGGCCCCGGCTTCTCGTTGCGCCAGACGGGGCCCATGGCATAGCGGCGATAGGGCGTGGGCAGGTCGTTGCGGTGCTGTGCGTAGACGCGGGCGAGCGGTGCGGTCAGGTCGTAGCGCAGCGCCATCCATTCGGCGTCTTCGTCTTCCTGCCAGGCGAACACCCCCTCGTTCGGGCGGTCCACATCGGGAAGGAACTTGCCAAGCGCCTCGACCGTCTCGACGGCCGAGGATTCCAGCGCCTCGAACCCGTAAAGGTGATACACTTTGGCAATCGCATCCAGCATTGCCTTGCGCTCGGTCACCTCAGCGCCGAAATAGTCGCGGAACCCCTTGGGCGCCTCGGCTTTCGGGCGGCGGATCTTTTCCTTCTTGGCCATGGTGGCCCCCGTCTGTGGCGGTGTTTTGTCGCCAGCGTCCATACGTCCCGCGCCAATCGCGCGCAACCTGCGGAGCCGTCATGCAAGACATCGAAGAACGCATCGCCCATCTGACCCGCGCGGTCGAGGATCTGTCCGACGTCGTCGCAAGACAATCGGGCGAGATCGCAACGCTGGAACGCCGGGTGCGCCTGCTGATGGAACGCTCTGCCGAGGCTGAACTCGCACAGGAAAACAGCGTCCCTCTGGCCGACCAACGCCCCCCGCACTGGTAGGGCCCCGAAAAATCCGCGCCCCTTCTCTGCTTTGCAAATACTCCCGCCGGAGGCGATCCGGACGGGGCAGGCCGCGCTAGTCTTCGGCCACCGGGATCCGACCGTCCAGCTCGTCCTCGATATGCGCCCGAAGGATCGCTTCCATGTCGGGTTCCGCTTCGAACCCCAGGGCGCGGGCGCGGGCCGGGTCGAAGGCCTGGGGCCAGCCGCCGACGATCCGGGCGATGGTGGCATCGGGGGCGCGCCGGATCAGGGCGGTGGCCTTGGGTCCCGCGATGGCCTCCAGCGCGGCGATCTCGTCGGCGACGGTCGCATCCACCCCCGGCAGGGAAAGCGCGCGGTTCTGCCCGAGCGGTTTCAGGTCGATCTCGGCGGCATGGAGCAGGAACCCGACGGCGGCCCGGGGACTCGCGAACCAGTGGCGCGTCGTTTCGGGCACCGGCAGGACCGCCTCCTGCCCGACCAGCGGTTCGCGCAGGATCGACGAATAGAACCCCGAGGCGGCGGCATTCGGCTTGCCCGGGCGCACGCAGATCGTCGGCAGCCGCAGGGAAACCCCGTCCATAAGCCCGCGCCGCGACAGGTCGTTGACCAGAAGCTCGCCCATGGCCTTCTGGGTGCCATAGCTGGTCAGCGGCAGGGTCGGCTGATCGTCGGGGATGACATCGGGCAGGGGCGCGCCGAAGACCGCGATGGACGAGGTGAAGACGAAGCGGGGGCAATAGTCCGTCTCGGCCGCGATCGCATCGCAAAGCCCAAGCGTTCCATACAGGTTCACGGCATAGCCCTTGGCGAAATCCGCCTCGGCCTCGCCCGACACGATGGCCGCGAGGTGAAAGATGACATCTGGCCGGGTCTGGATCAGCGCGGGGGCGGCGGCCGGATCGGACAGATCGGCGGCGAGAGCGGCGCCCGCGATCCCGTCGGGCAGCACCGGCGGGACGACATCGACCAGCGTCATGTTGTCGATGGGCTTGCCCCGCAACTGCCCGGCCTGGACCAGCGCCGTCGTCAGCTTGCGGCCGATCATGCCGGCCGCGCCCGTGATGAGAATATGCATTCGATGCCCCCCGATTCCGGGCCAAGGCTAGGCCAAGGGCACCCGTCAGGCCAGCCCTTCGCGCAGGCCCGACATCATCCCGCTCAGATCAGCCCTTCGGCAAGGAAGACATCCGCCATGTCGATCTGCGGACGCGGCCCGATGTGGCCGATGACTTCGCGGGCGCAGGCGACGCCCATGCGCGCCGCCACTTCCAGGTCGCGCCCCGAGGCGAGCCCATAGAGGAACCCGGCGGCGAACTGGTCCCCGGCCCCGGTCGCGTCGACGACGGTGGCGGGGACGACCGGCGCGCTGACCTTGCGGCCGCCCGCCCGGACCCAGACATCCTGGCCGGACCGCGTGCAGGCCACCACGTCGCAAACCGCCGCCGCACGGTCGAGTGCCGCCTCCAGATCGTCGGTCTCGTAGAGGGTCATCCATTCCACGGCATTGCCGATGGCGATATCCATGTCCTTGGCGATGAGGCGCTGGAAATCGGCCCGGTGACGTTCGGCGCAGAACGGGTCGGAGATGGTGATGGCACTGCGCCCGCCCGTCGCTTTCATCTTGGCGGCGGCTTCGACAAAGGCGGTCTTCCCGTCATCCTTGTCGAAAAGATACCCTTCGAGGAACAACAGCCCCCCGCCGCCGAAGATGTCGGGCACATCGCGTGACGAGATATCGGCCCCGGCGCCCAGATAGGTGTTCATCGACCGCTCGCCATCGGGGGTGACGAAGATCATCGAACGCGTGGTCGGCAATTCCACCGCCATCGGGTCGTTCGGAAAATCCGTCCCCGAATCGCGCAGCGCATCGGCATAGAACCGGCCCAGGGCATCGTTCTTGACCTTGCCGATGAAGGCCGTGGAAAGGCCGAGCGCCCCGATCCCCGCCAGCGAATTGGCGACCGATCCGCCCGGGGCCTGCACGCGGTCCTTCATGGCGGCATAGAGCAGCTCGCCCCGCTCCCGCTCGATCAACTGCATGATGCCCTTCTCGATGCCCATCTGGTCGAGAAAGCTGTCGTCCGCATGGGAGATGACATCCACAACGGCATTGCCGATGCCGATCACGTCATAGGATTTGGTCATGGGAGGGTCCTTCGTGTTTCGGTCGCCGGTCGGGCGGTTCAGGGTCTTGTCCGGCGACGGGGGCCGTTGCGATGCGGGGCCGTGATCACGCCACGGTCTTGTCCTCGAAGGGACAGAGGTCGCGGATCAGGCAGGCACCGCATTTGGGTTTGCGGGCCACGCAGATATAGCGTCCATGCAGGATCAGCCAGTGGTGAGCGTGGTGCTGAAATTCGGCGGGGACATTGTCTTCGATGGCCCGCTCAACGGCGTCGACATCCTTGCCCGGCGCGATGCCGGTGCGGTTCCCGATGCGGAAGATATGCGTGTCCACCGCCTGCGCCGGATGACCGAACCACATGTTGAGCACCACATTGGCGGTCTTGCGCCCCACACCCGGCAACCGTTGCAGCGCGGCGCGCGAAGAGGGGACCTCGCCGCCATAGTCGTCCACGATCATCTGGCTCAGCTTGATGACGTTCTTGGCCTTCTGTCGGAACAGCCCGATGGTCTTGATGTGTTCGGTCACACCCTCAAGCCCGAGGGCCAGCATTTTTTCCGGCGTGTCCGCCACCGCGAACAGGCCGCGGGTCGCCTTGTTGACCCCGGCATCCGTCGCCTGCGCCGACAGCGCGACGGCTACGACCAGCGTGAAGGCGTTCACATGCTCCAGCTCGCCCTTGGGTTCGGCCTCGGCGGCCTGAAAGCGGGCGAAGATCTCGCGCATGACGGGGTAGGGGAGCTGTTTGGCCATGGGGGGGTTCTGGACGCGCTGCGCCCCGCCGTCCAGCCAATGTTCACCCGATCATAAGGAAGTTCTGGCAGGCAGGTCCGAATCCGAGGGATGTGCCCAATGCCGACCAGCCAGTTCTACATCTATGATGCGGCGGCCCTGCCGTATAACGCATCGAACGGAACATTCACCTTCGATCCGAACTACAATTTCCGCGACGACCGGGTGTTGCTGGAGATCACCGACGACGACGCCTTTCTTGACGGGGACGAGAAGAACAACGAAGTGGGGGAGGATGCCAATCAGACGGGCACCGCAACGCGCCCCGATGGCACGCTCGTGGCGTCCGGCAAGATCTATGGCGAGGAATATGCCATCCTGCGCGCCCCGGACGGGACGACCATCTATATCGACCGAATCGAGATCAGGGGACAGCACATCGGCTATTCGCCGTCGCAACCGCTCCAGCCGGGGGTGACCTATACCTTCATCGGCGGCGACGATATCGACAATTCCCTGCTGAGCAGGGATGGCGCCGATACGCGGATGACCTATGCCGAATACGAAGCGCAAAGCGTTGCCTGCTTCGCCCCGGGCACCCGGATCGAGACGGCGGGGGGCGCAGTTCCGGTGGAGTGGCTACGCCCCGGGGATCAGGTGGTGACCCTGGACGGCGGGCCGTTGCCCGTTCGGTGGGTCGGCGGGGTGGGGGCGCCAAACGCCCCTGCATTTCGCATCGCTGCCGGGGCCCTTCCGGGTCAGCCCCAAGGGGCTGCGCTTGTCGTGTCTCCGCATCATCGCCTTCTGCTGCGCAGTGGTCTGGGCGAAATGATGTTCGGCGTATCCGAGGTCTTTGCCGCCGCCCGTCATCTGCTTGGCTTGCCGGGTGTCACGTTGCTGCATCTGCCCCGAACCGGCCGTTTCCATCATCTGCTTCTTGATCGGCATTGCGTGGTCCGGGCGAATGGCATCTGGACCGAAAGCCTTTTCCTGGGGGACAATTCGGCGGCTCTGGCCGGTCTGTCGGTGCCCGGCGATCTGTGCTGCGACCTTTCTGCCGGCCACCGCAGGGCCGCGCGGCGCTGTCTGCGCGCCGCAGAGGCACAGGCCTTGATCCGCTCCGAAACCGGTCATCGGCTTTTCCCGCAAGAAGCGGGTCGTCGCGGCATCGGTCGGGTCATAGGATAGGGGCACCCAGACGAGGGAAGACCCATGCCCGCCACCGACCTGAGCCCCGCCCCCGATGCCGCCGATCAGGCGTATCACTACGCCCTCATGCGGCGGGCGATCGACGTGATCGATGCGCGGGCCGATGCGCCGCCATCGCTCGAAGAACTGGCCGCTCAAATGAACCTGTCGCCCGCCCATTTTCAGCGGGTCTTCAGCGCTTGGGCCGGGGTCAGCCCCAAGCGGTTTCAGCAATACCTGACGCTTGGACATGCCAAGGTGCTGTTGTCGGAACGCTTCACCCTGCTCGAGACGGCGCTGAGCACCGGGCTGTCGGGGACCGGGCGTCTGCATGACCTGTTCCTGCGGTGGGAGGCGATGTCGCCGGGTGACTATGCCCGGGGCGGGGCGGGGCTGACCATCCGGCACGGCTGGCTGGACGGACCCTTCGGCGAGATGCTGGTGATGACCACGGATCGCGGAATCTGCGGGCTGGCCTTCGCGGCCGAGACGGGGCGGGATGCCGCCCTGGCCGACATGACGGCCCGGTGGCCCGCCGCAAACTTCGTGGCCGATGCCGGGGCGATTGCCGACCATGCCGTGGCCCTGGGGAACCTGCGTGGCGAGGCGCGTCTGCACCTGATCGGCGCGCCCTTCCAGATCAAGGTCTGGGAGGCGCTGATGCGGATTCCATCGGGCCATGTCACGACCTACTCCCAGATCGCGGGCGCCGTCGGTAGCCCCAGGGCCGTGCGCGCCGTCGGCACCGCCGTGGGCCGCAATCCCGTCAGCTGGCTGATCCCCTGCCATCGGGCCCTGCGCAAATCGGGCGGTCTCGGGGGATATCACTGGGGTTTGCCGGTCAAACGGGCCATGCTGGCCTGGGAAAGCAGTCGCGCAGAGGCGTAAAATCCGCCGTCCAGGCACGTCACGCGGAATTGTTATTGCCTATCGGCGGTCCTTCGCACCATCTGCAGCGGAGCTTCGCGCATCGGACGCCCCGGTGCGACAAGAAGTGGAACGCGCGGGCCGCACATGCGTTGTCGCCCATATACAACTGCAGAATTCGGAAAGATCGACATGACCCTTTTCAACAAACCCATCATCCTGAGCCTCGGCGCTGCCGTTCTTCTTGCGGGTTGCGTCACCTCCCCTCCCGGTGAGCCGAACCGCACGCGCAACGGCGCCTTGATCGGTGCCGGTGTAGGTGCCGCCGCAGGCGCGATACTGGGTGACGGAAGCCGTGCCGATGAGATCGCGGCGGGCGCCGTCGTCGGTGGACTGGTGGGGGCCGGCATCGGTCAGTCGCTGGACCGTCAGGCTGCGGATCTGCGCCGGGAGTTGGGCGATGACCGGATCACCATCCGCAATACCGGTGACCAGCTCATTGTGACGATGCCCCAGGACATCCTGTTCGCCACCGACAGCGCCAACCTGCGCCCCGACCTTCAGGGCGACATTCGGGCGCTGGCGCGGAACCTGCAACAGTATCCCAACACCACCGTTCAGGTGCTTGGCCATACCGACAGCGATGGCTCCGCCGCCTACAACCAGGATCTGAGCGAGCGGCGCGCCCGTGCCGTGGCCGGCGTCCTGCTGGAGGCCGGTGTCTCGGGCAGCCGCGTGGTTCCCATCGGCCGGGGCGAAAGCCAGCCGATCGCGACCAACCAGACCGCCGAAGGCCGTCAGCAGAACCGCCGCGTCGAGATCATCATCACGCCGAACCGCTAGGCGGTTCACGGCCCTCGCCTTTCGGGGCGGGGGCCGATTTCCGGTTCCTTTCCGGACGATGTGGTCATATGTTTTGACCAATTGCGCCGGGGATCCCATGCCATTCCAGAAAGTCGAATCCGCAAAGCTTGCCCAAGCGGTGATCCGTCAGATCGAGCATCTGATCCTGCGCGGCGTGCTGCGCCCCGGTGACCGGCTTCCGGCCGAGCGGGAGTTGTCCGAACGTCTGGGCGTCTCCCGCCCGTCGTTGCGCGAAGCGGTTGCCGAGCTAACCGACAGGGGCCTTCTGTCGACCCGGGCCGGTGCGGGCATCTTTGTGGCGAATGTTCTGGGCAACGCCTTTTCGCCCGCTTTGACCCGCCTCTTCGCCACCCATGAAGACGCTCTTCTGGACTATATCGCCTTTCGCCAGGACATGGAGAGCATTGCGGCGTCGCGTGCGGCCACCAAGGGGTCCGACACGGATCTCGCCATCATCGACACCATCTTCCGCAAGATGGAAGCGGCCCATGACAAGCGCGACCCCACCGAAGAGGCCGGTTTCGACGCGGAGTTCCACATGGCCATCGTCGAAGCCTCGCACAATGTCGTCATGCTGCACATGATGCGGTCGATGATGGACCTGCTGCGCGAGGGCGTGTTCTACAACCGCTCCATCATGTTCAAGCAGCGCACCACGCGCGACACCCTGCTGGAGCAGCACCGCGCCATCAATACCGCCATCCAGTCGCGCGATCCCGACGGGGCCAAGGCAGCGGTCGAGGCGCATCTGTCCTTCGTCCGGGTCTGCCTGCGCGAACAGCGCGATGCCGATGCCCACGAAGATGTCGCCAGGCTGCGGCTGGAGCGCGTCGGAGAGGTCTGACCCGCCGGTGTGCCGCTCCATCGCAAAGGGCATTCCCATGGGCGTGCCGATCTGCGAACAGATAGGGGCCGTCGATCCGGCGGCGATACGGGGCCTTTTGCCATGGTGCGGGACTATTCCACGTTCCTTCCGCCTTCTACTGCGATGGACGCGCCCGCCCTTCCGATGCTGACGCGGTTGGGCTGGCAGTCTTTCTTTGCGCAACAGATCGATGCGGATGCCCTGACCCGGACGCCGCCCGCACGGGTGACGCGGGTCAACCGCACGACCGTCCATCTTCTGGGTGACGGGATCGATATGGTCCTGCCGCTGGTCTCGGATCTGGCGGTTGGTGACTGGGTCTTGCTGGAGGAGGACCGGGCCGCCGTGGCCGAGGTGCTGGACCGCAAGAGCCTGATCAAACGCCGTGCCGCCGGCCACGACAGGCAGGTGCAATTGATCGCGGCAAACATCGATACGGCCTTCGTCGTTACCTCCTGCAATCAGGATTTCAATGTCGCGCGGTTGGAGCGATATCTGGCCCTTGCCTTCGAAGCGGAGGTCGACCCCGTGATTCTTCTGACCAAGCCGGACCTGTCAGAGGATGTGGCGACATTCGTGGCCGAGGCCGCCGCCATTTCGGACATGGTGCCGGTTCTGGCGGTCAACGCAAAATCCGCGGAGGTCGCCGCCCAATTGGCAGGCTGGTGCAAGCCGGGGCGGACGATCGCTTTCCTCGGGTCGTCCGGCGTCGGGAAATCCACGCTCGTCAACGCGCTCTCCGGCACCCTGACCGCCGAGACTCAGGGCGTGCGGACAGGGGACGACAAGGGGCGGCACACGACGACCCGCCGCGAATTGCATCTGGTGTCGGGCGGCTTTGCCGTTCTCGACACGCCCGGAATGCGCGAACTGCAGATGACGGATGCCGCAGACGGCATTGCCGATGTCTTTTCGGATCTGGCCGATCTGGCCGGGGGATGCCGGTTCTCGGATTGCAGCCATACGGTCGAGCCGGGCTGCGCCCTCAAGGCCGGGATTGCAGCGGGCGACCTTGATCCTGCGCGACTGGAACGCTGGCAGAAACTGGTCGCAGAGGATGCCCACAATTCCGCGACGCTGGCCGAACGCAAAAGCCGCGACAAGGCCCTGGGCAAGACCATCAAGGGCATACAGAAGAAGAGCCGCAAATAGCTCAGCGCGACCGCAGGTAGTCCATCACGGCAGGGCGGACCGATTGCTCGCCGGACTCCCGCGCGACGGCGATGACCTCGCGCACCTCGGGCAGGTTGGCGCGCAGCAGGATGTGCTTGACCGGCCCGATGGACGCCGGGCGCATGGACAGGCACCGCAGCCCCATGGCAGCGAAACAAAGCGCTTCGACGGGGCGGCCCGCGTCTTCGCCGCAGAACGACAATTGGGTCCCGGTTTCGGCGCAGCGATCCACGATCTTCTCGATCAGGGACAGATAACTGACGTTCAGCGTGTCATAGCGGCGGCGCACACGTTCGTTCTCGCGGTCGGCGGCAAAGAAGAACTGCTTGAGGTCGTTACCCCCGATCGAGATGAAATCCGCCTCTTCGAAGAACCGCCGGGGTGCGAAGGCCATCGACGGCGTTTCCAGCATGGCGCCGATCCGGAGCGAACTGGGCAGGCTGTGGCCCAGGCTTTGCTCGCGATGCAACTCCTTTGTTACATGTGCGCGGGCCTCCAGGAATTCCTCCATCTGGGCGATGAAGGGGAACATGACGTGGAGGGGCCGACCGTTCGTCGCGCGCAGCAGGGCCTGCAACTGCATCCGCATCACGCCGGTCTTGTCCAGGCCGACGCGGATCGCGCGCCAGCCGAGCGCCGGGTTCGGCTCTTCCGTGGCTTTCATGTAGGGCAGCACCTTGTCGGACCCGATGTCGAGCGTCCGGAACACCACCGGCTTGTCACCCGCCGCGTCGAGGACACGCGCGTAAAGACTGGCCAATTCGCCGCGCTTCGGCACCTTGTTGCGGGTCAGGAATTGCAATTCGGTGCGGAACAGGCCGACGCCCTCGGCCCCGGAGGAAACCAGCGACGGCAGATCCGCCATCAGGCCCGCGTTCATCATCAGCTCGACCCGCGTGCCATCCAGGGTGACGCAGGGTGTCTCGCGGATCGAGGCATAGCGTTGCTGCGCCTGGGCCGCCATGGCCAGCTTTTCGCGGAAGGCGTTGCGCACCATCTCGTCGGGGCGCAGGTGGACGACGCCCTGATCACCGTCGACCAGGATCGTGTCGCCCGACAGCGCCTCGGTCGTAATGCCCTGGGCCTGAATGACCAACGGGATCGCCCAGGCACGTGCGACGATCGCGGCGTGACTGCCGACCGACCCCTCTTCGAGGACCACGCCCTTGAGACGGCGTCCATACTCCAGCAACTCGCCCGGCCCGATGTTGCGCGCCACAAGGACGGCCCCGTCCGGCATGTTCGCGCTGTCGCGGCCCTGACCGGTCAGCATCCGGAGCAGGCGGTTGGACAGATCATCCAGATCCGCCAGCCGGTCGCGCAGATAGGGGTCAGCCTTGCTCATCCGGGCGCGGGCGGCGGTCTGTTCCTTTTCGACGGCGGCCTCGGCGGTCAGGCCCGCGTCGATATCGTCTTCCATCCGCCGCAGCCAACTGCGCGAATAGGCGAACATGCGGAAGGCTTCGATCACCTCGGTCTGTTCGCGGTCGCCCGAGGCGGCAGTCAGCATCCGGTCCACCGAAAGGCGCAACTTATCGACGGCTTCGCGCAGGCGGACCAATTCGCCCTCGGGGTCGTCGGACACGGGGTTCGTGATGACGACGCGCGGATCGTGCAGATGGACCAGACCCTCAGCGGCACCTTCCTGCCCGGTCACGCCGCGCATCAACACCTGTTGCTTGTGGCGCGGCTTGAGCGCCTCGCCCTCGCCGGTGAAGGCACCAAGCTCGGTCATTTCGGCCAGCACCATGGCGACGACTTCGAGGGCATAGACCTCGTCTTCGGAGAATTCGCGGGCGGTCTTGGACTGGACCACCAGAACGCCAAGGCGTTCGCCCAGACGCTGGACCGGCACCCCGAGGAACGACGAATACACTTCTTCCCCGGTCTCGGGCATGTAGCGGAACCCGGTCGTCGACGGGGCGTCGGCGGTGTTGAGCGGCGCCCCCCTGCGGGCCACGCGCCCGACCAGACCCTCGCCGACCCGAAGCCGGGTCACATGGACCGAAGCCGGGTTGAGGCCTTGGGTCGCGCAAAGCTCCAAGGTCTCGGCGTCGCGGTGCAGATAGATCGAGCAGACCTCGGTCGCCATGGACTCCGCGACCAGGTTCACGATCCTGTCCAGACGCTCCTGGCCTTCGGCCGCCTCTGCCATGACGGCCTGAAGCCGCCGCAAAAGCCTGCGGCTGTCACTGTCCTTCGGCGCTGCCATCTGTCGCTCGGCCCCCTACCCTCACTCGGCACACCTATAGGGCAGGGATCAGCAGAAGGGGAGAGGCCGTGGCGTCAATCGCGCAAGGGCAGGTCCCTCGGCAGGCGACTGCCGAAGGAATGGGCAGATACCGGGGTCGGCCGCCTAGTGTGCAGCAACCATCGGTGTTGGGTCTGTCATCAGGGCCGGCATCATGAGGGCGAGGCCGACGCAGGCAAGCAGCCAGAACAGGGGGAGAGGAGGAACATATCGCATGTCCCGAGACTGTCCCCGCAGGTCTTAACAACACCATAACGGCCGGTTGTTATCCGATGGCGGTTTTCCGAAAATGCGCCGGAACGTTCGCCGGTCAGGCGCTTTCCAGACCGAAGGCGTCGTGCAGCGCCTGAACCGCCAGTTCCATGTACTTGCGGTCGATCAGGACGGAAATCTTGATCTCGGAGGTGGTGATGACGCGGATGTTGATGCCCTCATCCGACAGCGCCTTGAACATCCGCGCGGCGACACCCGTGTGCGACCGCATCCCGATGCCGACCACCGAAACCTTGGAGACCCCGGTATCGGCGATCAGATCGTGGAAGTTGATGACACCGGCGGCCTTGGCTTCTTCCATGGCTTTCTGGGCGCGGGCCACCTGATCCACCGGAAGCGAGAAGGTCATGTCGGTGCGGCCGTCCTCGGCGATGTTCTGGACGATCATGTCAACGTTGACGGCGGCCTCGGACAGGGGGCCGAAGATCGCGGCGCTGACGCCGGGCCGGTCGGCGACCGACACCAACGTCATCTTGGCTTCGTCCCGGCTGAAGGCGACCCCTGCGACGACATTCGATTCCATGATATCCTCCTCGGCGCAGACGAGCGTTCCCGCATTGTCGCCCATTTCCTCAAAGCTCGACAGCACCCGCAGGCGCACCTTGTAACGCATGGCCAGTTCGACCGACCGCGTCTGGAGCACTTTGGCGCCAAGCGACGCCAGTTCCAGCATCTCCTCGAAGGCGATGCGGTCCAGTTTGCGGGCCTTCGATGTGATTCTGGGGTCGGTCGTATAGACGCCATCGACGTCTGTGTAGATGTCGCAGCGCTCGGCCCCGAAAGCGGCGGCAAAGGCCACGGCCGTTGTGTCAGACCCGCCGCGCCCCAGGGTGGTGATCCGGCCTTCTGGGCTGATGCCCTGAAAACCCGCGACGACGGCGACTTTCATGCCTTCGGCAAAGCGCGCATCGAAATTGTCGGTCGGGATATCCTCGATCCGGGCGCTCGAATGGGCCGAGGTGGTCATGACCGGCACCTGCCAGCCCTGCCAGCTGCGCGCGTCGATCCCGTTTTCCTGAAGCACGAGCGCAAGAAGTCCGGCCGTCACATTCTCGCCCGAGGAGACGACGGCATCGTATTCGCGGGCGTCATAGAACGGACCGGCGGCATCGGTCACCCAACCGACCAACTCGTTCGTCTTGCCCGACATGGCCGAGACGATGACGATCACCTCGTGACCGCGCGCGACCTCGACGCCCACGCGTTTGGCGACGCGGCGGATACGGTCGAGGTTGGCGACGGAGGTTCCGCCGAATTTCATGACGAGACGCGACATGGGCGACTCCTTGAGGTCAGTCGCGCGCCTGTTAGGGGAGGGGACGGACAAGGGCAAGGTGCCGCTGCCCGTCGGACGGGGTCAGTCCCAACCCAGGATCACCTGAATGCGTTGCCGCGTGCGGATGTAGTTCGCGCCGTAAAGCGACCCGGCCCGTCCCTGCAGTTGCATGTGCAGCGCCGCGATCTGACGGGTGGTCAAGGTCGCAGCGTCGACGTGGTCGAAGCCGAAGACGTTCAGCCGATGTTGCACCGATGCGACCAGTTGCGCATTCGGGGCCGCCGCAGCGGGCGCGCCACCGAGCGTGACGGCCACCAGGAGTGCGGTCAGCGCCCCTTTCATCGGGTGAAGCGGTCGATGCCGCGTTGCAGAAGGCCGCGTCGCAGGACACCGCCGATCAGGTTGCGGGTATCGTTCCCCGAGCGGCCGGCATGAAGCAGGTTGTAGATATGCGCGACCTGCCCGCTCGACAGGGACCGCACGTCCACGTCTCGATAGCCGTAGCGCGGCAATTCGCGGGCGATCTCGCGTCGCAGGCCGCTCAGGCCGGCGGTCGAGGTGGCGCTTGTCGGGGCGTCGATGAACACACCTTGCGCCGAGAGCGTCGTCGGGGTGATGGCGAGCGCGACAAGGGCCGCGGCGGTCAGGGTCTGGATCGTTCGGACATTCATGACGAGGTCCTCCTTTACCCGATAGATAATGCGGCGACCGCAGAGGGCCAAATCATAACCTGTGACAGCTGCGTGACTGCTGTCAGCCGTCAGCCTTTCCCACGTTCCGTGCAAAGCTTTCGGTGAAGGCCGCCTGCTGGTCCGGCGTCGCTTCGGTTTGGTGCTGGGCCTTCCAGTCGTCGAAGGGCATGCCGTAGAACACCGTCCGGGCCTCGTCCTTGGTCATGTCGATGCCCTGCTCTGCCGCCGCCTCGCCGTACCAGCGCGACAGGCAGTTGCGACAGAAGCCCGCCAGGTTCATCAGGTCGATGTTCTGCGCGTCCGGGCGATCTTCCAGAAGGTGCTGGCGTAGCCGCCGGAAGGCCGCGGCTTCGATCTTGGTGCGGGTGTCGTCATCCATCGGAATCATCCTTTCGGGTCGGGTGCGCATGGGCCGCAGCGCCTGACACCACCCGAGATGGCCCCGCTGCCGCCCGGGATCAAGGCAAACCGCGATAAGTCTGGCCTTCGGATGCGGCATTCCGAATTGATCCGCTCTTGGCCCCTGCGAAAGCGTCGGCTAGCGTCCCCGCAAGGCAACGGCGCTGTTGCAGAACCCGACCCGAACGGGCAAGTGTGCGAGCGCTAACATATCCGAGCTAAGGAGCGCACCCGCATGAGACGCCATCGCAACGTCAAGATCGTCGCAACCCTCGGACCCGCGTCCAACGATTACGACACGATCCGCGCGCTGTTCGAGGCGGGGGCCGATGTGTTCCGCCTCAACATGAGCCATGGCGACCATGAAGATATCCGTGGCCGCCACAACATCATCCGCGACATCGAACGCGACACGGGTCGCCCAATCTGCATTCTGGCCGACCTTCAGGGGCCGAAGTTGCGCTGCGGTGTCTTTGCGGGCGAGTCCGCCGAGATCGAGGAGGGGCAGCCCTTCCGCTTCGATCTGGACGAGACACCCGGCGATGCGACCCGCGTGCAACTGCCCCACACCGAGATCTTCGAGGCGCTGAAGCCCGGCTCCACCCTGCTGGTCAACGACGGCAAATTGCGGCTGAAGGTCGAGGATTGCGGCCCCGACTTCGCCAATTGCACGGTGGTGACGGGCGGCACGATTTCGAACCGCAAGGGCGTGAACGTCCCCGATGTGGTGCTGCCGCTGGCGGCCCTGTCGGACAAGGACCGCAAGGATCTGGAATTCGTCTGCGAACTGGGCGTCGACTGGCTTGCCCTGTCCTTCGTGCAGCGCGCCGCCGACGTGGAGGAAGCGCGGGGCCTGGCCAAGGGTCGTGCCGCCATCCTCTCCAAGATCGAAAAGCCGGCCGCCGTCGAAGCCTTCGAGGAAATTCTCGCCGTGTCGGACGGCATCATGGTCGCGCGGGGCGACCTGGGCGTCGAATGCCCGGTCCACGCGGTGCCGCCGATCCAGAAGCGGCTGGTGCGCAAGTGTCGCGCTGCCGCCAAGCCGGTGATCGTGGCGACACAGATGCTCGAGTCGATGATTGACAGCCCGATGCCCACCCGGGCCGAGGTGTCGGACGTGGCGACCGCCATCTACGAAGGCACAGACGCGATCATGCTGTCGGCGGAATCGGCAGCGGGCAGCTATCCGATTCAGGCCGTCCAGACGATGAACAACGTCGCCATGGAAGTGGAATCCGACAGCACCTACCGCGACATCATCGAGGCCAGCCGCACCGCGAACCGGTCGTCGACCGCCGATGGCATCGTCGCCGCCGCCCGCGAAATCGCCGAGACGACGGACATCAAGGCGATCTGCGTGTTCTCGCATTCGGGGTCCACGGCCTACAAGGTCAGCCGCGAGCGCCCGCGCGTCCCGATCATCGCCCTGACCCCCGTCACGGTCACGGCGCGCCGCATGGTTCTGAGCTGGGGGTGCCATTGCGTGCTGACCCAACCGGTCGAGCGGTTCAAGCTGGCCGTTGTATCCGCCGTTCGGGCGGCCAAGGCGAATGGGTTCGCCGAAGCCGACGATCAGGTTGTCGTCATGGCGGGCATCCCCTTCAATCAGCCCGGGTCCACGAACATCCTGCGCGTCGCCCCATGTGACGAGCGGCTGATCTTCGGCGCCGACGCCGACTGAGATGGACTGGCTCGCCGCCGTCCTGTCTGACCTCTCGGACTGGTGGGCGGGCCTGCCGCCCGTGCCGGACCTTGGGCTTCCCGATCCGGGCGACGCAGCCGTCCTGACGGTCGTGGCCACCGTGGTGAGCGGTCTTGGCGTCACGGGGCTGTTCTCGGGATGGGCGGAACGGCGGTTTTCGGTCATCTCGCTCGGGTCGCTGATCCTGGGATTGGTTCTGTTCTTCTGGATCTGGGAAGTGAACCGCGAGGCCTTTGACTGGCTGTCGGTGCCCGAAGCCTTCGTCGAGATGGTCGCGCGGGTCCTGCGCTGAGGCGGCGGCCTATGCCGTTGCCGCCCCGTCGATCCGCCCCTTGCCAGCCCGGCGCATCCCCGCTACACGGCGCGCTCGAATACCCGCACGTCCGGCGATTGGGATGCCGAGTCGTGCGATGAAGAAGGAGACATGAAATGCCCAAGATGAAGACCAAGTCGAGCGCCAAGAAGCGCTTCAAGATCACGGCCGGGGGCAAAGTGCTCGCCGGTCAGGCCGGCAAGCGCCATGGCATGATCAAACGTACCCGCAAGTTCATCCGTGATGCCCGTGGCACCACGACCCTGTCCGCCCCTGATGCCAAGATCATCAAGGGCTTCATGCCCTACGATCGATAAGGAGGAGATAGCATGAGCCGCGTAACCTCCGGTAAGGTCACCCACGCCCGTCACAAGAAGGTCCTGACTGCTGCGAAAGGCTATTATGGCCGTCGCTCCACGACCTTCAAGGTCGCCGCACAGGCCGTCGACAAGGCGAACCAATACGCCACCCGCGACCGCAAGAATCGCAAGCGCAACTTCCGCGCCCTGTGGATCCAGCGGATCAACGCCGCCGTCCGCGCCCACGATGCCGACATGACCTATTCGCGTTTCATCAACGCGCTGTCGAAGGCCGGGATCGAGGTCGACCGCAAGGTTCTGGCCGATCTGGCCGTGCATGAGCCCGAGGCCTTTGCGGCCATCGTGGATCAGGCCAAGGCTGCCGCGTAAGCGACGCATCACGACTTTCGAAGGGGCCGTCCGCTGGGGCGGCCCTTTTTCGTTTCAGCCCGCGTTTCGCAGGCGGGCAAGCCAGATGGTCTGCTGATTGCAGACCGGGTCTTCGACGACATGGCGCATCACATCGAACCCGTTCCGGTCGAGCAACGCGCGGTATTCGGCGGGATCGAGGCTGCCGTGATAGAGCGGTTCACCCTCAAACTGCCCGATGACCTCTCCGTGACCCGTTCCGCTGGTGAACATCAGGACCGCGCCGGTCGCCGCATGTCGTCGAAAGATGGGAAACATCCGGCGCTGATCCTCGGGGGTGAGGTGGAAGAAGCTGTTCCACGCCAGAATGCCGTCAAATCGCGTCCCGAGGTCCAGGGTGCGCATGTCCGCGATGTGCCACTCCGCGTCCGCCACGGTCTGTGCCGCGATGGCGAGCAGTTCGGGCGAGGTATCGACCCCCGTCACGGTTGCGCCACAGGCCAGAAAATAGCGCGCGACCGGATCGCCGGAGCCACAGCCAAGATCGAGGATCGAGGGCGATTGCGGCAGATGTCCCAGAAACCTGTCGAGCCACAGCTTTTCCGCCCCGAGCCGCGTGCGACGCCTGGCCCAGGCCTCTGCGTGGCGGCGATAGAGCCCTATGATCTGCTGATCGGCAGTAGCCATGCCGCAGAGGATACCGGCAACGCAGCCAAGCTCAAGGGACGCGGCGTCGACCCGCATCCCGGTTGAAACCCATTCGGTTCGGCGCAAGTTGACCGGAAGACCCACGTCACCGGAGTTCCCATGCGCCTTCTTACCCTTCTGCCCCTGATCCTGACCGCCTGCGTCGCGGCGACCCCGCCGTCGGACCGCGCCATCCTGGCCATCGGGGACAGCATCATGGCCTGGAACGGCAACCAGGGCATTCCCGAGGTCGTCGGCCAGACGCTGAACCGCCCCGTGGTGGATGGCGCGCAATCGGCGGCGCATGTGACGAACCCGAACGGGGCGGCGGCGGCCCTCGGCTTTGACATCACCCGACAGTGGCGGGGCGGCGATTGGGACTGGGTCATCCTGACCGGGGGCGGCAACGATATCCGCCCGACCTGCGCCACACCCGCTGCGGCCGCGACGCGCGATGGCCTGATCGGGCCGCGGTTGACGGGCGACATCCCGAACCTGATCGCGACGATCCGGGCCAGCGGCGCGAAGGTGCTTTTCGTCGGCTACTATGATGGGGCTGAAGCGGCGGCGACCGGGTTCACGCCCTGCCAACCCGAGTTCGACATCATGAACAGACGCTTCGCAGAGCTGGCGGCGCGCGATCCGGGGCTTGTCTTTCTCGACGCGGGCGATGTGATCGACGCCTCGGACCGCTCGCTTTATGCGCGCGACCTGATCCACCCGAGCCCGCGCGCCTCTGCCCTGATCGGCCGCGCCGTGGCACGGGCGATTCAGGCGGCGGAATAAGCACGTCCATCTCGTTGTTTTCCTTCTTTTCGCCGTAAGGATGTGACTGTCTGGCGCCGTTGATACGGAGACAGGCCATGGCGATCCTTAAGGCCCTGAAAGCACAGCTGGAAATGCCCCGCGACCAGAGACCCCTGGGAAGCGGGTGGTTGTCCGGATCGCTTGCCCTCGTCGCCGCCCTTGCCGGCCTGCTGCTGGTGCTTGTCCGCTGGTATCCCGAAACCCTGTCCTATCCGGAACTCGCCATGCTGCACGAAGGCGGGCTGACGCTGGTGGTCCTGCGTGGTGTCCTCTTGGCGGGCTATGCGCTCGCCCTCGTGTCGCTGATCCTCAGTCGCCAGAAGACGCTCGGGTGGACCGCCCTCGGGGTCTCGGTCCTTGCCTCGCTCATGGCGACGCATACACCGCAGGGTGGCCCCGCGATCAGCCTCTATTTCGGTCTCGACTATTTCATCGTGAACGTTCTGGTCATCGGTTTCCTTTTCATCCCGCTGGAGCGCATGTTCCCGGCGCGGGGCGATCAGACCGTCCTGCGCGCCGAATGGCAGGAAGACATGTTCTATTATCTCGTCAGCTCGATGCTGGTGCAGATCTTCAATTTCGTCACCCTGACCCCGGCCAACTACGTGAACGCCAGCTTCGCCCTGGACGATATCCGCAGCTATATCACCGACCTGCCGTTCTGGGTTCAGGTCGCCTTCATCATGCTGGCGACGGATTTCGTGCAATATTGGGTCCACCGGGCCTTTCATACCTTCCCGTTCCTGTGGAACTTCCACGCGATCCACCATTCGACCAAGAAGATGGATTGGCTTGCCGGGGCGCGGATGCATTTCGCCGAGATCATGATCCTGCGCAGTTTCAGCGCCTTGCCGATGCTGACGCTTGGCTTCCGGCCCGAAGCGATTCAGGGCTATCTGTTGGTGGTCTATTTCTACTCCAGTTTCATCCATTCCAATATTGGCTGGAACTTCCGGGGTCTGGAACGCTTCTTCGTGACGCCGCGCTTTCATCACTGGCACCATGGCAGCGACCGGGATGCGATCGACATCAACTATGCCTCGCATTTCCCGATTTATGACTGGCTTTTCGGCACGCACCATCTGCCCAAGGACGCCTGGCCCGAGGCTTACGGCGTTGTCGGCGATACCGTCCCGCGCGGCTATTGGCGGCAGTTCCTCTATCCGCTGGCCAAACGCTGGCGGAAAGGTCCGGGCAACGTCCCGGGCGAGTAACCGCACCTTCCCTTCGCCGCGCGCAAGTCGTATGGCCTGCGCCAAGCAGAAAAGAGGTGCACGATGAACGATCTGCGCGAGAAATACCTGGGTCAGATCCTCGCCGCCGCCGATGAGAGCGCCCTCGAAGACGTTCGCCTGGCTGCCGTCGGCAAGAAGGGTGAGATCGCGCTGAAAATGCGCGAGCTTGGCAAGATGTCTCCCGAGGAGCGTCAGCAGGTCGGCCCCGCCCTGAACGCCCTCAAGGACGAGATCAATTCCGCCCTTGCCGCCCGCAAGGCCGGGCTCGAGGATGCGGCGCTGGACGAACGTCTGCGCGCCGAATGGCTGGACGTGACCCTGCCCGTGCGGGCGCGTCGCCAAGGCAGCATCCATCCCGTCAGTCAGGTCACCGAAGAAGTTACGGCGATCTTTGCCGACATGGGGTTTGCCGTCGCCGAAGGACCGCAGATCGAGACCGACTGGTACAATTTCGACGCGCTCAACATTCCCGGCCATCACCCGGCACGGGCCGAGATGGACACCTTCTACATGGCGCGCGCCGATGGTGACAACCGGCCGCCCCATGTGCTGCGGACCCACACCAGCCCCGTTCAGATACGGTCGATGGAAGCGCAGGGCGCCCCGATCCGCACCATCTCGCCGGGTCGGGTGTATCGCGCCGACTATGACCAGACGCATACGCCGATGTTCCACCAGGTCGAGGGGATGGCCATTGACCGCGACATTTCCATGGCCAACCTGAAATGGTGCCTCGAGGAATTCTGCCGTGCCTTCTTCGAGGTCGATGCGATCGAACTGCGCTTCCGGGCCTCGCATTTTCCTTTCACCGAACCCTCGGCCGAGGTCGACATCCGGTGCAGTTGGGAGGGCGGGACGCTGAAACTCGGTGAAGGCGACGACTGGATGGAGATCCTGGGGTCCGGCATGATGCACCCCAAGGTTCTGGCTGCTGGCGGCATCGACCCCGCAGAGTGGCAGGGGTTCGCCTTCGGGATGGGCATCGACCGGATCGCGATGCTGAAATACGGCATTCCCGATCTACGGGCCTTTTTCGACAGCGATTTGCGCTGGCTTCGCCACTACGGCTTTTCTGCATTGCAGGCCCCGGCGCGCCACGCGGGTTAAGGGAATCGCAAGAGATCGGATGGTATCGGGGCGGTGAAACGAAAGGATCGCCCCGATGAACATGATGACCCCAACCGCCGGGGTGGCGGCCGCGCCCACGCATTCCATGATCGCCGAGAAAGTGCCGGCGCTTGTCGCCCTTCTGGGACCGTGCCGTAGCCATGCCCTCACCATCGGGATTCTGGCAGTTTCCTGCGCAACGGCAGAGACCGAGGCCGAACGTGACGCCCTTTGGAAAGAACTGCACGAGTTTCAGAAATCCTATGCCGCCGCCATCGCCGAGAAGATCAAGGTCGCGCCATTTCTTGGGTCAATTGATGAAATTGCGGTCCAAAGACGGGTCGTGACCGGCTTCGTCGACGATCTCAAGGCCCTGCCCTCAACCCCGCAAGAGTTGACGCGCGCCAAGGCGCTGGACCTTTGTCACCATGCGCGAACGGCCGTCTTGCCCGCCATCTACTTCATCATCGATGTTCTGACCAAATATGCGGACGAAGACGCCAATTCGCGCATGATGCAGATGGGCGAAAAGGCGGCGATGGTCGATGGAATGCTCACCGAAATGGTGCGGATCGGCCGGATGATCGGTCTGATCTCGATCAATGCTTCGGTCGAAGCGGCCCGTGCGGGCGGCGAATCCGGGCGCGCCTTTCAGGTGATCGCGGAAGAGGTTCGCAGCCTTGCCCGACAGTCTTCGGATGTTTTGGACCGCATGAAACGCCGCATGGCCGAAGACCGGAACGATCAAGGGGCGGCCAATCGCAGGGCAGGCAATATCCGCCGCTAGTTGGACGACTGCTCGCGCAGCATCTGCAGAAGGTCAACATTGACATAGCCATCGGCGGGCAAGCTGTTGGCGGCTTGCCAACGTTGGATCGCGTCGAGCGTGTCCGGCCCGATCTTGGCATCGATCTTGAGCGGATCGAACCCGAGGTCGCGCAGCAGGATCTGAAGGTCGATCCGTTCGTCATAGCTCAGCGCCCGGTCCGCGTCGGGCCATCCGGCCGCAATCGCGGGGCCTCCGGCCAGGCGGTCAGCCAGGTGGCCGACGGCGATCACATAGGCGTCGGCGGTGTTGTAGCGTTCGATCACCATGAAATTGCCGAAGGTGACGAAGGCCGCGCCGTTGTGCCCCGCCGGAACGCGGATCGAGGCGGGGCCGCCCTGCGGGACCGGGTCGCCCGAAACCGTCCGGACACCAAGTGCTGTCCACTCATCCGGCGACTTGACCACACGCTCTCCGGTCAGACGAAAATCGAACCCCGCGGGCAGGACAACTTCGGCCCCCCAAGGCTGCCCCTTCGTCCAGCCAAACGCTTTCAGATAGGCGGCGGTCGAGGCGAGGGCGTCTATGGGATCACGACCCCAGATGTCGCGCCGCCCGTCCCCGGTGAAATCGACAGCATGCTCCTGGTAAGACGTCGGCATGAATTGCGTGTGCCCCATGGCGCCCGCCCAACTGCCACGCATGGCCGCCACGGATGCTTCACCCGTTTGCAGAATGCGCAGGGCGTCCAGAAGTTGCGCCTCGAAAAAGTCGCCCCGCCGCGAATCGGATGCGAGCGTCGCGAGGGCCGACAGGGTCGAAACATCGCCCCGGACCGCGCCGTAGCTGCTCTCGAGCCCCCAGATCGCGGTCACGATTTCCATCTCGACGCCGAATTCCGCCTCGATCGCGGTGAGGGCGGCGCGGTGCGTCTCGATGGATTTGCGCCCGCTGCGAATCCGTTCGTCGCTGACCGCCGTGGCCAGGTATTCCCAGATCGTCTTGGTGAACTCCGACTGCCGCCGGTCCAGCCGGATCACGTCGGGAAGGTAGGAGATATCGGCGAAGGCACGGTCGAGTACCGCGTCCTCGATGCCCGCACCGCGCGCGCGCGCCCGGAACGCATCCAGCCAAGCGGGGAATCCGTCGACCCCCACCTCGACCAATTCCGGTCGCGGGGCGGGGCGGTCCTGCGCCTGGGCCGGACAGGTCGAGCAGAGAAGGGCAACGCAAATCAGGAAACGGTTCATGATCCGATCCTAGCCGACCCGAGCGCGGTGACCAGACCCGATCACTTGCGCCGTCTCGGGGCCTTCTTGAACTTGCGCTTGGGGGGACCACCGCGCTTGCCGGACTTGGGCCGCCCGCGCGGACGCATCGGCTCTCCCTCGAGCGACAAAAGCTCCAACACCAGGCCGCCGGTCACCGGAATCGCTTCGGCCAGCCGCACCGTGACCCGTTGCCCCAGACCGATGACCATCCCGCTGTCGGTGCCCGTCAGAACCTGATCGTCGCGGTCAAAGCGAAAGTATTCCGCCCCGAGCGAGCGCACCGGGATCAAGCCATCGGCCCCCGTCTCGTCCAGTTTCACAAACACGCCGAAGGCCTGCACGCCTGAAATGCGACCCGCGAAATCGGCGCCGACCTTGTCCGCCAGAAAGGCCGCAAGATACCGGTCGTTGGTGTCGCGCTCTGCGATCATCGACCGGCGTTCCGCCTCGCTGATGGCCTTGGCGGTCGCGTCCAGGTTCTCGATATCCCAGGCGCTCAACCCGTCGTCACCCCACCCATGCGCGGTGATCAGCGCGCGGTGCACGATCAGGTCGGCATAGCGCCGGATGGGCGAGGTGAAATGCGCATAGCTGCGCAGGGCCAATCCGAAATGCCCCATGTTCTGCGCGCCATAATAGGCCTGCGTCATGGCCCGGAGCGTCGACATCGAGATCAGTTCCGATAGCTCCGTCCCGGCGGCATCATGGAGCAGCTTGTTCAGGGTGGCCGTCCGCATGACCTGCCCCTTGGCCAGAGCGAAACCGCTGGCCTGCGCCGTCTCGCGCAGGGCGTCGATCCGGTCGGCCTCCGGCTCCTCGTGGACGCGGTAGAGGAGCGGGGTGCGCAAACGCTCCAGTTCCTCTGCTGCGGCGACATTGGCGAGGATCATGAACTCCTCGATAAGCCGGTGCGCATCGCGTCGGTCGCGGAAGGCGACGGATGTGACGGTGCCGTCGTCATCCAGCACGATCTTGCGTTCCGGCAGGTCCAGATCCAGCGGCTGCCGCCGGTCCCGCGCCAGTTTCAGGGCCTCGTAGGCCGCGTAAAGCGGGCGCAAAACGCCGTCGAGCAAGGGCGCGGTCTTGTCGTTGGCGGTGCCGTCGATGGCGTCCTGTACCTCGTCGTAGTGCAGGCTGGCGCGCGATGTCATCAGCCCGCGCAGATGGCGGTGACTGATCTTCTCTCCCGCCGCGTTGATGACGATGCGAACGGCAAGACAGGCGCGTTCCACATGTTCGTGCAGCGAACAGAGGTCACCGGACAGGGCGTCGGGCAACATCGGCACGACGCGATCCGGGAAATAGGTCGAATTGCCGCGCGCCCGAGCCTCGACGTCCAGCGCGCTGCCGGGTGTCACGTAATGCGCGACATCCGCGATGGCGACCCAGATGATATGGCCGCCGGGGTTCGCCGGATCGTCGTCGGGTTGCGCAAAGCAGGCGTCGTCGCGGTCGCGCGCATCGGCCGGGTCGATGGTGATCAGCGGCAGATCGCGCAGGTCGGTGCGGTCGCCAAGGGGCGCAGGCGTGGCCGCTTCGGCCTCGGCCAGGGCGTCGGCGGGGAAGCTGTCGCGCAACCCGTGCTGGTGGATCGCAATCAGGCTGACCGCTTTGGCCGCCCCCGGATCGCCCAGTCGTTTCGTGATCTTGGCCCGGGGCAGACCCATGCGCGCCTTCGGCCCCGCTTGCTCGGCTTCGACCAATTCGCCGTCGCGGGCCCCGTCCGTCGCACCGGCGGGGACGATCCAATCCTTGTCGTTGCCCTTGTCGATAGGCTGAATGCGCCCGCCTTCGGAGGTTGCGCGGAACACGCCGAGGATCTGCTGCGGCCCGGTCGACAGCCTGCGGATCAGGCGGCCTTCATGGCTGTGATCGGCGTCCTTGATCTCGGTCAGGCGGGCCAGCACGCGGTCGCCCGGGGCCAGGGCCGGATCGCCGTCTTTGGGCACGAAGAGGATACGCGGCTCGGGCCCGTCTCCCGTCCAGTCGTGGGGGCCCAGAAACAGGTCGCCATCGGCGTCCGTGCCGACGACGCGCACGACGGCGACCGGCGGCAATCGCTCCGGATCGTCGTAAGAACGTTTGCGCTTGGTCAGATGGCCCTCGGCCTCCAGCTCTCGCAGGATGCGCTTCAGGTCGATCCGGGCCGCGCCCTTGATGCCGAAGGCCTTGGCGATGTCGCGTTTGGAGGTGAGGGCCGGATTGTCGGAAATCCACTGAAGGATATCGGCCTTGGTGGGAAGCTGGCTCATGGCGCTGCGCCTAGCATGGTCGATCGGGCTTAGCCACGGCGGATCACCGGGGCGAGGCGTGGGCGCTCGGGCTCCTTGGCGAAGTCGAAGGCCTCCAGCTTGTCGGCACGCTTGCCCGCCCGTTCGGCGGCGACGGTCAGCCCCTCCACGTCGCGGCGGGCCTGATCGAAATGGGTCGACAGCTTAGCCGCCCGCTCGCCGATCAGCTCGACATCGCGGTGCAGCGCGGCGAGGGCCTGGCGGATCTCGCCTGCCTGTTCGCGCATCCGGTGGTCTTTGAGGATCGCGCGCAACGTGTTGAGCGTCGCCATGCAGGTCGTGGGCGAGACGATCCAGACCCGCAGGGCGAACCCCTCGCGCACGACTTCGGCATGGTTGGCGTGAAGTTCGGCATAGATCGCCTCGGACGGCAGGAACAGGCAGGCTCCCTCCGCCGTTTCACCGGGCAGGATGTAGCGGTCGGCGATGGCGCGGATGTGGGTGCGCACGGACGCGCGGAAGGCGGTGACGGCGCGCGCATCCTTGGGGTCGGAGATCAGCGCCTCATAGGCCTCGAGCGGGAACTTGGCGTCGATGACCAGCGGTCCGGGCGGGTCGGGCATGTGGATCAGGCAATCGGCCCGCCGCCCGTTCGACAACTGGGCCTGCCAGGTGAACCCATCGGGCGGCAGCGCCTTGGTCACCAGGTCGCGGAGCTGGATTTCCCCGAAGGCGCCGCGCGTCTGCTTGTTCGACAGGATGTCCTGCAGGCCGAGGACATCGCCCGAAAGCGCCTCGATCTTCTGTTGGGCGGCGTCGATGACGGCCAGCCGCTCCTGCAACGCGCCCAGGGTCTGAGCCGTGCGGGCGGCACTTTCGCCCAGGGCCGCGCCGACCTGTGTCTCGGCCCGGTGGTGCGCCTGGGTCAGGCCGGCAAGCCCGCCCGTCAACTGCGCCTGCGCATGGGTCAGATCGCGCAGGCGGGACGTCACGGACCACAGAACCGCTAGCAGGATCAGCAGGACAATCCCGCCGAACAGGGCGGCCAAGGTGGTCGGATCGGCCAGGTTCAGCGTCATGTGCGACCGAACAACCGTTCGATATCGGAAAGCCTCAGTTCGACATAGGTCGGTCGCCCGTGGTTGCACTGGCCGGAGTTCGGCGTCGTCTCCATCTCGCGCAGCAGGGCGTTCATTTCGGGCGCGGACATGCGGCGACCCGACCGGACCGACCCGTGACAGGCCATCCGGCTCAGGATCGCGTCGAGCCGGGATTGCAGCGACAGCGGGTCCGCACCATCGCTCTCCTCCAGTTCGTCGAGGATATCGCGGATCAATACCTCGGCCGATACGTTGCCCAGGATCGCCGGCGTCTCGCGGACCGCGACCGTGCCGGGGCCGAAGGGTTCCAGCGACAGGCCAAGGCGGGACAGGTCCAGCGAGAGCAGCAGATCGGCCATAGGCCCGACCTCGACCACATCGGGGATCAGGAGGGCCTGGGCGACAACACCCCGGTCGCGCATCTGGGCCTTCAGCTGCTCATAGACCAGGCGTTCGTGGGCGGCGTGCTGATCGACGATCACGATCCCGGTTTCGGTCTGCGCGATGATCCAGTTTTCGTGCAACTGCGCGCGCGCGGCCCCGAGCGGGGCCGACGTGGCGGCATCGTCGGGCGCGACCGAGTCTTCCATCCGGGCCGACGGCGCTTCGGAGAAGCCGGGCATCTGGGCCGAATAGGATGCGGCGCGCGCCTGCTGACTGGGCCTGTCCATCTGATAGACGGGGGCTGTGGGGCGTCCGGGGCGCATCGCACCCAAGGTGGCTTCGGCGGTGGTCGTCGCACTGCGGTGGCCCGCGCCCGCCAAGGCATGGCGCAGGCCCGAGACGATCAGGCCCCGTACGATGCCAGCGTCGCGAAACCGCACCTCGGTCTTGGCGGGGTGGACATTGCAGTCGACCAGTTCGGGATCACAGGTCACGAAAAGAGCGGCGACGGCATGTCGGTCGCGCGCCAGCACGTCGACATAGGCCCCGCGCAGGGCGCCGGTCAGCATCTTGTCCCGGACCGGGCGGCCATTGACGAAGAGATACTGGCTGACCGAATTGCCCTTGGAATAGGTCGGCAGGCCCGCCAGCCCGGTCAAACGGAAGCCGTCGCGTTCCGCATCGATGGACATCGCGTTGTCGGTAAACGCCCGTCCCAGGATCGCGGCCATCCGTCCGGTCATGTCGGCGGCGGCATCGGCGCGGAACAGGATCCGTTCACCGCCGTCGCTGATGTCGCGCAGGGCGAAGGCGACGCCCGGTTCCGCCATGGCGAGACGGCGGATCACGTCGGTGACCGCCATCGTCTCGGAGCGTTCGGATTTCAGGAATTTCAGCCGGGCGGGCGTGGCATGGAACAGGTCGCGCAATTCGACGACGGTGCCCTGGCGCAGGGCGGCGGGCCGTGGAGCATCGATTCGCCCGCCGGAGACGTGGATGGTGGCGGCCCCGTCGCTGCCCTGGGCGCGCGACGTGATGGTCAGGCGGCCGACCGCCCCGAGGGACGGCAGGGCCTCGCCCCGGAAACCAAAGGAATGGATGTTGAGAAGGTCGCTGCCGTCGATCTTGCTGGTCGCATGGCGGGACAACGCCATGGGAAGGTCGTCGGGATCGATCCCGTGGCCGTCGTCGGTGACCCGGATCAGGGTGCGCCCGCCGTCGGCGATGTCGACGGTGACGCGGGTCGCGCGGGCATCGAGCGCGTTCTCGACCAGTTCCTTGACCGCCGACGCGGGGCGCTCGACCACCTCGCCCGCGGCGATGCGATTGACGGCCCCCTCGTCCAGTTGACGGATGCGGGGAAGGATCATATTGCGGTCGTTTGCGCCCATGCCACGAAACCTAGCATGGGCGCCGCCGATTCTGCCAGAGTCAGCCGTCGATCAGAAGCTGCCGCTTTCAAGGTCGTTGGGCTGCCCGACCACGACGAAATGCAGGTCGTCGGACCGCAGCAGGCGGGCCGCGACACGTTTGATGTCGTCGAGGGTCACTGCATCGACCCGGTCGTTGCGGGTGGCGATATAGTCGGGCGATAGGCCCAGGGTCTGCATGCCCGCCAAGATCGACGCGATCCGGCTGTTGCCGTCGAACCGCAAGGGATAGGCACCGGTCATATAGGTCTTGGCGGTGTCCAACTCCGCCTCGGTCATCCCTTCGGCGGCCATCCGGGCCCATTCCTCGCGTACGAGGGCGATGGCTTCGGCGGTCTTGTCGTTGGACGAGGAGAATTGGCCCAGAAACTGCTCGGCCAGATCGTTGGACGCCAGGTAAGTGCCGATGCCATAGGTCAGCCCGCGCTTTTCGCGCACCTCGGTCATGAGCCGCGAGGCAAAGCCACCGCCGCCGAGCACTTGGTTCAGAAGGGCGGCCGGGAAATAGTCCGGATCATCGAAGGCGATGCCCTCATGTCCGAACAGGACGACCGACTGCGGCGACGGGAAATCGACCACGGTGATGCCGCCACCAAGACGGTAGTCCGCGCGACCGACGGGAACGCCGTCAAAGGTCGGCAGGTCGCCAAGAAGGTGGTCCAGGAGCGGGCCAAGCTCTTCGGCGCTGATGTCGCCGGTCACGCCGACAACGACGCGGTCACGGGTCAGGGCGCGAGCATGTGCCTGGCGCAGGTCGTCAATGGACAGCGCGGCAACGGTCTCGGGCGAACCTTCGATCGGTGTGCCATAGGGGTGGCCCGGAAAGGCCAGACCGGCCAGCGTCTTGCCCGCGATCTCTTCGGGGTCGCGCGCGTCGGCGGCAAGACCGGCCAGAACCTGTTCGCGCACCCGTTCGACCGCCACGGGATCGAACGTCGGATCCAGCAGGGCATCGCGCAGCAGGTTGACGCTGGCATCCCTGTTTTCCGTCAGGAATTGAAGGCTGACCGAAACCGTGTCGCTGTTGGCGTCGAATTCGATCACGGTGGCCAGCGCTTCGGCGGCCTCGGCGTATTCCTGGTTGTTGCGCTCACCGGCACCTTCTTCCAGCAGGCCCATCATCAGATAGGTCGCACCGCGCTTTTCCGGTGCATCTTCGTTTGCACCCCCGTTGAACCGGATATCCATCGCGACGAAGGGAATCGAACGCTCCTCGACCAGCCAGGCGGTGATGCCACCGGGCGAGGTGACGACCTGGATGTCGACCGCGGCCATGGCCTTGAGGGGCATCATGAGCGCGAAAAGGGCAAGGATCAGGCGGATCATTGGTCGGCCTCCGAAGTGGCTGGGGCAGGTTTGGACAGGTACCCGGTCACGGAGCGCGCCGGATCGAACAACCGACGGGCGGCGGCGAGGATGTCGTCTTCGGTCACCGCCTCGAGGGCGCGGGGCCAGTCGGCGACGTCCTGAACCGTGAGGCCCGACGTGACCGCCACGCCATAGGTGCGGGCGCGGCCCTGCAGGCTGTCGCGGCCATAGATTTCCGCGGCTCTGACCTGCGTCTTGATGCGGTCCAGCTGAGCGGCATCGATCCCGTTTTCGAGGATTGAGTCGATCATGCGGTCGATGTCCGCCTCCGCCTCCTCGAGCGAACGTCCGGGCGTCGGCATGACCAGAAGCCCAAAGGTCGTGTCATCCAGCTGAACCCCGTCGTAGAATGCGGAGGTGTAGAGCGCGACGCTCTCTTCCTGTTCCAGCACGCGGCCCATCAGGGACGTCGCGGAGGATCCGCCCAGAACCTCGGCCAGGATGGTCAGGGCCGCGGCCTCGGCCTGATCACCGGCATCGCGTTCCGGGGCCAGATAGGTGCGCAGGACGTAAGGGTTGGATACACGTTCGTCGGCCATTTCGAGGTGTCGCGCGCTGATCTGCGGCGGCTCGCTCGGGCGGGTCCGTTCCGGCAGGTCGATTGTCGGCTCAAGGGGGCCGTAGTGCTCTTCCGCCAAGGCGCGCACCTCTTCCGGGGTGACATCGCCCGCGACGATCAGCGTGGCGTTGTTGGGCGCATAATACGTGCGATAGAAGGCCAGTGCGTCTTCCCGCGTCAGCCCCTCCATCTCGTGACGCCATCCGATGATCGGGATGCCGTAGGGATGGTTCAGGTACTGGGCCGCCGTCCGCATCTCGCCAAAGAGGGCGTTCGGACTGCTGTCGGTGCGTTGCGCGCGTTCTTCCAGGATGACCTGCCGTTCGGTGGCGACCTCGTCCTCGGTCAGGATGATGTCGCGCATCCGGTCGGCTTCCATCTTCATCATCAGGCCCAGGCGGTCCGACGCGACGCGCTGAAAATAACCGGTGTAATCCTGGCTGGTGAAGGCGTTGTCGGTGCCGCCCTGCGCCTCGACCGTGCGGCTGAACTCGCCCGCCTCCATGTCGTCGGTGCCCTTGAACAGCAGGTGTTCGAGGAAATGGGCGATGCCAGATTTGCCCAAGGGCTCGTCCGCGGCGCCGACATCATACCAGAGCATGTGGACCACGACGGGGGCGCGGCGATCTTCGATCACGATGGCCTCCAACCCGTTGTCGAGCGTGAAGGTCGTCACGGAGTCGTCCGCGACGGCCGGCGACATCGCCGGGATGGTCAGGGCAAGGCACGCGGCTTTCAGGACGTTACGCAAGGGCTTCCTCCATGGATGACGTCCCCCTCAGATACGAAGTCGGACCGAAATTTCAAATGTGCCCATCGTCACATGGGCGTGTAGTCGGATGCGCGGCAGTCACCCGGCGACGGATGGGTCGCGCACGACGGCGTTTTCGTCGGTCGTGTCGCAAGCGGAAAGGGCGGGTCGCACCACGCGATCGTCCGCCGGTTCATCAGCGTGTCGATTCCGGGTTCGGCGGTGCTGCGACGGTGCGGATGCCGGCCCGGCGCAGACGGTAGAGTTCGGCGTATTGGTCCAGCGACTGGCGGCGATAGGCCTTGAAGTAGACGTTCACGTTGAACACCCGCTCCAGCAGACGACCGTCGTTCTTGCGGCGGAACTCCAGGTCTTCGGCGGCCAGCTGGCCGCGGATACCCTGCTGGACGCCGTAGCGCGACACGGCCGCGACAAGTGGACCATCGGCCCCGACGCCGCGATCCGGATTGCCACCAAGTGCCGCGATCGCATCGGCCTGCGGCGCGCGATCAGTGCGGTTGGCGCCGCCCGGGGTCGGCGGTGGCAAGGCGGTCAGATCCGGGGGTGTTTCCAGCGGCTTGGTCGGCAGGATCGAGAATTCGTCGGGCGTCCGGTCGGCCTTGCGAATGTTGAACAGGGTCGGATTGGCCCGCTCGCACGCACCGAGCGACAGCATCAGAACCGCTGCAATTGTCATCCGTCCGATCATGCGACCTGCCCTCGCCCTGCTGGCTTTTGCCCGGTTCTAGCCCAAGGTTGCGCCCGCGTCACGGGGTCTTTGCCCGGTCTTTGCCGTGCGTGTCATCCGCCAGAAACACCAGGCCGATGGCTCCGGCGAAAATGAACACATCGGCGAGGTTGAACGCATAGGGGTTCTGAAAGCCGCAGCACGACATGTTGAGGAAGTCCGCGACCGCCCCGTAAAGAACCCTGTCCAGCCCGTTCGCCAAGGCCCCGCCGACCACCAGACCGGCGGCCACACGGGCAAGCGGGCGCGAAAATCCGCGCGCCCACCAGATCAGAAGCGCCGGGATCACGACGGCCAGCGCGATCATGATCCACCGGCCCGCATCATGCGCCTCGGCAAAAAGGCCGAAGTTGATGCCCCGGTTCCAGCCCATGCGAAACACGAGGAAGGGGGGCAGAACGTCGATTGTCCCGATCGTCTTCAGATCGAGCATGTGCACCACCGCGACCTTGGAGGCCTGATCGATGCCGAACGCCGCCAGCGCAGAGAGGACGAGCGCGCGCATCAGTGACGGAAGTGCCGCATGCCGGTAAACACCATGGCCAGCCCGGCGTCGTCGGCGGCGGCGATCACCTCGTCGTCGCGCATGGAGCCGCCCGGCTGGATCACCGCCGTAGCACCCGCTTCGGCGGCGGCCAGCAAGCCGTCGGCAAAGGGGAAGAATGCGTCGGAGGCCACGACCGACCCGACCGCCGCCGATTGCGGCAGGCCCAGAACTTCGGCCACGTCGAGCGCCTTGCGCGCCGCGATCCGGGAGCTGTCGACACGGCTCATCTGGCCCGCGCCGATGCCGACAGTCGCCCCGTCCTTGACATAGATGATGGCGTTGGACTTCACGTGCTTGGCCACCGTCCAGGCCAGGCGCAGGTCGCGCAGCTGTGCGTCGGTCGGGGCCAGCTTGGTGACGACGCGGAAATCGGCGTCGGCGACGAAGCCGGTGTCGTGATCCTGCGCCAGCCAGCCGCCCGCGACCTGCTTCATCATCCGGCGCGGCTGACGCGGGTCGGGCAGGGTGCCGGTGGTCAGAAGGCGGAGGTTCTTCTTGGCGGCAAAGATCTCGCGCGCCTCGTCGGTGGCGGCGGGGGCGATGACGACTTCGGTGAAGATGCCGGTGATGAGCCGTGCGGTGTCCGCGTCCAGCGTGCCGTTTAATGCGACGATCCCGCCAAAGGCCGAGGTGCGGTCGCAATCGAAGGCGCGCTGATAGGCTTCGGCCAGGGTCGCGCCCGTCGCCACGCCGCAGGGATTGGCGTGCTTGATGATCGCGACGGCCGGGTCGGCGGTGAATTCCGCCACCAGTTCGACGGCGGCGTCGGTGTCGTTGATGTTGTTGTAACTGAGGTCCTTGCCCTGATGTTGCGTCGCGGTGGCAACGCCAGGCCGGTTCGAGCCGTCGACATACAAGGCGGCGGCCTGATGCGGGTTCTCGCCATAGCGCATCGGTTGGGCCAGCCGCCCGGCAGCGGCAACGCGGCGCGGCGTTTCCTCGAAGCGGGCCATCCAGGTGGCGACGGCGGCGTCATAGGCGGCGGTGCGGCCATAGGCGATGGCCGACTGGCGTTGCCGGAACGGCAGGGTGGTCGCCCCGTCATTGGCGTCGAGTTCGGCCATCAGGGCGGCGTAATCCTCGGGGTCGGTCACCACGCAGGTAAAGCCCTGGTTCTTGGCCCCGGCCCGGATCATCGCGGGCCCGCCGATATCGATATTCTCGATGCAGGTCGCCTCGTCCGCGCCCGAGGCCACCGTCGCCTCAAAGGGGTAGAGGTTCACAACCAGCAGGTCGATCCCGCCGATCCCGTGCACGTCCATCGCGGCGGCATGGTCGGGATTGTCGCGCAGGGCCAGCAATCCGCCGTGCACCTTGGGGTGCAGGGTCTTGACCCGGCCGTCCATCATTTCGGGAAAGCCCGTCACCTCGGCCACGTCCTTGACGGTCAGCCCGGCGTCGCGCAGCGCCTTGGCCGACCCGCCGGTCGACAAAAGCTCCACGCCCCGCGCGGCAAGGGCCTGACCCAGTTCGATCAGCCCCCCCTTGTCAGAGACGGAAATCAGGGCGCGTTTGAGCGGCACGGCGGTCATGGGCGATCTCTCTTGCGGTTCAAAGAACCCCTTCGGCGGGCGAGGGCGGCAATTCCGTCGCCTCCTGCGCGCGGGTCAGGGTCCAGTCGATGGTCGCCGCATAGGACACAACGCGGTCGGATAAAACCACCTGTTGCGCCGGACGCGGATTAAGGCGACCCGGCTCCAGATGGACAGAGGGGGCGATGGCCATCTCGACATCCCGTCCGGGGCGGAAAACCCAGACCTCGCCCGACGGCAGGGTCAGGGATACAGCCCGCCCGCCCATGTCGATCTCGGCCAATGTGTCGGGATGCAGGTGAAACCGACAGTGAAAGGGAATGCCCTGAAGCTTGGCCGCGGTCTGGGCATCCTCGAACCGTTCCTTGTCGGTGGCGCTGACCGCGCGCAGGCTGTCTTCACCCTCCAGCAGGCGCCCGTCCGTCGACAGGACCAGCCGCCGCAGGTGGGTCAGGCCGTGGCTTTCGATGTATCCATCATGGCTGAGCACGACCGTTGACGCGCGCCGGGATGCGCTGCGCTGCCATTGCACCTTCTTCGGGGTCTGGATCAGCGGCGCGACCCGCCGCGTTCCCAATGGCACCAGCGGCCCGATCCGGGAGGAAGAATAGCCCTCGATCTCGACCGTCGAATGCGAGGCTGTCGCCCGACCCGCCCGGTGCCAATCGGCCCCGAAGGCGCCGCCGGGTCCGCAGTTTACGATGACAGGGCAGTTCCCGCTCGTCATCTCGAAGGCCAGGGTAGAGGCATGGGCCGACCCGCTGGCCTTGCCGGTCGGCGGCGCGCTGGCATCGATGATCAGCGTCGTCCGCCCGTGTGCAATGGGCGCGAACCCCATGGCGAGGCCGCTGTCGTTGCGCGCGCGGATGCCCGACGTGACCAGCACGCGGTCCAACCGTCCGGGGCGACCCCGGCCGCCGCCGTGGAACCGCGCAAGGCCGCCATCGGCGTGGCGCAACGCGCGCAGGGTGGGGATCATGCGATTCTGCGCGGCCCGCAGCGCGTCCGGCACATCGCCCCGCACCGCTAGCGCCTCCATCGCCCACCCCAGAAGCATCGCGACCTCGAGCAGGGCCTCGGGGTTGCGCGACGGGATGCCGCCGTCGTCGCCGATGTCGCTGCGCATGGCCCGGGACAGACCCTGGGCCGCATCGCCCGCCAGCGCCTCCAGCCCCTCGAGCGAGACGCCGGCATAGAGAAGGCCCGCCAAGGCTTCGATCCGGGACAGACCACCAGGCGCGTCGGACCAGTGACGCCGCAGGTATCGCGCCTGCGTATAGAGAAGGTTGAAATAGAGTTTCTGATCGCGCGCCGACAGCCCCTGAAGCAACGTCGGCGCATGGCTGATCTGGCGCAGAAGACGGCGTCCGGTCAGGGCGGCGTCCCACCCGGGGCCCGTGCCCTTACCATATCGGCGCGCCCAGGACAGGACCCATTCCTGCGCGGCGTTCCGACCGGCGCGGGTGCCGGCCGCCATGATGTCGTCCAGCCAACCGTGGCCATGAAGCTGCATCTCGAACGGAGCCGAGGGGGCGGCGATGGTCCAGGGGCTTTCGTTTGGCGCCTCGATCAGCTGACCCGCAAAATGCCAGAGGCCGGACAGGATCTGCTGGCCGCGCCGCGCCGATCCGGTGCCCCGGGGTTCGGGTTGCCAGGCAAGTGTCCGGGCACCGCCACCCGGCGTTGCCCGCAGCACGCGCAGGCGTGTGCGCCATCTGTCGCGGAAGCCTTGCCCCGTCATCGCCCCAGTTCCTTGCGGGCCTGCTCCGGCCCATTGCCGCGCAGGTTACGCGGGCCCGGCGTCCATGTCACGCAGGGGTGGCCCCGGCCGTGCGAAGCACCGCCATGTAGAACCCGTCGAGCCCGCCCCGGTCGGCCCAGAGGTCGGGCAAAAGCCGCAGACCATGCGGCGACGCCGCCGCCTCGGGCAGGCCAAAAGACGCCGGATCAAGGGGTATCGCGCTGAGCGACGGATGCCGCTTCAGCGCGGCAGAGACCTGATGCTCGCCCTCGACCGCAAGCAGGGAACAGGTGCAGAAGACCAGTCGGCCGCCGGGATTGAGAAACGTCAGCGCCCGGTCGATCAGCTGGTATTGCAGCTTGGTCAGCGTCTCGATGTCGCGGGCCTCGCGCAGGTGGGGCAGGTCGGGATGTCGCCGGATCGTGCCCGTCGCCGTGCAGGGCGCGTCGAGGAGGACGACGTCGAACGGCTCTTCTGGCGTCCACTCCAGAGCGTCGGCTTCGACGATTTCGGCGGTCAAGCCGGTGCGGTCGAGGTTCTGGCTCACCCGGCGCAATCGCTTGCCGGAAATGTCGAGCGCCGTGACATGGGCCCCGCCCGATGCAAGTTGCAGCGTCTTGCCGCCCGGTGCAGCACAAAGGTCCAGAACGCGCAGGCCGGTCAAATCCCCCAGAAGCCGGACGGGGATCGCGGCGGCGGCATCCTGCACCCACCAATCGCCTTCGGCAAAGCCGGGCAGGATCGACACCTGTCCGCCTTCGAGACGCAGGGACCCGGTCGGCAGTTCCACCGCCCCCGGCACCGATACGCCCGGTTTTGGCGTCAGGTCCAGCGGCGCGCCGCGCAGATGCGCGGCCTCGATCGCCTCCAGCCGGTCGCGCCCCCAAGACGCGGCGAGGGGTTTGCGCAGCCAGATCGGCAGGGTGGGGGCGGGAAGGGCCTCCCACTCCGCAAGTGTCGCTGGCATGTCCGCCGTCAGGCCGCGCAGGACGGCGTTGACCAGACCGGCCTGTTTCGTGGTCTTGGGGGACATGCGGGCCATGGCGACCGCATCGTTGACGACCCCGTGGGCGGCCGACCCTTCGGCGCAGAGTTCGGTCAGGGCAAGGCGCAGGATGTCGCGGATCTTGGCGGCCGGCTGGCGCTGCATCCGCGTTTTCAGCATCGCATCGGCCTGCCCCATGTGGCGCAGCGTCAGGCCCGCCAGACGTAGGGCGCGCGCGGCGGCGGGGCCATCGAGGCCGCTGGCCCCGTCCGATAACATCCGACCATCGCGCAGCACATGTGCCAGCAGCCGGATCGCGCCGGTGCGCGCCGCAAGGCTCTCGGGCATGTCGCCGTGCGGTGTAGGCTGTGTCATCGTGGCATCCTTGCAGAACAGGTTTCGCGCCGTATATCCAAACCGGAGCCCAGGCAAGGAGCGGACCATGACAGACCCGACCCTGAACCGCATGACGGTCGACCCGACGGACCTGCCGCAGGCCGCGCCCGATGCGCCCGCCTGCCCGACGACACCGCGGGATCGTGGTGTCGATCTGACCCCCCTGTCGGCCGAAGCCGAGGCGGCCCGCCGTGCCGCCCTGCCGCCCGCCGCGCGCCGCGCCCTGGAAGAGGCAGAGGCCCGTCGGACGGCCGATCTGAACCTGCCACCCGAGTTGGGCGGACGCAAAGGACCGGAGCCCGTGCGCTATGGCGATTGGGAATTGAAGGGTCTGGCGATCGACTTCTGAGGCGCGCCTATCGCAGGCTCAGATCGGCGTAGTCGCCCGCACCCTTGTCCAGCGTGAAGCGAAGCGTATTTCCGTTCACCTGAACCAGCTGGCAATTCGCCCCCAGGTCGCGCGGACCGTGAAAAAGCGTGCGGCAGAAATACCCATCCCGCCATTGCCACTCCCCGCTGACCCGGACGCCGAAGGCCCGGCCGCGGATCATGCCATCGGGGGTCACGTCCAGAGTGATGCCGGTTCGCGTCAATGCCCGGTCCGAGAGCAGATTGACGAAGGCGTCGCGGTTCGTGATGGGTTCGAACGCAAGGGCCTGCGTTGGAAGCAGGAAGGTCAGAAAAACGGCAATCATTCGCATCAAAGGCTACCTTATTCGAAGGTCCGCGATATCGCCCGTTCCCCGGTCCGCATGGAACCGGATTGTCGTGCCCTGAACCGAAACCCGCTGACAGTTCAGCGGAAAGTCCCGAAGCGCCGTATCGAGCGTGCGGCAAAAGAAACCGTCCTGCCAACGCCAGGTGCCGGTGACGCGCAGGCCGAACCCGCGCCCGGTGATCGCGCCATCAGGTTGAACCTGAAGCGAGACACCGTCGCCCGTCAGACGTTTGCCCGCGACCAGCGACACGAACGCGTCACGGCTGGTCACCGCCTCGAACGCGGCGGCGGGCAGAGGCAGGGCGAGAAGAAGGCACAGAATGAACAGACGCATGACACCTATACGCAGAGCCGACAGGATCGGATCATCCGTATCTGGCACAGGTGCCTTAACGCAGGCCTAAGACATCCAGCATATCGTAGGCGCCAGGGTTCTTGCCCTGGGCCCAAAGCGCGGCCTTGAGGGCCCCGCGCGCAAAGACGGACCGGTCGGAGGCCACGTGCCGCAGGGTGATCCGTTCCCCGTCGGCGGCGAACAGAACATCATGTTCACCGATGATGTCGCCCCCCCGGATCGCGTGAAACCCGATGGCGCCGCGCGTCCGGGCCCCGGTCATGCCGTCCCGTCCCCGGTCTGCGACCGCGTCCAGCGCGACGCCGCGACCCGCTGCCGCCGCCTCGCCCAACATGAGGGCGGTGCCCGAAGGCGCGTCGACCTTGTGACGGTGGTGCCCCTCGATCACTTCGATGTCGTAATCCTCGTCGAGGGCGGCGGCGACCTGACGGACCAACTGGGTCAGCAGGTTGACGCCAAGGGACATGTTCCCGGCCCGCACGATGGTCGTGCGGCTCGCAGCCCTGTCCAGCCTGGCGATATCGTCGACGCTCAGGCCGGTCGTGCCGATGACATGGGCCGCCGCCGACCCCTTCAGGATGTCCGACATGGCCAGCGTCGCGGCGGGCGTGGTGAAGTCGATGACCGCCTGGGCATTCGCGACCACGGAAATCGGATCATCCGTCACGGGCACGCCGTTGGTCGCCCCGCCAAGCATTTCGCCCAGGTCGTGCCCGGCCCAAGGATGGCCCGGTGCTTCGGTCACGCCGACCAGCCGGGCAGCGTCCGATGCCGCGATCACCTCGCACAGCATCCGACCCATGCGGCCGGAGCCGCCCATGACCACGATCCCCGGTCTGTCCATCGTCTTTCCCCCATCTGTCGCTCTTCCTCTTGGTCCAAGGGCCGCCGCCATGCAACGCTTGCGCCCGGGGCCGGGTGCAAATATCTGCCTGCCTTCCAGGAGGGCATAGAATGGCAAAATCCCGTTTCGAGAGCGGCAAGGGACCATCGCAGCGGCAGTTGCGGGTGGGTGAATTGCTGCGCCGAACCTTGTCGGACGTTCTGATGCGCGGCGAAATCCACGATGAAGAGCTGTTGTCGATGCTCATCACCGTGGGCGAAGTGACCGTGACCGCCGACCTGAAGATCGCGACGGTCTGGGTCATGCCGCTCGGGGGCAAGGATCCGCAGGCCGCCATCGAGGCACTCAAGCGCAACCGGGGCGAATTGCGCCGCGCCATCTCGAGGGAGGTGACGATGAAGCATTCGCCCGACCTGCGCTTCCGCGTGGACGAGACGTTCGACCGACTGGAGGACACGCGCCGCATGTTCGCGGACGAGCGTGTTCAGCGAGACATCAACGCACCCGACCGCGACGACGAGACCCCGGATGGCGAGGATCGCGACGCATGAAGGCTGTGGTGTTGGCCTGTCTTCTGGCGGTGTGCGGTGCTGTGGCGTCGGCACAGGAGTGCCGACCGGTCGAACACCGGGACCGCGATTTCACCGTCTGCACCGCGCAGGTGGATCAACATGTCATCGAGACGCGGCTGGCGGATGCCTCCGGCGCGCCTCTCGGTTCCTTTGACGCACTTCAGACATCGACGGACCGCCCGATCCTGTTTGCGATGAATGCCGGGATGTATCACCCGGATCGCGCCCCCGTCGGTCTTTACATCGAAGGTGGGGTGCAATCGACCGGCCTCGTCACGCGCGAGGGGCCGGGAAACTTCGGCCTGCTGCCCAATGGCGTGTTCTGCGTCGAGGCGGACCGGGCCCAGGTCGTCGAATCGCGGACCTTCGCCGACAATCCCCGCCCCTGCATTTCCGCCACGCAATCGGGTCCGATGCTGGTCATCGGCGGACAATTGCACCCGCGTTTCCTGCCCGACAGCACGTCGCGCAAATTTCGCAATGGGGTCGGCGTCAGCCCCGGAAGTGACACGGTCTATTTCGTGATTTCCGACGAGCCGGTGACGTTCCACGAAATGGCGACGCTCTATCGCGACGTGTTGGGCGTGTCCGATGCGCTGTTCCTCGACGGGTCGGTGTCGCGGCTTCATGCGCCAGTCATGGGCCGGTCCGACGGCGGGTTTCCCATGGGGCCGATCCTCTCCGTGACCGCGCGCGAGGCGGGCTGATGGGACGGCGCAAGAAAGGCAACCCGGTCCACGGCTGGCTGATCGTGGACAAGCCGGCGGGCATCACCTCCACCTCGGTCGTGGGCAAGGTTCGGTGGGCACTCGAGGCGCAGAAGGCCGGGCATGCGGGGACACTCGACCCCGATGCGACGGGCGTTCTGGCCATTGCCCTGGGCGAGGCGACCAAGACCGTGCCCTTCGTGACCGATGCGCTCAAATGCTATCGGTTTCGCGTCACCTGGGGGGCGGCCACGGCGACAGACGACGCTTCGGGCGAGGTCATCGCCACGTCCGAGCAACGTCCCGATCCGGCAGAGGTCGAGGCGGCCCTGACCGCCTTCCGTGGCGACATTCAGCAGATTCCGCCACAGGTCTCGGCCGTCAAGGTCGAGGGGGAGCGCGCCTATGACCTGGCGCGCGAGGGGATCGAGATGGACCTGGCCGCGCGTCCGCTCTTTGTCGAGCGGCTTGAGGTCGTAACGCAGGATCCCGATGGCGCGGAGCTCGAGATGGTCTGTGGCAAGGGCGGCTACGTGCGGTCCATTGCCCGCGATCTGGGGCAGGCGCTTGGCTGTCTTGGGCATGTCGCCTGGCTGCGCCGTGTCTGGTCGGGTCCGTTTCGCGCCGAAGACGGGTTGTCGATGGATCAGATCGAGGCCTTGGCCCGCACGCCCGACCTTCTGACCCATCTGAGGCCTCTGGAACTGGGCCTCGTTGACATCCCCGAAGTCGCGGTCACCGCCGCCGCCGCCAGTCGGTTGCAGCATGGCAACCCGGGCGAGGTTCTGACCGGGGCAAGCTATGGTGACGTCTGTTGGGCCTCGCACGGCGGGCAGGCGATTGCGGTCGGCGTCTATCGGGCTGGCGCGCTGCATCCGACCAAAGTCTTCCAGATCTGAAACATCCGGGACGGCTCGGTCCGCGTCTATCAGTCCAATTGTTTCAGTCGATCACGAAATCCCGGGTCGGGCCTTTGTCCGTTGACCTCTGCGTGAGGGGCCTGCCGCGGCAACCTCCGATTGGATAGTCTGATGGCAACACGGAGCGCCTATCTGCTCCCTCAATTCCATAGGATTTCGCACAATGACTGACCTTGCTTCCCGCGCGCAGACGGCCTGGACCATCCTGATTGCCGGCGCCTTCGCCACCATCGCCTTCGACCTCTTCGGTCAGGGCCTCTCCCCCCTTGCAGGCTTCGCCAAGCTCGCCCCCGTTGGCCTTGCACAACAGACCCTTGCCACCGTGTTCGGGGACGTGCCCGCAGGTGCCGCCCATACGCTCCATACGCTGACCGGTCTTCTGGCCTATCCCCTGGGTTATTTCCTGATCGCGCGTCCGGTGGCGGCCCGGATCACGCCCTGGTTGCATTGGTCGGTCGTGGCGACTGTCTATGGTGTGGCGCTCTGGGTTTTCGCCCTCTACGTGATGGCGCATCTCGTTGCCGGAAATCCCGCCTTCCTCGGCTTCAGCGGGATCACCTGGGTCGCGCTCTGGGGGCATATCGTCTTTGCCCTTGTGGCCGCCGCGGTGATCGAGGTGCGTCTGCCCCGCGTCGCCCTGGCGGCGCAGCCGACTTTGGCCTGACGCCTGACCCTTGCCATCCCCGCCTGGGGACTGGCACATCGCGGGGCATGATTACCCGCAGCTTCACCAAGGGCGATGCGCCATCGGTCGCGATCTATTCCGATGACGAGCGCTATCGCTACGACCTGATCCGCACCTGGGACACTACCGGGGGGCGGATCAACTTCGTGATGCTCAACCCTTCTACGGCGACGGAACTGGCCAATGATCCGACCGTCGAGCGATGCGAACGGCGGGCGCGGGCCCTTGGGTACGGGGCGTTCCGTGTGACCAACATCTTCGCCTTTCGCGCCACCGATCCGCGCGACATGCGGTCCTGCGAGGATCCGGTTGGCGGGGTGGCCAACGACACGGCCATCGTCGAGGCGGCGCTTTGGGCGGACCGGGTCATCTGCGCTTGGGGGACCCATGGGGCGCATCTGTCGCGCGGGGTGCGGGTCGAAGCGATGCTGCGCGCCAAGGGGTTGTCGCTGATGACGCTCGGCCTGTCCAAGGACGGTCACCCGAAGCATCCGCTCTATATCGGCTACGCCGTGCAGCCCATGCCCTGGCAGGCAGGCTGAGACCCGCGCAATAAAAAACGGCGGCTCCGAAGTGGAAGCCGCCGTCTTGGTCGGTTGGTCCGTCGGTCAGAACAGCGCAGCAGGGCCCGTCGGCGCTTCGACGACAGGCACTTCCGCGACTGGCTCTTCCACGGGGTCCTCGGCCGCCGGTTCCACCGGCTCCGCCGAGAAGTCTGTCCCGGTGACCGAGATCAGTGCCGGGTCGAGCCCCTGGGCCCCTGTCACAACGGCGACGACTGTTCCGCCCACGGCGATCTCGGCCCCGGTGCCATCGGGCAGGTCGGTCACGGTGACGACCGGAGCGGCCGCCATGTCGTCCCCACCATTGTCGAAGGTCACCGACAGCGTGTCTTCTGCCGGATCGAAATCGGTCACCGTGGCCGGTCCGTCGCCCGTCTCGCTCACCACGATGGCGAACTCGTCCGCGCCCGTGCCGCCGGTGACGGTATCGCCGTCGCCGAACATAATCAGGTCGTCGCCAGATCCGCCATTGAGCGAATCCTGGTCTCCGGCTTCGGTCGAGGCGCCGTGCAAGGTATCCGCGCCGATGCCGCCGAGCAGTGTATCGGATCCGGCACCACCGGTCAGATCGTCGTTGCCGCGCTGGCCGTTCAGGAAGTCGTCGCCGTTGCCCCCATCGATGACGTCGTCCTGCTCTTCGCCGTTCAGTCGATCGTTGCCTTCGCCACCCGACATCGTATCGGCACCGAAGCCACCGACGACCGTGTCGTCCCCGTCGCCGCCGCTCAGGCTATCGGCCCCCACGGCACCGGCGACCACGTCGTTGCCAAGGCCGCCGTCAACCGTATCGTCGCCTGCGCCGCCACCGGCTTCGTCATCCCCGTCGCCGCCTTCGATCAGGTCGTCGCCGAACCCGCCGAACAGGCTGTCGTTGCCGAGGCCGCCGATCATCGTGTCGTCGCCGTCGTCACCGCGAATGGAATCGTTGCCATCGCCGCCGTCGAGAAGGTCGTTGCCGCCATTGCCGATCACGGTGTCGTCGCCCTCGCCGCCGTCGACCGTATCCGCCCCTTCATTGGCCCCAAGGAAGTCGTTCCCGAGCCCGCCAAAGATGTCGTCGTCGCCGACATTGCCAAAGACGGTGTCATCACCGTCGCCAGCATCGATGACGTCATTGCCGCCGCCGCCGTTGATCAGGTCGTTGCCAGCACCACCGGAGACATTATCGTCGCCCCCGAGGCTGCGGATCGCGTCGTTTCCGTCAAGTCCATCGAGGATGTCGGCCCGGGGCGTTCCCTCGAGGATGTCGTCACCGTCGGTGCCGTCTTCATCGACACCGGTCGGCGCCGGGTCGTCGCCATCGTCCAATAGAAAAACCAGGCTCCCAAGAAGAAGCGCTCCCGCAATTGCCAGCAGACCAGTCATTTCATTCTCCGCAAAAGAAACCAGACAGAATCCCCCCTGTCGTCGTGTCCAGTATCGATGTGTTGACCGGAATCGCCAGCAAAATGACGCGGGAAAGCCGCAGCGATGCCAAGAAAAAAACGAAAACGGAATGGCTTGCGTGACAGTTATCCAGATTTGACCCGATTGTTTCGCGTTCATGGTTAACGGTTGCTGGACCGCGCGCCACTGGCTTTGCCCAAGTGGGGAGTCAGGGCAGTATTGCCCGATGCCAAGCCGGGGACGGATCTGTCTGTCGTGGGGTCAGGGTTCAGTCGGCGCGGACCAATGCGATGTGGTCCGCCGAAAGCGATGCGACGTCGGCAACCCGGGCGATTGCCGTACCGTCGACAAGAACGATTGTCGCCCCCGGTTCTGCGGCGAAGGTTACGGTCGGGACGGTTTCACCTGAATAGGTGATTTCGATCTGATCCTCGTAGAGGTCGAAATCCTCGACCATCGGAAGGGCGCTGTCCGCCTCGAGGGCTGCTGCCGAAGGCGCGCGGAAAAGGTAGACGTCGTTGCCGATCCCGCCGACAAGCGTGTCCCCGAAGCCGCCTGCCAAAGTGTCGTTGCCGGTGCCGCCGACAAGTCGATCCGCCCCATCCCTGTCGGTCCCGTTGTCGTCACGCAGGACGGTGCCATCCAGGATGTCGTTGCCCGCCCCGCCAACCAGAGTGTCTTGCCCTTCGCCGCCAAACAGTCGGTCATCGCCATCCCCCCCGACAAGAAGGTCGTTGCCGTCGTAGCCGGACAAAAGGTCGTCGCCATCGCCGCCTTCCAGAGTGTCGTCGCCGACATCGCCGTGCAATTCATCGTCGCCAGCACCGCCCAGAAGGCTGTCGTTGCCCGGCCCGCCACTCAGGAAATCGCGGCCGCCGCGGCCCGACAAGGTGTCCGCGCCGTCATCGCCGAACAGGAGGTCATCCGAAGCGCCACCCTGGATCCGGTCGTCAGTTCCGGACCCGAGCTGCGCATCGCCCGTCTCCGTGACGGGCGGTGTCCAGGATCCCTGGATCGCGTCGGTGACATGGTCCCCGCCGATTGCATCGCGGGCCGGGGCGTCCGTCACCTCTGTGCCGTCCATCACGTCGTCCGGGCCGCCCTCGGGCATGATGTCGTCGAACATCGCGCCATCGTCATCGGGTGCCGAATCGACCCCCTGGTTGCTAAGGTCCAGCGCCTCCTCGAGTGGCGACGATGATCCCTCGGCGGCCGGGCTGCCTTCGACCTCGACCTCCGGGGATGTATCCGAATCGTCGGCGTCCGCATCGGTGGACGTCAGCGGAAAGGCAACCATGACGCCGGACACGAAAAGACCAATCAGACCTGCGATCATGAGCATGGCTGGACCTTTTCAGAACGTGCGCCGAAGGGTGGAACGAGGAGTGAACATTGCCATGATTCCTATCAGAAACGGCATGATTCCCACAGCGAGACTTCGTAAATGGGTTAACGCGCCGCTCGGTGCAGCCGATCCGACAGAAGGGGTTCCATCGTCGATCAATCCGGTGTAGGCGGCGCGTCTACTCCAAGGGCCCTGCTGGACGACATCCCGGCTTGTGCCATCCCTCAACCAGACAGGAGACCCCGATGTCGATTACCGTCGAAGAAAAGAACCGCCTCATCAAGGAATTCGCGACCAAGGAAGGCGACACCGGTTCGCCCGAAGTTCAGGTTGCGATCCTGACCTCGCGGATTGCCACGCTGACAGAGCACTTCAAGACCCACAAGAAGGATAACCACTCCCGTCGTGGCCTTCTGATGATGGTCGCACAGCGCCGCAAGCTTCTGGATTACGCCCGCGCCAAGGACGAGGCCCGCTATCAGGACCTGATCAAGCGCCTGGGCATCCGTCGCTGATCACAGTCCGGAACTGAAGATGAAAAGGCCGCGTTCCAGGACGCGGCCTTGTTCGTTCAGGAGATCGTCGTTTCAAGCGATACGGCTCATCTTGTATGGGGGCCCATCGCGCAGGACGGACGCCATGGACGCCGCCATCTGGTCATAGGAGCGGCCATAGAAATAGACCGCCTGACCGGCCGGGCCGTCCCAATGGTCGAACAACGCGCCATCGGTGCCGCTGTCGGCGAGGGTCAGTTCCAGACGCTCGATCAGGTCGTGGATCGGCGTGTTGTCGGGAAGGTAAAGCGCCAGACCCTCGGCTTTGCCAAACGTCCGGTCGCGACGCCGACCTGTCGGATCGATCAACAGCGATCCCTTGGGCGCGCCCATCTTCTGAAGCTCGCTCACGAGGGAGTCGAGCGTGCCCTCGAGGGTGGCGATCACGAGAAACTCGAATTCGCAATAGGCGACGCCGTCCTGGGCCGTTCCCTCGACCGATCGACATCTGAGCACTTGGCCTGCGCCAACTTCGGCCATGAACCGTTTCAAGGGTTCGTCGAAATAGTCCTGGCGCATGAAGTCCTGCACCTTGACGTTGACCATGGCCGTGACCGGAGTTCCGGCAGCTTTGGCCGGATCGCGTTTCACTTGGGAAAACTGCATCATTTCGGGCCTGCCTGCGGCTATTCTGGTTAATGGCCCGAGGACCCTGCGACAGGTCCGTGCCGATTCGATGGCCGTCCTGCGCCGGGATCGCGGAGATTGCGGGGCGGTGCCGCGCGCGCCACCTTTTCATCGTGCGAAAAACCCGCTAGAGGCCCCACATCTGAGACGTGACGCACCGACCCCGGCGTCGTGCAAAGGAACAGGGGTCGGCGGCAATGGGGCCGCCATTCAACGACGCACTGGCAGGGGCCAGCGGGCGTCAGACAGGATACGACATGTTCAACATCGTTAAAAAAGAGATGGAGTGGGGCCATGACACCCTCTCCCTCGAGACCGGCAAGATTGCCCGTCAGGCCGACGGCTGCGTCATCGCCACCTATGGCGAAACCAGCGTCATGGCCGCCGTCACCTATGCCAAGGCGCCGAAGCCAGGTCAGGATTTCTTCCCCCTGACCGTACACTACAATGAAAAATACTATGCTGCGGGCAAGGTCCCGGGCGGTTTCTTCAAGCGCGAAGCCCGCCCGACCGAGAAAGAGACGCTGACCTCGCGCCTCATCGACCGCCCGATCCGCCCGCTGTTCGTTGACGGCTTCAAGAACGAAGTCCTCGTCATCTGCACCGTGCTGTCCCACGATCTGGAAAACGATCCGGATATCGTCGCCATGATCGCCGCTTCGGCCGCGCTGACGATTTCGGGCGCACCCTTCATGGGTCCGATCGCCGGTGCGCGCGTCGGCTTCGTGGATGGCGACTACATCCTGAACCCGTCAGTCGACGACATGCAGGGCCTGAAGTCCAACCCCGAGCAGCGCCTCGATCTGGTCGTCGCCGGCACGAAGGACGCCGTGATGATGGTCGAATCCGAAGCCTACGAGCTGTCGGAAGCCGAGATGCTGGGCGCCGTCAAGTTCGGCCACGAGCAGATGCAGCCGGTCCTCGACCTGATCATCGCCCTGGCCGAAGACGCCGCCAAGGAGCCGATGGATTTCCAGGCCCCCGATTATTCGGAGCTGTTCGCCGCCGTGAAAGCCGCTGGCGAAGACCTGATGCGCTCGGCCTATGCGATCACCGACAAGCAGGAGCGGACCTCAGCGGTGTCCGCCGCCAAGGATGCGATCAAATCCAAGCTGAGCGAAGAGCAGCTGGAGGATGCAAACCTCGGCACCGCCCTGAAGAAGCTGGAATCTTCGGTTCTGCGCGGTGACGTGGTCAAGAACGGCAAGCGGATCGACGGGCGTGCGCTCGACACCGTGCGGCCGATCGTCTCCGAAGTGGGCCTGCTGCCCCGGACCCACGGGTCGGCGCTGTTCACCCGTGGCGAAACCCAGGGCCTGGTCGTCACCACGCTCGGGACGGGCGACGATGAGCAGATCATCGATGCATTGCATGGCAACTTCCGTTCCAACTTCTTGCTGCACTACAACTTCCCGCCCTATTCGGTCGGCGAAGTCGGTCGTTTCGGACCTCCGGGTCGTCGCGAGATCGGCCACGGCAAGCTGGCGTGGCGGGCGTTGCAGGCGGTTCTGCCGTCGGCGACGGACTTCCCCTACACCATCCGCCTCGTCTCCGAGATCACTGAGTCGAACGGTTCGTCGTCCATGGCGTCGGTCTGTGGCGGTTCGCTGTCGATGATGGACGCGGGTGTTCCGCTCAAGGCGCCGGTCGCGGGTGTGGCCATGGGCCTGATCCTGGAAGACAACGGTGACTACGCCGTCCTGACGGATATCCTGGGCGACGAAGATCATCTCGGCGACATGGACTTCAAGGTGGCCGGGACCGAGGCGGGTATCACGTCGCTCCAGATGGACATCAAGGTAGCGGGCATCACGCCCGAGATCATGGAAAAGGCACTGGAGCAAGCCAAGGCCGGACGCGTGCATATCCTGGGCGAGATGGCCAAGGCGTTGACTGCGGGCCGGACCGAGTTCTCGGCCCATGCCCCGCGGATCGAAACGATGCAGATCCCGACCGACAAGATCCGGGAAGTCATCGGGTCTGGCGGCAAGGTGATCCGCGAGATCGTGGAGACGTCGGGTGCCAAGGTCGACATCAACGACGACGGTATCATCAAGATCGCGTCGGCCAATGCCGAAGCCATCCAGAAGGCCTATGACATGATCCATTCGATCGTGGCAGAGCCGGAAGAGGGCAAGGTCTACAAGGGCAAGGTCGTGAAGATCGTCGATTTTGGCGCCTTCGTGAACTTCTTCGGCAAGCGCGATGGTCTGGTCCACGTGTCCCAGATCGAAAATCGCCGCCTGAACCATCCGTCCGATGTGCTCAAGGAAGGTCAGGAAGTCTGGGTCAAGCTCCTGGGCTTCGATGATCGTGGCAAGGTGCGCCTGGCCATGAAGATGGTCGATCAGGAATCGGGCACCGAATTGGTTGGTGAAGACGCCGCCGAGGAGTGATCCGACGCATTGATTTCGGTTTGAAGGGCCCCGTTGTGCGGGGCCCTTTTTCGTTCCGACCTGGATCGCGTGACCGTCGCGAGGTCTCAGATTTTTCAGGCGGCGTTCGATCTTGGGCCGATGACCCGCGGCGCGGCACGCCCCATGTCCGCGCGTCCGACAGTGAAGGTTTCGACGGACGCGGCGAGCGTCTGAGCCGTCTGTCGCAGCGTCTCGCATGCGGCGGTCGTCTCTTCGAACATCGCGGTGTTCTTTTGCGAAACGGTGTCGAGTTCGCGAAGCGCCCCGTTTATCCCGCCGACGCCTTTCGCTTGCTCGTCAGAGGTCACGGCGATCTTGCTGATGCGGATCGTGACCTGCCCGACGGATTCGATGATCTTCTGGAGCGCTCCGCCGGTTTCGTGAACCAGCGCGACACCGCGCTCGATCTGTTCCCCCGACTCGGCAATCAGGGCGTTGATCCTGTTCGCGGCTTCGGAGGACCTGAGTGCCAGGGCCCGCACCTCGGAGGCGACGACCGCAAATCCACGGCCTGCATCCCCCGCACGTGCCGCCTCGACGCCTGCGTTCAAGGCCAGCAGGTTGGTCTGGAAGGCGATATCCTCGATCATCGACGTGATCTTGCGGACTTCGTTGGACGAGGCTTCGATCTCGGCCATCGCCGAGATGGCCTGGCCCATGATCCGTGCGCCGCCTTCCGCTTCGGACCCGGTCGTGACCATGACCGTCTCGGCAGAGATGGCGTCGTCCGCGGTCGCGCCTATCAAGGCGGTGAGCTGTTCCGTGGAGCGCGTGATTTCCTCGAGCGTGACCGCCTGTGCCTCGGTTCTATGCGAAAGATCCTGCGAGGCGGATGCGATTTCCGCCGTGTCGCCCTTTATGATGTCGGAGGTATCACGGATGGTGCGGATCGCCGATTGAAGCGACGTGACTGCCCTGTCGAACGAGGCGGCAAGGTCTTCGTAGCCCTCCGGCAGATCGTCCGTGATCCGGGCTTCGAGGTTGCCTTCGGCCAGGTCCGCCAGCGCGGCGCGGAGGTTCGCGATCACGGCAGCCTGGGTTTCCTGCTCGGCGACACGGCGCGATTCCTCATGCCTGCGAACGTCCGCGGCTGCGGCCCTGGCTGCGTCGGCGCGTTCCCGCTCGGCGGCGTTTTCTGCGAGGGCCGCTTCCGTTTCCATGCGCGCGGCTTCCGCTGTTTCACGCGCGGCTTCGGCTGCCAGGCGCGCTGCCTCGGCCTGCTGTTCGGAGTCCTGAGCGCGGGCGGCGGCGGCCAAGGCTTCCTGTTGACCCAACCGCGTTGCCCGCGCGAGCCTGTTGCGCGATTTGATCGAATGCCCAAGGTAGCCGACCATCATGACCACTGCTGCGGCGTGGACCGCCACGCGCTCGAGGCCCAGAATGAGCGTTGTGTTTCCGAACAATAGACCCGGGACGACAAGAGCCATGACGACATGTTGCGCTGTGACCGCGCCTGCGGCGAGCAGAAGCGGCCGCACATTCGACATGGTCGCCACGGCGCCGAACGCCACAAAATAGAACATGTGGCTTTCAAGCTGCCAAGGATGGCCCGCCAGGCTCAGCGTCAAGACCATGACCTGACCCACGATGGTGAGGGCGCCGATCTCGGGTGCAAATCTGCTGTCCAGATGGCGGACGAGCCATCCGATGCCCGTCAGACCCAGAGACAGCCCAAGGCACCACAAGATGTTGGCACCCGCGATCCAGGCGGCGCCCGCGATCACAGGCGATGCCGCAATGGATGCAACCAGCAGCTGACCGGCGACAACTACGGAATGAGCGTGAGTTTCAGAATCAGACATTTGCACCACATAGAAAGCTGGGAAGACGGTTGGCATCGAGCAGGAGAAGCGGCTTCAGTGCGCGGAGACGGTCGATGAAATCAGCGTCTTGAGAGTGACCAAGTTTTCCCAGCGGAGGGGCATCAAGGCCAATGCCATAGCCGCCGGCGCGAAGGATCAGACTGTCGGCGGAAGCGCCGACCGGCCAGGCGATCACCAGGACAGGGTTACCCGCATTCGCCCGGGGCAGCGCCGCGACGGCGGACACACCCCAGATGACGGGGATGGCCAGCATGACGGCACGGGCAAAGCGGGGATGGTTCGATTTCATTGCAGCTGGCTAGCAGCCGAATCTTTCCAAACACTGAACGCCCAAAATCCGGCGTTCAGCGTCGCTTGTTAACCGACGGTTAAACCTTCTTGGCGACACTGGCCGAATGATGGTTCGTATCGAAATCGCCTGCATGTCCGCAGCACTGGTATTTTTCGTTTCCGCGGTTCTGGCGGTGGCATCGGGCTAGCCTTCGCGCGGGGGCGTCACCATCCCGACCTTCACCGCATCGCGCGCCATGAACCGGTTCAGATAGCTGTCCAGGTTGTCGAAGTCCGACCAACCGACGGCGTCCTTGGTCCCGTAGAAATTCAACGCATTAAGCCATGGGGCGATGGCGATGTCGGCGATAGAGAAGTCATCGACGAGCCATTCCCGGTCTCCGAGCGCGCCAGACAGGACGCTCAGCAGACGCCGCGCTTCGTCGGTGTAGCGCTGGCGCGGGCGGGGGTCTTCGATCTGTGCCCCCGCGAACTTGGCGAAATACCCAAGTTGACCCAGCATCGGTCCCAACCCGCCCATCTGCCACATCAGCCATTGCGTGACCTTCGCCGAAGACGCCGAATCGGCACCCATCAGACGGCCTGTCTTGCCGCCCAGATACAGAAGGATAGCGCCGCTTTCGAACAGGCCGATGGGTTCGCCGTCCGGGCCATCGGGGTCGATGATCGCGGGAATCTTGTTGTTGGGGCTGAGCGACAGGAATTCGGGCGACCTGACGTCCGCATCGGACAGCGTGACGCGGTGCGCCTCGTAGGGGAGGCCCAATTCCTCGAGCGCGATGGCAACTTTCACGCCGTTCGGGGTCGGAAAGCTGAACAATTGCAAGACACTCGGGTCGCGCGGGGTCCAGCGTTGCGTGATCGGAAAGGCGGAGAAATCGGCCATGGGGCCTCCTTTGGTTGCAACTCCAGCCTACAGGAGCATTTGCGAAACAAAACGGGTGACATTCGTGCACAATCTGACAGAACGTGTGCGCGTATGTCCAACCGGGCCTACGGGGGATCAGAATGACTGAGGGACCAACATGATCAACGAATTCAAGGATTTTATCGCCAAGGGCAACGTTATGGACCTGGCGGTCGGCATCATCATCGGCGCAGCGTTTACCGCGATCGTTTCAAGCCTGGTCGGCGACCTGATCAATCCGATCATCGGCCTGATCCTGGGCGGCGTCGACTTCACCAGCATGTATCTCGTCCTGTCCGGCGAAGTGGCTGACGGTGTCGGTCTCGATGCGGCCCGCGAAAGCGGCGCGGCAATCTTTGCCTACGGAGCCTTCGTTACGGCCTGCATCAACTTCCTGATCATCGCCTTCGTGGTTTTCATGCTGGTCAGGATGGTCAACAAACTGAAGTCCGCAGCGGTCAAGCCCGACGATGTGGCCCCGGAAGTCGAAACGGGTCCGTCGGAGCTCGATGTGCTTCTGGAGATCCGCGACAGCCTGAAGCGCGGCGCGGCCTGATCTACTACCTGAAATGCCTAAGGGCCCGCCGATGTCGGCGGGCCCTTTTTCATGGCCAGTTGGCGGGCGTTTGATCCGAACTCAGGCCAGAACGCTGTCCGCGCTGACCGAACTCATCCCGAGCGCTTCGCCGACGGCGGCATAGGTGATCTGACCGGCATGGACGTTCAGACCGTTCTTGAGGTGAACGTCCTCGGCGCAGGCCCGTTTCCAACCCTTGTCGGCCAGCGACAGCAGGAACGGCAAAGTCGCGTTGCCCAAGGCGAGAGTCGAGGTGCGGGCCACGGCGCCCGGCATGTTGGCCACGCAATAATGCATGATCCCGTCGACCTCATAGATCGGGTCTTCGTGGGTCGTGGCCTTCGATGTCTCGAAACATCCACCCTGATCGATGGCGACGTCGACGATTGCTGCCCCTGGCTTCATGTGGCCGAGGTCCGCGCGCTTGACCAGCTTGGGGGCGGCGGCCCCCGGGATCAGCACGGCGCCGATGACCATGTCGGCCGCCATCACCAGCTCGGCGGTGTTGCCGGCGCTGGCGAAGCGGGTGCGGAAGGTGCCGCCGAAGGCATCGTCAAGGTAACGCAGGCGGGGCAGGGACCGGTCAAGGACCGTGACGTCCGCGCCCATGCCCGCCGCGATCTTGGCCGCATGGGTGCCGACGACACCGCCGCCGATGACGACGACCTGTGCGGGGCCCACGCCCGGAACGCCGCCCAACAGAACGCCGCGTCCGCCGTTGGCCTTTTGCAGCGTCCAGGCACCGACCTGCGGCGCAAGACGGCCCGCGACTTCGGACATGGGCGCCAGAAGCGGCAGGCCGCCGGCCCGGTCGGTCACGGTTTCATAGGCGATGCAGGTCGCGCCGCTGGCCAGCAGGTCCTTGGTCTGATCGGGATCGGGGGCCAGGTGCAGATAGGTGAAGAGCAACTGCCCTTCGCGCAGGCGGGCCCGCTCGACGGCCTGCGGCTCCTTGACCTTCACGATCATGTCGGCGGTCGCAAAGACTTCCTCGGCGGTATCGACGATCTTCGCGCCGACGGCGGTGTATTGGGCATCGTCGAAGCCCGAGCCGGTTCCGGCGTTCGTCTCGATTACCACATCATGGCCATGCGCGATGGCTTCGAGCGCGGCCATCGGTGTCATCCCGACGCGAAATTCCTGTGGTTTGATTTCCTTGGGGCAACCGATCAGCATTTTGAGACTCCCTGTGCGTGATTGCGGGGAATTTAGGCGTGACGATGCGGGGTTTCGTCTCTATCAGGGGCGCGAAATCGAAATGGTGCGCAAGAAATTTGCATCGATACGAAGAATACCGGGAAAAATTTTCATGGATGCCCTCATCGACGAAACGGATGCCCGGCTGCTGCGCCTGGTGCAGCGCGATGCCCGACTCACGGCGGCACAGTTGAGCGAGCGGCTGAACCTGTCGCCCTCTGCCTGCCATCGCAGGTTGCAGCGGCTGGAGGCTTCGGGCGTGATCCGCAACACCGTCGCCCTGTTGAATGCGCGTGCGGTCGGGCGGCCCACGACGGTCTTCGTCGAGATCAGCCTGTCGACCCAGGCCGACGACGTGCTCGACGCGTTCGAGGCGGCGGTGGCGCGCATCCCGGACGTTCTGGAATGTCACTTGATGACGGGGTCTTACGACTACCTCCTGAAGGTCGTCGCCCGCGATTCAGAAGATTTCGCGACGATCCATCGCCGCCACCTCGCGCGGCTGCCCGGGGTGGCGAAGTTGCAGTCGTCCTTCGCCCTCAAGACGGTGTTCAACACCACGGCGTTGCCGGTCTAAGGCAGGGGTCAGAGCAGGGAAAAGCCCGCCATGACAAGCCCGCCCGCGACGACGGCCAGGATGACATCGCGCCGCCATGCACCGACGCCCAGGGCAACGGCGGCGGCCAGCAGGCGCGCCGCGTCGGGCGTGCCGCCCGTCGCCTCGGGCCAGACCACCAGGGGGGCGACCAGCCCGGGCAGAACCGCCACGCCGGTATAGCGCAGATGGCGCAGGAGCCAGGGCGGCAAGGGCCTGTCGCCAACGATTCCGATGAACACGAAGCGCGTCAGATAGGTCAGCACCCCGAGGGCGGCGATGATGCCCCAGACCCCTGCCGTGCTCATGACCGTCGCTCCACTTCGGCACCGGTCAACAAGGCGAGGCAGGCCGCGATGATCAGGCCCAGGTTCCACGGCACCCAGGCAAACAGCAGCGCCGCCACGACCGAGACGAAGGCCGCGGCGACATGGGCGCGGGTCTTCAGCATCGGGCCGACGAGGGCCAGAAAGGCGAGCGGCATGGCGAAATCGAGCTGCCATCCCTCGGGGACCTGCGCGCCCAGTACGGCCCCCGCCCAGGTCGCGCCGACCCATCCGGGAAAGACCGGCACCGCCACTCCCGCGAAGAACGCGACCTTGTCGGCAACGCTCCAGGCGGGTTCCTCCTCGAAGACTTCGGCAGAAATCGCATAGGTCTGATCGACCAACAGGTAGGACACGATGGCCCGCTGCCAGAGTGGCGCTGACCCCAGATGCGGCACCATGGCCGCCGAATACATCACCATCCGCAGGTTCACCGCGAGCGCGGACAGCACGACAACAACAGCTGGAACACCGTCGGCCATCAGCTGCACCGCCGTGAACTGCGACGCGCCTGCGATGACCAGCACGGAAAACCCCATGATCTGCGCGATCGGCAAGCCGATTTCGGCGGCCAGCACGCCGAACAACGCCCCGAACGGCACGATGATGACGATGAAGGGAAACCCTGCCGCCAATCCCTTTCGGAACGGGCTGCGGAATACGCTTGGCACTGCTTGCATCCCGTGTTCGTGGCGGACACTCTGTCCTAAGCGCCGTTTCCGAAGGTCTCAAGTGTCCACTGTCATCCCCGCCACCCTGCGTGTCGCGCCCGACCCGACCGCGCCCCGCCTGACCCGCGCGGTCCAGGGCGTCGACGAAAGCGGCGCGACGATCGACCTGCGTGTGGTCGAGGAGCGTCCGCTGACAATCTATCTGAATGCGCGCGAGATCGTGACGGCCATGACCATCGGCGATCATCCCGAATGGCTGGCCCTTGGGTTTCTGACCAATCAGGGGATGCTGCGCGCGTCCGACAGAGTGTCGGCCGTCGATTATGACGCGGAACTCGACACCGTGGTCGTCCGCACGGAAATCGAGACGGATCACGAGGCGAAGCTGGCCCGCGCGACGCGCACATCCGGCTGTGCCGTGGGCACGGTTTTCGGCGACATGATGGAGGGGCTCGCGGGGCTGACCCTGCCCGCCACGCCGCTGCGGGTGTCCGACCTGCGGGCGATGTCGGTCGCCATCAACCGCACACCGAGCCTTTACCTCGAGGCGGGGGCGATCCACGGCACCTGCCTGTGCCAGGGGCCCGATCCCCTTGCCTATTTCGAAGACGTGGGACGCCACAATGCCGTCGACAAGCTGGCGGGCTGGATGCGGGTGACGCAGACCGATCCCTCCGACAAGACGCTTTATACCACGGGCCGTTTGACCTCCGAGATGGTGATAAAATGCGCTCTGATGGGCATACCATCCCTCGTCTCGCGCTCCGGCTTCACGGCGTGGGGGGTGGAAATCGCGCGCGAGGTCGGCCTCACCGTCATCGGCCGCCTCAAGGGGAGCCGCTTCGTCTGTCTGAGCGGGGAGGAGCGGATGGTGTGGGACGCGCCATGATTGATGATCGTCACCGGAAAGATCCCGAGTCGCGGCCCTTCATGCAAATCGGGGCACCCCGATGATCCTGCGGGCGATCATCGCCGTATGCATCCTGTTTGCCGGTTACGTAGCGGTCTTTTCGCTGACGGCCCGGGACCTGGTCGGTTTCCGATCCTCGGTTTCTGGTGCCGGGTCGGACCCCGGTTTCCCCGAAGGATGCCTACCCGAGCTTGGATGCCGCGCCCAGACCGATCCGTTTCCCGAAGGCCTGCGGGTACCCGCGACCGAGCCTCTGGTGTCCTGCAATCTCAACGTCGATGAACAGGGTGCCGATCCGCGCAGCTACGCGCTCTGGCGTCCGCGTTCGCTTGCCGAGCATGAGTTCTGCCTGTCCACGATCGCGCTTTTGATCGGCGATTGGCGGCTTGTGGCGGCGTGGATGAAGGCCATGCGGTTCGATGACGACGACAGCTTGCGACTTGTCCCCTATATCGGCGGCGCGGGCGTGGTTGCCGGCGGTGATCTGACCGGCATTCGTCTGGCCACAGGGCTGCCGGAAATCGGTCGCAGCCCGGTCAGTCAGTCGCGCAACAATCATCGGGGTCCGATCCTGATGCGGGCGCTGGTGAACCCGCGGGGCATTGTGGAAGAAGTCACGCTGCTCCCGGCTCGTTTCCGATGATTCAGCCCCATGGCCTCATCCTTGCGGGCGGCAAGGCGACGCGGATGGGCGGCGGTGACAAGGGGCGTCTGCCGCTTGGCGGGCGCAGCGTCATTGCCCATGTCATCGATGCCTTCGCCCCGCAGGTTGACCGCCTGGCGCTCAACGCCAACGGCGATCCGGACCGATGGTCCGATCTAGGCCTTCCCGTTCTGCCCGATACCGTGGCCGACCATCCGGGGCCTTTGGCCGGAGTTCTGGTCGGCCTCGACTGGGCCGCGACCCTCGGGGTTCCCCATATCGTGACGGCGGCGGCCGACACGCCCTTCCTGCCGCGCGATCTGGTCCCGCGTCTGCTGGAGGCCGCCGGGCCGTCCGGTCTTGCCCTCGCCGCCACGCGGGAGGGCGACAGGACATGGCCGCAGCCGACCTTCGGCCTCTGGCCCGTTGCACTGCGCAAGGATCTGCGAGAGGCGCTGGCGGGCGGGACGCGCAAGATCCTGCATTGGACCGACCGGCACGAGGCGGCTTTGGCGATCTTCCCGACCGAGCCCTGGGACCCGTTCTTCAACATCAACACGCCGGAAGATCTGGCAACTGCAGAGGTGATGACATGATCCTGCGCGGCATCATCGGGCACAAGAACGCGGGCAAGACGACGTTGACAGTGGCCCTTGTCGCCGAACTCGCCTCACGCGGTCTGCGGGTCAGCACGCTGAAGCGCACGCATCACGCGCTCGACCTCGACACCCCGGGCACCGACACCCACCGTCACCGGATGGCGGGGGCCGCGCAGGTCGTGCTGGCCACCGATCATCGCCTTGCCCTGCTCGAAGAGCTTTCGGCGCCGCCCAGTCTCGACCAGCTTCTGACCCGCCTCGCCCCCTGCGACGTCGTGCTGGCCGAAGGCTGGAAACACGGAGATCATCCGCGGATCGAGGTCTGGCGGCCCGACATCGGTCAGCCGCCCCTGGCACGTGCCGATCCCTCGATCCTGGCGGTGGCAGCACAGGGCGATCCGGGGGTGGCGCAGCCTGTCCTCGACCTTGACGACGTTCCTGCGATTGCGGATTTCCTGTGTTCGATCTGATCCTCGTGGCCGATTGGTCATCGGCGGCCAAGCCGACCGGCAAGACCCCCCGCAAGGACGCGATCTGGGTCTGTGCCGACCTTCGCGGAACCCAAGCGGTCGAATACTTTCCGACCCGTGCCACGGCCTTGGCCTGGATCGAAGAATGGCTTTCGCAGGGCCACCGCACCCTCCTCGGTTTCGACTTCGCCATGGGGTACCCCGTCGGCTTTGCCGAACGCCTGACCGGAGAGGTCTCTGCCCTGGCCGTCTGGGACTGGCTCGCCGCGCGCATCACGGACGGGCCGGACAACGCCAACAACCGCTTCGCCGTGGCCGAGGCGATCAACCGCGCCTTCCCCGGTGTTGGTCCCCTTTGGGGGCGGCCCGCGACGCATGACCATCCCGACCTGCCCGAAAAGGGAAGCCTGCGCCAAGGTCACGGAATCCCCGATCACCGCGTGGTCGATGGGTTTGCCACCTCCGCCCAGTCCGTGCTGAAGCTGTTCACCACCGGATCCGTCGGGGGACAAAGCCTTGTGGGCCAGGCCGCCCTTGCGGGTCTTCGCAGGCGACACCCGTCCCTGCGCGTCTGGCCGCAGGAAACCGGCTTTCGCCTGCCCGAAGGCGACAGTCTTCTGGTCGAGGTCTACCCCAGTCTCCAGCCCCCCGCCGATCACCCGATAAAGGATGCGGGTCAGGTCATCGCAACGGCGCGGGCCCTGCGGGGGGCCAGCCGCGACTGGTTCACGGCGCCGGGTGTGCAGGACGATGCGGACCGGGTGGCGACCGAGGAAGGCTGGATCCTTGGCGTGTTGCCCCCGTCCAACTGCTTTGCCCTGCCGCCGGGAACCGATTGGACGCCGGTCGATGTGGCGCTGGAGACGCTCCGCAAGGGCGCGACCTGCGTCTGTACGCCCGAAGATGTCGCCATCGGCGATGCGACGGGCCGAATCCTCGCCTCCGATCTGACCGCGCTCCGCGCCAATCCACCCGCCGCCAATGCCGCCGTGGACGGGTGGGGGTTCGCCCGGTCGACCCTGCGACCCGGCGGCATCCCCGTCCAACCTGGTCGCGCCGCCGCGGGCCATCCCTTCGATGGTACCGTGGCCGCTGGCTCTGCCCTGCGCATCCTGACCGGAGCTGCGCTGCCGCCCGGCGTCGATACCGTCGCACTCCAAGAGGACGCGCATGTGCAGGATGATCTGCTGCACCTCAAGGCGATCCCGAAGGCCGGGGCCAACACCCGCCCCGCTGGCGAAGACGTGGCCCCCGGCGCAGCTGTCCTGTCGGCGGGCACGATCCTGCGGTCTACGGACATCGCCTTTGCCATCGCTGCAGGCCACGGAACCTTGCCCGTCCGCCGCCACCTCAGGGTCGGGGTGCTCAGCACCGGCGACGAATTGACCGCCCCCGGCGGTGCTACCGGAACCGCCGATGTGAACCGGCCGATGCTGTTGTCGATGATGCGGGGATGGGGGCTGACGCCGGTCGATCTGGGAACTGCCCCCGATGACGCGACCCGTCTGGCGACCATGCTCGACGCGGCGAAAGTCGATGCGATCCTGACATCGGGCGGTGCCAGTGCGGGCGACGAAGACCACCTCTCCCGTCTCATCCGCGCGCGCGGCACCCTCGCGCATTGGCGCATTGCCATCAAACCGGGCCGTCCTCTGGCCCTGGGCACCTGGAACGGCACGCCGCTCTTCGGATTGCCCGGCAACCCCGTCGCCGCCTTTACCTGCGCCGCCCTGTTTGCACGCCCGGCCCTGCTCGCCATGGCCGGGGCGGGATGGCGGCGTCCCACGGGGCTGGTCGTGCCCGCCGCCTTCACCAAGTCAAAGAAAGCCGGCCGCACCGAAATCCTGCGTGCACGCCTGCGCGAGGGGCGGGCCGAAGTGTTCCCCTCCGAAGGATCCGGCCGCGTCTCGGGCTTGTCCTGGGCCGAAGGCTTCGTCGAATTGCCCGACTCCGCCGCCAAAGTCACACCGGGCTCGCCGGTCCGCTACATCCCCTTCTCGGAACTCGGCCTCGGCTGACTGCGCCCTGCGAACGCGTCTTTCTTTGCTTCCAGAATACTCCGGGGATCCGGGGGCTGGCCCCCGGACCTCTCAACGTTTGATGCCGTTCGCCCTGGCGACGAAATCCACAAGGTGCGGCACGTAATCCTCGGGTCCGTCCCCGCCCGTGTTCACGGCCATCGCATAGGAATTCTTGACCGCCCCCTGCACCGGGTTCGCAACGCCGGTCCCGTCCGCCATTGCGGCCAGATAACTCATGTCCTTGAGCGCATTGGTCAGGGTGAACTTGTGCGCCTCGCGGTTCCCATCCACGGCATAGCCCATGAAGGTCTGGTAGAAGCCGCAGTCCATCCGGCTTCCCCGGATCACGCTGTCGAACATCTCGGTGCCCACGCCCGATTTCTCGGCCAGCGTAAGCGCCTCGGCATAGAGCGCGCCGTATCCCATGGCGAGGAAGTTGTTGAGCAGCTTCATCGTGTGCCCCGCGCCAGGGCCTCCGATCCGCACGATGGTCTTGGCCCAGGTGGCGATCACCGGTTTGACCCGGTCGAACACCGCCTCATGGGCGCCGACCATCGCCGCCAGCTCTCCGGTCGCGGCCTGCGCCGGGGTGCCGCCCAACGGGGCATCAAGCCAGTGCAATCCGGCTGCTTCGGCCTTGGCGGCCAGTATCTTGGTCGATACCGGGTTCGAGGTGGAGCAATCGACGATCACCCCGCCCTTGGCCATCTTGGCCAGCAGGACCTCGACGATGCCCTCGACCTGCGGCGAGCCGGGGGCGCAGATGTGGACGATGTCCGATGCCTTCGCCAGGGCGGCCAGATCGTCGGCTTCGGCCGCGCCTTTGGCCGCCAGGTCCTCGATGGGTGCGCGGTTGCGGTGCGCGATGACGGTCAGTGGATGGCCCGCCCCCAATAGACTGGCCGCCATCCCGTGACCCATCAGGCCCACGCCCACGAATCCGATCTTTTCCATGTCGTCCTCCCTTCGGCCATGCCGCTCAGATCGAGCCTGCCTCGACCATGTAGTTGTTCGCGCTGCACATCTTGGCATCGTCAGACGCAAGGAACAAAACCATCCGCGCAACATAGACCGGGTCGATCAGGTCCGGCAGGCACTGCCGCTTGCGATGCGCCTCCAGCGCCTCGGGCGTGGCCCAGAGGTCCTTCTGCCGCTCGGTCATGATCCAGCCGGGCACCACGGTGTTGACCCGGATACGGTCGCGGCCCAATTCGCGGGCCATGGTCCGGGTCAGGCCGTGGACGGCGGCCTTGGCGGTGGCATAGGCCGGAAAGCCGCCGCCCGCCTCCCACCAGGAATTGGAGCCCATGTTGATGATCGACCCGCCGCCCTTGGTCGCCATGTCGGGGGCCACTGCCTGAATGGCAAAGAACATGTGCCGCAAATTGGTGTGCTGCCGCTCGTCCCAATAGCCGGGCGTCACCGCGCGCCAGTCGTGGCGGTCGTCGCGGGCGGCATTGTTCACCAGAACATCCGCCCCGCCGATCCGGTCGCGCAGAGCCGCGAATGCGGCGCGCAGTGCGTCGATATCGCGCAGGTCGCAAACCTCGAAGGTCACGCCGTCCAGGCCTTCGGCCATGCGCGCCGCCCCGTCCGCGTCGATGTCGAGGAAGCCGACCTTCGCCCCCTGAGCGGCGAAGGCCTTCACGATCTCGGCGCCGATGCCCGATGCGCCGCCGGTCATCATGACGGTCTTGCCGCGCAGCGACGGATAGGAGGCGAATTCGGACATGGGAACTCCGGTGCGGTATCAGGGGTATGTGTCAGGCATAGCGGGATCGCACCCTAGGCGCGTCAGGCTTTGGGACGCAACCGGATGACGACATCCACCTTGGCGATTTCCATGCCGTCGGGCACGTCGGGCAGGTTGACGATCTTCATCGCCTCGTGGCCCGCATCGGTCAGCCGCCCGTCGTCTTCCCAATAGAAGTGCGGATGATCGTCGAGCCTCGTGTCGAAATAGGATCCGGTTCCGTCGACCGTGATCTCCTGCACCAGGCCCGCCTCGGAAAAGGCGCGCAAGGTGTTGTAGACGGTCGCCAGCGACACCTTGTCGCCCGATTGCCGGGCCGCGTCGTGGAGCCATTCCGCCGTCACATGCCGGTCGCGGCCATCGCCCACAAGCAACGACGCCAGCAGGACCCGCTGCCGTGTTGGGCGCAGGTCGGCACGGGCCAGCCAGGTCTCGCCCCGGCTGCGGGCTGTGTCTGTCGTGGTCATTGGTCACCATATAGGGCCGGATGGTGACGGTTTTCAAACGGATTCACCGTCTTTGAATGACGCGGCCTTGCGCGCACGCAGGGTTGCGAGGCTGAAACATGCGGTGATAGAGGGGCAGAAAGATTGGCAGGGGGTAAGATGGGCCAGTATCCGACGACATTCGATCGTGACGCGCTGCTTGCATGCGCCCGCGGAGAGCTGTTCGGGCCGGGCAATGCCCAGTTGCCCGCGCCCCCGATGCTGATGATGGACCGGATCACGGATATCTCGGGCGACGGCGGTCTGCACGGCAAGGGCCATGTGGTGGCCGAATTCGACATAACGCCGGACCTTTGGTTCTTCGACTGCCATTTCCCCGGTAACCCGATCATGCCCGGGTGCCTCGGCCTCGACGGGTTGTGGCAATTGACGGGTTTCAATCTGGGCTGGCGCGGCTGGCTCGGACGGGGCTATGCGCTCGGCGTGGGCGAGGTGAAGCTGACCGGGATGGTCCGGCCAGACCGCAAGAAACTCACCTACAAGGTGGACTTCACCAAGGCCCTGCAAACCCGTCGCCTGACCATGGGCGTGGCCGACGGGATCGTCGAGGCCGACGGCGAAGTCATCTATATCGTCAAAGACATGAAAGTCGCTCTCTCCGAGAGCTGAGGGAGGAATCCAATGTTGCGTCGTGTCGTCGTCACCGGGATCGGAATCGTCTCGCCCATCGGAAATACCCCCGATGAGGTCGAGGCTTCGCTTCGGGCGGGCAAGTCGGGGATCACCTTCTCCGAAAGCTATGCCGAACATGGCTTCCGCAGCCAGGTTCACGGCGTGCCGGACATCGTCCTCGAAGATCATATCGACAAGCGACAGCTGCGTTTCATGGGGCCGGGGGCGGCGTACAACTATATCGCCATGGAGCGCGCGATTGCCGATTCCGGGCTGGAGCAGACCGACGTCTCCAACGAACGCACGGGTCTGGTGATGGGGTCAGGCGGGCCATCGACCTCCAACTTCTTCACGGCCTTCGACACGGTCATCAACAAGGGCAGCCCCAAGCGGATGGGCCCCTTCATGGTGACGCGGTGCATGTCGTCCACCAACTCGGCCTGTCTTGCGACGCCGTTCGGCATCAAGGGCGTGAATTATTCCATCACCTCGGCCTGCACCACGTCGCTGCACTGCATGGGCAACGGGGTCGAGCAGATCCAGTTCGGCAAGCAGGACATCGTCTTTGCCGGCGGCGGCGAGGAGGTCGACTGGACCCTGTCGTGCCTTTTCGATGCCATGGGCGCCATGTCGTCCAAGTACAACGATGCGCCCGAGACCGCGTCGCGCCCCTATGATGCCACCCGCGACGGGTTCGTCATCGCGGGCGGCGCGGGTGTCGTCGTTCTGGAAGAGCGGGAGCGGGCAATCGCGCGCGGCGCCAAGATTTACGGCGAAGTGACCGGATACGGCGCGACCTCCGACGGGGCCGACATGGTGGCGCCCTCGGGCGAAGGCGGAGAACGGGCGATGCGCCTGGCACTCAGCCAGCTGCCCGAGGACCGCAAGATCGGTTATGTGAATGCGCACGGCACCTCGACGCCAGTCGGCGACATCAAGGAGATCGTGGCCCTGCGCAACATCTTCGGCGAGGGGAATACCCCGCCGGTGGGATCGACCAAGTCGATGACCGGGCACAGCCTTGGGGCGGCGGGCGTTCAGGAAGCGATCTATTCGATGCTGATGATGAACAAGGGCTTTATCGCCCCGTCCATCAACGTCACTACCCTCGACCCTGAACTGGCCCCCGCCGAGATCAATACGGAGCTGAAAGAGGGGGTGGAGATCGACTCCATCCTGTCCAATTCCTTCGGGTTCGGCGGGACGAACGGCACCGTCATCATCTCCAAGCACAGGGACTGAGGTCATGGGTCTGATGGAGGGGAAGCGCGGCCTGATCATGGGTGTGGCCAACGAACGCTCCATCGCCTGGGGGATCGCAAGGGCCATGGCCGAACAGGGGGCCGAAATGGCCTTCACCTACCAGGGCGAGGCATTCGGGAAACGCGTCCTGCCGCTCGCCGAAAGCTTGGGTTCATCGGTGATGGTCGACGTCGATGTGACCGACGATTCGTCCCTCGATGCTGCCTTCGAGACGCTGGCCGACTGGGGTCGGCTCGACTTCGTCGTCCATGCCATCGCCTTCTCGGACAAGTCGGAATTGACGGGCCGGTTCGTCAACACGAGCCGGGCCAACTTCAAGCATTCATTGGATATTTCCTGCTATTCCCTGATCGAGGTGGCGCGCCGGGCCGCGCCCTTGATGACCGAAGGCGGGACGATCCTGACGCTGACGTTCGACGGGTCGCAACGGGTCATGCCGTTCTACAATGTGATGGGGGTCGCCAAGGCCGCGCTCGAGGCGTCGGTGCGCTATCTGGCCGCCGATCTGGGCCCGGACGGTATCCGTGTGAACGCCATTTCGCCGGGGCCGATGAAGACGCTTGCCGGTGCGGCCATCGGGGGGGCGCGCAAGACCTTCCGTCACTCCGAGGCGAACGCCCCACTTCGGGCGAATGCGACACTTGAGGCAGTGGGTGGAACGGCCGTCTATCTGGCGTCTGACATGGGGGCCTGCACGACGGGCGAGGTGATCCACGTCGACGGGGGCTATCACGTCATGGGAATGCCCCATCCCGACAATTTGTAGGAAATCGGCAAACAGTCGCGCATGAAACGGCGGATCGTTGCCGAGATCGGGGTAGAATTTGCCTTAATCTCCTCATTTTGAAGAAAATTGGCCCCATTCTTGCCACGAGCCGATGCGATATCTGACTCCAAGACAATTTTTTGAAGGGCGATTTTGCCATGTCCCTTATCGGGAACTTCATTCACGACGAGACGGGCGGCATTACGCTTGATTGGGTCGTACTGACGGCAGTGATCGTCGGCACCGGTATTTCGGTGCTTCAAACCGTGTCCGGTGGCATTGAAAACGCCTCCGTCGACACCGCGACGGCCCTGCGGGGCCAAGTCATCAAGCAGAGCTTTGAATCCGACCTGTGCGACCATGGCATCGAGGGGCTTCGATCCCGAGAGGCGGAGCGCGTGGCACAAGGCGGCAGCGATGCTGTGGATATCGACCATTGGCTGTCCAGTGTCGCCTCTGCCTTCAGCGATGAGACCCTGATGGAAGAGACGGCCCGCGCTGCCGAAGGGCTTGACGACAATGGCGGATGGTCGCGCCAGCATACGATCCAGGGCCTGCTCGAATGCGATGCGGCCCGGCGTGGGCTTGGCTAAGATCGACGCGCGTGTCACTGTCGCCCCGATCTGAAACGGGGGCGGCCATGGCCATCGATACCTGCATCTTCGACGCCTATGGCACGCTGTTCGATGTGACATCAGCCGCGCGTATCGCCGCCGAGGAACCTGCCTTTCCGTCCCTTGCGGATCACTGGAAGAAGGTTGCGGCCGACTGGCGTGACAAGCAGTTGCAATACACATGGCTGCGGGCCGTCACGGGCGATCACGCCGATTTCTGGCAAGTGACCGGCGACGGTCTCGATTGGGCGTTGGAGGCCTCCGGGCTTCAGGAGGACGCGGCGCTGCGCGACCGCCTGATGCAGCTTTACTGGGAGCTGGCGGCCTACCCGGAAGTTCCCGACATGCTCGGCACCCTGCGCGAGGTGGGTCTCGCGACCGGCATCCTGTCGAACGGCTCGCCCGAGATGCTTCAGGGCGCGGTTCAGTCCGCGGGGGTGGGCCGCCTTCTCGACCATGTCCTGAGCGTCGAAAGCGTGGGGATCTTCAAGCCGTCGTCCAAGGTTTACGACCTTGTCGGGCGTGCCTTCGGCTGCGAGGCGGGCGATGTGCTGTTCGTCAGTTCCAACGGCTGGGACGCGGCGGCGGCGGCGGGCTACGGCTTCACGACCGTCTGGGTGAATCGCCTGGGCCTGCCGATGGACCGCCTGCCCGCGCGACCCCACCATGTCTTGCCCGACCTGACCGGGATCCCCGAGCTTGTCGGGTCGCTCTGATGCCCGAGTTCCGTACTTCCGACAATCTGCGACTCTGGTACGAGGATCAGGGCGAGGGGGAGCCGATCCTCTGTCTGTCCGGCCTCACCCGCAATTCGACCGATTTTGACTATGTGCTGCCCTATCTGTTGGGCGAGCATCGGGTGATCCGCCTTGATTATCGCGGCCGCGGCCAGTCACAGCGCGCGCCCGACTGGGGCACCTATACCATCCCGACCGAAGCCCGTGACGTGCTGGAACTGCTCGACCATCTGGGGCTGGACCGCGTGGCGATCCTGGGCACATCGCGAGGCGGTCTCATCGGGATGTCGCTGGCGCTGATGGCGAAACCCCGGCTGGCGGGCCTCTGCCTCGTGGATATCGGGCCCGAGCTGATGGACGAGGGGCTTGAGGTCATCAAGGACTACATCGGCAAGGAGCCCGAGGCGCAGGACCATGAGACCGCCGCCCTGCACCTTGCGACCCTGATGTCCGGATTCGAGGATGTCCCCGCCGACCGTTGGCGCGACGAAGCCCATCGTCGGTATCGCAAGACGCCCGAAGGCGGGCTGACCATCACCTATGACGCCAGGCTGCGTGATGCCGTGCTGGAGGCGGGGGCGCAACCGATGCCGGATCTCTGGCCGCTGTTCGACGCGCTCGACGGCCTGCCGATCGCCTGCATCCGGGGGGTGAACTCCGACCTGCTCTCTGCCGCGACGCTGGCCGAAATGGTGCGCAGGCGGCCCGACATGATCGTGGCCGAGGTGCCGCGTCGCGGTCACGTGCCGTTCCTGGACGAGCCTGAATCGCTGGAGGCATTGAACGAATGGACCCTGTTGATCTGACGGCAATCCGGGGTGCCGCCGCGCGGCTTGAGGGCCATGCGGTCCTGACCCCGCTCCTGAACGCGCCCACGCTCGATGCCGTGTTCGGGCGGCGGATCTACGTCAAGGCGGAGTGCCTGCAAAAGACCGGCAGCTTCAAGTTTCGCGGGGCGTTCAACACCCTGTCGCAACTGACCGACAGCGTCGGCGTCGTGGCGTTCTCGTCCGGCAACCACGCTCAGGGCGTCGCCCTTGCCGCGCAGATGCACGAACTGCCCGCGACGATCATCATGCCGTTCGACGCCCCGGCGGTGAAGATCTCGAACACCCAAGGCTATGGCGCAAAGATCGTGTTCTACGACCGGTTCACCGAAGACCGCGATGCCATCGGGGAGAAGTTGATGGCCGAGCACGGGCTGGACCTTGTCCGGCCCTATGACGACACCCGGGTGATCGCGGGGCAGGGAACCGTCGGTCTCGAACTGCGCGACCAGCTGCCTGACGACATCGATACGGTCTTCGTGTGTTGCGGCGGCGGGGGCCTGACATCGGGGGTCGCCACGGCGCTTGACGGGCGTGCGCAGGTTCACCCGGTCGAACCCCTGGGCTTTGACGATGTCGCCCGGTCCCTGCGGGCGGGAACGCGGCTGGCCAATGCGCCCGAGGCGCGGTCGATATGCGATGCCGTGGTCACGCCGATGCCCGGAGAGGTGACCTTTCCGATCCTGCAACGTCTGTGCGGCCCGGGCCTTGCGGTCAGCGATGACGACGCCCTTCGCGCCATGGCGCTGGCCTGGGCGCATCTGCGGATCGTTCTGGAGCCGGGCGGGGCTGTCGCCCTTGCGGCGGCGCTGTTCCATCATGACGGCGATGTCTGTGCGGTCGCGTCGGGCGGCAACGTGGATCGCGCGATGTTCGAACGGGCGCTGGCAACGGTCGCCTAGGCGCGCGCCTGTCGTCGAAACGCGAGGAACGCCACCACCATCAGGACGCTTGCCGCCAGAAACGGCGCGCCCGGGAAATGCGCGTCGCCGTCCGTGGCGATGTTGAAGAGCCGTGTCATCAGCAAGGGCGAGACGATGGCCGCAATGGCGGTGATCGATGCGAGAACGCCTTGCAATTCGCCCTGGGCATCGTCGGCCGCAACGCGGCTTGCCAGCCCCTGGATCGCCGGCTGGACCAAGGCGCCGACGGCCGAGAACGGCGTCAGCACCAGCATCATCCAGCCATGGGGCACGAAGGCCACGCAGGCGAGGATGACGACGTTGTAGGGCAGGAACCATTGCAAGGTGCGCCGCTCGCCCAGTTTGGGGATGATCCAGCGGATCAGGACACCCTGCACCACGATCATGGATATCCCGTAGACGGCCAGCGAAACGCCGACCATGCGTTCCCCCCACCCGAAGGCCGATTGGGTGAAATAGGCCCAGACCGCCGGATAGACCCAATTCGCGACCTGATAGAAGAACCAGACCAGCAGGATCGCCCCGAGCCCCGGCAGGGCCGTCACGGCCTTGAGCCCGCCAAGCGGGTTGGCGCGGGCAAAGTCGAAGGCCCGCTTCTTGCGCAGGGTTTCTGGCAGGACAAGCAGCCCGAAAAGGAGGTTCAAGCCCGAAAGGATCGCCGCCGCCCAGAAGGGAGCGCGCGGCCCCCATTCCGCCAGCAGCCCGCCCATGGCCGGCCCCAGAACAAAGCCGAGCCCGAAGGCCGCCGAGACAAGGCCGAAGTTCGCCGCCTTCTTTTCGGGCGGCGATATGTCGGCCATGAAGGCGGTCGCGGTCGACATGGTGGCCGCCGCGATCCCCGCGATGATCCGCCCGACCAGCAGGAGCCAGAGGGTCTGCGCCATTGCCATCACGATGTAGTCGACGAAGATCACGGCCATCGACAGCAACAGGACCGGCCTGCGCCCGAAGCGGTCGCTCAGGTTGCCGATGGTCGGGGAAAAGAGGAACTGCATCATCGCATAGCTGGACGCCAGCACGCCGCCCCAGATCGCGGCTTGGCTCAGGTCAGCGCCCTGAACCTGTTGCAGAAGGGCGGGCATCACCGGAAGGATCAGGCCGATTCCCATCGCTTCGATTACGATGGTGAGCAGGATGAAGAGAACGGGGAGTCTGGGCGTCATCGGCGAAACCCAAGTCCCCTGCGCGCGCCGTGACGAGGCAGGAAAACACTACGTTTCCGCATCGGGGCCGCCCTGAACAAAACGGGTCAGAAGGGCGGCGAATTCCCGGGGCTGCTCCACACAAGGCAGGTGCCCTGCGCGACGCATCAGGGCGAATTCCGCGCCGGGGATCAGGTCCGCCGTCTCGCGCATCAGGTCGGGCGGGGTGGACGTGTCTTCCGACCCGGCGATCGCCAGCGTGGGCAGGCGCAAGCTGCTGGTCGGGGTATAGAAGTCGGCACCGGCGATGGCAGCGCAGCATCCGGCATACCCCTCGGGCGGGACTTCGCAGAAACGCCCTCGCCACAGCGCCATGTCGCCCGTCGCCTGAAAATCGCGCCCGAACCAGCGGGCGAGCACGGCGTCGGCGATGCTGGCCATGCCGGAGGTGCGGACGGCATCGATCCGCTCCTGCCACATGGCGCGCGCGCCGATCCGCGCGGCCGTATTCGACAATACCAGTCGATCGATCAGATCGGGGCGTTTGACGGCAAGCCCCTGGGCGATCATCCCGCCGATGGACACGCCGACGAAGATACAGGCCTTGATCCCCAGATCATCGAGGATGGTTTCGGCGTCCGAGACCAGCGTGCCCATGGAATAGGGTCCGGGCGGCACGTCGGACGCGCCATGGCCGCGCTTGTCCCACCGGATCAGGCGAAGGCCATCGGGCAGATGCGGCAGGACGCCATCCCAGAGGCGCAGGTCCGACCCAAGGCTGTTGGCAAAGACGACCGGCAACCCCGAAGGATCGCCGTCTTCGCGAACGTGCAATCGACATCCGTCTCGGGCGGTCAGGTGCAAGGGGTGTCAGGCCTCGTCGCGGCGTTCGTCAAAGCTCAGCTCGATGAACGTCGGGACATGGTCGCCAAGGCCCACAACACGCGGTCCGCTGTCGCGATCATTGCGACCCCGACCACCACGCGACCGATTGCGGTTCTGTTGCGTATCGTTGCGCTGCTGCGGTTGCGGGGCAGGCTCGTGGCGGACCTCGACGGCGGCGACCTGTGCGGGCGCTTCGACGGGTGGCGCATCCTCGGACTTCGGCTTGCTGCGCGACCGGGTGCGGGACGACGTGCGTCGTGGCTTGTCGTCCTCTTCCTCGCGCGTGGCGGGCGCTGCATTGCCGCCGCCGGGCGGGGTCCAGGGGTTTTCGCCCTTGGGAATGTCGGCCTTCACGAGGCTGCGAATGGCATCCAGATACTTTCCGTCCGCCGGGGTGGCGAGGGTATAGGCCGTGCCGAGCTTGCCCGCGCGACCGGTCCGACCGATGCGGTGGACATAATCCTCGGCGTGAGAGGGGACGTCGAAGTTGAACACGTGGCTCACGTTCGGAATGTCGAGGCCGCGTGCGGCCACGTCCGATGCAACCAGGAACTTCAGGCTGCCATCGCGGAACCCGTCAAGGGTGCGGGTCCGGTGCGACTGCTCCAGATCGCCATGGATCGGTTCGGCGTTGTAGCCATGTTTCTTGAGCGACTTGGCGACGACATCGACCTCGACCTTGCGGTTGCAGAAGATGATGGCGTTGCGCAGCGGATCGTCGGCCTTGGCCGAGTCCCGCTCGATGATCGCGCGCAGGATCTCGCGCTTGTCCTTGGCGGCCATGCTTTTGGCCTTGGGAGTATGCTCGACCAGGATCTGGGTGATCGTCTCGGAGGTCGAATTCTGACGCTCCACCTCGATCTTGACCGGGTTCGACAGGAACTTGTTGGTGATCCGCTCGATCTCGGGCGCCATGGTCGCGCTGAAGAACAGGGTCTGGCGCGTGAAGGGCGTCATCTCGAAGATGCGTTCGATGTCGGGGATGAACCCCATGTCGAGCATCCGGTCGGCCTCGTCGACGACCATGATCTCGACCCCGGTCAGCAGCAGTTTGCCGCGCTCGAAATGGTCGATCAGGCGACCCGGCGTCGCGATCAACACGTCCACGCCCCGGTCGATCAGCATGTCCTGCTCCTTGAAGGACACGCCCCCGATCAGCAGGGCCTTCTTGAGGCGGCTGCCCTTGGCGTAATTGTCGAAATTCTCGGCCACCTGGGCGGCAAGTTCGCGCGTCGGCGCCAGCACCAGCGACCGGGGCATCCGGGCGCGCGCGCGGCCCTTGCCCAGTCGGGTGATCATGGGAAGCGTGAAACTGGCCGTCTTGCCCGTTCCCGTCTGCGCGATGCCAAGGACATCTCGGCCTTCGAGAGCGGGGGGAATTGCGCCCGCCTGGATCGGAGTCGGGGTCGTGTAGCCGGTGGCCTCGATGGCCTTGAGAACCTTCGGATCGAGGTTCAGGTCGGAAAAGCTGGTCATGTGCGTCCTGGTTGGAGCCTCGGGCCGTATTGCCCTGCGCTCGGGGGTATGGGACGCGGTTTGGCTTTGCGTCCCTCGAAAAACATCCGTCGCCGCTTTGGCAGACCAGCGCCGCGTAACAAACAAGGGGCCTCGGGTCAACTTCCCGTGGTGACGCGGCGACTTGGCGGCGTCTTGCGGAACGGGAGCGGTCGGCGCCGCGTTGTCCGACGATACATCACAAGCAAGGAGAGCGATATGCCGGTGAAAAGCGCAAGTGCCCATTGGGAAGGCAGCCTGAAAGAGGGCAAGGGGACCATTTCGATGGAATCCGGTGCCTTCGACGCGCAGCCCTATGGTTTCAACACCCGGTTCGAGGACAAGCCCGGCACCAACCCCGAAGAGATCGTCGCCGCCGCCCACGCTTCGTGTTTTTCGATGGCGTTGTCGATGGTGCTGGGAGAGGCCGGAATGACGGCCGACTCGATTGACACGGAGTGCGCCGTCACGCTGGAGCAGAAGGACGGCGGTTTCACTGTCACCGGCTCTCACCTCAAGGTTCGGGTCGCGGTGCCCGGTGCGGAGGATGACAAGGTGAGGGAGGCCTGCGAGACCGCGAAGGCGAATTGTCCGATCTCGAAGTTGTTGAATGCCGAGATCACGATGGATGCGACCATCGTGTGACCGAGCCATGGGCCGGGGCCTTGGCGGCCCCGGTTCCGGCAATCAGCCCGGAACGCGTTTGGCGGCGGTCAAGGTCGCGGCCTGCGCCGTCTCGGGATCGTGGTTCAATTCGAGGGCACCCCGCAGGGTGATCCGCTCTCCCTCGGTCAAGTCAAGCGGCGTGGCAAGCGCCACCTCGAGGGCCGCGGCATGATCGGGCAGGCCGCAGAACGGACACGTGACCATGTCGGACACCAGCATGAGCGTTGTCACCTTTGCGCCCGGCTCGAACCCGTCCATCGGGATGACGAAGCCGGTGATGTCGAATTGCTCCACACCGTTTTCGATGGCCGCAGGGAACGTCTTGATGGCGCGATAGGACGTCTCGGTCATCTTTTCCTGCACGTCGATGCTCCGGATCACGTCCCAGGCGGCTTCGTCGGCATTTGCTCCGCCAGCGAGGACAGCAAAAGGAAGAAGGGCGATGGCCTTGGACTGCATTCCGGACTCCGTCGTGTGATTGGTCTTGGACCTGAGGTCTATCCATCCTGCATGCAAACACAATCAGCCACGCCTGATCTGCGCCGTTTGGCAATTCTTGGCCGATCAGCGGGACGACGATCCGGAAATTCTCGGGTGAAGCAAGGGACTGTATCCCGCCTTCAGGATGGATTGCGTGATCGGGTTGGTGAGGGCCGTCACTTGAGCCAAGGGCAAGGGGCAGGCCGGGCCATAGCCGTCCGGCGTGTAGCGATACGCATTTTCGTTCCATCGCAGATAAGTCGCGCCGCCCAGTTCGAACATCGCGCCTTCTGCCAGTGACGCAGCGTCCATCACATGCCGCGTCAACAGCCGCGCACCCGGAACGGCCCGTGCGTCGTGCAACCGGGCGTCCGCCGCCTTTGGCCCGGGCCAGGTCCCGAAGGCGCGTGCCCAGGCTGTGGCGAAGGCGTGGTAGTCGGCCCGCCGACATTCCGCGCAGGGGCGATGCCCGGCAGAGAGGGCGACCGCCTCGTCAAGGAAGAACAACTCCGTGTAGCGACGGGGCTGGCGAAGCTGTCGCCGACGGCCCCGGAAGGACAGGACGCAACACACCCAGGCCTGATGCGCCCATCGTTTTGGCAGCGCAACGCCTTGGTCATCATGCAGAAGCCCTCGGTTGCCCATCAGGGTGCCACGGCTTTGCATTGCGAGAAAGTCGCCATCCGGCTGGACCCGGTTGGGGTGGGTCACTCGTCCTCGGTCGCCGCGATCAGCGCGGTCAGTCGCGGGTCTGACGCGGCGCGTTTTTCAATGGCGCGCAGGGTTGCGGCATCCCGCTGGCCCAGATCGGCCAGGGCGTCCGACAGCACCTCCGCCCCGTCCAGCCGCGCCCCGGCCACAAGCGCCTTCAGCGCCAATTCCGGATCGTCGGAAATCAGTCGATCCATGACCGCGCCGGTCCAGGCGTCGGGCGTTTCCGCATCGGCCTCGGGCGTCGAGAGATAGCCGATCAGGCGCGCCGCGAACCGGTCCAGAGGCAGGTCGCCGGGGGGCAGGGCGTCGGTGTCATCCGGCAGGCCGAGCGCTTCGGCGACGAGAGCGCGGGGGATGACATCAGGGGGCATCGGAAAACTCACAAAGGCCCCTCGGAGAGACCGCGCCTCCTGCATCAAGACAGTGGTCTGTTTGGATGAAGCCACGGGCTGCCCATCCTAACCAGACGAGCCCGATACCCGAGCAGGCCAAAACCAATCCCCGGATCACACCATCATCTCCTTCGTCGCGCTCAGCGTCACCTCGGGATGATCGCGAACGATGCGGTCGATGTCCCATTGCAGGCGGGTCAGGAAGACCGGGTCGCCGTCGTTGTCATGGGCGATGTGCTGCGTGTTCTTCCTGATGACGTCCTCGACCGCGTCCTTCGGGCCGCTGATCCAGCGGGCGGACTGGAACTGCGAGTTGTCGAAGCGGACGGGCAGGCCGTATTCCAGCTCGATCCGGCTGGCGAGAACCTCGAACTGAAGCGCGCCGACGACGCCGACGATGAAACCCGAGCCTATGGCGGGCTTGAAGACCTTGGCGGCGCCTTCCTCGGCAAACTGCATCAACGCCTTTTCCAGGTGCTTGGCCTTCATCGGGTCGCCCGCCCGCACCCCTTGCAGCAATTCCGGCGCGAAGGACGGGATGCCGGTGAAGCGCAGCGTTTCCCCTTCGGTCAGCGCATCGCCGATGCGAAGCTGGCCATGGTTCGGGATGCCGATGATGTCGCCGGCCCAGGCCTCTTCGGCCAGCTCGCGGTCGGCGGCGAGGAACAGCACGGGGTTGGTGATCGCCATGGGTTTCTTGGAGCGGACATGGGTCATCTTCATGCCGCGTTGAAAATGGCCCGACGCCAGCCGCACGAAGGCGACCCGGTCGCGGTGCTTGGGGTCCATGTTGGCCTGCACCTTGAAGACGAATCCCGTCACCTTCTGCTCGTCTGCCGACACCTGGCGCGGCTCGGCGCGCTGCGGTTGCGGGGGCGGGCCGAATTCGGCGATGCCGGTCATCAACTCCTGCACGCCGAAGCTGTTGATCGCGGATCCGAACCAGATCGGCGTCAGCGACCCTTCGAGAAAGGCCGCGGCGTCCATCGGCGGCAGCAGTTCGCGCGCCATTTCCAGATCTTCGCGCAGCTTGGCCAGCAGGTCGGCGGGCACGTGTTCGGCCAGCTTGGGATCGTCCAGCCCGCTGATCTTGACCGTCGCGGCGACCTTGTTGCGGTCGGCGCGGTCCATCAGTTCCAACCGGTCGTGCAGCACGTCATAGCAGCCGATGAAATCGCGCCCGACCCCTATGGGCCAGCTGGCAGGGGTCACGTCGATGGCCAGGTTTTCCTGAATCTCGTCGATGATCTCGAATGTGTCGCGGCTTTCGCGGTCCATCTTGTTGCAGAAGGTCAGGATCGGCAGGTCGCGCATGCGGCAGACCTCGAACAGCTTCTGGGTCTGGCTTTCCACGCCCTTGGCGCCGTCGATCACCATCACGGCGGCATCCACCGCCGTCAGCGTGCGATAGGTATCTTCGGAGAAATCCGAGTGACCGGGCGTGTCCACAAGGTTGAAACGAAAGTTGCCGGTCCCCCGAACGAAATCGAACGACATGGCTGAGGCGCTGACCGAAATGCCGCGGTCCTGCTCCATCTTCATGAAGTCCGACCGGGTCCGCCGGGCCTCGCCCTTGGCGCGCACCTGACCGGCCATCTGGATGGCGCCGCCATAAAGCAGAAACTTCTCGGTCAGCGTCGTCTTGCCCGCATCGGGATGCGAGATGATAGCGAAGGTCCGGCGGCGGCCGATTTCGGGCGGAAGGATGGGGGCGTTGTCCAGCATGGCCGCGATATAGGCGGGACTGGGGCCGCCCGCAATCGCGCGCGCATTTACCAATTGTTCGGATTCTGGGGCTAGCTCTGGTGACACGTCGTCCGGAGATGCCAACCATGAATGCCTTTCGCACCCCGGCAGGGATCATCGAATTCTGTCTTGCGCTTTTTGGCCGGGTCTTGGGCTGGTGTCTGCGGGACGTTGTTTCGCATCACCTTGAAAGGGCTGCCCCGATATCGGCTCGTGTCGCGGGCCGCAGGCAGTCCGGTTCGTCGCGACGCTGGACACCACATCCGGTTGTGAGGTCCAGTGCGGACAGGGGTCATTCACGCCGCCCGATCGCACCGCCGCCCCGTTCGGAAATTCTTCGGATCAATCGCTAGTGGTGTGCCGGCTCGACCACCGGGTCGATCAGCGTCCGGCCGCCATCGACGGTCAAGACCTGCCCAATCATGAAGCCCGAAGCCTCGGAGGCCAAGTATTGCACCGTTTCAGCCAATTCTGATGGCGCCGCGATCCGGCGCATGGGGGTCGCATCGACGATTGCCTGGCGCAGATCTTCTGCCTCGACCAGTCGGCTTTTGAGATTGGCGGACATGACGGATCCGACGGCGATGCCGTTCACGCGGATGCGTTCTGCCGCAAGGCTGACGGCCAGACTTCGGGTCGCCTGATCGAGGGCCGCCGCGCTCACCGAATAGGCCAGCAATTCCGGTTGCGTCCGTCGCCCGGCGATGGAGCCGATGTTGACGATGGTGCCGACGATGCCGGTGGATTGCTCGGCCTCTTCCGCCTGATGGATCATGCGCTTCGCCACCGCCTGGCTGAGGCGCAAGGGCGTCATCAGGTTCTGTTCCAGCAATGTCGTGACGCTCTGATCCTCGGGGTCCAGCGGGTCGGTCACCATGATCTGCCGAGAGGCGTTGATCAGGATATCCACCCGGTCAAAGGCATCGATGGTGGCCGACAGAAGGTTCGCGACCGTCAGACGTTCGCGCAGGTCGCCTGCGAAATATCGTAGCGTGGCCCCGTCTTCGGCCTGTGCATCGCCGACTTCGGCCTCGAGCCGGTCTTCGTCGACATCGGCGAACATGACGTTAGCACCCTGTTCGACGAAATGACGGGCAATCGCCAGTCCGACGCCGTTGGCCGCTCCGGTGACGATCGCGGTCTTGCCTTTGACGCTGAAGCTCATGGCCGTCTCCGCTTTGGGGCCGTCGCGCGCACCGGAACTTTCCGGGGCTTTTGCGCTTCGATGATTTTGTATCCGCCCTGCTCGGTCAAGGCCACCGTCTGGCCGAAAACCTCGTCCAGCGTCGCCTCATAGGGCAGATGGCGATTGGCGACCATCAGGAATCTGCCGCGCGGCGACAGCAACCGGGCGGCGGCCTCAAGGAACGCGCGCCCGATATCGGGGTCGGCCTTGCGCGCGACGTGAAACGGCGGGTTCGAGATCACCACATCGAACGGTCCGCCTTCGAAGCGGGTCGCGTCCGCCCAGTGAAACCGCGCCCGTGAGTCGGTGATGTTGACACGCGCGCACTCGAGCGCGTCCCGCTCCGCCTCGACCAGCGTGCACTCCGTTACCTTGCCCGCCGCCAGCGCCGCCTTCGCCAGAAACCCCCACCCGGCGCCCAGATCGCAGACCTTGCCGGACAGGTCGCCAAGATGCCGCGCCAGCAGGGCCGATCCGGGATCGATCCCATCTGCCGAAAAGACGCCGGGCCGGGTCACGAAACCATCGACGGTCTTGGACGCGGCCAACCAAGCCGCAGGCGGGGTATCGGCCGTGAAACTGAACACCTTGCCGTGGGCCTTGGCGAACACGCCCTCCACGTCGAAGGATGCCTTGCAGTGCTTGAGGACCGAGTCGATGCCGTCGCCCTTGGACCCGTCAACGATGACCGGGGCCCCGGGTGCAACCGCCCCGCAGGCCTGCGCAATCAGGTCCAGTGTCAGGGCCTTGGCCCGCGCCGCGAAAACCACGACAGCTGCAAACGGGCCTTCGGGGGCGTCGGGCATGGCGACACCGCGGGCGGCCAGGGCGTCATGGTCGGGCCGAAACCCCTGCACGGCAACGCAACGATCAAGGGGCAGGCCTTCCAGAACCAGATCGGCGGGAGGTCGCAAAAGCAGGATATGACCCTCGGGCAAGGTCACGGCAGTCGCCGCAAGCGCGAGGGACAGACGGGCGTTCACGGGACCGACAGGCGGAGGATTACTCCTCCTTCTCCATCGTGCATTGCAGCGGATGCTGATGGCGACGGGCGAAATCCATAACCTGCGCGACCTTGGTCTCGGCGATTTCGTGGCTGAAAACGCCGACGACGGCGAGGCCCTTCTTATGGACGGTCAGCATGATCTCGACCGCCTGGCCGTGGGTAATCCCGAAAAATTTTTCCAGCACGATCACGACGAATTCCATCGGCGTGTAATCGTCATTGAGCAGCAGCACCTTGTAGAGCGGCGGGCGCGCCGTCTTGGGTCGCGTCTTGGTGACGACGGAAATGTCGCTGTCGCCGTCCCCGGGCAGGTCGGCCATGGCGGTGATGGGAAACTGGGTCACGGCACGAAGCATATCGCCTCCGACGGGGCAGGGGTGGCAGGGTTGCAGCATATAGGGCATGCCCGGTCTCAGGGAAAGAGGGATGGCACAGTGACGGTTACGACAATCGGTTTCGATGCGGATGATACGCTTTGGCACAACGAGACGTTTTTCCGCCTGACGCAGGAGAAATTCGCCGACCTGCTGCGCGACCATGCCGACCCTTCGCATCTGATGGATCGGTTGCTGGCAGCCGAGCATCGCAACCTCGGGCACTATGGATTCGGGATCAAGGGGTTCGTCCTGTCGATGGTCGAGACGGCCATCGAAGTGACGGAAGGCCGGGTGCCCGCGTCGGTCATCGGCCAATTGCTCGAGGAAGGGCGGGAGATGCTGCGTCATCCCGTCGACCTCATGGAGGGAGCCGAGGATTGCGTGCGGGCGCTGGCGGATAGTCATGCCCTGGTCCTGATCACCAAGGGCGACCTTCTGGATCAGGAGCGAAAGCTGGCCGAGAGCGGTCTGGGCGATCTGTTCCACGGGGTCGAAATCGTAAGCGACAAGACGCAAGAAACCTATGTCCGGGCCTTCGCCGCCCATGGGGATGGCGCCGCGCGGGCCCTGATGGTGGGCAATTCTCTCAAGTCGGATGTGGTGCCTGCAATCGACGCGGGGGCCTGGGGCGTCTTTTGCCCGTCCGAGATCGAATGGGCGCTGGAGGCGGCCCCGGAACCGGTTGGGGCGGAACGCTACCGTCGGATCACGACGCTGGCCGAATTGCCGGAGCTGATCCGGCAACTCGGCTAGGTCTGCGTCAGACCAGTTTGCCCTCGGGCGTGAGGGTCAGTTTGCCGCCAAGCCAGGGTGCCAGGACCGCAGGCAGGACGACAGAGCCATCGGCCTGCTGGCCGTTTTCCAGCACGGCAATCAGGCAACGACCAACGGCCAGACCCGATCCGTTCAGGGTGTGAACGAAGTCCGGCTTGCCGCCGCCCTCGGGCTTGAACCGCGCGTTCATGCGCCGCGCCTGGAAATCGCCGCAGACCGAGCAGCTGGAAATCTCCCGGTATTTGTCCTGACCGGGCAGCCAGACCTCGATGTCATGCGTCCGGCGTGCGCCGAACCCCATGTCGCCGGTGCAGAGAACCACCGTGCGATAGGCCAGGCCCAGTTTTTCGAGGATACCCTGCGCGCAGGCGGTCATCCGGTCCAGCTCGGCGCGGCTGTGATCGGGGTGAGTGATCGACACCATTTCGACCTTCTCGAACTGGTGCTGGCGCAGCATGCCCGATGTGTCGCGCCCCGCCGATCCCGCCTCGGACCGGAAGCAGAGGGAATGGGCGGTCAGGCGGATCGGCAACGCGGCCTCGTCCAGCATGTCGCCCGCCACGGTATTGGTCAGGGTGACTTCGGACGTGGGGATCAGCCAATACCCCTCGCGCGTCAGATAGCTGTCTTCACCGAATTTGGGCAGTTGCCCGGTGCCGAGCATGGCGTCCTCGCGGACCATGACGGGGCTGTTGACCTCGGTCAGGCCGTTCTCTTCGGTGTGGGTGTCGAGCATGAACTGCGCCAGGGCGCGGTGGATCCGGGCGACAGCCCCGCGCAGCAGAACGAATCGCGCACCGGAAATCTTGGCGGCGGTTTCGAAATCCATGCCGGGTTTGACGCCCGCGATGTCGAAATGTTCGACCGGCGTGAAGTCGAGAGCGGGCGGCGTGCCCCACCGGTGGATTTCGACGTTGTCGGCCTCGTCCCGGCCTTCCGGCACGTCATCCATCGGCAGGTTCGGGATGGCCATCAAGGCGTCGCGCAAGGCCGCGTCCTTCTGGCGGCTCTCTTCCTCCAGTGCGGCGATTTCGTCTTTCTTGGCGGCAACCAGATTGCGCAGGCGCTCGAATTCCGCATCGTCGCCCTTGGCCTTGGCCGCGCCCACGTTCCTGGAGGCCGCATTGCGGTCGGCCAGCGCGGCCTCGGCGGCGGTGATGCAGGCCCGCCGCGCCTCGTCCAGGGCCAGAAGATCGGACGACATCGGGGCCAGACCCCGGCGGGACAGCGCCGCGTCAAAGGCGGCGGGGGTGTCGCGGATGGTGCGGATGTCGTGCATGGCGAACCTCTTGGTGTGGCGTTCCGGCGACATGCCACAGACACGGCGACGGGGCCAGAGGTTGCCAGCCGCGCTTGCACCCCCCAACTGACCCTCTATAGGTTCGCCTCGATATCCGACGGGGCGCAAGAGCCGCCTCAAGACGCGCAAGGGACTTCTCATGTTTGCAACCCCCGCCTATGCTCAGGCCGCCGGCGGCGCCGCCGGAACTTTCACCAGCTTCATTCCCCTGATCCTGATCTTCGCGATCATGTATTTCCTGCTGATCCGTCCGCAGCAGAAGAAGGTGAAGGAACACAAGGCCATGGTCGAGGCGCTTCGGCGCGGCGATCAGGTCGTCACGCAGGGCGGGATGATCGGCAAGGTTTCCAAGGTCAAGGAAGACGGCGAGATCGAGGTCGAGATCGCCGATGGCGTCAAGGTCCGCATCATCCGTGCGACCATCGCTCAGGTCCTGTCGAAAACCGATCCGGCCGCCTGACATGCTGCAGATTCCGCTCTGGAAACAACTGACGATCCTTCTCGTTTGCGTGCTCGGGTTGGCTCTGGCCCTGCCCAATGCCTTTTATTCCAGGGCGGAGCGTCATAACGACGCCGTCACGGCGCTGGAGCGCGGGGCCCTCTCGACGCCCGAACTGGAAGCGGATCTGGCGGCTTGGCCGGATTTCCTGCCATCGTCGGTCGTCAATCTGGGGTTGGACCTTCGGGGCGGCGCGCATCTCCTGGCAGAAGTTCAGCTGGGCGACGTCTATGCAAGCCGGATCGATGGATATTGGCCCGAGGTGCGCGATGCGTTGCGGGATGCCGGATATCAGGTCCGGCGTCAGGACGGTCGTGATGACCAACTGGTTGTCCTGGTGCGGCCTCAACTTGACGACGGCGCCCTTGCCGCGGTGCGCGCCCTGGCGCAGCCGATCGTGTCGCTGTCGGGTGTCGGTCAGAATGACATCGAGGTGACGGGGGAAGGCGATATCCTGACCGTGACCCTGTCGGAAGCGGAACGCGCCGCAACCGATCAGCGGACGATGGACCAATCGCTTGAAATCATCCGCCGCCGTGTGGACGAGGCGGGTACGCGCGAACCGACGATCCAGCGTCAGGGATCGGACCGCATCCTGATTCAGGTGCCGGGCATCGGGTCGGCTCAGGAACTGAAGGAATTGATCGGAACGACGGCAAAGCTGACGTTTCACGCTGTCGACGGCCAGACCTTCGACGGCACGCAGCGGGTCGACAGCGATCAGTTGCTTTATCCGTCGATGGATGAAGACGGGCTCTTCTATATCCTGGAGCGGACGCCCGTGGTGACCGGCGACGACCTTGTCGATAGCCAGCCGGCCTTCGACCAGAACGGCCGACCGGCCGTCACCTTCCGATTCAACCCGGCTGGTGCCCGTCTGTTCGGCATTTACACCTCCGAAAACATCGGCGCGCTCTTTGCCATCGTTTTGGACGGGGAAGTCGTGACCGCCCCGCGGATCCAGTCGGCGATCACCGGCGGATCGGGTCAGATCACCGGCAACTTCAACATCGAGGAAGCCAATCAGCTGTCGATCCTGCTGCGCGCGGGTGCCCTGCCGGCCGAAATGGTCTTTCTCGAGGAACGCACCGTCGGCCCCGAATTGGGGCAGGACAGCATCGACGCGGGCAAGATCGCCTCGCTCGTCGCCATGGCCGCCGTGGTCGTCTTCATGATCCTGAGCTATGGCCTTTTCGGGACATTCGCGACAATCGCCCTGGGCATCAACGTGGCGCTCCTGTTCGGGGTGCTGTCGCTGATTGGCGGGACGCTGACGCTTCCGGGGATCGCGGGCATCGTGCTGACCATCGGCATGGCGGTCGACGCAAACGTGCTGGTGTTCGAGCGGATTCGCGAGGAACTGCGCACGGCCAAGGGCCCGGCGCGCGCCATCTCGCTAGGCTATGAACGCGCCCTGTCGGCCATCGTCGACGCCAACATCACGACGTTCATCGTCGCGGTGATCCTGTTCACCCTCGGCTCCGGTCCGGTGCGCGGCTTTGCCGTGACGCTTGGCATCGGGATCCTGACATCGGTCTTCACCGCCATCTTCGTGACGCGGTTGCTGATCGTGTTCTGGTTCGAACGTCGCCGCCCCAAGAAGATCGAGGTTTGACATGCGCATGAGACTCGTCCCCGATCAGACCAATTGGGATTTCATGCGGTGGCGGCACTATACCTTCGGTGCCTCTGTCGTCGCGGTGATTGCCTCGCTCATCATTTGGCTTTCGGTCGGTCTGAACTTCGGCATCGACTTCCTCGGCGGTACCACCATCCGAACCGAGAGCACCCAATCCGTCGATGTAGGCGCTTACCGGGATGCGCTGACCCCGCTTGGACTGGGCGATGTGTCGATTACCGAGGTGTTCGATCCGACCTTCGGGCCAGACGAAAACGTCGCACAGATCCGGATCCAGGCCCAGGACGGCGCAGAGTCGGTGACCCCCGAAACCATCACGGCGGTCGAGGCGGCGCTTCAGGTCCTCGATCCGTCGATCACCTTCCCGTCCATCGAATCCGTCGGGCCCAAGGTATCGGGCGAATTGATCACCACGGCCCTTCTGGCCGTGTCGGCATCGCTGATCGCGATCCTGTTCTACATCTGGCTGCGCTTCGAATGGCAGTTCTCGGTCGGCGCCATCGCCGCCCTGATCCACGATGTGATCCTGACGATCGGCATTTTCAGTCTGCTGCAGATCCGGTTCGAATTGGCGACGATTGCGGCCCTGCTGACGATCATCGGCTATTCGATCAACGATACGGTGGTGATTTTCGACCGGCTTCGCGAGAACCTGATCAAGTTCAAGAAGACGCCGCTGATCGATGTAATGAACATCTCGGTCAACGAAACACTCAGCCGCACCCTGATGACTTCGGGCACGACGCTGATCGCGCTGATCGCCCTGCTGGTTCTGGGGGGCGACGTGATCCGCGGGTTCGTCTTCGCCATTCTCTGGGGCGTGATCGTGGGCACCTATTCGTCGGTCTATGTGGCCAAGAATATCGTCCTGATGCTGGGTGTGGACCGTGATCCGAAGAAACCGTCAGACGCGGGCACGCAATTCGCCGACATAGATGCCTGACCTGCCTGCGGGCGACCTGATCTGGGTCGCCTGCGTGGCCATTGTTGCAGGTCTGGTCCGGGGGTTTTCCGGCTTTGGCACGGCGCTGATCTATGTTCCGCTGGCGTCGCTGTCGTTGCCGCCGATCTGGGTTCTGGTCACCTTGACCCTGATGGATCTGGTTGGCCCGCTGCCCAATGTGCCCCGTGCCCTGCGTGACGGGCGGCCGCGCGAAGTGGGTCTCTTGGCGGGGGCTGCGGCGCTGGCGCTGGTCCCGGCGCTTTTCGTGCTCGGTCACCTCGGGGATGCCGGGTTTCGCTGGATGGTTTCGGGACTGTGCCTTGTTACGGTGATCCTGATGGCATCGGGTTGGCGGTGGTCGGGTCGGATGACATCGCCACGGGTCGCGGCGATTGGCGGAATGGCGGGCTTCCTCGGCGGTGTCGCCGGGCTGCCGGGCCCGCCTGTCATCCTGGCCTATATGGCCGCGCCGCTGCCTGCCGCCGTAGTCCGTGCGAACATCATGCTGTTTCTGGTGTTGTGGGACGTGATCTTCGGCGCAGCCCTCTGGGCAAGCGGGCGCCTGACGGCCGAGCCGGTCTGGCTCGGGATCGCGTTGATCGTCCCGTATCTCTTGGCGAATATGGTCGGTGCCAAACTGTTCCGGCCTGACCGCGAACGGATGTACCGTATCGCGGCTTACAGCCTGATCGCGGCGGCGGCCGTGGCCGCCGTGCCGCTTTGGTAGATCAGAACTCGGTCGAGATCTCGATATTGGCCAGGAAGGTCGACACATCGCGCGTCAGTTTTTCCACCCCGCCCGCAACAGTATCGTTGACTGCGAAACCAAGGGCGACAATCGCCGCCGTCAGAACAACCCAGTCCACGGTGATCGCACCGGATTCCGACTGGAGGAAATCACTCTTCAACATCACAAACGCCCACCATTTGTTGCTTTATTAAGGCGATTTTGCCGCAAGAATGTGTTCGAAATCTGGTCGGAAATTCCCGATTTTGTCGTATTTCAGGCTACAAATCAGCGCCAAAGACGCTAATTCCGCAGCATTGGAGGACAAAGATGAAACTCACAGAGACGACGTTCGATGATCTAAGGCCATTTGATGGCTACGGCCCGGGATTCTTTCGAATCGGCGGTGAAATCGTCGAGGGGGCGACGTTGCTGCACCCCAAGGGCCTGTCGTCCTGGCGCGGCTATGACGACGTCGCGTCTCTGGTCGCGCTGTCTGGGGATGTCGATGTGGTGTTCGTGGGCACCGGTGCCGAAATCGCGCATGTGCCTGGCGCATTGCGGGACGCAGTCGAGGGGGCCGGTATGGGGCTGGAGGTGATGAACACGCCCGCAGCCTGCCGGACCTATAACGTGCTAGTCGGGGAAGGTCGGCGTGTGGCCGCCGCCGTCTTGCCGGTATAACGCCGTCGCGGGCTCACCCTGACGCGGCTGTCCTCGCGGCGTCGAGATCAAGTCTATCCCCTGCAGACGCGAGATCACTGGAATTATAGTCGTTTCCTGTGGGACGCACACGGGCGCGGTCGACGTAGGCATCGTTGACTGCCCGGTCCAGGGACGCGAACTCTTCCCGCTCACTGGGCGAGGCAGCGCTGACGCCGATGCGGACATCGTTTACCCAGCCGGAGAGCGCATCCAGTTCTGCGTCGCTCAAGGAACCCGTGTCTCCATTGAAGCCGAGGGCCCCCCCGGCAAAACCTTGCGCTGCCATTTGCGCGTCGCTGATGCCACCGTTCGAACGCGTGAATTCGACAGCGATCTGGCGGTCAGCCAAACTGTCGCTCAGGTCACCCGAAAGGTTCTCGACCCCGTCAGATACCGCAAGCGCGACAAGGACGCCGAGACTTGTCAAAGCGGCCGCGAGTACGACCCAGTCGACTGTCACAGCGCCGTCTTCCGACGCGACAAAACGGCTCACGGTGGCGGGCATGGAAAACTTCTTCATGACGCAGACTCATTGCTTGGCAGGTTTCCCATTCATGCCGCCAGAAATGAGCAAAATTATGCCCCTTTCGGGAAAAGTTGCGGACCGGGTCACCAGTGACCTGTATTCTCCATGCTGGCCCAGGGTTCCTGGGCCGGTTTGGCACCGCCGGCCTGCAAAAGTTCAATGGAGATGTTGTCGGGCGAGCGGACGAAGGCCATGTGCCCGTCGCGCGGCGGCCGGTTGATCGTCACGCCCGCATCCATCAGCGACTGGCACGTGGCGTAAATGTCATCAACAGTATAGGCCAGATGGCCGAAATGACGACTGTCCGATGGCAATCCGTCGTCGCCGTCCCAGTTGTACGTCAGCTCCACATCCGCATGGCCATTGGCCTGTTCGGGCGGGCACATAAAGACCAGCGTGAAGCGGCCTTTCTCGTTTTCGCTGCGCCGACGCTCGACCAGACCCAGAAGCTTGTAGAAGGCGATTGACGCGTCCAGATCCTTCACGCGGACCATGGTGTGCAGATAGGTGATGGGCATGTGCGTCCTCCGGGGGCGGCAATTGCAGGTGATCTGATTCTAGCGTCCGGTGCCCCGGGGTCCAGCCCGGCGTCAGCTCTGGCCGGTCACCAGGGCAAAGCCGCCAAGCACCAGGACCGCGCCCATGACCTGCAACGGCGTCAACGCGCCCCCGACGATCGCGGCATAGCCCAGGACCAGCAGCGTCTCGAACACCACGATGGCCAGATAGACCACCGGCAATTCGGCGTTCCGCAACAGGACCAGCTCTGCAAGGACGGCGACGATCAGGCCCGCCAGGATCGCGGCGACCGCCGGGGTCGACATCGCCCCGCTTGCCATCTTCATGCCCACGGTGGCCAAGGCGTATCCGCCCCCGGTGACAAGCAGTAGCGCGACGATGGCGACGTTGGGAAGGCTCTGAATCATGGGACACACTCGGGACATGGGAACTGTCCCAAACTCGCCCTTTCCGCCGCGTCAGGTAAGTAGGGAATACCCTACCCTGCGGCGCGCGGTGTGCCGCGACAGGTTCCCCGAAGGCGACGGCCAAGCTATCTATGCGGGAATCGCCAGGGGGAAGGACCGAGCATGCCCGTAACCGCAGACCAGCAGGCCGAAATCGACGAACAGCGGGCCGAGACGCATACCACGCGCCGCGCCACCGTTCCGGGAATGGAGGCGCATCTTTACACAGCGCATCCGGTGCTGGATCACGGATTTGTCCGGGTCATCGACTACATGGGCGACGATTCCGCGATCACCCAGGCGGCGCGCGTGTCCTATGGGCGGGGCACCAAGGCGGTGTCCAACGACGAGGGGCTGATCCGCTATCTCATGCGGCATTGGCATTCGACACCGTTCGAGATGTGCGAGATCAAGCTGCACGTCAAACTGCCCGTCTTCGTCGCGCGTCAATGGATCCGCCACCGGACGGCCAACGTGAACGAATACTCCGCGCGCTATTCGATCCTGGACCGGGAATTCTACATCCCCGCGCCCGAAGATCTGGCCGCGCAATCGGTCGTCAACAACCAGGGCCGCGGCGAGGCGTTGCAGGGCGAGGAGGCGCAGCGCGTCCTCGACTGGCTCCGCTCCGACAGCGACACGGCCTATGACCACTATGAGGCGATGATCAGCCAGGACGGGCAACAGGGCCTTGCCCGCGAACTCGCCCGCATGAACCTGCCCGCGAACATCTATACCCAGTGGTACTGGAAAGTGGACCTCCACAACCTGTTTCACTTCCTCCGCCTGCGCGCCGACGCCCACGCCCAGATGGAAATTCGTGTCTACGCCGAGAAGATTTGCGAAATCGTTAAGGACTGGGTGCCGCTGTCGTATGGTGCCTTCGAAGACTACCGCCTTGGGGGTGCGCAACTGTCCGGGAAGGGCATCGAGTGTTTGCGTCGGATGCTCGCGGGTGAGGATGTCACGCAGGAGACCTCCGGCATGAGCAAGGGGGAATGGCGGGAGTTTATGGGGGTTGTAAAAATTGCTAGCTGAATTTCTGAACATTCGAGTCTTTGTGTCTTCGCCCGGAAATCTTGGTGCGGAACGAGACATTGTTAAGCAAGTCTGTTCGGAAGTAAGTAGAGATATCGGTGTAAGGGCTGGTTTTCGTTTGGAGCCAATTTTGTGGGAAAGCCACACTTACCCAGGCATGGCCGAGCGTTCACAGCAAGTTATTACGGATCAGGTTGGAGATTATGATATCTATCTTGGCGTCATGGGGCAGTACTTCGGAAGTGATACCGGCCTTTACGGTTCCGGGACAGAGGAAGAGTTTGAAGATGCCATCCGATTGAGAGAAGACGGCCAAGGTCCGAAGGTTCAGTTCTACTTTTCGGTTGGTAACGTAGAACTTCGATCGATTGACATTAAGCAATATGAGAAGGTTCTCGAATTTAAGAGATCCATTGGGGTGAGGGGTATATTCTACAGAGAGTTCGAAGACCTCACAGCGTTTTCGTCAGTTGTGAGAATGGCTCTTTCGGCTGATTCACAGCAGATTGCGTCTGCCTACAGCGCATCTATTGGGGTCGCCGAAATCGAGCCGACGGCGCTAACCAAGGACTCCCAAGACTCACCGAACCTATCTTCCTTGATGGCAAGGAGCGACGGAATAGCTGCACAATATTTGATAATTCAAGCAGTGAAATCATTTGATCGACATACTGCCGGCTTCAATAAACTTAGTTCACTAACCGAGGTATTTTCAAAATCTATTATCAAATTCAATAGAGAAGCTTCGAGGGTAAGTTCTGGAAAAAATAAGAGCACTACTCAAGTTGCAAAATCTTTTGAAGCTCTTCTTAAAATGTTAGAACGGCAGATCGTCGAGTTTCCAGAGATTTCAGGTGAAATGGAGGAAAGTGTATCCGAAGCGTTTTCTCTTTTTCAACGAGCGGCGCTTATCTTGAGTGCAAGCAAGAACTTGAAGGCGGATGAAATGGCAGATGTTTTGGCAGCTATGGATGGTTTCCTTGGAGCTCTTGTATCTGTCAAAGAAGCTGTCAATCTTGCTGAGGGCCAGATGCTTGAAGCTCTCACAATTTCCGACGAGTTGCCAAGGTTAACGTATGGCGGGCAGATATATTCTGCGATTCTGAAGGATTTTGTTATTTTCATGGATCGGACTATTTTAACGGTTTCATCATCAATTGATGAATTCAGAAACCTTCAGAGTGACTGAGTATTCCGAATTTCAAACCCGATCTCGCACCGCCCCGGCCAGCATCCCCACCTGCGCCATCCATGGTCCGAACAACCGGCCGCCCGGCAACGCAGGCACGGGCAGCGCCCGCAGCAGAGCGAAGCGCGACCGATCCCCCGCGACGGCCTCGGGAAAGGTTATCTCCAATAGATACCGCCCGATGAGATACCGCCCAACGGACCTGTTCCTGCCGCTATGCCCGATACCCCCCAACGGAACCAATCCCCCACCTCGAAAGTTATCCCTCCGATCGCGCCACACATCGGCGCCCCATGATAGGAGAGAGACCATGCTCGGTTGGGCCATTGCATTTTTCATCATCGCACTCATCGCCGGTATTTTTGGCTTCGGCGGCATCGCCGGGGCGTCGGCGGGGATCGCGCAGATCCTGTTCTTCATCTTCATCGTGCTGTTCGTCGTCAGCCTTGTGATGCGCCTCGTGCGCAAGGTCTGACGGACCACATATCGCAACGCACGGCCCGCCCCGATCTCGGTGCGGGCCGTTTGCGTGTCAGGGGTCAGCCCTTGAAACGGTCGCTCAGCGCCGCGAAGGCCATGCCCGCATTGGTCGCCAGCCCGCCAAGCCAGCGGCCCCCCGGAAGGGACGGCACCGGCAGGGTGCGGAGCAGGTCGAAACGGGACCGCTCGCCCAGGGTCGCCTCGGCGCAGACCTTCCCGAAGAGGCCAGCGAGGGCCAGCCCATGGCCGGAATACCCCCCGGCGGAAAACACCCCCGGCGCGACTTCGGCGACGTAAGGCAGGCGGGTTGCGGTGACGGCCAGCGTCCCGCCCCAGGCGTGGGACAGGGTGACATCGGCCAGGTCCGGATAGACTCGGGCCAGATTGGCGCGGACCTTGGCCCGGATGTCCGAGGGGAAGCGCCGCCCATAGCTTTCGCCGCCGCCGAAGATCAGCCGGGCATCATCGGTCCACCAGTAGTAGTTCACGACAAAGCGGCTGTCGGCCACTGCAAAGGCCGCGCGGTGCGGGAAATCGGGCAGCGGCTCGGTCACGGCGATGTAGTTGTTGATGGGCAGGACGCGCGCCGCCGTCTTGGTGGTGAGCCATGGGGAATAGCCGTTCGTCGCCTGCACCACGTGCCGCGCGCTGACCGTGCCCGCCGCTGTTGCGACCTTGGTGCCGGTCAGGCGGTGGACCTCCGACATCTCGTGGATGGTGACGCCAGCCTCGACGCAAGCCCGCATCAGGTTGAGCGTATAGGCCAGCGGATTGCAGGCCCCCGCCGACCGGTCGAGCACGCCGCCCGCATAGATCGCGGACCCGGTCGCGCCCCGCATCGCGTCGGCGTCGAGAGGTTCGGTGTCGGTGCCATAATGGGTGGACATCCATGCGGCCTCGGCCTGCGCGCCCGCGTATTCCTCGGCCGTGAGGCAGGCAGAGATGATCCCGGGGCGATACCCGGCCCCGTCCATGAAGCCCCGGGCGTCGGCCTTGGCCTCCTCCGCCAGATCCCAGAGGGCGCGGGCCGCGTCATCCCCCAGTTTCGCCGCGAGTTTGCGTTGCGACCAGTTGAAGCCGCTGCCCAATTGCCCGCCGTTGCGCCCCGACGCCCCCCATCCGACCCGCTGCGCCTCGAGCACGATGACCGACCGGCCCGCCCGCGCGGCAAGAAGCGCCGCCGACAGGCCGGTGATCCCGGCCCCGATGACGCAGAGATCTGCTGTCACATGTCCGCGCAGCGGCGTGAAGGGGTCGGGCAGGGTCACGCCGTCGCGATACCAGGTGCCCGGCCAGACGCCCCGGTCGCCGTTGGCATGCAGCCAGCTGGTCATACGTTCAGCAGAAGATGCTCCCGCTCCCAAGGTGAGATGACTTGCAGGAAGGCGTTTACCTCCATCCGTTTGACCGCCGTATAGATGGAGGCGAAATGCGGATGCAGCACCTCCTGGATCTCGGTTGCCGCCTCGAACAGGTCGAGCGCGGAGGTCAGGTCGCGCGGAATGCCGTCGGCGCTGTCATAGGCGTCGCCGGTGAATTGCGCGGCCGGGTCCAGCTTGTTGACCAGACCGAGGTAGCCGCAGGCGAGTGAGGCGGCGATGGCGAGGTAGGGGTTGCAGTCCATCCCTGCGATCCGGTTCTCGACGCGTTTGGCGGCGGGTTCCGACACAGGCACGCGCAGGCCCGTGGTGCGGTTGTCGCGGCCCCACTCCAGGTTGATCGGCGCGGCGAAGTCCCGGACGTAGCGACGATAGGAGTTCACATAGGGGGCCAGCAAAGCGATGACCGACGGCATGTGCCGCTGCATCCCGCCGATGAAATGCAGGAACTCCTGTGTTTCGGTCCCGTCATCCTTCACGAAGATGTTCTGCCCCGTGGCCTTGTCGATCACCGAGTGGTGGATGTGCATGGCCGATCCGGGTTCGTCCTGAATGGGCTTGGCCATGAAGGTCGCATAGCAGTCGTGACGCAGCGCGGCTTCGCGGATCATCCGTTTGAAATAAAAGATTTCGTCGGCCAGCTTGACGGGGTCGCCGTGGCGCAGGTTCATTTCCACCTGGCCTGCGCCGCCTTCCTGGAGGATGCCGTCGATCTCCAGCCCCATGGCTTCGGCGAAATCGTAGATATCGTCGATGACTGGCCCGTATTCGTCGACGGCCGACATGGAATAGGCCTGCCGCGCGGCGGCGCGACGCCCCGAACGACCCATCGGCGGCTCGACCGGTTTGGACGGGTCGACGTTTCGGGCGACCAGGTAGAATTCCATCTCGGGCGCGACCACGGGCTTCCACCCCCGCGCCTCATAGAGCCCCAGGACCCGCTTGAGCACGTTGCGCGGTGCGACGGGCATCGGCTCTCCCTGCTGGTCGAACATGTCGTGGATGATCTGCATGGTCCAGTCGGCGGTCCAGGGCGCAGCACAGGCGGTGCTGAAATCCGGCTTCAGGACCATGTCGGGTTCCAGGAAATCGCTGTCGCCATCGTCGGCCCATTCGCCGGTGATCGTCTGCTGGAAGATCGAGTTGGGCAGGTAGAAATGCGTCTGCGTGGCGAATTTCGCCGCCGGCATCGCCTTGCCCCGGGCAATGCCCGAAAGGTCGGCGACAATGCATTCCACTTCGTCCAATCGCCGTTCACTCAGGTAGGCGGCAACGTGGTCGGGGGCCTTTTCGACCCAGTCATGCGTGGACATCGGTCTGCCTTGTCAAAAAGAAATTCGCGATCATCCGGGCCATCCGGTCGCTGTCGTTGGCGCGGTCGACGTCTGACAATGCGCTCTGCATCAGGTCGTCGGGGTACGTGCCGGTGCCGCGCCGCATCTGGATCATATCGTGGATCAGTGGTCCGTCGAACTCCGGATGTGGCTGAACGGTAAAGGCCTTGTGCCCATAGCTCAGCATGGCGTTCGTGCAGAACGGGCTGCTGGCAAGGCAGGTGGCGCCTTCGGGCGCGACCAGCACCTGATCCTGGTGCCAGGCGTTCAAGGCCATGCGGGTGCCGTCGGGCATATCGTAATCATGGCGCCCGATGGCCCATCCCTTGTCGAACTTCTCGACCTGTCCGCCCAGGGCCTTCGCGATGATCTGATGCCCGAAGCAGATGCCAACCAGCGGGACATCCGCCTCGTGGACCTGTCGGACGAAGTCTTCGAGCGGGGGGATGAAGGCGTGATCCTCATAGACGCCGTGGCGCGATCCGGTGATCAGCCAGCCATCGGCGTCATGAACATTGTCGGGAAATGTCATGTTCTCGACGTCATAGGCGACGAAATCAAAGCCGTGGCCACCAAGCAGTCGTTGGAACATCGCGTCGAAATCGCCCCGGGTGGGGCGCAGGTCTTCGGCCGTATGGCCGGCCTGGAGAATGCCGATTTTCATGGGAACCTTGCGGGATTGATTGCGCCTGCAGGCTACGGCGCGGCGCAGGCCGCCGCAAGATGGGAGACGTTAAGCGGATGTTGAGAAAAAATGCCTAGGGGTGGCGCGGATATGAGTGTTGGATAGGTCCGGATGTTTTTGCGTGTTCTTGTCCTGATGCTGCTGGCGGCCCTGCCGGTCGACGCCGCACCCATGGCCGATGCCCTTGACCTCGCCTCGCGGGAGCGGGCGCGCGTCGGCCTGTCGGCCTTGCGCCACGATCCGCGTCTGGCCGCCGCGGCAGAGGTTCAGGCGACCTTCATGGCCCGCGAGGGGCGGATCGGCCATGTCGGACCGGGTGGGTCTTCCTTCGGGGACCGGATCCGCGCGACCGGGTACCAGGGCTGCTATGGCGCGGAAAATGTCGCCGCCGGTCAACGCACGTCGGCTGCGGTCACGCGCAGCTGGATGGGCTCGGACGGGCATCGGCAGAATATCCTGAACGGGCGGATGACCGACGGGGCGGTGGCCGCCGTCCGCGACCGGAATGGTCGGCTCTGGTGGGCCATGGTCCTTGCCGGGCCCTGCTGAGCCCGCGCCGTCACACGGTATCGAGGTAGAGGTCGATCCGCTCTTCTTCCGAAAGCTCTTCGATGTCGCGCAACTCCTGCCGCTTGGTCAGCAGCATGTTCTCGATCAACTGGGCGGGCAGGAGGCGCGGGGTCCAGCGGTCGGTCTCGAACCGGTCGATGGCCTCGCTCCAGGATGTGGGGATTCGGGGCAGGTCCTGGGCATAGGCGTTCCCGGTGATCGGATCGGTCGGTTCGACCTCGTCCTCGATCCCGGCCAGTGCCGCGCCCAGAATGACGGCCAGCAACAGATAGGGGTTCACATCTCCGCCCGAGATCCGGTGTTCGATCCGGCGCGCGACGGGGGGGGATGCCGGAATGCGGATCGCCGCCGTCCGGTTCTCATAGGCCCATCCCAAGCCGGTCGGCGCGTGCGCGCCCGGGACCAGCCGGTCATAGCTGTTGAGATGTGGCGCGAAGATCAGGGTCGAGGCAGGTGCCGCCTTCATCAGACCGGTGACCGCATGGCGCAACATGTCCGAGCCATGCGCCGTGCCGTCGTCGAAGACGTTCCTGCCGGCCTTGTCGAGCAGCGAGAAATGCACGTGCATCCCGTTGCCCGCGTATTCGGGATAGGGTTTTGCCATGAAACTGGCCGCGAAGCCATGCATTCGCGCCTGCCCCTGCAACAGCAGCTTGAAGAACCACGCGTCGTCCGCCGCCTTCAGCGCATCCGGCTGATGGGCAAGGTCGACCTCGAACTGGCCGATTCCGGCTTCGGAGATGGCGGAATTGGCCGGGATATCCATCGCCTCGCAGGCATCGTAAAGCTCGGTGAAAAACTTGTCGAAGCCGTCCAGTGCCCGCATCGAAAGGGTCTGGGCCCCGGGACGCCGCTTTCCGGAGTTGGGCGATTTGGGCACGCGCAACTGCCGCATGCTGTCATCCACCAGATAGAATTCCATCTCGGTCGCGACCACCGGGGTCAGCCCGCGCTTGGCATAGCGCGCCAGCACCGAAGCCAGGGCATGGCGCGGATCGCCCGCATAGGGGCGGCCGTCCTGATGATACATCCACACCGGCAGCAGCGCCGTCGGCGTAGCCAGCCAGGGCATCGGGACAAAGCCCCTCTCGGTCGGGCGCAGCAGACCGTCGGCATCCCCGCTGTCGAAGACCAGGGGGCTGTTCTCGATATCCTCGCCCCAGATGTCGAGGTTCAGGACCGAAAACGGAAACCGCGTCCCCTCCACCTCGAGCTTGTGGGCGAAGCGGCGCGGGAACCGCTTGCCGCGGGCCTGGGCGTTCAGGTCGCAACCGGCAACCCGGACGGATGTGATATCAGGGTTCGCCTGAAGCCAGTTGGCGGTTTTGTCGGCGTTCATCTTATCATTTGTCCCAGAAGTCGCGGTCGGCGGATTGCGCCCTCTGGCAGGTGCCGGTTCAGGCGGCGGTTTACCAGCCCCATGAGTCCGATGATGCAGAGCGTCAGAAGGATGAAATACCCTGCCAGGATCGGGTAGGGCACGAAGGGATTGAAGGTCTTGTCCGCAAAATAGGACGCATAATAGAGCGCATCGCCTTTTTGCTGCACGGCCGGAAACCCGGAAAAGAACACGAGCGTCGTGGCGTGGAACAGAAAGATGGCTTCGTTCGTATAGGCGGGCCAGGCGAGGCGCAGCATGGTTGGCCATGTGATCCGCCGAAACCGACGCCAGCCGGTCATGCCATAGGCCGACGCGGCCTCGCTCTCGCCCTTGGGAACGGTCTGCAACGCGCCATAGAAGATCTCACCGGAATAGGCGGCTGTGTTCAGGAACAGCACCACGAAGGCCCCGGCCCAGGCCGACGACAGGGGGTCGAAGACGGGGGCGACCTGCTTGAGCGACAAAAACAGGAAGTATCCGAAGAAGAACTGGATGAAGAGCGGTGAGCCGCGGAACACGAAGATGAACCATTCCGCCGGCTTGCGGAACAGCGGGTTGGCCGACGCCTTGCCGACCGCCAGCAGGGTGGCGAGCGTGAAGCCGACGACGAAGGCCAGAACGCCGAAGTAGACGTTCCAGATCATCCCCGACCCGATCAGCGTGAATTGCTGGCAGAGCGTGAAATCGCCCCTTGGCAGCAGACGCTCGCCATAGCCGAGCGAGCGCAGGCCATAGTCTGCGATGGTCGCAGCGCAGCTCATGCGCCGGCCTTTCGCAGGGCTTCGCCGGCTGTCGTGGCCTGACCCAGGCTCAACCGGCGCGACAGGCGCGCGATGACGATCTCGGAGACGCGGGTGAAGGCCAGGTAGAAGACCAGGAGCGCCAGGAAATACCACATCCGCCAGTCGGGATGCGGATAGTCCGAAAAGCGCGGCGTCTTGGCCGCGCCCAGTTCGCGCGCCCAATAGACGATATCCTCGACCCCCAGAAGGAAGAGCAGGGGCGTCGACTTGATCAGGACCATCCACAGGTTTCCGAGGCCGGGCAGGGCGTAGACCCACATCTGCGGCACGATGATCCGCCAGAACGTCTTGCGCGGGCTCATCCCGTAGGCCTCGGCGGTCTCCACCTGGGCGCGGGGCACGGCCCGAATCGCGCCAAACAGGATATTGGCGGCGAAGGCGCCGAAGACGATCGCGAACGTCAGAACCGCCAGAGCGAAGCCATAGGTTTCATGCACCCACTGCGGCGATGACCCGAGCGGCATCTTGGCCTGGGCGCAGACCAGAAAGTCGCTGCCCTGCCGGATGGGCGCGTCCCAATCGGGGCATTTCACCTTGTGGCGCAGGTATTCGATGCCTTGGTCGAGGGCGATGACGAAGAACAGGAAGAACGCGATGTCGGGCACGCCGCGCACAATCGCGATATAGATCTTGCCGAACCACCGCAGTGGCGCCACCCGCGACCGCGCGGCCATCGCGCCGCCAAAGCCGAAGGCCATGGCCGTGGGCGCGGTTATGGCCAGAAGGAGCAGCACGGTTCCGAACGCGCCGTAAAACGCCAGGTGCTTGCCAGTGGTCAGGTAGCAGGCAAGCCAGTGAAGGCCGGAAAGGGTATCGGGGGCGGCGCAGGCGAACATCACATATCCCCCCGCCGAACGGCAAACGGGGGCCGCAACCTGCGACGAAGCATGGTGTGCGGCCCCCACATGGTCGATCAGAACGTCTTGGCGTCTTCGCCGAACCATTTGACGATCAGCTCGTTCAAGCTGCCGTCGTCCTTCATGGACTGGATGGCGGCGTTGAACTTTTCCTTCAGCTCGGTGTCGCTTTCGCGCAGGCCAAGGCCGATACCACCGCCGAGGGGGACATCGTCGCCCACGAACACAAGGTCACCGGCCGATTCCTCGACCGTCGGGGCAAGGGCGTCCTTGTCGGCGAAAACGGCATCGGCCTCGCCATTGCGCACAGCGGCGACGGTTTCGTCATAGGTGGCGAATTCCAGCAGGGTCGCGCCGGACTCGGCGACATAGCCCGCCTGGATCGTGGAGGTCTGCGCGGCGATGACACCGCCGGTCAGGTCGGCATCGGCCGACAGGGCAGCATAGGCCGAGGCGGCGGGCGGGAAGTAGTTTTGGGTGAAGTCGATGACTTCCTCACGTTCGTCGGTGATGCTCATGCCCGCGATGATCGTGTCGTAGTTGCCCGAGGTCAGGTTCGGGATGATGCTGTCCCACTCGTTGGTGACCCACTCGCAGGTCAGCTCGGCCCGGGCGCAAAGCTCATCGCCGACCTCGCGCTCGAAGCCGTCGACTTCGCCCGCATCGTTGAGGAAGTTGTAAGGGGCATAGGCGCCCTCGGTGCCCATGCGGACGGTCTGGGCGTGGCCATCGGCCATAGCACCCGTGGCGGCAACCGCGAGCGCGGCGGCAGTCAGGATCAGTTTCATGGTCTCTCTCCGTGTTGTGCCCCCCGGTTTGCTCCGGGTTTGGCGGGGTAAAGTCAGTGGGACGTTGCGGACAGGAAGCCGCGCAGACGCTCCGATTTCGGGGACCCGAACAGGGCGTCAGGCGCGCCCTCTTCCTCGATCAGGCCCTGGTGCAGGAAGATGACGTGATCGCTGACGTCGCGCGCCAGGTTCATGTCGTGGGTAACGATGACCATGGTCCGACCCTCCTGGGCGAGGGCCTTGATCACGCGGATCACCTCCTGTTCCAGTTCGGGGTCGAGCGCGCTGGTCGGCTCATCGAAAAGCAACGCCTTCGGCTCCATGCAGAGGGCGCGGGCGATGGCGGCGCGCTGTTGCTGGCCACCCGACAGTTCGGCGGGCCAGGCGTTCGCCTTGTCACCGATGCCGACCTTCTCAAGGTAGTCGCGGGCCTTGGCCTCTACTTCCTTGGGATCGCGACGCAGCACCTGGACCGGCGCCTCCATCACGTTTTGCAGGATCGTCATGTGAGACCAGAGGTTGAAGCTCTGGAACACCATGGAAAGATTCGTGCGGATGCGGGTGATCTGTGCAGCGTCTGCTGGCCGGCGGTTGTGACCCGCACCGCGCCAATGCACCGCCTCCTCGCAAAACAGGATGTCACCCTGCTGGCTGTCTTCCAGCAGATTGGCACAGCGCAGCAGCGTTGACTTGCCCGACCCCGACGATCCGATGAGCGAGATCACCTGTCCCTGCCGCGCCGTCAGATCGACTCCCTTGAGAACCTCAAGCTGGCCGTAGGCCTTGTGAAGGCCTCTAATCTCCAAGACGGGCGGGGCGAAAGCCAAGGCAGGACTCGCGGTTTTGAGCAACAGCCTCGTTTACGCCGGAAAAAACATTGGAATGCAATGCCGGACGCGCCGTCACGCCGTCTTGCGATAGCTGACGGCATAGGCGTCCACCGGCATCTGGACCAACCCGCTCAGACGTGTGGCCAAGGCGTTTGCCCGGTTCTGCCCCGCAATGGCGCGGCGTAGTGCGTCTTCAAGGCGCGGGACCATCTCGGGAAATGCGGTGATGAACGGGGTGGACGGTGTCGGCGGCGTGGTCACCCGGATGCGCAGACCGGGGTGGGGCGCCAGGGCCCATGTGACCACGTCGATGGCCGCGAGATCCGCGCGACCCTCGGCAACGGCCCGCATCGACGCCGCATGGCTTCCGGTGACGATCCGCGGCCCCTCGAGCCCCGCTGCCACCAGCGTGCCCCATCCCGACTGGCTGTCGCCCGCGTTGACCGCCAGCCCACCCTCGGCGGCGCGCGCCAGAGGCCGACGATCATCGACGCGCGTCACGAAATGGGAGGCATAGGTTCCGCGCGGCAGGGGCAGACCGGGGACATCCCACACCGGCGCTCCGACCACATGCACGTGATCCGCCAGGCCCAGTTTCATGGGCAGCGCGCAGGTCATGGACAGAAGGAGGTCGCGCGACCGCCAATGGCGGGCGAAATCCTCGGGCCAGTGCAGGACCTCCGGCCCCTCGCCAAGATGACGTCGGATGTCCTGCCAAAGTGCCTCCCACGCAGGTCGGGCGGCGGGATACCAGGCCAGACTTGCGATCAAGCCTGACCCTCGGCCCGTTTGCGCGCAAGGCCGCTTTCGACATCGCTGACACCCAGAAGGTTGACCAGAAGGCGCAGCAACCCGTCCTCGTGGGCATCGCGCGCCCCATCCGCCAGGGCCACGGACCAGAGCGCCTCGACCACGGCAATGCGGTCTTCGAGCGGGATGGCGTCCTTCAAAGCACGGGTGAAGCGGACGGTGTCCGGGGCCTCGGCCTCCAGCGTCTCGGCTTGGGCGCGCAAGGCAGAGACCTCGCCGTCGGTCAACCCGTGACGATGTTTCAGGATGCGGTCGATGCGGTCCACTTCGGCGGGCGCATAGTGGCCGTCGCTACGCGCGACGCGCACCAGAAGGGCGGCAAGCGCAAGGCGCGCATCCGGTTCGGGAAGGCGTTCGGGGGCGGGGGCCGTCAGGCGGCGCAGAAGATCAGCAAACATGGTCAGACATATAGGGCGACCGGTTCAGCCTTCCCACCCCTCGCAGATGACCAGATCGCTTTCGCTGATCCCTTGCCGCAGGGCGAGCGCCGCCTGATAGCCCGGGCTGGCATAGCAATCGAGCGCGGCCTGATAGCTCGGGAATTCGATCACGACGGTCCGGGGCTTGGCCGACCCTTCGACCAGTTCGCGGGCCCCGCCCCGCACCAGGAACCGCGCGCCGAACTCGGCCAGCGGTGCCGCATTCGCGGCCCGGTAGAGGTCGTATTTCACCGCGTCATCCACGCGGCCATGTGCGATCCAGTATCCCTTCGGCATGGTGTCGTCCTTCTGGTCAGTCAAAGATCTTCGAAAGGGCAGGCAAGGCCTGTTGCAAACCCCAGGGCGCATTCACGATGGCAAGACCGGACCCGATCATGCCGTGTCCCGGCCGTGCCGGGGGGAAGCCGACTTCGTGGACGATCATCTCGGGCAGGGCCTCCCGCAGATCGCGGATCATCGGCACATGGCGGCGGTCGGCCAGCAGCGGATACCAGAGCATGACCACGCCCACCCCCCATTTGCGATGCAGGAGCGGCAGCAGGCGCGTCATCCGATCATAGTCATCCCGCAGCTCCCACGAGGGGTCGATCAAGATCAGGCCGCGGCGCGGGTCGGGCGGGGTAAGGGCCCGGGCCATTTCCAGTCCGTCGCGCTTGTGCAGACGGGTGTTCGGGTTGACCGGCATCGCCTGCGTCAGGGCCTCGTGTTCCGCCGGGTGCAGTTCCGCCAGATCGATCCGGTCGAAAGCACGCAACAGATGTGCCGCGATGAGCGGTGATCCGGGATATCTGTCGGGCCCGTGGATATCGCGCAGGCTTGCGAGGGCGCGAACATAGGGGTGGTCCGCCGGAAAGCGCGGCAGCAGACGGTCGATGCCCTGCGCGGCCTCGCCGGTCTTGGTCGCGGCAGCATCGGTCAGATCGTAAAGACCCCGCCCGGCGTGCGTCTCAAGATAGCTGAGCGCCTTGTCTTTCGCCGTCAGATAGTCGAGCGCCACGGCAAGCGCGGCGTGTTTGTGGACATCCGCGGCGTTCCCCGCGTGAAAAGCGTGTTGATATGACAACATGACGGTGTCGCTAACCAGCGAAACGCAGCCTTGCAAGCGATGTCGGAACTTTGATCTGACGGGGGCGTTCGACCGTGCTAACTGATAGGTAACTCACATATACCGAGAATCGAAATGCTTCGCCTGACCTTCGTCGCCCTTGCCCTGACCACCGCTGCCGCCTCGGCGCAGACACTGGATGCGCCCGTCGTCTCGTCGCAGAGCCAGGGCGCGGCCATCGGGTTCACGTTGCGTGGCGGCGTCCAGACGACGCCGGAATACTTCGGGTCGTCTGACAATGAAACCGGACCGGCTCTGGGGTTCGAACTGAACTACCTTCGACTGGGCGGCTACACCTTCGGCAGTCCAGACCCGCTCTATTATCCCGAAGGTTTCGGCTTCACCGGATCGTTCCGCTATATCGGCGAGCGTGAGGCGGCGGATTACCCTGAATTGACCGGCTTGGCCGATGTCGATGCCTCGCTCGAGATCGGTGGCGGCTTGCGGTATGCCACGCAGGATTATCAGGTGTTCGGCGTCATCCGTTACGGCATCATCGGCCACGAGAGCTTTGTCGGCGAACTTGGCGCAGACGCCCTGGCGCGTCCGACCGACCGCCTGACCCTGCGCGCGGGGCCCCGCCTTCTGTTCGGTGACAGCGACTATGCCGCGACCTATTTCGGCGTCACCGCCGCTGAGGCCGGCACCTCGGCTTTCGGTCAATTCGATGCAAGCGGCGGCCTTCTGTCGGCAGGGGTCGAGCTTGGCGCGGCCTATCAGCTGAGCGATAATTGGGGGATCGATGCAACGGTGTCCTATGACCGGTTGCAGAACGATGCCGCCCGCAGCCCGATCACGACGAATGACTCCAGCGTCTCGGCCTCCATCGGGATCACGCGGCGCTTCAGCCTGGGATTCTGATCTTCCCCATGGCGACCGGAACGGCCTGACCGGCAATTCTGACGGCTTTGATCCGACCTCCCGCGACATCCGCCTCGAACCAGATCGTCGACGGTCGGCCCATGTCTTCGCCTTGGTGCAGGGTCAAAGTCGTCGTGCCCTCTGGCAATGCGGCGTTGGCCAGCAGTTGCGCCGCCAAGATCGCGCTGGCCGACCCGGTGGCGGGATCTTCGGGGATACCCGCCGTGGGTGAAAACATTCGGGCGTTGAGGTCCGGGTCGTAAACCCAGGCGCTGTCGACGTTTGCGGACTGCATCAGGTCGGACCAATGCGGCTCAACGGGGCGCGCGCGCGCCAATGTCTTCCTGTCACGCACGGGCAGATAGACAAAGGCCGGACCACCGGCGAAAGCGCCCGGTCGATGCGGCCCGAGGCCAGAGGACGTGAGGCCGATGGCCCGCGCGCAGAGGTCTGGATCAAGCGTGCCGCCATGGGGATGCGGAATGACCGGCGCCGTGAATTGCGCCGTGCCATCCGTGACGCGCACCGGCACCAGCCCCGCTTCTTCTTCCAGGGTGATGTCCGTCAAGCCATGCTGCGCCGCCAGAAACAGCGCCGCGCCGCTCGTCGGATGGCCCGCGAAGGAAATTTCCGCCGTCGGAAAGAAGATGCGCGCGCGGGCCGTGTGCGCCGCGTTCCGGGGCGCCATCAGGAAGATCGTCTCGGACAGGTTGAACTGGCGCGCCAGCGTCAGCATCTGCCCGTCGCTCAGATCGTCGGCCCCCTCGACGATGGCAAGCGGGTTTCCGGCAAAGGGGCGGTCCGTGAAGACATCCCAGACGTGAAACGTCAGGTCGCCCATCACACCAGCCGGGATTGCTCTTTCGCTGCCCTGACAAAGTCGGCGAACAGGGGATGCGGCGCGAAGGGCTTGGACTTCAGCTCGGGATGGAACTGCACGCCGACGAACCAGGGATGATCCTTGACCTCGACGATTTCGGGGAGGCGGCCATCGGGAGACATGCCCGAAAAGATCAGGCCCTTCTCCTCCAACTGCTCCCGGAACCGGATGTCGACTTCGTAGCGATGGCGATGACGCTCTTCGATTGCGGTGGTTCCATAGATCTCGGCGACGCGCGAGCCCTTGGTCAACACGGCGTCATAGGCCCCAAGCCGCATCGTGCCGCCCTTGTCGTCGCTGCTTTTGCGGGTGACCTTGTGATTGCCCTGAACCCATTCCTTCAGGTGATAGACGACCGGGGTGTACCGGCGGGCGTCCTTGGCCTCGTGATCGAATTCCTCGGACCCGGCGTCGCCCAGGTTGGCCATGTTTCGCGCCGCCTCGATGACGGCCATCTGCATGCCAAGGCAGATACCCAGATAAGGGATGTCCTTTTCGCGGGCGAATTGCGCGGCCTTGATCTTGCCTTCGGTCCCCCGTTCCCCGAACCCGCCGGGCACGAGGATCGCGTTGAACCGCTCCAGCAGCGGCCCATGGTCCTCGCGCTCGAAGATTTCGGCATCGATCCACTCGATTTCGACCTTGACCCGGTTGGCCATCCCGCCATGGGTCAGCGCCTCGGCAATGGATTTATAGGCGTCTTCGAGCTGCGTGTATTTGCCGACAATCGCCACGTTCACGGTGCCATCCGTGTTGTGTGTGCGGTCGACGACATCTTCCCACCGGGACAAGTCGGGCTTGGGCGCGGGCGAGATGCCGAAGGCGTCCAGCACCGCCTGATCCATCCCCTCACGGTGATAGGCCAACGGTGCCTCGTAGATCGACTTGAGGTCCTGTGCGGCGATCACGCTCCCGGCGCGCACATTGCAGAAAAGCGCGAGCTTTTCGCGTTCCTTCTGCGGGATCGGGCCTTCTGACCGGCAGACAAGGATATCGGGGGCAAGACCGATGGACCGCAATTCCTTGACCGAATGCTGCGTCGGTTTGGTCTTCAACTCGCCACTCGCCTTGATGAACGGCAGGAGCGTCAGATGCATGAAGATGCACTGACCCCGGTCCTTGTCCTGCGCGAATTGGCGGATCGCCTCGAAGAACGGCAGGCCCTCGATATCCCCGACCGTGCCGCCGATTTCACAGAGCATGAAATCGACCTCGTCTTCGCCGATCTTGATGAAATCCTTGATCTCATTGGTGACGTGCGGGATCACCTGAATCGTTTTCCCCAGATAGTCGCCGCGCCGCTCCTTTTCCAGGACGTTGGAATAGACGCGACCCGAACTGATCGAGTCGGTGCTGCGCGCGGCAACGCCGGTGAACCGCTCATAATGGCCAAGGTCGAGGTCGGTTTCCGCCCCGTCGTCCGTCACGAAAACTTCGCCATGCTCAAAAGGCGACATCGTTCCGGGGTCGACGTTTAGATAGGGATCGAGCTTGCGAAGGCGGACGGTATAGCCCCGCGCTTGCAGCAGCGCCCCAAGCGCGGCCGATGCCAGACCCTTGCCAAGCGACGACACCACACCACCGGTGATGAATATAAAACGTGCCATGTTCGATTGCCCCCGCGAAGTCGTCTTGATTCCAGCCTGCCGGGAATCACCAATCACGGGATTTGAGAGTAACAGGAAGACGGGGCGGGCCGCAACCGCACCCCGCTACATCCTGAGACCGAAAACACCGTTTCGTCTAGATGTGCCTGTTTCGGGCTGGCTTATTCGGACCGCGGTGGCGCGACCGGCGCGTCATCCGATGTCGGGGGGATCAGGCTCTCGCCGCTCGGCAGGGAGGGCAGGACCTCTTCGGTCGCCGAATCCGGCGGCAGAAGATCGACCACCGATCCGCCCGCGGCGTTGCGCGCCGCGATGACGGTCAACGACACCGACGTGCACAGAAAGGCAATGGCCAGAACCCAGGTCACCTTGGTCATCGCCGTCGCCGCCTGACGTCCGGTCACGGCCCCGCCGCCACCACCGCCCAGGCCCATCCCACCACCCTCGGAGCGCTGAAGCAGCACGACGCCGATCAGGCCAACGGACAAGATCAGGTGGATGATGAGGATGACGTTTTCCATGGGCGGGCCCGTTCTGTGCGATCAGGGGGCTACCTAGAGACGCAAGCACCCCGTCGCAAGCCCCGACCGCCGCCACAGGCCCGCAATGCGACCCTTCCGCCGCAGCATCGTCGGCACGGGCTCTGCGTTGTGGCTTTCATGTTGTCGGCCGACGCGGTAGGAGGCGCCGTTCAAACGCAGGGGAAGGGACCAGCGCATGGCCAACGTCGTAGTGGTCGGCGCCCAGTGGGGCGACGAGGGCAAGGGCAAAATCGTGGACTGGCTCAGCGAAAGGGCCGATGTCATCGCCCGGTTCCAGGGCGGTCACAACGCGGGGCACACGCTGGTCATCGACGGCAAGGTCTACAAGCTGTCGCTGCTGCCCTCGGGCATCGTGCGCGGGGGTAAACTGTCCGTCATCGGCAACGGCGTGGTTCTGGACCCGTGGCATCTGGTCAAGGAAATCGCGCTGTTGCGCGAGATGGGTGTCGAAATCACGCCCGAGACCCTGATGATCGCCGAGAATACGCCGCTGATCCTGCCGATCCACGGAGAGCTGGACCGCGCGCGCGAAAACCAGAACTCGGTCGCGAAAATCGGTACGACCGGTCGAGGCATCGGCCCCGCATACGAAGACAAGGTCGGGCGCCGCGCGATTCGGGTGGCCGATCTGGCCGATGCGGCCACGCTGGCCGCGCGGGTCGACCGCGCATTGGTTCACCACGATGCGCTGCGGCGTGGTCTGGGCATGGAGCCGGTGGACCGCGACGCTCTGCTTGCCGAACTGGCCAAGGTCGCGCCGACCGTTCTGGAATACGCCGCACCCGTCTGGCGTGTGCTGGATCAGAAGCGCCGCGCCGGGAAACGCATCCTTTTCGAAGGGGCGCAGGGCGCGCTGCTCGACATCGACTTTGGGACCTATCCTTTTGTCACCTCGTCGAATGTGATCGCGGGGCAGGCGGCGACGGGCACCGGGATCGGGCCGGGCGCAATCGATTTCGTGTTGGGCATCGTCAAGGCCTATACCACGCGTGTCGGAGAAGGCCCGTTCCCGGCCGAATTGCACGACGCGGATGGTCAGCGTCTTGGCGAACGGGGTCACGAATTCGGTACGGTGACGGGGCGCAAGCGGCGGTGCGGCTGGTTCGATGCGGTGCTGGTGCGCCAGACCTGCGCGACCTCCGGGATGAATGGCATCGCCCTGACCAAACTGGATGTTCTGGATGGGTTCGAGACGCTGAAGATCTGCGTCGGATACGATCTTGATGGCGAACAGCTGGACCATCTGCCGTTCGCGGCGGATGCGCAGGCCCGCTGCACGCCGATCTACGAAGAGATGCCGGGCTGGTCGGAATCGACCGAGGGCGCGCGGAGCTGGGCCGATCTGCCCGCCAATGCGATCAAATACGTGCGGCGCGTGGAGGAATTGATCCAGTGCCAGGTGGCGCTACTTTCCACCTCGCCCGAGCGGGAGGACACGATCCTCGTGACCGACCCGTTCGAGGATTGACCGGAGGACATGGAATGGCGCTCAGCCACAAGACACGCAAGCGACTGTCCTTGTTCATCTTGCTGATCGGACTGCCGCTCTACATCGGCTTCGTCGTGGGGGTCATGGGGATCATCTATGACCGGTTCGGGCAACCGCCCTTGCTGATCGAACTGGGTATCTACATCGTGTTGGGCGTCGTGGCGTTCTTCCCGCTCAAGCCGATCTTTCTGGGCACCAGTCGGGAAGATCCGGACGCGTCGCCCGATGAATGAACCGAAGATCGATATCTGACCCTGGCCCTGGTGATCAGGCGGAAAACAAGAAAACCCGCCACAGTGATGTGGCGGGTTTTGTCTTTGGTCTGCGACCGGATCAGCCGGCGCGGCGCTCTGCCTCGGCGGTGTAGCGCGACTCGATGGCCAGCGCGAAGGTTCCGCGGTTGACCTTGCGGATCTTGCCATCCCGCAAAAGCTGACCGAAGCCCCGCAGTCCGTCCTCGCGGCTCAGGTCATTGAACGCCTCGGAGGCAAGGTGCAGGAGCCGGGGACGCGAGAAGCTGTCCTGGCCCAAGACCTTGGTGCTGTAGACGGCGGCCGCTTCCAGCACGTCCGGCAGGTCGAAGGCCCCGACTTCGGCTGCGAACAGCTCGAAATCTTCACCGTCGGCCCCATCAGAGGCGGCGACCTGCGGAATGTCTTCCGAGGTATCGGCTTCGGGCTTCGGCTCGACCCGTTGCTCGGACACCAGAACCAGCGGTGAGGGGCGCTCGGGACGGGATGTCCGGGCTTCCTCGGCCGGGGCCGGGGCACGTCGCGGCCGCACCGAACTTGCCAGATCCGCACGATAGGGATCGGTGTCCGAGTCGTCCTTGGGCTCGATCGGGCCATCAGCACGACGTGCCGCAACGGCCGCCTTGAGGTGCGAGATATTCGCGTGGCGACGCGACGTGTCTTCGCCCGACAGGCGGCTATCGGTAGCGGCGAAGAGCCGCTCCATGTCCGGATCGGACGGAACCGAACCTTCTTCTTCGTCGTCATCGTCCGACAGATCGGCGTCCGCCTTCGAAGACACCTCTTCGGTCTCGTCGTCGTCGTCTTCGGCACGGATCGCGGCCAACTGGCTCATCAGATCGTCGCTCTCGTCCTCGTCATCGTCCTGAAGGACAGCCGAGACATCATCCTCGGTGTCGTTGATGGCGGAGCCGATGGGATCGCGGTCCAATTCGGCCTCGATCGCAGCCAGTTCGGCCATCAGATCGTCTTCGTCTTCCGCGGCCTCTGCTTCGGCGTCGTCCGACTCGTCTTCGGCAAGCGCTTCCATCAGGTCGTCGTCGGACTCATCGGAAAGTGCGGCCATCAGATCGTCCGCTTCCGCTGCGTCCTCTGCGACAGCCTCTTGCGCATCGTCCTGGGTGGTGGCGGCGACTGCGTCTGTCTTGGCACGGCGCATTTTGCGAATACGGAAGAAACGGGGTTTCTTTTCATCCGCCGCGTCGGCTTCCTCAGCCTCAGCCTCAGCCTCAGCCTCAGCCTCAGCCTCAGCCTCAGCCTCAGCCTCAGCCTCAGCCTCAGCCTCAGCCTTGGCGACTTCCTCTGCGTCCGACTCGGCTGCTTCGGCGACATCCTCGGCAACGTCTTCGACCGCAGCCTCCTCTTCGACGTCTTCGACCGCAACTTCCTCGGTTTCCGCCATTTCCACTTCGGCCACGGCATCTTCGTCAGCGTCGAGCATCTCGTCAGCCGACATCTCGTCGGCTTCGTCGTCGGCCTGATCGTCCGCTGCGAAGGCCGACAGGTTCATCGCGGCTGCGACATCCGCCTCGATCGTATCTTCGCGATCGACGATATCTTCGACGACTTCTTCGGCGTCATCCTCGATCGCGTCCGCGTTCAGGATGTCGTCGACATGCTCGTCCTCGTCCTCGTCCTCGTCCGAGTCCGAAGATGGCTGGAGATCGGCTTCGACCACGTCGTGGCTCTCCGACACTTCGTCTTCTGCGCTGTCCTCTTCCGAGCCGGATGCGGCCATGTCATCCAGCATCGCTTCAACATCGGAAATCTCGTCACCCTCCAGGTCCTCGACCTCGATCTCCTCGACGGCGACGATCTCGTCCTCGACCACCTGGGCGTCGGCGACGATCTCTTCCTGGGGTGCCTCGACGGGTGCCTCGGGGGCGTCGTCGGCGATATCGGGTTCTGCCACGACCGGGGCAGCCTGCGTCACCGCAGCGGCGGCCGGGCGGAGCGTGACACCCTTGCCGTCCTCGCGGGCTTCGACCGAATGCTTGGCCCGGGCTTCCGCGATGGAGCGCAGGGTGACCATATCGGGGGTCGGGGGTTCCGCGCCGAAGAACCTGTCGTCGGCGGCAAGATCGCGGAAGTATTCCGCGATCTCGGTCATTGCGGAAAACGGATCGTCGAACCCCTCCAGAGTGCAGGAGAAGGTCCCGTAGGCGACCGTGAGAATCTTGTTGTTCGGGACCATTGGGGGCACCATCACTTTCTTCCCGTGCGGGAATCCTGTTTCACTTCACCTTGCATACAATCACGCGAATCCAGTCAAATCGTGCCAAGTTCGGGACCATTTGACGATACCGAGGGCGAATTCTTGCCAGATTCGAAACAGCTCAGCCTTAATGATACCATACCTCAAACCCTCGTCGGTGGGGTGCCTGTTAGCAGGACAACCCTTGATGAAGCCTTAAGCCACGCGCCTCGCCTTATCGCCGCCGATGGTGGGGCGGACACGGCGCTGGCCTTCGACCTGGTCCCGGACCTGGTGATCGGAGACCTTGATTCAATCTCTGCTGCGGCCCGCGAGGCCTTTTCCGACAGGCTGTGTCACCTGGCCGAGCAGGATAGCACGGATTTCGCCAAGGCACTCAGAACCTGTCCCGCGAGTTTGACGATAGGAGTTGGCTTTATCGGGGCACGGGTTGACCATTTTCTTGCGAATTTGACTGAAATTGCCCGCAATGGCGCGAATTGTATCCTCCTGGGTGACGATGACTGCCTTTGCGTTTGTCTCGACGACATGCAGCTTGACCTAGAGGCAGGCACGCGCGTGTCCCTCTGGCCCCTTGGTCCCGTCACGGGGACCAGCACGGGCCTGCGCTGGCCCATCGACGGGATCGCCATGTCGCCCACGACACGGGTCGGCACCTCGAACGAAGCGCTCGGCCCCGTCACGCTGACCCTGTCGGGTGGGCCCATGGTCCTGATCCTTCCGGCGACCGCGCTGACGGTTCTGCTGAAATCGCTGGACAGTGCCCCTCGTCCCCGGGCATCCGCCCCGCTATAAGACGGCGACGGCCGAAGGGGAGCACCGAACATGACCACCAAACCCAACCCGATCGACATGGCCAAATACGTCTCGGCCCGTCGCGCGCTGGACTATGTCCAGGACGGTATGCGGATCGGCCTTGGCACCGGGTCGACGGCGGCGTGGATGGTGCGGTGCCTGGGCGAGATGGTGCGCCAGGACGGCCTGCGCGTGACCGGCGTGCCGACCTCGGCGCGCACCGCAGAGCTTGCCCGGCAATGCGGCGTGCCCGTCGCCACCCTAGAAGATGCGAAATGGCTGGACCTGACCATTGACGGCGCGGACGAATTCGACCCCGACCTGAGCCTGATCAAAGGGGGCGGCGGCGCGCTGTTGCAGGAAAAGATCGTGGCGACCGCGTCGGACATGATGGTGGTCATCACCGACAAGTCCAAGCAGGTCGATCATCTGGGCGCCTTCCCCCTGCCGGTCGAGGTGATTCCCTTCGGCTGGCAGACGACCAAGGCCCTGATCGAGGAAAGCCTGATCGGCATGGACGTCGCGGGCCGGTCGGTCACGCTGCGCCTGAACCGCGATGCGCCCTATCGCACGGACGAGGGGAACATGATCCTCGACCTGCACTTGCGCCGCATCGGCAACCCGCGGCAGTTGGCGCTGGTCCTCAACCAGATCCCCGGGGTGGTGGAGAACGGACTGTTCCTCGATATCTGTGACGTGGTCATCATGGGGGGGGCCGATGGCTCGGTCGAGGTGCGCGATATCAACAACGGCACCGTGACCCATGAACGGATCGATCTGCGCGAGGAAGACAACATTTTCGTCGCCATCGGGGACTAACCCGCCCTGTCGCACGCCCAGAGGACGTCTGCCCGCAACGCACGGACTTGGGACAGCAACATCGCACAGCCCCCGGCTGGAAAGGACTTACATGGATTTCGACTATGATCTCTTCGTCATCGGCGGCGGCTCGGGTGGCGTGCGGGCGGCACGGCTGACCGCGATGGACGGGCACAAGGTCGGGCTGGCCGAAGAAAGTCGGATGGGCGGCACCTGTGTCATCCGGGGCTGTGTGCCCAAGAAGCTGATGGTCTATGCCTCGACCTATCCGGGGGCCGTGGCCGAGGCGCGGACTTATGGTTGGACCGCTCAGGTCGGGGATTTCGACTGGGACGGGTTCAGAACCCATCTGCATTCCGAACTGGATCGGCTGGAGAAGGCATATCACACCAATGCGACCAAGGCGGGTGTGACGATCCATGAACAGCGCGCGGTCCTGAAGGATGCGCATACCGTCGCCCTGGCCGACGGGACGGAATTCACGGCCAAGCACATCCTGATCGCGACCGGGGGACGCCCGGTTCGGCCCGAGATGAAGAATGCGGACCTCGGGATCGTGTCGGACGACGTGTTCCACCTGCCTGAGCTACCCAAGAAGATGCTGATCGTCGGGGCAGGATACATCGGCTGCGAATTCGCGGGTGTGTTCAACGGTCTCGGGACCGAGGTCAGCATGTTCGTGCGCGGCGCAAACGTCCTGCGTGGCTTCGACGAGGAGGCGCGGGGCCATGTCTCCGACGCGATGCAGCAGCGCGGCATCACCATCCACACCGGCTGTGCCCCGATGGAAGTCGAAAAGCGCGGCGACCGCATCTGGGTCAAGGGCTCCAACGGGCACACGGAGGAGTTCGACTGTCTTCTCTGGGCCACGGGGCGCAAGCCGAACAGCACTGGCCTCGGCCTCGAGGAAATCGGCGTGAAGCTGGACCGGCATGGCGCGATCTGCGTCGACGCGTACAGCCAGAGCGACGTGCCCTCGATCTATGCCATCGGCGATGTCACGGGGCGCGTCGAATTGACGCCCGTGGCCATCCGCGAGGGCGTGGCCTTCAACAAGACCGTGTTCCACGGCGAAAAGACCCCCGTCGATCACGACCTGATCCCGACCGCCGTTTTCACCCAGCCCGAAATGGGAACCGTGGGCCTGACCGAAGAGGAGGCCGAGGCGCAGGAGCCGACGCTGGTCTATGCGGCCGCGTTCCGCCCCATGCAGCAGGCCTTTGCGGGCGGAGAGGAGCGCGTGCTCTTCAAGATGCTCGTCTCCAGGGAGACGGACAAGGTCCTCGGAGTCCATATCGTGGGCCCCGGCGCGGGCGAGATGATCCAGTTTGTCGGGGTCGCGCTGAAGATGGGCGCGACCAAGGCCGACTTCGACCGCACCTGTGCGGTTCACCCGACGATGGCCGAAGAACTGGTGACTTTGAAGGACCCAGTGCGCGTCCTTGCTTGAACATGGGCGCGCAAAGGCCAATTTAGACTGAACACTGACGACCGAGAACTGAAGGGACGGAATACATGGCAGGCACCGGAGGCCCCTGGGGGGGCGGCGGCAATTCAGGTGGCGGGGGCGGCAACGACGACCGCGGCTCCGATCGACCGAACGGCGGGCGCAAGCCCCCGAACCGTGGTCCGCAAGGCGTGCCCGAAATCGACGAGCTGATGAAAAAGGGCCAGGATCAACTCCGCGTCCTCATGGGCGGTCGGGGCAATCGTGGCAACGGCGGCGGCGATGGCGGCCCGGGCGGCGGCGGGTTCGAACTGAACCGGCTGACCATCGGCATCATCGCCCTTCTGGCCATCGGGGCCTGGGGTTTGCAGTCGTTCTACACGGTGCGACCCGAAGAACAGTCGGTCGAATTGTTCCTGGGCGAGTTTTCCTCGACCGGCGGACCCGGCCTGAACTTCGCGCCCTGGCCCATCGTCACCGCCGAAGTCGTGCAGGTCACGACCGAGCGCACGGTGGACATCGGCGTCGGGCGGACCGGCAATCGCTCTGAAATGGGGCTGATGCTGACCGGCGACGAGAATGTGGTCGACATCGACTTCCAGGTTGTCTGGAACATCAACGATCCGGCCGGTTTCCTGTTCAACCTCGCCGATCCGCAGGCGACGATCCGGGCCGTGTCCGAATCCGCGATGCGCGAAATCGTGGCGCAATCGGATCTGGCGCCGATCCTGAACCGGGATCGCGGCATCATCGCCGACCGGCTTCTGGAGCTGGTTCAGAGCACGCTCGACAGCTATGACGCCGGGGTCACCATCCTGCGCGTCAACTTCGACCGGGCCGATCCGCCCGAGGACGTGATCGACGCCTTCCGCGAAGTGCAGGCCGCCGAGCAGCAGCGCGACCGCCTGCAATCCGAGGCCGATGCCTATGCCAACCGCGTCCTGGCCGGCGCGCGTGGTGAAGCGGCGCAGCTTCTGGAACAGGCCGAGGGGTACCGCGCCCGCGTCATCAACGAAGCCGAAGGTGAGGCCAGCCGTTTCTCGGCCGTTCTGACCGAATACCTGGCCGCGCCCGAAGTGACGCGCAAACGTCTCTACCTCGAGACGATGGAGCAGGTTCTGGGCGACGTCGACAAGATCATCGTCGACGGTGGTCTGGGCGGCGAAGGCGGCGGACAGGGCATCGTCCCCTATCTGCCGCTCAACGAACTCCGGGGCGGACGCTCTGGCCAAGGGGGGAACAACTGATGAAGCGTTCCGCATATCTTCTGCCGATTGCCGCCGTGGTCGTGATTGGCGTTCTGTCTTCGATCTTCGTGGTGGACGAACGCCAGAAAGCGCTGGTCCTGCAATTCGGTCAGATCGTCTCGGTCAAGGAAGAGCCCGGCCTGTCGTTCAAGTTACCGCTCATTCAGGAAGTCGTCTATTACGACGACCGCATCCTGAGCCGCGACATCGACCCGCTGGAAGTCACGCCCTCCGATGACCGTCGTCTGGTCGTCGATGCCTTCGCCCGCTACCGCATCGTGAACGTCGAGCAGTTCCGGCAGGCGGTCGGCACCGGTGGCATCCCCGCCGCCGAACAGCGGCTCGACACGATCCTGCGCTCGGAACTGCGCGAGGTTCTGGGGTCGGTGTCTTCCAACGACATCCTGTCCGAGGACCGGGCCGCCCTGATGCTCCGCATCGCCACCGCATCGCGTAACGAAGCGCGGGCCCTGGGGATCGAGATCATCGACGTGCGTCTCAAGCGGACCGACCTGCCGCCGCAGAACCTCGATGCGACCTTCGCCCGGATGCGGGCCGAGCGCGAACGCGAAGCCGCGGACGAAATCGCCCGGGGTGAAGAAGCCGCGCAAAGGATCCGCGCCCAGGCCGACCGGACCGTGATTGAGCTTACGTCGGATGCGGCACGGGACGCCGAAATCGCCCGCGGTGAGGCCGATGCCCGCCGCAACGCGATCTTCGCCGACGCCTTCTCGCGCGATCCGGAGTTCTTTGAATTCTACCGCTCGCTCACGGCCTACACCCGTGCGCTGCAGGGGTCGAATTCGACGCTGGTCCTGTCGCCCGACAGCGAATTCTTCGATTACCTGAAAACGGATCGTCTGGATCGCTGATCAAAACCCGGCAGCATTCGATAGCCTTGGGGGCCTCGCATCGCGGGGCCCCTTCGTTTTGCGCCCAAGCTTCGCGGACACGCAGGTTGTGCCTGTTCAACCGGGTCTCCGCGCACTACCTTTGTCGTGGGAAGTCACGCCCATGTGAGGCTCGACGCGTTGAATGTGCGGCGCAGGGTGCAAACATCGGGCGGGCAGACACTGGCGGGTCCTGCGCCCGCGACTCGTTTTTCAGAAAGGGAAACCTGCCGATGAACTCCGATTTGCAACGACCAATGCCGACCGCCTATCGCGCGGTCATGGCCGTCGTTCTGGGGCTGGCGATGACCATCGCCACCACCCTGACCGCAGCGGCACAGCAGCGCCCCGATACCTTCGCGGACCTGGTCGATCAGGTTTCGGGTGCCGTGGTCAACATCACCACCAACACGACCATCACCGCCGCACAGCGCGGCCCCAACAGCGGCAACCCGCTCGAGGATTTCTTCGACGAATTCCGCAACCGCAATCGCGGTCCTGACGGCGCGCCGCAACCGCCGACCCGTCGCGGCTCTGCCCTCGGGTCCGGCTTCGTCATCTCCGAAGACGGCTATATCGTCACCAACAACCACGTGATCGAAAACGCCGACGAAATCCTGATCGAATTCTTCTCGGGCGAGGAATTGCCCGCCGAACTGATCGGCACCGATCCGAACACCGACATCGCCGTCCTCAAGGTCGAAACCGACGAGCCGCTGCCCTTCGTCCCCTTCGGCGACAGCGAAGTCGTGCGCACCGGCGATTGGGTCATGGCCATGGGCAACCCCCTGGGTCAGGGATTCTCGGTCAGCGCGGGCATCGTGTCGGCCCGCCAGCGGGAACTGCAGGGCGTCTATGACGACTACATCCAGACCGACGCGGCCATCAACCGGGGCAACTCGGGCGGGCCGCTGTTCAACATGGACGGCGAAGTCATCGGCGTGAATACGGCCATCCTGTCGCCCAACGGCGGATCCATCGGCATCGGCTTTGCCATGTCGTCGAATGTCGTGACCCGCGTCGTCGACCAGTTGCAGGAATTCGGCGAAACCCGCCGCGGCTGGCTCGGCGTGCGGATCCAGGACGTCGATCAGGAACTGGCCGAGGCCCTGGGGCTGGAGCGGGCGCGCGGTGCGCTTGTGACCGATGTTCCCGATGGTCCCGCCAAGGACGCCGGGATCGAGCCGCGCGACGTCATCCTGACCTTCGACGGCACCGAAATCGGCGACAGCGACCAACTGGTCCGCACAGTCGGCAATGCGCCCGTCGAAAAGGCCGTTCGCGTGGTGATTTTCCGCGATGGCGCGACACAGACCCTGCTGGTGACCCTGGGGCGCCGCGAAGACGCGGAGCGCGCGGTTCCCGCATCCTCCGAGTCCCCGTCGGACGAACCCTCCGACAGCACGCTCCTCGGCCTGACGGTCTCGACGCTCACCGATGAGCTGCGCGGCCAGCTTGGTCTCGACGACAATGCCACGGGCCTTGTGGTGTCGGACATCGACGAAAGCTCGGAGGCCTATCAGAAGGGCCTGCGGACCGGCGATCTGATCGAGGAGGCCGGACAGGTCAGCGTCTCGACGATCGCCGAATTCGAAGAGCGCGTCGAAGAGGCCAAGGCCGCGGGCCAGAAATCGTTCCTGCTGCTGATCCGGCGTGGTGGCGACGCCCGTTTCGTGGCGCTGCCGCTCGACACGGAGTGACGCGATCCCTTGAATGAAGAACCGGGCGCCCTTCGTGGCGCCCGTTTCGTTTCGGCCTGCAGTCAAATGCGTTGCGAAATCCAGGCCCCCGCCAGGATCAGCCCGATCAGGATCGGCTGGTGCAGCAGGTAGAGGCTCAGCGCATGTTGGCCGGGCCAAGCCAATGCCCGCGCCACCGGGCCCGGCACCGCAGGCCCCCAGTCGAGAAGTCGCGCGCCGCCCGCCTGTCCGAAGGCGAGGCCAGCAAGGCAAGGGGCCAGCCAGGGGACCATCGGTTCATAGTCGATCATCGCGGGCGTCGAGGTGCCCAACCCGGACCACAGCCACCAGACGCCGTCGAAGGTCGGCGCGCGCAACTGGGGCCCGACCCAGAGCACCGCTGCGGCGGCCAGCGCGGTCGACCACCACGGGGCGCGCAGGAACATGAGGGCGAAGACGCTGCTCAGGGCGATGGAATGCAGAATGCCGAAGCGGACCCAGGCCCCCGGCACCGCGAAATACGTGGCCAAGCTGACCCCGCCGGCCGCCACGGCCAACAGCCCCAGGCGTTTGCCGAAGGACCGGGGGCGAAAGCGTTTGCCATGGGCCAGCCAGATCGAGAAGCCGGCCAGAAAAATGAAACTCGACGCGATGGTCCGCGCCGACAGATCCCAGAGGCCGCCGAAGGTCGTCCCCGGCGGCACCAGTCCCAGAACCTCGAAATCGCGTCCGAAGTGGAAGACCGCCATGGCGACGAAGGCGGCGGTCCGAAGCCAGTCGAGGGCGATCAGCCGATGGGTCAAACGCCGTCTCGCCCCAAGGCCACAAGGCCGAGGGCCTTGGCGGACTCGGTCGACAGGGTCGCGCTCTCCAACCCTTGTTCGGACTGATAGGCCGCGACGGCCGCCCGGGTCGCGGTGTCATAGATGCCCGTGATCTCGCCGTCGTAGAAGTCCCGCGCGGCCAGGGCGCGCTGGATCTGTTCGATGAAATCACGGCTGCCCGCCCGCAGCGCGCAGGGCGTCTCGAACCAGTATTCGGGGCTCTCCTCCAAATCGCTGGTCCGGACAAGGGGCGGCGGCGCATCGGGGCTTTCGGGGGTGAGGTCGAGCGCAGGGGAGATCCGGCTGCCCAAGGCATAGCAGAGCCCCGGCTGCGCGTTCACCGGGCTATCGGCACGCCCGACCGCCGGGCCGGACGCGGGAACACAGGCCGCGGTGGCGGCAAGCATCAACCATGGGAATGCGGTTCGCAGCATCGGCCTCAATCCGGGGCGCGGTCTTGGGGCCCGCCCGTCCGCGATACCCTAACCGATCTGGCCTGTGCGGCGAAACGTCCCGCAGGGTCGTGCCGCGACTTCGGCTCTTATCTGCCCGTGGAATGTTGCGCAGCGGCCACCGCGCCGCTAACCCGGAGGACAGACAATCAGAGGGTCCAATGGCGAAGATCACCTACATCGAATACGGCGGCACCGAACATGTCGTCGACGTCCCGACCGGCCTGACCGTGATGGAAGGCGCGCGCGACAACAACATCCCCGGGATCGAAGCGGATTGCGGCGGGGCCTGCGCCTGCTCGACCTGCCACGTCTATGTGGACCCGGCCTGGGTCGACAAGCTTCCGGCCAAGGACGCCATGGAAGAGGACATGCTCGACTTCGCCTATGAGGCCGACCCGACCACCTCGCGGCTGACGTGCCAGTTGAAGGTGTCGGACGCGCTCGACGGCCTTGTGGTGCGGATGCCCGAAAAGCAGATCTGATGATCCTGCGCGCGGCTCTTGTCTGTGTCCTTGCGGCCACCGGGGCGCAGGCCTGTCGGGTGTCGCCCGAGACGCAGGCGATTGCCGGGAGCATGACGCAGAGCGGGGATCAGGCGGCCTGGTACCGGGATCCGACCGACATCTATGGCCATGGGATCATGGGGAATATCCCCGATGCCCTGACCCTTGTGGTGGCGTCACCCCGTAGCGCCAACAGTTGCGGCGTGTTCAGCGTTGCGGCGGGCGACGGACATGTGTTCGAGGATACGGCACCACGCCTGGTGGACGTGACGGGGGACGGCATCCCCGAGGTGATCGCCGTGCGCTCCAGCGTGACGCAGGGGGCGCAGTTGGTGGTTTACGCCGAGGGGCCGGAGGATCGTCTGACCGTGCTGGCCGAAACGCCCTATATCGGGCGGCGCAACCGGTGGCTGGCGCCTGCGGCCTGGGCCGATCTGGATGGGGACGGGGCCGTGGAGATTGCCTTTGTCGACCGTCCGCACCTGGCCAAGACCTTGCGAATATGGAGATTTTCGGACGGCGCCCTGACCGAGGTGGCGGCGGCGTCGGGGGTGACCAACCACCGGATCGGGGATGAGATCATCCATGGCGGCTTGCGGACCTGCGATGGCGGGCCCGAGATGATCCTGGCTTCGGCCGACTGGACCGAGGTGCTGGCCCTGCGCTTTGACGGGCGCGAAATCAAGGCCAGACGCCTTGGCACCAATACCCCGACCGCGATGCAGGAGGCGATGAATTGTTCTTTCCCATGAGAGGCTTGGCGGCAATCCTGATGGGCCTTTTGGCCAGTGGGGGGGCGGTTTGGGCGCAGGAGCGGCCGATTACGCCCGAGGTTCTTCTGGGGCGGATCGAGGGGCGGACCATGGCCTTCGTCGACCGGCGAACCGGGGCGGTCGTGGGCTATGAGCGATTCCTGTCGCGCAGCCAGAGCCAATGGCGGGACGAAAATGGAAAATGCGTGCGCGGCGACGTCTATGTCGAAGGGCCAACACTCTGTTTTCGCTATGAAGATGAACCGTCGGTCGCGCATTGCTGGCTCCCTTTCAAGGAGGGGCCGGACGTCGGCTATCGCTCGACCTTGACGGGCGAAGTGCAGCTGATGCGCGACGCGGAACCCGCAGATGCCGAGTGCGAGATCGTTCCCCTGTCCTGACGGCGCGGGGCCAAAATGGCCCGGGATTCCATGTATTCGGAACGGGTGACCAACGGGTGATCTGCGTCCGACGTGATTTCGACCCCGGGCCGCCGCCCGCTTGCCCGCGCCGACACGATCCGCCAAACCGGAGGGCGACAGAGCGGAGGACCCCATGACCCATATTCTCGCCATCGACCAAGGCACGACGTCCAGCCGGGCGATCCTGTTCGACGCGGACCTTCGGATCGTCGCCACGTCGCAGCAGGAGTTCACCCAGCATTTCCCCGATAGCGGATGGGTCGAGCATGAGGCGGACGACCTGTGGCGGACCGTGGCCGAAACCTGCCGCGACGTGGTCGCCAGGACCGGGGTGGACCCAAAGGACATCGCCGCCATCGGCATCACCAACCAGCGGGAAACGACGCTGGTCTGGGACCGCGACACGGGCGAGGCGGTGCACCGCGCCATCGTCTGGCAGGATCGGCGCACCGCCGCCTTCTGCCGTGGGATGAAGCCGCAGGAGGAGATGCTGACCGCGAAGACAGGTCTGCTTATGGACCCGTATTTCTCGGGGACGAAGCTGCGCTGGATCCTGGAGAATGTGGAGGGCGCGCGGGCGCGGGCCAGGGCGGGCAAGCTGATGTTCGGGACGGTCGACAGCTATCTAATCTGGAAGCTGACCGGCGGGCGGGCACATGTGACCGACGCGACGAATGCGGCGCGCACGATGCTCTACAACATTCACGAGGGGCAGTGGGACGCGGAGATCTGCGGTCTCTTCGACATCCCGATGGAGATGCTGCCCGAGGTGCGCGATTGCGCGGCGGAGTTCGGCACGACCGACCTTCTGGGGCCGGAGATCCCCATCCTGGGCGTCGCCGGGGATCAGCAGGCGGCGACCGTGGGGCAGGCCTGTTTCGACAAGGGGATGCTGAAGTCGACCTATGGGACGGGGTGTTTTGCCCTTTTGAACACCGGCGACACGCCCGTCACCTCGACCCATCGGTTGCTGGGCACGATCGCCTATCAGCTGGACGGCAAGCCGACCTATGCGTTGGAAGGGTCGATCTTCATCGCGGGCGCGGTGGTGCAATGGCTGCGCGACGGGTTGGGCATCATCGGGCAGGCGTCGGACACGCAGCCGCTTGCCGACAAGGCGGACCCGCAGCAAAGGCTTTACCTCGTGCCCGCGTTCACCGGGCTTGGCGCGCCGCACTGGGACCCGGACGCGCGCGGCGCGATCTTTGGCCTGACACGCGGATCGGGGCCGGCCGAATTCGCGCGGGCGGCGCTGGAGAGTGTCGGCTACCAGACGCGCGACCTGCTCGAGGCGATGAAGGCCGATGTGGGCGATCTTGGCGAGACGGTCCTGCGGGTCGACGGCGGGATGAGCGCGTCGGATTGGTCGATGCAGTTCCTGTCGGACATTCTGGGCGCGCCGGTGGACCGCCCGAAGGTGCTGGAGACGACGGCCCTGGGCGCGGCCTGGCTGGCCGGAATGCGGGCCGGAGTCTATCCGGGGCAAGCGGAATTTTCCCGGTCCTGGGCGCTGGAACAGCGGTTCGAGCCGAAGATGGAGCCCAAGGACCGCGACACCCGCTATGCCGGGTGGCAGGACGCCGTGCGCCGGACCCTTACCCGGCAGGGATAAGGCGGCCCGCCAGATCGTCGAGGGAGCTGGCCCCGATCTGCGTCATGTTCGCCGTCATGTCGGCGGTCAGGATGTGCATCAGGTGGTCGAGGCCGCGCGGCCCGAAGGCGGCGAGCGCAAAATACCAGGCCTTGCCCAGAAAGACGAAGTCGGCCCCGAGCGCCAGTGCCCGCAGGATGTCGAGGCCGCCCGCGATCCCCGAGCAATAATAGACCGGCACCCGGCCCGCGACCTGTTCGACCACCGGCGGCAGCGCGTCGAGCGCGGCGGGACCGCCTTCGAATTGCCGCCCGGAATGGTTCGACACCCAGATGGCATCGACGCCCATGTCGATCAGGCGGTCGACATCGCCCGGATCCTGCACGCCCTTGACGACCAGCGGGCCGTCCCAGTCGGCGCGCAGGGCGGCGATATAGTCCCAGTCGGGGAAGGCGCGGATGACGCGGCCCGCGTGGGTGAAATGGTCGGCCCCCGTCTCGGCCTTGATGTAGCTGCCGGGGAAGACCATCTGCGGCATCCCCTTTTGCGCCATGCCAAGCGCCCAGGCAGGTGACGACAGGATCGAGGCGATGATCCGAGGTGTCATCACCGGCGGCATGGAGACATGGGCGCGGCGCTGGCGCTCCCGGCGGCTTTCGCCCGGCACGTCGACGGTGACCGTCAGAACGCGCCAACCCGAGGCCTTGATCCGGGCCAGCATGTCGCGGCGAATCTCGGGGTCGTTGACGGGGTAGTGCTGGAACCAGCCCAGGTCGCCGACGATGGGGCCGGTATCTTCGGGGGCGGCGGCGGCCACGGTGCTCTGACCGTAGGGGATGCGGTGGCGGGCGGCGGCGCGGGCCACGTGGCGTTCGGCATCGGGCCAGAGAATGCCCGCAAGGCCGATGGGCGCGATCCCGAAGGGGACGGGATGGCTGTGGCCCAGGGTGCTGCGCGTCAAGTCGGGCGTGATGTCGCCCCGCAGTACGGCCGGGCGGAAGCGCACCGCGTCGAGCGCCGCGCGGTTTTGCGACACGCCCAGTTCGCGGCCCGTCCCGCTGTCGAGGTATTCGAAGGCGAAATGCGGCATCCGGCGTTTGGCGCGGGCACGCAGGTCGGAGAGGGCGGGATGTGTGACGTCGAGATCCATCCCCGCAGGAGGCACGTTGCGGCCCCGTCTGTCCAGACGCCAAAGCGCGGCGGTCGGGTGCGGTCGGGAATTTCGGGTCGCCGCCCCCTCGGGGAGAGAGAGGGGGAGGAGAGGGCGACGACCCTGCCGAGTCAGGTCAGACCCGCCACGCGCATCAGCGCGGGCAGGCTGTCCACCGGCATCTCGGACGGCAACCCGATGTCGCGCGGGTGCCAGGGTTCGCTGTGGGGGCGGTTGGCGTAGGTGTCGAAGCCGCGCGCGACCAGGCCCAGAAGGACCTCGGCCACGAGGTAGGAGCCAAGGGGGCCGAGCCGTGTGCCCTGGCCCAGGATCGCGGCCTCATGGGCGATATAGGTGGACAGGGGTGCTGCTTCGGGGATCTGGCCCGGGTCGAGCCGTGGGAGGGTGGTGCCGGATTGCGCCAGGCTGTCGAGGCAGCCCTGGGCGGAGGGCAGGTTGAACCTGCGGGCGATCTTCGGCGCGTATGCGGGCAGGCCGTCGCGAAACGCGGCCAGCGTGAATTCAAGGGGCAGAGGCATTCGGCGGGCGTCACCCAGCGAGGCGCGCGCGTGGAACGCCCCGAAGAACGCGGTGTCCCCGGCCTGCACCCGCGCAAGGATGGCCGGGTCGCAGACCGCGGGCAGATAGGCGTTCGCGACCAGCCATTGGTAGGTCCAGCGGACGCGGTCGCGGGTCTGGTCGAACAGCGCCTCGCGGTCGGTCTCGGACGGGTCCGCGTGATCGACGATGCGGTTGTGCAGCCGCGCAAAGGCGAGGTGGAGGCGGGCCAGATCCGGGTCATTGGCGTTGCGGGCATCGGCGATGATGGCGCGGTCGTGTTGCAGGCTGCCGTCGTCGCGCAGGAACATCGCCCGCAGATCGGCGGGAAGCGTCGTCAGCTTGGCCGCGTCGATGCGGGGCCGAGCGGGGTCCACCAGATGGGACAGACGCAGAAGGTCGAGACGGCCCGCATCGCAGCCCATGGCCAGCTTTGCCCGGTCGCGGGGACAGCGCAGCTTGTCGATCATCTCTTGACCGAAGGACCCGGTGAGCGCGGCCCCGCCGTAGACACTGTCGAGGTCGAGCGCGCCTGTCCGCAGGTTCGCCACCAGTCGGACCACCTCGGCGCGGGGCAGGGGGTCGGCGTCGGTACCGTCGAACAGCGGCACATTGGCGCACCTGCCGGTCATGGCGAGGATGTCATTGGCGACGAAGCGCCCGAAGCCGGTCTGATCGCTGCGCGGGGCGGGTGCTGCCGTCTTGTCCGGCGACCGCGCCGCGACAGGCGCGTCCGGAAAGGCGAAATCGAGGGGCCCGAAGTTCGCCTCCATGGGATCCGGCGCGCTGTGTTCGCTGGCAAATCCGCAGGCCGTGGCGATCAGGCGGCGCCCTGCGTCCGACGCCAGGCCGGTGGCCGCGACCCCATCATTCGGATCAACCTTGCCGAACCGTTGGCCCGGCACGCCGTGGCCAGTGAAGAAAAGCATCGAACCCTCGAAATCGAATCACCCCACGTCACCCTTGCGCGACGAGCGTGATTCCAGCGTGAGCCGCCCGACGGTTGTGTTTGGTCCCTTGGCATGTCTCTGTTACCTTGACGTCAACGACGGTGGGGGCAGTCATGATCTTGAAAAGACCCGATTCTGGCGCGCTGGCCCGGATCATGGTGCGGGGCCGCTTTTCCGTCACGCAGACGGACGGCACGGACCTGACGCCGCGCCGCCGCAAGGAACGGGGTCTTCTGGCCCTTCTGGCCCTGTCGCCCGATCATCGCCGGTCTCGGGTGTGGCTGAAGGACAAGCTCTGGTCGGATCGTGCGCCCGAACAGGCGGCCACCAGCCTTCGCCGCGCGCTCTGTGATCTGCGCAAGACACTTGGGCCCTTGGCCGATGGGCTTGCCAGTGACCGCTATGACGTGTGGCTCACGCGGACCTTTGCGGTCGAGTCTCCGGAGAGCGTCGGTGATGATCTGGTGCTTCTGGAGGGGCTGGATGTGCCTGATCCGGAATTCGACGACTGGTTGCGCGATCTGCGCCAGGCGGATGCACCGCGACCGGCACCCACGCGAGTTGCCCCCGGTGTCCCTGCGATCCACAACACCGGCGGCTCGGATGCGACCCTGGTGTCCATCGTGCCGCTGACGGAATCGTCTGACTCCGAAGAGGTGTTCCTGACGTCCTTCCTGACTGACACGCTGTCCACGCGGCTGATGGCCGAGGGCAACGTCGAGGTTCATATCGGCCGCGACCCCCCAAGTCCGCGGATCGCCGCCGCCGGAGCGTTCCTGCGGATCGAACTGTCGACTGTCGTCGCGGGTGGTCATTGGCACGTCCATCTGCGGGCCTTTGCGGATCGGTCGCGGATGTTCCTGTGGTCCGGGCGGCTGGAGCTGCCTATGGATTTCCGGGTGATCTATCAGGGCAGCGACGTGGCCGCCTTTGTCAGTGCCGCCCTTGCCGGGATCGCGAGCCGGTTCGAAAGCTACCGTCTGGCGCATCGCTCGGCCTATATCACGTTGCAGCGGGCGGCCCGGCGGCTGTTCACGGCGCGGCGCGAGGATCTGGACCTGGCCGAGACAGAACTGTCACAGCTGGCCGGGGGCGAGGGGGCGGGTGTCGCCCTGGCTTGGCAGGCCTTCGCCCGGCTTACCCGCGCGCTGGAATTCGGCGAGACGGCCACGGGGCTGATCGTGGAGACGCGCGACATCGCCGACGAGGCGCTTGTGCTGATCCCCGACAATCCGCTGGCCTTGGCGCTTGCCGCGCAAGTGGAGATCAAGCTGAGCCAGGACATCGACCGGGGTCGCCATCTGGCCGAGGCGAGCGTGAAGGCCTGCGATCAGAACCCCTACGGTCTTCATGCGCTGTCGCAGGCGCGGCTGTTCGAGGGGGCCTTTGCCGAGGCCCATCACCTTGCGATCCGGGCGCGCCAGACGGCGGAAGGCCTGCCCCATGCCTATTGCTGGGACATGCAGCTGTGCCTGACGTCCCTGGGTGTCGAAGATCTGCCCGGGGCCGAGGCGGCGGCCCGGGCGGCCCATGCGGGCAACCGGCACTATCGCCCCGCCCTGCGCTATCTGACGGCCCTGAACCGGATCGCGGGCCAGCAGGCGACGTCGGAGCGATACGCCGCCGAACTGGTCCTGCGTGAGCCGGGGTTCAAGCTGAGCGATCTGGGTCGGCCGGACTATCCGGCGCAGACCCTTCATCGCACCGGCTATTTGCGCGACCTGGCCTTGCCTCCGACCGCCGCCTGATCGGTGTCCTTGCCGTTACGGACCGGCGACTTGCGCGCCAGGCGACCGGCATGCAGAGCGGCGGCTACGGATGTGCCCGACACCCGGAAGAGCCGCCGCGTGCCGTTTGCGACGACCAGTTGGCCTTCGAAGGGGCGCGGCGAATCCACGATCTCGATCGCCGGGCCACGCTCGGGATCGTCGGGGAGGTGGCGGCCCGAATAGGGACTGGGCCGACTGCGGTCATCGGGGTCGGCGGGCCAGCGCGGGGACCAATGGCTGCCCACGGCGATGAGGCGTTCGGACCGTCCGGTGGCCAGAATCGATGCGGTTCCCAGACGGCGGATCTTGCTGTCAGGATGACCGGAGTCGTCGGTGCCGGGATGGCCGGGCGCATCCTCGGCGCGGTAGGCCGGGTCTTCGAAGACGGATTGACGCCGGGGCGGGATGCGCCGGGTGCCGACCACGGTGTCGTCGCGGAGAATCCAGGCCTGAACCTCATCGCGGGAGGCCAGCTCGATCTTCCAGGGTCCGGCATCGGCGGTGGCCGCGAACCCCTCGGCCGGGGTGGTGGGCGCAAGGCTGATCCGCGTGCCATACCATCCGTTCCCCAGATCGCGCGTCCAGCTGGCCCCGATGACCTGCCCATCGGTGGTCAGCAGGTGCAGTTCGGCCCCGTCATCGTCGGGACGGGTGACGCGGAGGCCGCCCGGGGTGGTCAGCGTCAGGGTCGGAAAGGCGTCGCGATGCACAAGCTCCACCGAATTGGGGGAATGGTCGTCGGGCATCAACCGCCATGTCAGGGCGGGGTCGGGCGCATCCGGCGCGATCCTGGCATGGGCGCGGTCGTTCAGGTGGTTGCCCATGGGCACCACGATCCGCACGTCGAGGCCCTGGGCGGCAAAGCTTGCAAGGGTCTGTTCAAGTGCCTTGTGGATCGGGCGCGCGCCGTCGTGTGGCCCCCCGAGAAAGGCGAAGGACAGAAGGATCACGATGGGGCGGTCGGTGTATTCGGGGCCGCTGCCTGCGATCATCGCCACCATGCTGCGCACGGCGAGGTCGAGAAGGCCCTTGAGGGTCTCGCCGCTGGCATCGGCCACGACGGCGGCCGGAAGTTCCAACCCGAAGAGCGGGGCATCGGGGCCGGCCGCGCGGCCGGCAAGGGCGGCCATGGCGGTGCCGTGGGCAAAGTCCGACGGCACGAGCAAGGGTGGGCCGCCCCGATAGGGGGCGTGGACACAGTCGGCAAAGAGGTGCCCCAGTTCCGCGCGGTTGCGCAGATCGCCGCCGGGGCGGTCACCGCGCCGGGTCATGCGCGACAAGTCCTCGAGTGACAGGGTCTGGAGAGGCGACGCGCCGTCCGTGCCCGCAAAGGATAATGCGCCAAAGCCCGAGAACCCCTTGGCACCGCGGTCGCGGAACGCCGGGTTCCAGAAGGCGATGCCGGTGTCGATCACGCCGATGCAGGCGTCATGCTTGCCGTGTTTCGCCGGTTTTCCGGGGCGGAGGGCCGGCAGTGCGAGGTTGCAGCGTTCTCTGAGGGTCGGGCCAAGGAACACGCGGCGCAGGCTGCCATCGGCATCGGACCCGCGCAAGTTCGCAAGACGGTCGGCAAAACCGCCGCCGGGCAGCAGGTCGGGGCCCGCGATGCTGTGCACGGAAAGGCCGCCTGCGCCGTCCTCGACAATCAGGGGCAGGGCGTCATGGGTTGCCGCCCGGCCAAGGATCGACAAGGCAAGGGGCAGGAAATTGTCGGGCAGATCCGAGCCGACATCGGCGGCGGTGAACTCAGGCATCGGCGGCCTGACCGATTTCCGCAAGCGCCAGACGCACGGCGGTGTGCAAAGGGCCGGTGCCCGTCGGGGGCGTCTGGGTCCGGGCCAGACGGCGGTCATCGGCGAGCGAGCCGACGCTGCCCGACGCAGGATGCGACAGGCCCATTCGCGCCGCGAAGATGGGGGCCAGCGCCTCGGCCAGTTTGCGCCCTTCGACGCCATCGGCGGGATAATGGACCCCGGCGATCACGCGGTTGTCGGCGATGCGGGCGGCAATGGCGCGCAGCTCCTGATTGGGGCCGCCGAAGATGAGGCTCTCCATCGCCATGGCCAGGCCGAAGGACTCGGTGGCGTGGCCGCTCGGGGTGGCGGAATGGGCGGGCGTCTGGATGATCGGGTTGATGACCGGCGACAGATCCGCGGGCCGGGGCACCGACAGGATGAACTTGGCCTTGATCTCCAGCCCCTGGATCGCGCCATGGACCGCATCCAGCAGGGTCATCAACCAGGGATGGGTGCCGGTGCCGATGGGATAGGCCAGGGCCAGAAAGCTGAGCTGATCGGTTTGCTGTTCCAGAATCTCGGCCATCCGGTCCCCGCGAATCCACTTGGCATCATGCACCTGTCGCAGCTGCACCGCCGGGTCGGTCCCATTGGCGAAGGGCGAGACGAGGCTGACGCGGTCCGTGCCGTCTTCGGTCAGAACGGCAGCCCCGTCACGTTCGACCATGTCGAGACCGGCGGAAAGCTCGCTCACCAGAAGGGCGCGAAGGTGGCGTCCGTTCAGGCGGCGAAGTTTCGTCTCGGCAGAAATGCGGGGGACGTCGGCCAGGGAAACGGGATCGAGTGGCAGCGACAGGGAGACGGCGGTGTTGTCCAGCGCGATACTGAGCTGCGTCGACGTTCCCTGACCGGCATGGCCGAGCTCTCCGCCGGAGTTGTTGGAGTTGTTCGAGTTGTTCGAGTTGTTGGAATTATTGGAGTTGTTCGAGTTGTTGGAGTTGTTGGAGTTGTTGGAATTATTGGAGTTGTTCGAGTTATTGGAATTGTTCGAGTTGTTCGCGAATGGCATGACGTCTTCCCCCAGGGTCCTTGCGACCCGAGGCTAGCACTGGGGGACGGGTTCCCCCGGCGGGCCAGCACCCCTTCACGCAGAAATCACGCAGGTCGTCGTCAGCGCACCCGAAGCGTGATCTTTCCGATGTGATCCCCGGCTTCCATCCGGGCGTGGGCCTGGGCGGCGTCCCGAAGGTCGAACGTCTGATCCATGACCGGAGCGACGGTCCCCGCATCGAGCAGGGGCCAAACCTCGTCGCGCAGGGATTGGGCGATCCGGGCCTTGGCGAGGTCGGTTCGGGGCCGCAGGGTCGATCCGGTGATCGTCAGGCGACGCATCATCACCTGGGCGAAATTCAATTCGACCTTGGGCCCCTGAAGGAAGGCGATCTGGACCAGCCGTCCGTCGTCGGTTAGTGCGCGGACATTGCGGGGGAGGTAGTCGCCCCCCACCATGTCGAGGATCAGGTTGGCGCCGCCCGCCGCGCGCAGGACCTCGACAAAGTCGGCGTCGCGATAATTGATCCCTTCGGCCCCGAGATCGACGCAGGCCTTGACCTTCGCCTCGGACCCCGCCGTCGCGAAGACGCGGGCCCCGCGCGCGCGGGCAAGCTGAATCGCCGTCGTGCCGATGCCGCTGCTGCCGCCGTGGACCAGAAACCTCTCGCCCGCGCGCAGGCCGCCGCGATCGAAGACATTGGTCCAGACGGTGAAATAGGTCTCGGGCAGGGCTGCCGCCTCGACCATCGACAGGCCCTTGGGGATGCGCAGCGCGTGATCCGCCGGGCAGGTGGCATATTCGGCATAGCCGCCCCCGGGCAGCAGCGCGCAAACCTTGTCGCCCGCATGCCAACGGCTGACCCCCGGACCGGTCGCGACGACCGTGCCGGAACACTCCAGTCCGGGCAGGTCGCTGGCCCCCTTGGGCGGATCATAGGCGCCCGCGCGTTGCAGCGCGTCGGGGCGGTTCACCCCGGCATGGTCGACCGCGATCAGGATCTGGCCCGGACCGGGCGTCGGGACCGGGCGCCGTGTCTCGACCAGAACGTCGGGGCCACCGGGTTCGCGGATTTCGATGGCGCGCATGGTATCGGGAAGGGGCATGGGCAGGCTCCGGCAAGTCGCATGGCCCATGGGTATCAGGCCGCGCAGGGATTCCAAGGCAGTGAGATCCGTTTCCCGGTCCGGAACGTAAGCCGATCATGGAAAAGATATCCCTGATCGTGAATATCGTCGTGCTGGTCCCCGTGTTGGTCGGCCTGCTGTCGAACAGCCCGGGCATGGCCGACGCGTTCGGGCCCGACGCGGCGGCGCGCCGCATCCTCGTGGCGGTCTACCTGGCCATTGCGGGGCTCAGCGCCGTGCTTATGGTCTGGGGTGGCGGGGCCGCGCTTATCCCCGGACTTCTCGTGGTGCAGGTGGTCTACAAACTGCTGACCGTGCCGCTTCTGGGGATCGGGCATCCGGTGGTCATGGCCAACCTCGGAGTGGTGGCCGTCCATGCCGTCACGCTGTGGACGCTGGCCCGTTAGGCGTCGGACGACGGCGTGCGCCACAACCCCGGCAGGTCGCCGCGCGGGGGCTTGGCCGGTGCCTTGATACGGTCGAGCAGCATGTTCGGCCCGGTCATCAGCTTCTGGAACAGGGGCGATTTGCGGGCCGAAGCCTTGGCCTTCTCGATCTGCATGACGTTGTCGATCCGCCGGTCGAGGAAATCCCAGGTGTCGCGCGACCCGTCGGATTGGTCGCCAAGCCAGAACAGCACGGTCGAGGAATAGACCCCGGACAGCGTCGCGCGTTTGGTGTACCAGTTCACGTCCCGGCTGCGGTCGCCCAAAGCGTCCCAGATGGCATCGGCGGTGCCCCAGAGGGCGCGCAGGCCGTCGGCGGCGTGCATCGGCAGCGCGAACAGCGTCATGCCACGGCGCACCGCCTCCCGGTGTTCGCCCGCCACCTCGAGGCGCAGGCGCACGGCATGGGCGACCTTGTCGCGATACCGGAACTCGGACATGTCGGTCGTCCGGACCTTTTCCATCATGGCGTCGTCGCCCCGACGGTGAAAGGCCAGTGCCATGTCCACCGCCCCGCGCGGGAAGGCGGCGCGCGCCTGTGCGGGTGTGACCTGGGCGTCGGTGACGGCGGCGCGGAACGCGGCCTCGGACCAGCCGTCGAAGGCGACATGGGGCAGGGCGGCGTCGATCAGGCGATCTTTGAGGTCGGGCATGTCTGGGCCTCCGGGGTCAGGGGATCGGGATACTGGACAATATAGGGGCGCTTGGGTATAGCGCCACTTCCTGCACCGATTTATCGGACCCCACACAAACTTAGAAAGGTGGTGAAAACCACATGCAGGTTAGCGTTCGTGACAACAACGTCGAACAGGCCCTCCGGGCTCTGAAGAAGAAGTTGCAACGAGAAGGCGTCTTCCGTGAAATGAAGCTCAAGCAGCATTTCGAGAAGCCCTCCGAGAAGAAAGCACGCCAGAAGGCCGAGGCCGTCCGCCGTGCTCGCAAGCTCGCTCGCAAGAAGGCTCAGCGCGAAGGGATGATGTAAGTCACCCCGGCAGCGTTTGCCAAGGAATCAGCCCCCGGTCGCAGAGATGCGGCCGGGGGTTTTCGTTTGGGACCATGTGTTTGGGTTGGGCCAAGCCTCGGCGATCCGCGCGACGTAGATGGAAACCCGGGAGTGGAGCGTGATGGTCGCCAGCAATTGACGGGTCGCCTCCGGCAAGGCTTCATTGCCGCGCATCAGTACTCGGGTGAGACGACGTATTCGGCCAGAACGAGAATGGCCCGGAAGCGCGACCCGTCGAGATCGGCGCGCCATCCGCTACGGGACGCCTTGGTCAAGGTGGCAAGGCAATCCGAATGCGCGCGAGTCTGGTCGCGGCCTTCTTGCCCGGGTTGCCTTGTTTCCAAGCGATCGACTGGCTCGTGTCGAACCCGACGCGTTTCGCCATTGCGGAGATGAGTCGACGATGCCGTAGGCGAACAGCTCCTTCCTGACGGGACCGGCCTTCTCAGTTGCCGAAGACGATCCCGTCATCGGTGACGGCGCGCACGCCGGGGCGCTCGGGCGAGTGTTCGTCGACCGTGTCGTCAAAGATCTTGCGCTCGCGGACGCCGGGCAGCTGGGCAAAATTCTTCATGATGCGGTCGGGATACCAGGCGCGGCGGATCGAGGTGAACCCCGCCTCCTGCAGGATGCCGGTCACCGACTGGCCGCAGGTCGCCTTGTTGGCGGGTCCGTGTGCCTGCATCAACTGGATCACCCGTTCCGCCACCGCGGGAGAGACGTCGATCTCCTGCATGACCATATGGTAGGTCGGGCGCGCGTGGTAATCGATGTAGAAATCGAGGATCTGTGGCGTGATGCCATAGATCACGTCGCCGCGCTCCGGCGCGGTCGGATGCCACCAGGTGCCCGCGGGGTCAAAGATGACCCGCTGGCTGCCCGACACCATCAGGGCCGAATGCCCGCCTGCCCCCGACCGGTTGTTGATCGCCGTCATCAGGGTCAGTGTCGTCGGACCGGGTGCCTGATAGGCGCGGCGGTTCACTTCTTCGATTGGCGCGTAGACAGAGTCTGCTCCGCAGGCCCCGAGCACAGACAGCAGGAGCGTGAAAACGACGGCACGGATCATGTTGGATCAGGTCCGGAAGATGGCGAGGAAAACGAGGATCGCGAGGATGGCGATCACCGTCCACTTGGTGACGCTCATGAAGCCCGCAAAGGTCTTTTCCTGCGCGCTGGTGTCCATGCTGCCATGCTTGTGCTCTTCGGCCATGTCTCGTCTCCTGGTGTAATCGCTTTGGGCGGTCGTCTAGCTCATGGCGGGGAGCATGTCACGTGTCTGGGGCCGCGACATCATCGGCATTTTCGGATTCCTCAAGCGCCCGGGCCAGCCGGAACCCGATCCGCTGCGGTTCCGGTTGATCCGGTGCGCGCGGAATGGCCCGGAGGACGACATTCAACTGGCTGACGTGCTGGATGGACTGGGTGCGCAGCCCGTTCTCGTCCGTGCCGGAAAACGTCACGATGTCCGGCGCGTGAAATCCGATCCCTTCGATCCGCATCAGCCCGCCCGCCACGCCGGTAAAGCCCATGGCGGCCTCGTGCTCGGCGTCAAGGCTCTCCTCGAAGGCCTTGAGGTAGAGGATGACGCGTTGATAGGCCCATTCGGCGGGGCTGAGCTGTTTCTGCTTTTTCGCGATGGCCTCGGGGACGGGGACGGCATGGTCCAACCCGTCGGCGCGCAACTCGGCGCAGCGGGGCAGGGCGGCGGCCTCCATGGCGTCGGCGGTGGTGTGGTTCTCCATCATGGGCGCACCTTGGCGGCAGGGCGCGGGTCGTGCAACACCGCGCCACCTCAGGTCGCGCGAAAAACCCAGACGCCGTCGTCGCGGGTTTCGCGCACCGCGCGCCCGGTCCGATACAGATGTTGCAGGTGGGCAATCGCCTCGAAAAACGCGAGGCCATAGAGATCGCCGCCGACATCGCGCTTGAAGAGCGGGGCAAAACACTCGCCCCCGGTGCGCGGCGTGGCCAGATGGTCGTGCAGGCGGTTCAGCGCGGCCACGTGGTTCTGACGCAAGGACGCAAGCCGCGTCGGCAATCCGCGATAGGGCGTCTTGTGTCCGGGCAGCACCAGTTGGTCCGGGCGCGCCAGCGGGGTCAGACGCGCGCAGGCCGCCAGCCAGTCGCCCACGGGGTCGCCATTGGCTTCGGTCGGGTAAAGCCCGAGGTTGGGCGAAATCCCGGGCAGCAATTGATCGCCCCCCAGGACCAGATTGCCCCCCACCTCGAACAGGACGGCGTGTTCCGGCGCATGGCCATCCCCGCGCGCGACGTGCCAGCGCCGACCGCCAAGTTCGATCTCCTCGCCCTCGGTCACGCGGGTATAGCCGGTCGGCATCGGGGCCACGATATCGGCGAAGTTGAAGGGCCGCTCGTTGGCGCGCTTGGCCAGAACCTCCGCGTCCATGCCCCACCGACGACAGAAGGCCAGCGTCTCGGGCGTGGGCCGCGGCTGTTCATCCAGCGTCAGCATCCGCGCCATGAGCCAGGCCGTCCGCGTCATCAGAAGTTCGGCCCCCTGCCCCTGGAGCCAGCCCGCAAGGCCGACATGGTCCGGGTGGTGATGGGTGACAAACAGACGGCGGATCGGCAGGCCGCCCAAGGGACCGGCGCGCAGGATGTCGAGGATGGCGCGGGTGCGCTTCGTGTCGAACCCGGTATCGACCATCGCCCAACCATCGTCTTCGCGCAGGAAGTAGATGTTCACATGGTCCAGCGCCATCGGCAGCGGCAGGCGCGCCCACAGGATGTCGTCGGCGACCTCGACCACGTCTCCCTCGGCCGGGGCGTCCGCCCATGGGAAATCGAGGCCGGCATAGCCGTCGGGGATGTCGAGGTCCTTCATGACTGCCGCCCTACGCGGCAATCACCTCGGTCGCCACGGCATAGAGACCCTCGGCGCCCGCACGGGCCTTGGCCATTTCGGCCAGCGCCTCGGGCAGCATCTGGCTCTTGGCGAAGCGGGCGAGCGGCGCGCGGGCCGGATCGGCGGCGGCGCCCTTGAGATGGGCGTGGGTGCCCAGAACGCGTGCGAAGGCCGCCAGATAGGACGTGGCGCCGGCGAAACGGTCCTGCATGTCCTGCGTCAGTAGCCATTCGGTCAGCGCGCGAAGGTCACCGGCGGCGGCGGACAGCTCGGCGTCGCCCAGGGCCGCCACCTCGTCCAGAAGGGCGAAGGCGGCGGCTCCGCCGTCCATCAGCTTGCGCCCGACAAGATCCATCGCCTGAATGCCGTTGGTGCCCTCGTAGATCGCCGTGACCCGCACGTCGCGCAGGTATTGGGCGGCGCCCGTCTCCTCCACGAAGCCCATGCCGCCGTGCACCTGAATGCCGTCGCCCGCGACCTTGATCCCGATGTCGGTGCCATAGGCCTTGGCGATCGGGGTCAGGAACGCGCCGCGCGCCGTCCAGCCAGCGTCACCCGTCGCCTTCGCCATGTCGATCGAGACGGCGCAATCCATCGCGATGGCCCGCGCGGCAAAAGTCTCGGCCTTCATCGACAGGACCATGCGGCGCACATCGGCGTGGTCGAGGATCGTGCCCTCGCCCATCGGGGTCTTGCCCTGCTTGCGATCGAGGGCATAGCCCACGGCGTGCTGCATCGCCGCCTCGGCCACGCCCAGACCCTGGATGCCGACACCGAGGCGGGCGTTGTTCATCATGGTGAACATGGCGGCCATGCCCCGATGCGGCTCACCGACCAGCCAGCCGGTCGCGCCGTCGTATTGCATCACCGCCGTGGGCGAGCCGTGCAGGCCCAGTTTATGCTCCAGCGATACGACCTTCAGGCTGTTGGCGACGCCTGCATTGCCCTCGGCATCGGGCAGGCGCTTGGGCACCATGAACAGGCTGATCCCCTTGGTGCCCGGCCCGGCATCGGGCAGCCGCGCCAGAACCAGGTGGCAGATATTCTCGGAAAAATCGTTATCGCCCCAGGAGATGTAGATCTTCTGGCCTGTCACCGCATAGGTGCCGTCCCCCTTCGGTTCCGCCTTGGTGCGCAGCGCGCCCACGTCCGACCCGGCCTGCGGTTCGGTCAGGTTCATGGTGCCGCACCATTCGCCGGAAATCAGCTTGGGGATATAGAGCGCCTTCATCTCGTCGGAGGCATGGGCCTCCAGCGCCTCGATCTGGCCCTGGGTCATCAGGGGATTGAGTTGCAGCGCGAGGCAGGCCGATCCGATCATCTCGTTCACGGCCATGGTCAGCGTGATGGGCAGGCCCATGCCGCCGTGTTCGGGGTCGGCGGACATGCCGATCCAGCCTCCTTCGGCAATCGCGGCAAAGCCTTCGGCATATCCGGGCGAGGTGCGGACCACGCCGTTTTCCAGATGCGCGGGATGCAGGTCGCCCGCCCGGTTGATCGGGGCCAGCACCTCTTCGCACATGCGGCCGGCCTCGGTCAGGATGGCCTCGACCGTTTCGGGTGTGGCTTCGGCGAAAGCTTCGGTTGCGGCGACGCGATCAAAGCCGACCACGTGATCGAGCACGAACCGGATTTCGGAAACTGGGGCGCGGTAGGGCATCGGAAACCTCCCATTCGGGGTACAGCTGCAATATAGCGACGAAGAGCTTAACGCGAACCTAGGGCCAGCCCCCCCATGGCATCAACTGAAACACAACGTCACAACCCGTCGTCCGGGAGCCAGTCCGAAGCCCTTTCCGCCGACGATGTCGATGCGGCGGCCGATATCCTGCGGCGTGGCGGACTTGTCGCCTTCCCGACCGAGACGGTCTATGGCCTCGGCGCCGATGCGACGGACGGTGTGGCCGTGGCCCGCATCTTCGCCGCCAAGGGGCGCCCGTCGTTCAACCCGCTGATCGTCCATGTGACCGATGTCGCCGCCGCCTGCGTGCTGGCGCGGTTCGATCCGATGGCCGAGGCCCTGGCCCAGGCGTTCTGGCCCGGCCCCCTGACGCTGGTCCTGCCGCTGCGCGACGGGCATGGCCTGTCGCCCTTGGTGACGGCGGGTCTGGACACCGTGGCGATCCGCGTGCCCGCCGCCCCGCTGGCGCAGCGCCTGTTGCAGGCGGTCGGTCGTCCGGTCGCGGCACCTTCGGCCAATCCATCGGGCCGCGTGTCGCCGACGCGGGCCGCGCACGTAATCGCCGGTCTGGGCGACCGTGTGGACGCCGTGCTGGATGGCGGCCCCTGTGGCGTAGGCCTCGAATCGACGATCCTGCGCAGCGATCCCCCGACGTTGCTGCGCGAAGGCGGTCTTGCCACCGAGGCGATCGAGCGGATCACCGGCGCTTTGGCCCGCGATACCACCCCCGGCAAGGTGCAGGCCCCCGGGCAACTGTCGTCGCATTACGCGCCCGACCTGCCGGTGCGCCTGAACGTTGCAACCCCCGACCCGGACGCGTTTATGATCGGGTTCGGCGCAATTGCGGGCGACGTCAGCCTGTCGGAAGATGGCGATCCGGTGACGGCGGCGGCGCGATTGTTCGATGTCCTGCACCGCGCCGATGCGCTGGCCCGGACGGCGGGCAAGCAGCGAATCGATGTGGCCCCCATCCCCGAGGTTGGTCTGGGTCGTGCCATCAACGACCGCCTGCGCCGGGCCGCAGCGCCACGGCCCGCGAAATAACGTCTCTCTGCCGCAGGTGTGATTTCCCCCGGCGCTTCGGGCGCGATAGCAGTCGGGCATGAAAATCCGCTTTCCCGCATGGGCCTTTCTGGCCATCGCCGCCATCTGCTTCGCTTTCCCCCAGCCGGTCCGGGCGCAATGGACCTCGGTCTCCGAGGTGATCCAGTTCGAGGTGATGCCGGGTTGGCGGCGCGCGGACGGCGTGCATGTCGCCGCCCTCAGGGTCCGTCTGCAACCGGGATGGAAGACCTATTGGCGCAGTGCCGGGTCGGTCGGCATCGCGCCGCAGATGGATTGGCGCGGGTCGCGCAACCTGCGCTCCGTGACGCCCGCATGGCCCACGCCCAAGGTGTTCGGCACCGAAGGTGCGTTGTCGATCGGCTACGATCGGGATTTCATCCTGCCCCTGTTGATCCCGGCCCAGGGGTCGGGCCCGATTGGACTGCGCGGTCAGCTGAGCATCGGCGTCTGCGCCGATATCTGCCTTCCGGCCCAGGTAGAGATAAGCGCCGACCTGCCTGCGGCTGGCGCGCCCGATCTCACCATCGAGGCAGCACTCGCCGACAGGCCGCGCCGCGTGAACGCCACTGCGCGCTGCAACCTGCGCCCCATCGACAACGGTTTTGCCATGACCAGCCAGATCGATCTGCCGTCCCAAGGTCGCAACGAGGCCGTGGTGTTCGAGGTTCCGAATGCCTCGGTCTGGGTCACCGATGCGGTTGTCAGCCGCCGTGGCAGCGAACTTCGCGCGACATCCGAGTTGATCGCCGCGGGGGGCGGGGGCTTTGCGCTGGACCGCTCGCAGGTCCGCATCACCGTGATCGGCACTGGTGGCGCCGTCGAAATCGAGGGCTGTACGGGATGAAGTTCGGCAAATTGTCGCGATCTTGCACTGTTGGGCTTGAAGCCAAGGCCTGTTCGCGCCACCTTGTAGATCAGATGAGGAGAGGTTGAATGGCTGGCAAGCGCGGCACTCTGGAAAAGCTCTGGGACAAGGCGACGGATAAACTGTCGGACCTGCTCGGCTCTTTGGCGCCGCAGCCTGACGCGATCCCGATCCCGGTGCGCAACGATCCCCGTCGTCCCCGCTGATCGAACCGGCTCTGCCGTTCACCCCAAATCAGACACGGAAGTCTGAGGTTCAGGACTCCGCGCGTCGCAGCATCGGCCCGGCCACAGGCGCTTTCTTCGGCTTGACGCTCAACTCCGTCAGCATCTCCGACAGGCCCGGCTCATTGACCAGCTTGGCGGCCTTGCGCAGGGAAAACCACTTGCGGGTCCGTTCCTTGCGTTCCTTCCAGTCGGATTTCTCTTTCTCGACGATCATCGGATAGACGCGCACGACGCAGGGCAGCGATTGCCCGTCGTCCAGCTTCTTGCGGTAGGTGTAGGTTCCAAAGACTTCGCGGGCGATGTGACCTTTGACGCCCGCTTCCTCCATGGCTTCGATGGCGGCGGCGGCCCAGGGCTTCACCCCCTTCATCGTCCACCCCTTCGGAACGATCCAGCGACCGGTGTCGCGGGACGTCACCATCAGGACCTCGACCTTGTCATCCGCGCCCCACCGAAGGGGCAGGGCGGCAATTTGCTGTTTTGCCTCTGGCATCTCGCTACCTTCGTGGCACCATTGGATCGGTGCCGACATCTTTTATCTTTGACTTGCTCGCCTGCGAGACAATGCCACACAACTGATTCGCTGGCAAACAAAGCTATTCAGGGTCGGTAAAGAAACTCCAAAGCCTCCCGCAGGTTGGCCACATGCAGCCAGGGTTCGAAGTCGGGGATCGGCCCGGTTTGATAGCCGCCGTCGACATGGACATATCGAACTCCGGCGGCGCGGGCAGTCAGCCAGTCGGTGATGCTGTCCCCGACATAGAGCGTCGCCACCGCCGTGACGCCCAGATCGGAGATCACTCGCAGCAGCGGCGCGGGGTCGGGTTTGCGCTTCGGCAGGGTATCTCCGCCGACCACGCTGGCGAAGGGGCCAAGGTCGAAGGCATCCAGGATCGCGCGGGTCGGCACCTCCGGCTTGTTGGTGCAAAGCCCAAGGCGCGTGCCCCGCGCCGCCAAAGCCGCCAACAGGTCACGCGCCCCGTCATAGACCGTGGTCCCCGACAGCGGATCGCGCGTGTAGTGGTCGAGGAAGTCTTCCAAGGCCCCCGGATGCGCCTCGGGCACGGCCCCGGCCCACAGCAGGCACCGCTCCACCAGTTTGGGCGCGCCGTTCCCGACGAAGCCGATCACGGTGGCGAGGTCGGGCTGCGGCAGGTCCAGATCGGCCAGCATGGCGCAGGCGGCAGCGCGCATCCCCGGCGCACTGTCGATGAGCGTGCCGTCCAGATCGAAGACCACGGCGTCGAAGGGCGCGGGCGATGGTCGGGTCAAGGGCAGGTCGACCCCGCCTCGGCCCAGGCCAGGATCGCGGCGGCGGTCTCTTCCGGTGTGCCGGGCGCCGGGTCGCGACCCGGTCCGGGGGTCCAGCCCCAAAGGACCAGCGGATCGTGCACCACGTGATCGGCCACCTCCTCCAGGGTGCGGCCGCCGTTGCGCTCCGGATCCTTCAGCTGTTCGCAGATCTCGCGGGCGGAGCGCGCGGCCCAGACCATCTCCGCGGGCGGCAGGGCCCAGTCGGGCGCTCCGGGTGCGCCGCCGGGCAGCGGATTGTTCTGCGTCCCGTGGCAGGTGGCGCAGGGCAGCGTCTCGATCCCCATCCGGCTTTCGCCCGCCTGCACATTCATGCCGTGGGGCCGGGTCGTGCCGTCGTCGTTCGACCAAAGCGGGATGCCCGCTTCGTCCACATGGCAATTCGCACAGCGCGGGTGGCTGAGCACGTCATAGACGGGGGCGAAATCCTGGGCTGCGGCGGGGCCGGCCAGCGCCAGCAGAAGGGCTGCGGCGCGGATCATGCGAAGACCATCGTCTTGGCGAAGGGCATCTCGCGCAACCGGGTGCCAGTGGCCGCGAAGATGGCATTGGCCAGCGCGGGGGCCGCTGCGGGCAACCCCGGCTCGCCCGCGCCGCGAATCTCGCCCGTGGTGCCAAGGGCCCGCACCTCCACCTGCGGCACCTGCCAGAGACGCAAGCTGTCGTAGTCGTGAAAATTCGACTGCTCGGGTCGGTGGTCGGCAAAGGTGATTTCCGCCCCTATGGCATGGCCCAGACCGAAGAGGGCACCGCCCGAAAGCTGGCTCTCGATATTGACGGGATCGAGGACGCGGCCCACTTCGGCCGCCAGCCACAGCCGGTCAAGGCGCAGGCCTGCGTCGGTCTGCGAGACTTCGATGACCTGGGCGCAGGGCACACCGAAAGCGAAGGTGACGGCCACACCGCGCCCGCGCCCGTCGCCCAGGGGCCCATCCCATGACGCCATATCTGCCACCGTCTCGAGCACTTGTCGCGTGGGCGCGTGGTGGATCAGGCGCAGGCGTTCCTCGACCGGGTCGGCCCCGGCGGCATGGATCAACTCGTCCATCAGGCTTTCGTGGAAAAAGCCGTTGTGCGACGCCCCGACCGAGCGCCACGAACTGACCCCCACCCCGGCGGGCACGCGGTAGCCGGTCACCCGCCGGTCGGGCAGCGCATAGGGCGCATCCCAGGCTGCGGCGACGATGGCGACGTCGGGTCCGGCGGCGGGCAGGCCCTGACGGCCAAGCTGGCTCTCGCCCACGGAATGGGCCGCAATCGACAGATCGAAGCTGCGGACCTGACCGGCGTCGACCGTGCCGCGCCCCCGGGCCAGCGCCATGGGCCGCAGGAAGCCGTGGGCCATGTCCTGTTCGCGCGACCAGGTCATGCGGATCGGCGTGCCGGGGCGCTGCATCGCGATCTCGGCCGTCTGGCGGACCCAGATGTCCTCCAGCCGGTGCCCGAAACTGCCCCCCGACGCCAGGTTGTGAAGATGCACCTGATCCGCATCCTGCCCGGTGATGCCCGCGACCGCATCGCGGATGAAGGTCGGGATCTGGGTCGCCGTCCAGATGTCGGTGCGCTCGGCGGTATAGGTCACCGTGGCGTTGGCCGGCTCCAGCGGCGCGTGATGCAGGAAGGGCGCGCGGTAGTCTGCGGCCAGCGGCGTTCCGGGCGCGGCATCCACATCGCCATCGTCGGCAAAGCGGCTGTCGCGGTTGGCCTCGGTCATGGCGTCGGCATGGGCCTGCCACATCTCGTCGGTGGTGGCCGCATGCGTCGTGGCCGTGCCCCAGACCGGAACGACGGCGCGGGCGGCCTTCATCGCGCGCCAGGTGTTGTCGGCCAGAACCGCAAACCCGTCGGTCACCGGCAGAACGGCGGCCACGCCGCGCATCGCCAGCGCTGCGCCCGTGTCCATGGAGGTGAGGCCCGCGCCCATGACCGGGTTGGTGACCACGGTCGCATGCAGCATCCCGTCGAACACGAGGTCGCCGCCATAGCGGAATGTCCCCGTGGATTTCGCCACGATATCGGTGCGTCGCATCGGCTTGCCCAGCCAACGCCAGTCGGCGGGGTCGCGCAGCGCGGCCTCGACCGGATCGAGGGTCGCGGCCTCGGTCGCGAGGTCGGCATAGGTGATCCGCGTGCCATCGGGCGCGATAACCGCGCCGTCTTCGGTGCGAAGCGCAGTGCGGTCCACGCCAAGGCGCTGCGCCGCCGCTTCCTTCAGGGTCTCGCGGGCCGAGGCCCCCGCCGCGCGCAGCTTGTCATAGCTGTCGGGGACGGTGGTCGACCCGCCCGTCAGGTGCAGGCCCAGGAACTTGGCGATCACGTCCCCGGCTCCGCGCCCCGTGCGGGCGACCAGGCCGTCGTCCCAGGCGGCCAGCGGCATCCCCTCGGCGGCGACCTTGCCGTTGTAATAGGCCCCCGAGGCGGGGCCGAAATCGGTGCGGATGGTCGCGGGGTCCACGTCCAGCTCCTCGGCCAGAAGATAGGTCTGGATCGACACCGCCCCCTGGCCCACATCGGCGCGCGGCGTGATCAGCGTCACCCCCTCCGCGTCGATCAGGACATAGGGGTTCAGCGTCGCGGCGCCCGGGGGCAGATCGGCCAGCAGCGGGTTTTCGACCGGCTTGCGGTAGGCATAGATGCCGAAGGCCACGCCCCCCGCAACAGCGGCAGAGCCGATCAGGAATGTGCGGCGGGCGATTGTCTTGAGGCGGCCCATCACGCGCCCTCCGCCTGGATGGCGCGGCGGATCGCGGCGCGGATGCGCGGGTAACTCGCACAGCGGCAAAGGTTCCCCGACATGGCCGCGTCGATCTCGTCGTCGGTGGGGTTCGGGTTCAGCACCAGAAGGCTCGCCGCCTGCATGATCTGGCCCGACTGGCAGTAGCCGCATTGCGCCACCTGTTCCTCGATCCAGGCCTGCTGGACGGGGTGGAGGGCCTCGGGCGTGCCAAGTCCCTCGATCGTGGTGATCTCGGCGCCGTCGGCTTCGCCCGCCGTGATCTGGCAGGACCGGACGGCCAGACCGTCCAGATGCACGGTGCAGGCCCCGCATTGCGCGATGCCACAGCCGTATTTCGGCCCGTGAATCCCCAATTCGTCGCGCAGCAGCCACAAAAGCGGCATGTCCGCTTCGATATCCAGCTCATGGGGGGTTCCGTCGACTGTGATCCGCATCGTTGCATCCTGCTGCTGGTTCGTTGCTGACGATAGACCTGTGGCGCGCCGGGGCAAACCGTCTGGTTCACTTTTCGTCGCGGCACGGCGCTGTTCCGGAAGCGGTGGACGGATACTGTGTGCTGCGGCATGGTTCAGGACATGGAACACATTCCGACCGAAGACTTCGCCCGCGACGGGGCCGTGGTGATCCGCGGCCTCTTTGCCGACCATGTGGAGGCATTGCGCGACGGGGTGGCCCGCAACATGGCCGAGCCCGGGCCCCATGCCGCCGAGAACACCAGGGCGGGCGAGGCGGGGCGCTTCTTTGACGATTACGTCAACTGGCAGCGGATCCCCGCGTTCGAGGCGGCGGCTCGCGACCCGAAGATCGCCGGGACGGCCGCCCGATTGATGCAGTCCAAGGGCGTGCAGCTGTTCCACGATCACGTGCTGGTCAAGGAGCCGGGGACCAGCCGGGCGACGCCCTGGCATCAGGATGCCCCCTATTACTTCGTCGCGGGCCGTCAGACCGTCAGCTTCTGGGTCCCCCTCGATCCGGTCAGAGAGGCGACGCTGCGCCTCGTGGCGGGGTCGCACCTCTGGGACCGCCCGGTCCTGCCGACGCGCTGGCTGTCGGAGGATGCCTTCTTTCCCGGCGACTACCGCCCGGTGCCCGACCCGGACGCCGAGGGGATGACGGTCCTGGAATGGGCGATGGAGCCGGGCGATGCCGTGGCCTTTTCGTTCGACACGTTGCACGGCGCGCGCGGCAATACGGCGCAGGCCCGTCGCCGTGCGTTTTCGCTGCGATACCTCGGCGATGATGCGCGGTTCACATCGCGCCCCGGCCCCACGTCACCGCCGTTTCCCGGCCACGGGATGCACCCCGGCGACCGGTTGCGCGATGATTGGTTCCCGCAGGTCTGGCCCTGATCCCGGCGCCGCAGTTTTCCTTGATCGCGTCAAAAGGAAAGCGTAAATGTGCGTTAGTTTTCGTTTGGGGGGCCAATGCGCGAGTCCTATGATCTCTTCGTGATCGGTGGCGGCATCAATGGCTGCGGCATCGCGCGCGATGCCGCGGGCCGGGGCTTGACCGTCGGACTGGCCGAGATGGGCGACTTCGGCGGGGCGACCTCTTCCTCCTCGACCAAGCTGTTTCACGGCGGTTTGCGCTATCTCGAATATTGGGAAGTGCGCCTCGTGCGGGAGGCGTTGCGCGAACGCGACGTCCTGATCCGCAACATGCCGCACATCAGCTGGCCTTTGCGCTTCGTCCTGCCGCTGTCGTCCGACATGCGGTTCGAGGGCGGCACGCCCACGTCGAACCTCTTGGGCAAGGTCATGCCCTGGCTCAAGGGGCGGCGGCCCGACTGGCTGATCCGATTGGGTCTGCTGGCCTACGACACCCTCGCGAAATCCACGATCATGCCGGGCACGCGCACCATCTCCCTTGTGGGTACGCCCGAGGGCGCACCGCTGGAGGATCGGTTCGTCAAGGCCTTCGAATACTCCGACGGTTGGGTCGAGGATTCGCGCCTCGTCATCCTGAACGCGCGGGATGCGGTCAATCGCGGCGCCGATGTCTCGGCCCGCACCCGCGTCGTCAGCGCGGAGCGGGACGGCGACGAGTGGGTGATCACGCTGGACGGGGAACGCAGCGGGCAGGTGCGCGCCAAGATGCTGGTGAATGCCGGCGGCCCCTGGGTGGGCGAGATCATTCGCGGGGTCGTGCGCTCCAACGCCCGCGAGGGCGTCCGGCTGGTGCGCGGCTCGCACATCGTGACGAAGCGGCTTTTCGATCACGACAAATGCTATTTCTTCCAGGGCAGCGACGGGCGGATCATCTTTGCGATCCCCTATGAATACGACTTCACCCTGATCGGCACGACCGATGCCGAACACCACGACCCCGACCAGAAACCGGTCTGCACGCCCGAGGAACGGGATTACCTGCTCGATTTCGCGAACGGCTATTTCAAGCGCGACCTGACGCCCGAGGATGTGGTCTGGACGTATTCAGGCGTGCGCCCGCTTTATGACGACGGGGCCAAATCGGCGACGGCGGCGACGCGGGATTACGTGCTCAAGGTCGATGCCGACGGGGGCGCGCCGCTTCTGAATATCTTCGGTGGCAAGATCACGACATTCCGCAAGCTGGCCGGTCACGCGATGGACAAGATCGAGACCTATCTGCCCACCAAATCCGGCCCCTGGACCCATGACGCGCCCCTGCCGGGTGGCGATTTTCCGGTCGATGGACAGAAGGCGCAGGTGGTGAAGCTGAAGGCGGCCTACCCCTTCCTGACCGACCATTGGGCGCTTCGGCTGGTCCGGGCCTACGGGACCGAGGCGGATCTGGTTCTGGGCGATGCGACATCGGCCGAGGATCTGGGCCGCGATTTCGGCGCGACCCTGACCGAAGCAGAGGTGATCTGGCTGATGGAGCAGGAATGGGCCCGTACGGCGCAAGACATCCTGTGGCGGCGCACCAAACTGGGCCTGCGAGTGACGACGGCGCAGGTGGCCGCGCTCGACGATTTCATGGCGGGCCATCAGGCCGCCGCCTGACCCCCTTAGGTCGGCGCGTCGGCCCGGATCAACCCTTCTGCCTTCAATTCGGCCCAGAGTTCGGCGGGGATCGCGGCGCCCGCGGCCCGCAGGTTGCCCGTCATCTCCGCCATCGCCTGACCGCCCGGAATGACCGACAGCGTGGCCGGGTGCAGCAGCGGGAAGGCAAAGGCCGCATCGACCAGTCGCGTGTCATGGGCCGTGCAGATCGCCTCGATCCGCGCCACCTTTTCCCGAATGGGCGCAGGGGCAAGGTCGTAATTGTAATACGACTCCTCGACCGGCCCGGTGGCCAGGATACCCGAATTGTAGGGCCCGCCGCTGATGATGCCCACGCCGCGTGCCTCGCAGAGCGGCAGGAACGACGTCAGCGCCGTCTGCTCGAGTAAGGTATAGCGCCCGGCCAGCAGGAACATGTCGAAATCGCCGCGCCCCAGAAGTTGCTCGCAGACTTCCCATTCGTTCACGCCCGCCCCGAAGGCCGTGATGACGCCTTCGCTGCGCATCCGCTCCAACGCGTGATAGCCCCCGGCCATCAACTGATCGACCTTTGCGTTCACATTGGCGCGGCTCCCTTGGTTGGGCACGTCGATGTCATGGGCAAAGAGCATGTCGACCCGGTCCACACCCAGGCGTTCCAGACTGGCCTCGACCGACCGCAGGACACCGTCATGGCTGAAGTCATAGACCTCGCGCCGGTTGGGCACGTCGAACCACTTGCCGATGCCGTCCCGGGTGGTCGCCGTCGCGGGGGTCAGCAGGCGACCGATCTTGGTCGACAGGACATATTCGTCACGTGGCTTGCCCCGCAGGAACCGGTTCAGCCGCGTCTCCGACAGGCCGAACCCATAGAGCGGGGCCGTATCGAAATACCGCACACCACCCGCCCAGGCCGCCTCCAGGATGGCATGGGCCTCGTCGTCGGTGATGGCGCGGTAGAGGTTGCCCAGGGGCGCGGTGCCGAACCCCAATTCCGTCAGGGTCAGACCGCCGGTTCCGAGACGATCCCAATGCCGCGTCTTCATGGTGCCGGTCCTTTCAGGGTGCCGTATACAGCAGGTCCTTGAACCCCGCCCGCAGGCGCGCCGTGTCGGCGGCAACACTGGCCGGGTCGTCGCGCAAAGCCCGCGCGATCAGCGCCATGATGGCAGGTGCATCGGCGGGCGTCACGCCCCGGCGAGCAAGTTCCGGCGTGCCGATACGCAACCCGTTCATGTCGCCCGCAACCTCGGGCAGGGGCAGGCCGATGCCGCAGGTCAGGAATCCCGCCACCTCCAGCCGCCGGGCCATGGCCTGACCGCCGCCGAAGTTTCGCGCCTCGATCGCGAACTGGTGGCTGTGGGTCGCGCCCCGGTCTGCGGCAAAGACCGGCAGCCCTTCGTTCACTGCGGCCCGGGCCAATGCCTGCGACAGGTCCACCATCGCGCGGGCATAGTCGCGGCCACAGACGCGCCAATCCTGGAGGGTCACGCCCAGGGCCGCCGTCTTTGCCGCGTCGAAATTGGCGGTGAGCCCCGGAAAGGCGACGGCCTCGAGCCGTTCGGCCACCTCTGCATCCCGGGTCACGATGAGACCGCCGGCCGGGCCGCCGAGCGATTTGTAGGTGCTCATCGTCATCAGATGCGCGCCCTGGGTCAGCGGGTTGTCCCAGACGCGCCCCGCGATCATGCCGCACAGATGGGCCGCGTCGAACATCAGATGCGCGCCGACGGCATCGGCGATGGCCCGCACCTCGGCCACCGGATGGGCAAAGAGGTTCAGCGACTGGCCAAGCGTGATGATCCGGGGCCGGACGCGCGCCGCCAGATCGGCCAGCGCCGCCACATCGACGGTATAGCCGTCGGCATCGACAGGGGCGGGGTGGATGGTCAGCCCGAAGAGCCCGGCGCAGCCCGCGTCGTGGTGGGTGACGTGGCCCCCGATGCTGGCCGGGGGTGCGATGATTGCATCGCCGGGCCGGGCCAGCGCCATGAAGGCCATCAGGTTCGCCATCGCCCCCGACGGCACGCGCAATTCCGCATGGGTCGCGTCGAAGACATCGCAGGCCAGCCGCGCGGCGATGGTCTCGATCTCCTCGATCTCGGTCAGGCCCATCTCGTATTTCTCGCCCGGATAGCCAAGCGATGGGCGCGTCCCGATGCCCGAGGCCAAGAGCGCTTCGGCCCGGGGATTCATCACGTTGGTCGCCGGGTTCAGGTTGAAGGCGGTGACGTCATGCGTGATGGTCGCGGCCCGGGCCAGTGCCTCGATCCGCGTGGCGGGATCGGCGGGCAGGGGGATGGCGTCGATGCGGCTCTGGACCGGGGCGGGGAGCCACGGGCGGGGGGCGAGGTCGGTCATAGGAAGGCTCCGGGGCAAAGTGGGATCGACGCATCTGGCGCGGAGGTGGCCTTGCGGTCAACGCAGGGTTGGTGAAACTGAGGGTCAGAGAATCTGAGGCTTTTGAATGCCGGTCAAACCGCCGCGTGCCCCCGACCTGCCCCTCTCCGCCCTGCGCGCCTTCGAGGCGGCGGCGCGTTTGGGTGGCTTCGCCCCGGCGGCGACCGAACTGGGCGTCAGCGCCGGAGCGATCACCGCGCATGTCAAGGGTCTGGAGCAGCGGCTGGGCCTGACCCTGTTCCGCCGGGAGGTGCGGGGTGTGCGCCTGACCGAGGCCGGGGCGCGCGTCCTGCCGACGTTGACCCAGGCCTTCGACAGTCTGGACGCGGCCCAGGCCGCCTTGCGCCACGAAGCCTCGCCGCTGTCGCTGTCGATTGCCAGCCTTCCGGCCCTTGCGCAGCTCTGGCTACGGCCCCGTCTGGCAGATCTGGCGCGGGATATTCCGGGTCTGACCCTGTCGATCACTGCCGCCGAAGTCGCCCCGACCGCCAAACGCAGCGCCCATGACCTGACACTGTTCATGGGCGGCGGCGGGCGCGACATGCTGGTGCCGGTGGCGGCCCCCGAGGCGGGCGACCTGCCCCGCCTGACGGACAGTGCCTGGGCCGACGATTGGGCGCGCTGGCGGGCCGGGGCACCGGGCGCAGACCTTCCGGGGCGAGGCGCCGGGCCGGTCCATTCGCTCTATGCCCTCGCGGTCGAGGAGGCGCTGGCCGGGCGCGGTGTCTTGATGGGGCGCCTGTCGCTGATCGAGGGGTTTCTTGCGCGGGGCACGCTGGTCACCCGGGGCCCGCAGGTCGCCATTGCCGAAGGGCCGGTGGTCGCCGCCTGCAACGGCGGCGTCGCGACACGGCGCGTGGCCCGCTGGATCGCGGCCCGCCTCACGGCGCAGGGTGACAGCCGCGCGGCAGGTCGCTAGCGTCCGCGAGGGCGACGGGGGAACGACATGACGACGATACTGGTCTTCGGGGACAGCAACAGCCATGGCACCATGCCGCTGGCCCGGCTTGGCGGCGTCGACCGCCATCCCAAGTCGGCGCGCTGGCCCGATGTGATGGGGCAGGCCCTTGGGGTCGAGGTCCTGATCGAGGGGCATCCCGGGCGCACCACGGTGCACGACGATCCCATCGACGGGGCGCACAAGAACGGGATGCGCGCCCTGCCCGCGATCCTTGAAAGTCACCGACCGCTCGATCTGGTGGTGATCATGCTGGGAACCAATGACTGCAAGGCGCGGTTCGGCCTGCGCGGGTGGGATATCGCGGCCGCCGTGGGCAAGTTGGCGCAGGTTGTTCAGGCTTCGAATGCGGGGCCGGGCGGGGCCGCGCCGCAGGTCATGCTGGTCGCCCCCGTCCCGGTGGAGGAAGCGGGCGTTCTGGCCGAGATGTTCCAGGGCGGGCGCGCGCGATCCCGTGCGATTGCCCCGGCCCTGAAGGACGAGGCGGAGCGCCTTGGCCTGCCGTTCTTCGATGCGGGGCGCGTGGCCGCCGTCGACGGGCTCGACGGGGTTCACATGGATGCGCGCGCGCAGCAGGCCCTGGGCCTTGCCATTGCCGAAGCCGTGGGGCCGCTGCTGCCGTCCTAGCCCTGGATCGACGCCAGGTATTCCGACAGGGCCAGCAGGTCGGCGGGAACCGGGGTGCCAAGCCCCTCGTGCTCGACCACGACCGTCGGGCCCAGGTCGCCCGCGCCGAATTCCGGCATCACAGCACCGTCCTTGCCGTGCCGGGCCAGCCCGTCGATCTGCGCCATCACCCGGGTCTGCGGAAAGGTGCCGCCATTGCGCGCGGCCAATGTCGTCAGATCAGGCCCGATGCGGCCCTTTGCGTCGGCCCCGTGACAGGCGGCGCAATTCTGCTCGAACAGCGCGGCCCCCCGTTCGACATCGACGCGGGGCTCCGGGTCGACCGGCTGGCACGCGGCAAGGGCAAGGCACAGGAAGGGGAGGGCGCGCAGCATCGGGTTTCTCCGGGGTTCGGTCATCTGACGTTAGCACATGCGTTGCCACACCCGTTGATCTGCATCAAGCGATGCGTCCCGCCGGCTTGCACCCGCCGCCGATTGGCGCAACGCTGCCGATGATCGTTCCAGAGCGGATGCACGCCATGCCCCATATCGTCGTCCTCGGGATCTTTGTTGCGGATACGACCTTCCGCGCCACGCGCATGCCCCGGATGGGCGAGACCATTCTGGGAGACGGCTTTGCCTTGGGGCCGGGCGGCAAGGGGTCGAACCAGGCGGTGGCGGCGGGGCGGGCCGGGGCAGATGTGCGCTTCATCTCGCGGATCGGGCGGGACACCTTCGGCGACATGGCGATGCAGGTCTGGCGCGATGCGGGTGTCGGGACCGACGCGGTGATCCGGGGCGAGGATGCGACGGGGGCCGCCTTCATCTATGTGGACAGCGCCAGTGGCGACAATGCCATCATCGTGGCGCCCGGTGCGGCGGGCAAGCTGACCCCGGCGGATATAGAGGCCGAGGCTGACCTGATCGCCGGGGCCGCCGTCTTCGTCACGCAGCTGGAACAACCGATGGACGTCGCCCTTTCCGGCCTGCGGATCGCGCGGGCGGGCGGGGCGATCACCCTGCTCAACCCCGCGCCGGCGGCGACCCTGCCCGAGGGGATGCTGGAGCTGTGCGACTATGTCACCCCAAACGAGACCGAGGCCGAGGCCCTGAGCGGCGTGGCCGTCACCGACATCGACAGCGCGCGGGCGGCGGGGGATGCGCTTCTGGAAAAGGGCGTGGGCCGGGCCGCGCTGCTGACACTCGGGGCGCAGGGGTCGCTCTTTCACTCCGCCGAACAGTCGATCCACATCCCCGCCATGTCTGCCGGACCCGTGGTCGAGACGACAGGCGCGGGCGATGCCTTCAACGGCGGGTTTGCCGCGGCGTTGGCCGAAGGGGCCGATCCGGTCACGGCGGCGCGCTTTGCCTGTGCCGTCGCCTCCCTGTCGGTGACGCGCCCCGGGGCCGCCGCCTCCATGCCGACGCGGGCCGAGGTCGAGGCGTTGCTGGCCCGCTGAGCCTCGCGGGATCGTCACTCCACCTTTCGGTGCCATCGCCCTAAGAGGGATGCACCCAATCCCGAGACCCGGAGCGCCCATGACACCCGATCATCCCCTGACCCGCGATCTGGTTCTGGTGGGCGGCGGGCATACCCATGCGCTGGTCCTGCGGCAATGGGGGATGGCCCCACAGGCCGGCGTGCGTTTGACGGTCATCAATCCCGGGCCGACGGCGCCCTATTCGGGGATGCTGCCGGGGCATGTCGCCGGGCACTACAGCCGCGACGATCTGGATATCGACCTGGTCCGGCTGGCGCGGTTCGCGGGCGCGCGGCTGATCGACGGGTTCGTGACCGACGTGGATGCGGGCGCGCAGGTGCTGACGGTATCGGGGCGGGGCAAGGTGCCTTACGACGTAGCCTCGCTCGACGTGGGGATCAACGCCGAGATGCCGCGCCTGCCCGGCTTTGCGGAACATGGCATTCCCGCCAAACCCCTGGGCGCCTTCGCCTCCCGCTGGCAGGCATTCCTCGATGCGGGCATGTCCGGCCAGGTCGCCGTCATCGGCGGCGGTGTCGCGGGGGTGGAATTGGCGATGGCGGCGGCCCATGCCCTTCGCGCGCGGGGACGGACGCCCGAGGTCACGGTGATCGAAGCGGCCAAGGCCCTGGCGGGGACGGGCCTGCGCGCGCGCCAGCGTCTTCTGGCGGCGATGAAGGCCGAGGGCGTCACCCTGCGCGACGGCGTGTCGGTGGCCCGGGTCGCGGCGGAGCAGATCCTGCTGGAGGGTGGCGAGGCCGTCGCCTCGGATTTCACCATCGGGGCGGCGGGGGCGCGGCCCCATGACTGGCTAGCCGACACCAGCCTGCCGCTTGACGGCGGCTTTGTCCGCGTCGGCCCGACCCTTCAGGTCGAAGGTCACCCGACCCTCTTTGCCACCGGCGACTGCGCGCATATGGTCCATGCGCCGCGTCCCAAGGCCGGCGTCTTCGCGGTGCGCGCGGCCCCGGTGCTGCACGACAACCTGCGGGCCGCCCTGTCGAGCCGGAGCCTGCGGCGGTTCGATCCGCAGGGCAGCTACCTCAAGCTCATCTCATTGGGTGGCAAGCGGGCCCTGGGCGAGAAGTTCGGGGCCGTCGTATCGGGCCCCTGGGTCTGGCGCTGGAAGGACCACATCGACCGGACCTTCATGGACCGGCTCAATGACCTGCCTGCGATGACCACCGGCGCGCCGCCCGCCGATGCGGCGACGGGCGTGGGCGAGACGGGGGGCAAGATGATGTGCGCGGGCTGCGGCTCAAAGGTGTCGGGGCCCGCGCTGGCCTCTGTTCTGGCCAACCTGCCGCCGCCGATGCGCGACGACGTGCTGTCACGGCCCGGGGACGATGCGGCCGTGCTGGCCCGCGGGGCCGGGCGGCAGGTCTTTACCACCGACCATCTGCGCGCTTTCACGGCGGACCCCGCGACCTTTGCCCGGATCGCGGCGATCCACGCCCTGGGCGACATCTGGGCCATGGGCGCCCGGCCACAGGCGGCGCTGGCCACGGTGATCCTGCCGCGCGCGTCCGAGCCGATGCAGGCCCGCCTGCTGGACGAGGTGATGACCGCCGCGTCGGAGGTTCTGTCGGCGGCGGGGGCCGACCTTGTGGGCGGGCATTCCCTGATGGGGGCGGAAATCTCGCTCGGGTTTTCCCTGACGGGCCTGTGCGAGGGCGAGCCCATCGGATTGACCGGCGCGCGGCCCGGCGACGCGATGATCCTGACCAAACCGATCGGCACTGGCACCATTCTGGCCGCCGACATGGCCTTGCGGGCGCGGGGGGCGGATGTGCTGGCCCTTCTTGCCGCGATGGCGGTGCCGCAGGACAGTGCGTCGGCCATTCTGGCGCGGGCCGGGGTGGGGGCCATGACCGATGTGACGGGCTTCGGTCTGGCCGGGCATCTGTCGAACATCTGTCGCGCGTCCGGTGTCGGGGCCGAGATCGTGCTGGCCGATGTGCCGCTTTATTCGGGGGCCGAGGATCTGGCGGCGTCGGGAATCCGCTCCACGCTCCATGCCGCCAATGCGGCGGCGGCCCCGGTCGAGGGCGGGACGGGACCGCGCCTTGCCCTTCTGCACGATCCGCAGACGGCGGGCGGCCTGCTGGCCACCGTGCCCGAAATCGCCTTGCGCGATACGATGGAGCGGTTGGCCGACGCCGGGGTGCCCGCGGTCCGGATCGGGACGATCACCGACGGACCTGTCCGGATCCTCTGTCGCTAGACCAGGCTCAGGATCTGCTCTGCCGCCCGGGCCAGATCATCCTCGCCCAGATCGTCGAGCGTGACGGTCCCGATCCGGCAGTTTCCCCGGTCGGCGCGGCGATAGCGCGGGTCGTAATGCGCCGCGATCAACCCTTCGGCCAGCGACTGATAGTCGCCTGAAGCCGCCTGATCGTGCCAGCCCGTGATCTGGTCGCGCGCATGGTAGTGGCGCAGGCTGTCGATCCGTTCGGCCAGCAGGTCCGCGTCGTCCACGAGGTCGGGATAGGCCGTCAGCAGATGACGCGCCCGGGCGGCAAGGGGGGCAGAGATGTCGATCACCTCGGCCCCGGCCATGGCCTTCCAGAGGCTTGGCGGTAGAAGGACCTCGCCAATCGCATTGCTCTCCGCCTCAAGGAAGACGGGACGGGTCGGGTCGAGCCGGGTCAGTTCACCCGCCAACCGGCCTTCGAACATCTTCTGGGAGGGTTGCCCCTGTGGCCTGCCGCCAAAGTTCGAGCCGCGATGATTGGCCAGCCCCTCGAGGTCGATGACCTGCGCCCCGGCGGCAACGAGGTGGCGCAAAAGCTGCGTCTTGCCGGTGCCGGTGCCGCCGTCGATCAGGACCGGGCGGATGGACAGGGGGTGATCGTAAAGCATCTGCACGACCAGCCGCCGATAGCTTTTGTAGCCGCCGTCGAGCAGGGCCACGCGCCAGCCGATCTGTTCCAGGATCGACGCGAAAGAGCCGGACCGCTGCCCCCCGCGCCAGCAATAGACCAGCGGACGCCAGCCCCCGGATCGGTCGGCCAGCGGGCCGTCGATGTGGTTGGCCGCGTTGCGCGCCACCAATGCCGCGCCGATCTTGCGCGCAAGGAAGCGGTCCTGCTGGACATAGATGGTGCCGACCCTGGCCCGTTCGTCGTCCGACAGGACGGGCAGGTTAATCGCGCCGGGAATGTGGTCTTCGGCAAATTCCGCAGGCGCGCGCACATCGATGATGTCGTCGCAGGGCAGGGCGGAAATCTGGGCGAAGTCGGTCAGGGTCAGGCGCATTGGCCGAGATGGACCGGATGCCACGCCAAGGTCAATGCGACACCCCGCAACGCAAGGCGGCGCCCCGATCCGGGACGCCGCGCTGTGTTCGAAATCCGACGGTTCAGTGCAGGTCGAACCGGTCGGCCTCCATCACCTTGGTCCAGGCGGCGACGAAGCTGGGGATGAAGGTCTCATCCGCATCGTCGGCGGCGAAGACCTCGGCCAGGGCCCGCAATTGCGAGTTGGAGCCGAAGACCAGATCGACGCGCGTGCCCGTCCACTTGACGTCGCCGGTTGCGCGGTCGGTGCCCTCGAAGCGGGTCTCGCTGTCGTTGGTGGCGCGCCAGACGGTGCCCATGTCGAGCAGGTTGACGAAGAAGTCGTTCGTCAGCTGACCGGGACGGTCGGTGAAGACACCCTCACTGGAGCCGTCGTGGTTGGCCCCCAGAACCCGCAGGCCGCCGACCAATGCGGTCATCTCGGGTGCCGAGAGGCCGAGAAGCTGCGCGCGGTCGACCAGCAGTTCCTCGGCGGAGACCCGGAACTCCTTCTTTTGGAAGTTGCGGAAGCCGTCGGCCTGTGGCTCCAGCACGTTGACCGACTCGACGTCCGTCTGGTCCTGCGTGGCGTCGGTGCGACCGGGCGTGAAGGGCACCGTAACACTGTGACCGGCAGCCTTGGCCGCGGCCTCGACCCCGGCGGACCCGGCCAGAACGATCAGGTCGGCGAGCGAGATCTTCTTGCCAGCGGCACCGGCGTCGAAGTCGGCCTTGATGCCCTCCAGAACGGACAGGACGCGGGCCAGCTCCGTGGGCTGGTTCGCCTCCCAATCCTTCATCGGGGCCAGGCGGATGCGCGCGCCGTTGGCGCCGCCGCGATTGTCCGAGCCGCGGAACGTGGAGGCCGAGGCCCAGGCCGTCGTCACCAGATCGGCAATCGACAGACCCGAGGCCAGCACCTTGTCCTTGAGCGCCGCGACGTCGGAGGCATCGACCAGCGGGTGATCCACGGCGGGAACCGGGTCCTGCCAGATCATCTCTTCGGTCGGGACGAGCGGGCCGAGGTAGGTGCTCGACGGTCCCATGTCGCGATGCGTCAGCTTGAACCAGGCGCGGGCGAAGGCATCGGCGAACTTGTCTGGGTTCGCGTGGAAATCGCGGGAGATCTTCTCGTAGGCCGGGTCCATGCGCATCGCCATGTCGGCGGTGGTCATCATGATCGGCACATACCCGTTGCCATCGACCTGCGGTGCCTGCGAGCCGTCGTCAATGACCTTGGGTTTCCACTGGTTCGCACCGGCGGGGCTTTTCGTCAGCTCCCACTCATAGCCGAAGAGCGCGTCGAAGTACGACATGTCCCAGGTGGTCGGCGTGGGGGTCCAGGGACCCTCGATGCCGCTGGTAATCGCGTCGACGCCCTTGCCCGACTTGTGGGTCGAGGTCCAGCCGAAGCCCTGGGCGGCCATGCCCGCACCTTCCGGTTCCACGCCGACATGGGCCGCATCGCCCGCGCCATGGGCCTTGCCGAAGGTGTGACCGCCGGCGACCAGAGCCACCGTCTCCTCGTCGTTCATCGCCATGCGGGCGAAGGTCTCGCGGATGTCGCGGCCCGAAGCCTTGGGATCGGGGTTTCCGTCGGGGCCTTCGGGGTTCACGTAGATCAGGCCCATCTGCACGGCGGCCAGCGGGTTCTCCAGAACGCGGTCGCCGGTATAGCGGGTGCCGGGGCCACCGGACACGGCCAGCCACTCGGTCTCTTCGCCCCAGTAGATGTCCTCCTCCGGCTCCCAGATGTCGGCGCGGCCCCCGGCGAAGCCGAAGGTCTTGAAGCCCATCGTCTCCAACGCGACGTTGCCCGCCAGGATCATCAGGTCGGCCCAGGACAGCTTGTTGCCGTACTTCTGCTTGACCGGCCACAGCAGGCGGCGGGCCTTGTCGAGGTTGCCGTTGTCGGGCCAGGAGTTGAGCGGCGCGAAGCGCTGCGTCCCCGACCGCGAGCCGCCGCGCCCGTCGGCGGTGCGATAGGTTCCGGCCGAGTGCCAGGCCATGCGGATGAAGAACGGGCCATAGTGGCCATAGTCGGCGGGCCACCAATCCTGGCTGTCGGTCATAAGCGCGGTGAGGTCGGCCACGACCGCATCCATGTCGAGCGACTTGAACGCCTTGCCATAGTCGAAGCCCCGCCCGAGCGGATCGGACCGCTCACCGTTCTGGTGAAGGATCTTGATGTTGAGCTGATTGGGCCACCAGTCCCGGTTGGACCGGACCTTGTTGGTGGCATGCATCACCGGGCACTTGGCGATATTTCCCAGATCGTTTCCGTCCATCTCATCTCTCCGCTTATTGGAATCGGGGCAGGGCGCTCCGCTTTCTGGCCTGCGTTTAACAGAGCCATCCCATTAGTTTGAGTTGCATTTTTTCATCATATCGATAATCTGAGATTATGAACGCCATCACCCTGAGACAATTGCGCTATTTCGACGCGTTGGCCCGCCATGGTCATTTCGGACGTGCCGCCGAAGTCTGTGCCATCTCGCAACCGGCCCTGTCGGTCCAGATTCGGGAGCTGGAAGAGACCCTGGGCGGCAAGCTCGTGGAACGCGGTGCGCGCCAGGTGCGTCTGACGCCCTTGGGCGAGACGTTGATCCAGCGGGTTCGCGAAGTCCTGACTGGGGTGGAGGAATTGGGGGACATGGCCCGGGCGGCGACCGGACCGGGTCTCGGGCGGCTGCGCCTCGGGATCATTCCGACGGTCGCGCCCTATCTGCTGCCCGCGCTCATCAAGCGGCTGACGCAGGAGGCGCCGGAGCTTGACCTGCATCTGCGCGAAACGCTGACGCCGCGCCTGCTGCGCGAATTGGGCGAGGGGCGGATCGACGCGGCCATCGTGGCCCTTCCGGTGTCGGAGCCCGCCTTTGCCGAGGTTGCCTTGTTCGAAGAGGAGTTCGTTCTGGTCCGCCCCGAAGCGGACGCCGATCAACCCGTGCCCGACGGCGAGACCCTGCGCCGGATGCGACTGCTGCTGCTGGAGGAGGGGCATTGCTTCCGCGATCAGGCGCTGTCGTTCTGCAAGGCGCCGAGTGCGATGTCCCACGACGGGCTCGATGGCAGTTCCCTGACCACCCTCGTGCAGATGGTGGGTGCGGGCATCGGCGTGACGCTGATCCCGGAAATGGCGATTGCCGTCGAAGCCCCGTCGGCGGCCGTTTCGGTGTCGCGGTTTCGCGACCCCAAACCGACCCGGACCATCGGGATGATCTGGCGGCGCAGCAATCCGATGGGCGACCGCTTGGCGGGTCTGTCGGAGATGGTGCGGGCCTGTGCGCCTGCGCAGTCAGGCTGAGGTCAGTCGTCCCATTCCACGTCAAAACGGGTGACGACGGCCTGCACCTGATCGTCGGTCAGGGCGCGCGCGTTGATGCCGCGCATCATCATGGCCAGGCGCGCGGTATCCTCCAACTCTTCGATGGCGTTGCAGGCGGCCTCCACGTCCTTGCCCGCCACGACAGGACCGTGGTTGGCCAGCATCACGGCGCTGCGCTTGCCCGCAAGTCCGCGCACTGCCTCTCCCATGGCTGGGTCACCCGGCAGGAAGAAGGGCAACAGTTTGACCCGACCCAGTTTCATCAGGCCATAAGGCGTCAGCGGCGGCAGGAAGTCGTCGGCATCCGCGTCGGGCATCATCGACCAGGCCACCGAATGACAGCTGTGCAGATGGACCACGGCCCCGGCGCTTCTGCGGGTGTCGTAGAAGGCGCTGTGGAGCGGCATCTCTTTGGTCGGACTGTCACCCGCGACGTGGGTGCCGTTTGCGTCGAAGCGGCTGAGCCGGGCCGGGTCGAGGCGTCCGAAACTCGTCCCCGTGGGCGAGACGAGGAGGCCGCCGTCATCCGTCCGGGCGGAGATGTTGCCGGTGCTGCCATGGGTCAGGCCCCGGTCGAAGAGGGACTTCGCCAGAAGGCAGATCTGGTCGCGCAGGTTGCTTTCGGTGCTCATGGCGGGAAGGTTGCCGGAAATCGCCGCAGGAACAAGAGCGTTCGACCGGTCATCGGTCTTCGCGGTCGGTGCGGCGCACCCTCTGCCACACCGCGAAGTCCGGCTGGTCCGGGGGGCGATCCGGCCGGTTCCAGCAGGCGCGCAGGCGGCCATCTGGACTCAGGAAAAGTGTTTGACGCCATTCCAGATCGGCTCCTACCATCGAAGGTGCCAAAAGAAGGTTCCGAAACAGGGAACCAGACTGTCACGCTTGTTGATCGTCACCAACGGGAGATCGAAATGTTCAAGAAAACCGCATCCGCCGCCCTGCTCGGCGTTGCTGCCGCACTGGCCGGAACCACGGCCATGGCCGATGGCCACGGCGAAATCACCGTCGCCTATTTCCTCGAATGGCCGATGCCGTTCATGGTCGCCAAAGAGTCGGGCGCCTATGACGAAGCGCTCGGTGTCAAGGTGAACTGGGTCGCCTTCGACACCGGCACCGCGATGAGCGCCGCGATGGCGTCGGGCGACGTCCAGATCGCCGTCAGCCAGGGTGTGCCGCCCTTCGTGGTCGCGACCTCGGGCGGACAGGATATCCAGGCTGTGGATGTGGCAGTCAGCTATTCCGACAACGACAACTGCGTGGTCGGCACCAACCTCGAGATCGACGCTTCGACCGCAAGCGAACTGGCCGGCAAGAAGGTCGCCGTGCCACTCGGCACCGCTGCGCATTACGGGTTCCTGCGCCAGATGGACCATTTCGGTGTGCCGCTCGACACGCTCGAAATCGTCGACATGGCCCCCGCCGAGGGTGCGGCCGCGCTCAGCCAGGGTGCCGTGGATTTCGCCTGCGGTTTCGGGGGCGGTCTGGCCCGGATGAAGGAGCACGGCAACGTCCTGCTGACCGGCGCGGAAAAGGAAGAGCTTGGCATCCTGGTGTTCGACGTAACCTCGGCCCCGGCCGATTTCATCGCGAACAACGGCGAGATGGTTTCGGCCTTCCTCGCGGTGACGGCGGAAGCCAACGAAGCCTGGAAGACCAACCCCACCGAAGAGATGATGGCCACCATCGCCAAGGAATCCGGTATGGAGCTCGAGGCGGCGCGGGACGCCATCTCGACAATGAAGTTCCCGAGCGTCGAAGAGCAGCTGTCCGAGAAATGGCTGGGCGGAAACGCGGCGACCTTCATGAAGGGCGTGGCCGATGTCTTCGTGACGGCCGGGTCGATCGAGTCGGCCCTCGACAGCTATGAGGACACCGTGAACGCCGGGCCGCTGTCCGCCGTCGCGCAGTGAACCAAAGCAAATGAAGACGCCCGGCGAGCCTCGCCTCGCCGGGCTTTTTGCTGCGCGACGACCTGGGCGCTAGCCCAGATAGTCGATGATCGGACAGTCGGGCCGGTCATCGCCCCGACAACTCTGCACCAGATGCGACAGCGTGTCGTGCAGCGCCTGAAGCTCTCGCTGTTTGAGCGTGATTTCATCGAGGCGCCGGGAGGCGATCTGCTTGACCTCCGCGCTGCTGCGTCCGTGATCCTGATAGAGATCGAGCAATTCGCGGCAGGCGTCGATGCCGAAGCCGAAGGCCCTGGCCCGGCGCACGAACACCAGTTTGCGCAAGGCCGTGGCGTCATAGGTGCGATAGCCCGCGTCGGATCGCGACGTCGGCGACACCAGCCCGATGTCGGCATAATAGCGGACCGTCTTGACCGGCAGACCCGCCGCTTTGGCTGCTTCGGAGATGTTCATGTGGTCCCCTTGACCTTCCAGTTGCTGGAGGGTCTATATCCGGGTCGAACACGGATCAAGCGGCCCGGGGCCGATCAGACGCGGAGCGATACCATGCCCAAGGACACGACGACGAAGACGGCCACGCTTTATCGCATGGTGATGACGGATCACATGTGTCCCTATGGCCTGAAGTCGAAGGACCTGCTTGAACGCAAGGGCTATGTCGTCGACGACCGCCACCTGACGAGCCGGGCGGAGGTCGACGCCTTCAAGGTCGAACAAGGGGTCAAGACGACACCGCAGACCTTCATCGACGGTGACCGCGTGGGCGGGTTCGACGACCTGAGCGCGTTTTTCGGCAAGGAGCCGGTCGCCAAGGACGGCACGACCTATCGTCCGGTCATCGCGCTGTTTTCCGTGGCGGCCCTGATGGCGGTCTGTGTCACCTGGTTGACGCTCGGGACCGTTCTGGCCGGGCGGACGATCGAGCTGTGCATCTCGATTTCCATGGTTCTGCTTGGCTTGCAGAAGCTTCAGGATGTGGAGCGGTTCGCGACGATGTTCCTCAACTACGATCTGCTGGCGCAGAAGTGGGTGCGCTACGGCTATGTCTATCCCTTCGTCGAGACCGGGGCCGGCCTTTTGATGATGGCCGGTGTCCTGACGTGGATTTCCGCCCCCGCCGCCCTGTTCGTCGCCAGCATCGGCGCGGTCAGCATCTTCAAGGCCGTCTATATCGACAAGCGGGAGTTGAAGTGCGCCTGTGTCGGCGGGGACAGCAAGGTGCCGCTCGGCTTCGTGTCCCTGACGGAAAACATCATGATGATCGGCATGGCCGTCTGGATGCTCGTGAAGGTCATGTGATCGACTGGGGCGGTTCGTCAGTGTCCGGAATAGGCTGAAAACACGCCGAAGGCCCCGACGGCGATCAGGCTGATCGCCCAGACCAGATCGAGGTTGAGCCAGGTCTTCGAGATGAATTTCAGGCCCAACCAGGCATGGACCGCCGCCGCGATCAGCCCGCCCGACAGCGTCATCGCAAGGGTATGGGCCGCGGCGACGGCAAAGGCGGTGCCCACGTTCCCGGACATCAGCGTGCCTGCCGCCACATGGCCGGCATCCTCGGGGGGCACGGCACAGATCCCCAGAAAGATCGGGACCAGCATCAGCCCCGCGCCATGCGCCATCGCCGCCAGGAACGACCACAGCGCGAGCCGGGCGGGATGTACCCGCGCCAGGATCTTTGGGTGCCGCCGGTTGATCAGCAGATAGATGCCCATGGCGATAACCAGAAGGCCCGCGCCGATCCGGATCTCGACCGACCAGCGGACGAGGAAGATCATCAGCGAGAACGGCAGCAGGATCGCGATCATGGCCACGAAATGTCCCGCCGCCAGCATCGCGAGCGCCCGGGGCAGGGCCTTGTGCCGCCGCTCCATCAGCGCGGCCGACACGGCCAGGGGCCATCCCATCCCGGGATTGATGCCGTGATAGATGCCCGAAAGGATGACGGCCCCCCAAAGGGCCGTCACCGACGTCATGTCCTCGAGCATCTAGACCGACGGATAGCAGAAGCTGTCGGTCGAGCAGTCCCCGCCCTCGAGCCGGATCTGGTGTGACCGAAGGCCCTTGGGGAAGTCGATGTAGAAGTCCTTGTTGAGGGTCAGGCCGCCGTTCTCGCCCACATCGGCCATGACCATCTGTCCGCCCTCGTCATCGGGGTAGAACTGATCGTCCCAGGTCGAATAGAGCGAGTTGGTCCAATAGACGCGCTTTCCGTCGCGGCTGATCTCGACCATCTGGGGACCATAGGCAAAACCCTTGCCGTTCGGGTGCTTGGTGCCGCGCGCGATGCCGCCCAATTCGACCTTGCCCGCCAGAACCGGGTTCATCGGGTCGCTGACGTCGTATTGGTGCATCTCGCCCAGACCCCAACAGGCCACATAGAGGTATTTGTCATCGAGGCTCAGGTCGATGTCCGTGACCAGGGGTGGCACCGCGCCGAACCCCTGCAGCAGCGGGGGCAGGTTGGCGGGGTCTTCGGGACGCGGGTCGATGGTGATGGTCTTCTTGGCCTGCCACGTGCCGTCTTCGCCGCGCCACCAGGTGAAGATTGCACCTTGCAGGTTCGTGGTGTCCACCACCACCCCGCAAAAGCCGTAGGATTTGGTCGGATCGTGGGCCGGGCGGATTTCCAGCGCCATCTGGTAATTCTCGCCGAAGTCGATCGTCTGGACGTTCTTGCGTGCGCGCAGGTCCCAGAAGTGGATGGAATGGCCGTATTTGTTGGACAGAAGGTCCTCGGGCACGATCCCGTTCTCGAACTGCGGCGGCAGGCCCCATTCGGAGCTGACCATGTAGTCCTGCGGCAGATTCCACCAGAAGTCGTAATGCTTGTCCTGCTTGCCGCGGTCCATCTCGTAGCGACCGATGATCTCGAAGGTCTCGCAATCCATGATGAAGATGCCCGGCGGGCCGTCGGTGCCGTCCTTGCCGCCGCCACCGAGACAGGACACATAGATGCCCTCGGGTCCGCAATGGATGGTGTGGGGGCGCGAATAGCCGGTCTTGGCGAACAGCTCTTCGGGCTCGATGGTCTTGTGGATATGCGCCTTCAGCGGTTCCTTGACGTCGATGACATAGATGCGCGACGACCGGATGCCCGGCACGATCAGGTAGCGCCGTTCCAGGAACGCATGACCCGACAGCGGTGACAGCGACGACGAACAGGCGTTCCAGCCGAAGTGATGGAATTCGTCGCCCGTATTCGGCACGATCACCTGATGGACGATCTGCCCATAGGTCTTGGAGTCGGATTTCAGGTCGATCACCGCGATGCCGTCCGATTGCGAGCCGTCGGGGCTCAGCATCACGGTGAAGGCATAGTTTTCCACCGGCGCCTGCATGGCAAGTTTGGGTGAAGCGTGAAATGTCGGATCTGGTCTCAGGTTCATGTCGTCCTCCCGGTTGATGATGGTGGCCCGTTTCGGGTCCGTTGCCTTTGGGCCCCTCCTCCGGGCCGTCCTGCCCTTGCCGCGGTCAGATCTCCGCCACGTTGCACAGCTGGATCGCACCGCTGATCTTGCGGGCGAGTCCGATCAGCTTCTCGCCGATCTCGGCCCGGTCCTCGTGCCCGAAGCGCCGGATCGGCCCCACGGCTCCGACGCTGAATGTCGCGCCGATGTTGCCGACCATGACCGGAGCGGCGACGCTGGCGATGCCCAGGTCGATCTCCTGGTCGCAATCGGCGAAACCGCGCCGGACGATCTGGGCGAATTCCGCCCGCAACGCTTCGGGCGAGGTCTTGGTGTGCCCGGTATATTGCGTCAGCCGTCCGGCCAGCAGGGCATCCTGGAACGCGGGCTCGGCGAAGGCCGCGATGGCCTTGGAGCACGAACAGGCATGCATGGGCCGCTCGCCCAGGCCCGGATGGATGAAGGCGCGGGCCGGGTCATCGGGGGTTTCCACGTGGATGATCTCGACCTTGCCATCGCGCAGGCGCGCCAGAAACATCGTCTCGTTGAACTTGTTTGCCGCCGACCGAAGCAACGGGGCCGCGCAGCGCCGGACATCCACATCCGACTTTCCCAGAAGGGCGATGCGGATCACCCGGTCACCGATCACATAGCGGCCATCGTCATGGGGCCGGTCCAGCATCTGCTGATCGGCCAATTGCTGAATCAGGCGATAGCACGTCGGGCGCGGCAAGCCCGATGCCTTCTGAATTTCGGCCACCGAGACAGGCCGCCCGGCAACGGCGACGATTTCCAGAAGACCGATCATGCGATCAAGGTGCATATTGACGCGTAGCCCTCGTAAGTCGAGACTATGTCTCAGAAGATGAACAAAACCGCCGCGAGGCAAGACAATTCTGAAGGGGAGGTCCGATGCGTACCAAAGCCGCCGTTGCCGTTGCCGCAGGCAAGCCACTGGAAATCATGGAAGTTAACCTCGAAGGCCCCCGCGCCGGCGAGGTTCTGGTGGAGATCAAGGCCACGGGCCTGTGCCACACGGATGAGTTCACGCGCTCGGGCGATGACCCCGAAGGCATCTTCCCCGCGATTCTGGGGCACGAGGGCGCTGGCGTCGTGATCGAGGTGGGCGAGGGCGTCACGTCGCTGGCCGTCGGCGACCACGTGATCCCGCTCTACACGCCCGAATGCCGGGAATGCGAATACTGCCTGAACCCCAAGACGAACCTCTGCCAGAAGATCCGCAGCACCCAGGGCGCGGGCCTGCTGCCCGACGGGTCGACCCGGTTCTCGATGCTCGACGGGACGCCGATCCACCACTACATGGGCTGCTCGACCTTCGCGAACCACACCGTCGTGCCCGAAATCGCGTTGGCCAAGGTCCGCAAGGACGCGCCCTTCGACACTATCTGCTACATCGGCTGCGGCGTGACCACGGGCATCGGCGCGGTCATCAACACCGCCAAGGTCGAGATCGGATCCAGGGCCATCGTCTTCGGTCTGGGCGGCATCGGCCTCAACGTGATCCAGGGCCTGCGGCTGGCGGGCGCGGATCAGATCGTCGGCGTCGACCTGAATGAGGGCAAGGTCGAGATGGCGACGCGCTTCGGCATGACCGACTTCGTGAACCCGTCCAAGGTCGACGGCGATCTGGTCGCCCATCTGGTCGGCCTGACGGGCGGCGGCGCGGATTACACTTTCGACGCCACGGGGAACGTGCAGGTGATGCGCACGGCGCTTGAGTCCGCACACAAGGGATGGGGCGAAAGCATCATCATCGGGGTGGCCCCTGCCGGTGCCGAAATCTCGACCAGGCCCTTCCAGCTCGTCACCGGGCGCAGCTGGCGCGGCACGGCCTTTGGCGGCGCGCGCGGGCGCACGGACGTGCCCCGGATTGTCGACTGGTACATGGACGGCAAGATCGAGATCGACCCGATGATCACCCACAAGCTGTCGCTGGACGAAATCAACCACGGCTTCGACCTGATGCACGAAGGCAAATCCATCCGCGCCGTCGTCGTGTTCTGACGCAGGGGCGTCCTAGGGCGTCACGGCCTCGGTCGTCATGGAAAGGTGCAGGTCCGTGCCCGAATAGGGGTGCGCGGCGATGGCGGCGTCGTTCAGCTCCACGCCCAGGCCCGGGGCGGTCGGGGGCAGGATATAGCCCTCGTTCCAGGTGATCGGCGTCGTCAGGAACTGCATGAGCGGGCCGTCGAAGCGGCCGATGGATTCAAGGATCAGGAAATTGGGGCTGCAGGTGGCGATTTGGATGTTCGCCGCCGCCACGACGGGGCCGCAATAGAGGTGCGGGGCGATCTGCGCCTGCCGGGTTTCGGCCATGGCGGCGATCTTCTTGGCCTCGAGCAGACCGCCGACACGGCCCAGGTTCATTTGCAGGATCGACGCACCCCCTGCCTCCAGCAGCCGGGCGAATTCGGTCTTGGTGCAAAGCCGTTCCCCGGCGGCCACGGGGATGGAGGTATAGCGCGCGACCTCGGCCATGTCGGCGGGGTTCTCGGGTGGGATCGGTTCCTCGAACCAGAGTGGATCATAGGCTTCGAGCCGCCGTGCCATACGCTTGGCTCCGGACACGGTGAACTGGCCGTGAGTGCCGAACAGAAGATCGGCCTTGTCGCCGACCGCCGCGCGGATCTGGCGGCAGAACGCCTCGGACCGGTCGAGGTCGGCCATCCGCGGCTGGTGCCCGCCCAGAACGGTGTAGGGCCCGGCGGGGTCGAATTTGACCGCGGTGAAGCCCCGTTCGACGGCTTCGGCGGCGGCCTCGGCGGCGATGTCGGGGTCGTTGTAGACATTGGGCTGATCGGGGTCGGGATAGACGTCGCCCTCGGCAGGGTAGAGGTAGGTATAGCTGCGCAGACGGTCATGCACCTTGCCGCCGAGCAACTCATAGACCGGCTGGTTCGCGGCCTTGCCGATGATGTCCCAACAGGCCATTTCCAGCCCGCTGAGCACACCCATGACGGTCACATCGGGGCGCAGGGTGAAGCCCGCGCCGTAGGTTTCCCGCCACATGCGTTCGATGCGGTGCGGGTTGCGGCCTTCGAATTGCCGCGCGAACACCTCCTCGGCCATCGCGGCACAGAGGTGCGGGCCGAAGGTCGCGTTGTAGATTTCGCCGACGCCGGTGATGCCGCAGGCGGTCGTCAGGCGCAGGAAGATGAAATAGCGCCCACCATGGCGCGGCGGCGGGTTTTCCACGACGAAGGTTTCAATGCTTTGAAGTTTCATCGTGCACCGCCTTGTTCGATGGGTTGTCTTGCGTCCTGCAGGATCATCTCCGCCCCTCGGGCCGCCAGCATCATCACGGGCGCATTCGTGTTGCCAGAGGTCACGTTCGGGAAGGACGAGGCGTCGATCACCCGCAGCCCCGCGACACCGTGCACCCGCAACCGCGCATCCAGCACTGAATCCCGCGCGTCATGGCCCATGCGGCAGGTGCAGCTGGCGTGATAGACCGATCCGGCCCGCGCCCGGAAATCCGCCAGCAGCGCGTCGTCGGTCATCGCGTCCGGGTCGGGCACCGCTTGCGTCACCGCCCGGATCGCCGGGGTCGCGGCCAGAGTCCGGACGGTCCGGCCTGCCGCAATCGCCATGGCGCGGTCTTCCTCGGTGGCCAGCGAATTGGGCCGGATGTCCGGGGCGGCGCGCGGGTCGGCCGATGTGATGACCACTTCGCCACGGCTGGTCGGGCGGCAGGGTTGTGCGCAGATCAGAAAACCCGGCGTCGGCGCGGCGTCCGTCTTACCCTCGCGACCCACGCAATAGGACATCGGGTTGCAATAGATCTGCAGGTCGGGCCGTTCCGATCGCCCAGACCGGACGAACCCGCCGATCTGATTGACAGGGATGGAGAGCGGCCCGCGCCGCGCCGCCAGGTATTCGAGGGCAGCCACGATCTTGCCGGGCCACCGCCCCAGGCGATTGTTCAGCGTCGCCTCGGTCGCGTCGAACTGGCAGGAGATGCCGAGGTGATCCTGAAGCCCCTGACCGACCTGCGCCAAGTTGCGGCGCACTTCGATCCCGAGGCTCTGGAGCAGGGCGGCGGGGCCGACCCCCGACAATTGCAGAAGCTGCGGCGAATTGATGGCCCCGGCGCTGAGGATCACCTCGCGCCGGGCCGTGACCGAGACTCGGCTTTCGCCCCTGCGGTAGTCGACGCCCGTCGCCACGCCGTCACGCAGGATGATCCGCTCGACCAAGGCCTCCGAGATGACGCGCAGGTTGGGACGTCCGCGCGCGGGCCGCAGGAACGCATCGGCGGCAGACCAGCGTCGGGCGTTCCGGACCGTCGCGCGCAGCGGGATGATCCCCTCGCGCGCGTCGCCGTTCAAATGGTCGGGCGTCTGCCATCCGCTTTCCCGGGCCGCTGCCAGGAAATGGCGCGAGAAGGGATGCATCCGGTGGTGCAGGTCGCTGACATGCACGGCCCCGGTTCCGCGAAGCCGACGCCCCCCGGTGCCGTCGGGTTCATCGTGGGTTTCCAACTGCGCATAGGTCTCGCGGACGGCGGCCCAGTTCCAGCCGGTCGCCCCGGCGCGGTCCCAATCGTCGAAGTCGTCGGGCAGGCCTTGCAGGTAGACCATCGCATTGATGGAGCTGGACCCGCCGATGACACGGCCCCGTGGCCAGAAGGCGCTGCGGTGATCCAGACCCGGGTCGGCGCGCGCGGTGTAGCACCAGTTCACCCGTGGATCGTCGAACGTCATGCCGTAGCCCAAGGGCACCTTGATCCAGAAGCGCTGATCGCTGCCCCCGGCCTCGATCAAAAGGACCGTGAAGCGACCGCAGGCCGACAGCTTGTCCGCCAGCACACAGCCCGCCGAGCCGGCCCCGACAATGATGAAATCAAAACCTTCCAATGACCCGCATCCCGCCCGCGCCCGATCGCTGGAAGAGGTCGCATAGTGGAATTGCCAATGCAAACGATGGATTTTCCGAAGACGCGCCGCCGCGTCCCACGCCAATTGACCCCAAGGCATTGGCGCCGCTGAAAGACCGGTGCCCGATTTCGCCGGGTCCGCCCGGACTCGTCCTGGCAATTGCCACCGGGACGTCTCCGAACGTCTGCGCAGGTCAGCTCATCTTGCGCGCCGCCTGCATCGCGGACAGGGCCGGGGTTGCAAGGACATCATGGACCATGCGGATGCGCGAGGGCGTGAAATGGCCCTCGACATCCAGCAGATTTACCGTGGCCAGCAGCGTCTCGTCCTCGAAAACGGGTAGGTTCATCACCGAGCCACACCCAAGCGAAGCGATCAGCTCGAAATCGGGAAAAACCGCCGCGATTTCGTCCAGCGTATTTGCCACGAAGGTCTGCCTTTGACCGCATATCGTGTCGAACCAGGCATTGCGCACGATCGGTTTGGTGCCGGACACGTGGTACACATCGGCCCTGTTGGAAAAGGCCCGTTGCGCGACGCCCTTGTCCAGATCGACCGTCATGACCGTCCAGAGACGAACCGGGCACAAGGTATCGCTCAGACGGAACAAGGCGGCGAAGCTGCCTTCCGGCGTTTTGGCGGCGGCCAGGTCTTCGGCGAACTGTGCCTTTGCGGCGTGACCTGCATCGGGGTCAATCTCGGGCATCGGGACCATCCTTTGTCTATCTGTTGCCGCCGCTTGCCGCGTAGAGCGCCAGGGAATACGGATCGGTGAAGCTGCCGTCGTGCAGTGCAGTGGCCTGTGCGATTTCCACGATCCGCCCCTTGTTCATCACGGCCATCCGTTCACACAGGAAGCTGACCACAGGAAGGTTGTGTGTCACCAGGAGATAGGTCAGCCCGCGCTCCGCTCGCAAACGTTTGAGCAGGTTCAGGATCTCGGCCTGGACCGAGACGTCGAGCGCGCTGGTCGGTTCATCGAGCAGCATCACCTCAGGCTCCAGCATCAAGGCGCGGGCAATGGCGACGCGCTGGCGCTGTCCGCCCGACATCTGGTGCGGGTATCGAAAGCGGAAGCGCCGGTCGAGGCCGACATCGACGAGGGCCTGCTCGACCCGTTCATCACGATCACCGATCCCGTGGATCGCCAACGGCTCGGACAGAACGGCGTCGACTGTCTTTCGGGGGTGCAGGGATCCGTAGGGGTCTTGAAACACCATCTGGCAGCGTCGGGCCATCGCGCGGTTCGGGCGATGGAGTCCCGGCTGTCCCAGGACTTGCATCGTCCCGGTCCATTCCGGCGCAAGCCCGCACAAGGCCTTCAACACGGTGGATTTGCCCGACCCGCTTTCGCCGACCAGCGCGAAACTTTCGCCGCGCGCGACATCGAATGTGACCCCCTGCACAACGCGGACGCCGCCATAGGCGATATCGAGGTTGCGCAGAGAGATCGATGGGGATGGATCGGTCATGTCGTGCGGTCCATCACGGGCAGCCAGTCGCGCGTTTCGTGCATTTTCGGCACGGCAGCCAGCAAACCCCGGGTATAGGGATGCGTCGCGTTGTACAGGTCGCTTGCCCGGCACGTCTCGACCACGCGGCCGGAGTTCATCACCAGGATGCGGTCGCAATAGCGGGCGACCAGCGGCAGGTCATGGCTGATCAAGATCAGCCCCATTCCGGTGTCGCGCACCAGATCGTCGATCAGGGTCAGGACATCGCCCTGCACGCTGACGTCGAGCGCGCTGGTCGGTTCATCGGCGATCAGCAGGCGCGGGCGCGGGATCAGCATCATGGCGATCATCACGCGCTGGCCCATGCCGCCCGACAACTCATGCGCATACATCCGCGCCACCCTGTCGGGATCGTTGATCCGCACGGCTTCCAGCATCTGCCGGGTCCGGGCCTTCATCTCGCGGCGGGGCAGGCGTTCATGGACCCAAAGCGCCTCTTCGATCTGGCGGCCAACCGTCATGACGGGGTTCAGCGAATAGCGTGGGTCCTGCATGATCATGGAGATGCGCGCCCCGCGGATGGCGCGCATCTGCCGTTCGCCGAGGCCCGTCAGGTCGGCACCTTCGAGGAGGATCCGTCCGTCCACCCGACCTGGCGGACGGATCAGGCGCAGGATGGCACGGCCCGTCATGGATTTGCCCGAGCCGGATTCGCCCACGATGCCCAGCCGTTCCTGCCCGAGCTCGAACGACAGGTTCTCGACGACATTCACCCGGCCTTGCGGTGTCGGAAAGCTGACGTTCAGGTTTTCGACCGACAGAAGGCTCATCGCTTGGTCTCTGATTTCGGATCGAGAACGTCGCGCAACCCGTCTCCGAGGAAGCAGAAGCCGAGGGATACGGTGATGATCGCGAAGCCCGGCATGGTAGAGACCCACCATTGATCGAAAATGAAGCTGCGCCCGCCCGAGATCATCGCCCCCCATTCCGGCGCCGGGGGCTGCGCGCCGAGGCCCAGGAACCCAAGGCCGGCCGCCGTCAGGATGATCCCGGCCATGTCCAGCGTCACGCGGATGATCATCGAAGACGTGCAAAGCGGCAGGACGTGGCGGAGGATGACGCGGGTATGGGACGCGCCCAGAAGACGCGCCGCGTCCGTGAATTCCGCATTCCGGATGGTCAAGGTCTCGGCCCGCGCGATCCGCGCATAGGCGGGCCAGGTGGTGATCGCGATGGCGATGATCGCGTTTTCGATGCCCGGCCCCAGGGCGGCAGCAAAGGCCAGCGCCAGAACCAGCTTGGGCATTGACAGGAACACATCGGTGACGCCCATCAGGATGCGGTCGGTCCAGCCGCTGAAATAGCCCGAGACCGCGCCGATCAGCAGGCCCAATGGCGCCGAGATCACCGCGACCAGTGCCACGATCATCAGCGTGATCCGGGTGCCGTGGATCACGCGGGAGAAGATGTCGCGTCCGAGTTGGTCGGTTCCCATCCAGTGTTCGGCCGAAGGTGGGAGCAACCGGCGCTCCAGGTTCTGGCCATCCCATGCCTCGGGCGCGATCCACGGTGCGAAGATCGCAGTCAGCACGAGAAGGGCGATGATCGCGGCCCCGAGCACGGTCAACGGATTGCGCATCAGATCGAGGCCGATGCGGTAGGCGCGCCCCGCCGCTGCCTGCCCGCGCGAGGCGGGGCTGTCGTCCAGAAGCCAGCTGCGCATCTCCATCCCCGACCCCCCTAGCGACTGCGCGGATCAAGGATGCGGTAGAGCACGTCCGAGACCTTGTTGATCAGAATGAACACGGCGCCGATCACCAGCGTCGCCCCGAGCACCGCGTTCATGTCGGCATTGAAGAGCGCCGTGGTCAGGTAGTTGCCGATGCCGGGCCAGGAGAACACGGTCTCGATCATCACCGAACCCTCGAGCAGGCCCGCATAGGACAGTCCGATCACCGTGATCAGAGGCACCCGGATCGCTCCGAAGGCATGAAACCAGATGACCCGCCATTCCGGCACGCCCTTCACCCGCGCCGTGGTGATGTATTCCTGTCCCAACTGATCGAGCATGAACGAGCGCGTCATGCGCGCGATATACGCCAGGCTGAAGACGCCGAGGATCGTCGCCGGCAGGATGATATGGGACAGGGCGCTTCGAAAGACGGCAAGGTCCCCGTCCAGCAGGCTGTCGATCGTCAGAAGCCCCGTGACCGTCGGTGTGATGCCATCGTAGAAGATACTGACCCGTCCCGGCCCGGACACCCAGCCCAAGCCCGCGTAGAAGACGACAAGCCCCACCAGTCCCAGCCAGAAGGCGGGCACGGAATAGCCCAGAAGCGCAAAGACCCGAATGACATGGTCGGTCAGGCGGCCCTGATGGGCGGCGGCCAGAACGCCTGCAGGTATGCCGAGGCCGACGCCGATCAGGATGCCGATGGTGGCCATCTCCAGCGTTGCGGGAAAGACACGGGCCAGGTCTTCGGCCACGGGACGATTGGTCGAGACCGACATCCCGAGATCGAACCGCAACACATCGCCCACGTAGCTTGCGAATTGCACGATCAACGGCCGGTCGAGGCCCATCGCCACCCGGGCAACCTCGTATTGTTCATTGGTCGCGCGATCGCCTACGACGGCCAGGACGGGGTCTATCGGGATCACTCGGCCGATGAAGAACGTCAACGCGAGAAGGCCGAGGAAGGTCAGGGCGACCACGACGCAGAACCGTAGCACGGCAATCCCCGTGCCGCCGATCATGCCGTGCCTGATCTCTTGTGCTGTCATCCTGCACCGCGCCCCCGATGGCGGTCACTCGACTGTGCCCTTGCCGGGACGGTGCAATATTTCTCTTGGTTTTGGCAAACAGTTTTGCTTAAATCAAAAAAATTATGTTGGCTTTTCCCGGGGGGGACGATGGCGCGGCCGAAGGTGAAGAGCGATCCCAATCTCGGTCACCTGATCCGCAAGCGGCGCAAGCAGCTTGGCCTGACCCTTCAGGCCTTGTGTGACGATGCGGGTCTGTCCGTCGGCTACCTCAGCCAGGTGGAGCGCAGCCAGGCGACGCCCTCGCTTGGAACGCTCGCCCAGATTGCACAGGGCCTTTCCGTCGGCCTGGAATACTTCATCGCCACCCCCAGACCTGCCGACAGCCTGTCGCGCAACGGCGCGCGTCCGCAGTTCTCCATCGACGGCTCGTCGATCCTCTATGAGGCGGTCAGCGCCGATTTTCCGGGGGCCGAATTATCCTGCTATATCCTGCATGTTCCGCCCGGCTATGCATCCGAAGTCGTCTGCCACGAGGGCGAGGAGATCATCTTCCTGCTGGAGGGAGAGATCACCCAGACGCTCGGCGGGCAAAGCTTCATTCTGCAACGGGGGGACAGCCTGCACTATTCCGGCTCAACCCCCCATTCCTGGTCCAACGGGACCACCGAGACCACGCGTATTCTGTGGACCGGCACCTTGTCGGTTCTGCAACGCAAGGGTGCCGTCAAACTGCCGGAAATGGCACCTGCCAACACCAACGGCTAAACTGCAACAACGGAGGTCGACCCCTATGAGACTGCTCAAACCCGCCCTGCTGGCAACGATGCTGGCGCTGCCGCTGGCCGTGCCTGCGGCTTTTGCCGAAACGCCGCCCGACGTTCTTGTCGTCGCCCAGAATATCGACGATATCGTCGCGATCGATCCGGCGCAGGCCTATGAATTCACGTCCGGCGAACTGGTGACGAACACCTATGACCGCCTCGTGCAATACGACGCCGAGGATACCACCGTGCTGGCCCCGGGCCTTGCCACGTCGTGGGAGATCGACGCCGAGGCCAAGACGATTGTCTTCACGCTGCGCGATGGCGTGACGTTCCACTCCGGCAACCCGATGCGCGCCGAGGACGTCGTCTTTTCGTTCAGCCGCGTCGTGCAGTTGAACCTGACGCCTGCCTTCATCCTGACCCAGCTTGGCTGGACCCCCGAGAACGTGGCCGAGATGGTGACGGCCGACGGCAACACGGTGACGGTGCGCTATGAAGGCGACTACTCCCCCGCCTTCGTGATGAACGTCCTGGCCGCGCGGCCCGCGTCGGTCGTCGACATGGAAACCGTCATGGCCAACGAAGTCGACGGCGACATGGGCAATGCCTGGCTGAATGCCAACACCGCAGGCACCGGCCCCTTCAGTCTGAGCGTGTTCCGAGCGGCGGAACTGATCCGGCTGGAGGCCAATCCCGACTACTTCAATGGCGGTCCCGCCATCGACGGCGTCATCATCCGCCACGTGGCGGAATCGGCGACCCAGCAACTGCTGCTGGAATCCGGTGACGTCGACATCGCGCGCAACCTGACCCCCGATCAGATCGCGTCGCTTGGGGGCGAGGGCCTTGTCGTCGAGACGTTTCCGCAGGCGGCGGTTCACTTCCTGTCGTTCAATCAGGCGGTGGACAGCCTGACGCCCCCTGCCGTTTGGGAAGCGGCCCGCTATCTGGTGGACTACGAGGGGATGACGAATTCGTTCCTCGCCGGGCAGATGGAGATCCATCAGGCCTTCTGGCCCGAAGGCTTCCCCGGTGCGCTGACGGATAACCCGTTCAGCTATGACCCGGAGCGTGCGGCGCAGATCCTTGCCGAGGCGGGTGTGGAATTGCCGATCACCGTATCCCTCGACGTGATCAACGCGGCACCTTTCACGGACATGGCGCAATCGTTGCAGGCGTCCTTTGCCGAAGCCGACATCAACTTCGACATTCTGCCCGGCACCGGTAGCCAGGTCATCACCCGCTACCGCGAACGCAGTCACGAGGCGATGCTGCTCTATTGGGGGCCCGACTTCATGGATCCCCATTCCAACGCCAAGGCCTTTGCCTATAACTCCAACAACGCGCAGGACGCCTATGCCGCCACCACTACATGGCGCAATTCCTGGGCCGTCCCGGACGAGATGAACGCGATGACGACCGCGGCCTTGACCGAAGCCGACCCAGCAGCCCGCGAAGAGATGTATCTTGAGCTTCAGCGCCAGGTGCAGGCCTCGTCGCCCATCGTCATCATGTTCCAGGCATCCTATCAGGTGGCGATGGCCCCGAATGTGTCCGGTTATGTGAATGGTGCGACGTCCGACTTCGTATTCTACCGGCTCGTCGACAAGAACTGAGACCGCTTGCCAACGTCGTCGGCCCTGCCAAGGGGCCGACGCTTTCCTTTCTCCGAGGTCTTCGTGATGGACATCTTCAAGGACCGCCTGGCCCGCCTGCGGACGCGCATGATGCAGACCCATACCGATCTGGTGGTTCTGGGACCGACCAGCCAAATGGCATGGCTCTCCGGTGCCGATCCACATGGCGATGAGAGGCCGGTCATGCTGCTGATCAGTCAGGCCTTCGCGGGCTTCCTGATGCCAGCTTTGAATTCCAATTCCGTGCGGCAGGCGACCGATCTTCCGTTCGAGACATGGACGGATGAGTTGGGTCCCGCCGAAGCGTTGCGCCGCCTGCTGGCACGGTGCGAGGTGACGGGGCCCGGCCACAGCGTCGCCCTCGACGAAGCGATGCGCGCCGATTTCGCCCTTCTGGTGCTCGATGAAATGCACACACCCGACCGGAGATTTTCGGGCGATACACTGGGCCATTTGCGGGCCATGAAGGACGCGGCCGAACTCGATGCATTGCGGGCCAGCGCGCGCCTGAACGATGCCGCCACCGCCGCCGCATTCGCCGCCTTGAGGGCCGGGATGACGGAACGCGACGTGGCCTCGGTCATCCATGATCACTACAAGGCCAACGGCGCGCGGGCCGAATTCACCATCGTGGGTTTCGGGGGCAACGGCGCTTTCCCGCATCACCATACGGGCGACACCGTTCTGCAAGACGGAATGGCCGTCCTGATCGACACCGGCTGCCGGATCGGCGGCTATCCAAGCGACATGACGCGCTGCGGCTGGTTCGGCACCGACCCCTTGCCGGAGTTCCGGAAGGTCGCCGATGTCGTTGAACAGGCCGTCCAGACCGCCATCGCCGCCGTCAGGCCCGGGGTCGCCGCCCGCGACGTCGACGCGGCGGCCCGTGGTGTCATCGATGCCGCCGGCTACGGCGAATTCTTCGTCCACCGCACGGGGCATGGGCTCGGCATCGACGTTCACGAACCGCCCTATATTACCGCCACCTCCGACGCGATCCTTGAAGAAGGGAATGTCTTCTCGATCGAGCCGGGGATCTACCTGCCCGGACAATTCGGCCTCCGTCTCGAAGACATCGTCACGGTCACGCACGACGGCGCTGAGGTCCTGTCGGCGTTGCCCCGAACCATCTGGAAACGCTAGGGCGGCCTCGAAGCTTGTCGAAGATCGCCTCACCAAGAAAACCCTCTGCCAAACGCGGCGGCGGATGTCTCTCGTCGCACAGATAGTGCCCTGTTTCGTGAAATCCTAGACTCGGGGTATCGTCACCGGGGATGCCGCCACCTGTGAGAGTAAGCAAAACCAATAGGTAAGTTGGACTGGTGGCGGAGACGAAGGAGCCGGGCGAACCGGTTCTCATCCCATCATCTGCCATCACAACTGTCCGGCTACCCATTGTTTTTCAAATACTTTTTCCGCCATGTGCCTCACGCAGGGTCCAGCTCACCTTAGTGCAGGCCAGACCAGTTTTGTACCTTCGTTCCAGACAACGGAAGGAAGTCAATCATGCTGACAGTGAAGCAAATCGAGGCCGCAATTTACGGCAAGGGGCCAGACCGGCTTGCGGATGTAAATGGCTTGTATCTTCGCCTCAACAAAGGCGGATCGAAGACATTTCAAGTGCGAGTGACCGCAGAAGGTCGAACGCGATGGAAGACCATCGGAAAGTATCCTCAGACGACGTTGAAGGACGCGCGTCTCGAGGCTGTCCTGATCAAATCGAACATGTCAGGCCGTGATGCCGAACCTGTCGGAGTTCAGGACGATCCTCCCGGGAGGAGGGAAAGTCTCCCCGACGATCTGGGAGATGGATCTTCTCTGCGTGAGGTGGCGAAGATCTGGTACGATAGGAAAAAGGCCGGTTTGTCCAATGGCAAGCACGCCTTGCAGAACTGGACGACCGTGAACCAGTATATTCTCCAACACCTCGGAGATTTGCGTCCGGCAGATATCAAGCGACGCGATATCATTCGCGTTCTCGATCCCATCTGGCGAACGAAACATGAGACGGCACGACGAACGCTGGGACGTCTGCGCGAGATCTTCGAACTGGCAATCCTCCAGGAGCTTCTCGAGGTGAACCCGGCCATCTTCGATCCGAAAATGGCATTTGGACCAGTGCAGAGGCATACGAAACACATGGCCGCATTACATTGGGAGCGGGCCCCCGATTTTTGGTCTTGGCTTGCCAATCACGATTGCGATGAAGGCGTCCGTCAGATGATCATGGCAATTATCTTGACCGGTAAGCGGACCATGGAGGCGAGAACAGCAGTCTGGTCTGATATTGATTTGCCTGGTGGCATTTGGACCACCACGCAGGAACGGATGAAGAAGAGGCGGCCTCACCGTGTGCCAATGTCGGCACAGCTATCGGTGGTGTTCCATAATCTGCTGCTCCTGAACGGCCCTGACGGGAATGACCATGGGCTTGTCTTGCCGCGTCCAAAGAACAAATCCGGCATGATCGATGAGAACAGAGCGAGGCTTGAGATTCAGAAATTTGACCCGGCCATTACAGGTCACGGAATGCGGTCAACTTTTCGGACTTGGGCAAGGAAGCAGGGAACCTATTCGCGGGACCTCATGGAATACGCCTTGGCCCACGAGAAGGACAAGGTGGTCGATGCTTACTTGCGGGACGACCTCCTCGAGGAACGGCGACCTATGATGCAGGCATGGGCTGATTTCGTGACTGGAAGCAGAATGCCCCATGATCTTCGGGACGACCTTCGATAATCAAGTTGATACACCACGTTTCAGGGTGGCATGCATCAAGTGTCCTGGAAACGAAAAAGGCTCGTTTGGTATGCTACCAACCGAGCCGTTTCGCTTAAGACGCGCGTCAATTTGAGAAATAATCAACAGCTTCAAGCCCAAAGATGTAGGCTTCAACATCAGCCTCGATCCAGCGGATCGTCCTGCTCCCCAGACGCCTCGGTTGCGGGAAGGTTTCGTCGTCCACCATACGCCGCTCCAAGGTGGACTCGCTGATCCCCAACATGTCGATAACTTCCCAGCGATCAATCAGCCGAGGCCGGGTCCTGTCTTTTGATTTATTTGAGTTGAAGCGAGGGATGAGGCCGTCCGGAGTCATCTTGGCGATATTTTTTTTCGCATTCATCGTGGTTTACCTTTCGAGGTGCACTTATCCCTGGCACTTATCCCTCGATTTTCGATGTGCAAGATTTTTTGGAATTTTCTAAAAAATAATCTCCCCAGCCCATGAATCCAGGCCTACGTGCTTTGTGTAGTGATACAGAATACAAAGGAATACAGATGGCCGTGACAAACGAAGAGATCATCGCAGCATGTGAACAGATCGCAAGGTCCGGACTTGATACGACGCAGCAGACCGTGCGTGAACTTACTGGTGGGTCCTACTCGACGATCGGGCCGATCCTGAAGAAGTGGAAAGAACAACGCCAGAATGACGATCGGGTCCGAGATATTCCGGTCCCCGATGTCATTGGGGACGCATCCGCCGTCATGACGGGTAAGCTTTGGGAGGCGGCTCTGGAGCATGCAACTGCCGGACATGAAGCCATGCGTAAGGCCCTGTTGGCGGCCGAGGTTGCTGCGGCGGTTGAACGCGATGAATCAACTGCGATAATTGCTGAACTCGAAGGCGATTTGGAGGCTACGCGTTCTAATCTGAAGACTGCGTTGGAACGTCTGGATCGACTCGAGGCGGAACGTGAGGGAAACTTCCGTCGGGTCGCGGACGCGCAGGTCATCGCAGAACACGCAAGCACCGAGGCGGCGACACTTCGCATGATCATCGATGCTCGAGATACGGCTGATCGGAAGATGCCCTCGAGCGGAGTGAGCTTGGAGAAGCCTAGTAAGCCGAAATGCCAGCGGTCGAACGCTCTGCCCGGTTCGGTCTGAAGGAAGAAAGCTCACCGCCGTATCCGCGGCGGTGAGCCCCGGATCAGTGTGGGCCCGACACCACGTCCTCAGGGTTGGGGTCCTCAGATCCTTCCGGATCATTGGACGTCAAGGTCAGGCCCTCCTGAAGGGCATCGACGAGCTCACTAGGCGCTGCCCCGTCCCATGAAATCGCTCCGTTAAGCAACCATATTCGCCAACCCAAACCCTCGATACACATGCCAAAAACCCCTTCATGTCGTGCCAATGAAATGCCGATTTGCTCCGCGAGAGACATCGTTGTCGAAATCAGTCGAGCCTGCCGGATCAAGTCGACCCATCGACGTCTCCGTCGAGCTGGCCGCGGATCCAAGAGAGATTGACTGCCATTTGTTCCATCAAGGCCATCAACTCGTGCTGCTGATCTGATAGTCGTTCGACGGTTCGCGTTCGCGGGAGAAGCTCCTCCATCGCGGTAGCGTGCCTGTCCATGATCAGCCGGATACCTGAGATCTCCGCGACCAGGACCTGCAAGTTCGTCGCGACATCCTTGTCTTTGTGACTGTCGAGGACCTTGATGAGCAGTTCGATCAGCTCGGCCATCAAGTGCTCGGGATGTCCGGGGAAGGACGGGGCAATCTTGTTCATAGAGAATGGTCTCCAGTCTGGTCCGCAGATCGGCAAAAGAATTGCGGAAGGGGAAAAGGGCGCGAGCGGCAAGACCGGCCGCTTGTGCTCGGGTGAGAGCAAGGGCGACCCTGCTGATCATGTCGGTCAGTCGATCCCTGAGGACTGGCCGAGCCGACGGGAGCGGGCCGGCTGGCGATGGCCACCCCGGGTGATGCGTGGGTAGGGAAAGCGGTAGGCGGGCGATGACGTCGTCGATCTCCAAGGTCTGTTCGGACCGCCGATCGAAATCGAACGTATCGGCATTTGCGGAAGCAATTCGATGCCAGAGTTCTTCGTATTTATCCCGAGGAAGCATGGCGCTCGTGGTGGGATGTGGTGCCAGTCTGCGGTGTCCGCGCAGATTGCCCGACAGGGTGAAACCGCCCTCATCCAATGGTCCAATGAGATGCAGGCGGCCCGGGGAAATCCGCGCCAAGCGGTAGCCGATTTCTATCAAAGAGGGGATCAAGTTCATCGCGAAGTTCAGGGGCGATTTCGAACTGATACGACTGGCCAGATCCTTGGCGCGGTCGAGCAGGTAGAGCCGTGCCTGGTCGCTTGTGATCTCTTGGTCTGCACGGAGCGCAGCACGATGTTGCCGTTCGAGCCAATCGGGTCCACTGACCATGGTTCGGTTACTCACAGTCCTTGGGTCCGTCCAGCCGAAGCGCTTATTGAGAACGGCCTCGGCCTCGGGCCAGATCCGGCCTCCGGAAGATCTGGGCGGAGCCGGATTGTAGCTGCGGATAGATCCGTCCGCTTTCCGCAAAAACCGCGGGATCAGGAGGTTGATCTCCAGGCGTCCGAGATGCGTGTGGGTGCATGTGAGGATCGGGGGGCGTAGATGATCAGGAATTCCTGGAAACGCGGTGTCGATTGCGTACTGCATGGCGGCCAAGGCATGGGTTCGGTCTTCGCCGGCACCTTCGTTGAAGCGGTTCACGTCGATGTCTGAGGCCGCGAAAGACAGCACGGCGCACCGGTACGTCGCTTTGAACGGCAGCGCGTTGATGCTTGCTTGTACGATATCCGGATTGCCGATGAGAACCTCGGGCGCAGGGTCGCGCACATCCCTGATCTTGCCGCCGTCGATCTTGCGTTCGATGGTTGAGGCAAGGAGGTAGAGGGTCGGTTGCTTCGGATCGCTGCTCGCCCAGTGTCGGGACCAACTGATCCTCATGACTGATCAATCAGGCGGTCGGCGGCCAGCATCAGGATCATCCTTTCGACCCGATGGAGGCTTGCCAGAATGCGCAATCCTTCGGCTCCGTCGTCGCTTCTTTCAGCGATGGCTTGCAGCTGGACGAGGGCACGTTCCGCGACGGCAAGGCCCTCCTGGAATCGTTCCGGGGAAACACCCGGTTGCCGGTTCAGGGCGGCGGCTGCAACGTATGCCGACACGGACATACCCTCCGCATTGGCACCCCGCAGGATTGCGGCATACTCGCCCGTGGATGCTGAATACTTGTACTGTGTCTTCTTCGGTTTCGTTTTGGTGGACATGTCGGTCTCGCTGGAAGTAGGCCCATCGCAGGGATCTTGATGTTGTGATGTCCGACAAAGCCTATGCTTCAGGGGAACCGATAATTAGTCCGGCAGAACTGATAGATGTGGATATCCTCGCCTCAGAAATCTGGTATCGATCAATATGATGTGGATACTCATGAAGTAGCGATTGGATCGCTTCTGGTTGGGTGCCGGCCAACGGCCTGTAAACCCGCCTGCCGAACTAGGATCTCGCCCGCGCGGATCGTCGAACAGGAAAGAAAAACATGGTTCAAGTCACCCAAGCTGAGATCAACAAAGCCGCATGGGGGGCCTGTGATACATTCCGGGGCGTCGTCGATCCGTCCGTCTACAAGGACTACGTGCTCACGCTGCTGTTCCTGAAATACGTGAGCGACGTGTGGAAGGACCACCAGACCCGCTACCAGGCCGAACATCCAGACAGTCCAGAACTGGTCGAGGCCATGATGCAGCAGGAGGCGTTCAAGCTACCCGACGGGGCCAGCTTCGACGCCCTGCACAAGCGTCGGCATGAGGCGGGCAACGGGGAACGTATCGACAAGGCCCTCCATGCCATCGAAGAGGCCAACGGGGACAAGCTTCGCGACGTGTTCCAAGACATCAGCTTCAACTCCAACAAGCTCGGCGATGAGGAACAGAAGAACGACATACTCCGTCACCTGCTTGAGGACTTCTCCAAACCCGCGCTCGACCTGCGCCCCTCCCGTGTCGGTCAACTCGACATCATCGGTGGGGCTTACGAATACCTGATCTCCCGCTTCGCGGCCACGGCGGGCAAGAAGGCGGGGGAGTTCTATACCCCTGCCGAGGTCTCCGACCTCATGGCCCGTCTTGCCGACCCGCAACCGGGAGACCACATCTGCGATCCGACCTGCGGCTCTGCGTCCCTCCTGATGAAATGCGGCAGGCTTATCCGCAATCAGGGCGGCAAGGGCTATGCGCTGTTTGGGCAAGAGGCCATCGGCTCCACCTGGGCGCTGGCCAAGATGAACCTGTTCCTGCACGGCGAGGAGAACCACCAGGTCGAATGGGGTGACACGATCCGCAACCCCAAGCTGCGCACCAAGGACGACGCCCTACGGCACTTCGATATCGTCGTCGCCAACCCGCCGTTCTCCCTCGACAAATGGGGGACGGACGCCGCCGAGACCGACAAGTTCGCCCGCTTCCGCCGCGGTATCCCGCCCAAGACCAAGGGCGACTACGCCTTCATCCTCCACATGATTGAGACGCTGAAACCCAAGTCGGGCCGTGCTGTCGTGGTCGTCCCCCATGGGGTGCTGTTCCGTGGCTCGACCGAGGGGAAAATCCGCCAGAAGTTAATCGAGGAGAACCTGCTCGATGCCGTTATCGGCCTGCCTGAAAAGCTGTTCTTTGGCACAGGCATCCCCGCCGCCCTGCTGGTGTTTCGTAAACACAAAACCGACGACTCTGTGATGTTCGTCGATGCCAGCCGAGAGTTCGTGTCCGGCACCAACCAGAACGCTCTGGATCAGAGCCATATCGACAAGATCGTGGCGACCTATGCCGCGCGGGAGGCCGTGGATAAATACGCCTATCGCGCCACACGGGCCGAGATCGCGGAGAACGATTACAACCTCAACATCCCCCGCTATGTCGACACATTCGAAGAGGAGGAAGAGATCGAGCTGATGGCTGTGCGGGCCGAACGGCAGGCGCTGAAGGCCGATCTGACCGAGTTGGAAACCCGCATGGCGGGATATCTGCGGGAGCTTGGGTATGGTTCCTGAAGGGTGGATGCATACCAGCTTGGGTGATCTGCTTGAGTTCAAGAACGGATCCAACACCGAGAAAGCAAACTACGGCGGTGGCGTTCCATTCATCAATGTATCTGAAGTCCTCAAGCATGAAAGCCTGACTGCTGATCTGATCCCTGGGAGCGTCAAGCTGAGCGAAGCTGCGGCCAAAGCCTACCGCGTCAAACGTGGAGATATCCTGTTCAATCGAACAAGCGAAACGACCGAGGAAGTAGGGTTTACGTCCGTGTATCTCGACGAAGAACCCGTGATCTTTGGAGGGTTCGTCATCCGTGGTCGGCCAAAGAATGGGAGCCTTTTTCCAGAGTTTGCCCGCTATGCGATGCGTCAACCTCAGGTCCGTAGCGAGATCATTCGACGAAGCCAGGGCGCGGTCCGGTCCAATGTCGGGCAGGGTGAACTATCAAAGGTTGAGATCACACTCCCCCCACTCCCCGAACAACGGAAGATCGCGGATATCCTCTCGACCTGGGATGCGGCCATCGAGAAAACGGAGGCCCTGCTGGCCACCGCCAAAGCCCAAAAACGCGCCCTCATGCAATCCCTCCTCACAGGCAAACGCCGCTTCCCTGAGTTCGAAGGACAGGACTGGAAAGAGGTGCGGTTGGGGGGATGTGGCCGACATCCGTATTGGCGGTACACCTGCTCGGAAAGAGCCGACCTATTGGCAGGATGGGAACAACATCTGGCTTTCTATTGCCGATCTTGGTCCAAAGCACCTCAATTCTTCCAAGGAACAAATTACGGATCAAGGTGTGGCAAAAAGCAACGTGAAGCTGCTACCTGTGGGTTCCGTCGTCATGAGCTTCAAACTTACCATCGGCAAGCTCGGCATCACTGCGGTGCCACTCTACACGAATGAAGCAATTTGCGGGTTTGTTCCCCGCACACCCACCAGCTTTCATCCTGAGTTCTTGTATCAGCTTCTCCACGTCGCCGACCTGCTTCAAGATGTGGATCAAGCGGTAAAGGGCAAGACGCTCAATAAGGCAAAGCTCAACGAATTAAACCTTCGAATGCCAGGCATCGCTGAGCAAAGAAGGATTGCGGACTTCATGGTTAGCATGGACCGTGAAGTCGAAAACTGGACAAACCAACTGGAGAAACTCCGCACCGAGAAAAAGGCCCTGATGCAGCAACTTCTCACGGGCAAGCGGCGGGTGGTGGTTTGACATGGTGGGTTTTATTGATCCACCTGGTCCTTTTTTTCAAGTTGCAGACAGTGAGGAAGCTGAGAATGCCGCCCGTTCTCTGATCGATCAACTTATTGCCGATACCAATCTCTACAGCACAAGAGATGCGCAGTTTGAACTGCTCAAATCTGTCTCACGCTTCAAAGAATACGCGCCGTTCAATGCCATGTTGATGCACATTCAGTGCTGTGCCTCCTGAAAACGTCCTCGTTTATGGCTAGAGTTTTCCGCTAGATTTTCCTTGGCTGGGAGAGGAGCGGATGGCGATGAAAGCATCCAAATTCACGGACGCGCAGAAGGCGTTCATCATCAAGCAGGGCGAAGAAGGAACACCTGTTTCTGAGATCTGTCGGAAGGCTGGGATCAGCCAGGCGACGTACTTCAATTGGAAGAAGAAGTATGCCGGGATGTTACCGACGGACATGAAGAAGCTGCGTGAGCTGGAAGACGAGAACAGGCGATTGAAGAAGATCGTCGCGGACTTGTCGCTGGACAAAGAGATGCTTCAGGACGTTATCAAGCGAAAGCTTTGAGGCCTGCTCGCAAGAGAACGCTGGTCGACGAGATCAGGGCTGATTGGCGGGTATCGATCCGGAGGGCCTGTGGGCTTATCCGGTTCGACCCGCGGACATATCGGTACAAGTTTCGTCGACGCGACCAGGCCGCATTAGAACAGCGCATCAAGGAGATTTGCGAGACGCGCGTGCGGTTTGGTTATCGGCGCGTACATGTACTGCTGCGCCGGAAAGGTTGGGAGATCAACGCGAAGAAGACGTATCGTGTTTACAAGGAGTTGGGCATGCAGTTGCGCAATAAAACCCCAAAACGCCGTGTGAAGGCAAAGCTGCGCGAAGACCGCAAAGAGGCCGTGAAACCGAATGATATTTGGGCAATGGACTTCGTGCATGATCAACTGGCCACAGGTCGCAAGATACGCATCCTGACAGTCGTCGACACCTTCTCCCGCTACGTTCCTGTGCTCGACGCCCGGTTCAACTACAAAGGCGAAGACGTCGTTGCGACTTTGGATCGTATCTGCCGCAAGACCGGTTATCCCAAGACCATCAGGGTCGATAATGGCAGCGAATTTGTCTCTCGTGACATGGACCTTTGGGCTTACCAACGGGGTGTAACCCTGGACTTCTCAAGGCCGGGAAAGCCGACCGACAATGCCTACATCGAGGCGTTCAATAGCAAACTCCGATCCGAATGCTTGAACGCTCATTGGTTCATGGGCCTTGAAGATACCGCCGAAAAGTTGGAGGCTTGGCGTAGAGACTACAACGAAGAAAGACCGCACAGTGCCATTGGGAACAACGTCCCGGCAGCGCTGATGAAATCGCCAGACGCATCCAGCCCGTCTGTGTGATCAAAGGGCGGAAAATCTAACCCCCAGCGGGGACACTTCCGGTAGCACAGCAAACCTGAACAAAGCTAACCTATAGACGCGGACTCACAGGGGAGCAGGTCAAAACCTAAACCCGATACACCTTGGAAACACTGCAAACCTGTCCGACAAGGTGGGACCATTTTATTGACAATCACGACATGGCCCTTCCTCTCCCGAAATGGTCCACTTATCATCGCGGTCGAACCTATAGGACGGCGCAGATGATCGATGGCAAAGACGGCGACTACTGGACGAGCCTGCCCGACGTGGAAGGCGACGGGCAGGATGCGTCCAGTGGCCTTCTTGTGTTCCATAAAATCGCTGGAGCGGAGGCAGACGCTTGGGGCGGGTGCCCCACAGCTCTGTTCGCCGCTCTCCCGGAGGCTCCCCCGACCCTTCTTGCCGCGCTCTACGGCCCGGATGCGCCGCGCCGTGCCTATCTGCTGGTGGACGGAACGCTCCGTGCCCTGATTGCCGGACTGTTCGATCTCGACGTGATCATGGTCCACGCCCGGTCATTGTTCGAGGATGAGGCTGCGGAAACGACGGGCGAGTCGGGGCCCTGGCTGGTGGACCTATCCATCGCCGACCCGAACGCGCCTGGAGACATCAGCGTTCTGCGCGACTTTTTCGCACGGCACTGGCCCGCTGGGCTTAGCGTGCTGATTTCCACCAATGCACCGTTCGACGTCCTGCGCGGCCACCTGCGGCGCTTCACCAAGTTGCCGGTCGTCGATGACGAACGGATGCTGACGTTCCGTTTCTGGGATCCCCGCGTGCTAGGGCCCTTTCTCGATGCCATCGCGACTGACCCGAGCCGCCTGCGCCGCATGACCGTCACCGATGACGGGCACCCCATCGCCTACCTGCTGCTGCCCGCGGGCGGCGAGGACGCCGACCGCTCCGAAGCAATCCACTTCGCCCCCGTCCCCGCGCTCCAGGAGGAGCCGCTGCGCCCCATGCGCTTGCGCTACGCAGACTTTGACGCCACGGCCCGTGCCCAAGCGGAGGCCCGGCGGGCGCATATGGCGGACCGGCTGCGCGCCGACTTCCCCGCTGAACTGGCGGACCGGCCGCCCAAAGCGGTTCAGGCGGTGGTGGACGCGGCCGTCGCCCGGTTCGAGGCGTTCGGGTTCCGCGACCACGCGCATCTGCACCTCTTCGCGGCGTGGTCGCTATTCTACGGCGCGACCTTCGAGCGGGGCGACCCGACAGGCGAGCTGGAGGCGATCCTGCGCGGCGACGCACCCGAGGCCGAGCGGTTTGGCGCGTTCCGCCGCCGGTTTGAGACCTTCGCCGTGGACAGTCAGCGGGGCGCCGCCTGATGGCCGGTCCGTTGAGCCCCGCCGAGATCGGCGCCCGGTCGGAACGGTCTGCCTATGCGGAGGCCACCCCCCCGCGCGGGGTCTGCGCGACATGCCGGGGCCCGGTGATCGTGCGGGCGACCTATGATGACTATTGGCAAACGCCGGTTACACGCGCGCCCCTGCGTGTGTGGGATGCGAACGGCCTCGTTTTCGACGGCGACGTCCAGACCCAGGGGCTAATGCATTTCGGCGCGGCCGACGGAGAGGTGAGCGAAGCAACGCTGGCCGAGTTGCGCGCTTATCTCGGCACCGTCGAGGCGGCAGATGCGCAGCGCGGCGGCGTCGAGGTTGAGCTGGCCGCCGACGAGGCCGCGCTCCAGCAGGCTGAGGCACTGTCGCGGCAGATCAAGGCCGACCTGCGCGCGCTGGCGGGTCGAATGGAGACCTCGCTCCATCCGTGGATCGCGGAATGGGAGAATGACGGCTGGTGGGGTGCCATCGGAACGTTCTTTGATGGCGTGGGGCAAGGTCTGACGGCCTGGTGGGAAGGTGAGGGCGAGTTCTGGTCGGCCGTCGGCGACTGGATCGCGGGCTTGCCGGATGCGATCGGCGATGCGTGGGACAGCATGACCGAAGGGGCGCGGGCGCTTTGGGACAACCGCCACCGTATCGTGGAGCTGTTGCAGGCACTGGCCACCGGGGCGGTGAGGACGTTCCAGCAGGGCTTCGACGCGGTGGCGCGGGCCCTGGCCGAGATCCCGGGCCTGGGCGAGATCGGCCAGCTTCTGTCGGAACTGGCGGACAGGTCGGTCGAGTGGAGCGCGGCGATGATCGAGGTGGCCACGCGCACGGACGTGCTGCGGGTATTCGCGGCGACGTCGCTGGGGGTGCTGATGCTGGTGCCGCCGAACTTCTGGGCCGAGGTGGTGGGCCAGGGCGTGGGGTTCCTGATCCCCGAGGCGATCATCGCGCTCTTGTTCCTGGCCATCGCCGCCTTCACCGGCGGCACGGCAGGTGCGGGTCTGGCGGTCCGCCTGACGCAGTTCGCAGGCCGGATCGGAACGCAGCTCGCCCTCCGTGCGCCCCGGGCCGGACGTGTCTTGGGCGACCTGTTCACCACCCTCATCGGCCTTGTCGAAAAGCTCACCGACCTCGTGAAGGCCATGCTCCGGGGGCGCAGCGAGCGCAGGGCTGGCACAACGGATACCGAGATACCCATCGTACGGCGGGCCCGGATCATGGATCAGGTCGATCCCGGATGCTTCGACGCGCTCGGTTACGCCGAGCGCCGCGCCCCGGGGGATCCGGCCGCGCAGCGCGAGATCGTCTCCGAATACGCCCGCCAGCTCCGCGACCAGCAGGCCGGTCTCAACGACCTCACCGTCGGCGAATATCTCGATGCCAGAGAAGCATACAACCGCCTCACACGAAGTGGTATCAGCGATGGAGTGGCGCAGGCGAATGCGCGAAGCGGACTGCGGGGCGAGATTGAAGAAAGTGTTCGGGAAGGCTTGGAAGCCCAAGGCATGGGAAGCAATCGCGCAAGAATAGAGGCGGAACGTCGTGCTCGCGAGATCATGTCCAACCTTGCCGCCCTCCACGATCCCGACATGATCGCGGGCGGTGCGGACCGCATCCGACGCGTCGGCGACAGTAGGGTGAACTCGTCCATTGGCGGAAGTTGGGGGGACCACAAAAAGCCGACTAGCCGTATCTCCCGGATCGACGCTGCCGCAGAGCGTGCCGCGGCCGACCCTAGTATCGGGCGGGATGGACGTATGAACACGAAGTTGGAGCCATGCAGGGGAAGACGATGACGAAAGCGAAAGAATTAAAGGACTTTGAAGAAGTTTTCGGTGTGCCTACTGCCGTAATGCTAGCGCCGAACGATGTGATCAATCGCCTATCCGGGATCGCTCCTGAGGCGATGTGTGACTACTGGCGGCGGTTCGGGTTCTCGGTATTCCAGGATGGCTGGTTCCAGCTGGTCAACCCGGAGACCTACGCCCCCATGCTCGGCGCATGGCTCGAAGGCACCGACCTTGAAGGCAAGGACGACTACATCGCCGTGACGCGGACTGCTTTGGGGGAGGTCAACGTCTGGGGGCGGAAGACGGGCTACGGCTTCTCGATCTCCGTGATGAGTGATGGCATCATATTGAAGCGGAAGAACAACGCTGCAGGCATTGCAAAGGGGCAAGCCGATAAGTGGGGGGAGAGTATCCTCTGGGGCTGCGGCCTTCTTAACTACGGCACACCGAATATGGACCACGACGACCTCTATGTCCGCCTTTTTCTGGCTGCCAAAGCCCGCCTTGGCCCTCTTGGCCCCGATCAAATGTATGGGTTCGTCCCGGCGCTCCCGCTGGGTGGCAAGATCGACGCGGACAACCTCCAGATCGTGTCCGCGCCCGAGCACCTGACGATGCTCGCCGGGATCAGCGAGCGGCCTGTCCTGACCTTCGACGACCTCGTCAAGCGCGCCTTCGGTGCGGGTGCGGTCGAGGATGCCAACAAGATGATAGACGGTATGAGCTGACGCCAGCACCCGCTTCATCGGGCCCAACCTTGCAGCCCTCCACGATCCCGACATGATCGCGGGCGGCGCGGACCGTATCCGGCGTATCGGTGACGCAGGGGTGAACTCGTCCATTGGGGGCGGATGGGGGAGCCATGAGCGTCCGTACAGCAGAATCGCTCGGATTGACGCTATGACCTGAGACACGAGTTCCCTCCAGCCTTTGGGAGAATCCGTCGATTGATTGCACTGTTCCCCAACCTTGGACCGCCGGAAGCTGGATTTTTCCGACTGTCTCACGATGACGGGCTTGTGACGCCATCGGGATAATGCATGGCAATCGGGACATTGTATCCGATCGCGCTGTGGGGTCGGTCCTCGTTGTCGTGTCTGCGCCAATCCTCCACTTTTTCCCGTGCATCCGCAAGGCTCATGAACCAGTGCGCGTTCAAGCATTCCGCCCTGAGCTTGCTGTTGAACGCTTCGATGAAGCCGTTGTCCGTCGGTTTGCCCGGTCGTGAGAAGTCCAGTGTGACGTCGTTGGCATAGGCCCAGATATCGAGGTCCCGAGAGATAAATTCGCTGACATTATCGACGCGAATGGTCTTCGGATAGCCGACCTTGGCGCAGACCTTCTCCAGCGTCTGCACGACGTCCTCGCCCCGGTAGGTGAAGCGGGGATCGGCCGCCGGGCACAGCCGGAAATGCGTGTCCACGACCGTCAGGATGCGGAGCTTCTTGCCCATGGCGAGTTGATCGTGAACGAAGTCCCGTCTCACACATGCTTCGCATGTGTTGCCGGGCACTGATCGCCCAGACATCATTCGGGCCGATGGCTTTCTGGCGGTCCTCTCGGAGATTCGCCTTCACCCGACGCTTGGGGCGCTTGTTCCTGAGCTGAAGGCCTAACTCATTGTAAATTATTCGGGTCTTCTTCATGTTGATGATCCAGCCTTCTCGCCGAAGCAAGACATGAACACGGCGATATCCATACCGCACGCGCGTCTCGCAGATCTCCTTGATCCGCATCTCAACAGCGGCCTGGTCCGTCCGCCGGGAATTGTAGTGGTAGGTGGATGTGTCGAAACAGATGGCTCCGTCGCCGGTGGTCGCTCGGACCAGTGGCGCAACCACCGGCAGCCCTTACGGATCGACACGCCCCAGTCGACGCACATCCCGGTCACGATCTCGCGCAAACGGCCAGGCTTCAGAGCTTTCGCCGAATGACATGCTGCAACATCTCGCGATCCAGCGTCAGGTCAGCGACGATCTTCTTCAGCCGCGTGTTCTCGTCCTCAAGCGCCTTCAACCGACGCATCCCGTCCGGCAGCAGCCCACCATACTTCTTCTTCCAATTGAAATACGTCGCCTGGCTGATCCCGGCCTTGCGGCAGATCTCCGCGACCGGCGTGCCTTGCTCGCCTTGCTTCAGAATGAACGCCTTTTGCGCTTCTATGAACTTCGATGCCTTCATGCGAATCCGATTCTTTCCCAGCCAGAGAACTCTAGCGGAAAACTCCAACTTCAGACGATCCAGTTTTCAGGGGGCAGAGCAACTGCTTCGTGGAAGCCGCGCCGTAGCGATGCCTATCCTGGCCGAGGTCCGGTTTGGGCCGGTCCTAACCAAACTGGTCTCCATTTTCGGCATTCTCAGCGTCGATCCCGACCCGCCCTTCCCATCTTGAAAGATGTTCGTCGAGCATCCTGCGAATGACTTCTTGCCGGGAGGGGCGGCCTTCCAAACGGTCACCGACCGCGTCTAACCGGTCAGCCATTTCCTCAGGCAAAGACATCATGAATGTAATGCTGCTCGCTTTCGCGCGACCACGTTTCGCCATGAGTCGAATCTCCAGTTGACGAGCTCGAATCATAAATATATATATTTAACGAGACGGGCAAGAGCGCCAACTCCCACCCGCCTCTCATCGCAACCGATCGTACAAGGATCGACCATGACTGATATTATCTCTATCACCGCACCCACGTCGGGCGCACCCGGAAACAACACGCCTGCGTGCCCCATTTTTGGCGCGGCGATCCAGGGGCTCGAGCGGCTTCTACGGGCGGATGCAGAGGCGCAAGGTCTGCCTGACGGCGATCCAGCGTACTACAATGGCTCGACCGACGCCGACGAAGCATTCTCCATCGCGATCGATGCCGCGGAGCACGCGTCCTGCCGAGCTTCGCAACCGGTCTACCGGGGGGCGGCAAATATTCTGATTTGCGCTTTGAACGCAACGCGGGCCCATGACGTCAGGATGGCCGTGATGGCGTTCGGATTTCTTTTGCGTGAGGGGGCCGACGACCGGGACCGGACCGTCCACCTGTCTCTTTCGCGCGCTGCCTCAGTTCTCGAAGACTTGGCCGACGCCTGGGAAGGGCGGGAGACTACGGAGTTGAACGCTTGGGAAGCTGAAGATGCCAGCCGTGATAACGAGGATCCGTTCTACGGCTCCCTCTCCATCGAGGACTGGGACGACGATCTCGATCTTGGACTGGCTCCCTGCATTTAGGTCACCGTCATTCCGCTGACCGATCCTGATATTCGGTCACGCCCGCAATCTTTCACGCCTCTTTCCGCCTCGGCTCATAATTGTCGCGGTCGGGCAGGGGACGTGAACCTCCATCAAGGATGCCCCTATTCGAAACTCAACTGAATCTCTTCCCTGATCACGCCCAGCTTGACGACGGACGTAGACATCCGGCCCGTCAAGCAGATCCCGACCCTCTGAAAGCGCTCGCCGATTTTCCGGATGTCTCACCGTCGGTCTTGTCACACCACGCAACGATGATCGGTCAAGCGGGTGCAGCGGTCGTCGACAGCATTCTCTTGCCACGCGGTATCCCTGTCATGCCCGCGCCGGATGGGCGGCCCTACGATCGGCTCGCTCTCATTGGCGACGACGCCATCACAATACAGATCAAAACGACCACGCATCCGACCGGATCCGGTCTTTATGGTTGGAATATCTCATGTGGCTATCGCAATTCGCCGCGCGGCCGACGGCGATACGGTCACAGGGCGTTCCGACTTCTCGCATGCGTCGTTCTGCCAGAGCACGCGGTGGTCTTTCGGTTGCCCGGCTCGTCCCGCGTCAGTCTGCGCGTCGCAGAACTCGGTGTGCTTCGGCGTGACCCGCTCGCCAGCTTTTACCAGTGCCTCCACGAGATCGGCCTTGGGTATCTGGACACGGATGAAGGCGACGATCTGCCGCCCATGTAATGACCCTAATTGCTCCCCTCAGGTCACGCCCGGCTTTGCCGCGCGCGCGCCCCGCTGCCTGCTCCGCTCCGAAAGGCCCGCCTATGCCCATGCTTCCCCTGCCACCTCCTTGCTTTCCAATCTCTGCAAACGGTCTTCGCGATGCAGCGCTTCGCCGTTACGTCGATGCACGAGAACAGACCGCCTGGGAGGCGGACGACGGCACCGTAGATGCCCTGCGACGGCCGCATGGCCAGTTCTCGCCACTCGTACTGTCCCAGGTTGTCCGCCTCGCGAAAGCCTTCGCTGCGATGGGCGATCTCTCGACTCTCCGGCCTGGATCGGTCGTCATTTTGCGGTGCGATGGCGAGGAACGCGGTCTCGACCAGCGTCTCGAGCGCCCCGTTTTCCCAACCATCTGTGAAGCGATGGGCCGCGCTCCGTGGCCGGGACGCTTCCTCAAATGCGATCCCGTGCAAGACGCCGATCGCACCTCTTCCCTACCATGGCACGAGATCAAGAGCCTCGACAGCGCACTCATGCTTGGTGCAACCGTTGTCGTGCAGCTCGAAATCGGTGCCAGCATGCCAGAACAGCTGCGTGCAATCGCTTTCCCCCACGAACTGACTCTTCCCGTACTTTCCCGTGACGATATCGCTGCCATGCTGCGCGCCTGTGGCACTCCCGTACCTGACGCCTGCGATGAAACCGGCGCAGCCGGATCGTCCGCGGCAGCGGACATGACTTATCTTACGACAACGCACCTCGCGCACATCTGGGCCGGGGAAACTGCCGCCGAGGTCTTTGCCCGCCTCGATGCCGTCGAGGCTTGCCTGCATCAAGGCATGGCGAGTGAAGCGTTGTCTGCACGGACATCAGGGTCAGAGCCTTCTCCGCGACTTCGCGATATCCACGGCCTCGGTCGAGCGCGGGACAAGCTCGAACGTGTCGTCGCCGACGTGGAAGACTGGAAGGACGGCGCTTTGGAGTGGCCGGAGGTCGGAGCGTCTTTCCTCCTCCACGGCCCTGCCGGCGTCGGCAAGACCTCCGTCGCCCATGCGATTGCCAACGAGATCGGCGGCGAGGTCATCGACCTGTCCTACACGACGGTGCAAGCAGCGGGCCACTTGGGAAAGATGCTGGCCGCACTTGATGCGGGCGTGGAACGCGCCCGGGATACGGCACCTGCCGTTGTCCTCGTGGACGAGGCTGACTGTCTATCGGACCGGGCCGATACCTCCGATCCCCACGCCGCCAGCTACCGGCGCAGCGTCGTCAACGGATACCTCACACGGCTCACCATGCTGGCCGACAGCCCCGGGGTCGTGGTGGTCTTGGCGACCAACCATCCCGACCAGCTGGACCCGGCGCTCATTCGCGCGGGTCGCTGCGATCACCACATCGCGCTTCATCGGCCGGACCGGACAGCGTTGGGCCTCATTCTGCGGGACAACCTGGGCGGCCGTGCCGCCCTTGGGCTCGAGACGAAGGCCGAATGGACCGCAGCCCTCGACGGTCTCGCAGGGGGCACCGGAGCCGATGCGGCCCATCTCGCGCGCGAATCCATCGCGATCACGCGGACCCGGATCCGCAACTCGAGCGGATCGAAAATTGTCACTGTCGAAGCCCAAGATCTTCTTGCCGCCGTTCATGCCATCGAAGGGACCGATCCCGTCACGCCCGCCGACCCCCATCGCATGGCGATCCATGAGGCCGGGCATCTGGTTGTCGGACACGTTCTGAACAGACCGGCTCCGGTTCGTGCGTGGCTCGGCCCTCGAGGTGCTGGCATCCAGGCTCCGCGCGTACGCGTATACATTCTCGCGGCAGTCAGGGATGAACTCGTAAGCCTGCTCGCAGGCCGGGCCGCAGAAATGATCTTCTGCGAAGGCGTCTCGTCCGGCGGCGGCGACGGTCCCACTAGCGATTTGGCGCAGGCAACACGTCTTGCTTCCCGCGCGGCGGGAGAATGGCATCTGATCCAGGACGACCCGCTACCGGTCTGGCAACCACACGATCACCTAACGCCTTCGCAAGCGCGGGCGATGAGTCAACTCCTTGAGGACGCGCAAACCGATGCGTGTCGCATGGCCGAAACCTGGAGGGCGGACATCACGCGCGTCGCTGACGCCCTGATGAGGGAGAGGGATTTAAACGCGGAGCAGCTCCAAGGTCTCCTCGGGCAGATCCGACATGAGGACACGTGCCACGTCAGACTGGTGCATTGAGGGGATCTTTGGATGCACGGCCAGATTTCACGGCCTTCAGATCAAATCCCGGATGCAGCGCAGCATTCTTGCAACCGGGCAGACAGAGTTTTCGCTGCATTGGGTATAGCTTGCAGACACTCTGCGCAGGTCTGATTGACCTGTTGCTACAGTTGAGTGTTTGGTGCGCCGGCTTTCGACCGGACAGGCATCCGGGAATGACGAGGACGCCATCAAGAAATGTTGAGCCTCAGGCTCCTCGAAGCCGTCGCCAAAGTGAGGTTGAAACTTCTGATATCCGCGCAATCAGGCCGGTAACGCTCAGTACCGATCATGGCGGAAAAGCCAAACTGTACCTTGAAATGTACCCTGAAGAGAGGAACCGGAAATATGCCTAATGTAACCAGCTACTTACAAGGTGGTTGTGGCGGAGACGAAGGGATTCGAACCCTCGAGACAGTTTCCCGCCTACTCCCTTAGCAGGGGAGCGCCTTCGACCACTCGGCCACGTCTCCGCTGACCCGTCTATTGGTGAGGGCAGGGAGGGGCAAGTGCAAATTACCGTGCCGGGCGCCAAGTTTGCTCGCGGTCGTTCCATTCCAGACCGGCCGCGATCATCGCGTCCCAGAGGGGCGGGCTCCACCCGAAGTCGACGGTGGGCGGGTCGCAGATCATCTCGCCGAGGGGCAGGTCATCGCGCGCGATGCGCACGCCGCCGAAACTGCGTTCCAGGTCCTCCGGCTCGTCATCATACATGCGGTCGAAACCTGCATAGACCTTGTAGACATGGTTGCCGTTGCGAAAGTCGATGCCCTCGGCAATCGACCGACCGACGCCGGGCCACGGGACATAATCGACCTCTGTGATGGGCACGGACAGGGCCAGTTCGGCGGGCCGGTTCGCGGGACCGAAGCGATAGAACACCGTCTCTGCGTCGTGGCAGACTTCCAGGTACTTGCCATTCGTCGCGATGGTGCAAGACATGAAAACGTCCTCGCCCGGATTGCAGGCGAGGACCTCAGAAGCGGCAAGGATTGCCGCGATCGCGATGATCGCAGCGCGCATCGGGTCAGATGGTCTTCGGATAGAGGACGACACGCGACCGCATCGGAACGCGGTTGTAGAGGTCCACCGCCTGATCGTTCACCAGGCGCGCGCAACCGTTCGACACGGCGCTGCCGATGGTGTTGGGCGCATTGGTCCCGTGGATCCGCAGGAAGGTATCACCCCGGCCTGGCTCGAAGAGATAGAGCGCACGCGCACCAAGCGGGTTGTTCGGGCCGCCGGGCATGCCGTCCTTCCACTGGGCATAGGCCGGGTTGCGCTCGATCATCGAGTTCGTCGGGGTCCAGCTCGGCCATTCCTTCTTGGCGCCGACATAGAATTCGCCGCTCTCATAAAGACCGGGGCGTCCGACCCCGACCATGTAGCGCATCGCGCGCGCACCGGGCATGGTCCAGAACAGCATGAAGCTGTCGGGCACGACGTGAATCTCGTTCGGGGCGATCCCCGCGCGGATCGGCACTTCGACGGGCAGAAAATCGGGGCGGATGTTCGACGGGGCGACGGCCTGCGCCATGGCGTCGCTGCTTCCGAAAAGTGCGAGGGCCGCGCCCCCGGCGATCAATTGGCGTCTGTCCATAATGGCATTCTCCTTTGGCAAACTGTTTGGCGTCCCGAATCCCACCCCGGCACGCCAATTCACCATATGGGGACACAGGCCCATCCTGCACTCAAGGTCACATGCGCGTGATCGTATGCATTGCTGCGCGGCCGTGGCGGTCCTGCCGCGATTTATGCGGTGTTTGGCGTGACAAGCGCCGGGGCAGACCGCCGTTTCTGGACCGTTCCAGTATGTAGGCCACCGTCGCCGCCAGAATGTCCCATCGTTCGATCTGCTTGAACGCGCCCTCCGGCGACGCCGCGGACGAACTCATGGGTCATTCCGGCGATAATCACACCTTCGCGTGCAAATATGGTTCTCAGGCGCAGGTAAGGGGCCGATGCCTTGTCGCGTCGGGCGGACGTCCGCGCCATAGATCAGAGTGCCCTGCGCCTGAATGTTGACCTGGCACCAGATGCATTCCGCACAGCCGCGCAGGCGTTCGCGCTCTGCTTTGGATGCGTCGCCCGCGTGGCCTGCGATTGTCTCGGCTTCGGATTGGGTGACGGGCGTGTCGAGCGCGTCAGAGATGACATCAAGGGCCAAAACGCCAGTGACAACAAGTGCGGCCGAATAAAACATGGCGGCCGCGATCTGGCTGGCGGTAAGCCCGCCCAGGATCGCGCCGCCCCCGAGGGGGGTGCCCCCACCCGCAGCTGCACCGACCGGAACGGCGGCAAGAATGGGCATCAGTAGACCCCTCTGAGCATTCTGATCGTCAGGTCGGAAAGAAAGCGGACTCGCGTATTTATCCCGATCCGGTCGTTTTGCAGCGTTTGCGCCACATAAATCCAAGTCGATGCCATCAATGCCGAGAATGAAATATAGCATCACCATGAAAACATAGCTTTCATGGCGGACATTCTCGTAGTTGCGCAGCCAACCATGGGTCCGGTCGAACCTCGCGCCCGCGACGGGCTCCCATTCCGCGTCGTCCATGTCGCGCGACAGGACTAGCTTGCGGCGGGCATGGGCGATGACATCGCGTTTGAACGCATCCAGAGCCACACCGTCAAGCGCGGCGCGTTCACCGTCTTCCAGAAACCGCTCGCCCGGCCTGCTTCAATCCATTCTTACAATGGACTGATTGTCACCCGAATGGGCGCCGGACGCAACAGGGTGTCAGGTGTTGAACAGGAAGTGCAGCACGTCGCCATCCTTGACGATATAGGCCTTGCCTTCGGCCCGCATCTTGCCCGCTTCCTTGGCGGGCAGCTCGCCGCCCAGGGTGACGAAATCGTCATAGGCGATGGTCTCGGCCCGGATGAACCCCTTTTCGAAGTCGCCGTGGATGACGCCGGCGGCCCGGGGGGCGCTGGTGCCCTTGCGGATGGTCCAGGCGCGCGCCTCCTTGGGGCCGACGGTGAAGTAGGTCTCAAGCTCCAGCAGGGCATAGCCCGCCTGGATCAACCGGTCGAGGCCGGGCTCCTCCAGCCCCATCTCGCTCAGGAATTCGGCGGCTTCCTCGTGGGAGAGCTGCGCGATCTCTTCCTCGATCTGCGCGCTGATGACGACATGGGCGGCCCCTTGGGCGGCGGCCATCTCGGCCACGGCGGCGGACATGGCGTTGCCCGTCGCGGCAGAGCCTTCGTCGACGTTGCAGACATAGAGGATCGGCTTGGAGGTCAGAAGCTGCAGCATGGCCCAGGCCTTGGCATCCTCGGCATCGACCGCGACGGCCCGCGCGGGTTTGCCCTGCTCCAGAACGGCCAGGGCCGCGCGCAGCAGACGCTCCTGCTGGACGGCCTCCTTGTCGCCGCCGCGCACCTTGCGGAGCAGGCCCTGCAGCCGCTTCTCGATGGACTCCATGTCGGCGATCATCAGTTCCGTCTCGATGATCTCGGCGTCTTCGACCGGGTTCACGCGGTCTTCCACATGGGTGACGTCGCCGTCCTCGAAACAGCGCAGGACATGGGCAATGGCGTCCGTCTCACGGATATTGGCCAGGAACTGATTGCCCAGACCCTCACCCTTGGACGCGCCCTTCACCAGGCCCGCGATGTCGACGAAGGTCATGCGGGTCGGAATGATCTGCTTGGACTGGGCAATCGACGCCAGACGGTCGAGCCGCGCATCTGGCACGGCCACATCGCCCACATTCGGCTCGATGGTGCAGAAGGGGAAGTTGGCGGCCTGCGCGGCGGCCGTCTTGGTCAACGCATTGAACAGGGTCGACTTGCCGACGTTCGGCAGACCCACGATGCCCATCTTGAAACCCATGATCCCATCCCCTTGCGTTGACCGCGGTTCCTCTACGCCGGGCCGGGGAGGGGGGCAAGCCATGGGCAGCGGCGAACGGTGGCTTCAAGCCCAGACTACTTAATAGCTGCATCAAGTACGAATGGCGGCTGACGCTCCATCACGCGTCAGGCATACGCCACTCTTTTGGTGCATCGCGGGTATAGCCTTGGAATAGAAAGCCCCCATCTGGTTCCAACACGTGTTCGCAAAGTTGAATGACGTCTGTGGTATCGTCACGAGTGAAAGCGGCCTCAAAAGCCTCTGCGAAGCGCTTATGGACCTCGGGATTAACGCTCATGAGCCTTCTGGGAATGCTCTTTCCTTTGGCTGACCACTGATTCTGCGACCGGAGGAAGTGATTGGCAATAGCCGAGTATAGATTTGAGATGACGATACGAAGCTCAGCTATATTGCGAGGCTCACGGATATCTTCGACCATATCGCTTATTGCATAGCGCGAGTTCTCGCGTTCTTTTTGACCCCATTCGATCGGGCCTTCTTCCAAAATCCGGGACGCCAGGTCTTTCACAAGTCTACCGCATTTGGTTTCGCGAGGTATCTCAATGCCTTCGCTGACCATGTTGGGCAGAGACGGCACTCCTGACGGACGGTCCACCTCCCGGAAGAAAAATTCCAGAGTTTGAGGATCGTGAATAAATGCTTCAACGGGCCAGTCCCCGAAAACAAAAGACTGCCTTTGGGCGTTCTCAACGCGTTCATAAACCACGACCAAGTCGAGGTCCGAATAAGCTGTTGCGTCGCCTCGAACCACCGAACCCGCAAGCAAGCAGGCGCTTGCTTCCGGAAAAAACTGGTCGCGAATCTGTTCTGCTGCGGACAAAGCCGCTGAAAGCTTCTTCCTCAAATACAAGCTCCTCACGCGCCTAACGGAACCGTGGGGTCCACTGGACTGTGTAAGACGGCTGCCGGTCGCTTACGACCTTTTTTGTTGAGGTCATGAAAGCTGCCGTTGGCGCAGTCGCGGCGAAAGCACCCTTCGTCCGCCAAACCGACCTTCAGAACACCTACCCGCGTTCCCTGTTGCGCCCTTCGAAGATGATGAACCAGGCAAGCAGGATGAACATCGGATGGGTCAGCCCGCCCGAAAAGAACAATGCGGGGATCCAGATGATGAACGTGATGATCCCGAGGATCGGTCGCCCGGCCAAAAGGATGGACAGGGGCGGCAGGAGGATGGCGAGCAAGTAATTCATGTCCGGAAGATGGGAGCCGCGCTGCCACATGTCCATGGACACACAGGGGGAAATTTTTCACCTCATTCCCCGCAGCGGTGCTCGGCGGGGTCGGGTTCCGATTGACCTTGGCGCATGGCTGTCGCAATCGGGGGGACGCACCGGAGGGGGGAAGCATGACCCGCATTGATGACACGTTTGCCCGGCTGAGGGCCCAGAACCGCAAGGCCTTCGTGACCTACATCATGGCGGGCGATCCCGATGCGGCCAAGACCGCAGAGGTCATGAAAGGCCTGCCGGGCGCCGGCGTCGACATCATCGAGCTTGGCCTGCCATTCACCGACCCCATGGCCGATGGCCCGACGATCCAGCTGGCCGGTCAGCGCGCGCTCGAAGGCGGGATGACACTTCAGGGCACGCTCGACCTGATCCGGGATTTCCGGGCGACGGACGATGCCACGCCGATCGTCCTGATGGGCTATTACAATCCGATCTATTCGCGCGGTGTGGCCAGGTTTCTGGTCGACGCGAAAGAGGCCGGCGTCGATGGCCTGATCGTCGTCGACCTGCCGCCCGAGGAAGACAGCGAACTCTGCATCCCGGCCCAGGCGGCTGGGCTGAACTTCATTCGCCTGGCGACCCCCACGACCGATGCCAAGCGGCTGCCCCGGGTGCTCCAGAACACGTCGGGTTTCCTCTATTACGTTTCGATCACCGGGATCACCGGCGCGGCCGAGGCGAATGCCGCCAAGGTCGGGCCCGAGGTCGAGACGATCAAGGCCTCCACCGACCTGCCGGTCATCGTCGGCTTCGGTATCAAGACGCCCGAGGCCGCCGAGGCGATTGCCGGTGTGGCGGACGGCTGCGTCGTCGGCTCGGCCATCGTCGACCGCATCGCGCGCGGCGACTCGGTCGCGGATATCCTGGCTTACGTGAAATCGCTCGCCGACGGCGCGCACCGGGGCTGAAGCCGGTGCGATTCATCCTGCCGATCCTGGTGCTGGCCGCCTCTGTCGGCGGGGTTGCCGCGGCCCTGGTCCTTCCGCTTTCCAATCAGGTTCTGGGGCTTGCCGCCGCCGGTGTGCTGATCGGCGTCCTCCTGCTGCTACGCGCCGCGCGGTCGGATGCGACATCCGCACCCAAAGGCCCGGTGAAATGGGCCGTGCTGGATGGATCGAACGTCATGCACTGGCGCGAAGGCACGCCAAGCCTGCAACCGGTCCAGGATGTCCTGAGCCACCTGCACGCCCGGGGCTATACCGCCGGTGTCGTCTTCGACGCCAACGCGGGCTACAAACTGATGGGCAAGTATCGTCACGACGGGTCATTGGCCCGGACGCTGGACCTGCCGAAAGAACGGGTGATGGTCGTCAACAAGGGCGAACCCGCCGATCCCATGATCCTGACCGCCGCCCGCGACATGGGTGCGGTTGTCATCACCAACGACCGGTTCCGCGACTGGGCGGAACAATTCCCCGAGGTTCGCAAGCGCGGCCATCTGGTGCGCGGCGGCTATCGCGACGCGGTCCTTTGGCTCGACCTGCCCAAGCCGGTGGATCAGGGCAGCTCCAAGACGTAATCCGCACCCCATCCGTGCACGCTGTCATGGGCGCGGATGATGACGCTTTCGGTGCCCTCGGGGATCTGGATGCCCGATTGCGACCGGGTAAAGGGCTGCTCGGTCTCGTGGGGGTGCAGCAACACGCGCTCGCCCAGCTTCGTGCCGTCCAGCGCGAAAACCGCCCAGGCGTCGGCGTAGTGATCCCATCCGGTGTCGGGGTGGCGGACGGTGACGGAAAAACTCCATCCGCCGCGCGTTTCATTGGCGACGGCGCCTTCGACGACCGGGGAATCGGCAAGGGCGGGCGAGGCTGCGAGCAGCAGCAGGGGGACAAGACGGTTCATCATTGCTCATTCCTCCAACAGGACACCGCGCGATGTCGATGCAAATTCCCGTGACAGAACGGACCGCGCCGTGATTGCGACCGCAAGGATCAGGACGATCGGCCCCAGGATCCAGGTGAGCGCGGCAAAGGCGAAATAGACCGACCTCAGGCCCCGGTTGAAATTGAGCGCCGCGCGGATGTTGATTTCGGCGTCCTGGGCCGCGCGCTTCAGGACACGGGCGTCGGAGATGTCGTTCGGGACCGAGGCCATGACCACCGAGCAATAGCCGAACAGGCGGTTCGACCAGATGAACTTGAACACCGCATGGGTCAGCAAAAGGGCTACCACGCCCAGTTTTGCCTGCCAGAAGATGACGGGATGGCTGACGGCGGTCTCGCCGATGTTGAAGCCGCCACCCAGACCCATGACGATGCCGTCCAGCCGGTCCGCGTTGCCCGCCAGCGCCAGCACGCCGCCCACGGCGATCATCAACGCCGAGGTCAGGAAGGTCGTGCCCTGCCGCAGGCTCGACAGGATGGCGGCATCGAAGATGCGGGGTTGGCGCGTCGTCATCTCGACCATCCAGTCGCGGCGATACCGCTGCATCAGGACGCTGACCGAGGCACGTCCTTTCGGCGGATGCTCGATGATCCAGCCCACCGACACCCAGGTCAGCGCCAGCAGGCCAAGGGCCAGGCCGTCGAGAAAGGTGAAGGCGGTCAGAAGATCGGGCAACATGGGCCGCGTCTATCACGCCGCCGGGACGTCCGAAATGCCGATGCCGGGGCGGCGGGGGATTTGGTGCGGGCGGCGGGACTCGAACCCGCACGGGCCAGGCCCTGCAGATTTTAAGTCTGCTGTGTCTACCATTCCACCACGCCCGCACACGCTCCGGGCTTAGGGCGAGGGCCGGGTTCTTGGCAAGGGCTCAGAGGTCTGTCGTCTCGGGGGGCAGGGCCAGGAACTGCCGCTCGCTCAGCCAGGGGTTCAGCTTGAGCGCCTCGCGGATCACGTCCTGTCCTTCGCGGATGCGGCCCATCTGGATCAGGGTCAGGCCCTTGCCCGACATCGCCGCCACATGGCGCGGGCTGAGCTCCAGGGCGCGGTCCAGATCGGGCAGGGCGGTGGCGAAATCCTCGCGCAGGAAGTTGGCGAAGGCGCGCTGGTTGTAGCCTTCGGCATAGTCCGGGCAGTATTCGACCAACGCATCGAAGGCCGTGACCGCGCCTTCCAGGTCATAGACCGCGCGCCGGTCCATGCCTTCGTCGAGCAGGGTCTGCGCGGCGTCGTCGGGTGCCTCTATCCAGACTTCCCACATCTGGTTGGAAATCTCGCGGGCCTCGCGATCCGTCTCGATCGTCTGCATCTGCGCCAGCAGGTCATCCATCTGCGCCGTGATGTCGGGTGCTGCCGGGCAGTCCGCCAGAACAGGTGTGCCGAGGGTCAGGGCGATGATGGCGAGCGTCTTCATATCCACGAAGGTGGCACAACTGTCCGAGGGGTCAAGCCGGCCCGCGAAGGATTATTCGACCACGACCTCGCTGGCCGAGGTGTCGATCGCATCCGTGGCGATTACCCGTTTGGCCACGGGGCCAAGCGCCGGCGTGCGGGAGAATTCGGAAATCAGCGCGTCCAACTCCCCCTCCATGACAGCGGCGAGCGAGACGCTCTGGCCTTCCCACCGGGCCTTGGCCGAGATCACCGAGACGATGCGCACCTCGTCGCCGTAGACCGCGAAGACCGGTGCCCCGGAGGAGCCGAAATCGACTTCGCAGCTCAGCACGAGGATTTCATCGTCGCGCGTCAGCACCGTGCAGGCCGCCTCGCGGGAGGGGGCGTCGGCGCGGTCCTTTGCGTAACTCACGACCTGGACGGTCTGCCCCGCCTCGATCCGGAATTGCGTGCGGAAGGGGCGGACATGACCGCTGCGCACCGGCTGGTCCAGTTCCAGAAGGGCCAGGTCGCTGCCGACACGGCCCAGGCGGTCTGTGTCCTGAAAGCTGTATCCGGGGTGGACGACAATGCGACGGATGCCGCGATAGGCCTCGGCCCGGCCAAACCGGAGCCCGGCCTGAAATTCGATCTCTTCGGGTTTGATGCGGTCGCCCGTCGCCTGGTCAAACAGGCAGTGGGCCGCTGTCAGAACCACATCCGATGTGATGAGGGCCGCGGTACAAAACCCGTCATTGCCGAAATTCAGACGCCCGACGGCCTCCCACCCGCGGGTGTCATCGGCGGTGCGCAGGGTCTGCAGTTCGGCATCCGCTTGCGCTGCGGACAGGCCGCCAAGAACAATGCAGAGGGCGGAAAACGCGGTGCGGACAGTTCGGAACATGGGACGGCCTTCATTCTGTTCCGTCTGTTTTAGGGTCCGAACCCGGCGGCAACTGGACGCGATTGGCACCCGTTCAGGACACTTTCGGGGCCAATCCGCGGGATTGTGTCACTCCCCGGGCCTGACGAACCGAATGTTCCCCGATGCGCTTTCGCCCACGCGGATGGTCTTGCGCGTCGCGGTGAGTCGGCTGGACCGCCCGAACTCCTGCATCAGCGTCGCCAGCCCTGCCTCGACGGTCACGGCAAAGGCGGCGGGTTCGCCGTCGATCTCTCCCATGGCGGAAATCACCGAGACGATGCGCAGCCCGTCGGTGGTGTTCACGAAGACAGGCGCGCCCGATGCGCCGAAATTGACCGAGCAATCCAGCGCCAGCACCCGCAGGTTTCGATGCAGGACGGTGCAATCGTCCTCGCTCGACGGGGCGTCGGCCCGGTCACGGGCATAGCTCACGACCTGGACGACGTCGCCTTCGCGCAGCCGTCCGCTGGCGGGAAAGGGCTGCACGTTCGGCATCTGCAACGCGCGGTCCAACTCCAGAAGCGCGAGGTCGGCGGCGACGCTTTCGGCACTCGGCTTGGCGGAAAAGTCATAGCCGGGGTGCACGACCATGCGGCGGATCGTGCGCCGGGCATCTTCGCGCCCGTGGCGCAGGCCCGCGCGAAAGACGATCTCTTCGGTGCGATGCGCCGCGCCGGTGGCCGGGTCGAAGACGCAATGGGCCGCTGTCAGAACGAGCGTCGGGCTGACCAGTGTCGCGGTGCAGAACCCGCTCTGGCCCGATGTGGTCAGCATGTCAAGGCGGCCCACCCCTTCCAGCCCGCGCACCTCATCGGCGGTGTTCAGGCTTTGAGGACCGTCCCCGGCGGCGATGGCCGGGACGGCAAGAAGACACAGGGCGACAGTGGCAAGGATTTGACGCATCGGGCAGCTCCGGCAGGGCAGGTCAATCCCGCGACCCTGCCGCCCCGTTGTGGCGAAACCCTAGCGCAATCGCGGCACGGGCGTGTCCTTGGGCGTTCCGGGCTCGAATGTCGCAATCGCGGGCGGGATCGGACCGCCCGTCGCCCAGTCCAGCAGTTCGACGGTATGCACCGTGGGGACGGACGCGGCACTGCCGATCTGGATCATGCAGCCGATGTTGCCCGCGGAAATCACGTCGGGCTTGCGCTCCTCCAGGGTGGCGACCTTGCGGCGCTTCAGCTCCCCTGAAATCTCGGGCTGCATCAGGTTGTAGGTGCCGGCCGAACCACAGCACAGATGCGGATCGCGCGGCTCCAGCACCGTGAAGCCCGCCCGTTTCAGAAGGTCCTTGGGCGCGCCCTTGATCTGCTGGCCGTGTTGCAGCGAACAGGCCGCGTGATAGGCCACCTGCATCGGCGCGCCGTCGACCTGTGGCGTGGTGTAGGCGCGGTCCTTGTCCATCAGCTGCAACAGAACCTCCGACACGTCCCGCGTGATAGCGGACACTGCCGCGGCCTTGTCGGCCAGCGCGTCGTTGCGGAACATGTGGCCGTAGTCCTTGACCGTGGTCCCGCAGCCCGAGGTGTTGATGACGATCGCGTCGAGGCCCTTGCCCTCCATCTCGCGCGTCCAGGCGTTGATGTTGGCGGCGGCAGAGGCATGACTGGCGTCGGTCTTGCCCATGTGATGGGTCAGCGCGCCGCAGCAGCCCATGCCCTCGGCGATGACGACTTCGGCCCCGAGCCGGGTCAGCAGACGGATGGTCGCGTCGTTGATGTCGGTGTTCAGCGCCTTTTGCGCACAGCCCGTCATGAGCGCCACGCGCATCTTCGGTTCGGACACATGGAAGGTCTGCGGATCGTCGTTGCGGCTGACCGGCGGGACGACCTTGGGCGCCATCGCCAGCATCGCCCTGAGCCGCGCATCGGGCATCAGGAAGGCAAAGGGCTTGCCGATCTTCGCGCCAAGCAGGGCCAGCCGGAACCGCGTCGGATAGGGGAGGATCTGCGCCAGCGTCCAGCGCAGCAGCCGGTCCATCACCGGCCGCTTGTAGGTCTTTTCGATATGCTCGCGCGCATGGTCGACCAGATGCATGTAATGCACACCCGACGGACAGGTGGACATGCAGGCCAGGCACGACAGGCAACGGTCGATGTGCTTGACGGTCTTTGCGTCCGCCGGCCGGTCGTTCTCCAGCATGTCCTTGATGAGGTAGATGCGGCCCCGGGGGCTGTCCAACTCGTCGCCGAGCACCTGATAGGTCGGACAGGTCGCCGTGCAGAACCCGCAATGCACGCAGGACCGCAGGATCTCGTTCGAACGCGCGGTGGCCGGATCGGCCAGCTGTTCGGGCGTGAAGGTCGTTTGCATGGCGGAACCTTTCAGTGAAGCGTCACGGCCGCTTTGCTCAGCGGCATGTCTTGGGTGGCGAGGCCGGGATCGAGGAACTGGACAATGGCATCTTCCGCGCCGTCAGCACCGCGCAGCGCGTCGGCGGCGCAGGCAAGGCCCCGCGTCACATCGGTCAGCGCCAAGTCGATATAGGTAAACTCAGCTCCCGAACCCGCCGCCGCGAACCCCCCGAGCCCCGCCTGTGACAGCGCATCGTGTAGGCGATCTTCAAGGGTGCTTCGGAGGCTCACATCCATCGGTCCATCCGCTTCGTTCGGAATGCGCAGTCCGACGAACCATTCACCATGGGCGCTGTGGCAGACGGAACTGAACCGCTCCGCCTGCAGTAGGTTTTGTGCGAACGCCTCGTTCGACGCGACATAGGTGATGAGGTCGGCGCGGGGATGGCTTTCGCCCGACTGGCCACCGATGTTGAAAAGAAGCTGCTGTCGCGCCTCCGGCGGCTCATTGCCATAGGGTCGCCCGGGGCGGTTGGCTTTCGCGGCCTCGATGGCCGCATGGCACGCCTCGACCGCTGCCGCGATATCGAGCGGCGGCAGTTTGGCGCGGCGAAAGAACCCGTCCGCCTTGACCTTTTCGGTCGTCACCTGCCCCAGCCAATCCCGCTCAGCCGTCTCGCCCAAGGCCAGGCTTGCGAAGGTCAAACCCTGCTCGAAGAGGACCTGATCCGACGCGGCCCCGGTGAAGTGAATGTCCATCCGGCCCGTCGCGCTGACCGAGGGGGTGACGGTCGTGATGTCCAGAGCTGCCCGCGTCCGGGCGGCGAACAGCTCGGCAATCGCCTCGGGCGGATTGGGCGTACGGACGTCTTCGGGGGTGAAATACCGCAATTGCGGCGCGCTCTGGACGACCGCACGGGCGAGGGCGCGATTGTCGTCGTTCCATTCCGCCGTGATGACGACCTTATGCCCGGTTTCGGCCTTGCCGAATTCCCACATGAGTTCCGGCGAGACATCGTGCAGCGCGGCCATCACCGCGACGGGGTCCGTCTCTCTGGAACCCGTCGTGAACAGCGCATCCAGACCCGCCTCCTGCGCCGCGAACTCTGCCCAGAATGCGCCGATGGCGTCGCGTGTTGCCGATGGGAGGGACAAGGCCGCGTAATCGTAGGGATCGCTCACCCGGCCAGCCCCGCCTTGAACAGGCCGCGCGGATCGAAGCGGTCGCGGATGCCGTCGGTCAGGGCCGCAAGGGCCGGGGGTTCGGGCGGCAATGCGCCTGCGCCGGTGCCCCGAACGCGGATCGCCTGCGCGCCGTGCGGGCCAAGCCGGGCGCGCAGGTCGAGCCCCTCGGGGACGCGCAGCCAGACAAGGCCGCCGCCCCAATCAAGCAGACTCGCCGTGGCCTTGGCATCCGCCACGACCTGCGCGGCGGCGCTGGCCCTGGTGTGGACGCGCCAGATGTCGCCCTCACCGGCCACGGCCTGCCCGTCCCGCACAGCGCGCCAGAGGTCCGCCGACCCGGCGCCCGCGATGGAAGTGACCGTCCCGAAGGGGGTCAGAACTTTGGTCAGCGCGTCGGTGCGATAGGCGACCGACCCTTCCAGCCCCTCGATCCGCAGGCTTGTCTTGCCCGACTGCGGGTCGTGGGCGGCGGCGTTCACCTCGAAGGGGGACGACAGGGCGGCAGCCATGGCCTTAACGGCTCCGGCCACGTCCAGCCCGTCGAGAACAAGTGTGGCTTCGGTCGCGGCGGAAGGCAGAACCTTGAAACTGACCTCGGTCAGCACCCCGAGACTGCCCCGCGATCCGGCCAGCAGTTTCACCAGATCATAGCCGGTCACGTTCTTCATCACCCGCCCGCCGTTCTTGACGATGGTCCCGGTGCCATCGACGAAGCGCACACCGATCAGGCTGTCCCGGCAGGCTCCGGCCTGCACCCGGCGCGGCCCGGACACATTCATCGCAACCGCCCCGCCGATGGTCGGCGTGCCAGTGGTGCCCAGAAGGACGCGGTGGTCCATCGGCTCGAACGGAAGGCGCTGGTTCTCGGACGCGAGGGCGGCCTCGATCTCCTCCATCGGGGTTCCCGCGCGGGCCACGATGGTCAGCGCACCCGGCTCATAGAGCGTGATGCCGGTCAGGCCCGTGGTCGTCACCGCCTCGCCTTCAGGCAGGGGGCCGCGCGTGCCGCCGCCGCGCACCGACAAGGGTCCGTTCGCGCCGCGCACGATGTCGGCCAGGTCTTCTTCGGTCGTGGGTGTCAGCACCGCGTCCCCTTCCTGTCCCATGGACGGATTTCTGCGTCAGGCGACCGTCGCGCGGCGCGATTGCGTGGTGGCCAGCGGGAACACCTTGGCGGGGTTCAGCAACCACTTCGGGTCGAAGACATCCTTGACGCGCATCTGCGCCTCCATGTCCTCGGCGGTGAACTGATGCCCCATCAGGTCGCGCTTTTCGATGCCGACGCCATGCTCGCCGGTCAGGCAACCGCCCACCTCGACGCAGAGCTTCAGGATCTCGGCCCCCATGTCTTCGCAAAGCTCCAGATCGCCCGGCTTGTTGGCGTCGTACATGATCAGCGGGTGCATGTTGCCGTCGCCCGCGTGGAACACGTTGCCGACGCGCAGGCCGTATTTCTGCGACAGCGCGGTGATCCCGGCCAGGACCCGGGGCAGCTCGCTCACCGGGATGGTCCCGTCGAGGCACATGTAGTCGCTGATCCGGCCTGTCGCGCCAAAGGCCGACTTGCGCCCCAGCCAGATCTTGGCGGCTTCGTCCGACGATTGGCTCTGGCGCAGTTCGACGGGGTCATGCCTGCGGGCAATCGCCTCGATCAGGGCCAGCTGTTCGTCGATCTCGGCCTCCGACCCCTCGACCTCGACGATCAGAAGGGCCTCGCAATCGGGATAGCCCGCGTGGGCATAATCCTCGACGATCCGGATGATGATCCGGTCCATGAATTCGATGGCCACCGGCAGGACGCCCGCCTTGATGATGTCGGCGACACAGGCTCCCGCCACCTCGAGCGAATCAAAGCCGATAAGGACGGGCCGCGCGCCCTCGGGCTTGGGCAAGATGCGCAACGTCGCCTCGGTCACGACGCCAAGCTGGCCTTCGGACCCACAGATGACGCCAAGCAGGTCCAGACCCGCCGCATCCATATGCGCGCCGCCGATCTCGACCACGGTACCGTCCATCTGCACGATGGTGACGCCCAGAAGGTTGTTGGTCGTCACCCCGTATTTCAGGCAATGCGCCCCGCCCGAATTCATCGCGATGTTGCCCGCGATGGCGCAGGCCAGCTGCGACGACGGGTCGGGGGCATAGAAGAACCCGTCCGCCTCGACCGCGCCGGTGACGCTCAGGTTGGTGCGTCCGGTCTGCACCCGGATGATGCGGTCGTCGTAATCGACCTCCAGCACATCGTTCATCCGCGCCACACCCAGGATGACGCAATCCGCCGTCGGCAGCGCGCCCCCAGCCAGCGAGGTGCCCGATCCGCGCGGCACCACCGGCACGCCCAGATCGTGACAGATGCGCAGCACGTCGGCCACTTCGCGAGTATTGCGCGGCAGAACGGCGGCCAACGGCGGGCACCGATAGGCCGTCAGCGCGTCGCATTCATAGGCGCGGGTTTCCTCGATGTCGTGGATGACGGCATCGGCGGGCAACACCTCGGACAGGCGGGCGACCAGAGTTGCCTTCTTGGCCAGGATGAACGGGTCGACTTTGGGCATTTCCATGGGCGATCTCCTCCGGCGGCCAAGATTGGTAAGATAATATAACCAATTTCCCAGAACGCAAGACCAATGCCGCCCTTGGCAGATATGAAAAGGGGGCGGATGACCGCCCCCTCAAATCCGTTCCAGTGCCCCGAAGGATCAGCGGATGCGTTCCGCCGACAGGGCGATGGCCTGCTGATAGACGGTCGCCGCGTTCCATTCGTTCAACACGCGGAAGTTCGGCGTGCCTTCGCTGAACGGCTGACCCGGCTGCCAGCCCTTCTGACGCAGGAAGTTGGCGGTCGAGGCCATGGCATCCGCCATGTTGTAGAAATCGACCCGCCCGTCGCCATTGCCGTCTTGGCCGTAGCGCAGCGCATTGCCCGGCAGGAACTGGGTATGCCCAAGCTCGCCGTGGGCGGCGCCGTTCTGGCCCACGGCCAGCATTCCGCGGTCGACCATCTGCAACGCGGCCAGCGCATGAGGCGTGAAGAAATCCGACCGGCGGCAGTCATAGGCCACCGTCAAGATCGAGGAGACGACATTCTCGTTCCCCATGTTGTTGCCGAAGCCCGTCTCCATCCCGTGGATCGCCAGCAGGATGCCGGCGGGCACGCCATACCGCTGCTCCAGCGACTGGAAGAAGGCGCGGTTCTGATCCAGCCGACGGGTCGCCTGCGAGGCAAAGCTGTCGAGGCTGCCCAGGCGGATGCGGATGAAGTCGTTGAGTGCATAGCGCACGCCGCGCTGGTTGCGGTCGGCGGCGATTGTGCGGGTGGCATAGCGCGCGCCCGACAGGGCCTGAAGGCCGCGCTGCCCGATGCCTGCGGCGCTGGCTTCCTGGGCGAATTGCTGTTTCCAGCTCTCCCATCCTCCGGCGTCGTTGCCGCAGGTGGCGGCAAGGGCCGGCGTGGCGGCGAGGGAAGCGATAACGGCAAGGGCGCGAAGCATGGGAATCTCCTGAAACAATGGCGCAGTTTGCCGAAGACTATCACGCTCTGCGCGCTCGGCAACGTTCCGCCGTCAGATTGGTTCGGCGAGGCGATGAAATGCCGCCAGATCGAGGGCGCGATTCAGATGGTCGGCCAACGCATCCAGCGTCGCCTCGACCCCCGCGCCATAGTCCATCGCGGAAGCCTGCGCGCCCAACCGGGCGAGGAAGGCGGCGCGAAAGGCATCCCCTTCGAACAGGCCGTGCAGATAGCAACCGCGCACCCGTCCGTCGCCACTGGCCGCCCCGATCGCCACGCCGTCGCGCAGCAGCCAGCCGTTCCGCGTATCGGGGCCTGTCGTCTCGCCCAGGTGGATCTCATAGCCCGACACGTCGGCCCCGCTGTCGCGGTCGCGGGCCGAGACGCGCGACAGGTGTTTCATCGGCTGCATCACCGTGGCCACATCCAGCAGGCCCAGGCCGGGCACTTCGCAGGGTGGCCCCTCGATCCCGCCCGGGTCGGCGATGGTCCGGCCCAGCATCTGATAGCCGCCGCAAATCCCCAACGTGTGACCGCCGCGCCGGTGATGCGCCATCAGGTCGATGTCCCACCCGTTGGCCCGAAACGCCGCCAGATCGGCAATCGTCGACTTCGATCCCGGGATCAGGATCAAGTCGCAGACGGGCAGGGGCGTGCCGGGGGCGATGACCTCGACCGACAGGGCGGGATCGGCGCTCAGCGGGTCGAGGTCGTCGAAATTCGCGATCCGGCCAAGTTTCGGCACCGCGATGCGAAACGCCCCGTCGCGCCGCGCCGACCGGATGTCGAGGATGTCTTCGGCTGGCAGGCGCCAGGCCGCGTCGAACCACGGGACCACACCCAGGGGCGCCCATCCCGTATGATCCGCAATCGCCGTCATCCCGTCGTCGAACAGGGTCACGTCGCCGCGGAACTTGTTGACGAGGAAGCCCTTGATCCGCGCGGCATCGGCGGGGTCCAGCACCGCCTTGGTGCCCACCAGCTGTGCGATGACGCCGCCCCGGTCGATATCACCGGCCAGAATGACGGGCACATCAGCGGCCTCGGCAAAGCCCATATTGGCAATGTCGCCCGCGCGCAGGTTGATTTCCGCCGGACTGCCTGCCCCCTCGATCACAACCAGATCGGCGTCGTGGGCCAGTCGGTGAAAACTGTCGAGACAGGCGGTCAGCAGTTGCGGTTTGAGTGCCGCGTAGTCCCGCGCCCGGACCGTCGTCAGGCGCTTGCCCTGCACGATGACCTGACTGCCCGTCTCGCTCTCGGGTTTCAGAAGGACGGGGTTCATGTCGACCATCGGCTCCACCCCGCAGGCCCGCGCCTGAAGCGCCTGCGCCCGCCCGATCTCGCCCCCGTCGGCGGTGACGGCGGCGTTGTTGGACATGTTCTGCGGCTTGAAGGGGCGCACGCGCAGGCCTTGCCGCGCGAAATGGCGGCATAGGCCCGCGACCAGCATCGACTTGCCGACGTTGGACCCCGCGCCCTGGATCATGATGGCCCGTGCCACGGGGGACCTAGCGGTCGGTCTTGGCCACGTCGCGCACGGCTGCGTCCACCGGGTCGCCCATGGCCTGCGGGTCGGCGGCGACGGGAAAGCCCGCCTCTTCCATCAGACGGTTGGACGCGGTCTCGATCCGCTCTTCCAGCAGGCCCATGAAGGTCGCCCGGTCCAGCCCCGGGGGGATCGGCTCCAGAAACTCGGCCACCGCCAGCCCCGGTTTGCGCAGGATGCCGCGCTTGGGCCAGAAGACACCGACATTGGTTGCCACGGGCACGCAGGGCTGACCCAGCAACTCATAAAGCGCGAAAGTCCCCACCTTGTAGGGCGCCTTGACACCCGGGGCCACGCGCGTGCCCTGCGGATAGATCAGCAGTTGGCCGCCATCGCGCTTGCCCGACTTCACTTCGGCCAGCATCAGGCGGATCGCCTCGGTCCGCTTGCCGCGATGCACGGGGATGCAGCCAAGCCGCAACGCATAGACGCCCAAGACCGGCGCAAAGCGCAGGATCGATTTCATGATGAAGAACGGACGGCTCAGGGGGTTCCAGATCAGGATGATATCGAGGAACGACTGGTGCTTGGCCGCCACCAGACACCCGCCCGTCGGCACCTCGCCCCGGATCTCGGTGCGCAGGCCCGTGATGGCGGCCAGCATCCGGAGCGTCGTGCTCGCATAGGCGTCGCAACCGGCCCGCGCCCCCTCGGGCGAGGCGATGGCCCAGGGCGCATAGAGCAGCCCGCAGATCGGCATCCAGATATACATCAGCAGGTTGAAGAACATCGATTTGACGTGCTGCATCGCGGGCTCCTATTCGAAACGGACCAGCGCGCGGAAGGCCGCACGGCGGGTGGCAAAAAAGGCCATGAGGCCCGCAAAGAAAGGGATCAGCACCGGCATCAGCCAGCCCACACCGCGATAGCCGAGGCCGGTCAGAAAGCCGCCCGCCGTTTCCGCCTCGGGCAGGAAGGCGATGGTGACAAGCCCCGCGACCGTGCCGAAGGCCGCCCCGGCGGCGGCGCGCAGGGTGAAGCGGCGGGTGAAGGCGCGCGCGACATAGGCATCCTGCGCCCCGATCAGACGCAGAACCCGGATGATCTGCGCATTGGCCGACAGGGCCGATTGCGCGGCCAGCGTCACCACGGCGGCCAGCGTCGCGGCGATCAAGGCCAGGGCCGACCAGCCCAGGGTGCGCAGCCCGCCCGCCGCCCGCACCAGCGGCTCGCGCCAGCGGCCGTGGTCGTCCAGAACGGCGCCCGGCACCTCGGCCACCAGGCGCAGGCGCAGGCCCTCGACGTCCAGATCGCCGTCCTGCACCACCTCGACCAGACGCGGCAGCGGCAAACGGTCGAGCGGCAGGTCCGTGCCAAGCCAGGGGGCCAGCAGCGCCTTCTGGTCGTCGGCATCCAGCGCGCGCGCCGTCTCGACCCCTTCGGTCGTGCCGAGCAGGGTCAGTACGGCGGCCACCTGCGCATCGGCCTGCGCGTCTGGTGCGGTGATGCGGATGGTCACGGCCTGCGCCAGGTCCGCCTCCCAGGTCGCGGCAAGTCGCCCGGTCGCCAGCGCGAGCGCCATTGCGAAGACCGCCAGATAGGCCATCGTGGCGGCGGCGAAGACGGTCAGCCAGACGGTCTGGCCCGTGGGCGGGACCACGCGGTCGGCCTGCCAGTCGCCGAACATCCGGTCCATCAGATGGGTGACCAGCCGGTTGAGAAGAAGGCGCAGGCGGCTCACAATTCGGCCCCCGCCGTGGTCAGCGTGCCACCGGCCAGCCGCAGGACGCGCGCCGCCACCAGCGGCTTGGCCGCCCGGATCAGCGCCAGATCGTGCGTCGCGACAAGGATGGTCTTGCCCAGTTTGTTCAGCTCGGCCAGCAGGGCCAGCAGGCGCTGCGACATCTCCCAATCGATGTTGCCCGTCGGCTCGTCGGCGATGATGACATCGGGGTCCATGATGATCGCGCGGGCCAGGGCCGCGCGCTGACGCTCCCCTCCGGACAATTGCGGCGGCGTGGCATTGGCCCTGTTGGCCAGCCCGACCCAGCCCAGCAGTTGATCCAGGTTCGTGGCCTCCGCCGCAGGATCGCGCCCCGCCACCGTCAGCGGCAGGGCGACATTGTCGCGCACCGTCAGATGATCGACGAACTGGCAATCCTGATGCACCACGCCGATCCGCCGCCTGAGCCGCGCCAGGCCGTCGCGGCCAACCTGTCGGCTGTCGCGCCCGTCCAGCAGGACCGCGCCCTTGGTCGGTTTCAGCTCGCCGTAGCAGAGTTTGAGCAGGGTCGACTTGCCCGCGCCGGACGGCCCGGTCAGGAACTGGAACGAGCCCGGCGCAAAGGCCGTGGTCAGATCGCTGAGCAATCCGGTTCCGTCATAGGAATATCCTGCGCCCTGAAGCTCGATCACGAAGTGGTCCCCGTTGCGTTCCGGCGCTTGTGCCCCAGCCATGATTTCGACGCAATCCGCGTTGATCTATGCCCAAAGGTCACAAATCGCGCCGGGTGGTCCTCCCTCAGGGTTGACACTTTGTTGTCAATCGGGCGCGGTAATGGGAATTGTTCCGCCGCCGGAAAGAATGACGAGACAGCAGCGAATGCGCATCACCTGCCCCAATTGCCAAGCCAAATACGAAGTCGGCCAGGACATGATCCCCGCGGAAGGTCGGGATGTGCAATGTTCGAATTGCGGGACCACCTGGTTTCAGGAAGGCCGGGGCCGTGAGGCACTGCCACCGGGCGAGCGCCGCCGCCCCAGCCGTCCCCTCCCGCGCGAAGAAGCGGATGCGAATGCCAACGCCCGCGCCGCCAGGCCCCAACGGCCCACACCCGATGCCGAAACCCTCGACATCCTGCGCGAGGAACGGGAACGCGCCGAGCGTCTGCGCTCCGGTGCCAAGCAGACCTCGACCGGCGTGCCCGACGCAGAGATCATGGACGAAGGCGATCCGCGCGCCGTTGCCGCGGCCGAACGTTCCCGTCTGAACAGTGCGGCGGAGCGCGCGCGAGGCCGTCGTCAATCGACAGTCCTGCCCCAGTCCAATGACGAGCAATCGGACGACGACATCGCGGATGTCATCGCCGAAACCCTCCGCGCGGCCAATCCGGCCTCCGACGGGGCCTCCGACACATCCTCCGATGGATCGGCGGGCGAAGCGCTGGCCGCCGCCGCCGCCCCCTTGTCGGCCCGTGCGGCGCGCAAGGAACTGCTGCCCGATATCGAAGAGATCAATTCGTCCCTGCGCCCCGATGAGCGCGCCGCCGAAGCCGCCGCAGAAGCGGGCGAGGTCGACGACGCCGAGGAAGTGGAACCCCGGCAGAAGCGCATGTCCGGCTTCCGGATCGGGTTCGTCGTGGCCTTCCTGGTGATCGTGATCCTGATCGCGGTCTATGTCTTCGCCGATCAGATCGCGGCCGCCGCGCCGCAACTCGGCGACATCCTGACCAACTACGTGGCCTGGGTCGATGCGCAGCGCGTCTCGCTTGCCTCCGGGGTCGAGGCGTTGACGGATTCGATCTCGCCCGATCCCTAGGATGCCATCTTCTCCAGCGTTGCCATCGCCGCAAGATAGGGGCCGGGGCCCCGGCTGATCCGCGCAACGCCGACGCCCGTCAGGGGGGACAGATCCGCCGTCAGTTCCGTCACCATCACGTTGACCGGCAAGGCGACCGCATCGCAGACCCGCGCCACCAGGTCGGGCGCGGTCAGCCCGGGCACGAAGAACCCATCGGCGCCCGCCGCCGCATAGGCCTGCCCCCGAGCGATCACTTCGGGCAACAGGTCGGCGTGGACCGTATCCTTTGCGGCTTTCAACACGACATCGGTGCGGGCGTTCAGGAACAGTTTGACGCCCCGGTTGCGGATGGCGGCGATCCGTGCGAGCTGCGCCGCGATCCCGATCAGGCCCGGGCCGTCTATCACCTGATCCTCCAGGTTGACGCCGCTGGCCCCGCCCCCCTCCACCCGCATCACATTCGCGGCCACCGCATCGGACGTGTCACCGTATCCCGCCTCAACGTCGACGCTGACCGGCAGGTCCGTCGCCGCGGCCAGTGTTTCGGTCAGGGCGATCAGCGCGTCAAACGTGACGGCCTGCCCATCGGGCAACCCGCGGGCTGCGGCGACGGCCCAACTGCTGGTCGCGATGGCCCTGGCGCCGACACGCGCCACGGCGGTGGCACTGCCCGCGTCCCAGACATTGCAGAGGATCAGCGGATCACCGCGCCGGTGCAGGGCGTGCAGGCGGGCGATCCTGTCGGTCATTTTGGTCATTCGGGGCGTCCTTCAGAGAGATATTGCGCTTCGATTTCAAGCAACCGCTGCTTGCGCCAAAGCCCGCCACCGTATCCGGTCAGCGCGCCATCCGCCCCGATCACCCGGTGACAGGGCACGAGCAGCGCGATCTGGTTGGTGCCGTTCGCGCGGGCCACGGCGCGCACGGCCTCGGGTCGGCCAATGTCGCGGGCAAGGCGGGAATAACTCCGGGTCTCGCCTGCCGGAATCGCGCGCAGGGCGTCCCAGACGATCCGGGCAAACGCGCTGCCGTCCAGATGGAGCGGTGTTTCGAACCTCGCACTCCGTCCCTCGAAAAAGGCGGCCAATTCGCCGCGCAGTTGCCGCGTCGGATCGGTGGGTCCCAACCCGAGCGCGCCCTTCGTCGCCGTGCGCAGGCGTCGCAATTCGGCGGGCAAGGCGGGGCGGTCCACGAACTCCAGAAGGTGCAGATGCGTCCGGCTGGACACCGCCACCATGTCGCCCAGCGGCGTGGCGATCCAGTCGGCCCAGAGCAGCGGGTCGGACGACAGCGCCCCGGGCGCGCATCCCAGCAATCGCGCAAAGGCCACGCGGAAGGCGGCGGGCGATTCGAACCCCGCCGCATGTTGCGCGGCGATGACCCGGTCGCCGTCCGCCAGCGCCGAAACCCCCAATGACACGCGCCGTTGTCGCGCCAGTTGCAGGAAGGTCATGGCGAAATGCCGCTGAAACGCGCGCCGCACCGTCGACGGATCGAACCCCATGCGGGCCACGGCCGTCTCGGTCCACCGGCGGTCGGGGTCGGCGTCGACGGCGGCCAGAAGGCGGGTCACGGCGGGATCGGCCTGCGCCACGGGGGCCAGCGGATGGCACCGCTTGCAGGGGCGGAAACCGGCGCTCAGGCAATCGGCGGTCCTTGGGTGAAAGGTGCAATTCTCGCGCCTCGGTTTACGCGCGGGGCAGGTCAGCCGACAGAAGATGCCGGTTGTCGCGACGCAGACGAAGGCCTGTCCGTCAAAGCGGTCGTCCCGCGCGATCAGGGCGCGGTACAGGGTATCATCATCGGGCAGGTCGAACAGCATGGGCCTGAATAGCCCGGCCCGACGGCGCGTGCCGCCGGAAATCGGGCGTCTATTTCGGAATGTCGGACGTCAGAACCGATCGAGCAGGCGCCGCAGGTAGTCGAGTTCCAGCTGCGGGCGTTCCCGCTCGCCGGAGCGGCGGCGAATCTCGTCCATCAGGTCGCGCGCGCGGCGTTGTGCGTCCGGACCGTCGAGCATGTTTTCCCCGGTGCCAAGCTGGCTGCCCTGACCGGATTGCCGCCCGAGCGGGTCGCGGTCGATGCCGCGCGCGCCGCGGGGCTGACCCTGTCCGTCTGCGCCGCCCTGCTGCTGCTCGCCTTCGGGCGCGCGATCGCCGGCAAGGGCGCGGCCCAACTCCTGCATCCCGTCGCGCAGCGCATCCATCGCCCGGCTCTGGTCGTCGAGGGCGCCGCCCAGGTTGCCGTCGGCCAGGTCTTCCTCGGCGTCGCGCATGGCGTCTTCGGCGCGGCCCAGGGCGTCACGGGCGGCGTCGCCCGCTTCGGTTCCGGCTCCGGGCAGGCCACGCCGCAGGGCGTCGATGCCCTGACGGAGCGCCTGCTGACGATCCGCAAGGCTGCCGCCCTGACCCTGTGCCTGACCCTGCTCGCGTCCGCCGCCGCCCTGTCCGGGCTGATCGGAGGGGCGACCTTCACCCTGCTGGCCGGGTTGGCCGGGACCGGATTGCTGGCCCTGGCCGTCCTGTTGACCCTGACCCTGCTGGCCTTGTTGTCCTTGCTGGCCCTGCTGCCCTTGTTGGCCCTGCTGCCCCTGCTCGCCGAACTGCTCCTGCAATTCACGGAAGGCCTCGTCGCTCAGCTCCTGCTGGTCGCGCAGGGATTCGCGCAGCTCGTCCATGGCCTGCTGACCCTCGCCCGGCTCGCCCTGACCGCCGCCCTGGCCTTGGGTCACCTGCATGTTCTCCATCATTTCCTGAAGCTGTCGCAGCAATTCCTGCGCCTCGGCGGTGCGGCCCTGCGCCATCAACTCTTCGATGCGCTGCATCATCTGGTCGAGCATGTCCGGCGTGATTTCCTGCGTCTCGCCCTGAGCCTGCTGCTGTTGCTGGCCCTGCTGACCCTGTTGCGCCAACTGGCGGGTATAGTCGTCCATCGCCTGCCGCATCTCGGCCATCAGGCGCTGGATTTCCTCGGGCGAGGCCCCCTGACGGATCGCCTCGCTCAGCCGCTCCTGGGCCTCCCGCAGACGGGCTAGGGCGGAGTCGAGCGACCCGTCCTCGATCCGCACGGCGGCCTGCCAGAGCATTTCGGCAATCTCGTCCCGGCTCTCGATGGTCAGCGGACCTTCGTCCAGCCGCCGGATCGCCATCCGGGTGATCAGATAGGCGGTCGGGTTGTTCCACGTCCCGTCCGCCTTCCACGTCACCGACCTCAGCAGGCGCGCGACGCGGTCGCGGTTGGCGCGGGACCAGTTCAGATCGCGGCGCTGCTCGATCAGGGCGGCGGCGACCGGATCATAGAACGCGCGCCCCGGCAGGATCATCGTGCCCAGATGTGTCCCCTCCTGCCCGGCGGCGTCGCGCACCAGCAGGGTGACGGTGACGGGCATCCCGGCCAGCGGGTGACGGGTCAGATCCTCGCGGAAGATTTCCTCGATCTCCGTCCGGTCGCCCGAGATCGGCAGGGCCAGGTCGAATGTCTCGGAGTCGCGGGGTTCCGGCTCGATCGCCAGGCCATGGGCGCGGTCCGACGCCTCGGGGTCGAGGGCCAGCGTCACTTCGCCAAAGGTGATCCCGAAATCGTCCCGGGCCTGCCATGGGATCAGGATCTGATCGGGATGCTCGTAAACCGCTTCGCCGTTCAGCGAGACTTCGGGCATTGCATCCGGCGTCGCCGTCAAGGTCCAGAGCGGCGCATCCTCGACCCCGTCGACGGTCAGCGTGCCCGACTGGGTGACGGTGAATTCCTGCAGTGCTTCGGACGGGTCGACCACGTCGCGCCCCGACACGGTTTCGGTGACCGACAGCGCGCCCACTTCGCCATAAAGGCGCATGATGACTCGCGTGCCCTGCGGCACTTCGACGGGTCCGGGCGCGATATCGTTGAGGTAGAGCGTCGGCAGACCGGTGTGGCGCGGCGGCTCGAGCCAGCCTTCCCAAGCGGGACCGGCGGCGACCTGCTCGGCGACACCGGGCAGGTCGGGCATCACCGGCGCGCGCCAGAGCGTGCCGAACATCAGCGCGACGGCGGCCAGCAGCACGGCCATGTAGCGCAGCGCATAGGGATCGCGCCGCGACACGCGCAGGTCGGGGGGCACGGGTTTCGCACCCGCCAGCCGTTCGGCCATGCGCCGCCGATGCGCGGCCCAGACATCCGCCGCCCCGGCATCGCCCGCCCCGATGGCCATGTCGTCGTCCAGAGTGGCCAGCGGTTGACCCGGCAGGGTGGCGTCCAGCCGCGTCCGCGCTTCGCCCGCCGTGGGCGCCCGAAAGCCGCGCAGACCCAAACCGGCCAGGACCAGCGCAAGAATGCCAAGGCCCACAACGGCCAGCAATTCCGCCGCATCCGGCATGAGCCCCGACGCCCAGACCGCCAGCGCGGCGAACCCCGCCGTCCACGCAGGCCAGAACGCACGGGTGATCCGTTCGGCCCAAAGGCCCATCCGGGTCAGCCAGAGCTGGCGCGTCACGTCGGGTCGTTTGTCGGCCACCGGGGTCCCCTTGATGTGGTCGTTTCCCTCAACCTAGTGTCAGTCGAGCCATTCGGGAATGGTATCTCTCGAAATCATCTCGTCAAAGGTGGGGCGAGCGCGGATCACCGCGTAGTGATCGCCCTGGACCAGCACCTCGGGGACCAGCGGGCGGGAGTTGTATTCGCTTGCCATAACAGAGCCATAGGCCCCTGCCGACCGGAACGCGATCAGGTCGCCTGACCCGACCTGCGGCATATGGCGGCCCTTGGCGAAGGTGTCGCCGCTTTCGCAGACCGGCCCGACGATGTCATAGGGCTGCTGCTCGGCGCCCGGCGCGGGTTCGATGACCGGGACGATGTCGTGATGCGCGCCGTACATCGCCGGGCGGATCAGGTCGTTCATTGCGGCATCCACGATCAGGAAATCGCGGCCCTCGCCCTCCTTGATGAAAATGGTCTGCGTCATCAGGATGCCCGCATTGCCCGCGATCAGCCGCCCCGGCTCGATCTCGATCTCGCAGCCGAGGTGCCCGACTTCCTCCTGGATGACCTGCCCGTATTCCTGCGGCACCGGCGGGGCGAGGTTCGACCGCGCATAGGGAATGCCAAGGCCCCCGCCCAGATCCAGCCGCTCGATGCTGTGCCCGTCCGCGCGCAGCGCTTCGGTCAGGTCGGCCACCTTGCGGTACGCCTGCCGAAAGGGGTCGAGGTCGACCAGTTGCGAGCCGATATGCACGTCGATCCCCACCACCCGCAGCCCGGGCAGCGTCGCGATCTCGGCATAGACGGCGCGGGCCTTGGCGATCGGGATGCCGAACTTGTTCTCGGACTTGCCGGTGGCGATCTTCTCGTGGGTCTTGGCGTCCACGTCCGGGTTCACGCGCACGGTCACGGGCACGGTCACGCCCATCTCGGTGGCGATGCGCGACAGAAGGCGCATCTCGGGCTCGCTCTCGAGATTGATCTGGCGCACGCCGCCCGCAAGCACGTGGCGCATTTCGGTCTCGGTCTTGCCGATGCCGGAAAACACGATCCGGTCGCCTGGCACGCCCGCGGCGCGGGCGCGGCGGTATTCGCCCTCCGACACGACATCCATCCCCGCGCCCGCATCACCCAGCAGTTTCAGGATGGCGACATTGCTCGCCGCCTTGACCGCATAGCAGACCAGATGCGGCCCCCAGGCCAGTGCATCGTCGAACAGCTTGAAATGCCGCAGCAGGGTGGCGGCGGAATAGACATAGGCCGGGGTGCCGACATGCCGCGCAATCTCGGTCAAGGGCACGTCTTCGGCGTGCAGCACACCGTCGCGATACAGGAAGTGGTCCATCAACGGCTCCGCAGAAACAGGTAGAGCGGCAGGCCAAGCGACACGCCGACGAAATAGGTGGCGGGAATGGCGACAAGGCCGAGCCAGCGCTTCGTGCTCCAGCATTCCCAGACGATCCAGACCGTCAGGGTGATGGCCGCCACCGTCAGATCCCAGACAAGCCCGCTGGCCGCGTCGTTCACATGCCAGGCGTCGATCATCGCGCCCAGGTCCCAGTCGTTGGCCGACAGCCAGGGCAGGAAATACCGCATGGGCAGGATCACGCCCGCCACGCAGAGCAGAAGCCAGATGATGCGGATCGGTTTCATGTCGGCCTCCGGGATTCAGGGTCGCGTTCCCTTATCCGACCCGGTGGCCGGTGGAAACTGCCCAGACGCGGGGCCCGCCGCGTCCACGATGCCGCAGGGGGCGCGAACCGCCCGGAAACGCTGCGACACTATGTTGCGCGGCGATTGACCTGTCTGGCGGCCACCCGCATATGAAGGCAGGCTTTTTCACATCCCGGAAGGAACGGCACCGATGACCGATACGACACGCGAAACGATGGATTACGATGTCGTCATTGTGGGCGCCGGACCTGCCGGCCTGTCGGCTGCGATCCGGCTCAAGCAGCTGGACGCGGATCTGTCGGTCGTGGTTCTGGAAAAGGGCTCCGAAGTGGGGGCGCACATCCTGTCGGGAGCGGTTCTGGACACTGCGGGCATCGATCAGCTGATCCCCGACTGGAAGGAAAAGGGCGCGCCGATCACCGTGCCCGTGACCTCCGATGCATTCTATATTCTGGGCGAGGCGGGGAAGGTTCGCGTCCCCAATGCGGTCATGCCGCCCCTGATGAACAACCACGGCAATTACATCGTCTCCATGGGCAACGTCTGCCGCTGGATGGCCGAACAGGCCGAGGCGCTTGGCGTCGAAGTCTTCCCGGGCATGTCCTGCTCCGAACTGGTTTACGGCGACAACGGCGAAGTCAGGGGCGTCGTGGCCGGCGAATTCGGCAAGAACCCCGACGGCACCCACGGCCCCAACTATGAGCCGGGGATGGAGCTGCACGGCAAATACGTCTTCCTGGGCGAAGGCGTGCGCGGCAGCCTGTCCAAGCAGGTCATCGCCAAATACGAGTTGGACGCCAAGAGCGAGCCGCAGAAATACGGCCTCGGCATGAAGGAAATCTGGGAGATCGACCCCGAAAAGCATCGCCCCGGCAAGGTCGTTCACACCATGGGCTGGCCGCTTGGCAAGAACGCGGGCGGCGGGTCGTTCATCTATCACCTCGACAACAACCAGGTCTACGTGGGCTTTGTCGTCCACCTGAATTACCGCAACCCGCACCTGTTCCCCTACATGGAATTCCAGCGGTTCAAGCATCACCCGATGGTCGCCGACCTGCTCGAGGGCGGCAAGCGCGTGGCCTACGGCGCGCGTGCCATCACCGAAGGCGGCTGGCAGTCGATGCCGAAACTGGAATTCCCGGGCGGCGCGCTTCTGGGCTGTGCCGCAGGCATGGTCAACGTGCCGCGCATCAAGGGCAACCACAACGCCATGCTGTCGGGCATCGCCGCCGCCGAAGCCGCCTTTGCCGCGATCCAGGCCGGGCGGGGTGGCGACCTTCTGGACGGCTACGAGGCGCTGGTCCGCACCGGTCCGATCGCCAAGGATCTCAAGCGCGTCCAGAACGTCAAACCGCTCTGGTCCAAGCACGGGCTGATCGCATCGCTCATGGCGGGCGGGGCCGACATGTGGGTGGCCAACGTGACCGGCTGGAACCCGCTTGGCGCGATGCACCACGGAAAGACCGACGCCGCCGCCACCGAAGAGGCCTCCAAGCACAAGCCCATCGACTATCCCAAGCCCGATGGCGTGCTGTCTTTCGACCGGCTGACCAACGTCGCCTTCAGCTTCACCAACCACGAAGAAAGCCAGCCCGCGCATCTGACCCTCAAGGATGCGGATGTGCCGGTGAAGGTGAACCTGCCAAAATACGCCGGTCCGTCGGCGCGATATTGCCCGGCGGGGGTCTACGAATTCGTGGGCGAGGGCGCTGATACCCGGTTCCAGATCAACTTCCAGAACTGCGTTCACTGCAAGACCTGCGACATCAAGGACCCCAGTCAGAACATCGTCTGGACCACGCCGCAGGGTGGCGACGGGCCGAATTACCCCAACATGTGACGCTCCACGGCGGTCACATCCTTGAAAGACGTGCGCCTTGCGGCAGGGCGCGCGTTGCATCCGAGCGCTTGCACCCCTAGCTTGATCGAAACCCATGCGAAGACCCGCCTGAAAGGGGTTCTTGATGTTTCGATCGCTTTTGCTGGCCGCCACGCTCCTGACACCCATGGCCGCCACGGCCCAGGGGATCGCGGGGCCGTATCTCGCGGCGCGGATCGCCGGCTATTCCAACGACTATGCGGCGGCGGGCGAGTATTACGCCCGGCTCATGCGGCGCGACGAGGCGACGGCCGGTGTCCTGGAGAACGCCGTCATCATCTTCTCGGTCCTCGGGCGTTTCGACAAGGCGGTCGAGGCCGCCGATGCCTTGGCCGCCGCAGGCCAGCCCAGCCAGTTCAGCGACAGCGCCCGAATGGTCACGCTCCTGCGCGACGGCAACTTCTCCGAGGCTCCGGCCCTGCTCGAAGAGGACGGCGTCGGGGGCGCGCTTCTGGACGGGTTGCTCGCCGCCTGGATCGCCGCCGGCGCGGGCGAGATGAACGAGGCCCTTGCCGCCTTCGACACGATGGCCGAGGCCGAGGGTTTTGCCACCTTCGCCTATCAGCACAAGGCTCTCGCCCTGGCGCTGGCCGGCGATTACGAGGGTGCGGACGAGATCTTCTCGGGGCGCGCCCATGGCCCGCTCAGCGCCAACACCCGGATGATCGCCGCCCACGTGCAGGTGCTGGTCCAACTGGACCGCGCCGACGATGCCCGCGAATTGCTGACCCAGGCCAATGAGGCGACCAACAGCCCCATGCTGGAGGATTTGGCCCGCCGCCTCGACGCGGGCGCGCCCGTGCCCTTCGACATGGTCCGGAGCGCGACCGACGGCGCGGCCGAGGCCTATTTCACCCTTGCCGCCCTTCTGGTGGGCGAAAGCTCGACCACCTTCACCCTGCTCAACGCCCGGGCGGCCGTCGCGCTGCGCCCCGACCATGTCGACGGCCTTATCCTTGTCTCCAATCTGTTGGAGCAGCAGGGCCAATACGATCTGGCCAACGACGTCCTGGCTACCGTGCCCTCTGACGATCCGTCCTTCTTCGGGGCGGAAATCGCCCGGGGCGAGGTGCTGCTGTCCGCCGACAAGACCGAAGCCGCACTCGAGGTGTTCCAGGCCCTTACCCGCTCCCACGGCGACGAACCCTCCGTCTGGCTGGCCTATTCCGATGCGCTGCGCAGGCTTGAGCGCTTCGAGGAAGCCGCCGCGGGCTATGATCGCACCATCGAGATGCAGGGCGAGATCACGCCCCGCGACTGGTTCCTGTACTATGCCCGCGGCATCGCCCGCGAACGGACCGGCGATTGGGAGGGGGCCGAGTCCGACTTCCGTCGCGCGCTGGAGTTGAACCCCGAAGACCCGAACGTGCTGAACTACCTGGGCTATGGCCTGGTGGAGCAGCGGATGAAGCTGGACGAGGCGCTCGACATGATCGAACGCGCGGTCGCGGGGCGGCCCGACGACGGCTACATCACCGACTCCCTCGGGTGGGTCCTCTATCGCCTCGGTCGCTACGAAGAGGCGGTCGCCCCGATGGAGCGGGCCGTGGAACTGCGCCCGCTCGATCCGCTCATCAACGACCATCTGGGCGACGTGCTCTGGACCGTGGGCCGCCAGCGCGAGGCGGAATTCCAGTGGAAGCGCGCCCTCAGCCTCGACCCCGAAGAGCAGGAGGACCGCATTCGCCGCAAGCTGGAAGTCGGCCTCGACGTCGTGCTCGAGGAAGAGGGCGGCGCAGGCCCGATCGAGGCGGCAAACGAGTGAGCGAGGCCCTTCGGGGCTTTGCGCCCGCCAAGGTCAACCTGACGCTGCATGTGACGGGGCGGCGCGCCGACGGCTATCACCTGCTCGACTCGCTGGTGGCCTTCGCCGATGTGGGCGATGGCCTTTCGGTCTCGCCCGGTGACGCGTTGCGGGTGACCGGCCCCTTCGCCGCCGGCGTCCCCACCGACGACACGAACCTGATCCGCCGCGCGCTGGCCCTGGCCGGTCAGCCCCGCGCCGTCACCCTGACCAAGGCGCTGCCCCACCCTGCAGGCATCGGCGGCGGGTCCTCGGATGCCGCCGCCGCCCTGCGCCTCGTCGGGGCCGATCCCGGGGTCGCGGCGCTGCTGACCCTCGGGGCCGATGTTCCCGTCTGCATGGGCGCGCGCGCGGCCCGGATGCGCGGCATCGGCGGCGCGGTCGACCCGGTGACCCTGCCGCGTCTGCACGGCGTTCTGGTCAACCCCGGCCTTGCGGTGCCCACGGGCGCGGTCTTTGCCCGTATGGCGACCGCCGACAACGCGGGCCACGGTGATCTGCCCCACTGGCCCGATGCGACGGCGTTGACGGACTGGCTGTCGGCGCAACGCAACGACCTTGAAACCCCGGCCCTTGCCATAGCACCGGGCATCGCGGATGTGCTGTCCGCCCTGCGGCAGGCGGGCGCGTCCCTGGCCCGGATGTCGGGGTCGGGGGCCACATGCTTCGGTCTTTGGCCCAGCCGGATCGCGGCCGAGGACGCGGCCCAAAGCATGGCGCGCGGCGGCTGGTGGGTGCAGGCCTGCAGCCTGTTCTAGGTCGCGCCGTTAACGAAAAATTAAGTTAATCAGTTGTTTACGGTTACCCATGGGTAACCCCACGTGCGGGGTAACCCGAGCCTCAGTTGGCCCGCGCCACCACGTAGTCCGCCAGATCGGCCAACATCCCGCGCAACTCGCTTTCGGGCAGGCGCATCAAGGCCGCCTTCGCCCGGTCGCGCCAGGCCAGCGCCTCCAGCCGGGTCTCCTCCAGCGTGCCATGCCGCGCCAGGATGGCGCGCGCCCGGTCCAGGTCGTCGGCCTTCCCTTGCTCAAGTGCCGCCTTCCAGAAGGCCCGCTCCTCCGCGTCGCCCCGTGCTACGGCGCGGATGACGGGCAGGGTCAATTTGCCCTCGCGGAAATCGTCGCCCAGGTTCTTGCCGATCCCTTCGCCCGCCCCGCCATAATCCAGCCAGTCGTCGACGATCTGAAACGACACGCCAAGCGCGTCGCCGAATTCGGCCAGCGCCGCGACGTGATCTTCGGACGCATCCGCCACGACACCTCCCACCTTGCAGGCCGCCTCGAACAGGGCGGCGGTCTTGCCGCGCACCACCTTGATATAGGTCTCTTCCGTGGTCGCCAGATTGCGCGCGGCGGTCAGTTGCAGGACCTCGCCCTCGGCAATCGTTGCCGCCGCTCCGGCCAGGATGTCGAGGATGCGAAGCGATCCGCATTCGACCATCAGCTGGAACGACCGCGCGAACAGGTAATCGCCGACCAGAACGCTCGACTGATTGTCCCACAGCAGGTTCGCCGTCGGACGCCCGCGCCGCTGCGCGCTCTCGTCGACCACGTCGTCGTGCAGCAGCGTCGCGGTGTGGATGAACTCCACCGTCGCGGCCAGCTTGATGTGATCGCCGCCGTCGTATCCGCACAGCCGCGCCGCCGCGAGGGTCAGAAGGGGACGCACCCGCTTGCCCCCGGCCTCGACCAGATGGGCGGTGACCTCGGGGATGCGGGGGGCATGTTCGCTGGCCATCCGGGTGCGGATCAGGGTGCCCACGGCCTCCATGTCGTCCGACAGGGCGGCGGCGAGTCTCTCGTGCGGCTTGATCGCGGTGGCGTCGGTCATGCGGTCCCTATCTCGACAAGGGGGGCCGTCGCCCCTAGCTGTCCAGACATGAAAGAACTGTTGCGCACCAACGACCCTACGGTCATCGCCTTCGCCACGGCCCTGCTGGACGGCGAGGGTATAGAGTGCTTCGTGCTGGATGCAAATATCTCCGCGCTCGAAGGATCCATCGGCATTCTGCCCCGTCGCATGATGGTGGCCGACCGTGACCTGTTCATGGCGCGGGCCGCGATGCGCGACAACGACATCGCCGTCACCGAATGAATGACGCGCCCGCGCTGACCCGCGACGCCTTTCTGGGCGGGCGTTTGCAGCTTTGGCAACCGGCCCGGGGGTTTCGCGCGGGCTCTGACGCGGTGCTTGTGGCGGCGGCCTGTCCGGCGGTGGCGGGGCAAAGCGTGCTCGATTTGGGGTGCGGTGTGGGCGCTGCGATGTATTGTCTCGCCGCCCGTATTCCGGGCCTGTCGCTGACCGGGGTGGAGCGGGATGGAGCCACGGCGGACCTTGCCCGGCGCAACGGTCCGGCTGATGTGGTGACGGGCGATATCTTCGACAGTCTTCCGACCCTCAAACGCTCCTTCGATCACGTGATCTGCAATCCGCCCTACTTTCCCGCCGGGGCGGGGTCGGCGGCGCAGGACACCTCGCGCGAGACAGCACTGCGCGAAACGGAGGCAGGCGCGGTCAGTCTTTGGGCACAGGCGGCCTGTCGCCGGGTCACGATGAAGGGAAGCGTCACCTTCATCCTGCGCGCCGACCGCCTGGCGGATGTCCTGACGCCGATGGCCGAGCGTCTTGGCGGGCTGATCGTCCTGCCGATTGCCGGGCGGGCCGGAACCCCCGCAAATCGCGTCATTCTTCAAGGTCGCAAGGGCGCGCGCGCGCCCCTTCGCCTGTTGCCGCCCTTCGTGCTGCACGAGGGCGCGGCGCATACGGGCGACCGTGACAGCCATACCGACGCGGCCCAGGCCGTGCTGCGGCACGCAGAGGCGCTCCCGTTAAGCTAATTCAAATGCGCTGCAACATTCCGCCGAGGTGACATCAAAAGACGTGACAGGTGCATGACACTTGTGGTGCACTGATCTCACCCAAAACATCAGAGGAGAAGTCCATGTCGCTCACGTCCCATCTGACGGAACTGCGGAAGAAGCATGATGTCCTTTCTCGACAGGTCGAGGAGGAGGCGCGCAGCCCCGCCATCGACAGCATCGCTCTGACCGAGATGAAGAAGCGCAAACTGGCGATCAAGCAGCAGATCGAAAAGCTGACGAGCGCTGCGTCGCACTGACCTCGACCCTGATCCGACACGATGGCCCGCCCGACCGGCGGGCCTTTTTCGTTGCGCGCAGCGGGTGGCCGGTCAGGGCATCCGGATCATGTCGCGGCCCGTGCGGTGGTCGATCAGACGCGCCGCCTCTTCGGCCAGCCAGTCGAGGAAGGCGCGGGTGGCGGGGCGGGTCTCGGCCCCGAGCGGACATAGCACGCGGAAGCTGGCGCGAGGCATGAGCGCCGTGGGAAACGGCGCGACCAGCTGGCCTTGCCGCAACGCGGCCTCGCCCAGGGTGACGCGCCCCAGAACGACACCGGCCCCTGATTGGGCGGCGTCGATGGCGTGGTCGGCCTGACTGAAATGCGTGCCGTGCAGGCCCGAGGCGTCCAGATCGTGAACCCCGAGCCAGTCGGACCAATCGACTGAATTCTTCAGAAAGGCGAGGGAATCGTCAAAGATGATATTGGCGTCCAGAAGGCTTTGGGGTGTCGGGAAGCGCGCGGCCAGGTCGGGGTGCATCATCGGCGTCACCCATTCCTCGATCGTCAGCGCGCGGTAAAGACCGTCGTCGCGGGCATCGTCGTCGGGGCCGAAGCGGATCGCGATGTCGATGTCGTCGGTGCGAAAGTCCAGCATCCGCAAGGTCGCCGCAAAGCGCAGTTCGATTTCCGGATGGCGCCCGGCGAAGTTGAACAGACGGGGCGCCAGCCATTTCGAGGTGAAGGCGGGGCCGGCCGTAACGGTCAGGATCCCGCTGTCGAGCGTGCGCTTGGCCGCGCGCCACCCGACGCTGAGCGACTGGAACCCCTCGGAGGCATGCGGGGCAAGGGCCGCCCCGGCCTCGGTCAGCTCCACCCGGCGGTTCAGGCGACGGAAGAGCGGCGCGCCCAGATGATCCTCCAGCGACTTGATCTGAAACGACAGGGCCGCCGGGGTCACGTTCAATTCGCCCGCAGCCGCCTGAAACGACAGGTGGCGGGCGGCGGCCTCGAAGGCGCGTAGGGCGGTCAGCGGGGGCAGGCGATCCGTCATAGTCAGTTAAGTAATACTTGTCCGATGGTTTGGAAAGTCTCGTTTGTAAGTTGTGATCGGGATCATCATATTGAGATCAACAAGAGACACTTTACCATAAGGAATACCCGATATGTTCGAGACGCATACCTCCACCACCTATGACGAAGCCTTTGCCCGCGCCCGCCGTGAGCGTGCCGAAGCCTTCCGCGCGATGTTCAGCTTCTTCCGCCTGCCATCGGCCCGTCCGCTGCGCGGGATGCGCGCGGCCTGATCGACGTCGCCGACAAAAAGGCCCGGCCCCATGGATTTGGGACCGGGCCTTTTCATGTGACGGCGATGCGCCTCAGCTCATGTACTGGCCGCCGTTGGCCGACAGGGTCGAGCCGGTGATGAAGCCCGCGTCGTCCGACGCAAGGAAGGCCACGGCGCGCGCGATTTCCGACGCCTCGCCCAGGCGACCGACGGGGATCTGCGGCAGGATCACCTCGTTCATCACCTTTTCGGGGATCGTGCTCATCATTTCGGTGTTGATGTAGCCGGGGGCCACGACGTTCACGGTGATTCCGGCGCGCGCACCTTCCTGAGCCAGCGCCTTGGTAAAGCCGATGTCGGCGGCCTTGGTGGCGGCATAGTTGGCCTGAGCGAACTGGCCCTTTTGCCCGTTGATCGAGCTGATGGTAACGATGCGCCCGAACTTGCGCTCCCGCATGCCGTTCCAGACGTTGTGGGTCATGTTGAAGACGCCGTTCAGGTTGGTGTCCATGACCTCGTGCCAATGCTGTGGCGTCATCTTGTGGAAGGGCGCGTCGCGGGTGATGCCCGCGTTGTTGACCAGGATGTCGACGGGGCCGAGGTCGGCCTCGATCTGGGCGATCCCGGCCTTGCAGGCCTCGTAATCGCCGACGTTCCACTTGTAGGTCTTGATGCCGGTTTCCTTGGTGAAGGCCGCGGCCTTCTCGTCGTTGCCGGCATAGGTCGCGGCGACGGTGCAGCCCTGGGCCTTGAGCGCCTCGGAAATGGCCGCGCCGATTCCGCGCGACCCCCCGGTGACGAGTGCGATGCGAGTCATTGTGTCTCCTCCTCTGTGAAATTCAGGCTATTTTGTTTCGCCAGCGGCGTCCATCGTCGCGGCCCTGATCCCAGGCTTCGACAAGAAGGCCGGGGTCGGTGAAATCGAGTTTGCGGCCCGGCAGAATGTCCTCGCCCGGCTCCACGAAGGTGATCCGGCCATTTTCGTCGTCGGGCAGCGCATGAAACCGCTTGGTCAGCAGGACAAGGGTCGGGCCGTCGTCAGGGTCGGGCATGGGGGCCTTGTCGACCATGCCGCCATCGAAGATCGTCTCGCCGTTCCAGTCGTCGGGGCGGAACGCGGGCGGCACGGTCGCGGCCATGCGGATCAGGTCGGCCAGGGTTCCGTTCTGCGCCGCCTGTCGCGCGTCGATCAGGCGCTGCTCCATCCCGGCAAGGGTCGACAGGCGGGGACGTGGTGTGGGCGAGAGCAGCTGTTCCGCTTGATAGATCGTTCCGCCCAACAGGGCCCGGGCAGTCGGCGCGCGGGAGGTGCCGGGGGTCGCGACGTTGATCTGGAAGGCGGGACCTTCGGCGATGCGGGCCAACGCCGATGCGTCGAGCAGTTTGTCGAGAATGGCATCATAAGTACGCTGGTGGACCGAGCGCCCGTCGTCAGAGCCCAGATCGTCGAGGGTGACGTTCGAGTCGAGCCCGGCCATCGCGTCGGCGAACATGTCGCGCAACCGACGCTCGGCCCCCAGAACCCACGCCGCCGCCGACAGCGCGCCCCCCGAACTGCCGGTGATGCGGTCGGGGCGGAGGGCGCGTGTCTCGGTGAATGCCTCGAGGAACCCGCCGTGCCAGAAGCACCGCAGGCCGCCGCCGGAAAACACCAGTTGCCGGTAAGGATAGGGCGCGTCGGTCATCGCAAGGACCGGGCCGGAGCCCGGCCCCGTTCCGTCAGGGACGCTCGACGCAGAGGGCGACGCCCATGCCGCCGCCGATGCAGAGCGTGGCGAGGCCCTTCTTGGCATTGCGGCGCTTCATCTCGAACAAAAGGGTGTTGAGCACGCGGCAGCCCGAAGCGCCGATGGGGTGACCGATGGCGATGGCGCCGCCGTTCACGTTCACGATGGACGGATCCCACCCCATGTCCTTGTTCACGGCGCAGGCCTGGGCGGCGAAGGCCTCGTTCGCCTCGACCAGGTCGAGGTCGTCGACCTTCCAGCCGGCCTTTTCCAGCGCCTTGCGCGACGCATAGATCGGACCCACGCCCATGATCGACGGGTCGAGACCGGCGGTCGCATAGCTGACGATGCGGGCGAGCGGTTCGATGCCGCGCTTTTCGGCCTCGTCCGCGGACATGAGCAGCGTTGCGGCGGCCCCGTCGTTGAGGCCCGAGGCGTTGGCGGCGGTCACGGTGCCGTCCTTGGTGAAGGCGGGGCGCAGTTTCTGCATCGCGTCCATGGTCGCGCCGTGGCGGATGTATTCGTCCTGATCGACGACGGTATCGCCCTTGCGGCCCTTGACGGTGAAGGCGGTGATCTCGTCGGCGAACCTGCCCGCCTTTTGCGCGGCCTCGGCCTTGTTCTGGGAGGCGACGGCGAATTCGTCCTGGGCTTCGCGGCTGATCTGCCATTTTTCGGCGACGTTCTCGGCGGTCTGGCCCATGTGGTAGTTGTTGAACGCGTCCCAGAGGCCGTCCTTGATCATGGTGTCGACCAGTTTCATGTCGCCCATCTTCTGTCCGGCGCGAATCGCCTGGGCGTGCATCGACAGGGACATGCTCTCCTGGCCGCCGGCCACGACGATGTGACTGTCGCCGAGCATGATGTGCTGCGCGCCGAGTGCGACGGCCCGCAGGCCCGAACCGCAGACCTGATTGATGCCCCAGGCGGCCGCTTCCTGCGGCAGGCCGGCGTTGATATGGGCCTGGCGGGCGGGGTTCTGGCCCTGTCCTGCGGTCAGGACCTGGCCCAGGATCGTCTCGGAAATCTCCGACTTGTCGACACCCGCGCGGGCCACCACGGCCTCGATCACTGCGGCGCCCAGATCGTGGGCGGGCGTGTTGGCAAAGCTGCCGAGGAAACTGCCGACCGGGGTGCGGGCGGCGGAGGCGATCACGACTTTGGTCATTCTGACATCCTTTCCGGTGCAGTCCGGAGGGGGGCGTAAGGCCCCGGAGTGACAGACCCCGGCTGCAAGAGATGTCTTGGGATTAGCGCGCCCGAGCCGGTTGGGCAAATGCTCTGAGCGAAGAGCGGCTTTGCCCGCATTGCGTGACCGTCATCCGGCCTGTCGTATTCCCGCGGCCTTGGCCGGAAGGAACCAGGAGGGGCGCACTTCGGGCGCGCCGTAATAATAGCCCTGCATGCAGTCGATGCCCGCATCGACCAGGAACTGCGCCTCGCCCCGGGTTTCGACGCGTTCGGCGACGGTGAACATGTCGAACTGCTGCCCGATGGTGATCAGAGCGTTCAGGATGCACTGATTGTCGGGATCGGAGTCGCAGTCATGGACGAAGTGGCCGTCGATCTTGATGATGTCGAAGTAGAACTCCTTGAGATAGCGGAAGGATGTCTGGCCCGCGCCGAAGTCGTCGAGCGCAAAGGTGATGCCCTTGTCCTGCAGGTCGGCCATGAAAGTCTTGACCAGTTCGGGCACCTGCATGGCCGAGCTTTCGGTAATTTCGAGGATCAGGCGTTCGCCGATCGTCTCGTCCCGGGTCAGGAAGCGTTTGAGGATCTGGGTCCATTTCGGATAGCCGATGGAGCGGGCGGACATGTTGATCGACAGGCGCAGCGACGGATGGCGGGCCAGCGCGCCGAGGCCGTTGCGCAGGGCGGCGCAGTCGATTTCGCGGCCCAGTTCCTGGGTTTCGACGACATCCATGAACTGATTGGCAGGAATGATGCGCCCGCTGTCGTCAAGGATGCGGATCAATCCTTCGTAGAAGGCCGGTTCGCCGGTGACGGACCCGATGACGGGTTGAAAGGCCAGCATGGTGTTGCCCGTCGCGAGCGCGGACCGCACCATCGACAAGATCGACTTGTCGCGTTCGTTGACGGCGTAGGTCAACGGGTCTTCCGTGCCCGGTTCAGAGAAGGATCGTCGTGCCATCGGTCATCCTTGTTGTCCGAGTCGGGGATGGCACGGGGATGGTTCAGGCTTCGTTAAACGGGAGGACGGACAGGGGCTTTTTCCGGTCGATATGGCGCGAAAAATCCTTCAAATACGAATGGATCATGAGGGAAACTCCAATGGAACGATGTGGTTGGGTGGGGTCGGAGGAGATTTACCGCGACTATCACGACACCGAATGGGGCGTGCCGGAACGGGACGGGCGGGCGCTTTGGGAGAAGCTGATCCTGGACGGATTTCAGGCCGGGCTGAGCTGGATCACCATCCTGAAGAAGCGCGAGGCCTTTCGGGCGGCCTTCGAGGGTTTCGACCCGCAGGTCATCGCGACCTGGGGCGAGGCGGAGGTGACGCGGTTGCTGGGCGACCCGGGAATCGTGCGGCATCGGGGCAAGATCGAGGCCACCATCGGGAATGCCCGCGCCTATCTGGAGATCGAGGATTTCAGCGCGTGGTGCTGGGCTTACGTGGATGGGACACCTCTGCAGAACCGGCCCGCAACGCTGGCGGATGTGCCTGCGTTGACGCCGGTGTCGGTGCGGATGTCGAAGGACCTGAAGGCGGCGGGTTTCAAGTTCTGCGGCCCGACGATCGTCTATGCCTGGATGCAGGCGACGGGGATGGTGAACGACCACGTGCTGACCTGTCACCGGCACGACACGGTGGCCGGGTTGAAATGAGGGTGGCGATGTATCCGCCGCGGCGTGTTGACGGAACGTTGTGGCGGGCGCGCCGCAGTCTCGCCTTGTCGGTCCTGTGCCGGTCTAGCGCGTTGTATCGCCGTGTTTCGCCGCAATGATGCTGCCAGATGGCAAAAATTTCGACATGGGTTGGTGAGACGTCCGTGTCCAAAGCCGCTTGTTGTAAATCGTGAAGATCGGACGTGATAGAAATGAATCAGGGTGGATCACCAAGGGCTTCCGTCTCGGTCGTCATCCCGTATTTCAACAATGCGAAGACATTGCCGCGGGCTTTGTCCGGCGTTGCTGCGCTGGTCTTGCCGCCGTCAGAGGTCATCATCGTCGACGATTTCTCGGACGATTGCATAGATGAGTCCGGGTTGCCCGACCTGCCGTGTCCCCTGCGTATCGTCCGGCATTCCAGAAATCTGGGGGCGCCGTCCGCGCGCAACACCGGAATTGATCTGGCGGAATTTGCGGTGGTTGCGTTTCTGGACGCCGATGACCTGTGGCTACCCGAAAAACTGCAGACGCAGATGTGCCATTTCGAGCATGCCGATGGGTCGGCGCGGGTGTTTTCGGCCAGCAATTGCCTGCTGATCGGCAATGGCGGCGTGTTGATCGGGGATCACAATGCGGAGGGGCCTGCGGACGGACGGAGCCTTGCGGATTTCCTGCTCTGCGAAAGGGGTGCGCTTCAGACGTCGACCCTGGTCGTGCCCCGGGATGTCGCGCGGGCCGTGCGGTTTCGTCCCGGGCTGCGTCGGCACCAGGATTGGGACTTCGTGCTGCGGCTGGAGCAGGCTGAGATTGCGCTTCGGTACGTGCCGTCATCGCTGTCCTGGTATGACATCGGCGACCGGTTTGGCCGCATCAGTCAGAAGCGAGGAAACATCCGCGCATCATTGGAATGGTTCGCGATTTGTCGGGAGGAGGGTCTTCTGACGGCCCGCCAGATCCAGTCGGGATTCGTGAACTACTGCCTGTCCAGACGGTCGGCGCGGATGCCGTGGGAGCTGTGCAGAGCCTTTTTGAAAGTGGCGGTTCTGGACCCGGCCGGGATGCTGTCGCTGGTTGTCCGTCGGGCGGGCAGCAGGTCTTTGCAAGTCGGAAAAGCGGCCGTCCGGCGGGCGCGACTGATGCGAGCAGGACACGGTCGCGGCACGGAAACGAAATCGGGCAAATTCCCGCAGTGAGCGCGCAGAACCTTTGTTTTCATGGCTGAAACGCCTGTCACCCCCGGTACACCCCGCGTACACCCCCCGTACAGACAAACAGGCACCCCCTGCGGTCGCCGGGGTCGTCGCGCGCAACGGCCCGTGTTCGCGGTTATGGCGCGCCGGGTGTCCGGCGCCTGTCGAACGTCACTGAACGGGTGCGCCGGACCGCCCCGCGCGACCCGATACCGGCCAGCATTGTGACGGTGTTTGAGCAAATTCCTGCCCAATTTGTCGGCTATCCAATCATTGTTGACGATTTCAGGAGTGTTGAACCGACAGACAAATCCGACTGCGCGCCATTGGGGCTCCGGGCAGGATGCAAACAAGAGGCTCGAATGGAAAAGAAACCAAAATCTGCAGTGCGCACGTCCCTGGTCGTCTCGGCGTGTTCGCTTGGCATCGCGCTGTTCACGCCGTTTCAGGCAAGCGCGCAGGAAATCACGCTGCGGTCCACGACCAGCAGTTCGATCAATATCTCGGGAGACCTGATCTCCTTCGAGGACGACGTCTACACCATCGATACCAGCCTGGGGACAGTGAGCCTTCGCGCCGCCGGCCTCGAATGTATCGGTGAGGCCTGTCCGGTCATCCAGGCGTCCATCGTGACAGGGCCGGTGGTCTGGGACGTGTCGCTCTGGGGAAACCGTCGCGCCTTCACCGAGCATGTGGAAAAGCTGGCCGAGCTGGTGGACGAGAAGACGGGCGGACAACTGACCCTGAACCTGTCCTATGGCGGGCTGGCGCCCAGCAGAGAGAACCTTGACGGTATTGCCGCCGGTGACTTCGAGATGGCGCAGTTCTGCGCGGGCTACCATCCCGACAAGAACCCGTCGATCACGGTGCTGGAACTCCCGTTCCTCGGGGTGTCGACCCTTCGGGAGGAGCTGGCGGTTTCGCGCGCCGTTTATGAGCATCCGGCCGTCATTGCGGACCTTGCCCGCTGGAACGCCACGCTTCTGATGCCGACCCCGCAACCGCAATACAACATCATCGGTGTCGGCTCTCCGCCGACGACGATCGAGGCGTTCGAGAAGATGACGATCCGCGCCACTGGCGGCACCGGCGCAGCCGTTCAGGCCCTGGGCGCGGCGTCGGTCAACCTGCCGGCACCGCAGGTGAACGCGGCGCTCACCAATGGCGAAATCAATGCGGTGGCCTTTGCGCCCCACGCCCACATGGCCTTCAAGACCGTGGACAACGCCGTCTGGTGGACATCGAACCTCAACCCCGGGACGGCAAACTGCCCCATCGTGGTGAGCAAACGGGCGCTGGACACGCTCCCGGCATCGAGCCGCATCGCGCTGCTGTCGTCGGTGGACGAGGCGCTGGAGCATTTCATCGACAACTACAACAGCTCGACAATGGCGGCCTGGGATACGGCGCTTCTGGACAAGCAGATCATCGAACTGACCTTCAGCGACGAGATGATCAGTGCAATCAGCAACGAGGTCGCGGGCCCGTCGACAAGCAAGTGGATCGCCGAGAAGAGCGCCTTGGGCCTTCCGGCGCGGGAGTTGTATGAGATCATCCCCCGCACGCTGCGCGCCATGCGGTAACGGCTCGGCAGAAATCGCGAAAGAAAAAGGGCGCGCCGTTGCCGGCGCGCCCAGGATTCGTCGTGTGGCTGCGGGGTCAGCCGACCAGCGCCCCGTCCGTCCGCTTGACCGTCACGATGGACGAGCGGGGGAGGGAACCTTCGCCATCGGGGAATGGCGCGTCGGGGTGCTGGATTCCGACGAACATCGTCTTGAGGTCGGCGGCCCAGGTCAGGCCCGTCACCTCGGACCCTTTCGGGCCGGTCAGGAAGCGACGAATTTCGCCGCTCGCCGGATCGCCCGCCAGCATCTGGTTGTTGCCCATGCCGGTGAAGGGGCCTTCGTTGCTGTCGTCGCCATCGGTCTGGATCCAGAGCATGCCGGTGGTGTCGAACATCATCCCGTCGGGCGAGTTGAAGAGATTGCCCTCGGTCACGTTCTCGGACCCGGCGTAGGGCCCCTGACCCACGACGGGATTGCCCGCCATGACGTAGAGATCCCAGGCGAACTGATCCGCGGCATGGTCGTCGCCCGCGGGCATCCAGCGGACGATCTGGCCATAGTTGTTTTCCGCGCGCGGGTTCGGGCCGTTGACCTCCAGCGGATCGCCGCCGGCATTGGTCTTGCCCACACCGCGATTGCGGTTGTTCGTGAGTGCGACATAGGCCTGCGCCGCAACCGGGTTCACGGCGACCCATTCGGGGCGGTCCATGGTGGTGGCACCCACGGCCGAGGCGGCCATGCGCGTATGTACGAGGATCTCGGCCGCTTCCATTCCCGTCGCTTCGGGGGTCAGTTCGACCCAGTCGCCGGTCAGATCGTCGTTGAACTTCGCGGCATAGAGCTTGCCGTCGTCCAGCAGGCCCTCGGTCGGCCCGCCCGGCGTATAGGTGCCGTTCGAGACGTAGCGATAGAGGTATTCGCCCCGCTCGTCATCGCCCAGATAGACGACGACCTGACCGCTCGGAGCGATCGCGCAGGCGGCATTCTCGTGCTTGAAGCGGCCCAGGGCGGTGCGCTTGACGGGCGTGCTGTCGGGGTCGGCGGGATCGATTTCGACGATCCAGCCGAAGCGGTGCGGCTCGTTGGGTTCCTGGGTGACGTCGAAGCGGGCATTGTGCAGCTCGTAGCCATAGCGGCCCTCGGCGGCGACGCCGTAACGCTTGAGACCCGGGGTTTCGACCGAGGCCGGATCGGAGGCTCCGAAGTAGCCGTTGAAGTTCTCTTCGCAGGTCAGATAGGTGCCCCACGGCGTCTTGCCCGAGCCGCAGTTGTTCATCGTGCCGAGCGCCAGCACCCCGTCCGGGTCGGCGGAGGTGCGCATCAGCGGGTGACCGGCGGCCGGTCCCGCGATCCGCATCGGCGTGTTATGGTGGATGCGGCGGTTGTAGGGGCTGTCGACGACGACAGCCCAGCCATCCGCCCCTTCGGCCACTTCCATGACGGTGACGCCCTGGATGTGCTGCAGGATGGTGACGTCATCGGCGGTGAAGGCGTTGTCGCCCTTCCACGGCAGGTTCGTGTCGATATTGGCGTATTCGTGGTTCACGGCGATGAGTTGGCGGCCATCGACCGTGAAGGCCTCCATCCCGTCGGTATTCTCGCCGAAGACCCGGTCGGAGGAGGCGAGGGTGATGCCGGTGGTCGGATCGAAGGCCTCGGCATCCGAAAAGAGCGGGTCGCCCCAACGGACCAGCACGTCCCATTCGTAGCCGCCGGGCACGTGGACGGTGGCATCGGTGTGGATCGGCAGGGCTTCGAACGGGAAGGTGGCACCCTGTGCGCGGGCGGCGGAGGTCGAGGACAGAAGGCTGCCCGCGATGCCGGTGCCCAGGGCGGCGGCGCCCGAGCCGAAAGCCACGACGCCCGACAGGAAGCCACGGCGGCTGAGGGCGGATTCGACGACGGCGTCGAAGTCGCAGGTATGGGGACGCGGGAACTTGGCTTCGTCCCAGTCGTCGGCGCTCAGGTGATCGAGGTCTTTCATGGCAATCTCTCCTTCATGTGGCGAACATGCGGAAGCGGCCCCCAGCCGCACCCCGTTCGAGCGGGGTGTTATGGGGGCTATCTTACACGCCGGTGACGGATTCGTGACAGGGATATGACGGTCCTTTGTGTCGCAGGGGTCCAGTGGCGTCCGGCGGGTAGTCTTCTGTGGTCGGTGGTGTCCGCAGGGACGTGCCGGACAGGGCCGGACAGGCGGAGCCAGACATGACGGACAGCGCTTTGCGATTTGCATGGACGGCGCCGTCGGCCGAAGAGTTCGCTGCGTTTCGGGCGGCCTGTGGCTGGGGCGAGATCGGAGGGGAACAGGCGCGCCGGGCGCTGGCGGGCGGTGTGCTGACCCTGACGTGTCGGTCGGACTGGGCCTTGGTGGGCCTTGGCCGGGTGATCGGGGACGGGGCGCTGTATTTCTATCTTCAGGATGTGATCGTGCACCCTGACTGGCGCGGTCAAGGGATCGCGCGGCGACTTGTCGGCGATCTGCTGGAGCGGCTGCGGGCGACCCATTCATCGGGCATATCGGTGGGCCTGATGGCGGCGACGGGTCTGGAAGAGTTCTATGCGGGCTTCGGGTTCGCGGCGCGACCGAATGCGGGGCAGGGCGCGGGGATGAGCCTGTTCCTGCCCTGAGCCGTCAGCCGCGTTCGTCCTTGGGGGAGCCCATTACCACATAGGTGGTCAGGCGCGCGACCTGGGGCAGGACGCCCAGAACCTCGGTATGGAAGTGCTTGTAGGCGATGAGGTCCCGCGCCTCGACCCGCAGCAGGTATTCCACATTGCCGGTGATATTGTGGCATTCGCGGACTTCGGGGGCGGTTGCGACGGCTTGCTCGAAGGATTCCTGCCCCGCCTTGGTGTGGTCGTTCAGGCCGACGGCGATATAGGCGGTGAAACCGATGCCCGCCTTTTCGGGGTCGATGACGGCGCGGTAGCCCTTGATCAGGCCCATCGCCTCCATCGCCTGCACCCGCCGCAGCGTGGCCGAGGGCGACAGGCCCACGGCGTCCGAGAGGGCCTGATTGGTGATCCGGCCGTCGTGGGTGAGGTGGCGCAAGATCCTGTCGTCAATTTTATCATGGCTGGGCATGTCTTGCGAATTATGGGCAAGCGGCGCGATTTTCGCAAGGACTTGTCGGGTCAGATGGGGGAGAGTGTGGCGTATGACATACGATCTCTTCCTCGGTCTTGTGGCCTTTGCCTTCGTCTCCTCGGTCACGCCGGGGCCCAACAACCTTATGATTATGGCGTCGGGCGCGAACTTCGGGGTGGTCCGGTCGGTGCCCCATGCGCTTGGCATCTCGCTGGGGTTCGGGGTGATGATCGTGCTGGTGGGGTTGGGTCTTGCGCAGATCTTTGTGCGCTGGCCGGTCGCGAAGACGGCTCTGGCGGTGGTGTCGGTCGTCTACCTGCTGTGGCTGGCCTGGAAGATCGCCAATGCCGCACCCCCCGACCGCAGGACGGCAGAGGGACAGCCCATGACCTTCGGACAGGCGGCGGCGTTCCAGTGGGTGAACCCGAAGGCCTGGACGATGGCCCTGACGGCGGTGACGCTTTACACGGCGGGCGGGCCCTGGGCGGTGGTGCCGGTGGCGACGGTCTTCACGGTGGTCAACTTGCCGTCGATCTCGCTCTGGCTGGTCATGGGGGTGCAGATGCGCCGGTTCCTGACGTCGCCGGGGCGGCTCAGGGCATTCAACTGGACGATGGCGGCCCTGCTGGTGGCGAGCCTCTGGCCCAGCCTGGCGCCGCTGCTTTGAAACCGCCCTAGTCGAGCGAGACCTCGCGCCGGAAGCTGCCGTCGACGTCGAAGACCAGAAGGCGGTCGTCGTCGGTCGTCACCAGAAAGAACGACGGCGCGCGGGTGACGGCGACGATGGTTGTGCCCGGCGGGATGGCCAGCGCCTCGGGGGCATCGACGGCGGCCCCGGGCAGCCGCGTGACAAGCACGGCGACGATGGTTATCACGCCCAGGATCATTACCGCCGTCAGCACCGTGACAAGCGCCTTCAGAAAGCGCAGATCGGCCGGCAATTGGGGTTCCATGTCCGACACGCCCATCTCCTCGCAGGTCGTCAGCTTCCTGATCGCGGCCAATCCGCCGCCGCGCCTCGATAAGGCAATCGCGCGCGACGTGCCAGCGGATGCCCATTTGTCCCGGTCGCGCCTTGCCCGCCTGATCGAGGAGCGACGCGTGACCTGCAACGGCGGCGTGGCGGGGGCGCGCGACAGGGTGGCGGAGGGCGACGAGATCACGGTCACCGTGCCCCTGGCCGACGATCCCGAAACGCGGCCCGAGGCGCTGGATCTGGTCGTCGTGCACGAGGACGCCGACCTGATCGTCATCGACAAGCCCGCGGGCATGGTCGTCCACCCGGCCCCCGGATCGCCGGGGGGCACGCTGGTCAACGGCCTGCTGCATCATTTCGGCGGACAATTGTCCGGCGTCGGTGGCGAGAAGCGGCCCGGTATCGTCCACCGGATCGACAAGGATACCTCTGGCCTGCTGGTGGTGGCCAAGTCGGATGCGGCGCATCACGGGCTTGCCGCGCAGTTCGAGGCGCACAGCGTCAATCGCCGCTATCTGGCCGTCTGCCACGGGGTGCCGGATGCGGGCGACCCCCGGCTGCGCGGCACCAAGGGTGTATCGTGGGAGGGGGGCGACATCCTCAAGATCACCACGCGCCTGGCCCGGCACCGCACGGACCGGCAGCGGCAGGCGGTGTGCTGGGACGGCGGGCGACATGCGGTGACGCGGGTGCGCACGCTGGAGCGGTTCGGGCATGCGGCGCTGGTGGAATGCTGGCTGGAGACGGGGCGGACCCATCAGATCCGGGTACATATGGCCCATGCCGGACATGCTCTGGTGGGCGATCCGACCTATGGCGGGCACCGGCGTCTGCCCCGCGACCACCCGGCGGCCGAGGCGGTGCAGGAGTTCCCGCGGCAGGCGCTGCACGCCGAAACGCTGGGCTTCGTGCATCCGGTCAGCGGGGACGAGATGTCGTTCCAGTCGCCCGTGCCCGAGGATTTCGAGGCGCTGCTGGCCCGTTTGCGGGGCTGATGGTCGTTTTCGTCCGATCCGGGGTTCATCAATTCTTAAACTTTCCGTGCGACAGGGCACAGAGAGGGGGTCGTCTCAGCCCTGTTCCAGCGTTTGCGCAGGGTATAGAGAGGAATCCGACGTCAAGATCAGCGCAATGACGGGTCTGTGACCGGATGGATCTTGAACTGACGCCGGGGAATGCCCAACTTGGAAGAAACGGGTGTTAATCCCATTAACATGAGGGAGGCCTGAGATGGCTGCGACATATACAAATCTTCCCGCACCCTCGCCGGAGCAGGGGCTCAACCGCTACATGCAGGAAATCCGCAAGTTTCCGATGCTGGAGCCCGAAGAGGAATACATGCTCGCCAAGCGGTGGGTCGAGGAAGGGGACACGGAGGCGGCGCACAAGATGGTGACGTCGCACCTGCGCCTCGCCGCGAAGATCGCCATGGGGTATCGCGGCTATGGCCTGCCGCAGGCCGAGGTCATTTCGGAGGCGAATGTGGGCCTGATGCAGGCGGTCAAGAAGTTCGACCCCGAGAAGGGCTTTCGCCTGGCGACCTATGCCATGTGGTGGATCCGCGCCGCGATTCAGGAATATGTCCTGCGGTCCTGGTCGATGGTGAAACTGGGCACGACGAGCGCGCAGAAGAAGCTGTTCTTCAACCTGCGCAAGGCCAAGAACCGGATCGGCGCGCTGGAAGAGGGCGATCTGCGCCCCGAGAACGTGCAGCGGATCGCCAAGGATCTGGGCGTGACCGAGGCGGAGGTGACGTCGATGAACCGGCGCATGTCGGGCGGCGATGCCTCGCTCAACGTCATGGTCGGATCGGATGGCGACAGTTCGACCCAGTGGCAGGACTGGCTGGCCGATGACGACGCGGACCAGGCCGGCGACTACGCCGAGAGGGACGAGTATCAGACGCGGATCTCGCTGATGACCGAAGCGATGGATGTGCTCAACGAGCGCGAGAAGGACATCCTGACCGAGCGCCGGTTGAACGAGGAGACCGTCACGCTGGAAGACCTGTCCGAGAAGTACGGCGTCAGCCGCGAGCGGATCCGCCAGATCGAGGTGCGCGCCTTCGAGAAGCTGTCGACCCGGGTGCGTGAGCTGGCCGCCGAAAAGGGCATGGTCCCGGCCTAGCGGTGCCGCGAAGACAGGGGCCGATCCCGCCGCGTGACGGTGGGGTCGGCCTTTTTTGTGTGGTTCGGACGGCGTTTGGGCGCGCGGTGCGGATGTGGTAGACTCGGTCACCCACGCACAGGAGTGCCCGATGAGCTATTTCTCCGCCTTCGTCGCAGCCGTTCCGACGGCCAAGCGCGACGCCTATATCGCCCACGCCGAGGAGGCCTGGGATCTCATCTTCAAGCCCATGGGCGCGCTCGGCATGGTCGAGACCTGGGGCGATGACGTGCCCGAGGGCGAGGTCACGTCCTTCCCGATGGCGGTGCAGTGCAAGCCCGACGAGACGGTCGTGATGTCCTGGGTCGAATGGCCCGACAAGGCGACCCATGACGCGGCCAACGCCGCGATGATGTCGCCGGATTTCGCACCGGAGATGGCCGAGATGCCATTCGACGGGAAAAGGGTGATCTTTGGCGGCTTCGCCCCGATCCTGACCCGACGGGCCTGACCCGACGGGGCGGATGATTTTTTTGGGGCGTGCGGTCCGGTCTCTCGTCCGTCTCGGAATGCCGGGTGTTTCGGCGGGCGGCGATGGGCTGTGGCACGGCCATGACCCGACTGGATGCGAGGGCTTGTCCTTGGCTGCCTGAGGCGCGACCCTGCGCGGCAAAGCCGTCAGGGAGGGCGTCATGAACAATCCGATCCGGTGGGGCATTCTGGGGGCCGCGAAGTTCGCCCGCGAGCAGATGGGCCCCGCAATCCACGCGACACCCGGCCATGTTCTGGCCGCCGTGGCCAGCCGCACGCCCAACAAGGCCGCGCCCTTTGCCGCAATGGCGCCGGGATTGCGCGTTCACGACGGTTACGACGCGCTTCTGGCGGATGACGGGATCGACGCGGTCTATGTGCCGCTGCCCCATACGATGCACGTGGAATGGGCGATGAAGGCGCTGGCGGCGGGCAAGCACGTCCTGGTGGAGAAGCCGGTGGCGATGTCGGTGGAGGCGATTGCGCCCCTGATCGCGGCCCGCGACCGCAGCGGATTGCAGTGCACCGAAGGCTACATGATCGTCCACCATCCGCAGTGGCAAAGGCTGCGCGCGCTTCTGGCCGAGGGAGCCATCGGGCGGCTGCGCCATGTGGAGGGCGTGTTCACCTATGACAACTCGGGCGATCCGGGGAACCTGCGCAACGATGCGCGGCTGGGCGGCGGCGCACTTCCGGATATCGGGGTCTATACCTATGGCTCGACCCGCTGGGCGACCGGGGCGGAGCCCGAGGCGATCACCCATGCGGACATCGATTGGGAAGACGGCTGCGATGTGCTGGCGCGGGTGTCGGCGCGGTTTCCGGGGTTCACGGCCCACTGGGTCAATTCGATGCGGCTTTTGCCCGAACAGGTGATGACGTTCCATGGCGACGCCGGGTTGATGCGGCTGACGGCGCCGTTCAATCCTTCGATCTTCGGCCCCGCGGAATTGACGCTGCGCGACAAGACCGGGGTGACGCGGGTGGAGCGCTGGCCCGGAGCGAACCAATACGTCCGGCAGGTCGCGGCCTTCGGCGCGGCGATCCGGGGCGAGGCGGCGTTCCCCTGGAAGCTGGAGGATGCGCGGGGCACCCAGGCGGTGATCGATGCCGCCTATGCGGCGGCGGGGGGCAGGCCGCAGGTCTAGGGCCGGAATGGCAAAAGGGCGCGCCGGTTGCCCGGTGCGCCCTGTCGTTCACTGTCCGTGAAAGCTGCCTCTGCGGCTTATTCTTCGGTCGGAGTCGCCTCGACCTCGGTGGCCTCGGCCGCGTCGTCTTCGTCGTCATCGGAGCCGGCCGAACGCAGACCCGACGGGGCCTGGAGGTTGGCGATGACGAAATCGCGGTCGATCGTGGGCTTGGCGCCCTCGGGCAGGGTGACCGACGAAATGGTGACGGTGTCGCCGATCTCGAGGCCGGACATGTCCACGGTGATCTTCTCGGGGATGTCGCCCGCGGTGACCCGCAGCTCGACTTCCGCGCGCACGACCGTCAGGACGCCGCCCTTCTTGATGCCGGGGGCCTTGTCCTCGTTGATGAACTCGACGGGGATGTAGAGGTTGACCAGCGAGGTCCGACGCAGGCGCATCAGGTCGACATGGGTCGGCAGGTCCTTGACGACATGACGCTGCACGTCGCGGCAGATGACGCGGACGTCTTCCTGGCCTTCGACCTTCAGGTTCCACAGCTGGGCGCGGAAACGGCCGGCGCGCAGTTTGGCCAGAAGATCGTTGAAGGGCAGTTCGATCGCCATCGGCTCGGCGCCACCGCCGTAAACGACGCCCGGCACCATGCCGTTGCGGCGGGATTGACGAGCGGCCCCCTTGCCTGTCCCCGTCCGGGCATGAGCCACGAGATCCGGAATCTCACCAGCCATGATGTATCTCCAATATGTCTTCGGGCGGCCTCCAAGGGTGTCCGCCCATGTGTGAACGCCGCCCTCTAATGCCCGATGCGGCACATGGCAAGCCCGATTTGCCGCCACGGGTCACCGCTGCGACGTTGCAACGCGCGCCGCGCGGGCGTAAGCCGCCTGCCGACGGACCCCCGATTGGATGACTGCGATGATCGACGACCCGACGACGCTTGTGTCGACCCAGTGGCTTGCGGCGCGGCTGACGTCGCCGGACCTGCGGATCATCGACGCCTCGTGGTACCTGCCGGACATGGGGCGGGATGCGCGGGCCGAGTATGAAGCGGGCCATATTCCGGGGGCGCGGTTCCTTGATATCGACGATGTGAGCGATGCCCGTTCGGAGTTGCCGCACATGGCGCCGCCGGCCGAGAAATTCATGTCCCGGATGCGCAAGATGGGCGTGGGCGACGGTCATACGGTGGTGATCTATGACGGCGCTGCGGGCGGCGTGTTCTCGGCGGCGCGGATCTGGTGGCTGTTCCGGCTGTTCGGCCAGAAGGCAGCGGTGCTGGACGGCGGGCTTGCCAAGTGGCGGGACGAGGGGCGGCGGATCGTGACCGACCTGCCGACCATCCGCGACCGGCACATGACGGTGACGCAGGCGCCGCACCTGATCCGCGACGTGACCGAAGTGGCGCAGACGACCAAGCTGGGCCAGACGCAGGTCGTCGACGCCCGGTCGGCCGCCCGGTTCCGGGGTGACGCCGCCGAGCCGCGCCCCGGCCTGCGGGCGGGTCACATCCCGGGATCGCGCAACGTGCCCTATGCGACGCTGTTCCGGCCCGATGGCACCATGAAGGACGGGGCCGATCTGGCGCAGGCCTTCATCGCCGCCGGGGTCGACCTGGACAAGCCGGTCATCACCACCTGCGGAAGCGGGGTGACGGCGGCGATCCTGAACCTGGGCCTTGCGCGTCTGGGCCACGGGGATCACGCATTGTATGACGGGTCATGGTCCGAATGGGGCATGTATCCCGACCTGAAAATCGAAACCGGAGAGGCCCGCTGACATGTTGAACGCCCTGACCCCGCAGGCCCCCGACAAGATCCTGGCGCTGATGGCCGCCTACCGCGAAGACCCGCGCGACAGCAAGATCGACCTCGGCGTCGGCGTCTACAAGGACGCGGGCGGCAACACGCCCGTGATGCGCGCCGTCAAGGCCGCCGAACGGCAACTGGTCGATACGCAGTCGACCAAGGTCTATACCGGCCTTGCGGGCGATCCGGCCTTTGCCGAGGCGCTGTCGACGCTGGTTCTGGGCCCGGCCCGGGCGGCGGATCGGCTGGCCTGCGTGGCGACGCCGGGCGGGACAGGGGCGATCCGGCAGGGTTTGGAGTTGGTGCGGATGGCGTCGCCCACGGCGCGGCTGTGGCTGTCGGACCCGACCTGGCCAAACCATCCGGCGATCGCGAAGTACCTGGGCGTGCCGGTGTCGGATTATCGCTATTTCGACGCAGGCACCGGTGGCGTGGATTTCGACGGGATGATGGCCGATCTGGCGGGCGTGGCGGTGGGCGATGTCGTCATGCTGCACGGCTGCTGCCACAACCCGACGGGGGCGAACCTGACGCTGGATCAATGGACGACGGTCGCGGACCTGCTGGCCGCGCGCGGGGCGGTGCCCTTCGTCGACATCGCCTATCAGGGGTTCGGGGACGGTCTCGAGGCGGATGCCGCCGGAATGCGCGCGTTGCTGACACGGGTGCCCGAGGCGCTGGTCGCCGCGTCGTGTTCCAAGAACTTCGGCATCTACCGCGAGCGGACGGGCCTGTTGATGGCCATCGCCGCCTCGCCCGCGCAACTGAAGGTCACCCAGGGCGCGATGTCCGCGCTCAACCGGCTGAACTTCAGCTTTCCGCCGGACCATGGCGCGCGTGTGGTGACGATGATCCTGACCGACGCGGAGCTGCGCGCCGATTGGGCCGGTGAGCTGGAGGAGGTGCGCCGGGGCATGCTGTCCCTGCGCGAGTCGCTGGCGACGGCGCTGCGCGACCGGGTCGGGTCGGACCGGTTCGGATTTCTGGCGGCGCACCGGGGCATGTTCTCGCTGCTTGGGGCCACGCCCGAGCAGGTGGAGGCGATGCGGCGCGACCACGGCATCTACATGGTGGGCGATTCGCGGATGAACATCGCGGGGCTGAACGCCGCGACGGTGCCGCTTCTGGCGGATGCCATCGTCGCCGCGGGCGTCTAGGTCGCGGGGCGCACGGTCGCGTCCATGCAGAGGCGCCCGTCACTGCCCCGCACGAAGGCCCGGTGCCCGGCAAGGCAGAAGGTGACCGTCTCGTCCGCGACAACGGGGGCCAGGGCACGATAGTCGAAGCCCGCCAGCGGCCCGAGATGCCGGGTGGCGAGGTCGATCAGCCCCTCGGCCAGGATCGGCCCGTGGACGACAAGGCCCGCGTGCCCCTCCACATCCCGGGCATAGGCCGCGTCATAGTGGATGCGGTGGCCGTTGAAGGTGACGGCGGAATAGCGAAACAGCGCCATCGCCCCGAAGCTGCGCGTCTCCTCGACGGGGGCACTGTCGGCTTGTGCGGGGACGGGACGCGGCGCGCCGGGCTGCGGGTCTTCGCGGTAGACCAGCGATTGGTCCTCGGTCAGGCACAGCCGGTCGCCCTGGGTGATCCGGTGATGCAGGGTGACGAGGCCCAGGGCACCGCTGCGTCCCGACTTGCGGGTGACGGGGCCGAGGGTGGTCAGGCGCGTCGCGGGCGTGCCCGTCACCAAGGACGCGTGCCATTCGAGCCGCCCGCCCGCCCACATCCGGCGCGGCAGCCCGAGGTCGGGAATGAGACCCGTGCCGGTGCGGAAATGACCGTCGCGGCCAAGGTGATCGGCGGGCTGAATGTCCCAGAAGTAGGCATGGTGCCAGAAGGGCGGCAGATCGCCCGACGGCGCGGCGCGGTTCAGGGCGGCGGCCATGGCGGCGGCACGGGCCGGGTCCATGACATCCTTGACGGTCTGGCTTGGCGCTTGCGACATGGGACCATCAAGGGGAACGCCGGGGGACTTGGCAAGATGCAGGTGACATCGCTCGATCATCTGGTTCTGACCGTGGCGGATGTGACGGCCACGGCGGAGTGGTATGCGGCGGTCCTGGGGATGGAAGCACAGGTCTTTCATCCGGCTGACGGGTCGCGGCGCGTGGCGCTGGCCTTCGGGCGACAGAAGATCAACCTCCACCAGGCCGGGGCGGAATGGGAGCCGAAGGCCGCGCGCCCGGGGCCGGGCACCGCCGATCTGTGCTTTCTGACCGAGGCGGCACTGAGCGACTGGCAGGTCCATCTGGCCGCCCGGGGCGTGGCGGTCGAGGCGGGCCCGGTGGCACGGACCGGGGCGCAGGGGCCCATCACCTCGATCTATCTGCGCGACCCGGATGGCAACCTGATCGAGGTTTCCAGGCTTGACTGACCTCTTGCCGACCGTGGCGGTCTGGCTGCCCTGTCTGCTGGCCGTGATCCTGGGCACGGCGATCCAGCGGCTGGCGGGGCAGGGGTTCGGAATGGTCGCGTCGCCGATGCTGGCGCTGGTCGCGCCCGCCTATCTGCCGGGGTCGGTCCTTCTGGTCGGCTTGCTGGTGGGGGCGGGATCGTTCCTCGCGGACCGTTCGGCGGTGGTGGGGCGCGATCTGCCGCCGGGGTTCGCGGGGCGTGCCCTGGGCGCAGTGCTCGCCGCCTGGGTTGCCACGCGGGTGGTCGGCACACCCGCCCTGCCGCTGGTGATCGGGGGCATCGTCTGGGTGGCGGTCCTGCTGTCGCTGGCGGGCCTGCGCCTGCCGATCCGGGACGGCACGCTGTTCGGGGCGGGCACGGTCGCGGGGATCATGGGCACCCTGACGGGGATCGGCGCGCCGCCGATGGCCATCCTCTATGCCAACACCGAGGCGCGGCGGTCGGCGGCGACCCAGAACGTCTTCTTCGCCTTCGGGATGGCGGTGTCGATTACGGCGCTGGCGGTCGCGGGGGTCATCGGGACGCGGCATGTGGTCTTTGCCGCGACGCTGGCCCCGGCGGTGCCGCTGACACTTTGGGCGGTGCGGCCCTTTGCGGCGCGGGTCGGACGCAGGTCGATCCGGCCCTGGGCCCTGGGGCTGGCCGCGACGGCGGCCTCCGTCCTGATCGTCAGGAGCCTGCTTTGACGCGCAGGTTGTCCATCAGTTGCTCCAGCATCTTGAGGTTGATCTCGTTGATGAGCCGACCGTCCCGGAACTGATCCTGCGCCTGTCCCACCAGAACCTCGGGCCCGGTCAGGACATCCGCCCCGAACGGCATCATCCAGAGGCGCAGGGCGAATTGCGCCCGCTCGCCCCCGGCGCGGCCGGCGGTGGCCGACATTAGGGCGACGGGCTTGTCCTTCCAGACGCCGCCGGGCACCCGGCTGACCCAGTCGAGCGCATTCTTGAAGACACCGGACGGGGCCTTGTTGTATTCCGGCGTCGCGATGATAACCGCCGATGCGCCCGCGATCTTGTCGGCCAAGGTGGTCACTTCGGTGGGAATGCCCTTCTCGGCCTCGAGGTCGCCATCATAGAGCGGCAGGCGCAGATCGCCTTCGGTCAGGCCGCCGAACATGCGGCCGGCCTCCTGCATCAGCTGGCGGTTGAAGGAGGCGGCGCGGAGCGATCCGCAGAGACCGAGAGCGGTGGACATTGACTGACCTTTCATATTCGACTGCCCGAGGGCGACAAGGGAGGTGTAGCGCGATGCGGCACGGCGGCCAGATTTTGACCGATCAACTGCATCTTCAGGGGGTTCGCCGGGTGTTCTCGGTCCCCGGAGAGAGCTTCCTTGCCGCGCTGGATGGTCTGTACGACAGCGGCATTCGCAACATCGTCTGTCGGCAGGAGGGCGGGGCGGCGATGATGGCCGAGGCGACCGCCAAGCTGACCGGAGAGCCGGGAGTCGTTTTTGTCACCCGCGGTCCGGGGGCCACGAACGCGAGCGCCGGGCTGCACATCGCCATGCAGGATTCGACGCCGCTGGTCTGTTTCGTGGGTCAGATCGCGCGCGGACATCGGGACCGGGAGGCGTTTCAGGAGGTCGATTACCGCGCCCTGTTCGGCGGCCTCGTGAAATGGGTGGCCGAGGTGGACCAGACCGAGCGGCTGCCCGAATATATCGCGCGGGCGTTTTCCGTGGCCCGGTCCGGGCGGCCGGGTCCGGTGGTGCTGGCCCTGCCCGAAGACATGCTGTCGGCGATGGCCGATGTGCCCAACCGGCCCGCCGTGGTCGTGCCGACGCCTGCCGTTCCCGATCTGGAGGATTTGGTGGAGCGTCTGCGGGCGGCCAAGCGCCCCCTGGTGGTCGTGGGCGGGTCGCAGTGGTCGCCTGCGGCGGGGGATTGCCTGCAGGATTGGGCGGAGCGCCATGGCCTGCCGGTGGCGGTCGCGTTCCGGCGGCAGGACCGGATCGACAACCGGTCGGCCAGCTATGTGGGCGACCTGAACGTCGGCCCGAACCCCAGGCTGATGGCGCGGCTGAAAGAGGCCGACCTGATCCTGGCGCTTGGCACCCGGCTCGGGGATATCGCCACCGGCGGCTACGAGGTGCTGGACCCGGTCCGGGACCGGCCCGCGATCATCCATGTGCATCCCGGTGCCGACGAGTTGAACCGGGTCTGGACGGCGGTCGACCCCATCGTGGCGCGCGCGCCCGACGTGGCGATGGCGCTCTTCGCCCGCGATGATGATCTGCCCGGCTGGCACGCGCAGCAGGCAGAGGCGCGGGCCGAATACGAGGCCTGGATTACCCCGAAGCCGACGCCGGGCGCGGTGAAGCTGGAGCAGGTGATCGCCCATCTGGACCGGGTGCTGCCCGAGGATGCGATCCTGACCAATGGGGCGGGCAATTACGCGGCCTTCCTGCACCGCTACTATCGCTGGAAACGGTTCGGCACACAGCTGGCGCCCACCTCCGGCTCCATGGGCTACGGCTTTCCGGCGGCGGTGGCGGCGTCGATCCATGCGCCGGGACGGGCGGTGATCTGCCTTGCGGGCGACGGGTGCTTCCAGATGACCTGCAACGAGATGTCGACGGCGATCCAGCACGGCGCGACCCCGGTGGTCATCGTCGCCAACAATGGCCGCTATGGAACGATCCGGATGCATCAGGAGCGGCATTATCCGGGCCGCGTGTCGGGCACCGAACTGGTCAATCCGGATTTTGCGGCCCTGGCGCGGGCCTATGGCGGGCAGGGGTGGGTCGTCGAGACGCAGGCGAATTTCGCCCCCGCGCTTGAGGCCGCACTGGCCTGTGGCACGCTCGCGGTGATCGAGTTGAAACTGGACCCCGACATGCTGTCGACGGGCACATCCCTTTCGGAGATGCGGACATGACCGAAGGCCATCGCCTCGACCCCTCGGACTGGGACGCCTTCGCCGCCGATCTGCACCGCACGGCAGAGGCCTGCGTGGACCGTCTGCGCGCGGCGCGCGACCTGCCGTGGCAGGAACCGCCCGCCGATATGGCCGCCCGTGTCGCGATTCGCGACGCGGCCGATCCGGGCGTTCTGGACCGCATCCTGCGCGACGTGATGCCCTATGCCACGGGCAACACCCACCCGCGCTTCTGGGGCTGGGTTCACGGCACGGGCACGGCGACGGGTGTCGCCGCCGAGATGATCGCCGCGACGATGAACGCCAACCTTGGCGGGCGCGATCAGGGCGGGGCCTATGTGGAGCGGGCGGTCCTTGACTGGCTGCGCGGGGTGGCCGGTTGGCCCGAGGGGTCCGGCCTGATGACGTCGGGCACGTCGCAGGCGACGATCCTGGCGCTGTCTTGTGCGCGGATGCGGGCCTTGCCGCAGGTGCGCCAGAGCGGGATCGGCGGCCTGCCCCCAATGCGGGTCTATATCGCGATGGGCGGGCATTCCTGCGTCAAGAAGGCGCTGGAGGTCATGGGCCACGGGGCCGATGCCATCGTGCAGGTCGCGGCCCCGGGCGGGCGCATGGACCTTGATGCCTTGCGGGCGGCGATTGCGGCGGACCGGGCCGCGGGGCGGCATCCGCTGGCCGTGGTCGGAACGGCGGGATCGGTTAACCTGGGCACCTATGACGACCTGGCGGGTGTGGCCGATGTCGCCCGGGCCGAGGGTCTCTGGTTCCACGCCGACGCCGCCTTCGGGTTCTGGACGCGGCTGGCCGATGCGCCGTGGCGCGACCTGTCCGCCGGGATCGAGCGGGCCGACAGCATCGCGATGGATTTTCACAAATGGATGGCGGTGCCTTATTCGGCGGGCGCGGTCCTGATCCGGGACGAGGCGCTGCATCTGGCGACCTTCCGGGAGCGGCCCGAATACCTGGCCGCCGGCGGTGCGGGGCTTGCGGGCGGCGACTGGTGGGCGACGGATTACGGGCTAGAGCTGTCGCGCGGATTTTCGGCGCTCAAGGTCTGGGCGACGGTGCAGGGTCTGGGCGTCGCGGCCCTGGGCGCGCAGATCACCGACAATTGCCGACAGGCCGCGCGGATGGGGGAGATGGCCGAGGCCTCGGACCTGCTGGATCTGGCGGCGCCGGTGGTGTCGAACCTCTGCGTGATCCGACCCCGGCGCGGCGATGCGGCGGCGCTGGCGGCGCAATTGCAGATCTCCGGAGAGGCGGTGTTCTCGACGACGATGGTCGCGGGGCAAAGCTGCCTGCGGGCGGCGATCGTGAACCACCGCACGACAATGGCAGACGTTACGGCATCGATCCACGCGCTGGAAGCGGCAGTGGCGGCGGTCTGAAGTCGGGATTTCGCCGGACGCGGCCCCATTGGCAGACTAGGCCGCGTCCGGTCTCGGCCGGATCCCGCGATTCCAAGGGTCCGGCCTGTGGGAATGTCGTTTGGGGCGTCAGGCCTTGGCGCGCAGGGGCAACGGCTCGGGTGCCGGTTGCGGCGCGGGCTTGCGCGACCACGGCATGCGGATATCAGCCTCGCGGGCGGCTTCGATAGTCCGATCCATCCAGATTTTGCGGGACATGGCCTGCTCCTCGATCAGCCGAATTAACTGAGATCAAGGTCGCAGGCGGGCGCGGCAGCACGGCGACCCGACGGGGGTCTTTCGGCGGCACGATTGTGTCTAAAGTCGGATGGCGGCGATCAGGCGGCCATAGTCGGCCTCGCCCCGGTGGGTGGTCCGCCGATAGGAATAAAAGCGCTGTTCGTCCGAAAAGGTGCAATGGCCGGTCCATTCGGCCAGCACGTCGCGGCTGCGCAGGCGGGACAGGCCATAACCCGGTAGATCGAACAGCATCCGGTCGCCGTTGCCATTGGCGAAGAAGCGCGCGGTGGCGGGGTCTTCGTCGATGAAGCTTTCCATGAACTCGGGGCCGACTTCGTAGGCGCGCTGACTGATGGAGGGGCCGATGACGGCGCGGATGCTGCCGGGGGTGGCCCCGAGCGCTTCCATCGCGTCGACCGTCGCCTCGAGAACGCCGGCCCGCGCGCCGCGCCAGCCCGCATGGGCCGCGCCGATGACGCCATCGGGCGAATGGAACAGGACCGGCTGGCAATCGGCGGTCAGGATGGTCAGGCATTCGCCGGGCGTCGCGGTCACCATGGCGTCGGCGCGCGGCGTCGGCGTGGGCAGGGGGCCGGTCACCGTGACCACGTCGGGGGAATGCACCTGATGAACGGCGCGCAGCGGGCCGTCCATCGCCTGCGATACGCGGGCGCGGTTCATCTCGACCGCTTCGGCCTGATCCGAGGATCCGGTGCCGCAGTTCAGCCCCTCGAAAATGCCGGACGACGCGCCACCCCTGCGCGTGAAGAAGCCGTGGCGGACGTCGGCCAGCAGGTCGGTTGTGATGATCTCCAGCGTCATGCAGCGAACCCCGGCGGCATGGCCGCGCCCGGAGGGACGAGCGCCAGTGCCTTGAACAGGTCACCCATCTCGGCCGGGTGCGTCAAGCGTCGATGCGCCGCGACATGGGTGTCGAGTGCCGGGCCAGTGAGGCCGCGCGCCAGGGCCTGCGCGCGCGCGGTGATGCCCAGACGTTCCAGCAGCAGGCCCTGGGTCACCATGGGCGAGGCCTCGCAGGGCGGGGCGGCAGCGGCAATCGCGGCGAAATCGACGTGGGCGGTCAGGTCGGCCTGACCGGGATGGGCCAGCGGATCGTCGAACGCGTGGTCGCGCAGCGCCTGAAGCGTGTCGCCCCGGCTGTCCCAATGGCCGTAGTCGACGAAGATCGCGGCCCCGCCCCGGGCGACGCGCGCGGCCACGGCGCCCACCACGGCGGGCAGGGCGGGGCAGCGTTCGACCATGGTGCCGGGCTGTACGCTGTGGGGGTCCAGTTCCGGCACCGGCATCGGAGGGGAGAGGGCGAAGGTCAGCGCTTCGTCCGCCGCGCTCACCAACCGTTCGTGCCAGCCGGTCACTGCGCGGACGTATTGGCGGATCGGCAGGGCGTCGAGAAATTCATTGGCCACAAGGAAGAGCGGCAGGTCGTCGGGCAGGTCGTCGACGCCGGCGTGCCAGATCGGGGTGTGACCGGCGAGTGTCCGGGCCTGAACGTCGCGCAGGGTCGGCGAGGCCTCGACCAGGTGGACCCGTGCGGCGGCGGTGAAGCCCGGGACGGCGCGGCCCACCCGCAGGATGTCGGCCATCAGCGTTCCGCGCCCCGGTCCAAGCTCGGCCAGGGCAAAGCGCGCGGGTGATCCCTGATCCTGCCAGGTCTGGGCCAGACACAGGCCGAGCATTTCGCCGAACATCTGGCTGATCTCGGGGGCGGTGGTGAAGTCGCCCGCCGCGCCGAAAGGATCGCGCGTGGTGTAATAGCCCATCGTCGGATGCAGCAGGCAGTCGGCCATGTAGTCGGCCACCGTCATCGGCCCCGTGGTGCGGATGCGGTGCAGCAGGTGGTCGCGCAGCGCGCCGGTCATGCCTTGCGCAGGCGCAGCGCCAGGAAGATCACGATCAGACCCGCGGCCACCATCGGCAGCGACAGAAGCTGCCCCATGGTCAGGCCGAAGTCCGCGCCGCCGATCACATGGCCGAGCGGATTTTCGGGGGTTATGTATTGCGCATCGGCCTGACGGAAGTATTCCACGAAGGTCCGCGCCGCGCCGTAGCCCAGAAGAAACAGTCCGAAGACAAGGCCCGGCACCCGAAGCCCGCCGCGCAGGGCGACGACCCAGAGCAGGACCAGAAGGACCGCGCCTTCGAGGATCGCCTCGTAGAGCTGGCTCGGGTGGCGGGCGCAGAACTCGCCCACGTTGGCGCAGGCCTGCGCGGCATTGCCCGGAAAGATCACGGCCCAGGGCGCGTCCGACGGGCGGCCCCAGAGTTCGGCGTTGATGAAGTTCGCCACCCGGCCCAGACCGAGGCCGAGGGGCGTGCAGAGAGCCGCGATGTCCACGATGGCGAGGGGCGCAATGCCGTGACGCCAGGCAAAGATCAGCACGGCCAGCCCGGTGCCGATCATCCCGCCGTGGAAGGACATGCCGCCCTGCCAGAGCATCAGCGCCTCGAGCGGGTTCTGAAGGTAGTAGGCCGGTTGATAGAACACCACATAGCCAAGCCGCCCGCCCAGGACGATGCCAAGGGTGACCCAGGTCATCACATCCTCGACCTGGGTGCGGGTCATCGGCGTGACGCCCGCAGGCCAGAGCGCCGACCGCGTCACCAGCCAGCGCGCCATGAGCCAGCCCCCGAGGATTCCCAGGATATAGGCGGCGGCGTACCATTTCGGCGCGATCTCGAACCCGCCAAGCGACAGGCGGAAGATGTCGGGCGAGATGTCGGGAAAGGGGAGAGCGAACAACATCCGCCTGCAATGCCCGGCCCCCGCGACACGGTCAATCCTTGAGACTCGGACGACTTGGCCCCATATCGGTTGGGAACAGCCCGGAGGCCCGAAAAATGCAGACCCGTAACCGTATCATGGACGACATCGGCCAATTGATGACCAACGCAATGGGCGTGGCCCAGGGCGCCAAGGCCGAAGCCGAGACGGCGATGAAGTCGATGCTGGACCGCTGGATGGCGGACCGCGATTTCGTCACCCGCGAGGAGTTCGACGCCGTGCGCGCCATGGCCCAGAAGGCCCGCGAGGAGAATGACGCCCTGAAGGCCCGTCTCGACGCGATGGAGCGCAAGAAAAAGGCCTGAGGTCGGTCTGGCGGGTCAGCCCGCCAGCAATTCCAGCAGGCGGTCCACCTCGGCATCTGTCTTGGTGAAGTCGCAGACCAGGCGGCAGAGCGGCGCATCCGTATCGTCCATGACGTAGTATTGCGCCTCTTTCTGCGCGCGGTCATGGGCTGCGCGCGGCAGACGGCAGAAGATCATGTTCGCCTGCGGCTCCCATGCCATCACCGCGCCGATGTCGCGCAGGCCAGCGGCCAGACGCTGACCGGCGGCATTGGCGGCGCAGGCGTTCGTCAGCCACAGATCGTCGGTCAGATAGGCCAGCATCTGCGCCGACAGGAAGCGGTGCTTGGACCACAGATGGCCGGCCCGCTTGCGCCGCAGGTGCAGTTCACGGGCATGGGCAGGGTCACGCATCACGACGGCCTCGACCCCCATGCAGCCGTTCTTGGTGCCGCCGAAGCTGACCATGTCGAAGCCCCGCACCATGTCTGCAGCCGAGCAGCCGAGTGCGGCGCAGGCATTGGCGAAGCGCGCGCCGTCCAGATGGGTGGCGATGCCCGCGTCCCGGGCGAGGGTCGTCAGCGCCGCCAACTCCTCAAGCGAATAGAGCGTCCCGGCCTCGGTCACGTTCGTCAGGCTCAGCGCTCCCTTCTGGACGTTGTGGACCGACCCGCCGGTCCCGGCGATCTTGCGGGCCAGCGCCTTGGGGTCGATACGCCCGTTGTCGCCCGCCACATGCACCAGCTTGGCCCCGGCGGTGTAGAACTCGGGCGCGCCGCATTCGTCCTCGTCGATATGGGCGATCGGGTGGCAGAGGATGCTCTGCCAGGGGTGCACAATCCCCGCCAGCGCCAGCGCATTGGCCGCCGTGCCGACGGTGACCAGCACCACCTCGGCCTCGGGCCAGTCGAAGAGGGCGCGCAGGCGGTCGGTCACCTGCGGCATCCAGGGGTCGTTGCCATAGGGCATCGCGCCCCCGGAATTGGCGGCGACCATGGCTTCCATCACCGGGCGAGCGACCGGGCCGGTGTTGTCGGAGGCGAAGTTGAGGTTGAGTTCAGGCATTTCCCAAAGGCTCCTCGACGAGAAAGTTTTCCCAGTCGTCTTCGTGGATCAACGTCTCGCTCACCGTCTCATCCATGAGCGAGGCGCCGGCCTTGTGGGGGCTGTCCGGGTCACCGGTCAGCAGGGGGTGCCAATGGGGCAGGCTGCGCCCCTCGTGCAGGCGGCGATAGGCGCAGGTTTCGGGCATGAAATAGGCGGCTGCGGGCAGGCTCTCGGGGGTCAGGACCACGCATTCGGGCACATGGGACAGCCGGCTTTCATAGTTGGAACAGCGGCAGGTGCTGTCGTCGAACAGGCGGCAGGCGACGCGGGTCAGGATGACTTCGCCGGTCTCGTCGTCCTCCAGCTTGTTGAGGCAGCATTTGCCGCAGCCGTCGCAGAGCGCTTCCCATTCGGGGGTCGAAAGATCGCCCAAGGGCCGGGTCCAGAACGCGGGGCGCAGGCCGCTGCGGTCGATGGGGTCAGCCATGGGCAACCTCGCCGCGCAGGATGGCGCGGGCGCGGGCGCTGTCGTCGTCCATCTGGGCGATGAGGCCGGGCAGGCCGTCGAAGGTCATTTCGGGGCGCAGGAATTCCACCAGCGCAGTGGATATCGGTGTGCCGTAGAGGTCGCCCGTGAAGTCGAAGAGGAAGGTTTCGAGGTTGGGGGTATTCTCCCCGAACATCGGGCGCACCCCCAGGGACGCGACGCCGTGATAGGTGCCGGCGTGCGGCCCCGACAGAACGTCGACGAAGACGGCATAGACGCCCAGACGCGGTAGGTGCAGGCCGTCGACCGACTGGTTCGCGGTCGGATAGCCCAGGTCGCGCCCGCGCTTTTCGCCGTGGAGGACGGGGCCTTCGATCCGGTGCCAATGGCCCAGCATGGCCCGCGCGTCGCCGGGGCGGCCTTCGGTCAAGGCGGTGCGGATCGCGGTGGAGGAGACGGGTTCGGACCCGCCCAGAAGGTCGGCGGTCGAGACGTCGAACCCGAGGCGTGCGCCGCCGTCGCGCAGGGTGGCCACGTCCCCCGCCCGGCCCTTGCCGAAGCGGAAATCGGCCCCGGTCACCACATGCGACAGGCCCAGGCCGCCGGCCAGCACATCGGCCATGAAGGCCTCGGCGGTGAGCGGCATGATCCGGTCGAACGGCAGTTCGAACAAAAGGTCCACGCCCAGTTTCGCCAGCCGGTTGGCCCGCGCCTCGGGGGAGGTCAGGCGGAAGGGCGGGGCGTCCGGGGCAAAGACCTCGCGCGGGTGCGGCTCGAATGTGACGACGGCGAGGGGCACCCCGTCGCGGCGCGCGCGGTCGAGGACGTGCTGGTGCCCCAGGTGGACGCCGTCGAAGTTCCCGACTGCCGCCGAGGCTCCCCGCGCGTCCGCTGGAATATGGCGATGATCCCGGAAAATCCGCATGCCTTCGGCTAGCTTGCAGGGCAGGCGGGCGCAAGACGCGACGGGCCGTCACATGTCGGGCCACCTGGTCCCGGCGTTCGGGCTGTGCCATCAACGGCCATGGCCGGTGATCCCTGGAGCGATGCAGAGAACGACGCGACCGTGGCCGCGTATTTCGCACTGCGGGCCGATGGCGATTTGGTGAAGTCGGCCGTCTATCGCGACGTGGCACGGCAGATTTCCCGCAGTGCCAAGGCCGTCGAGTTCAAGTTTCAGAACGTGTCTTCGGTTCTTGATACCATCGGGATGGATTGGGTTGGTGGCCTTCCCCCCAGACACAACATCCAGCTGTCGCTGGCCGATGCCGTGGGGCGCTATCTGGCGCAATTCTCGGAGGTGCCGCTGCATCAACCGACTGGCGGGATGGCGGAAGCGGGCGGTTTCTTCATCGCGCCCGCCCCGCACCGGCGGAACGCGCCGCCCTCGGTCGAGGATGCCAAGCGGCTGGAGGTGTCGATCCGTCTGGGCATGGCCGACCGCGACGCCGCCAATCGCGCCCTTGGGCAGGCCGGGGAGGCCGCCGTGGTGGCCCATGAACGCGCGGCCCTGACCGACCGGGGGCGGCCCGACCTGGCCGCGCGGGTCGAATGGACCGCGCGCGACCAAGGCGATGGCGCGGGCTATGACGTGCGCAGTTTCGAGGTCGATGGCCGCGACCGCCTGATCGAGGTCAAGACGACGAACGGATGGGAGCGGACGCCGTTTCACATCACCCGAAACGAATTGGCCGTGGCCGAGGACAACCGCGACACCTGGCATCTGGTTCGGTTGTGGAACTTCCGGCGCGGGGTCCGGGCCTATGCGCTGCGCCCGCCTCTGGAGGCGCATGTGGCCCTGACGGCGACGGATTTCCGCGCCGATCTGCATTGAAAAAGGGGGGCGCTTCCGCCCCCCGCTGCGATCACTGGGTCCAGCTGACGCCGGTCAGGTCGTTCGCCTGCGTCGGCGCGTTTTCCCACAGGCCCGCGATGTTCGCATTTGCGACGCCGGTCTTGGCCAGCTGGAACAGGTAGGCGTTGACGAAATCGTCCGAGATCTTTTTCTGCGCGTCCTTCAGAAGGGCGCTGCGCTCGGCCCCGTCGGTCGTCGTCCCGATTTTCTCCATCAGCGCCTGGAAGTCGGCGTTGTCGTACTGGAAGTAGTAATCGGGCCGGGCATAGATGTTGATGTCGGCGGGTTCGGTGTGGCTCACGATGGTCAGGTCGAAATCCTTGCCCTTGAACACCTGCTCCAGCCATTGGGCCCATTCGAGGTTGGTGATCTCGGTCTCGATCCCTACTTCGCGCAACTGGCTGGCGATGATCTCGCCGCCGCGACGGGCGTAGGCCGGGGGCGGCAGCATGAGGCGCAGGGTCGGCACCTCGCCGATTTCGGCAACCAGGGCGCGGGCCCGGTCGGGGTCATAGGCCGCGGCATCGGTCAGGTCGACGTAATCGGGGTTGTGCGGCGCGAAATGCGAGCCGATGGGCGTGCCGAAGCCGAACATCGCGCCGTCGATGATGGCCTGCCGGTCGATCGCAAAGCTGATCGCCTGGCGCAGCCGGATGTCCGACAGGGTGGCGTTGTTCATGCCCAGGATCGTCTCGCCCTCGGTGGAGCCGACGATGACCGAAAAGCGCGGATCGGCCTCGAAACTGGCCAGGGTTTCGGGGGCGGGAAAGTTCGGGAAGGCGTCGATGTCGCCCGCCATCATCGCCGCGAAGGCCGCGTTCGGGTCCGAGATGAACTTGAACGTCGCTGTCTCGAGCGCCGGGGCCGGACCCCAATAGGACGGGTTGCGGGTCAGCTCCACCCGGTCGCCCTGCACCCAGTCGGTGAAGGTGAAGGGGCCGGTGCCGACGGGGTTGGTTGCATTCGTCTCGGCGGATTCGGGCGCGACGATCACGGCATCGCCCCAGGCCAGGTTGAAGCCAAGGTTCCCGTTCGGGGCCGACAGGGTGATGGTCACAGTGCCCGGGTCAGTCGCCTCGACGCTTTCGATGCCGGCGAACAGGGCCTTTTGCGCATTGGTCGAGTCTTCGGCGCGTGCGCGGTCGAGCGAGAAGACCACGTCTTCGGCATCCATCGTCGTGCCGTCGTGGAAGGTCACGCCGTCGCGCAGGGTGAAGGTCCAGACCGTGCCGTCTTCGGACACCTGCCAGGCGGAGGCGAGGGCCGGAAGCACCGCGCCATCGGGGCCGAAGCGGGTCAGCCCTTCGAAGACGTTGGCATAGACCACCTCGTCGATGGCGGCGGCGGCGCCCCCGGTCGGGTCGAGGTTGGGCGGCTCGAGCTGCATGCCGATGGTGATGTCTGTCTGCTGCGCCATGGCGGCGGCAGTGGTCAGCGCCAGAATGGCGGCGGCGGATCGGATGAACATGGGGGCTCCCTCCCGGTTGTCTGGCGACAGCTTAGGCAGCAGAGCGGCGCGTATTCAAGAGATCAACCGGCGGCATAGCCCGCGACGATCTCCACCATCCGTTCGGTCGACAGGACCGGGGGCAGCAGGGTGAGAAAGCCGCCCCGCGCATCCATGACGTAGATATGGGAGCCGTGGGCATAGATCGTCTGGCCGAGCGGGTCGACGAAAAGGGGCTCGGCCTCTACATGGAACAGGGCGCGGGTGGCGGCCAGATCGTCGGCGCTACCGGTGAGGCCCAGAAGGCCCGGGGCGTGCGCGGCAAGGGCCGGGCCCATGGAGTCGACGGTATCGACCTCCGGGTCGACGGTGATGACGATTGGGGTAACCCCGATGCCCTGTGCCGCAAGATCGGCGGCCATCTCCGACATGATCGGCAGCGCCACGGTGCAGATCGCCTCGCAGGTGGCATAGCCGAAGAACACCAGTTGCAGGTTGCCGTCGGGGTCCGCTTCGGTCCGGGTGCGACCGTGATGATCGGTCAGACGGTAGGCCCCGCCGAAGTTCGTCGGAAAGAGCGAGTCGGGCAGGGCCGCGTTCAGTGTCGGTTTCGGGGCCTCCCCGGCGGAGAGGGGTGCGCTGGCCAGGATGGCGGCCAGAACGGCCCAGGCCAGGCGCATCAGAACCAATCCGCGATGAAGGGGCCGTCCACTTCGAGGCCCAGACCCAGATAGCCCTCGGCCTCGATCTCCGAGCGGATTCGGGGGTCGCGGCGGAACCAGGGACCCTTGGCCTCGCCGTCGGGACGCAGGGCGTTCGGGTTCGCCTCGGCCCAGTCCTTCGTCCATTGGTCCGCGTTGCGCCAATCCCCGCCCTCGGGCTTGAGCCGCTGGACGAGGTAGACATTCACCGCCCCGATGTCCGGGTCGTTGAGCATCAGGCCGTCGACCTCGATCACCTGCTGGCAGAACGGGGCAAGTTCGTTCACCGCGCCGGTAAAGGCCGGTTGCTTGTTCTTGAGCGGGAAGATCATCGCATCATCCGCCTCGCGAATCAGGACGAGCTGTCGGCTGCCTGCGCCGCAATCGGCGGCGCAATCGCCCGTCAATTCGCACAGCGGATCGGTGACGCGGGCGGTGAAGCGGGCGGGCTCCTCGGCATAGAGGTTCCATGTCTTCGCCTCGGATCCGGCGGCGAAATCCTGCGCTTGAGCGGCAATCGGGGCGGCCAGAAGGGCCGCAAGAAACAGGGGGCGGATCATCGGGCGGCTTCGTCTTCGGGAATGGCGAAACCGGGGATCACGCCGAAATCCTCGTGGGTTGCGTTGATGATGTCCTGATCGGCGGTCACCGTCTCGACCACGATGTAATTGAGCCCGTCGCGGCGATAGAGCATCCCGTCGACGTCGAGGGTGTGGGACGCCACGTGCAGATTGGTGTCGCCGCCGTTGGTCGTGGCGTCGCCCGCCATCTTGAGCACCATATAGACCTGACCGTCGGGGGCCAGAAGGCCGACCGGGATGCCGCCCGCCGAACACCAGAGCGCGCAGGTGTGATGGGCCGAACCCACCACGGAATCAGGCCCGCCCATGACGCCCGAGAAATAGCACCAGGTGTCGATGACTTCGCCGGTCAGCTGCACACGTTCCTGCGCAGAGAGGGGCTGGGCCAGCAGTAGCAGGGGGATCAGAAATCGCATCGGTGGCTCCCTTTTGATCAAGGGAAGTGTGGGCCGACCATGCCCCGCAGATCAACTCACGTTTTCGTTCGCCCCTCGCAGAGGTCGGCGAGAATGCAGGTGTCGCAGCGCGGCGCGCGGCTTTTGCAGACCTGTTTTCCATGCGCGAGGATCAGGACGTGACCCCTGCGACGGAAGGCATCGGGGATGCGGATATCGAGGGATTTGGCGGTCTGCTCCTCGGTCTTTCCGGACGCGAGGCCGGTGCGGTTGCAAACCCGGTGCACATGGGTATCGACGGCGACCACGGCCTCGCCGAAGGTGAAGCTGAGCACGATGTCGGCGCATTTGCGGCCCACGCCGGGCAGGGACATCAGGCCCGCGCGGGTGCGGGGCACCGTGCCGCCGTGATCGTCGATCAGGGCGCGGCACATCCGGCGCAGGTTCCGGGTCTTTACGTTGTAGAGGCCGCAGGGGCGGATCGCGGTGGCGATCTGGTCTTCGGACAGCGCCAGGATCCCCTCGGGCGTGGCGGCCAGGGCAAAGAGTGCTCGGCTGGCGGCGGCGGTGTTGCGATCGAGGCTCTGGGCCGAGAGCATGCAGGACACCACCGACCGGAACGGATCGCCGCCGCCCTTGGAGTCGGGCGCACGGGCGTCGGGAAAGGCGGCCCCGAGGCGGGACATGAGATCAAGGCATTGAGCATCGGTCAGCATGCGGGCGAACCTAGGGCGACACGCCGGAAAGTCGATTTTCAGAGCGTTTCCAGATAGCTGCGAACGGCGGTCTGGACGTGGCGGAACCGGTCTCCGCCCAGGGGCTTGCCACCGTACCAGCGGGTGACGATGACGACGTGGTCGCGCAGACCCGCGCGCTCGAGCATGCGCAGGATGACCATGCCCGCCCCGGCCTCGCCATCGTCGGTCTTGACGGGGCCGTCGGCACAGATCAGCGCCCAGCTGTTGTGGGTGGCGCGGGCGAATTTCTTGTCGCGGCAGAGGGCCGTGACCACTGCCCTCGCCGCCTCGGCCGACGTCGCGGGGGCGCCGGTGACGGCATAGCGGCTGCCGCGGTCGTTGATGTCGAGTGAGAGGGTTTTCATTGCGGGATGAAAAAAACTTTCGGAGCGTGATGCCGTCGGAACGGGACGTTCACGATCAAGGGGTTACGGCTGTCACCCCCGGTACACCCCCTGTACACCCTCCGTACAGACAAACCGCACGGCTTTACCCGATCTTAAATGTTCCGCCGCACCCTGCGCGACCACGGCGCCTATTCGTCCGGGGCGGCGGCATCGCGATGGCGGGCGTTCGACCCCGCCGCGATTCGAGGAATGACACCGATGCGGCAAGGGGCTAGGGTCTCCGCATCCCGCAGCGGCGCGACAGGTCCGGTTCCGGTCCCAGCCCCGCCCCGGGTCCAGCGGGAGCGACGGCCATCACGACCCTCATGCAACTTGTCTATATTTCCCAGCCCTTCGGTTACGACGATGGCATTCTGGGGGGCATCCTTCTGGATGCGCGCACCAACAACACCCGCGACGGGATCACCGGGGCGCTGGTCTGTCGGCACGACACCTATCTGCAACTGCTGGAGGGACCTGACCGGATGGTGTCGGCGGCCTATGCCCGCATCCTGCGCGATGATCGCCACGCGGGGGTGCGGCAGCTGGTTCGGCGACAGGTCACCGAGCGGATCTTCGGCGATTGGGCGATGCTGCATGATCCCGCGAAATCCTGGATCTGGACCGAGGACGAGATTGCGCAGGGCGTTCCGGAACGCGCTTCGCCCGAGGACATCGTGACGGTGTTCGAGGACCTGGCGGCCCGGGTCAGGGAGGGCGACCCGGCCTGACGCCCGCGCGGCGCCCCGCGCCGCCCGGACGGCGCGGCAGGGCCATGACCAGGGCGGCGTCGATCATGTCCCGCACGCCGATCCACTCGTCGGGTTGGTGGGCGAGGTCGAGGATGGCGGGGATATAGTTGTGGGATGCCGGGTGGATTGGGTGGCGAAGGTCGGGTTTGATGCCAATTTGCATATTTTCTGCAATGCAACCAATGTATGAAAAACTTCTTTGATGAGGTTCTAAATGGCTGATCAAACAGTCGAACTGTTTGCAGCCAACGACGCGCAGAAACCGGTGATTGAAAACCTGATTCAGCTCTATCTGTACGATATGGCGGCGCAGTCTAAATTTCCTTTAAATGCTCAGGGGCGGTACGAATACGACTTTCTTGATCAATTCTGGGAATATCCTTACCTCATCCTGGTGAACGGTGAGATTGCTGGTTTTTGCATGGTCATAAGCCATTGCCCGATAAGGGAAAGAACTCCCTGCTGGTTCATGGCGGAATTCTGTATCTTGCGACCCTACCAGCTTAAGGGAGCAGGCCGCTCTGCCCTGTTTGCAGTTTTGGAAAGACACCCCGGTGACTGGGAGATTTCATGGGGTAACGACAACAAGCCTGCGACCGAATTTTGGCAAACCGTGATCCCAGACATTACCAAGAAGCAAACCGTTTCGTTTGATGGAGCGGAATGGGCTTCCGTGGCTTTCACTGTCTAGCTGCCATCTGAGTCACAATCGCGATAGGCCGCTCCGTCCGCACATCCAACATTCCGCCTCACCCCAACAATCGGCGAAGCGCCATGGCCATGACCTTGGCGATGTCGACCATGTCCTGCACGCCGATCCATTGGTCGGGTTGGTGGGCGAGGTCGAGGATGCCGGGATGTAGCTGTGGGATTCTGGGTGGATTGGGTGGCGAAGGTTGGGTTTCGATCCCATTTTAACGTATTGTGCGATCGCAGAAATTCGGCGATCCTTGACGAGAAAATTAAGGAGACACGCTCATGGAGTTGTCCGAAATCGTCGCATTTGCATTTGTCGCAAGCCTGCTCGTGATGTCTCCTGGACCAAATGGGGTTTTGATCGCCAAGACCGTTCCGACGTCCGGGCGAGCGGCAGGGTTTGCCAACGTTGCAGGGTTCGTCACTGGCTTTTATCTTCACGGAGCGATGGCGATACTTGGCCTCTCGATCATATTGGTCCAGTCGGCAACCGCATTTTCCATCGTGAAATTTCTTGGCGCGGCCTATCTGTGTTGGATCGGCGTCAAAGCACTCGTTTCCGCTTGGCAAGGCATTGAAACCACAGGCGAAGTGAAGCCTGCCGAGAGAAGGCGAACGTTGTTTAAGGCATATATAGAAGGCTTACTGACCAATGCGCTCAATCCTAAGGTGTCAATGTTCTATCTGGCCGCATTCCCGCAATTCATCACGTTAGGCGAGACGACTGCGACCGCATCATTCATGCTGGTTTTCATCCATTCGATGATTAATGGGATTTGGTTCGGTGCGATGGTTCTTTTGATGTCTCGCCTCACTTCGATCGCCAGAAGCGGTAATTTTCAGCGGTGGCTTAAAGGCATTACGGGCGTTGTTTTTATCGGGTTCGGCGCGAAGCTGGCGACCTACAAGCCTAACATCTGATACGTTCGAACAAACGGCAGCAAAGTCCGAACAGCCGACCTCCCGCCTCACCCCAACAATCGACGAAGCGCCAGTGCCATGACCTTGGCGCTGTCGACCATGTCCTGCACGCCAATCCATTCGTCGGGCTGGTGGGCGAGGTCGAGGATGCCGGGGCCGTAGGCGATGCAGTTCTTCAGCCGCCCGATGCGGTCGATGTGTTTCTGGTCGTAGGTGCCGGGCGAGACGACGTATTCGGCGGATTTGCCCAGGATGTCCTGCACCGCGTCCTGCACCACCTGCACGATGGGGGCGTCTTCGGGGGTCATGGTGGGCATGACTTCGAAGAGATCGCGGATCTCGTAGCGGAAGTCGGGGCGGCGGGCGCGGACACGTTCCATCATGGCGGTGATTTCGCGTTTCACCTCCGCGATGTCCTCCTCGATCAGGAAGCGGCGGTCGATGGTCAGGACGCAGCGGTCGGGCACGCAGGGAGAGGGCAGGCCGGTATAGTCGGCGTCCTGCACCGGCTCGCCGCCGTGGATGGAATTGAGGTTGAGGGTGGATTGCCGCGCGCCTTCGGGGACGACGGGCATGGCGGTGCGCTTGCCCGCCAGCAGGGGGAAGAGCGTCGCCTCCATCTCGTCGAGGACGGCGCCCATGTGGCGGACGGCGCAATCGCCGAGGAAGGGCATGGAGCCGTGAGCAATGTGGCCCTTCGTCTCGATCTCGGCCCACCAGACGCCCCGGTGACCAAGGCAGATGCGGTCCTTGTTGAGGGGTTCCGGGATGATGACGTGCTGGACGCGGGCGGGGTCGAAGAAACCCTTTTCGGCCAGGTAGGCGACGCCGCCGAAGCCGCCCGATTCCTCGTCGGCGGTGGCGCTGATCTCGATGGCGCCGGCGAAGTCGGGGTGGGTGGCCGCAAAGGCCTCGGCGGCGATAATCGAGGTGGCGAGGCCGCCCTTCATGTCGCAGGCGCCGCGCCCGTAGATGCGCCCGTCTGACAGGGTTGCGGCGAAGGGATCGAAGGTCCAGCCGTCGCCCACGGCGACCACGTCGTGATGGCTGTTGAAATGCAGGCAGTCGCCGGGCCGCTTGCCCTCCAGCCGGCAGATGACGTTCCAGCGGGGGTGCTTGAAGCTGTCGCCCAAGGCGCCTTCGGCCCGGACCATCTCCACCTGCCAGCCCTGCGCGCCCATGCGTTCGCCCACCAGCGAACAGATGTCGCGATAGTGCAGGCCGGGGGGATTCAGCGTCGGGATGCGGATCAGGTCCTGCGTCAGGGAAACAAGATCGTCGGTCCTTGCCTCGATTTCGCTTTGCAATTGATCCATTTGCCCGGCCTTGTCGTGTTTGCGGGGACACAGTTGCCGGAAAGGCCTTGCGATACCACTCCAAACCGCCAAGATCGTTCCCATATGTCGATGACACACAGGTTTTGACCAAGAAGGGGAGGACGCCGCCGGTGGCCGATTTTGACGCGCAGGTACGGGAAAGCCAGGCACAGGTGGCCGAAGCCCAGACGAAGATTACAGAAGTGACGAGCAGGATTGAAGCGGCGCGGTCCAAGCTGGATCAGGGCATTTCCATCGACGTGGAGAATGCGACCCTTCAGGAGGTGCACGCCCATACCGACCTGATGAACGCCAATATCGCCGAGCTCATCATGGGGCTGGACGATGTGACGGCGGGCTTCTCCAAGGATTTCGACGAGATGCGGTCCAAGACCGGCATGGAGAGCTTTATCGGCATCTTCGCGCGCGGCAAATCCGAGGCGATGCGACAGGAGCGTCTGCGCTCCGCCTCGATCGACGACAAGTTGCAGGACCTGATTTCCAAGTCGGACACGATCACCAAGCTACTGGAAAGCCAGTTGGCGATGCTCAACGACCAGAAGACCAAGGTCGAGGGGAACCTGTCGCTGACCCTTGAGGAGCGCGAGGCGGCCGTGGCCGAGCTGGAGACGATCCGGGCGGAGATCACGGCGATGGATCCGCGCCTGATCGAGTTGGAGAACAAGATCAGCGTGGAGCAGGACGCGAGCGTGCGCACCCAGCTGGAGAGCGATCTGGCCGAGGCGAACACCCGTCACAACGAACTGGTCCAGCAGGAGCAGGTCGCATTGGCGCGCAGCCAGACGCTGGAGCGCTATATCGAGAAGGGCAAGACCTGGGTCGACAGTCTTCAGAACCAGGCGGCGACGCAGATGGTGCTGATCAACAAGCTGCAGACCGACACCAAGCAGCGGGTCGTGCTCTATGACGCGCTGTCCAAGTCGCTCAAGACCGCGCAGCAGCAGGACGTGGCGCACCGCATCAACGAGATCGGCGTGAAGACGGACCAGGAAGCGCAGCAGGCCATGGCGGCCATCGGGGCCGCAACCAACACGCGGATGGCCGAGATGCTGGAAGCGCATGAGGATCACATGGTCTTCGCGCGGGATGTGCTGGAAGCCAAGGCCAAGGCCGACGAGCGGTTCGCCCGCCGGTTCAGCGCCATCGTCGAGAAGCACGACAAGAACCTCTATGGGGGCTGAGGCCCTGGCGATGAACGGCGCGGCGCAACCGGCTCGGGGCATCGGCCGCTATCTGTCGGACGGGTGGGATGGCGTGGCTGTCCGGTTGCTGACGTGGAGCGTCATCTGCGGATGCATCGGCTGGTTCTTTCCGGTCGTTGGCGGGGCTCTCTTCGCATTTGCGGCGCTGCGGGAGGTGAGCCATGTGGCCTTCATCCTGCGCAGGCGGACACCCTCTGCCCGCAGGGGCGGTCTGGCGATTGCGCCGACGCTGGAGGCGCGGATCGAAAGGCTGGGGCCGGTTTCGGGGCCACCGGCACCGTCGCTCGTGGATGAGGGGGCGCCGATCGTGACCGGGCGCGGCATTCTGGCGACGATGGCGGTTTTCAGCGCGATGGGGGTGATCTGGGCCATCGGCGTGCATCGGGTCGATGTCTTCGAGGCGGTGATGCAGGGGCTGAGCTTCGCCATGTTCGCGCCGATCCTGCTGGGCCTGATCCTCGGGGCGGTCTGGTGGCTTGTCTTGACCATCGGGGATCCGGTGATCGAGGCGGTCTTTGCCTTTGGACATCTGGGCGCCGCGGCGATCCCGCATCGGGCGTGGCGTATTCGGGCCCATGACGCGGTGGATGCGCGGGCCGAGGCGATGGTTCTCTGGGCGACCCGCCCGCGCGGTGCCCCGCTGTTCCCCCGGCCCGCGATATCGCGGCGGCTCTGGCTGCGGTTGGCGGGGCTTTCGGGTCTTTGCTTTTGCGCCGCGCTCTGGCTTGCTTGGCCGACCGGGGCCGCGCCATGAGCGGTGACGTGATTAAACCCCGCAGGCCGCTCTACAAGCGGTGGTGGGTCTGGGTTCTTGTCGTCCTCGGGGCCATGGCGTCGGCGATCATTGCGGCGGTCCTGCCGTTGTTCCTCGCCTTCCCGTCCGCAACGGACATCGACCCCGCGTCGCAGGCCAATCGCGGCTATACCGAGCGGGCCGCAGCGGAAGTTTTCGGAGGGGCCCTGGCGGGCGTGGAATTCGCGGGCTACGGCGAGTTGAAATCCGCCTTCAACAGCGACCTGAGCGCGGTGGCCTTGATTCCCGCGGCGGCGATGGGCGCGATCGAGATGGGGCCGACCCTGGACCATGAAGCGGGCGTGCTGGATCGGCTGATCGAGACATATTGGCATCTCGACATCGCGTCCCATGGTGCCGTCACCGGGCGGACCGAAGAGACGACGGGCCGGGACCAGATCATCCTTTACCGCCTGCAGGACGGCACCGGCCTTCTGCGATTGCAGAGTTTCTGAGACGATGACGCTCAAGCAAGACCTTGTCCGTGACCACGCAGTCCTGCAGGAAAACCGTCAGGCACGGCGCTATTTCGCGAAGTTCGAGACGATCCTGAGCCACCTGCCGCGCGTCGCCGCCGAGATGGAGCAGAGCGGGCGGTTGACCCGTCTGGAGCTGGACGCGGTGGCCGCGCATCTGTCGGGCCTGAACCACACCTTCCGCGCGCTGAGCCACAAGTACCTGATGACGGGGCGGGATACGGGCGTCTTTCTGGGCAGCCTGACCGTGGACCGGTCGGCCAGCGGCTTTCCGGTCCTGCAGGAGCTGTTGTCGATGGCCTCGGACGCCGCGCAATCGGTTGGCCATCTGCAGCGCATCCCCGACCCCGACACCCTGAAGGAGGCGATGATCGCCGCCATCGTGGGTGAGCGGCGCATTCCGACCGACCTGCAATACGCCATGTCGCAGCGGCTTTATCACGACGAGCTGTTGCAGGGGGACATGTTCTGGCCGCGCAACGATGCGCAGCTTCGGGGTGCGGCAGGTGATCCCATGCGGGTGTCGATCGACTGGTCGGCCTGGGACGGTCAGCGCAACCTGCCGGTGATCTGGATCATGGAGGCGGAAGACGCAGGGCGCAGGCCCCTGTCCGCCGATTTCGCCCGGTGGGAGCGGGTGCAGGGCCACCTGATGGCGCAGGCCTTGCCGGAGTTGAAACTGCTGACCGTGGCCAAGGGGTTCGACGACGATTTCGAGGACATTCACCCCAAGCGCCTGACCCGGCTGACGGTGGGGCCGATGTATTCCTCGGCCTATACGCTCCAGACCGAGGGGCTGGGCGAGGTGATGGCCGCGGCGCGCGCGCCCGCCGGGCAGGATTGGGCGCTGGCCTGGACGCTGGAGACCTTGGTTTCCGAGCGGGTCCTGTCCCAAAAGGCGGGATGGTTTTCGTCGGTGGACAAGCAGGTCTGGTCGCTGCCGGATCTGGCGGCGCAGGACAGTGGTGCGACCCGGACCGAGCGTGCGGCCATCCTGCCCGAACCGGTCTTTCAGGCGTTGGCCGAGACGTCCCCGCCGGGGTTCGCCGGTGTCGTGAAATATGTGGTGGGTGACGGTCGGCTGTGGCGGGTCGGGTGAATTGGAAGGAACGACGAGATGAGCATGTCTGCGGACGCGATGGAATTGACCGAAGCCGAGATCACGGCCCGCTATGACGCGGCGCTGGCGCTTTTGTCGGGCTTCGATCATGCGCCCCGCCTGGGCAAGGCGAGCGAGCGGACCGCCCCGGAGCGGTCACCCGGCATCGGCACGCGGTCGCGGTTCCGGTCGACGACGCCGGGATTGGTAACGCGGCGGACCACGCCCGCGGGGGCCGTCCACCTGCGCGACACCATCGAGGGTGAGGGGCTGGTGACGCCCGCCCGCGCGCAGGTCTTGCAGGGGATGCTCCGCGCGTTGGCGATTGCGCTGGCCATCGGCGGGGCGCTGGAGGACCGGTCGGGTCTGGATGCGCTCAAGGCCGCGAACCTGGCCGGGCGTCTGCCAGAGGGGGACCGCGCCAAGTTCACCGAGCTGCTGGAGGCCGAGGCGCTGGCCGTGGGCCATGTCTTCGCCAACGCGCTGGCCTTCCTGATCGCGCCGCTGCGGGGCACGACATCGACCGAGGTCGCCTCGCCCGAAGAGGTGCTGACCGACAACGCGCAGGCGATGCTCGAAGGTCTGCTGTGGGAGATCGACCAGCGGCTGGACGGGCTGGACGACGACCAGATGGTCGCGACGCTTGCCGCGCAATGCGAGGCGCTGCTGGCGCGTCTGGCCGACCGCGCGCAGCACGCGGCGCGGGGCGCGATTTTCGGGGCGGCCAGCTACCGGATCGAGGCGGATGACCTGACGCTGAACGGATTTGCACCGGCCTTGCGGGCGGCGGGCAAACCGCTGGTGATGCAGTTCAAGAAACCGCATGAGGTGGTGGGGAACCATATCGCCAAGCATCAGGCGCTCAAGCTGTCCAAGATGCTGATGGCCTATGATTTCGAGCGCAAGCTGAACCCCTTTGCCGATCTTGGCGGCTTCATCTTCACCTTCATGGGCGACGGTGCGCCGGGCACGGGCAAGACGACCCTGATCCAGATGATGGCCGGTCTGATCCACGGCTATTGCGAGGTGGCGGGCTATCCCTTCCGCTATGAGAACCTGTCGACCGACAGTATCGACAGCTATCAGGGCAAGTCGGCGCAGAATGCCAAGGCCTTCATCAACGGCGTGCTGGACCCCAATGTCATCGGCTTCGGCACCATCGACGACATCGACCAGCTGGCGGGCAAGCGCGGCGACCGGCAGGCCTCGGCGGGCCAGCTGGAGATCACCGCCGTGTTGATGGAGAGTTTCGCGGGGGCCAATACGGTCGTGCGGGGCAATTGCACCTTCGGCATGTTCTCGAACTATCCGGAGAATGTGGACGACGCCCTGCGCCAGCGGGCGGGCGCGCGGTTCCTGGTGGACGGGCCGCAGACGCGGGAAGACTACATCGACATCCTCGCCCTTCTGCTGGGCAAGCGGCATGACATTCCGATGGGCGAGCACGAGCTTTATGCCGCTCAGGAGTTGACCCGCGCCGTGGCCGAGAGTTTCGCCAAGCATTCCCGCCCGGCGGAACAGAAGCTGGCGCAGGTTTTCGACGATGTGCGCGGCCGGATCGGGGAGTTGGACACGATCGCCAAGATCGGCACCTATTTGAAGGGCATCCATATGGCGGACGAGCGGTTCACCGGGCGCGCCATCAAGAATATCACCGACGCCGTGAAGGTGCGGGCGATGGATGTGGAGCTGCCCGACGAATGGTTCGAGACGCCCGAGGCCTTCATGCACAAGGCCTATGACGACAAGATGGGCATGGTGAACGAGATGCGGGTGCCGATCACGACCGAGATGGTCCTGCAGGAGGTGAACCGCTACGCCGACAGCGAATTCCGCTATGCCGACAAGTCCGACGAGGTCGCCATCGACAACGCCGTGCGCGACATGGGCCGGATGGAAGAGGCCAAGCGCCGCTATCTGGCAGGGAAGGGCTGAGGCGGATGCTGACGGATGTCGCCCTTCCTCTCGTGCTGCTCGGGCTGGCGGCCTGGGTCGTGCCGTGGCTTTTGTCGAAGCTGCTGCCCGAGGGGGTCGGCTGGCTCTTCGTCATCGCGCTTTTGTCGGCCTGCCTTCTGGCGCTGATCGCGGCGGGCGGGTTCTATGTGCTCTACGGGGACGCAGGCGATGTGATCCTGAGTGCTGCGCCGTGGCATTTCCTGTTGCTGTCCACCAAGGCCGCGCTGATCTGGGCGCCGGTCATGATCCTGTCGGTCGCCAACCTGCCGCGCGGCTGGAAGGAGGCGGTGTGGTGATGTTTGGCCTCTTCTGCGCCGTTGTCGCCGTCGCGGCCGGGGCCTGCGCGCGGTTCGACACGCGGCCTCCGGGGGCGGCGAACCTTGGGCCGAAGACACTGGCGCTGCTGTTCGGGTTTCCCCTGGGAGTGGTGGTAAGCTGGATCATGTTACGCCGCCATTTTGCCGATCCGGTCGACACCTTCACGGCCCTGGAGCAAGAGCCGGCGCTTGGCTATGCCTTGCCGGCCGTCGTGGCGCTGGACCTGTTCGATATGGTCTTCATGGTCATCGCCTCGGTTCTGGGGGCGCTGGCCGTGACGCTTTTTGCTGTGATCGGCGCGGCCGTGGGTGGCATGTTGCGCAAGCAGGAGGTGTCCGCGAATGATGCGTGACCTTGCCATCTTGTGGAACGCGCTGCTGTCGCATGGCTACTTGCTGATCTCGGTGGTCGGATTTCCCGTGATCGCGGCAGTTCTGCTGGGGCGATGGATCTCGCGCCACCGCGCGTGGATCCGGCTGGTGGCGGGCTGTGCGCTGATCCCTGTGGTCGGGTTCTTTGCTCTTGTGGCGTTGGAAAACGTGCTGGCCGTCGCCAATCCGGTCGAAGAGGATATGGCGCTAACGGCGGAAAACCTGGGCCCCTTGGCAGCACCGCTGTTCATCCTACCGGTTCTGGCGCAGGCGGGGGAAGCGCTGAAGAACTTCGGGGCTACCCTCTTGGGGAGTGCGGTGACGACGGTGCTGGCCACAGGGGCCTTCGGCGCGACGCTGTGGCGGCGATGGGGGGTCGCGTGATGGATTTGGGACGCCAGCACTTGATGCGAAGGGGGACGACATGCTCAGGACGTTCCTGATCGGGTGCTTGTTGGCCAGCTTCGCGCTGGGTCAGGCGGTGAATCCGGGTGACGCGGCGATGATGGGTGTGCCGATCATCGGGCCCTCATGCCTCGTGATGGGAGCGGGCGCATGAAACGCCTCATCCAACACGGCCTGATGTTCGGCGGTCTGTTCGAAGTCGCTTCACCGGCGCTTATCGAGCGGTACAACCGGGCGCTGGAGCATCTGACGGGCAAGCGGACCACGCTGGATCATTTCCACATCGACCTGAGCGGCTTTTCCCCCGAGGTGGGGGATGAGCTGGACGATATGGACTACCTCAATCCCGGTGGCTGCAATCGGCAGATCATCCTGCTGTCGACCCGTCAGCGGGAGGCCCCGCTGCTCGAGATGAAATTCTCGACGTCGGCACAGATCATCCGCGATTTCATCGCCCGCAACGAGGCGCAGCTTTTCACGCTGACCGCACGGGATGCCGTCGCCGGAGAGCTTCAGAATTCGGTCTATTCGGTCGCGGATCCGGCGCATTTGCTCGATATCCGGACCGTCACGGTCGAGGCGGATACGACGACTGGCGTGGTGCGGGATGCGGCGAAGCTCGACACCCTGATCCGCCGCTTCCGCGAGGAAGAGGACGCCTGGTGGGACGATGTGCTGGTGTCGAAGATGATCGGGCTGGCGCAGGCGACCGGCGACGTGACCCGCGCGCCCGTGACCTTCGAGACGGCGTCGTTCCAGCAGGACGATTTCTGGACCGCGCACCATGGCGGGGTCTATGTCTTCCGGTCGGTCGGGTCGAAGGCCGTTCTGGCCAATCGCCCGTTCCCCGCGCCGGGGATCGAGGTGATCGACCTGTCGATGCGCAACGTCGTGGCGACCTTCCTGCAGATGAACAACCTGGTGCAGCCCATCGTCGAGGGACGGGGTGTGGCGGCGGCCGACATCCTGCGCGAAAAGCTGGAGCATCTGGCCATCGATGCGCTGGGTCACGCGGGGCACCTGCCGGATGCAGTGTCCGACCGGGCGCTCAGGCGGGCGATGCAGGTTCATGCCGCGGTCCTGCCGCCGGAGGTGCATGCCCTGGGGGCGATGCTGGCCTGGGCCGAGGGGCGGGGCGCCTGGCCCCGGATCGACAGCGCGAACCCGGCCTATTTCCACACCCTGCGGGCCGCGCCCGGACCGTTGCGCGACCTGACCAACATGCTTCTGGCGGAACTTGCCCCGCAGGATTTCCGCCAGCTCCACATCTGCCACAAGCCGCTGTTCTATGCGCGTTACGCGGCCAGCCCCGACACGTTGAAGACCTGGGTCGCGGAAAGGCTGGCAACCGACTATGCTGCCGACCGGGACGGGGTTTGGGCGCATCTGTATGCCTCCGACGTGACGCATCCGGTCCCGAAGGTGCAGAAACGGGTCAAGGGGCCCTGGGGGTGATATGCTCGGATTGCTGAGACTTGTCGTGGTCTTGCTGGTCGTCCTGACGGTCGTCTATTGGTGCATGGTGTTCTGGTTTCGCGCGGGCGAACGCGACCGCCTGGAGGCCGAGTGGGAGACCGAGAAACCCCCGCTGCCGCGCCACACCTTCGTGGATATCGGGATGGCGGAATACAAACGCAGTCTGCGCCGCAAATTGCTCTGGGGGGTGTATGTCGTGCCGATCACGCTCATATGTCTTCTGGTGTATCTCGTGAACTACGCCTGAGGGGGCGCTGCCGATGACTTATGTGAAATGGATCCTGCTGCTTGTCGTCGTGACGTTCTTCGGCGGGTTCCTGCATTACACTCTGCCGCAGACGGATATCGTCCGCATCGTGGGGTCGGAAAACCGGCGCATCGATTTTGGCGAGAACTCGATCTTCTGGGCCTCGCCGGATGTGGGCACCGTGGCCGGGGCGACCCGTGACGTGCGCTTCATCGAGACGGTGAAACCCAATGGCCGCCCCTCCGTCTATCGCAACGAGGATACGGGCTGGGGCTGGCCGCCGTACTTCAAGCTCGATTCCTCGAACCTTCAGGCAGAGGCGCGTGACCTTACCTCGACGGCCGCCGCGCCGCAGTGGGTCGCGCTGACGCATTATGGTTGGCGGTCTGAATTCCTGACGATCTTTCCGAACGCCGTCGGCGTGCGCCCGGTCGAGGGGCCGGATGTCACGGTCATCCCCTGGTTCAACATCGTCTTCCTGACGATCCTGGCCGCGATCCTCTGGGCGATCACCGTGCGGATCATCCGCTTTCGCCGCAATCGCATCGACCCCCTGCTGGAGGCTGCGGACGAGCAATGGGACGATGCCGTGGACAGCGTGAACGAACGTCGCAAGGGTTTCCGCGCGTGGCTCGACACCTGGAAGGGCAAGCCGCGGGTTTGACGCCCGGAGGGTCAGTCTCGCGGTGGCGTGTCGACGTCCCGCACGCCCAGCTTGATCCGTGCCTCGGGGTCGATCTTGGTGGGCTTCCAGAGCGGGACGCCCGAGCGGAAGGCGGCGCGGCCGATCATATGCGCGGCGACGGGGGCGGTCAGCAGCAGGAACAGCATGATCGCTACCGACCGCGCGACTGTCGAGGCATCGGCAAAGCCGATCGCCACCGCAAGGATGATGAGGCCGCTGGCCAGTGTCCCCGCCTTGGTCGTCGCGTGCATCCGGATCAGAACGTCCGGCAGGCGCAGGATGCCAAGGCCCGCGATGAAGGCGAAGAAGCCGCCCAGAAGGACGCAGGCCGACAGGAAGATCTCAAGTATCATGGTCGTCCCCTGCGGTGTTCAGGTGATCCGCCTCGGGGCGTCGCGCCTTGCGCTCCACGAAGCGGGCCAAGGCGACCGTGGCCAGAAACCCGATCAGGGCCAGCACGACCGCCACGTCGAGATAGGCCGTCGATCCGGTATCCAGCGCGAAGAGGCCGCAGAAGCTGACGATGAGGACGGTCATCGTGTCCAGCGCGACGACCCGGTCGGGCAGGCTGGGCCCCTTGATCAGGCGGAACATGGCCAGGATGACGCCGACCATGACCATGCCAAAGGCAATCTGGACGCAGACGGACAGGATCGGCATCTGGTCGGTGAGGGACGGGGACATCATGCCAGCGCCTCCCGCACCCATTTCTCCATGCCGTTCTCGATCTGGGCCGCGATGGCCTCGGGGTCATCGGCAAACATGGCGTGGATGACCAGTGTGTTGCAATCCTCGGTCACGTCCAGCGACAGGGTGCCCGGGGTCAGCGAGATGAGGTTTGTGACGAGCAGCACCTCCGCTTCGCCCTTGGCCTTGAGCGGCACGCAGATGATGCCGGGACGCGCCCGGTGGCGGGGGGTCAGCACATCCCAGGCGACCGAGACAGAGGAGATAATGAGCTCCCAGTGAAACAGCACGATCAGCTTGAGTACCCGGAAGACGCGCAGGAAATAACTGCCGCCCCGGTTTTCGAACAGCGGTTGCACCATCCAGAGGGCGAGAAAGCCCACCACGAACCCGATGCCAAGGCCCAGTAGGTTGAATTCGCCGGTCAGGCCCGCCCAGGACACGGCGAGCAGGATGTTCAGCAGGAACAGGTTCATGCGGGCTCCTCCCCCAGGACGGCGGCAAGGTAGGCGGTCGGGTCGAGCAATTCTTCGGCGGCGGTCGTGGCCAGTTGCACGAAGGTCTCGGGGAAGAGGCCGATCAGCACGGTGAGCAGAGCCAGCCCCGAAATCGGCAGCAACATGGCCATGCGGGTTCCGAGCGAGAGGCTGGACAGGGTCGGGACGGTGCCGGCGGGATGCGGCTTCCAGAAGGCGCGGCCCCAGATCTTGGTCATCGAATAGATCGTCATCAGGCCCACGGCCAGCGCCGTTGCCGCCACGATCCAGAGCTCGAGATCCATCGAGGCTTTCACCAGCACGTACTTCGCCCAGAAGCCCGACAGGGGCGGAAAGCCCGCCAGCGAGAACGCCGGGATCAGGAACAGGAAGGCGAGGAAGGGCGCGCCCTTGTAGAGGCCGCCGATGCGGTCGATTTCCGTGCCGCCCGCGATGCGGTTGGCCACGCCCGCCACCAGAAAGAGGTTCGCCTTCACGATGATGTGGTGGACCAGGTAGAAGACCGCCCCCATCAGCGCCAGCGGCGTCAGCAGGGCAAGGCCCAGGATCATGTAGCCGATCTGGCTGACGATGTGGAACGACAGGACGCGGCGGAAGTCGGTCTGCGCCGCCGCGCCCAGAACGCCCGTCACCATGGTCAGGCAGGCGATCCAGAGGAGGAGGCCGTGTGTCCAGGCGATGTCTTGCGTGAAGACCAGCGTGAACATGCGGATCATCGCATAGACGCCCACCTTGGTGAGCAGGCCCGCGAAGACCGCCGAGACCGCGAAGGACGGGGTGTGATACGAGGCGGGCAGCCAGAAGAAGAGCGGGAAGACCGCCGATTTGATGCCGAAGCCCACGAGGAACATCGTCGCGATCACCGTCACCAGACCGGGGTCGGCCAGCTTTACCGCATGGTGCAGGTCGGCCAGGTTCAGCGTTCCGGTCACCCCGTAAAGCAGCCCGATGCCCGACAGGAACAGGATCGTGGAGATCAGGTTGAGGGTGACGTATTTGATTCCCGCATCCATCTGCACCCGCTTGCCGCCCATGACGAGCAGGCCGAAGGAGGAGATGAGCATCACCTCGAACCAGACGTAGAGGTTGAAGAGGTCGCCGGTCAGGAAGGCACCGGTCACGCCCGCGATCAGGACCTGGAAGAGGGCGTGATAGCCCTGCTGCTCCATGTCCCGGGTCACGTCCGCCGTGGCATAGACGCTGACCGCCAGCGCCGTGATGCCGGTGATGACGACCATCACCGCCGAAAGCGTATCGGCCACCAACGTGATGCCGAAGGGGGCGGGCCAATTGCCCATCTGCGCGGCCTGCGGGCCGTTGGCCATGACCTCCGACAGCAGGATGCAGCCGGTCACCAGCATCAGGGCCGAGCCGATGACCGAGATCCAGCGCCCCTCCGATCCGTTGCGGAAGAAGAAGGCGAGGATCGCGGTGGCAAAGGCGATGACGATGGGAAGCGGCAGCAGAAGGGTCAAGACCGCTCCTCCGGCTCGGCCAGGCGCATGTCGTCGGAATTGAGCGTGCCCATCGTCTGATAGGCGCGGTAGACGAGGACCAGCGCGAAGGCGAACAGGCCGAAGCCGATCACGATGGCCGTCAGGACCAGCGCTTGGGGCAACGCATTGGCCGCGCCCGCGGCCGGGGCAATCGCGCCCTCGTCGATGAGCGGCGGCGAATCCGGCGTCAGCCCACCCGAGGCAAAAATCAGCAGGTTCGCGGCGTTGGAAATCAGGATCAGGCCGAACAGAAAGCGCAGCACATTGCGGGCCAGCATCAGATAGACGGCGGCGGCGACCAAGGCTCCGACCATGAGGGCGACAAGGGTTTCCATCAGACTTCCTCCTCCAGCGCAAAGACGAGGGTCAGGACTGCGCCCAGAACGACCAGGTAGACGCCGATATCGAACACGAGGATGGTCGACAGGGGCCAGCCCTTGTCCGTCTCGGTCGCACCAAGGAACAGCCATTGGCCGGTGAAGATGGCATCGCCGGGGATCGCACCCGCCAGACCCGAGACCAGCGCGATGCCCAGCCCCGCCACCGCGATGGTCTGCGGCTCCAGGCGCAGTGCTTCGCGCGCGGCGCGGCAGCCATGAGCGATGGCATAGAGGATGAAGCCGGTCGCCCCGATCAGCCCGCCGATGAAACCGCCGCCCGGTTCATTGTGGCCGCGCAGCAGCATGTAGATCGAGAAGACCAGAAGCAGACCCACGAGGATCCGGGTCGCCGCCCGCACGATGAGGGAGGTTGTCATTGGTGCGCCTCCGTCATGGGCTGGGCCGCCTGGTGCCGCGCAGCAGCGCGAAGGCGCCCAGGGCCGCGACGGCGACGACCGCGATTTCCCCGAAGGTATCGAGGGCGCGGAAATCGACGAGGATCACGTTCACGATGTTGCGGCCATAGGCGATTGGGGCCGAGGTCGCCTCGAAGAACGCGGTCAGGCGCAGGTCGAGGGGGGCCGCCATCACCGCCAGCAGCACGAGTGTGGTGAGCGCGCCGATGCTGAGCGCCAGGGCCAGATCCCAGGGCCGCACGCGGCTGATTGATTCCGGGTTCAGATGGGGCAGCTTCAGCATGACGACCGCGACCAGCACGACCTGAAGCACCTCGACCAGAAGCTGGGTGATGGCCACGTCAGGCGCGCCGAACATGATGAACACCAGCGCCACGCCGATTCCGACCGTTCCAAGGGCCGCGACCGCCGTCATGCGCGAATTGGTGAAGGCCGTCAGCAGCGCGCCCGCCATGATGAAGAGGAGGACGGCCCAATGCTTGATCCGCAGATCCTCGAAACTGGCCAGAGGCGTGTCGATCCGGCCGCGCACCACCGAGATGGCAACCAGGATGGCGAGGGTCGCGAAGGTGATGAACACGTAGCGGCGCAGCTGGCCCGTCTGGATCACCCCGGTCAGCCCGGCGGCACCGGCGGCCACGCCGTCCATCACCCTGTCCCACCCGGGGTCGAACCGCGGCTTGAAGCGCGCGAGACCGTCGCGCAGGCGGGGGTGCAGCAGGTAGAGGACGAAGCCCGTCGCGAAGGTCACCATCGACAGCAGGAAGGCGGAGTTCACCTCTTTGAAGAGATAGAGGTCGACCTCGACCGGCGCACCCGCAACGGCGGCGGCGGCCGGGCGCACCAGCCATTCCGCGTAATCCGGGAAAAGCCCCGCCCCCAGGCCCAAGACCGCGAGAAGCAACGGGCCGACCAGCATGGGCAACGGCCCCTCATGCGGCTTGACGGGCGTCTCGGCCAGCTCGCCCACGAAGGGACGCCAGGCGACGATGCCCCCCGCCGCGAACATCAACGCCGAAGCGGCGAAGATCGCGCAGGTGACCCAAAGCCAGGCCGGGGCATCGAGTGACGCCTTGTAGAGGAATTCCTTGCCGACAAAGCCGAAGAGCGGCGGCACGCCCGCCATGCTGAGCGCGGCCAGCATTGCCGCCAGCGCCGTCACCGGCATCGCGCGCCAGAGGCCGCGCAGCACCGTGGACTCGCGCGTTCCGGTGCCGTGATCGACCACGCCGATCATCAGGAACAGCGACGCCTTGTAGAAGCTGTGGACCAGAAGGAAGGTCATCGCCGCCTCGATGGCCTTGTCCGTGCCGACCCCGATGAACATCACCAGCGTGCCGAGCGCCATGAGCGTCGTATAGGCCAGGACCTGCTTTATGTCGGTCTGGCGGATGGCGAGGATGCTGGCGAAAACCGCCGTCACGCCGCCAAAGATCACCAGCGTCCAGAACCAGATGTCGGTGCCCCCAAGCGTCGGGTTCATCCGCGCCAGCAGATAGACGCCGCCCTTCACCATGGTGGCCGAGTGCAGATAGGCCGATACCGGCGTCGGCGCGGCCATTGCGTTGGGCAGCCAGAAGTGCAGCGGCACCTGCGCCGATTTGGTGAAGGCGGCGGCAACAACCAGCAGGAAGATCGGCAGATAGAGCGGATGCTCGGTCAGCGTGCCCTCGATCTGCGACAGATCGAAGGTGCCCGCCGCGACCCCGATCAGGACGATCCCGGCCAGGAAGGCGAGCCCGCCCGTGCCCGTCACCAGAAGCGCCTGAAGCGCATTGCGCCGGGCCTTGGCGGCATCGGCATCGAACCCGATCAGCAGGTAGGAGGAGATCGTCGTCACTTCCCAGAAGACGAACAGCGCCAGCAGGTTGTCGGACAGGACAAGGCCCAGCATTCCGGTCATGAAAGCCAGAAGGAAGATCACGAACCGGCTGTAGTGGACGTGGCCACCAAGGTATGACGTCGAATAGAGCGTGACGAGCGCGCCGATCCCGGTGATCAGCAGCGCGAACGACAGCGACAACCCGTCGATCAGCAGCCCGATCGAGACGCCAAGCGACGGAACCCAGTCGATGCTGAGGCGAACGACCTCGCCCGCGCCGATCTGGGGCAGGAATTGCAGGAACCAGACGAACAACGCGGCAGGCACGGCCACAGAAACCCATCCGGCGGGGCCCCCGAGAAAACGTCCTGTCTGTTCGGTCTGTGCCATCGTCTTCCTTCGCGTCTGGTGGCCAGATAGCAGCGGGGTTTGATTGTTCAAGTCATGCGACTAGATAAAGTTCAATAGTCCTGAGCTATCGGAGGGCTGATGCCCACGCTACAGCAGTTTCGTTATCTGGTCGCCGTCGCGGATACGCTCCATTTCCGGCGTGCCGCCGAAAGCGTCCACGTGACCCAACCCACCCTTAGCGCCCAACTGCGGGAGCTGGAAGGCAAGCTGGGTGTCCAGCTGGTCGAGAGGTCCCGGTCAGGTGTCACCCTCACGCCCGTCGGGGCGCAGGTGGTGGCGCGGGCGCGGGTCGTCTTGCGCGACGTGGCCGATATCGCCGCCGTCGCGCGGGGTGGGGCCGATCCGCTTGGTGGCACGATCCGGGTCGGCATCGTCGGATCGCTTGGCGGATATTTCCTGCCGCTGATCATTCCCGACCTTCACAGCAAGTTCCCCAAGCTGAAGTTCTATGTCCGCGAAGGGACGGCATCCGACCTGCTCGGACGGCTGCGCGACGGCAGTCTGGATGCGCTGTTCTTTCCGGTCCCGCTGGAAGCGCCCGACCTGCATGTGGAGCCGTTGTTCCACGAACCGCTTCTGGCGGTGCTTCCGGCGGATCACCCGCTTTGCACCCATGAGGTTCTGCCCCGCAACGCTCTGCGCGGCGAGACGGTGATGACGCTCGAGGCCGGGCACCGCCTGCACGACACCGTCGCGGCCCTGGCCGAAGAGACGGGGGCTCTGCTGTCGCTCGACTATGCGGGGACATCGCTGGACACGCTTCGACAGATGGTTGCGACGGGTCTTGGCCTGTCCATCCTGCCCGCGCTCTACGTCCGGTCCGAAGTCGCGCGCGAGGCGCTGGTGGTCGCGCGCCCCCTGTCCGACCCGGCACCGGGACGCGACATCGGCATGATCTGGCGTCGCACGGCGGGACCGGGGGACGCCTATTCAGAGCTCGCCCATGCGATCCGCACCACCCTGTCGCGCGCCGCCCCGGAGGTCCGCGTGATCGGCTGACACATCTCGGATTTGCCGTTTTCGGGCGCGGAGGATTCGGGCAATGACGTCCATTCCAAGGCGCGGGTCGTCGCGCCACGTCGGCCATTCGGGAATTGTTTGAGGACACTTGCCTGTGGCCTGCATTCTCCGAACGCGCCCTACGGCGATGGTCCGGCGCCAGGTCCTGTTGCCCAAATGTGGAAAAGGCCGCCACGACAATGCCCCATGCGCGCCTCATTTCGGCGGTATGGTTGTCACGAAGGGGTGGTGTGGCCCCGGGTTTGAATTGGTAAAACACAGGTAATCGAAAATGACGAATTGCTTTGATATTCCGGTCCTTGGCATGACCTGCATCGGTGATCTCGCCTTTGAATTCGCGGGCTACCAGATCAATCCGACTCACCCCGGATGGGGAGCGGCCCTCGTGACGATTGTCGTGCTCGGCGTGTTCATTTTCCGGTCGCCGGTTCGCTGATCCGCCGGTCCGGGCGCCGGTTGCGCCCGGAATTGCCTTCGCATCGGGGTCAGACGCCGAACGGGATCCAGATGGTCTGGACGTCCGTGGACGCCGCGCGCCACGGTGCCGTGTCGCCCGATGACCAGTCGCGCGTGCGACCGTTGTTGACCCATGTGCGCTTCAGGTCGCCTGCGGCCTCCCTCTCGATCACCGCAGAGATATCGGCTGACGAAAAGCTCCAGACCGCGTCGATGTCCCGGTGGCCCGCCATTTGCGCGGCCAGTTCGGCGTGGTCTCCGGTCAGGATGTTGACCACGCCGGCGGGGACGTCCGACGTCTCCAGAACCTGATACAGGTCCGTCGCGGTCAGCGGCGCGGTTTCCGGTGCCGCGACGACCAGCCGGTTGCCGGTGGCGAGCGCCGCCCCGATGATCTGCACCAGACCCGTCAGCGGGGCCTCCTCCGGGGCGAAGGCTCCGACCACGCCCATCGGCGTGTTGAGCGCCAGCGCCAGCCCCCCCATCGGCACACCCAGGGTCCGCCCGTCATTCTTGTCGGCCCAGGCGGCCCATCGGAACAGGTGGCGGATCGCCTCGGATGTCTCGCCCTTGCTGCCGGTCTGAGCCGTCAGCCGCGCGTCGAACTCCGCTTCGCGCGCGGACAGGTTCTCGGCCAGGTAATAGAGGATCTGCGCCCGCAGATGCCCCGTCGACCCGCTCCAGGATTTCGCGGCGTGGGCCGCCTCGACCGCATTGCGCAGATCCTTGCGGTTGGCGATGCCGACCTCGCCCACCCGACCCTTGGGGCCGATGACGGCGCGGGTATAGCCCCCGTCGGGCCGGGCCTGCTTGCCGCCGATGAACATCTTCGCGGTCCGGTCCATCGCCGGGGTCACGCCTTTCGGGTCGTCGTAGACCTTCAACGCGGTCAGGTTGGCCCCCTGCACGGGGCGCACATAGGCGGCCAGTCCGGCGACCCCGCCTTCGCGACCGAACCCCGACTCGCGCATGCCGCCAAAGGGTGCGGCGGCGTCCAGCATGTTGGCGCCATTGACCCAGATCACACCGGCCCGGATGCGCGGCGCGGTGTCCAGCGCCATGTCGATGTCCTGTGACCAGACCGACGCGGCCAGACCATAGGGCGTGTCATTGGCCAGCTGCACCGCCTCGGCGGGGGTGCGGAAGGTCATCGCGGCAAGGACCGGGCCGAACACCTCCTGCTGCATCAGCGGATCGGCCGAATGCAGGTCGGTCACCAGGATCGGCGGCAGATAACACCCCTCGGGCGCCTCGCCCCGGGTGATGGTGCCAGTGGTGCGGGTCAGAATCGCCTCGACGTGGGCCTTGTGGTCGGCATGGACGAGCGCACCCATGTCGACCGATTTATCCAAGGGATCGCCAACACGGATGCGGGCCATGCGGGTTTTGAGCCGGGTCAGGAAATCCTCGGCGATCCCCTCCTGCACCAACAGGCGCGATCCGGCGCAGCAGACCTGTCCGCCGTTGAACCAGATGGCATCGACCAGCCCCTCGACCGCACCGTCGATATCGGCGTCCTCGAAGACGACGTAGGGGGATTTGCCCCCCAACTCCAGCGTCAGCCCCATCTCGCGCCCGGCCGTGGCCCGGCGCAGGATGCGGCCCACTTCGGTGCTGCCGGTAAAGGCAAGCTTGTCGATCTGGGCGGCGGTCAGCGCGGCCCCGGTTTCGCCGTCGCCGGTGACGATGTTGATGACCCCCGGCGGCACGCCCGCTCCATCGCAGATGTCGGCAAAGGCCAGCGCGGTCAGCGGCGTCCATTCGGCGGGCTTCAACACAACCGTGTTCCCCATGGCCAGCGCCGGGGCGATCTTCCAGGCCAGCATCAGCAGGGGGAAATTCCACGGCACGATCTGCCCGCAGACGCCCCATGGTTCCGCGTCCGGCATCAGCTCGGCGCGCAACTCCGCGTGGCCCGCATGATGATAGAAGTGCCGCGCGGCCAGGGCCACGTCGATATCGCGGGCCTCCCGGATGGGCTTGCCGGTGTCCAGCACCTCGAGCACGGCCAACAGACGCGCGTGTTTTTGCAGCCCCCGCGCGATGGCATAAAGCACCTTCGCCCGGTCATGGTCTGACGTCGCGGCCCACCCCTTCTGGGCCTTGCGCGCGGCCTTGACCGCCGCCGTCACATCCGCGTCCGTCCCTTGGGTCACCTGCGCCAGAACCTCGCCCGTCGCGGGGTTCACGGTGTCAAATGTCTTGCCCGGCTTGCCGCGCGTGCCGCCGATGTAGTGGCCAAAGCTGCGTCCATGCCGGTCCAACCAGGCATCCGCCTCGGCGCGGCTCTCGGGGGCGGGGCCCCATTCCATGCTCTCGAAAATCTCGGCCACGGTCATTTTGCGCCTTCTCTGCTTTCCAAATACTCCGGGGAGCGCGAGGGGCTGGCCCCTCGCTCCCGCCCTCAGCCTACGGCGTGGCGATAGCTGGCCGAATACCGGCCCGTCACGTGATGCTCCAACTGCCGCTCGATATCACCGAGCAGGGACGAGGCCCCGAAGCGAAACAGATCCGGGCGCAGCCAACGATCGCCGAGTTCTTCCTTCAGGAGCGCCAGATAGGTCACCGCATCCTTGGCCTTCGACACGCCGCCCGCCGGTTTGTAGCCGACCTTGAACCCGCTCATCGCCTCATAGGTGCGGATCGCACGCATCATGGTCAGCGAGACGGGGAGCGTGGCGTTCACGGCTTCCTTGCCGGTCGAGGTCTTGATGAAATCCGACCCGGCCATCATCGTGACCATGCTGGCCTTCATCACGTTCTTCAGCGTCCCAAGCTCTCCGGTCGCCAGAATCGCCTTCATGTGGGCGGGCCCGCAGGCGGCGCGCATCTGTGCCGTCTCGTCATAAAGTGCGGCCCAGTTTCCGGTCAGGACATGGCGACGCGAGATGACGATGTCGATCTCGGTGGCGCCTTCGGCGACGGACCGCTCAATCTCGGCCAAGCGCAGATCGAAGGGCGACAGGCCCGCCGGAAAGCCGGTCGACACGGCGGCGACAGGGATGCGACCCCGGACCGCTTCGACCGCGACCGGCACCATCTCGTGATAGACGCAGATCGCCCCGGTCGTCAGGTCCGGCAGGCCGATGGCCTCCAGCAGGTCCGGACGCACCGGCTGCAACGCCTTGGCGCACAAGCGTTTTACCCGGCCCGGCGTGTCGTCGCCCGACAGCGTCGTCAGGTCGATCATGCTGATCGCGCGGGCCAGCCAGGCCGCCTGATGGTCTTTCTTGAGCGACCGACGCGCGGGCAGAGAGGCCGCCCGACGCTGGGATGCGGGTGTGTTGACGCGGACCGCTTCGACCACCGCGGGGTCGAAGGCCAGGCCGTCATTTCGGGGCAGTTCGGTATTGGACACGGAAATTCCGGGATTTTGCCATCAGGTTTCTGGAAAAGCGTTGCATGGCCCAAGGCCTGAGTGCAACCTTGCCCCTGCGACGATCTGGGGGCCGATCGACGTTTTCAGGAGTATGCTGACCGTGTCCGACGCCCCGACGATCTCTTTCAAGCCAGGCTCTCTGGGCTGGATCAAGGCCTTGACGGTTCAGATGACCGGCAAGTCGGTCGATGCCGTGACCGCGCCCGGCGGCAAGGGACGTCAGTCGGTGCGCTTGCAACTCGACGACGGCAGCACCGTGATCGCCACGCGACGGGCCGCCGCCGCCCGGGCCGAAGCCGAGGCGGGGCTGCTGCAGGTTCTGTCCTCCGAAGGCGCCCCGGTGCCGCGTGTGATCGGTTTTCGCGAGGGCTTGCTGCTCCAGCAGGACGGGGGCCGGAACCGCCTGTCCCATGCGATGGTCAAGGCCGACCCCGACCGGCGGATTGCCCTTGCCCGCGCGGCGATGGCATCGCTTGATGCCTGCCGCGCCGCGATGGACCGCCGTCTGGATGTCCTGGCCCGCTTGCCCGGTCTCGGCACCCGTCCCGGCTGGGCCGAGGATCTGGTGTCACAGCCGTATTTCCTGTCGGGTGATCTGGCCATCGCCCGCCCTCAGGTCGATGCCGATGCCCTTGCCCGGTCGCTGACCGCGGCACCGTCGCGCTTCACCCGTTGGGACGCGCGGCTGGCCAACGGATCGGTGCAGCCCGACGGAACCGTCCTGTGGTTTGACTGGGACATGTTCGGTCGCCGCAGCGGGGTCGAGGATCTGAGCTGGATGATCGCCGACGATTGGTGGGGGATCGACCGGGCCCCGACCGACGATTTGCTGGCGGAATTCATCCCTGACGAGACCGCTCGCAAACTTGCGCGGCGCCTTGCGGTGCTGGTGGCGGCCAACCGTCTCAAGAAGATCGCGATGCGGCTGGCCGAAGCGGGCTGGACCGACGCGGAGGAGGCCCTGCGCCTGGACCGGATGGGGGCGGTGCCGTCGGTTGTCGACGGGCTTTGCCATCGGATGGGCGAGATTGCAGACACCGACAGCCAGACAGCAGGGTTTGCACCCTGGTTCGCCGATGTCGCAGGCGCGCTGCGCAACCGTTATCCGACCGCGCAGGCCTGAGGGACGTCAGTCGCCGTCGCGAATGATCTTGGCGAACTTGTCGAACACGCCGCCGGAGCCCGCGATCAGGTGCCCGTCTTCCAGCATGTTCTGCGCCGCGCGGATCGGCTCCACAAAGCCGCCTGCCTCGCGCACGATCAGGATGCCTGCCGCGATGTCCCAGGGCTTCAGGCCCCGCTCCCAATAGCCGTCGTAGCGGCCCGCAGCGACATAGGCGAGGTCCAGGGAGGCGGCCCCGAAGCGGCGCACGCCCGCACAGACCGGCAGCAGGTTCCCCAGATCCTTGAGCGCGGCAGGCAGGTATCTGCCCCCGGCAAAGGGCAGGCCCGTCGCATAGACCGTCTCGATCATCGAGGTGCGACCCGACACCCGCAGACGCGAGCGCCCGTCAAGCCAGGCACCGGTGCCCTTTTCCGCCCAGAACAGCTCGTCCTTGGTCGGGTCGTAGATGACGGCAGAGGTGATTTCGCCCTTGTGTTCCAGCGCGATGGACACTGCCCAATGGGGCATCCCGTGCAGGAAGTTCGTCGTGCCGTCCAGCGGGTCCACGATCCAGCGGCGGGTCGGATCCTTGCCTTCGACCGGGTCCGATTCCTCGCCCAGCCACCCATAGGAGGGGCGCGCCTCGGTCAGGTCTTCGCGAATGATCTCCTCGGCCCGGCGGTCGGCCCGGCTGACGAAATCGCCGGGGCCCTTGGTCGACACCTGAAGGTTCTCGACCTCGCCGAAATCCTTCAGCAGGGAGCGTCCGGCCTTGCGGGCGGCCTTGATCATCACGTTGAGGTTGGCACTGCCTTGCATCGTCGCACTCCGGGTCCGGTCAGGCGGCGCGTGTAACCGGTGTTGCGGCAATGGGCAACGGGCGGCGGAGGTCCCGAGATGGCGCGCCATTAACGATCCGTTTACCAGTGTCGCCCTAGTGTCGTCGGATCGCAGGGCCGGGGGGCGCATGAAGAACACTCGTTTCGATCTTTCCACGCTCAAGAACTGGGTTCAGGACAAACTGCCGGCGTCTGCCACCACCCGCCCCGAAATCCCGATCTATGTCGCCGCTGAGGACCGGTCAGCCGGTGGGTTCGGCGAGGCCGCGCAGCGCGGATTGGACGAACTGGAGGCGCGCCTGCCGCCGCCCGGTGTCGTCACGCAACCCGCACATGCCAGGACATGGCGCCGACCGGACCGGCTTGCCCCCTCGGAGAGCGCCGGGGGCGGCATGGTGCGCGACGCCGATGGCGCGCAGCGGCCGCACTACTGGGGGCACCGCGAACGGCTGCGCGGCCGGTTCCTGTCGGGCGGCCATCAGGCGATGCCGGAATACGAGCTTCTGGAGCTGATGCTGTTCAACGCCATCCCCCGGATCGACGTGAAACCCCTGGCGAAACGTCTCTTGCTGGCCTTCGGCGATCTCAACGGCGTCGTCGCGGCATCCGAGCGCAACATCCTTCGGGTGGAGGGAGCGACGGACAGGGTGTTCCTGCAACTGCGCATCGTCGAAGCCTTTGCGCATCGCATGGGTCAAGCCAAGATCCTCAATCGGGAGGTTCTGTCGTCCTGGTCGGATGTCGTCACCTATTGCCGCACGACCATGGCGCACCGCGACACCGAACAGTTCCGCATCCTTTTTCTGGACCGCAAGAACCGCGTCATCGCGGACGAGGCGCAGGGCGAGGGGACGGTCGATCATGTCCCCGTCTATCCGCGCGAGGTGACGCGCCGGGCGCTGGAATTGAATGCCAGCGCGCTGATCCTCGTCCACAACCACCCTTCGGGCGACCCCACGCCGAGCGAGGCGGATATCGAAATGACGGGGCGGATCATGGCCGCCTGCGGCGCGCTAGATATCGTGATCCACGACCACATGATCATCGGCAAGGATCAGGAAGTGTCTTTCCGCTCGCTCGGCCTGATCGAGGGGTGACGGTTCGATCGCGTTCCGGCGAGGGGAAATCTTTGGGGGTCATGTTCGACGATGGCCGATCCGGCATGACCGGTTCCGTCCAAAGCTCTTACCGCCATGTCCCCGCGAATCCCGCACCGCACCCTGCGAAAGCGGCAAGAACCTTGGCTGGAACCGGGGTTCGGAAAGGGATGCCGGTTTCGCCGGTGTCGGTTTCCCAGACAACGGGTGGCGTCTGCTCGGAGTCGAACAGAACGACCCAGATCTCATGTTGGCCAACGCGACCGGAGATGAAGGTCCCAATGCCGTCCGGCCGATCTTCTTCGTGGCGCACGGATATCGTCTCGACCGGCTCGTCCTGGTTCAGGGTCGCGAGGGTATCGCCCACGCAAACGGCCAGTTGATCTGCGGCGTCCGCATGGACTGCGGATGGCAAGAGGACCGCTGCGGTCAGGATCGCGACTAGCCTGTTCATGACCGCCCCGAGATGGTGGTCCCGGGGCGGGTTCTCAAGATCGGATCAGAAGTTCTGCGGGAACATCGCGCGCATGGCGGCTTCGTCCATCTCGGCCTTGAATTCGAACTTCTTGGCGTATTCGTCGGCGCGGGTCGCAGCGGGGCGGGCATTGACGCGGTCGAACCACGCCTGGACGTTCGGATAATTGGCCAGACCTCCCTGACCCTCCATCACGAAGCCCGCCGCGCGGACCCATCCCCAGGCGGCGATGTCGCAGATGCCGTAGTCCGCACCGCCGATCCAGTCGGACGCCCCCAGCCGGTCGTCGAGCACCTTGTAGTGGCGGGCGATTTCCCTGCTATAGCGGTTCGTCGCATAGGCGCTGTCCTTGTGGACGCGGGTGAAATGCACTGCCTGACCCGAATAGGGACCGATCCCCGAGGCGATGAAGAAGAACCACGACAGGACCTCGCCCATGGCCGCGTCGCCGGTGGGCAGGAACTTTCCGTGCTTCTGCGCAAGATAGAGGATGATCGCGCCGGAGTCGAAAATGGCCTGCGACCCGTCGACCAGCGCGGGCAGCTTGGCGTTCGGGTTCACCTTCAGGAAATCGGGTGCATGCTGCTCACCCTTGCGGGTGTCGACGGGGATGATCTCCGGTGACAGGCCCAGTTCCTCGATCATCAGGGCGACTTTGAAGGGATTGGGCGTGGTGTGGAAATAGAACTGCATGACGCGACCTTTCGGGTGGGGGTTGAGAGATATGTATAGCGGGTGCTATAGAAAGGCTGTGCCGTCAAGGATTGATTAGTGGCCCCTATAGAAAAACCCTGCCGGGGCCGTCCCCGCACCTTCGATGCCGAGGCGGGCGTCGATCTGGCCCTGCGGGCGTTTGCCCGACGGGGGTATGACGATGTGTCCGTGTCCGACCTGTGCGATGCGCTCGCGATCAAACCGCCCAGCCTTTACGCGGCCTATGGTTCCAAGCGGGCGCTCTTTGACCGGGCCGTGGCACGTTATGGTGCGGCCAGCGGTCAGGTCTATGAGGAGGCGATATCCGGGGCGTCGGATCTTGCCGATCTGCGGCGTCGGGTGCTGCTGGCGGCGCTGGACCTCTATCTGCGCGATGGCGGAGTCGGGTGCCTCGTGCTCGGCACCCTTGGCAGCACCGGGGACAGCGCCCTTCGCGACGATCTGGGCGCGATCGTCGCCGCGCGCCGGGCCGCCATGATGGCGCGGGCGATGGAGCTCGGGGCCGATGCGGACACCGCCCGGGCAGAGGTCAGCGCGATTTCCGTCGCGATGATGGGCCTGTCGGCAGCGGCCCGGTCCGGGATGGACGATCAGACGCTTCGGACGGCGGCGTTGCGCCTGATCTAGGCTATGACCGCGCGCGCCTGGCGCAGGCGATCGCCGTGGTCGGGCCCGCTCACCACGACATAGGACGCCCCGACCCGGTCGAGGAGAGCCCTGCATTCCTCGAAGAAGGCGCGCCGCTCGCTCGGGTCCACCTGATACCGGGTGCCGTCTTGCACCCAGGGCACATCGGGCGTCATCAGCAGATAGAGGTGGGCGGGCACGAATTCGGCCAGCACCCGCAGCAGGGCTTCCGGCACATGACCCAGCAGGAACCGTGCCCAGATCATCGTCTGAAGCAGGTCGGTATCCTCGGGCAGTACCGGCCCCGCGCGCGCCGCGATGGCCCCGGCTACGGACATGTGCCGCCGGGCCAGGTCGGTGAAATCGTCCGGCGTCCAGTCGGCCCCCTGCCGGAACAGCGCATCATAGGCGCGACCCTGTTCCGGGATGTGCAGCGTGCCGAGATCGTGGGCCAGCGTCTCGGCCAGAGTGGACTTGCCGCAGCTTTCCGGCCCCATCAGGCAGATGCGCCGCTGGAAATGCGGACGGACGGCGGGCGGCACATGCGGCCAATGCGCCGCCGGATCAAGGCGGATGTCCGTGGCCGAAATCGGCACGGTCTGCCGGTCGATGTCGACCGGGAAGGGGCGGGCGTCCAGCACCCGGGCGAATGGCTCCACATAGGGCTCGGAGCCGAAGACGACGTCGATGGGCGCGGGGTGGTGTTCGCGCACCGCCGCCCGCCAGATCGCCCAGAAGTCGGGGTGGTCGGCGGGTTCCTGCGGGATGTCGCGGTGCATGTGGAGGAGTCGGACGCCCAGGGGCAGCGAGGCGCGCATCCAGCCCGCGCGCAGGTCGGCGGCAATCGGTTCGACGTCCCTTGTGCAGAGCATCACCGACAGCTGGTCCACGTGCCGCGCGGCGACGTCGATAAGGAACAGGTGGCCCGCATGCAGCGGCATGAACTTTCCCAGAAGGAAACCGCGCGTCGTCATAGGGGCCGCTGTTCGCGCCAGGCCCGCAGCCACTGCAGGAGGCCCATGGTGGCCAGGACCAGAAACACCCCGTAAAGCGCCGCCGTCGGTTGCAGCCCCTTGATCCAGAAAAGGCCGATGGCCAGCACGTCGACGGCAATCCACAGAACCCAGTTCTCCAGCTTGCGCCGAGACAGCAGGAATTGCGCCAGCACCGACAGCGCCGCGATGGCCCCGTCCCACCAGGGGAAGGAGGCGTCGGTGTAGCGGCCCATCAGCGTGGCGAGCGTGGCCCAACCCGCAACCGTGACCGCGCCATAGATCGCCCGTTCCCGCAGGGTCAGCACCTCGACAACGATCCGCCCGTCATCCTGCCGGTGACGCAGCCAGTTCCATAGGCCGTAGATCTGGATGAAGAAGAAATACACCTGCAACAGCGCGTCGCTATAGAGCTGATATTCAAAGAATATCAGCGCATAGAGAATGACCACGAGGAAGCCGAAGGGATAGTTCCAGATCGACCGCCGGACGATCAGGATCACGTTGGCCAGGCCGCACAGCACGGCGGTGATTTCGATCGGGCGCGTGCCGATCATCTGGATCAGGAAGTCGAGCATGGGGTCTCAGGCGGGTTGCCGTTGCAGTTTCAGCGGTTCCGTCCGCATCAGGCGCAGCACGTGGGCCATGAAGGGTTTGGCGGCGTCCGTCTCGCGCACGGCTGCATAGAGACGCCGGGTCAGGCCCTTTTCGGTCAGGGGCCGGGTCACGTAGTCGGAATTGTACCGCACCTCGCGCACCACCCAATCGGGCAACACGCTGACCCCCCGGTTCGACGCCACCAGCAGCAGGATCACTGCCGTCAGCTCCACTTGCCGGATGGCGGCGGGCTCGACCCCGGCGGGGGTCAGAAGTTGGCTGAAGACGTCGAGGCGGGGCCGCTCCACCGGATAGGTGATGAGGGTTTCGCCGATGAAATCCTGCGCTTCGATGAAGGGCTTCGTCGCCAGAGGGTGCTGCGACGACGCCAGAAAGACCGGCTCATAGTCGAAGAGCGGCGCGAATTCCACGCCGGGGATCGTGTCGGGGTCAGAGGAGACGACAAGGTCCACCTCCTCCCGCTCCAGTGCGGGCAGGGCCTGGAATTGCAGGCCCGGGCGAATGTCGACGTCGACCTCGGGCCAGGCGCGGCGGAACTGCTCCAGCACAGGGAACAGCCATTCGAAACAGGCGTGGCATTCGATGGCGATGTGCAGTCGACCCGTCTTGCCCGACAGAAGGCCCGCAAAATCCTGCTCCACCGCCTCGACCTGAGGGAGCACCTGATCCGCCAGCTTGAGCAGGCGCTGCCCGGCCGCCGACAGCTTCATCGGCTTGGAGCGACGCACGAACAGCTCGACGCCGATCTGATCCTCCAGGTTCTTGACCTGATGGCTGAGCGCGCTCTGCGTGATGTTCAACCGGTCCGCTGCCCGCGCCAACCCGCCGCAATCGTGGATCGCGCGGATCGTCCGCAGGTGCCGGAATTCCAGATGCAGCTTCATGTCCAATCCCCGGATCGCTCATGTTGATGTTGAAGATTATGAGCCTGTCTCACGATACCGGAACAGGGCACAACAGGACAACCGTCAAAGGATGCCTGTCATGCCCACCGTTTCGTTCGAATTCTTCCCGCCCAAGTCCCTCGAAGGCAGCTTCCGCCTGTGGGATTGCGTCAACACTCTTGCTCCGCTTGCCCCCGAATGGGTCAGCGTCACCTATGGCGCGGGCGGAACCACCCGCGAATTGACGCGCGAAGCGGTGGCGACGCTGGGCAAGCAGTTCGGCCTGCGCGTGGCCGGACACCTGACCTGCGTCGATGCCAGCCGCGAGGAAACGCTGGAGGTCGCCCGCGGCTTCAAGGCCGCCGGTGTCACCGACATCGTCGCCTTGCGGGGCGATCCGCCCAAGGGCGCCAAGGGCTTCGTGCCCCATCCCGACGGGTTTGCCGATTCGGTCGAGTTGATCGCGGCGCTGGCTCAGGAGGATTTCACCGTTCGTGTCGGCTGCTATCCCGATGTTCACCCCGAAGCCGCCAGCGCCGAGGCCGATATCGCATGGCTCAAGCGCAAGATCGACGCCGGGGCCTCCGAAGCGATCAGCCAGTTCTTCTTCGATGCTGACAGCTTCTTGCGGTTCCGCGACCGTTGCGTAAAGGCGGGCATCGATGCGCCCATCGTACCCGGTCTGCTGCCGATCGAGGATTGGACCAAGGCCTCCAAATTCGCCCGCAGCTGCGGCGCCTATATCCCCGACGATCTGGCCGCCGCCTTCGAAGTCGCGCTGCGGGACGACCGCGCCGACCTGCTGGCGATTGCACAGGCGGCGGAGCTGGCGGACCGTCTGGTCGAGGAAGGTTGCGAGCATCTGCACTTCTACACGCTCAACCGTCCGGAGCTGACCCGCGATGTCTGTTCCGCCCTGGGTCTGGTCCCGGAACCGGCACTGAGCAGGGTGGCCTGACCCCGCCCATGCGGCTAGTCTTCGCGGGCTGATTGCCTGCGGGGACGACCTTGACCAAGACAACCGACGATCTTCCGCCGCTGTTCTATGCAAACGGCCCTGACGCATTGGCCAGCCGCGACACCGTCCTGTCGATGTCCGGCCTGCAATTCATGGAGGCGGTGCGCGACGGCACCCTGCCGCAACCGCCCATCGGGCGGCTCCTGAACTACCGCGTGACCGAGGTGGCCCCCGGACGCGTCGTTTTCGCGGGCACGCCGACATTCGATCACTGCAACCCGCTCGGGACGGTTCACGGCGGCTGGTACGGCACCCTTCTGGACAGCTGCATGGCCTGTGCGGTGATGACCCGCGTCCCGCAGGGCAGTTACTACACCACCCTCGAATACAAGGTGAACGTGACCCGCGCCCTGCCCATCGGCATGGCGATCGAGGCGATCGGCACCGTGTCCCACGCCGGGCGATCCACGGGTGTCGCCGAGGGTGTGATCCGGGGGGTCGAGGACGGCAAGCTCTATGCCACCGGGTCGACGACGTGCCTCATCATGGCGGGCAGACCGTGACCGACGACGCGTTGCGGGCGCGCATTCGTCGGAGTTTCGAACAGCAGGGGTTGATGCGCACCCTTGGCGCGACGCTGGCCCATGTCGAACCGGGCCGCGTCCGGGTCGAGGCGCAGGTGACCGAGGCCAGCAGTCAGCAGCAGGGGGCTGGCCACGCCGGGCTGACCTTTGCGTTGGCCGATTCCGCCGCCGGCTATGCCGCGCTCACCCTGATGGACCCCGATGCGGAGGTCGTCACCAGCGAATTTCGGATATCCCTTCTGGCCCCCGCGCGCGGGCAATTGGTGGCCGAGGGCCGCGTTCTGCGCCCGGGCCGTCGCCTGATTGCGGTGGCTGCCGATGTCTACGGGGACGACGGTGCCCATGTGGCGACCGCCTTGGGCACGATGGTGCCGGTCAGGGCCAGCCTGGTCTAGCCGCCGTTGCGCTCCGCTTCGACCAGTTCGATCATGCGCGCGGCCTCGATCAGGCCGGGGGCGCGGGTGTCGCCGATCACGAAACTGGGCGTGCCGGTAAAGCCCAGCTCCTGTGCCAGCCGCATCGACGTGTCGATATGCGCCTGCACGTCCGGGGCTTCCATGTCGGCGCGCAGCCGGTCGAGATCCAGACCAACTTCGACGGCGATCTGCAGCACCGATGTCTCGTCCACCCGGCCCCGAGCGCCCATCAGCGCCTCGTGGAATTCGCCGTATTTGTCCTGCGCCCGAGAGGCGAGCGCCGCCCGTGCCGCAAAGTCGGACCCTTCGCCCAGGATCGGCCATTCGCGGTAGACGATCCGGACGTTGTCATCGGCATCCTTCAGCTTGGCCACCTCGTCCCCGGCGCGCCGACAATAGGGGCAATTGTAGTCGAAGAACTCCACCACGGTCACATCGCCATCGGGGTTGCCAAGGACTGGGGCGTTCGGGTCGCGCTCCAGCAGGTCGCGGTTGTCGCCCAGGGTGGCCTGCGCCTGCGCCTCGGCTTCGGCGGCGTCGCGGGCCTGCAGGATGCCGACGGCCTCCATCACGATCTCGGGGTTTTCCAGGATCGCCTGCAGGGCCAGCTGCTTGATTTCCTCGGGCGTGAAGTCCTGCGCCGTGGCAGGGGCGGCCAGCGACATGGCAAGGGCCGCGGCGATGGCGAGGGGGGCGAGACGGGGCATCCGGGGCTCCAGTACGGTCACGGGTCCGTGACAGGTTGGACGCGGATGCGGGCGGGCGCAAGCGGGACAGATGGTCACGTTCGCGTCATTCTGTGCGGCACCCCCTCGCTGGTGCGGCGCAGAGGACATATTGAAAGGCCATGTTTGCCCGACTTGTCGCCCTTTTTTCGATTCTTGCCGCACCGCTCTGGGCGGCGGAATCGCCGGTGTCCGCGGGCGCCGTGTCGCGCGGACAGATCATCTCGGTCGAAGACGGGGTCGGGCCGGGTGGCCGCACCGTTTCGGCGGGCCTGGCCATCGCGCTCGATGACGGATGGAAGACCTATTGGCGGTCGCCGGGCGAGGTCGGATTGCCGCCGGAATTGTCTTGGGACGGCAGCGAGAACATCGCCTCCGTTACCCTGTCCTATCCCGCCCCCACCCGGTTCGAGGCCTTCGAGATTCAGAACTTCGGCTATGGGCAAGAGGTGCTCTTTCCCCTGACCGTGATGCTGACCGAGGCGGGGAAGCCCGCGCGCCTGTCCCTGGATGCGAATATCCTCGTCTGCGCCGATGTCTGCATCCCCGAAACGCTGTCCATGACGCTCGACCTGCCTCGGGGGGGCGGCATCGACATGGCCGCTGCCGACCGGCTGTCGACCTGGATCGCGCAAGTTCCAAAGACGGGCGAGGAGGCGGGAATCACCCTGGAGCAGGTCCATTTGGACGACGCCGCGCTCACCTTCCTGGCCCGCTCTGAGGTGTCATTCGGCGGTGTCGACGTCTTCCCGGAACATGGCGACTACGCCGCCTTCGGTCTGCCCGAAATCGTGCTGGCGGACGGGGGTCAGACCCTCTGGGCGCGCCTGCCGGTCCTGTCGCCGGGTGACGGCGCACTGGACCTGACGCTGGTGGACGGTGACCGCGCGGCCACCTTGCGCGCCGATCCCGGGGCCGCACCGCCCGCAAGGCCCACGACCGGGACCGGCCTCTGGGGCATCCTGCTGGTGGCGATGCTGGGCGGGCTGATCCTCAACGTCATGCCCTGCGTCCTTCCGGTTCTGTCGATCAAGCTGACCTCGGCGCTGGCCATGGCCGACCAGTCGCGGGCCCGGGTCCGGGCAGGGTTCCTTGCGTCGGTCGCCGGTGTCCTCGCCTTCTTCGCCGTCCTGTCGGGACTGGTGATCGCCCTTCGTGCGGCGGGCGTCGCCGTGGGGTGGGGCATCCAGTTCCAGAACCCCGTGTTCCTTGCGCTGATGATCGGCCTCATAGTGCTGTTCGCCGCCAATATGCTGGGCTTCTTTGCCGTGGGAATCGGGTCGGGGGCCATGACCGGCATGGCCCGCACCGAAAGCCGCGGGGGCCTTGGCGGCGATTTCGCCACGGGGGCCTTTGCCGCCGTCATGGCGACGCCCTGCTCCGCGCCCTTCATCGGGACCGCCGTCACCTATGCGCTGACCCATGGCCCGACCGAAGTGCTGGCGGTGTTTCTGGCCATGGGGCTCGGGTTGTCGGCCCCCTATCTGGCCGTGGCGGTCTGGCCCGGGCTGATCCGGTTGCTGCCCCGCCCGGGGCGCTGGATGAAGACGGTGCAGGCGGGTCTGGCTTGCCTGCTGCTGCTGACGGCGGTCTGGTTGGTCAGCGTTCTTGCAGCCTCGGCGGGCTGGCCCCTGGCGCTGGCCGTCAGCGGTCTTGCCGCCGCGATGTTCGCCGCGCTGGCCCTGCGTCGCTGGCCGGTTCTGGTCGGATCGGTGGGCCTTGCCGCCGTGCTGGCCGTCGCGATGGTCGTGCCCACGGCACCGGTCGCGGTCGCCTCGGTTGCGACCGGCTGGGATGTCTGGTCCGAGGATCGGGTACGCGATGAGGTGGCCGCGGGCCAAGTCGTCTTCGTCGATGTCACCGCCGATTGGTGCCTCACCTGCAAGGCCAACAAGCGGCTTGTCCTGGATCAGGGCGCGGTGGCCGAGGCGTTGTCGCAGGTGACCGCACTTCAGGCCGACTGGACCCGTCCAAGCGACACGATCACCGAATACCTGCGCGCCAACGGGCGGTTCGGCATTCCGTTCAATCAGGTTTTCGGCCCTGGCGCGCCGGACGGCATCGTGCTGCCCGAGCTTCTGACCGAGGCGGTCGTGCTGGAGGCGCTGGCCCGTGCGGCCGACTGACCCTCAGGACCGGACCCGGGCCAATTGGCGGTCGACCAGCGCTAGCTCCTCGGGGCTGAGCGTTCGCGCCCGGGGATAGAGCGGCGCGGTGCGATCATCGTGGATCGGGGTGTCCCATCCGTCCGTCGTCTCGAAGAACGCCGCCACGCCGTCGGTGCCGAATTCGCGCAGATATCCCTGTACCACGACATCCAGATAGCTGAGCAGAATGGTGCAGGCTTGCGTCGCCGGGCCATGCAGGTCGTGGGGGATGTGATAGATCTGCGCCCCTTCGGCCACCGGGCTGCGGATATAGCCGCTTTCGCGTTGGTCCAGCGCGGCCCAGTCGTCGGCGGGCACGTCCGCCATGATCCCGTCGATGACGCTGCCCGGGTCGGGCACGGCAGTCAGGAAGGCCGCAGGTTGCAGTGGCGTGTGACGCCAGGCCCGCCGCCAGCCTGCAACGCGTAGACGCTGCGGGTTCGGATAGTCATGGGTGGTCAGGTTGACGAGGCTGCCATAGCCGAAAAAGCGCGGTGTCATGCGGGTCCTGCGGGGTTGGTCGACAGGTGGCAGGGTGAACAGACCGCCGCGTCGGACGCAAGCCGGTCGATTGGCCACGGACCCCGCATTTTCGCACTTGCGGGGGCAGGGGGTAGTTTCCTATAGGAAACGCGCGACACGGGAGACTCTGCCGGATGGGCAGGGCCGAAGGAGCAACCGCCCCGGTAAACTCTCAGGCAAACGGACCTGTCGCGCGGAACACTCTGGAGAGAGGCGCATTTGCGTCCGCCGAAGGGATAGCGATCTCAGGCGAAGGGACAGAGGGGGCACTGACCGGGTCAACCCGACCCCTGCGAGGTGCGACCATGTCCGATCCGATCCCCCTGCCGCTGGCGGCGCTCCACGCGGACCTTGGCGGCAAGATGGTGCCCTTCGCGGGCTATTCGATGGCCGTTCAGTATCCCGCCGGGGTGATGGCCGAACATCTGCACGTGCGGTCGAAGGCGGGTCTGTTTGACGTGTCCCACATGGGTCAGGTGATCGTGCGGGGCGACGGCGCTGCGGCGGCACTCGAGGCGTTGATCCCGGTGAACGTCATGGGCCTGGGCGAAGGGCGGCAACGTTACGGCCTGCTGACCCTGCCCGATGGCGGTGTGGCCGACGACCTGATGTTCGCCAATCGGGGCGATCACCTGTTCCTCGTGGTCAACGGGGCGATGAAGCATCAGGACATGGAAATCCTGCGCGCGGGCCTGCCCGGACTGTCGGTCGAGATGCTGGAGGACCGCGCCCTTCTGGCGTTGCAGGGTCCGTCCGCCGAAACGGTGCTCGAGGCGCTGGTGCCGGGCGTGGCCGCCCTGCGGTTCATGGACGTGGCGACGCTGGCCTGGAACGGCGCGGACCTCTGGATCAGCCGGTCGGGCTATACCGGCGAAGACGGCTTCGAGATAAGCGTGCCGGTGGACCGCGCCGAGGCGCTGGCCCGCGCGATCCTGGCCGATGACGCGGTTCTGCCCATCGGTCTGGGCGCGCGCGATTCCCTGCGTCTCGAGGCGGGGATGCCGCTCTATGGACAGGACCTGACGGCCGAGATTTCGCCCGTCGAGGCCGATCTGGCCTGGGCCATCCAGAAGGTCCGGCGCACCGGTGGCGACCGGGCCGGGGGCTTTCCCGGGGCTGACCGGATCCTCGCGGAACTGGACGGCGGGCCGGCCCGTCGCCGCGCGGGTCTCCGCCCCGAAGGCCGCGCGCCCATGCGGGCCGGTGTCGCGCTCTATGCGTCCGAGACGGACGCGCAACCCTGCGGCATCGTCACTTCGGGCGGCTTTGGCCCCACGGTCGGCGCCCCGATTGCCATGGGCTACATTCCTGCGGATATTGCGCCGGGGACCATCCTGTTCGGCGACGTCCGGGGCAAACGCCTGCCGGTTGCCGTGGCCGAACTTCCCTTCCACCAGCCGCGCTACAAGCGCTGACTCCGAGAGGCCCAGATGAAATACACCGAAGACCACGAATGGCTTGACGACAATGACGGCGTCATCACCGTCGGCATCACCGAACATGCGGCGACCCAACTGGGCGATGTCGTCTTTGTCGAGCTACCCGAGATCGGCCAGACCGTCACCAAGGGCGAAGAGATCGTCGTGATCGAATCGGTCAAGGCCGCGTCCGACATCATGGCCCCGCTCGACGGCGAGATCGTCGAGGTGAACGACGCGCTGGCCGCAACGCCCGGCCTTGTGAACGAAGATGCCGAAGCCGCCTGGTTCTTCCGCATGACGACCACCACCCCCGAGGAGATGGACGGCCTGATGGATGAAGACGGCTACAAGGAATTCATCGGAGACTAGGGTTCCACCGAACCCGACGGCGGCATGGCGATGGTCACGGGATGTGACCGTCGCGGCCCCACCTTCCAGACCACGTGCCAATCCCCCCGGAGCGATCCCATGTCCCTGACCGACTACGACACCTACGATTTCGCCAACCGCCGCCACATCGGACCCTCGCCCGCCGAGATGGCAGAGATGCTGGCGGTCGTCGGCTGCGACAGCCTCGATGCGCTGATCGACGAAACCGTGCCGCAGTCGATCCGTCAGGCCGACCCGCTGCCCTGGCCGCAGATGACGGAACACGCGATCCTGGCGCGGATGCGGGACATCGCCAGCCGCAACACCGTCACGGTCAGCATGATCGGGCAGGGCTATTCCGACACGGTGACCCCCCCGGCGATCCAGCGCAACATCCTGGAAAACCCGGCGTGGTACACGGCCTATACCCCCTATCAGCCCGAAATCGCCCAAGGTCGGCTCGAGGCGCTGCTGAACTTCCAGACCATGGTCAGCGACCTGACCGGGCTGCCGGTGTCAAACGCGTCCCTGCTGGATGAATCGACCGCCTGTGCCGAGGCCATGGTCATGGCGCAGCGGGTCGCCAAGTCGAAGGCCACCGGGTTCTTCATCGACGCGCGCTGCCATCCGCAGAACATCGCCGTCATGCGGACCCGGGCCGAACCGCTGGGGATCGAGGTCATCGTGGACGAGGTGGCCAATCTCGACCCCGAGGCGGTGTTCGGCGCGATCTTCCAGTATCCCGACACCTTCGGCGGCTTGACCGACCTGACCCCCCAGATGGAGGCGCTGCACGCGGCCAAGGCGCTGGGTATCGTGGCGACGGACCTGCTGGCGCTCTGCCTGCTCAAGGAGCCGGGGGCCATGGGCGCCGACATCGCCGTGGGCTCGGCGCAGCGGTTCGGCGTGCCGCTCGGCTATGGTGGGCCGCATGCCGCCTTCCTCGCCTGTGCGGATGCCTACAAGCGGTCGATCCCCGGGCGTCTGGTCGGCGTCTCGGTCGACAGCCACGGCAACAAGGCCTACCGTTTGTCGCTGCAAACCCGCGAGCAGCACATCCGCCGCGAAAAGGCGACGTCCAACGTCTGCACCGCGCAGGCCTTGCTGGCCGTAATGGCAAGCTTCTATGCGGTGTTCCACGGCCCCAAGGGCCTTCACCACATTGCCACCCATGTTCACAGCCATGCTGTGGCCCTGCGAGACGCCCTTGCCGGTGCGGGTTTCGACGTGAACCCTGCCCATGTTTTCGACACGCTGACGGTCAAGGTGGGCGCGATGCAGGGTGTCATCTGGCGGTCGGCCCGCGCCGAAGGAATCACCCTGCGCAAGATCGGGACGGACCGGATCGGGATCGCCTGTGACGAGCTGACGGATGGCGACATCCTGGCCCGTCTGCTGCGGGCTTTCGGGGTAGAGGCGACGCCGACCCCCCGCATCGACATTCCCGAAGGGTTGCAGCGGCGCAGCGATTACCTGACCCATCCGATCTTTCACATGAACCGCGCCGAAGCCGAGATGATGCGCTACATGCGCCGCCTGGCCGACCGCGATCTGGCGCTGGACCGCGCGATGATCCCTCTCGGGTCCTGCACCATGAAGCTGAACGCCGCGGTCGAGATGATGCCGGTGACCTTCCCCGAATTCGGGCGTCTGCACCCCTTTGCCCCCGCCGAGGATGCGCAGGGCTATCGGGAGATGATCGACGAATTGGCGCAGCGTCTCTGTGTCATCACCGGCTATGACGCCATGTCGATGCAGCCCAATTCCGGCGCACAGGGCGAATACGCGGGTCTTCTGACCATCGCCGCCTATCACCGTGCGAACGGTCAGGCGAACCGGCGCATCTGCCTTATTCCGACCTCGGCCCATGGGACCAACCCCGCCTCGGCCCAGATGGCGGGGATGAAGGTCGTGGTGGTGAAATCCGCCGACAACGGCGATGTGGACCTCGAGGATCTGGCGGCCAAGGCCGAAGCGGCGGGCGACGATCTGGCCGCCTGCATGATCACCTATCCCTCCACCCACGGCGTGTTCGAGGATACCGTCCGGAAGGTCTGCGAGATCACCCACAAGCATGGCGGGCAGGTCTATCTCGACGGTGCGAACCTGAACGCGCTGGTGGGCCTGGCCAAACCCGGGGAGATCGGGGCCGACGTCAGCCACCTGAACCTGCACAAGACGTTCTGCATCCCGCACGGCGGCGGCGGCCCCGGCATGGGGCCCATCGGCGTCAAGGCGCATCTGGCCCCCTATCTGCCCGGCCACCCCGAGGCCGAAGGGTCGAGCGAGGGGCCGGTGTCCGCCGCCCCCTATGGCAGCGCGTCGATCCTGCCGATCAGCTATGCCTATGTGATGATGATGGGCGGCGCCGGTCTGACCCAGGCCACCAAGGTCGCGATCCTGTCGGCCAACTACATCGCCAAGCGGCTGGAGGGGGCCTATGACATCCTCTTCACCGGGCGGAACGGACGCATCGCTCATGAATGCATCCTCGACACCCGGCCCTTCGACGAGACCGCCCATGTGACCGTCGACGACGTTGCCAAGCGCCTGATCGACAACGGCTTTCATGCGCCGACCATGTCCTGGCCGGTCGCGGGCACCCTAATGGTAGAGCCGACCGAGAGCGAGCCCAAGCCCGAACTCGACCGCTTCATTGACGCGATGTTGGCCATCCGCGAGGAGGTGCGGGCGATCGAGCGGGGCGACATGGACGCGGTGAACAACCCGCTCAAGAATGCGCCGCACACGATGGAGGACCTGGTCCGCGACTGGGACCGCCCCTACAGCCGCGAGGCCGGGTGCTTCCCGCCGGGTGCCTTCCGCGTCGACAAATACTGGCCGCCGGTCAATCGGGTCGACAACGTGGCGGGCGACCGCAACCTGATCTGCACCTGCCCGCCGCTCGACACCTATCTCGAAGCGGCGGAATAGGCGGGGGCTGCGGCCCTGACCCGGGCGCGATCTTCCTCCAGAGTCAGGGCAGTGTCGGATCGGGCGAGTGCGCGGGCGGAAATCTCCCGCGCCGCGCGCGCCAGTGCGCCGTCCTCGTGCCCGGCCAGATGGGAGAGGGCGGCCTGCACGGCCAGTTGCACTTCCAGCAGGTCCTCGCCGTCGCGGGCAATGGCATCGAAGGCCGCCTCGACCATGACGCGCCGGTCCAGATCGGGGGCGCGCAGCCGGGGCAGCGGGTCATTGCCATCATCGGGTGCCCAGCTTCCCAAAAGCCCCATAAGGCGAGACACGACGTCGACGGCCGTGCGCGGGTCGTTGATGCCGGGCGACAGGGCGCGCTGGCCGATTTCCGACAGGACCTGAAGACCGAAAACCGGGTCCTGATCGAAAGATCGCATATCGCCGACCGACACCCGGTCGCGCAGCTTGTCCGTCAGTTCGTCCGACAGGGCACCGCCGTCGGACCTGTCCAGCCGCAGGATCAGATCGCCCGGCACCACCTGGTCGCCCGGCGCAACCATCAGATGCACCCAGCCATCCTCCTCCTCGGCGATCTCTGACAGCGATTGCACGTCGACATGCCGGACAACGCCGTAAGCCGTGGCGACCACCGGCTCGCCCGTTTCCCGATCGTCCGAGCGCAGGGGATGCCCCCCAAGGAAGGGCGCGCGCATCCGGATCGACAGGGAATCGCGTGTCACATCCTCGACCCGCGCCGTCGTCGTCTCGATCGAGCCGAGGCTGGCCAGTTGATGGACCCACCGGATCAGCGCGACGATCACCGCCGTTATGACCAGGATGGTCACGCCATAGATCACCACAAAATCGAGGCCGCCATAAAGGTCGGCATGAATCGCCGCCGTCGTCACCAGCGCGAAGACGAAGGCCCCGATGAAGGTCGCGATCACCGATTGGGTGCGGCCGTCCTGCCGCAGCAGCCGGTGCGAGCGGGGGGTGACCTGACCGGAGGCGAAGTGATGCGCGGTCACCATCACGGTCAGGGAGAATGCGGCGACACCCAGCATGGAACTCGTCAGGATCGACAGCAGGGCAAGCACCGCCACCTCGTCGATCGTCTGGCGCAGGCGGTCGGGGACGAACGGCGAGATCAGCGGCGCGATGGCCGCAGAGATGATTGCACCGACGCAGAAGATCGCGACGCGCGGCCAGACCTGTCGCGCCCATTCGCGCAATTTCCAAATGTTCTGGGTCAGAAACATGCAACGGGCCCTTCCGCCTGTTCAGCCGTAAGGCCACGGCTGCCAACGCGCAAGCCGGGGCCCCGGGTTCCATCCCGTGCCCCCTCGCTTGACAGGGCCCGGGGGCGCGGCCATATCGGCAGCCGTTGGGGTCGTAGCTCAGTTGGTAGAGCGCGTCGTTCGCAATGACGAGGTCAGGGGTTCGATTCCCCTCGGCTCCACCAAGCGCCTTTCGGGTTCAACCCTGCCGCGAAGCCTGCCTCTCCATTGACCCGCCCCCGGATATGCCGCAAGGTAAATGCTGCAACGCAGCATCGGAGGGCCCATGGCCACGATCATCACCCTTGCCCAGCAGAAGGGCGGCTCCGGCAAGACGACGCTCTGCGCCAACCTTGCTGTCGAACTGGCGGCGCGCGGACATGGCGTGGCCCTTCTGGACAGCGATCCGCAGGGTTCGCTCGGGCGGTGGTTCATGACCCGGTACGAGCGGACCAAGGGCCTTCAGGGCGATCTGACTTTTTCGACCTCGTCGGCCTGGGGCGTCAGCTACGAGGCCGGGAAATACAAGGACAGCCATGACTTCGTGCTGATCGACACACCGCCCAAGATCGACAGCGACCTGCGTCCGGCTCTCAAGGTGTCGGATCTGGTCGTGGTGCCGGTCACGGCCAGCCAGGTCGACCTCTGGGCCACCGAAGGCGTGCTGGAAATGGCCGCACGTGACGGCAAGCGCCCCCTTGCGGTGCTGAACCGCGCGCGGGCGGGCACCAATCTGACCGCATCGGTGCAGGCCGCCCTGTCGGATCTGGAGGCGGACCCCGCCGCATCCATCATCGCCAACCGCGTCGCCTATGCCGAGGCCATGGGCACGGGGCAGGGCGTGCGCGAATATCCGGGGGCCAAGGCCGCGGCGGCCGAAATCGCCGCCCTTGTGGATGAAATCCTGGGCCGCCTCGACCTCTGATCAGCGCCAGAGCCAGGCCTGCGAGGCCAGCGCGCCCTGCGCCTTAGACAGGACGCGATTGAGCGGGCCGGGCGTGGGAAGCGGCCCATGGGCCAGGCGATGGACCACCGTTTCGGGCGGGCAGGCAGAGCCGGTGACCGGATCGAAATAGCGCGGATAGTCGATCAATACCGCCTGCACGAGCGCATCGAGCGACGGGCGCGCCGCGCGCCGCCGGGCCGGGATCTTTCCGCGATCATCGGTCAGGCCCCAGCCGGCGTAGAACGGCGCGCCCAACGTGGTGACGGGGGTTTCCCGCAAGAGCGCCTCGAACCCCAGAAGGGATGTCATCGTCCAGACCGCCTCGGCCCGGGCAATCAGGGCCAGCGGGTCGGCGCGGGTCGCCACCAGGTCCGCGTCAGTGGCGTCGATGGCGCCCTCGCGCAGGCCCGCCTCCACGTCCGGGTGCGGTTTGTAAACGATGAAGGCGTCCGGGTTGGCCGCCCGCGCCGCGGCCAGAAGGGCGGCGTTGTCGGCCACATCCGTGGTGCCCAGCCGGACCGACGCATCGTCGGCCACCTGTCCGGGAACCAGCAGGATCGGCCCTTCGGGCAGGTCGGGCAGGGTGCCTTGCAGATTGTATTTCGTGACGTTGTTTTTCACGATGGCCGTCCGCAGGCGGCGCGCCCGGTCCAGCGCCTCGGGCGGCAAGGCGGCGGCGCGGATCACCGCCGCCTCCAGATCGCTGTGCTTCGTCGGATCGTAATAGAGTCCCTGTCTGTCGAGGACGAGCGACAGGGGCGGGATCAACTCGGCCCCCAGACCCCGCGACCGCAGGAACCCGTCTTCCAGCCGGGTCACGGGCCGGTCCTCGGGTGCCTTCGCCTGCCCCCAGAGCAGGCGCGGCTTGTCCGATCCATCCTTGAAATCGAGGGGCCCGTCGAAGAACCGGCGCAGGGGCGCGCGCTTCCACAGGCGCATGCCGGGGGCCGACCACCCCGCCCGATCCTCGGCCCAGGCCCGCGCCCGCGCCTGCAGGATGCGGACGACATCGACCGGGTCGCAAAGCGCATCGCGATGCGGATCGTACCAATGTGGATAGAGCACCATACAACCCGCAAACAGCTGCGTCCGCGTCAGCTTGCGGTGGCGGCGATCCAGCGGGTTCCGGTCGTCGTCCAGCCCCCAGCCGGAATAGAACGGCTGTCCGAAGGTGACGGGCCGGTGGCCGTGCAGGATCGCCTCGAACCCCATCTGGCTGCTGACGGTATAGACCTTCTGCGCCCCCGACAGCAGGATCGACGGCGCAATGGGCCGGGTTTCCAGCGTCGCCCCATGGACCACGTCTTCAAGGCCGTAGTGCCCGGGTCGGTGGCCCTCGTTCGTCTCGGGGTGGGTCTTGATCAGGATCGGCTGACCGGGGTTTTCCTCCCGCGCGATCAGCAGCATCTCGCGGAATGTCGTGTCACGCGCATTGCCCAGGGTGATCGAGGCGTCGCCCCGCGTCTGGTCGATGACGAGGATATAGCCCGGGGCAGGGGCCGTGAGGTCGGCGCGTGTCGCCGCGTATTTCGTGACCCCCGACCGCGCCCATTCGTCCATCAACACGCGTGTCTGCGCGATCAGGGACCCGTCTTCGAAACTGTCGGTGGCCAGCAAGACTTCGAGGTCCGACGGCGAGCGGCTGTCGAACCAGGCGCCGCGCCGGTCGATGGTCAGGCCCAGGGTCGGCTCGCCGCTGCGCCCGGGGTGGAGCGAGCGCAGGAAGGCATCCTCGATCCGCAGGATCCGGGCACCGCGCCGTGCGGCGACGGCTTCGGCCCGCGCGGATGTGCCCGCATGGCCCCAGGCCGCGACCCAGTCGCCGGAACGCGGCAGGCCGGGGCGAAGATCGACCCCGGCCAGCGATGCAATGCGGCGGATACGGCGGTTCAGAAACCCGCCCGAAACATATCGGGCGGTGATCCTGTCGCCGCCGTCAGTTGATGCCAACGGCGGACCCCGCAGCGGTCACCTGCCCGAGAGAGCCGAAGATAGCCGCGACGGACCGGTTCCAGCCGACGATCGGGGCCTCGGTCACATAGACGGTATCGCCGTCCCGGATCACGAAGTCCCGGGCGTCGAACATGCCATTGGGCCGCGTCAGGTCGAGAACATAGACCAGCCGCTGCGTCCCGATCAGGTCGTCGCGGCCCATCACGGCGCGGGCGATCTCTTCGGGTTCGTTGCGGAAGACGAAGACGCCGGTCGGGTTGGCGACATTCGCGTTCAGACCGCCGACCTGGGCCAGGGCTTCGATGGCCGACAACGTCTCGGTCTCGAACTCCAGCCGGTTCTGCGTGCCGGTCGCACCCAGGACGGTGAAGGCCCGCGTGTCTTCCTCGATGAAGATGCGGTCGCCGTTGCGCAGGGCGATGTCCATGTGCGGGTTCTTGTAGAGATCGGACAGATAGGCCGTCTCGGACCGGTTGCCGCGCGTGACGGTGACCAGCGCGATTTCCGGCGCGATCGAAAATCCACCGGCGGCGGCGATCATGGCCGACAGGGTCCGGGTCGGTCGCTCGATGGGATAGACGCCTTGCGCGCCGGCCCCGCCGACGATGCTGACCGTGGCCCCGTCGCCTGCGAGACGGCGCACCACGACCTGCGGGTCGGGGGTCTGCTCGTCCAGACGGCGCGTGATCAGGCGGCGCAGTTGCTCGGGCGTGCTGTCGGCGGCCCGCAAGCGGCCGGCATAGGGGATGAAGATGAAGCCGGAACTGTCGACCTGAACCTCGTCGATCAGCGAGGCCGAGGCCCCGGTCGATGTCAGAAGGCCGTCCTCGACGTTCTCATAGATGATGAGGCCGAGCGTGTCGCCGGGACGGATCGTATCGGCCCCCAACTCGCCCGCGTCGCGGAAGACGGACGAAAACCCGAGGGCGGGCACAACAGCTGTCGCCGCCGTGACGCGCGGATTCACGCTTACCACGAAGGCGTCGCCCTCTTGCAGGACGGATCCCGCAAAGATTTCGCGTTTGTTCGGACCGGACCGGGGCAACGTCCCGCAGGATGCCACCATGGTCACGACCAGGAATAGGGCGATGGACCGCGCCCGTCGGGATGCCTGTCTGCTCACGTGAACTGCCTTTCGATCTGCCTCTTGCCTCTTGCGGGGGTTGACCCCCGTCCGGGCTTTGCTTGGTTAAAGGTACCTTATCCGGATACCAGTTTCAAATTCTGACGTGGCGCGGGTTTTCCCGTCGCCAGCCGATCATACGGGTCAAGGTCGGACAACATCATGTCCACAACTTGGCGTAAAAGTTGCCGTCTGCCCCGGGCGGAATAAAACCCGCCGGCGACCTGGCTGGTTTCCAGCAGGTAGTGGCGATAATCGCGGTAAGCCCGGCTGTCGGGCCGCGCGGGGTCGGCGAAAAAGTCGGCGATGTCCTGATCGCTGACGAATTCGGGCTTGGAATAGACCGAAGTGCCCATTGCCTTGACCGGCAGGCCGCGCCAGAGCGCCTGTTGCGCCGCAGTCGAATTGACGGTCACCGCGCTGCGCGCTTCGTTCATCAGATAGGCCAGCTTGCCGCCGCGCAGGTAATGCACCCGGCCCCGAAGGCCATGGGCGGCAATCAGCCGGTTCAACGTCGCCCGCACCGGGGTGCGCCCGTCTTCCAGGGGATGCGCCTTGAAGACCAGGTGGTGATGGGTCGGCGCGCCCTTGGCGAAGCCTTCGATCACCGATTCCAGGAACTCATCCATCGATTTGAACGGCGAATGCGCCCGGAAACTGGCGTCATGGGACAGCTGCATCAGGCACAGGTGATAGGGAAAGCCGCCGCGCGTGATGGCACGGGTGGCGATCCTCCGCCGAAGTGAAGTCAACGGCATCATCACCAGCCGACGCAGGTAGAGCCGGAATTCCTTGAGGACGGTGATATCGCGGTGCGGGCGATAGGCGCGGTACTTGCCCGGGCGCGAGATCACGAACCAATGATAGAGCGCGCCATAGAACACATGATGGCGCATATCGCCCCAATGTGCCGGCGCATCGGGCAGATGCAGGTCCAGCTCGGCCAGCGCGGCCTGCATTTCCGGCACGCTCTTGTCCATCAGGCGCGAATTGCCGTTGGACCCGCCGCGTTCATAGCTGACCCACCAGGGGCGCAGATACCCTTCCTCGAAGACATGCACGGTGATGCCCCGCGCCTTGGCGATCCCGATGGCCTGCGCGTGGATGGTGCGCACGTCGCCATAGAGGACCAGATCGGTGATCCCCTTGGTTTCCATCAAGGTTTCGCAGGTCGCGGGCCAGTTTTCGGGGCTGTCCTGATAGGGGATGTAACTGCCCGGGTGGAACCAGAACGCCTCGTCCCCGCGGTTGAACCCCACGCGCCACACCTCCGCCCCCGCCGACCGGAGCAGAGCCCCCAGACGGTGGAAGAAAGGCCCATGTGGCCCTTGCAGGAACAGGAATCGGCGCGTCGGACGCATTGCGGCCCTCAAGATTGTATCCTGCCTTTTATCGGGCCGCGCATTGGCAGGGGAAAGGCGCGTTTGTGGCACGATTGGGGCACTTGCGACCAATTCCCCACAGCGCTAGCTGGAATGGACGTCGCAGAAAGGGCTCCAATGTTCACTGGCATCATAACCGACATCGGACGGATTCGCGCGCTGGAAAATCGGGGCGACCTGCGGATTCGCGTGGGCACCCGCTATGATCCGGCGGGCATCGATCTGGGGGCGTCCATCGCCTGCGACGGCTGCTGCCTGACCGTCGTGGACCGGGGCGCGGACGACGCGGGCGGCTGGTTCGACGTGGACGTCAGCGCCGAAAGCCTGTCGAAGACCGCGCTTGGTCGCTGGCAGGAGGGCACCCGCGTCAATCTGGAGCGGGCGCTTCGGGTGGGCGACGAACTGGGTGGGCACATCGTGTCGGGCCATGTGGACGGTGTCGCCACGATCCTGTCGATCACGCCCGAGGGCGACTCCCTGCGCTACCTCTTCGAGGCGCCCCAGGCCCTCGCCCGGTTCATCGCGCCCAAGGGGTCGGTCGCGCTTCAGGGCACGTCCCTGACTGTGAACGAGGTCGAGGGAAACCGCTTCGGGATCAACATGATCCCCCACACCCAACAGGTCACGGCCTGGGGCGATCTGGCCGTGGGCGATGCCGTCAATCTCGAGATCGACACGCTCGCCCGCTATGTTGCGCGGCTGGCCGAAGCGGGATGAAGCGCCTGGTCCTCGCCTCGCTCGAGGATGAGGGTGGCGACCGCTGCGTGGACCTTTTGCAACTGGGGGCGGACTTTGGCTGGGTCGAATGCCGCCGCGACCCCGAAGACGGCCACGGCTGGCGTCACCTGCACCCGCCCCGCATGGGCTTTGCCGACCGCGCGGCGGCGCAGGCCGATGCGGCGGAGACCGTCGGTTGGGTGCAGCTCCCGACGCTTGAAACCCAGGGCCGCTTGACGCAGTCCCGGGTTTGCAGAACACTTCGTCGGGACGGCGGCGCGGTGCGGGACGGCTGAGAGGCACCTATTTGATCCGCTCGGAACAGTGATCGTGGAGCATTGATCATGGAGCAATTCCGGACGGTGTTTTCGCTCTTCCTGACGGTCTTCGCCTTCGGGGCCTCTTCCGTGGCGGCCCAGACGGATCGCGCGGCCATCGAGGATGTCGCAACGGGATTCATCGCAAGCTTTGCGCGTATGGCCGTGGGGCCGGACACGATCGACGACCTCGACGAGTTGGACGGCCTCGACGAACAGGCAAGCGCGGCCATGCGAGAGCTGCGTCGCGACATCGGAAAACTCGTCCATTATTCCGTGATCTTCGAATGCGCGGCTGATCTGCGCGCCGATGTCTGGGACAAGACCAGACCCTACATCGTCAACGAAGTCACGGCGGTCGCGAACCCGCTGGTCACCGGCGGCTTTGAGCGGTTCTTGAACCAGAAAGTCATCGATACGACTGCATTCGCCTTCGCTGACGCGGACACGCCCCTGGGAATGTTGTCGCGGATGGTCGGAGGGATTTCGGGAAGCCGGGAACGCTTCCAGGCAATCAATGACGTCATCGTGAAAGCGGCGATACAGGCCGCGACGGACGACGAATGCGGCGCAAGCGCCTTCCTGATCCAGGAGAATGCGCTGCTCTTTTCCGTCGGTTTGCCTCCGATTTCGCTCGAGGGCCTGCAAGCGTTTCGAAATTTGCGCCTTGTGACTCAGGAAGACGTCCCATGGGGACCGGACGCATTCGGACCCTACCAGGCCCCGAAGATCGAGCACGAAGCCGTGCAGGCAGTGTACGACGACTACTTGCAAGGCGGCCCACTGGACGGCGCGCAGATCAGGGTATGCCGCTATGAATCTCCCGAAGGTGCGGCTTTCTCGGGGGTCGCCCGGGAAAGCCTGTGGCCCCATGACATCCCGATCCAGGATGAGCGCAAGCTGCTCTGGGCGCATGGTCTGAGCCGGGAAATCGGAACGAACCGGACGTGCACCGGGCACCCGGACATCGATGCGGAATCAGATGGGTATATCTACTATTACACGTCGCGCGCGACGGTCATCCGGCGCCTCGAAGCACAGCTTGTCCGGTAGCAATCGAAACGCCGTCGCACGGCGCGGGACAGCGGCACCGGTCGGTCAGGGCGCAGGCTGGGGTCGGGGCAGGGCATAGGTCAACTCCACGCAATCCTCGCCGTTGAACACCGCATCGTCGCGCGACACGAACACCATTCCACAGGCCTCCATCAACCGGATCGACGGCGCATTGCGCGCATCCGTGATGCCGATGATCCGGTTGGCCCCGGTCCGGGCCCAGATCAGCCCGAACGCCAGTTCCATCGCAATCCGGCCAGTCCCGTGCCCCTGCGCCGGACGCGCCAGCGTGATGCCGACCTCGACCGCCTCGCCCGACCGACACAGCCCCATGTCGCCCACCAGCCGGCCTTGGCTCGCGATGCCGATCTGGGACCACTGCCCGTCCTCGAACAGCGGTGCCGTCGCCGCATGGGCCAGGAAGGCGCGGGCCGTCCCATCGTCCATCGGCGTCCAGGATTGATACCGCGCCACCTCGGGATCCCGGCGATACGCCTGAAATTCAGGCAGATCATCGGGCCGAAGGCGGCGCAGAACGACGTCCGCGGTGCTGGCCAGGGGGTCGGGCATGGCCTGACCCTGTCGGATGGGCTAAATTGCGTCAACCACGACACGAGGGGACGATCCGATGAAGCGCACGCATCTGAACGGGGCAGGTCTGACAGGGGCGGGGCCTGGCATCGGGCATAATTCCGGTCAGGATTTCAACGGCTACACCGGGCGGCTCCATCAATGGCGGCGCGCGCGCAAGGACTTGCTCGGCCCGACCCTGCCGCTGCCGATCATCCGGATGCGGATCAAGCGGGCGGCGGCCCTCGGCCTCGACTACGGCACCTACGCATCGGTGCGCGCCACCACCGGGCGCGACATCGTGGCGCTGCTGTTCTCCTCCAATGCGCTCGGCATGATCCGTGCGGCGGAGATCGAGGCGGCGCGCGCCGCGAAACTGGCCCTCGTCGAGGCCGCGCGCGGGGCCCTGATGCACGCGCCCCTGTCGCCGGACGCGGTCGCCCCGCTGGACTGGGCCGCCCGCGCCCCGCGTTTCACGGACAACTGGACCGAGATGCGCGCGACGCTGCGCCGGTCGGTCACGGACCGGGGCCTGCCCGCCGATGCCGTGCTGATCGTCGGCGAAACCGCGTTCGAGGCCAGCTGGTGTGCCGCGCTGCGGGCCGCGGGCTACATTTCCGGCGACCGCTATTTCGGAGCGACCTCATGACCCTGGCACTCGTCACCGGCGCCTCGGGCGGCATTGGCCGGGCCCTGGCGGAATACCACGCGGCCAAGGGCGGCGACCTGATCGTGACCGCCCGCCGCCTGCCCGAACTCGAGGCACTCAAGGCCGAACTGGAGGGCCGACACGACGGCATCCGCGTGACCTGCGTCGCCTGCGACATCGGCACGCCCGAGGGGCTTGAGACGCTGATCGCCGCCTGCCGGGATGAACCGCTGGACTACCTCATCAACAACGCGGGCTTCGGCGGGCGCGGGGCTTTCATCGACCGCCCGCTGGCCGATGACCTCGCCATGGTCGACCTCAACGTCCGCGCGATCATGGTCCTGTGCCACGCGCTTGCCCCCGGCATGGTGGCGCGCGGCCGGGGCCGCATCCTGAACGTCGGATCCACCGCCGGGATGATGCCCGGCCCGCTTCAGGCGACGTATTTCGCCACCAAGGCCTTCGTCCAAAGCTTCAGCCATGCCCTGGACGAGGAGCTGCGCGACAAGGGCGTGACCGTCACCGTCCTGGCCCCCGGCTACGTGGAGACAGATTTCGCCGACCGCGCCGACCTGCGCGACACGCCGCTGACAAAACAGGGGAAAAGCCCCGCCTCGGTCGCCCGGATCGCCTATCAGGCCATGCGCGCGGGTCAGTTGCTGGTCGTCAACGAAGGGCTTCTGTCGGTGCTGGTGAACTGGGTGATCCCGCTGATGCCGCGCCGCATGGTCCTCAAGATGGTGCGCCGGATGCAGACGAAATAGCACAGACGCCCCGTCACTTGGGCTGGCCCCCGCGGGCCTGCGCGACTACATGGGACGCAATCAGGAGGTGCCCCATGGCCGACCCCATCCCCTTCGAGACGCCCGGCCCGGTCGAGGCGGAATTCAAGGACATCATTTCCTCCATCGAGGATATCATCGAGGACGCCCGCAACGGGCGCATGTTCATCCTGGTCGACCACGAGGACCGGGAGAACGAGGGCGATCTGGTCATCCCGGCCCAGATGGCCACCCCCGATGCGATCAACTTCATGGCGACCCACGGACGTGGCCTGATCTGCCTGACCCTGCCGGGGGAGCGGATCGACGCGCTTGGCCTGCCGCTGATGGCCTCGCAGAACTCCAGCCGTCACGAGACGGCCTTCACCGTCTCGATCGAGGCGCGCGAGGGCGTCAGCACCGGGATCAGCGCCCATGACCGGGCGCGCACCGTCAGCGTGGCCATCGACGCGAGCAAGGGTGCTGCCGACATTGCCACCCCGGGCCACGTCTTCCCGCTGCGCGCCCGCGACGGCGGTGTCCTGGTTCGCGCGGGTCACACAGAGGCTGCGACCGACATTTCCCGTCTGGCCGGTCTCAACCCCTCCGGCGTGATCTGCGAGATCATGAAGGACGACGGCTCGATGGCGCGGCTGCCCGACCTCATTGCCTTCGCGCAGCGCCACGGCCTCAAGATCGGCACCATCAGCGACCTGATTTCCTACCGCCGTCGCTATGACAACCTGGTGAACCAGACAGCCTCGCGCCCGGTGACGGCCAAGGTGGGCGGCGAATGGCTGATGCGCGTCTTCACCGACGAGACGCAGGGCTCCGAACACATCGTCCTGACGAAAGGCGACATCTCGACCCCCGATCCGCTCTTGGTGCGGATGCACGCCGTCAATCCGCTCGAAGACATGCTCGGCATCGGCGACAGCGACCTTGCCGGGGCCATGCGGGTGATCGCGGACGAAGGGCGGGGCGTCGTTGTCCTGCTGCGCGATACGGAAATGAAACTCGACCCGGGCGGAGTGTCGCCGCAGAAGTTGCGCCAGTACGGCCTCGGCGCGCAGATCCTCGCCGCCCTCGGCATTCACGAGATGGAGCTGGTGACCAATTCCGGCGCGCCCCGCATCGTCGGGCTGGAGGCTTACGGCCTGACCATCACCGGCACCCGCCCCATTCCAAAGGATTGACCCCATGGCCGGACATTCCGACAACGTGCTGGCCCTGCCCAGTTTCGACAAGGCGCCCAAGGTCCTGATCGTCATCGCCCCCTATTACGGCGCGATCTCGGCCGCGCAGCTGGCCTCGGCCCGCAAGGTGCTCGAGGCCGCGGGCGCCACCCACGAGACGGTCGAGATGCCGGGCTCGCTCGAAATCCCCACGGCCATCGGCATCGCGCACCGTCAGGCGGATTTCGACGGCTATGTCGCGCTCGGCTGTGTCATCCGGGGACGGACCTCGCACTACGATGTGGTGGTGAACGAAAGCGCGCGGGCGATTGCCACCCTCGGGCTGGCCGGGGCCTGCATCGGCAACGGCATCATCACCGTCGAGAACATGGAGCAGGCCGAGGAACGCGCCGATGCCGAACGCCTCGATACGGCGGGTGGCGCGGCGGCGGCGGCGCTGCATCTGATCGCCCTGCAACGCGGGATGAAGAAGGCCGAATCCGGCATCGGGTTCAAGCCCGGCAGCTTCCATTACGACGCCGCCGAAAAGAAGGGGCCGACGGTCGCTTGACGCGCGCGTCACCGCCCCCTAGGTCGCGCCCATGGCCGAGATGACCCCAGACGAGAAACGCGCGCTCAAGCGTCGGATGCGCTCCGCCGCGCGGCTCAATGCCGTGCAGGCGTTGTTCCAGATGGAGGCCATGGGCCAGACCGTCGACAAGGTCCGCGCCGAGTTCGAAGATCATCGCTTCGGCATGATCCTGGAAGAGGGCGAAGTTTCCGAGGCCGACCTGACCACCTTCCGCGCCCTGCTCGAAGGGGCCGTTAACCATCAGGCGCGGATCGACCAGCTGACCGACCGGGCTCTGGTGGCCAAATGGCCCATCGCGCGCATCGACCCGACCCTGCGGGCGCTGTTTCGCGCCGCCGGGGCCGAACTGGTGGACCGCGACACGCCGCCCAAGGTCGTCATCAACGAATTCGTCGAAATCGCCCGGGCGTTCTTCCCCGAGGGCAAGGAGGCCGGCTTCGTCAACGCCGTCCTCGACCACATGGCGCGCGAGGCGAAGCCCGCCGCCTTCTGAGCGTCGCTTCAGGTCGTCCGGGTCGCGCCCCGCCGCCCGATGCGCACGCCTGCGATGACCCAGACCGCCAGCAGCAGGATCACCGTGCCCGCCAGGAACACGCCCAGCACCTGCGCCGTCCCGTCCGTCGGCGCAAAGGCCAGCACGGGTGCCAGCGGCGTCCAGACCCCGCCGTACACCAGGTGCCAGCCCAGCGTCGCAAAGCCCCACAACGCTACCACTGTCCCGACGATCAGCCCCATGAGGCCCACGCCGCGCCCCCGCTGACGGGCCGACAGGCGCAGCATCCGGCGCAGCGCCGTGCCCATGCGCGCGAAATCGTGCCCCATGGCCAGGATCGCGGGCACGAGGAACAGCACCAGCACCATGCCGAAACCCAGTCCATAGCTCAGTGTGATGACCGTGGGTCGCAGGAATTGCGCCTGCGACGAACTCTCATAAAGAAGCGGCGCAAGGCCCAGAACCGTGGTCAGCGTCGTCAGAAGGATGGGCCGCAGCCGGTCGCAGACCGCGTCCACGATGGCGGGCATCAGGGCGCGATCCTCGGCGTATTCATCGACCGTGGTCACCAGAACGATGGAATCGTTGATGATGATCCCCGTCATCCCGATCAGGCCCACGACCGAGAACATCGACAGCGGCACATCCCACCACCAGTGCCCCCAGATCGCTCCGATCAGGCCGAAGGGGATCACCGCCATGATGACGCCGGGCCGCGACCAGCTGGAAAAGATCCAGGCCAGCACGAGGTAGATGCCCAGAAGGCAGCTGACCAATCCCAAGGTCGCATCGGTCAGGAACTCGCGCTCCTGCTCGGCCAGACCGCCCTGTCGGAAGGCCACCTGATAGTCCGACGCGATCTGCGGCAGGATGGTTTCCCGCAGCGCGGCGGCGATTTCATTGGCGCGGGCGGCGTCGTCCTGATTGATCTCGCCGGTGACGGTGACGACCTGTACCCCGTTCTCGCGCTGGACGGTGGCAAAGCCCGACCGCACCGACACGGTGACGATGTCCGACAGCGCGACCTCTGCCCCCGAGGGCGCGGTCAGGCGCAGGGTGTCGAGGAAATCGGCCCGAACCTCGCCCTCGGGCAACTCGACGCGGATCTCGCCGGTGCGGGGGCCCGCGGGGAAGGTCGCCGCCTCGATCCCGTTCAAACGGTTGCGCAGCGTCCGGCCCAGGGCGTCGATGTCGAAGCCCAGTGCCTCGCCCTGCGGCGTCAACGCAAGGATCAACTCGTCCTTGTCGAACGGCAGGCTGTCCTCGACCGCCGAAACCTCGCTGAACTGGGAGACCTCGTTCTTCAGCGCCACTGCCGCCGCTTTGAGCGTCGCTGAATCCGCGCCGAAGAAATCGACCGACAGGCTGTCGCCGCCCGGCCCCGACCCCCAGGAGCGGAAGCTGATCTCTTCGGTCAGGGGCAATTGGCGCACGCTGTCCTGCAACTCGCTGACGAAGGTTCCGCTGGAATAGGGGCGCAGATCGGCGTCGATCAACTCGATGGAGATCGCGCCCAGCTGGTCGGGGTCCTTGTCATCGGCCGACGACAGGGACCGCCCCGAATTGCCGCCGATCTCGGCCAGCACATGTGTCAGCGGGTTGAGCCCATGCTCCGCCTCGTAGCGGGCGCCAAGCTCGGTCGCGGCGCGCTGCAACTCGCGCATCTGGGCCAGCGTGTCCTCGCGGGTGGCGCCGTCCGCCATGGCGAAATTGCCGGTGACCGACCCCTGTTCGGGCGCATTGAAGAACCGCCACTGCACGTCGCCGCGCAGGAACATCGCCGCCTGCGAAGCCAGTAGAACGACGGCCAGCGCCGCCACCGGATAGCGCGCCCAGAGCACCAGCCGCACCAGGGGCCGGAACAGCGTCTCGCGCAGGCGGACGAACCCCCGGTTCACGATCCGCGACGGCCAGTCGTACCAATGCTCCTCGGCCGTATGCTTCAGGGCCCCTGCCATGTGATGCGGCAAGATCAGGAAGCATTCGACCAGCGACGCGACCAAGACGACGATCACGGTGAAGGGAATGTCGATGATCAGATCCCCGAACCGCCCGCCGATGGCGACCAGCCCGAAAAAGGCGATCACCGTGGTCAGGGTCGCGCTGAAGACCGGCGTGAACATGCGCCGCGCGGCCTTTTCGGCGGCGGTCGCCGGATCCTCGCCCAGGCGGCGGGCGCGGAAATCGGCGTGTTCGCCCACGACGATGGCGTCATCGACCACGATTCCCAGCGTGATGATGAGCGCGAACAGGGAGATCATGTTGATCGTGATGCCCGCCGCCCACATCAGCGCGATGGCCGAAAACATCGCCACCGGAATGCCCGCCGCCACCCAGAACGCGGTGCGTGCGTTCAGGAACAGGAACAGCAGCGCCACCACCAGCGCCAGACCCATCATCGCGTTGTCGATCAACAGGTCGATGCGCCCGGTGATCGCCTCGGTCCGGGTGCGGATCAACTCGATCCGGGTGCCCTGGGGGGCATCCTGCAAGACATCCTCGACGACGCCCTCGACGGCCCGTTGCAGGGCGATGGCGTCACCCTCGGCGGACCGGTCCACCCGCACGCTGATCGCCGGGTTGTCGTCCACGAAATAGGCGCGGTCCCGATCGACACCTTCGGATGTCACGCGCGCCAGATCGCCCACGGTCAGGGCCGATCCGTCCGACCCGCGGCGCAGGACGATCTGGGCGATATCGGCGGTGCCCCGCCGCGCCTCTCCGGTGCGGACCCGGGCGTTGGCACCCGTCACATCGCCGGCCGGGTCGGCCTGGGCCTCGGCGGCGACGGCCTCGGCGATCTCGGCCATGGTCAGGCCGTGACGGATCAGGTTGGCGGTGGGCACCTCGATCACGATCTCGGGCGCGGCGATGCCGCGGACGGTGGTCCGGGTCACCCCGGCGGCGAACAGCTGGACGACGAATTCGTCGGTGATCCGCGCCAATTGGTCCACGCCCACGGGGCCGGTGACGATCACATCTGTGACCCTGTCGCGCCAGCGGCCCTGTCGCACCTCGGGGTCGTCGATCCCGTCGGGCAGGCCCGAAACGGCGTCGATAGCGGCCTGCACATCGTCGGCGGCCTCGGTCGGGTCGCGCCCCGGCTCGAACTCGATGCTGATCTGCGCCGATCCTTCGCGGCTGACGGACGAGCTGTCGGTGACGCCCTCGACCGCCAGAAGCGCGGGCTCCAGAACCTGTACAATGCCCTGGTCGACATCCTCGGCCCCGGCTCCGTCCCAGCGGATCGAGACAGATACGTCCTCGACCACGACATCCGGAAAGAACTGCGCCCGCATGTTTGGCAGGGCCAGCGCGCCCGCCGCGATCATCAGGACCAGCAGCAGGTTCGCGGCGGTGCGATGGCGCGTGAAATAGCCGAGGATGCCCATCTCAGCCCCCCATCCGGGATTCGAGGCGCTCGACCATGGCGGCGGGCACTTCCTCGGCCTGAAGCTGGGTCAGCATCCGTGTCTTCACATCCGACGGGATGCGCGTGTTCGCCTCCACGAAGGCCACGATCCGGGCGCGTCGCTCTGGGTCGAGCGTCACCAGCGTCGGCGCCTCGGCCTCGGCACCGGCTCCGGGACGCAGGGGGCGCACCTTGATCCCGGCGCCCAGCGCGGGCGTGCGTTCGGCCACCACCTCGCGCCCCTCGATCGGGCCGCGCACCAGGATGTCGTCACCTTGCCTCCGCAGCAGGGTGACGGCCATCTCCTCCAGCCGTTCCTCCTCGGTCACCAGAAGCACATCGCCCTGTGCCGAAAGCGCCGTCGCGGGCAGGCGGATCGCGCCCGTCAGCACCGGCTCCTCGACCTCGACCCGGACGAAATCGCCGGGCCGGAAACCGCGCGTGTCGTCCAGCCGCGCAAACACCAGACGCCCGGTCTGGCCTTCGCCCACCGCCGCCGCCTCGCGGGTGATCGTGCCCGTCGCCGTCAGGTCCAGCCCGTCGACGTCCAGCACGGCGCGCACCGTCGCCCCTCGCAGGTCGCCCTGACCATCGAGCAGCCGGGCGTGTTGCGCCGCGGACAGCCGAAACGCCACTTCCAGCGCGTCGGGGTCGATCAGTTGCGCGATCCGCTCGTTCTGGCTGACGAGGCCGCCGCTCAGGACGGTGACATCGGTCAACTGCCCCTCGAATTCCGCGACCAGCACCCGGTCCGCCAGATCCCGCTCCGCTTCGGTCACCGCGATGCGGGCGCGGTCGATGGCCAGCCGGGCGCTGTCGATCCGTGTCTCGGCCTGCGCGATGACGCCGCGCCGGGTCAGGATGGTCTGCTCCGCCGCGGACAGGGCAAGCTCCGCCCCCTCGACCGCCGCCGCCGATCCGACGCCCCGCTGCGACAGGTCCTGCTGACGGCGAAGCGCCTGCTCCTGCAAATCCCGCTGCCGCTCGGCCCCTTCCAACTCGGCCTGGGCCAGGGCAAGGCCGCGCTCGGCATCGCGAAGCTCGGCTTCGGTTCCCCCCAGATCGGCCCGGGCCAGCGCCAGATCCGCCTCCGCTCCCGCCGGGTCGATCCGCAGCAGGGTCTCGCCCTGTAACACGGTCGCGCCCTCTTCGAACCCCTCGGCCAGTTCCACGATCCGCCCCGCCACCGGCGCGCGCAGTTCGAGCACGCGGCGGGCCCGGATCTCTCCGAAGGCGGTGAGGGTGGGGGCGATATCCTCGGGCGTGGCGGTGACCACGTTGACGGCCAGAACACGCTCCCGCGCGGGCGGGCCCCCCGCCTCGCGCGCATTGCGTTCGTCCAATGCGGATTTCGTGATCTGCGCCGCCCAACCCAAAAGACCGAAGGTGACGGCGGCAAGGAACAGAGCGACAAGACTTCGGCCAAGAAAACGCATGTGGACCCCGTTGATGACCGCCAAACAGATAAGGCGAAATCCGCCCCTGCCAATCATTCACGCGCGGGAAATCTATTTCCGTCGCAAATGTTCGTCGAGGCGCGGCATGATTTCCACGAAGTTGCAGGGTTTGTGCCGATAATCCAGTTGATGCACCAGAATCTCGTCCCAGGCATCGCGGCAAGCCGAGGGCGAGCCGGGCAGGGCGAAGAGATATGTGCCGCCCGCCACGCCCGCGCAGGCCCGCGATTGCACCGCCGAGGTCCCGATTTTCTGCATCGAGATGATGGTAAACATCGTCCCGAAGGCGTCGATTTCCTTCTCGTAGACGTCCCTGTGCGCCTCGACCGTCACGTCCCGCCCGGTCAGGCCCGTGCCGCCGGTGGTGATGATGACGTCGATGGCCTCCTCTCCGATCCAACGGGTCAGATGCTCGGCGATGCCCACCCGGTCGTCCGGCGTGATGTCGCGGTCGGCCAGCATATGCCCGGCCGCCGTAAGCCGCTCGACGAGGGTATCACCCGACCGGTCGTCCGCCGGCGTTCGCGTGTCCGACACCGTCAGCACCGCGATGCGGCAGGGCAGAAAGGCACGTTCGGTCATGGTCGTTGCTCCAGCGCCAGCCGCGCCGCCAAACCGGCGAACACGGTGGCCGATGCGACACGCAGCACCCGCTCCACCCCCGGACTTGCCGCCAGTCGACGGCCCAGCCCCCCCGCCGACAGGCCGACCGCGCCGTTCACGACAAAGCCGCCCAGCGACAGGATACCCCCGAAGATCAGGAACTGCGCCAGAACCGGGCCCTCCGGGTCCACGAACTGCGGCACGAAAGCCAGGATGAACAGGATCACCTTCGGGTTCGACAGGTTGATGATCAACCCGTCCCGAAAGGCCCGCGATGGCCGCGCCGCGGGCACCTCCGACCGGCCCAGCGGCCTGCGCAAGGTCTGCACGGCAAGCCAGACCAGATAGGCGACCCCGACCCAGCGGATCGTATCGAAAAGCCAGGGCAACGACGCGACCAGCGCGCCAAGGCCCAGACCCGCCAGCCCGCTCGCGATCATCGAGCCGGTCGAAATCCCGGCCGAGGCCGCGACCGCCGCCCGACCGCCGCCGCGCATCCCCTGCGCCAGGCAGAACATCATGTCCGCCCCCGGCGTCAGGTTCAGCGCCAGCGCAGCAGGGACAACGGTCAGCAGGACGACCGGATCGATCATGACCGCACGAAATCCGCGCGCGAATGCCGCTCGGGCAGCTTCAGGCTCTCGTCGTCGCCGAAGGTCCGGTTGACCATCCGGCCCCGCCGGGTCGCGGGCCGGGCGTCGATCTTTTCGGCCCAGGCGACGACGTTCTTGTAGCTCGCGACATCGAGGAACTCCGCCGCATCGTAGAGCCGCCCCAGCACAAGCTGCCCGTACCACGACCAGATCGCTATATCGGCAATCGTATAGTCGTCGCCCGCCACGAACGGCACCTCGGCCAGACGCCGGTCCAGCACGTCCAGTTGCCGCTTCGACTCCATCGCATAGCGGTTGATGGGGTATTCGTACTTTTCGGGCGCATAGGCATAGAAATGCCCGAACCCGCCGCCCAGGAACGGGGCCGATCCCATCTGCCAGAACAGCCAGGACAGCATCTCGGGCCGGTTGTCGCCCAGGAACGCGCTATAGCGCTCTGCCAGATGCAGCATGATCGCCGCGCTCTCGAACACGCGCACCGGCTCCGGCCCGGTCCGGTCCATCAGGGCGGGGATCTTGGAATTGGGGTTCACCTCGACAAAGCCCGAGCCGAACTGGTCGCCGTCCCCGATCTTGATGAGCCAGGCGTCATAGTCGATGTCATGCCCCGCCTCGATCAGCTCCTCGAAGAGCAGCGTGACCTTCACCCCATTGGGCGTCGCCAGCGAATAGAGCTGATAGGGATGCTCCCCCACCGGCAATTCCTTGTCGTGGGTCGGTCCCGCCACGGGCCGGTTGATCGAGGCGAACTGCCCGCCGGACGCGGTGTTCTGCCAGACTTTGGGGGGCGTATAGGTCATGGGGGTCCCTTTCCCGGGATGTCACGGATCGCCGCGCAGCAAACCCGCGCCATCCCCGAAAGGCAATGCCGCACCCGCGCACAGGCCTCTCTGGGGTTTCGGAAGGGGGGACGACCAACGGGTGACGAGCGGTGTTGGCTTGGCATTAACGCTACCTGCTCGGATGCATTTCATCCACATACCGGCTCTGTTGCACAAATCGGGTGATTGGCAGACTTCCCCTTTCCCCAGACAGACTTATCCCACGGCCTCTGTGACAGGGATGCCGAGCGCGGTGTAGCCGTTGAGGACGGCGATGCGGACCTGGAGTTCGGCGACCTGACGGTCGAAGTCCCGTGCCATGAGCCGCTGGCCCAGCAGTTTCACGCAGTGCATCTTCGTCTCGACGCGGCGCCGTCGGTGGTATCCGCTCCATCGTCGCCACAGCGCCCGACCGAGGTATTTCGCAGCGCGCTGGGCCTCGTTGCGCGCTGCGGCCCCTGCGGTGACGGCCTTCCACGGCTTGGCGTTCTTGCGGGGCGGAATGACCGCATGGGCACCGCGATCGGCGATCGCATCGTGGCATTTGCGAGTATCGTAGGCCCCGTCTGCCGTGACGCTGCCAATTTCCTGGCCCTCCGGGATCTGGCCGAGAAGGTCTGGCAACACCGGGGCGTCGCCAATATGGCTCCCGGTGACCTCGACAACGCGGATCTCCAGTGTTTCCTCATCAATCCCAAGGTGGATCTGGCGCCAACCTCTCGGGACATTCCGCTGGAATGCCCTGCCGGTCAGTGGACCCGTCGTTTGGGGCCGCCGTGCTTGCGGGCGTGCCACTCGCCTTCGCCCTCGACCTTGATGCCCGTGCTGTCGATCAGCAGGTGCAGCGGCCCCTTGGAGCCGCGATACGGGATCTTCACGGCCAACGTCTTCTGGCGGCGGGACAGGGTGCTGAAGTCGGGCACAGCCCAGTCGAGACCAACCAGCCGCAACAGGCTTTCGACGAAGCCTGTCGTCTGACGGAGCGCCATACCAAACAACACCTTCATCGTCGGGCACGTCTGGATGGCGGCGTCGCCATAGCTCTGCTGGCGGCCACGCCTGCCTGTCGGTGCGGCGTCCCAGGTCATCTCGGGGTCGAACCAGATCGTCAGCGAGCCGCGGCGCTTGAGCGCTTCGTTATAGGTCGGCCAGTTACTGGTCCTGCAGGTCGGGGATGCGGGTCTGCTCATGCATCCCAGCTACCATGCTGGCTTCACGAGATGAATTCCTTACAGGATTTGTGCAACAGAGCCCCCTCGCCCAGCAGGGCATTGCGCGGCAATGTCCCGAGAGGGGACGGCCCGTCTTCGCCACCGACACCTCGGGTCTCGTGGTCTGGGAGGGTGAGGCGGAGCTAGATCATCGTCCATTGGACGATGATCCCGCCGACCGACCTGCCATTCGGCGGCGTCGACGTCTCCACCGCCCCACTCTCGACCCCCGCTTCCCGCTCGGCGCGTCACAGTCCGCTGGACCATTTCCGGGTCGCCCGCCTACCCGTCCAGCCGCGCCGCCAAGGCCAGCAGATCCGCCCAGGCGTCGCGCTTCGCCGCGGGCTGGCGCAGCAGATAGGCCGGGTGCAGCATCGGCAGGACCGGCTTGCCGAACCCCTCATCCCAGCTCCCGCGCAGCTTGGTGATGCCGCGTTTGCCCAGAACCGCGTTGCACGCGTGGTTGCCCATGCAGATCAGCAGGTCCGGATCGGCCAGCTCCACGTGACGGCGCAAAAACGGCAGCATCATCGCCACCTCATCGGGCTCCGGGTCGCGATTCGACGGCGGCCGCCAGGGCAGGACGTTGGTGATATAGACGGCCCGCGTCGCGTCGAGCGTGTCGCGCGAAAGGCCGATGGCCCCCAGCATCCGGTCCAGCAATTGCCCGGCCTGCCCGACGAAGGGCTTGCCCGCCCGGTCCTCCTCGCGCCCCGGAGCCTCGCCGATGATCATGACGCGCGCCGCCGGGTTGCCGTCGCTGAAGACCAGCGACTTGGCCCCCTTCTTCAACGCGCAGTGGTCATAGCCGTTCAAAGCATCCCGCAGCGCGTCCAGCGTCGCGGCCCCCCGGGCCAGCGCCTCCGCCTCGGCCACGGGATCGGTGACAACGGGCGCAACCGGGGCCGCAGACACTGCTGCCGCACGCGCCGGGGCCGCACCGCCGGGCATCCGCTCGGGCAGGGCGAAACGGTCCACGGGCTCCGCCCCGATGGCCTCGTCACAGCCCATCTCCATCAGCCATTCCAGCGTGGCCCGCGCGGCAATCGGATCCATCTCTTCGATCATTCAAGGGACCTAACCCACCCCCCCCGAGTCGGGAAGGGCCAAGGACAAACCATCGCGCCAAAGTCACCCCGGTACCCACACCCCGCGCACCGTCATCCTCGGGCTCGACCCGGGGATCTCGGCGCCCCCGTGCGCCCCCCGCGCGCTCAACCTCCAAAATGCTGCCCCAATCCGACTCTACCCACCGGCTCATGCGGTCCCTCCTCGCCCTTCTCCTTCTCCTCGCCGCCGCAACCGGGGCAAAGGCCGACACCTGCCAGTCGGCCCCCACCCGCGATTGCGTGCTGGAAATGGCTTTTGAGGTCGCCGCTGATGAAACGTCCTCTGACGGCGCCTTTTTCGTTCAGGACCTTTTGGATATTGCCCGGATCGTCGAGTCCTCGGGGACCATACCCATGGAGGATTTCGCCCCGATCTTCTTCGACCGGCTTCAGGCCAGGGTGCCCTCGGGGTCAACGCAACTGTCCCTTCTGTCGGGCCGCGCCTGTGGCTTGATCTATGGACCGGGGCCGGTGATGTCCGCCCGACTGATCGACCATCTGTCATCGCTTGAGGCGACGGTGACCGACGAAGACCGGCGCTTTGATGACCGTCTCGACGCCTCCGGTGCCATCGCGCGGTGTCTGGGGGCGCGCGGTGACATGGCGGGTCTCGAAACACATCTGGCGGACCATCCTGATCGTGTCTTCTCCGCTGCGACTGCGCTCGCGCTCGCGGGGCATCTGGACGAAGCCCGCAGTCTCACGTCCCTGATGCCGGAATTCCCCGAGAAGCACCAAGTTGAATGGTTCGGCTTCCGGCACGTCCTCGCGACAGGCGAGATCGACGCGCTGATCGCCACCATCAGCGCCCTGCCAAAGGCGCAGATGCGCTACCATTGGCTTGGTTACGCAACCGAGCGTGCCGCAACCCCTGCGCAGAAGGACCGGCTAAAGGCCTATGCAAACGAACTCGCGGCCGAAGTCGACGGACCCCTCCCGAGACGGCTTTTCGGAATTCTCGTGAAAGACGCCGCAAAAGACGGCGATTGGGAAGGAACTCTGGATCTTGTCGCACGCGTGGCGCCTGACCCGCTCAACGCAGATTATGTCCAGGAGGCCTTCGCCATACTTGCCGGGGTTACCGGCGACTATGACATGCTTTCCGGCGTGATCGGGACGGCTGACCTCGAAGATATCCGCACGAAACACAAAACTGCGGCCATCGCCGCCGCCGCCGCCCGGGCGGCCCATGGTGCGGGTCGAACCGATCTGGATGATCTGTTGGACCATTTGGATTTCGACCTGCGCATGCCCACCCTCGCCGCATGGGCGACGGCCCAGTTCGACGCGGGCGACATCGCGGGCGGCACGGCGACCTATCGGCAGTTCCGCGCCCTCGGCCCCCTGCCGCGCGAAACCTTCCGCCAGTTCAGAGACCTCTCCCGTGCGCTCGCCAAAGCGGGGCACACCTCCGACGCCATCCACATCGCCACGGCGTACCGGGACGCTCCGCTCCTTGCGGAAATCGCCGTGACGCTCGACTGCCCTTCCGCCGCGCTTTCCGCGCAGGCGCGCGTGACATTGAACAGAGCCCCGTTGCGCCGCGCCGCGCGGGCGTGCGCAGGGGGGTGTACGCGCGTCTGTACAGCGGGTGTACGGGGGGTGTACCTGGGGTGACACCTGTTTTTCCCATGAAAATAAGGGTCCGGCCCGTGCAGTGTGACGGCAAGGTCACACGAAGCCCATTGATTGACGCCACCGCAGACGGCATGAAGCCGGACATGTTCACACAGCGCCACCTCCTGGGCATCGAGCCCCTGCACCCGGTCGAGATCACCGCCCTCCTCGACCGCGCTGACCACTATGCCGAAGCCACCCGCGCGGGCCACAAGCACGGCGACGCCCTTGCCGGTCTCACCCAGATCAACATGTTCTTCGAGGCCTCGACCCGCACACAGGCCTCCTTCGAGATCGCGGGCAAACGGCTGGGTGCCGACGTGATGAACATGGCGATGCAGGCCAGCAGTCTGAAAAAAGGCGAGACGCTGATCGATACCGCTCTGACGCTCAACGCCATGCGCCCCGACCTGCTGGTGGTGCGCCATCCCCATTCGGGGGCGGTCAACCTCTTGGCGGACAAGGTGAATTGCGCGGTGCTCAATGCGGGCGACGGCAAACATGAACACCCGACCCAGGCCCTTCTGGACGCGCTGACCATCCGCCGCGCCAAGGGTCGCCTGCACCGCCTGACCATCGCCATCTGCGGCGACATCGCCCATTCCCGCGTCGCCCGCTCCAACCTGATCCTGCTGGGCAAGATGGAGAACCGCGTCCGCCTTGTCGGCCCGCCCACGCTCATGCCGTCGGGGATCGCGGAGTTCGGGGTGGAGGTCACCGATAACATGGAAGAGGGCCTGAAGGGCGCCGATGTCGTCATGATGCTCCGCCTTCAGAAAGAGCGGATGGACGGCGGTTTCATCCCCTCCGAGCGGGAGTATTACCACCGCTTCGGCCTCGACGCCGCCAAGCTGGCCCATGCCAATCCCGACGCCATCGTCATGCACCCGGGCCCCATGAATCGCGGCGTCGAGATCGACGGAACCCTCGCCGACGACATCAACCGCTCGGTCATTCAGGAACAGGTCGAGATGGGCGTCGCCGTCCGCATGGCCGCGATGGATCTGCTGGCGCAGAACCTGCGCGCAACGGCATGATGGACCGCAGGTCGTGGCGCGAAACCCGTCCGGTCCCCGCGCGTTGACCCCTGCCAGCAACGACATCGGTGACCTGATCTCATGACCTTTCCCATTCCGCCCCGCGACCCTCGCATCCACGTTTTCGCCGTCTCGGACGGGGGCGCGCCGATCCCGACGCAAAGCTATCTGACCGGGCCTGCCGATGACTCGTCGGGCCTTCAGGCGGCCGTGGGCGGGTCGGTCGATGCGAAATTCGCCGAGGTCTTCGAGGTGGGCGATGTCGCGCCCATGGGTTTGCGCGCCTATCTGGCGCAGGCCCATGATATCCCCGGGGAAACGCTCGCCCCCGACGCCGCCCGCCTCGACGGTCTGGGCGGCACGGTGATCGTGCTGGCGGCGGGGGCTGTCGCGGGGCTGAGCAGCCTGTCGCCCCGGTCCGACCTCACCCACATCGGCAGCTATGCCCCGACCGAGGCCGACATGGCCCCGACCACCCTGCCGCGCCCGACGGCCACATCACCGATGCCCGCAAGGCCCAAGCCGACGTCCCGTCCCGGTCCGAAGGGGGCCACGATCGTCTGGATCGTGCTGGCCGCGCTGGCCCTGGCGGCTGTCCTGATCCTGATCTGAGGGCGGGCAGACAATGGCGCTTCCCCGATGGACTTGGTCCCGGTGCGGCGATACTCCGGTGGCATGAGCGCGACCCTTCTGACCAATGCCCGCCTGATCGATCCCGTGGCCGGAACCGACACCCTTGGCGATCTGCGGATCGAGGGGGGGCGGATCACCGCGCCGGGGCCTGCCTTGGACGTCATCGACTGCAAGGGCAAATGCCTGGCGCCGGGCATCGTGGATCTGGGCGTGAAGGTCGGGGAACCGGGCGAGCGTCACAAGGAAAGCTTCCGCACCGCCGGTGCCGCGGCGGCGCGCGGCGGGGTCACGACGATGGTCTGTCGACCCGACACCATTCCCGTCATCGACAGCCCCGAGATGTTGCAGCACGCCCGGTCGCGCGCCGCCGAGGCCTGCGTCAATGTCCTGCACATGTCGGCCCTGACCCGCAGTCGTGCGGGCCGCGAGATGGTCGAGATCGGGTTTCTGCGCGATGCGGGTGCGGTGGCCTTCACCGATGGCACCCATGTGGTCACCGACACCAAGGTCCTGAGCCGCTGCATGGTCTATGCCCGCTCGCTCGGCGCGCTGGTCATCGGTCATCCGCAGGATCCGGGGCTGTCGTCGGGCGCTTGCGTCACCTCGGGCAAATTCGCTTCGCTGCGCGGCTTGCCCGGTGTCTCGCCCCTGGCCGAACGCATGGGGATCGAGCGGGACCTGGCGCTGGCGGCGGCCACGGGGGTGGCTTACCACCTCGATCAGGTGACGGTGGCGGCGGCCTTGCCCGCCCTGCGCCGTGCCAAGGCCGAGGGCGTGGATGTGACGGCGGGGACGTCGATCCACCACCTGACGCTCAACGTGCTGGACGTGGCCGACTACCGCACCTTCTTCAAGGTCACGCCGCCCCTGCGCGACGAGGAGGACCGGCTGGCCGTCGTCGAGGCGCTGGCCGATGGGACCATCGACATCATCAGCTCCATGCACACACCCCAGGACGAGGAATCCAAGCGCCTGCCTTTCGAGGAGGCGGCCCCGGGGGCGGTCGGTCTGGAAACCCTGCTGCCCGCCGCGATGCGTCTGGTCCACGCGGGCCATATCGACCTGCCGACGCTCTGGCGGGCGCTTTCGACGAATCCGGCGCGGCGTCTGGGCCTTGCGGCGGGGACATTGGCCGAGGGCGCGCCTGCCGACCTCGTGCTGTTTGACCCGGATGCGCCCTTCGTGCTGAATCGATTCAAACTGGCGTCCAAATCCAAGAACACCCCGTTCGACGGCGCGCGAATGGAAGGCCGGGTGATCGGCACCTGGGTCGGAGGTGTGCGGGTTTTCGATCGGGAGGATGCAGTCTGATGTTCGGATGGTTCAAGAAGGGCGCCTCGGGCGATCTGGATCAGGACGCGCTCGAAAAGGCGCTGATGCGCGCGGCGCTGGCCCTGCCGCAGGTTCGCGCGATCACGCGGACGGGGCCGCTGACCTTTGATGTGACGGTTGAGGGCGCGTCGGGGCAGGAGACCCGCATCGACGCCCACAACCTCTGGCTGTACTTGTCGCGGACAGGCGCGTCCGAGCGCGACGACCTGGTCAACCGCTATGTCCGCTCCGTGACCGAGCCAGCGTCGGACGTGATCGACCTCGACGACCTTCTGATCCTGCTGCGACACGGTGGCTACGCCACCGGGCAGCCCGGTTGGGAAGTTGCGCAGAAACTCTGGCAGGACGGTCGCGGAGCGACCCCTGACCTTCCTTCGCCCTGGTTCCTGCCGCAGCATGGCGACCTCGTCATCATGGTCGCGGAAAACCGGCCCGACTCTGTCCGCATGGTGTCCGCCGCCGAGGTGACGGGCCTGGGTCTGGACGATGCCGCGCTGATCGCGCTCTGCCAGGACAACTGGGCCCGCCTGAACGTCGACGCCTCGGTCGAGGATATCGGCCACGGCCTGCACTTGATCACCGTGCCGGGCGATCCGTGGTTGACCGGCAGCCTTGTCCCGATGGGCGAGGTGGACACGATCCTGCGACAGACCGGCTGGGCCACCGCGCTGCTCTCCTATCCGACCCGGGATCAGATCTTCGCCATCGACGCCAACGACCCGCTGGCGGTTCGCAATCTTGCCGCCATGTTCACCGACGACCTGGCGCACCGCCAGTCGGACCTGATCTGGAGCTGGACGCCCGCGGGCGATTTCCGGCCGCAGTTCCAACCCGACGGCGAGGGCGGCTTTGCGCCCGTGGGAGGGCCGGATGCCTGAGATCGTCAATCCGCCCGTCATGCTGCTTCTGGTGGCCGTTCTGGCCTATCTTCTGGGATCGGTGCCCTTCGGGATCGTGATGGCGCGGCTGTTCGGTCTGGGCGATCTGCGCAAGATCGGGTCGGGTAACATCGGGGCGACCAATGTTCTGCGCACCGGCAACAAGCCTGCCGCGCTGCTGACCCTTCTGGGGGATGCGGGCAAGGGCGGGGTCGCGGTGCTGCTGGCGCGGGCGCTGGTCGGCGAAGACGCGGCGCAGCTGGCGGGGCTGATGGCCTTCCTTGGCCATTGCTTCCCGGTGTTCCTGCGGTTCCACGGTGGCAAGGGGGTGGCGACGTTCCTTGGCACCCTTCTGGCGCTGTCGTTTCCCCTCGGCGCCGCGGCCTGCCTGACGTGGCTCGCCATGGCCGCCGCCTTCCGCATGTCGTCGCTCGCGGCCCTTCTGGCGGCGGTCAGCGCGCCGGCATGGGCGCTTTGGCTTGCGCCGAACGCGGTGGCGCTCTGCGTTGGTCTGGCCGCGCTGATATTCTATCGTCATAGGGCGAACATCGCCCGCATCCGCACGGGGGATGAACCGAAGATCGGGAAGAAATGACGTTTGCCGAAGCCATCACGACCTGTTTGCAGAAGTATTTCGACGTCACCGGGCGGGCATCGCGGTCGGAATACTGGTGGTTCTATTTCGGCATCGTCGCCTTTGTCCTCGTCTTCGTTTTGCTGTCTTTCGCTGCCCCTGCCCCCGGGGCGGTCCGCCTGTTGGTCTTCATCGCCTTTCTGGGGCTTCTCCCGCCGCATCTGGCCGTGATGATCCGCCGTCTGCATGACATCGATTTGCGGGGTTGGTGGATCCTGATCGCCATTCTGCCCTTCGGCGGACTGGCCCTGTTGGTCATGACGGTCCTGCCGGGGACGGAAGGGCCGAACCGCTTTGGCCCGGATCCGACCGACCGCAGGGGTGGACCGGGGTCCGCACCGCCACGGGTTTCAAAGACGCCCCTGCGGCCCACGTCCATCCCAAGGGTTCGGCCCGGCCGGCGGGAGTGACGCATCTTGACGAACGCAACAGATCCGCAAACCCGTGCAACCGCCGTCGCAGAGGCGCTTTTGGCGCTGCCGCTCGGGACGTTTCGGGGCCGCGCCCACGGTCGTGACTGGCTCGTCACCCGCAGCCTGTTCGCGGGCGGTGCGTCCGAAAAGTTGGTGGGGCGGGCACTGGACGGGTCGGACTACATCAGCCTGAACCTCTACCGTCTGGAGAGCGGCCCGCGCCTGAAACCCTGCGAAATGCCTGCGGAGAAGGTGGCGTTGTTTGTTCGAGACGTTCGGGTGGTGGAGGAATAGGCAACCGTTGTTTTTAGCGCTTTCACATCGGGGACACGGGAGGCCTGCCTCAAGCGCATTATGCGGAACCTCCGCAGGGCCGTTCATGTCCAGTTCTCGGGTTGATCTGCCAATTTGGCCGTGCTGAGCGGCTGACATGAAACTGATGAACCAACAATCCACGTCTTATAGCTGATGGACGCGGAAGCGTCCGAATGATGGGCGCTGGTTCATAGTTTCTAATTCCACATACACCCCTGTGCCCATTTTCTACCTCGGTAGCTTTTCCAGTGCTGCAGCATGTCGAGATCATGCGCATCGGTGGCGAAGATCACTGCCAAAACAACAACTCAGGGGAGTTGGCAGAGCGGTCAAATGCGGCGGACTGTAAATCCGTTGGGGCAACCCACCCATGTTCGAATCTTGGACTCCCCACCATATCCATTCTCCGACCTCGATGGCGGAAGCGTCAAAGCCGCCATTCGGTTGCCCTGAATAATTGGCGGCGAAGTCCCGTCGGTGGACCCCCTCGCGGCTCAGCGCCGCAGCGTGATCAGCAGCTCCAGTGCGTCCGCCGTGCGGGCCGTGTTGTTGTATTTCCCGAGGCCCAGATAGAGCGTGCCCCCGACCACCAGCAAGCCGAGGGTGCCGCCGATCGCCACGATGGCGGCGTGGGTCGGTCCCTCGATCCAGAAATCACCCACCGGCACACCGCCGAACATCGCGCCGATCGTCACCACCAGGATCGCCACTGCCACCACAACGATGGTCAGCGTGATGATTCCTTCAAGGGCCTTGATGAAGAAGTCGCGCATGGGCCGGGGTCCTTTGGCTGTCTCGCGCAGGAAACGCCCTTGGCCCCGGTCATGCAAGGCCGCTGTCAGTAGGCGTATTCGGAATAGATGCGGTCCAAGTCGCCGTTCCAGGGGCCGTGATAGGCATCGAGCAGTTCGTCCGCCAGGGTCTTGCCTGTTTCGACCGATTCCTTGAGCGCGTTGAGGAAATGCGTCTCGTCGGGGACAAGACCGCCCGCACCGGGCCGCGCGCGGGCCTTCAGACCGGCCTCCGAAATCGCCAGAACCTCGCGGGCGAGGTCGTGCATCCTGATGCCCCGGACTTCGGCCTGAAGCCCCTGCTCTGAGGCGGCGATGCGCAGGGCCAGGCGGGTTTCCTGATCCCAACCCTTGGCCAGATCCCAGGCCGCATCCAGCGCGGTCTGGTCGTACATCAAACCGACCCAGAAGGCGGGCAGCGCACAGAGCCTGCGCCACGGGCCGCCGTCGGCCCCGCGCATCTCCATGTATTTCTTGATCCGCGCTTCGGGGAACAGCGTGGTCAGGTGATCGGCCCAATCCGACAGGGTCGGCGTCTCACCGGGCAGGGCCGGAAGCTGGCCCTTCATGAAGTCGCGGAACGACTGGCCTAGGGCGTCGACGTAGCGGCCGTCGCGGTAGACGAAGTACATCGGCACATCGAGCGCGTAGTCCACCCATTGCTGGAACCCGAACCCCTCGTCGAAGACGAAGGCCGGTATGCCGGTCCGCGAGGCATCCAGATCGCGCCAGACCCGGCTGCGCCAGGATTTGTGGCCATTGGGCTTGCCCTCGAAGAACGGGGACGACGCGAAAAGCGCGGTTGCCACCGATTGCAGCGCCATGGCCACGCGCAGCTTCTGCACCATGTCCGCCTCGGACCCGAAATCGATGTTGACCTGCACGGTGCAGGTCCGGCGCATCATCACCCGGCCCATGGTGCCGACCTTGCCCATGTAGCTGTCCATCAGCTTGTAGCGCCCCTTGGGCATCAGCGGCATCTGTTCGTGGGTCCAGACCGGCGCGGCCCCCAGACCGATGAACTTGACCCCGATGCCATCGGCCACGGCCCGCACTTCGCGCAGGTGGTCGTTCACCTCGTCGCAGGTCTGGTGGATGGTTTCGAGCGGTGCGCCTGAAAGCTCCAGTTGGCCGCCGGGTTCCAGGCTGACGTTGGCGCCGTTCTTTTCAAGCCCGATCAGCTTGCCGCCCTCAGTCACGGGTGACCAACCGAAACTGTCGCGCAGGCCCGTCAGCACCGCCTCGATAGAGCGCGTGCCCTCGTAGGGGAGCGGCATGTGGCTGTCTTCGCAGAAGCCGAATTTCTCGTGCTCGGTTCCGATGCGCCAATCCTCCTGCGGCTTGCAGCCGGAGGCGAGATATTCGGTCAGTTGCGCGGGGTCGGTAATCGGGCCGCCGCCGGACTGCGGGATGGACATGGGGGCCTCCTGTCGGGCGTTCGGGTGATCAGGACTGATGCGGTCGCACGGTCAAGTCAAGGCGCGGAACTGCTCTCGTCGCCAAACCGTGATAGAGGCGCCTGTGCGCGATTGCACGGCTCGGACCATGGCGCCGGAATCGAGACCGGGCAGCGGCGCCAGGGCATCGAGCAAGCCCTCGGCCCCGATGGCGCCTTCGGGGATGACAAGGTCGCGCTCGGCTTCTGGGGTCAGGCACCAGGCGGCCCCCGTGTCGTCGCGCAGAAGGGTGACCGCCACCAGATCGTCGAGCGCCACGCTGCCGCCGGTGACCGGGCCCATGTAGCTGATCCGGCCCTCGACGATGCGGACGATGCCGGGGTCCTGATGGGTGCTGCGAAACCGCGCGCGGCGCATCCCCGACAGGATCAGCACCGCACCGATCGCCATGGCCACCGCTCCGAACAGCGCGGGCAGACCCGCCGTCGCCAGCCAGAGCCAGAGCCCCGCCACGGCACAGGAAGCCCCTATCAGGGCTTCGCGCCAGCGCAGCAGGCGGGCCTTGGCTTCGGGTCGGATCATCGCGCGGTTGCCTGTGGTTTCAGGGGAACGATGCCAAATTCCCCGATCCGGCGAAAGCCCGGCGGCAGGGGTTCGGTCATCCGGATCGTTTCCGGACCCCGGCACAGGGGGCCTCGATCCGGCGGGGTGTCATCGGGTTGGTGTCGATCAGGCAGGTCGCCGTGCCCGGCGCCATGAAGTTTCAGCGCGGTGAAACAAGGTGGCCGGCAAATGACCGTGTAGCCCCCCATCGATCAGGCCCGCCGTATTTCAGAAGCGCGGCGATCAGGTGCCGGCCGTCCGGCGACAGGTCGCAGTGACGTTCATGGACGCGACCGCGCAGCCATTGACCGGCTTTGAAGCTGTCGTTTTTCAGATCCCATTGCAGCATCGCCGTCACGCGGTTGTGGCCCGCCGGAACACGACGCCCCGGTGCCCTTTGCGCGGCAGGATCGCGAAGAGCCGGGCGGGCAAGGGCGACGTCACGTCCAATCTCCGCGCGCCTGCTGCCAGAGCGTCAGCGCCGCGACCGCCGCCGTGTCCGCGCGCAGGATGCGGGGGCCGAGGCCGATGGGATGGGCGAAGGGCAGGGCGCGCAACCGGGCGCGTTCCTCGGATGAAAAGCCGCCTTCGGGACCGATCAGGATGGCCGCAGGTGCGGGGGGCAGGGCCGTGCCGGTGCCGCCTTCGGCCCAGTCGGGATCGTCCGACAACGTCTCGTCGCAGAAGATCAGCGCGCGGTCCGCGGGCCAGTCCGCCAGCAGGCGATCCAGCGGCGCGATATCCGTCACCTCGGGGACGAAGGTGCCGCCGCATTGCTCGGCTGCCTCGACCGCATGGGCCTGAAGCCGGTCGCGGCGGATGCGTTCGGAATTGGTGAAGCGGGTCTGCACCGGCAGGATGCGGGCCGCGCCCAGTTCGGTCGCCTTCTCGACGATGAAGTCTGTGCGGACCTTCTTGATGGGCGCGAAGATCAGCCAGATGTCGGGCGGGTTGCGCTGCGCCGCCGTCTGCTCCTGACAGGTGAGGGTGCCACCCCGCTTGGACGCCGCGTCGATCGTCGCCCGCCAGGCCCCCGAAACCCCGTCGAAGACCGTCAGCGTATCGCCCGGCGACAGGCGCATGACGCCCGACAGATAATGCGCCTGATCCCGCGTCAGCTCGACGTCTTGTCCCGCCCCGAGAGGGCCGGCTATGTGCAGCCTGACCTTGCTGTCCATGAGAAGGCCCTTTCCGAGATGACCGATACCTCCGATCAAGGACAGGTGGCCGACGCCGTCAAGGGCAACTGGGTCGATACGCTGGCCCCGGCGGCGGCACGGCCCTACCTGCGGCTTTCCCGCGCGGACCGCCCCATCGGGACCTGGCTGCTGCTATTGCCGTGCTGGTGGGGGCTGATGCTGGCGATTGCGGCCGAAGGGTTCCGGCCCTTCGATCTGTGGATCGGTCTGGGCTGTGCCATCGGTGCGTTCCTGATGCGCGGCGCGGGCTGCACCTGGAACGACATCACCGACCGCGACATCGACGGACGGGTGGCGCGCACCCGGTCGCGCCCGATCCCGTCTGGTCAGGTGACGATCCGGGGTGCGATGATCTGGATGGGGGTGCAGGTCGGGCTTTCGGCTCTGATCCTCTTCACCTTCAACTGGGCCGCCGTGGGCCTCGGGGTCCTCGCCCTGCTGCCGGTCGCGGTCTATCCCTTCGCCAAGCGGTTCACCTGGTGGCCGCAGGTGTTTCTGGGTCTGGCGTTCAACTGGGGCGCGCTGCTGGCCTGGACGGCGCAGACCGGATCGCTCGGCTGGCCTGCGGTCTTTCTTTATCTGGGCGGCATCGCCTGGACGCTCTTTTACGATACGATCTATGCCTATCAGGACGTGGAGGACGACGCCTTGATCGGGGTGAAATCGACGGCGCGCCGCTTCGGAGAGCGTCCGATGCCCTGGCTGCGCGGCTTCACGGCAGCGACGGTGATCCTGCTGGCAGTGGCCGCGGCCCTGCCGCTTTCGGCGTCGGGGGCGTTGGTGGCGCTGGTCGGCATGTGGCTTATGGGCTGGCATATGTGCTGGCAGATGGCGCGCCTCGACATCGCGGATGCGGGACTCTGCCTGCGCCTCTTTCGATCGAACCGGACGACCGGCCTGATCCCCTTGCCATTTTTCGCCGTTGCCGCGCTCCTGTGATTGCCCCCCCCGGATGTGGCCGCTAAGCAGACCCGGGGGACGAGAGACCGAACGATGAGCCGCAGAAGCACCATTGCCACGATTGCCGCCTTTGGGGTGGCTGCTGCCGGTGCGACCGCAGGCGCATGGTTCGGTGCGGAATTCGTCGAGGACCGCTCCAGGACCGCCGTCTCGGCCATGCTCGCCTCCAACGACATGGGATGGGCCGGGGTCGAGACCGATGGCCTGCAATTGATCCTGACCGGCACCGCCCCGGACGAGCCTGCGCGCTTTCGGGCGATCACGCGGGCTGGATATGTCGTCGACCCGAGCCGGGTGATCGACGCGATGGAAGTCGCGCCAAGCCGCGCGGTGACGCCGCCGCGCTTCTCGCTCGAGATCCTGCGCAACGAAGACGGCGTGTCGGTGATCGGCCTTGTCCCGACCAACGGCGGGCAGGAAGCGCTCCAGACCCTGCTCGACGAGGCGGGCGGGACCACACCACTGCAGATCACCAACATGGTGGAAACCGCCGACTACCCGGTCAGCCCGGACTGGGAAGAAACGCTGCGCTTTGGTCTGTCGGTGCTCAAGGACCTGCCCCGCGCCAAGATATCGGTCATGCCGGGGAGCGTCACCGTGACCGCCGTCGCCGACAGCGATACCGAACGTCTGCGGCTGGAGCAGAGCCTGACCCGTCGCAAGCCCGAGATTGTCGATCTGGTGCTCAACATCTCGGCGCCGCGCCCGGTCATCACGCCTTTCACCCTCCGCTATGTCATCCCGCCCGAAGGTCGGCCCCGCTTCGAGGCCTGTGCCGTCGACAGCCTGCCCGCCGAAGCCCGCATCCTGCGCGCGGCGCAAAGCACCGGCTTCACCGGGCGCGCGGGCTGCGTCATCGGGCTGGGCGTGCCGTCCGCCAGTTGGGGCGAGGCCGCGTCCCTGGGGATTGAGGCGCTTGGGCGTCTGGGTGGCGGTGCGCTGACCCTGTCGGACGCCGATGTCTCGCTCGTCGCGCGCGAGGGGACGGATGCGGACCTCTTCGATACCGTCGTGGCCGAGCTTGGCACGGCCCTGCCGGACCTCTTCGTTCTGTCTGCCGTCCTGCCCGAACCGACCCAGGTCGACGGCACCGGCGAGGCGGCCACGGGCACCCCTGAGTTCGTCGCCACCCTGTCGCCCGAGGGCCAGGTGCAGCTGCGTGGTCGATTGTATGACGATGCGCAGCAGGCCGCTGTCGTCAGCTACGGGCGCGCCTTGTTCGGCTTCGACAAGACCTATGTCGCCACCCGCCAGGACGAGAGCCTGCCACAGGGTTGGCCCGCGCGGGTCCTGTCGGGTCTCGACGCGCTCTCGCGGCTGGAACAGGGGGTCGTCATCGTCCAGCCCGATCTGGTCGTGATCCGGGGCGTGACCGGAAACGCGCGCGCCGAGGCCGAGATTTCGGGCCTTCTGTCCGACAAGCTCGGGGCCGAGGCGAATTTCCGGATCGAGGTGCGCTATGAGCCGGAACTCGACCCGCTCCTGAATATCCCGACGCCGGAAGAATGCGAAGACGATCTGAACGACATCCTGACCGAGCAGAAGCTGACCTTCGCCCCGGGGGCCGCCGTGATCGAAGCTTCGGGCGACGGTCAGATCGGACGCCTGAAGGACAAGCTCGACGATTGCGAACGCGCCGTGTTCGAGGTTGGTGGCCACACCGACAGCCAGGGGAGCGAAGGCGGCAACCTGACCCTGTCGGTGCAGCGCGCCGATGCCGTCCGCGCCGCCCTGATCGCGCGCGGCGTCCGGCCAAGCCAGCTTGTCGCCAAGGGCTACGGCGAGTCGCAACCGATCGCCGACAACGGCACCGAAGAGGGCCGCGAGACCAATCGGCGGATCACCTTCACCCTGCTCGGGCGGCGCGATGCCGACCCGGAGGATGAGATCGATGTTGCGCCGGATCAGCCGGTCGACGATACGACCGCCCAGGCAGAGGACGAGGGCGAAGTCCCCGCCCAGGCCGAAGGCGAGACGGCAGAGGGAGCCGGGGAATGAACCGCACAGAATTCGTTGTCGCCATTGCAGTGATCCTTTTCATCGCCTTCGCGCTCGGCTGGTTCGCCGCCTGGCTGGTGCATCGGTTCAGCCGGGTCACCGTGTCCGATGTGGCCGAGCTGGAAGAGATGGCCAAGGCGCTCCATGACGCCGAAGAACAGCGCGACGAGGCGATCACCTACCTGCAATACCGCGAGCAGGAGTTGCAGACCAAGCTGACCCAGAGCGATGCCGAAGCGAAAGCCGCGATGGAAGGCCTGCGCGAGGCCCGCCACGAGGCCGGGGAACTGCGCGCCTATATCGAGAAGATGAACGCCTGAACCCCGATCAGGGCAGGGCGCGGCGAAGCATCCCGTAGTGACCGGCGCCCGTCACGATCCGCAGGTCCACCGGTCCGCAGAGCGCATTGGCGAGTGAGCGCGCCATGTCGGGCGGTGTCCACCTGTCGGCATCCCCCTGCCAGATCGTGACCGGGCAACGGACCGCGCCCAGATCGTCCCGCCAGTCGGTGACATAGGCCGCGATGCTGTCGCAATAGGCCCGGGGTCGGTCGATGTGGCAATGGCGCAACCCCGCGCGCAGGACATCCCGAGCCGCCGCATCGTCCAGGATCGCGCGCTCTGCCGGATGGCTTGTCGAAAAGAGCTGCCGGAGGAGCCGGTCGGGCGCGATGCGCGTGATGCCGCCCTGTAGCGCGGTCAACACGCGCAGACCCGTGGCAGAGCGGCGGGCCAGACGGAAAACCGGGGCCCCCGCCATCTGTGGCAGAAAATCCCCCGACTGCAGCGGCCCCGCGGGCGAGATAAGCGTGAGCCGTGCGACCCGGTCGGGATGGCGCGCGGCCATGCCCAGGGCTGCGAACGCCCCCAAGGAAAAGCCCACCAGATGCCGCGGTGTCGTGCCCGGCGCATCGGGGCACAGCGTATCCCCGATCATCATTTCATCCGGTCGCCACTTCCGGTCCAACAGGCGGCGATCTTCGGGGCCGCCAGGCAGACCGTGAAAGAACAGCGGGGCCATCACGGGGCGCGGTCAACGAAAAAGGGCCGCCCGTCGGGCGACCCTTGGCAGAAGACCTCAACGGTCGTCGTCATCGTCGTCGTCGCTGTCAGGCAGGTTGAAGAAGGCATCCGCGTCCGGCGTCGGCCCGCCGCGCGGATCGTCGTCGTCCTGATCATTGCCCGACAGGCTGAACGTCTCGAGGCCGGACATGCTGGAGGGCATCCGGGTCTCGTCCGCGTCCATCCCAAGCGATTGCTCGGTCGATACCAGCTTGCGCCGCTCATCGTCGGTCATCACCACGCCCGACGCGGCCTGCTTGGCGGCGGCCTTCTGGACGGCGGCGTCCAGTTCGGTCTGCTTGCACAGGCCCAGGGCGACGGGGTCGATGGGCTGGATGTTCTGGATGTTCCAATGCGTCCGCTCGCGGATGGCCTGGATCGTCGGCTTGGTCGTGCCGATCAGCTTGGAAATCTGCGCGTCCGAAAGCTCGGGGTGGAATTTCACCAGCCAGAAGATCGACGCGGGCCGGTCCTGACGCTTGGACAGCGGGGTGTAGCGGGGACCACGGCGCTTTTCCTCGCCCACGGCGGCGGCGTTGAATTTCAGCGTCAGCTTGTGCAGCGGATTCTTCTCGGCCTTCTCGATCTCTTCGGTTGTCAGCTGGTTGTTGGCAACCGGGTCGAACCCCTTCACGCCCACGGCCACGTCGCCATCGGCGATTCCCTGAACTTCCAACTCGTGCAGCGAGCAGAAGTCGCCGATCTGCTTGAAACTGATGGTCGTGTTGTCGACCAGCCAGACGGCTGTGGCCTTTGCCATGATGGGTTTGTTCATCGGATGCTTCCTTCAGGACATATCTGTTGCGTCGCCCGGATCAGGGGCTGCGGCCGGGCCGCTTGTTCTCGCTTTCGGGGAACTTGACGCGCTATATAGGGAGTGTCGCGCCAATGGGAAAGACCTTAGATGATCCGCCTTGCAACGGGCCTTTTGTGCCTGCTGACCGCTTTCGCATCCATCGCCCGCGCCGAGGGGGAACGGGCCGGGGATTTCGACTACTACGTCCTGGCACTCAGCTGGACGCCGACCTGGTGCGCGCTCGAGGGGGACCGGCGCGGCTCGCCGCAATGCGATCCGGGGCAGGGCTACGGCTTCACGCTTCACGGGCTCTGGCCGCAGAACGAGCGCGGCTGGCCAAGTGATTGCCGGACGTCCGAACGGCCCGCCACCCGGGGGCAGACCGCCGCGATGGTCGATATCATGGGCTCTTCGGGGCTGGCCTTCCATGAATGGCGGAAGCATGGAACCTGCTCCGGGCTGTCGGCTGCCGCCTATTTTGCGGCGGCTCGCGCGGCTTACGGGGCCGTCAATCGTCCGTCCGCAATCCGCGATCTTGGGCGCGAGGTGACGCTGCCCGCCCGCGTGATCGAAGAGGCATTTCTTGAGGCCAATCCGCAGCTGGAGGCCGATGGCGTCACCATCACCTGCAAGGCGGGCCGGGTGCAGGAGGTGCGGATCTGCCTGACCCGCGATCTGGCGCCGCGCCGCTGCGGCGACGACGTGGTCCGCGATTGCAGCCTTGGCAGCGCCCTGCTGTCGCCCATGCGCTAAGCGGCGCGGCCCATTCTGTCCGCCCATTCTTGCGCCGTGGCCGGGTGACCGTAGAGGAACCCCTGGCCATAGCGGACCCCGATGTCGCGCAGGCGATTGGCCTGCTCCTCGGTCTCGATCCCTTCCGCCACCAGATCGATGCCGAGGCTTTCCGCCATCGAAACCATGGCCTTCAGGATGACCTCCACGCGGTCATTGTCGCACATCGCCTGGATGAACGCGCGGTCTATCTTGATGATGTCGACCGGCAGGTCGCACAGCCTCTCGATGTTCGACAGGCCGGTCCCGAAGTCATCGAGCGCGATCCTCACGCCCATGGCGCGGGTGCGCGCGGTGAGGTCCTGCGCGCGCTCGGTGCTGACGATGACGGCGGTCTCGATCAGCTCCAGAACCAGATGCTCCGTCGGCACATTCTGAAGGACATGGGTCAGCCAGCTGCAGCCCGGACTGCCTTTGCCATCGAGCACCGCCCCGGTGATGTTGAACGTGATGAAGATCGGGCTTTCCCCGATGACAAACGGGCGCGCCGTTTCCACGGCCAGATCGGCCAGAAGGTCGGACCCCGCCTCGGGGATGCGGTTCAGGGTGTCGATGAACCCGGCCGGGCCGACGATGGAGCCATCGGGCCGGTTCCAGCGCAGCAACGCCTCGACCCCGACCGGCGCGCCGCTGGTCAGATCGACGATGGGCTGGACGTGGTATTCCAGCTCGCGACGGGTGATGGCGGCTTCGACGTCACCGCGCGACGGGGCAAGTGCCATGATGGGCAGGGCCAGAACGGCTTCGGTTCGGGCGCCGCCCCGGGCCTTGGCCTGGGCAAGGACGGCATCGGCGCGCAGGATCGCGCGGCTTCGGCACTCGTCGGGAAGCCCCGCGACGACGGCGGCGGTGACTTCGCAGGCGACCTGACCTTGGCGCGTCTCGACGAGCGTCTGAGCCGCAAGAACGCGCATGCGTTCGACCATGTCCGTTGCCCGGGCGAGGTCCGCATCCGGCAGCCAGACCACGAAGCGTCCCCCCTCGAGACGCTCCAGCCCCGCGCCGGGCGGAAGGCCGCGCCGCAGGGTGTCGCCCACGGCGTTGAGCAGGCGGTCACCGGTGTCGAACCCCTGTGCGACATTGATGCCCGTCAGATCATCCAGATCGAAGAGCGCAAGGGCGCCGCCTTCCCCGTCGAGGGATTGCGGCTGCCGGGGGCGCAACCCCGTTGGCTGCGCGTCATCCGCGGTGCGCGACCGCATCAGGCGCAACGTGGCAATGGCTGAGACGGCTGCGGCCAAGGCCATCAGACCGATCGTCAGAAACATGATGCCCATGGCGATACGCCTTTTCGACCCGATCTTGGAATGTCATGCATGGACGCTCAATTCCAATGTTGGGCGCGGGACGCCAGAGTGAATGCACCGTCAGATCGACTTACGTGACGACAGAGCCGCCCTCAGGGTGCCCTCGTCAAGGTAATCCAGTTCGCCGCCCACGGGAACACCCTGCGCCAGACCGCTGACGACGATGCCGAGCGGCTCAAGTTCGCGCGCGACGTAGTGTGCCGTGGTCTGGCCCTCGACCGTGGCGTTCAGGGCCAGGATAACCTCGGAGATTTCCTCGGCGGCGATCCGGTCGCGCAGCTTCGGAATGGTCAGGTCGTCGGGTCCGACATCGTCGAGCGGGGACAGGGTGCCGCCCAGAACGTGATAGCGCCCTGGAAACACCTGGGCCCGTTCCATTGCCCAGAGATCGGCGACATCCTCGACCACGCAGATCTGGCCGGTCGCGCGCTTGGGGCTTTCGCAGATGGCGCAGATGTCGGACGTCGACAGGTTCCCGCAGTTCAGACAATCCCGCACGGAATGGCCGACCTCACCCAGAAGGCGCGCAAGCGGCAATAGCTGCGTGTCGCGCTTCTTGAGAAGGTGCAGGACCGCCCGGCGCGCAGAGCGGGGCCCAAGCCCCGGCAGCCGCGCCATCAGGTCGATCAGCGCCTCGATGTCGCGGGTCGCGTCGGCCATGTCAGAACGGCAGCTTCATCCCGGGCGGCAGGCCGAGACCCTCGGTCAGCTTGGACATTTCTTCCTGCGACCGCTCGTTGGCGCGCGACTGCGCGTCCTTGATCGCGGCGAGGATCAGATCCTCGACCATTTCCTTCTCGTCGGGCTGAAAGATCGACGGGTCGATATCGAGGCCGATCAGCTCGCCCTTGGCGGTCGCGGTGGCCTTGACCAGACCCGCGCCGGATTCGCCCGTGACGGTGATCGAGGACAGGTTTTCCTGCATCTCGCCCATCTTGGACTGCATCTCCTGCGCTTTCTTCATCATCCCGGCCATATCGCCGAGACCGCCCAATCCTTTGAACATCGGGTATCCCTTCCGCGTGAGTGTCACCTCCGGAGGTAGCGGTCCCCATGGCCCGCTGCAACCGTCAGCATGTCGGAGGGGAATGGGAGGATCGATTTTTCGGGATGTCAGCGGCCAGGTTGTCGGCGTGCAGTCTGCCCAGAACGTAAAACGGGGCCGCCCCGATGGCGACCCCGTCTTGTCGATGGGCCTTGAGGTCAGGCGGCGGCGTTTGCGCCGATGAACCAGGTATCCTTCTCGACCATGCGGCTCACTTCAGTCAGCAGGTCGGCCGTATCTTCGTCGCCCGCCTCGTCCGCCTCGGCCATCGCCTCGCGAAGGGATTTGCCGAAGTCCTTGAAACGGCTGACCAATGCGTCGATGTGTGCCTCGATATCGGTCAGTTCCACCGGGTAGGCGTCAAGCTTCGTCTCGGCGGCCACGACTTGCGTCGTGCCTCGGGCGAACCCGCCCATGATCGCCACACGTTCGGCCATCATGTCGGTGCTTTCGCCCAGACGGGCCGAAACCTCGTCCAGGAGTTCATGCACACCGATGTAGCCGCGCCCGCGCAGGTTCCAATGCGCCTGCTTCACGGCCAGCCGCAGGTCGATGCCATCGGCGAGACGTGCGTTGAGCAGGTTGACCATCTGTTCCTGCGTCTGGGATTCGAGACCGGTGACAAAGCTGTCGGGCATAGTTTTCTCCGCTTGGTTGTTGCGTGTTCCACCAGATAACCCGCGAGGGGCGGATCGGGTTTCATCGCGGCGCGGGAAAGCCCGGAGTTCGGCATCGGATTTCATGTATTCGGAACGGGTGATCCACGGGTGATCTGCGTCTGACGTATCGAATCGCACCATCGCCGGGGAATTGCGCACCTTGTGTGCAAAGGCGCGGGGTCCGTCAATCTTCGTCGAAGGGGTCCCATTCCTCGTCGACCTCGGCCAGGGCCTCGACTGCGGCCTCCTGCGCGATTTCGGCGCGGGTGCGCACCTCGATCAATTCCGCCCCCGGGAAGGCGGCCAGGATCGCCTGGGTCATCGGATGGGCCAGGGCCTCGGTCTCGGCCTGTCGGGTGGCGGCGTCGCGCGCCTCGGCGATGGTCGGCGCACCGCCGTCCGATGCGATGGAGACGGTCCAGCGCACGCCGGTCCACCCCTGAAGCCGACCGGCCAGCCGCGCGGCCAGATCGGGCGCGGCTGCGGGTGCGGGCTCGAACTCGATCCGCCCCGGCCGGTAGGAGATGAGGCGGATGCCCGTCTCGACTTCCACCAGCAATTTCACATCCCGGTTCGCGCGGATCAGGTCGACGACTTGCGGGAAGGTCTGGAACCGGTCCAGCGCGGGGTCGGCATCGGGAGCCGTCGCGGGTTGCGCGCTGCCCCGGGCGACCGGCCCGCCGCCCGAGGGCGGTGCCGCGCGCGGGGCCACGGCGGTGGTCGTCGGCATCGGCGTATCGCGCAGCTTGCGCACCAATTCGTCGGGCGAGGGCAGGTCGGCCACATGGGTCAGCCGGATCACCGCCATTTCGGCGGCCATCATGGCGTTCGGGGCGTTCCCGACCTCTTCCAGCGCCTTGAGCAGCATCTGCCACATCCGCGTCAGGGCCCGCATGGGCAGGCCGGTGGCGAAAGCCTGACCCCGGGCTTTTTCATCGGGGCTGACCGTCGGGTCTTCGGCGGCACCGGGGGTGATCTGGATCACGCTGACCCAATGGGTCAATTCGGCCAGATCGCGCAGCACGGCCATGGGGTCGGCCCCATCCGAATACTGCGCCCCCAGTTCCATCAACGCCTCGGCCGCCTGACCACGCATGATCATGTCAAAAAGGTCCATGACGCGGCCCCGGTCGGCCAGACCGAGCATCGCGCGGACCTGATCGGCGGTGGTTTCCCCGGCCCCATGGCTGATCGCCTGATCCAGCAGCGACATCGCATCGCGCACCGATCCTTCGGCGGCGCGGGCAATCAGGGCCAGCGCATCGTCGGCGATCTGCGCGTCTTCCTTCGTGGCCACGCCGCGCAGGTGGGCGATCATCACCTCGGGCTCGATCCGCCGCAGGTCGAACCGCTGGCACCGCGACAGGACGGTGACCGGCACCTTGCGAATCTCGGTGGTGGCGAAGATGAATTTCACGTGGGCAGGCGGTTCTTCCAGCGTCTTGAGCAGCGCATTGAATGCACTGGTCGAGAGCATGTGAACCTCGTCGATGATGTAGATCTTGTAACGGGCGGAGGCGGCCCGGTAGTGCACCGAGTCGATGATCTCACGCACGTCGCCGACGCCGGTGTTGGAGGCGGCGTCCATCTCGAGGACGTCGACGTGACGCCCCTCGGCAATCGCGACGCAGGGTTCGCATTGACCGCAGGGGTCGGTCGTCGGCCCGCCGGTCCCATCGGGGCCGATGCAATTCAGCCCCTTGGCCACGATGCGCGCCGTCGTCGTCTTGCCCGTTCCCCGGATGCCGGTGAGGATGAAAGCCTGCGCGATGCGGTCGGCGGCGAAGGCGTTGCGCAGGGTGCGGACCATCGCATCCTGACCGATCAGGTCGGCAAAGGTCGCGGGGCGGTATTTGCGCGCGAGAACCTGATATTCGGTCGTCATGGGGCACCCTTTCGTCGAGCGGGCAATCTAGGGGGATCGCGCGGCGGTGGCTAGGCCCGCGGTGTCAAAGCGTCCAGAGGACGATGCCGACCGTGATCGCGCCCGCCGAAAAGACCGTGGCGAGGATTGTGAAGTTGGTCTTGGATTGCACCTCGACCGAATTGGCCGCCAACCTGTCCTGTGCCAGCGAGGCGTTGCGGCGGGCGGACCAGAAGATCATCAGCGCGGCGGCGATGAAGACCGTGGCCACGGCCTTGGGCACCCATGTGGGCTCAGCGGCACCAAAGACGGCGCGCAGGCCCACGGCGATGGCGATGGCCGCCATTCCGGTGCGCATCCAGCCTGCGAAGGTCCGCTCATTGGCCAGAACGGTGCGATCTTCGGCCCAGTCGGTGCGATCCTCGGCCCATTCCGTCTTGGTCTGCCGGTCGTCGCTCATCGGGGGGGTTCCTTCGGTGTCGGGGCGGGCATGTTCAGGAGGGTGGTCATCTCGCGCAGGGGCGCCGGGTCGTCCTGGGCGCGCGCCAATGTCCAGGATCCGATCAGAACCGACCAGACGGTGCGCGCGGCGCGGTCCGACTCCTGCTGGCCCAAACGTTCCGCCTGCACGGTGGTTGCGTCGATCCAGGTCTGGAGCATCGCGGCTCCATCGGCCCGGTCCAGGGGACCATCGATCAGCAGGGTCTGCACGGGGCAGGCGCGCCAATGGGCGTCGCGTTCGAACAGGCGGGCAAACTTCTCGGCCATGCGTGCGGTGCCCTCGGCGAAATCGACGGCGGGATCATAGGCGCGGGCGATGATGTTGAGCATCAGATCGGAGGTCATCCGGCAGGCAACCCGGGCCAGATCGGATTTGCCGTCGGGAAAATGATGGTAGAGCGACCCCTTCGGGGCCTTGGCGCGGGTCAGGATTTCGGCGACGGATGTGCCGTGAAAGCCCTGCTCCTGAAACAGGCTGAGACCGGCCTGCAACAGGCGGTCTCGGGTCGAGGGGGACGGGTCGGTCATTGGGCATGGTCTTTCACGACTTGACCGAACGGTCCAGAGATGCGACTAGACGGAACAGTCTAGACTAATCGGTCTAATTTGCAAGGAGAGGGCCGCCATGTTCGAACCCGTCAGGATTTCCGCAGGCGACGCGACATTGGCGGGCCGACTGTTCCGGACCGACGGGCCGCCGCGCGCCGTCGCCGTCCTGCATGGGGCGACCGGAGTGCCTGCGCGCTTTTACGACGCGTTCGCGGGTTGGCTTGCCTCCGAGCGGGGTGTGACCTGCCTGACCTACGATTACCGCGATTTCGGCGAGTCGGGGGCGGCCCGGGGCAGCCGGGCGACGATGACCGACTGGGGCGTGCGCGACCAGCAGGCGACGCGCGACTGGCTGGCGGGGCGCTATCCCCGGACGCCGCTCTGGGTGGTGGGGCACTCGCTCGGCGGGATGATGCTGCCGTTCCAGGCGGGTCTGGCGCGGATCGACCGGGTCATCGCCGTCGCGTCGGGCGCGGTGCATGTCACGGACCATCCCTGGCCCTATCAGGCCTTTGCCCGGCTCTTCTGGTTGCGCGGTCTGGGCACGCTGTCGCGCATGATGGGGCGGCTGCCTCTGCGGTCCATCGGGATCGGGCATGACCTGCCTGCGGGCGTCTATGTGCAGTGGCGTCGCTGGTGCACCGAATTGGGGTTTCACGCCGCCGACCGCGACCTGCCCGCCCCTGATCCCGCCGATCTGACCTGCGACCTGCGGATGGTCGCCGTCGCGGATGACGCGCTCTGCCCGCCGGCGTCGGTCTGGCGGCTGATGCGGGCCTATCCCCGGGCCAGGCGGGAACAGCGGGTGCTGCGCCCGGCCGACTACGGATTGGCCCGGCTGGGGCATCTCGATGTTCTGGGCGAGCGGGGTCGCCCCTGCTGGCCCGACGTGATCGGCGACGCCTGATCTGGCGGATGGTCAGCGCCGGTTGGCGCGGACCGCCAGCAGGTTCAGCATCTCTTCCACCTCGGGAAGGAGGGCACGGGCGACGCGGTTGGTGGCGCGGTCGCGTAGGCGGGCGCTGGCGCTGTCGGCCCCGAACGTCCGGGCCAGACCCGACAGATCCTCGGTCGTGGACACGGTGCCGTAGGGATAGCCGTTGCGCACGTCGATGAAGGCGGCGGCCCCTGTTCCGGTGGCCTGCGTCGTCCGCGTCGGCAGCAAAAGCCCCCCGACCAGCGTCACATCGGCCAGCGCGAAGGGCGTGATGCCGGGGGTCGAGGACCGCGCGCCCAGTTCATACACCAGGATGTAGTCGAGGTGCTGGCGCGCCGCCGTGCGCCGCAAACGGTCGATCACAGGAACATCGCGCCCGTCGCCATTGGTCATCCCGTCAACCAGCGGAGACAGCGCGACCCATTCGCCGAGGGGGCTGTAGCGCTCGGCCAGGGCGGCGATCTGCTGCGCTTCCTCCGGGGGCGCGAGGCTCAGCCTGCCGTTCACCACGCGGGCCAGGCCGATGCGGGCCGGAAAGCGCAGGTCGGGTTCGATGTCGGCGGCCGCGCGGATCGCCGGGTCGGCAATCGGGCCGCGCGCCAGATAGGACGCGCCGGAGGTCGTCTGAACCGTGGGCGCGCAGGCGGCCAGCATGGCGGCGGCCAGAAGGGCGAGGAGGGGGCGGGGAATCATGGGTCTCTCCAATAAATGTGTAAAAAGCACATTTCACGAGAGGGCTGGACCTGTCAACTCGAAATGTGCTTTCTGCACATGTGATCCTCGATGACCTTCTCACCCGGCTTCTGATGCCCGTCGCCCGCCTTGCCATTGGCCGGGGTCTGGGCGTGCGCGACCTGTCGGACCCGCTCAAGCGCGCGTTCCTGGCCGTGGCCGAACAGCAGGAGGGGGCGCGGCAGACCGACAGTCGACTGGCGCTGGTCACCGGGTTGCAGCGGCGCGATGTGGTGCGACTGCGCGATGCGCGCCCGGCCGAACGTCTGCCCTCGGCCCCCGCGCGCCTGTTGACCGACTGGCCAGAGGGTGCGGCGACCCTGCCGCGCATCGGTCCCGCGCCGTCGTTCGAGGCCCTGGCCCGCGCCACGTCGCAGGATATCCACCCCCGCACCCTGCTGGACCTGCTGGTGGCGGCAGGGTCGGTGGCGGCCGAGGGCGACGATGTCCGCTTGGTCCGACGCGCCTATGTGCCCGGCGGCGGATCGCCCGAGCAACTGGAATACCTCGCGGCGAACCTCCACGACCACGGCACGGCGGCGGTCAGCAACGTGCTGTCGGGGGCCGAATTTTTTGACCGGGCCGCGCATTACACCGGCTTTCACGCCGACCAGGTAGAGGACCTGCGCGCCCTTTTTGAGCGGCGACAGATGGAGGTGCTGCGCGAGATCGCGCAGGCCGCCTCGGCGATGGAAGGCGGCGGCCCGCTGCGCGCGCGCTTCGGCGGCTATGCCTATTGGGAGGACACGGAATGAGATTTCTGGCTTTGGTGTTTCTGCTCGCACTGGCCGCATGTGCGCCCACGTCCGATGGATGCAGACCCCCGGATGGCGGGGTCGGCGGAACCGGATCGCCCGAGCAGCGGTGTTCGTCAGATTAGTCGCCCGGCACACGGTCGCTTTCGCGAGACTTCGCGGGGCAAGGTCCCCTGTCGCTTGGGGCGGTGTCTGGGGGGATGGGCCGAGACTTTGGCGTTGCCAAAGTCCGGCTGGGTGAGAGGCTGGACGACGACCCAAGTGGTAATCGTTGTGGCTGCTACCTTCCGGTCCTGACCAGGTTGGCGAAGCACCTGCCCGCGCCAACCTCTCAAGGCTCAGATAGGACGGGACGGGACGGGATGCAAGGTCATCCGCCCTGACGGGCCAGCCATTGCCAGGCGTGGGCCGCGATATCCTCGCCCCGCTCATAGAACCAGTGATTGTGCCCCTCGAGGCGGACCAACTCGAATGGGTGGCCGGCGGCGGCCATGGCCGCACCGCCCTCGATGGCTTCGCCGAAGGGGAAGATGCGGTCGCTCGACCCCAGGTAGTGCCGGATCGGCAGGCCATTCTCGACCGGGCCGACGTTTCGGGCGGTCAGGGTGCCCGCGTGAACGGCAACGGCGCGCCACGGGCCTTCGAAACGGTTCGCCCAGACCTGCGCCCCGATGGCGCCGCGCGAATGGCCGAACAGATAGATCCGGTCGGGATCGATGTCGTGCATCGTCGCCGCATGGTCCAGCACATCACTTGCGGAACGGGGGTCGGGGAAGCTGGTGTTCCAGCCCGGCACGGAGTCGAAGTCGGGCGCGACAAGGACGATGCCATGCTCCATCGCCGTCTCGTACCACATGTCGATCATGCTGTGCCCGTCGCGTCCGGCCCCGTGCATCAGGAAGACAACCGGGTGGGGGCCGGGGCCCGAGGGTGCGGCCCCCCACCAGGCGGTACCGTTTTCGGTGCGGTAACGCTCGCCTTGGGTCGGGTCGGGCCTGTAGTCGGTGTCGACGGTAAAGGACGTGAGGTCTGTGGTCGCGCTTTGGGTGAATCGCCGGGCCGTCGGACGTTCCGGTTCGGCCAGCCGCGCCACCTGTGGCAACCCGTCAAGGTCGGGACCCATGCGGAACGGGTCGGGCACGTTGATCCCGCGCGCGGCAAGGATCGGCGGGACGAAATACACCAGAAGCCCGAGAAACAGGACGATCGAGGCAAGTCTGACGGCGTTCATGGCGGGCTCCGGGGTCTGCTGGCCCCCTTATCCTCGGCGAAGGGGGCCTGAATTTGGCATCACCCGGGCGATCGTTCGGCCCATCCCGCAAAGATGCGTTCCAGAAAGACCACGACGTAGAACAGCGCGATCCCGAGCAGGGCGAGCGCGATGAGCACCGCGAACATCAGCGGATAGTCGGCATTCGTGCGCCCCGAATCGAAGAGCGCGCCAAGGCCGCGGCCATGGGGCGAGATGATCTCCATCAGGTTGGTGCCGATGAAGGCCAGCGTGACCGACACCTTCAGCGCGCCGAAGAATTCGGGCAGCGTCTTGGGCAGGGCGATCTTCCAGAAGATCGTCGTGTTCGATGCCCCGAGGCTGCGCAGGATGTCGCGATATTCCGGCTCCAGCGTCGATAGGCCGATGGAGATCGAGACGGCGATCGGGAAGAACGAGATCATGAAGGCCATCAGCACCGTGTTCAGATCGTGCTGCCCGATAAAGAGAAGCGCGATGATCGGCACCACGGTTGCCTTCGGCACGGCGTTGAACCCCACGAGCAGGGGATAGAGCGCCTCGCGCGCCAGGCGCGAGAAGCCCATGATCATCCCCAGGAGGATGCCGAAGACCACGGCAAGGGCCAGGCCCACCATCGTGCGCCAGAGCGTCTGCCAGCTTCCGGTCAGGAACAGCTCCCAATAGCGGGCGAAGGCCGGGGGCAGGTCGGACGGGGAGGCCATGACGAAGTTGGGCCAGCCGTTGGCCCAGACCAGCAGTTCCCAGGCCAAAAGGAAGGCGATCATGGCGGCCAGCGGGACGCCGACCTGGCGCAAGGATCTCATGCGACGTCCCTCCCCTGGGCGATCTGGATTTCGCGGCGCAGCTCGGCCAGCAACTCCACGGCGCGCGGCGCATAGAGGTCGTCGAGGCCGCGTTGGTCGCCCAGGTCGATTTCGACCACCTTCTGGGCGCGGGCGGGACGGGCGCTGAACACCACGGTGCGGTCCGACAGGAAGACCGATTCCCGCAGATCGTGGGTGATGAGAACGCAGGTGAAGCTTTCCTCGCGGCGCAGGTCATGCATGGTCTGCCACAGGTCTTCGCGGGTGAAGGCATCGAGGGCGCCGAAGGGTTCGTCGAGGATCAACACCTCGGGGCGGTGGACAATGGACCGGCAGAGGGACGCGCGCTGGCGCATCCCGCCCGACAGCTCGGACGGCTTCTTGTCCTCGAACCCTTCCAGCCCGACGACGGCCAGAAGGTCGCGGGCGCGGTCCTGCTGCTGCGTCTTGGACATGCCCGAGGCGACGATTTCGAGGGGCAGCATCACGTTCTGCAGGATCGTCCGCCATTCCAGCAGGACAGGGTTTTGGAACGCCATGCCCACGGTGCTGCGGGGGCCGGTGACGGGCTGGCCGCCCAGACGGACGATGCCCTGATCGGGTTTCATCAACCCCGCCACCAGCCGCGTCAGCGTGGACTTGCCGCAACCCGACGGGCCGACGACGGCGGTGAACGACCCCTCGGGCATGTCGATGCTCAGATCGTCGAGAACCGGAAGCGGACCGGAGGCCGTGCGATAGGCATGGGTGACGTGTTCAAGCGAGATGGGCAGGGACATGCGTGTCTTTCGGAAAATGGGGGGCGGCCCGAAGGCCGCGCCCCGCGCGCATCACTTCAGCATCCGGTCCGCCGCATCGGGCAGATAGGCGTCGGTGAAATAAAGCGCCGCATCCGGCTCTGTCTGGAAGTCGTAGACCAGCTTCGTCTGCTCGATCGCGCGGGCCATCCGGTCCGCGTCGATGCCGCCGATGCCATTCTCGACGGCGAAGTCGGTCATGACATTGGCGTCGATGGAGAGTTGCAGGCGGCGCTGCTCCAGCTCCAGATCACCAGCCGGATTGCGCGCAATGACGGCAGCGGCTCCGGCGGCGGGGTCGGCGATCACGTCCTTCCAACCCTTGGCCACGGCGCGCAGGAAGCCAGTCACCGCCTCGGGGTTCTCGGTCGCGAAGTCGGTGTTCACGATGATCGCATTGCCGTAAAGCTCAACGCCGTAATCCGCCATCAGGAGGGTGGTGAGGTCCTCCTCGGGCACGCCCAGGCGGACGAGATTCAGGTAGGACGAGAAGCTGAAACCCGTGACGGAGTCGACCTGACCCTCGGCCAGCATCGGCTCGCGCGTGGGAAAGCCGACCGGCTCGACCGTGATCTTGGAGATGTCGATGCCGTTGGCGGCAGCGAAGATCGGGAACTGCGCCCAGGCCCCGTCGGGGGGCGGCGCGCCCAGGATCGATCCTTCGAGGTCCGCCACGCCGTTGATGCCCTGCGACTTGCGGCCAACGATGGCGAAGGGCGGCTTGTCATAGATCATCATGACGGCAGTTACAGGCGCGCCCGGGTTCTGGTCGAGGAACCGCATCAGCGAATTGATGTCGGCGAATCCCACCGGAAAAGCGCCCGTCGCGACCTTCGGAATGGCGTCGAGCGAACCTTGGCCGGCGGTGACTTCGACCGACAGGCCCTCGGCCTCGAAATGACCGTTGTCGATGGCGGCGAAATAGGCGGCGGCGGGCCCCTCGAACTTCCAGTCGAGGGCGAAGGGCATCTCGGTCTGCGCCCATGCCGGCGCGGCGATCAGCATGGCGGCCGCAAGGCCACCCAGTTTGTGAAACATTTTGAACTCCCCGGTTTCGTAACTCCGCATCGTGTTTGATTCCCTGTCGAGAGCCAGAGGCGGACGCCTGCCCGGACATGTCGAAGCAACAGATCGTGCTGCCCTGTTCAAAAGATGGGCGGTGCGATGAATTTTTAGGCGATCATTGTCACGGGACACTGCCCGCTCAATACGTTAGCAAGCGATTGCGGCCCGGGTAATGCGCCGGAAAGGGACCTTGGATGAAGATTGCTGAGACGGTGACATTCGGTGGTGGCGGGCTGGACCGTGCCGAAGACCTGCGCCGCCATCCCGACCAGCTTGCCGCGCTGTCGTCGGTGACGCTGCCGCTCTGGCGGGGCAAACCGCTGGTCAATGCGGCGCGCGACGGGCTGGCCTATGTCGACTCCGCCCTCTTTGCGGGAATGGGCATTCCGGTCCTGATCGGGCGGCAGGGCGACGGGGTCATCCTGGCGCGCGACGTCTCGGCGCTGGAAGTGTCGGGGACCGAAGAGGGACTGGGCGCCTTTCTCGACCCGAGCGAGCAGACCCATCCCGACCTGCCCGAGGGCACCGCCTTTGCGGAATTGCGCGGATTGATGACGCGGCTCACCCCGCTCGATGCGGAGATCGCGGCGACCGCCAAGGGCGTTCTGGAATGGCACCGGACGCACGGCTTCTGCGCCAATTGCGGGGCGCCGACCGAGGCGGGCAAGGCCGGGTGGATGCGCGGCTGTGCCGATTGCGGGCGGATGCATTTCCCGCGCACCGACCCGGTCGTCATCATGCTGATCACCCATGGCAACAGCGTCCTTCTGGGCCGCTCGCCCGCCTGGCCCGAGGGGTTCTTCAGCTGTCTGGCCGGCTTCATGGAGCCGGGCGAGACGATTGAGGCTGCGGTGCGCCGCGAAGTCTGGGAAGAGACGGGCGTGCGGGTCGGCCCCGTTCGCTATCTGTCGAGCCAACCCTGGCCCTTCCCCGCCAGCCTGATGCTGGGTGCCCATGGCGAGGCGGTGACCACCGACATCCAGATCGACCCGGAAGAGATCGCCGAGGCCATCTGGGTCAGCCGCGAAGAGATGATGGAAGTGATGGCGGGCGATCACCCGCGCCTTCTGCCCGCGCGCAAGGGGGCCATTGCCCATTTCCTGTTGGAGAACTGGCTGGCCGACCGGCTGGATTGACGCCGGGCGCACCTGCGGTACGTAAGGACAAGTTAACGAGGGTCCGGACACATGAAATTTGTCGCCACCGAAGATATCGCTGCGCCCATCGACGTGGTCTGGGCGCGCGTGTCCGACCTGGAGGGCTTCGAGGCACGGGCCCGCGACCGGGTGACCGGCCTTGTCCGCACCCCACCGGGGCCCGCGGCGCAGGGGTCGAAGTGGACGGGCCGGGCCGAAGTCATGGGCAAGACGCGCGAAGTGACGGTGACCGCAGAGGCGCTGGACGCCCCCAATCGCTTGATGGCTGCGGCGGCGACGGACGGCATGGATGTGACCATCGACGTCGTGCTGGAGTCGCTGGCCCCCGCGCGCACCAGACTGACCGTCACGACCGAGGCCAAGGCCAAGACCCTGACGGCGCGGCTGATGCTGCAATCGGCCAAGCTGGCGCGGCAGGCCATGGCCAAGCGCTACAAGGCCCGGGTCGCCAATTTCGCCGCGCGGGTCGAGAAGGCGGCGGGCTAGGCCGCGCCGCCGTCGAAGTGATCGGGATCGGCGGGGTAAACCCCCAGGATGTCGAGCGACGAGGTGAAATAGGCCAGCTCTTCGAGCGCGCGGGCGACGGGCGGGTCTTCGGGATGCCCTTCGATATCGGCATAGAACTGGGTCGCGGTGAATTGCCCGTCGACCATGTAGCTTTCGAGTTTCGTCATGTTCACGCCGTTCGTCGCGAAACCACCCATGGCCTTGTAGAGCGCCGCCGGAATGTTGCGCACGCGGAAAACGAAGGTCGTCTTGACCGGCCCGGTGCCCGGAGCGGGGCGCAGAGGTTCGGGCGACATGATGAGGAACCGCGTGGTGTTACGGTCGTGATCCTCGATATGGCGGGCCAGCACTTCGAGGCCATAGATTTTGGCCGCCATCTCGCTGGCCAGGGCGGCGACGCTTGGGTCGCCCGCCGCCGCCACCTGTTGGGCGGAGCCGGCGGTGTCGGCGCCGACGCGGGGCCGGATGCCATGCTGGCCCAGGAAGGCGCGGCATTGACCCAGAAGGACGGTGTGCGACTGCGCGATCTTCACCTGCCCAAGGTCGGTGCCCGGCACCGCCAGCAGGTTGATATGCACCCGCACGAAGGCTTCCTCGATGATATGAAGACCGGAATGCGGCAGCAGGGAATGGATGTCGGCCACCCGCCCATAGGTCGAATTCTCGACGGGCAGCATGGCGAGGTTCGCACGGCCACCGCGCACGGCATCGATTGCATCTTCGAATGTGGGGCAGGGCAGGGGGTCGTGATCGGGGCGTGCCTCGTGGCAGGCCTGGTGGGAATAGGCGCCAAGCTCCCCCTGGAATGCAATTGTCGGCATTTTGTTGTCCCCTGAGCATCGATGGTGCGTTCGGTCGCAGGCTCTATCCCTTGCGCGCGACCCATGAAACCACATACATGACCGCGACAGATGACAAGACCCGAATGACGAAGGGGACCCGATATGGACACGATGACGATCACCAAGGCCGGCGGCGCTGTGTGCGGCGCGCTACTGGTGTTCCTGCTTGGCGGTTGGGCGGGCGAAGGCCTCTATCACGTCGGAAGCGCTTCCCATGGTGAGGATCACGCACAGGGCTATGCCATCGAAGTGCCCGAAGCGGGTGGTGCGGTCGAAGTGGTCGACGCCGAGCCCGAGGTGCCGTTCGAGGAAGTCTATGTGAACGCCTCCGCCGAAGAGGGCGAGAGCCTCTGGCGCCAGTGTGCCTCCTGCCACAAGCTGGAAGACGGCGCGAACGGTACCGGCCCATATCTCTATGGTGTCGTCGGTCGCGAAAAGCATCAGGCCGTGGGCTATTCCTATTCCGACGGGTTGCTGGCCACGACCGGAGCCTGGACGCCCGAGAACCTGAGCGCCTTCCTCGAGAACCCCAAGGAATATGCGCCAGGCACCAAGATGGCCTATCGCGGCATGGCCGATGTCGAGGATCGGGCGAACCTGATCGCCTATCTGGCCACCATCGGCGGCTGACCCCGACGACCACAGACACGAAAGCCCGCCCGATCGGCGGGCTTTCTGCTGTCGGGGCGGCGAGAACCCGCACTTTTCCAGACGACTCCGGGCCCTAGATCACCAGCAAGTGTGGCGACAGGCCTTGAATGTCCGGCCCGTGGCTCGTTACCTGCGTCAAAGACCTTTAGGGAGGCTACGTCATGTTTCGTCGGATCGCGCTCATCTCGGCCCTCGCGGCCGCTTCGACCGCCGCAGTAGCACAAGACGGCGGGGGAACCGTCAGCCATGGCTACAGCAATTTCGGCGAACTGAAATACGGACCGGGCGAGCCATTTTCCTATGTGAACCTGGATGCGCCCAAGGGCGGCGAAATCAGCTTTTCCGCAATCGGGACCTTTGACAGCTTCAACGCCTACACCCGTAAGGGGAACCCCGACCGCTCGGGTGATGACATCCTCTATGAAAACCTGATGATCGCGGCGCTCGACGATCCCTATGGCCTCTATTGCAACCTGTGCACGACCATCGAATACGGCGAAGGCCTGGACTGGGTGATCGTCAACCTGCGCGAGGATGTGACCTTCTCTGACGGCACGCCGATGACGGCCGAGGATGTGAAGTTCACCATCGACCTGTTCCTGGAGCAGGGCATCGCCGAGTTCCGGACCATCATCGACGGGTTCTTCACCTCCATCGAGGTGACGGGCCCGCACCAGATCCGCTTTGAGTTCGAGGAGAGCGCCCCGGTGCGCGACCGGATGGGCCTTGTCGGTCTCTGGAACCCGTTTTCCAAGGCCTGGTTCGAAGAGACAGGCGCGCGTCTCGATGAAAGCACCGATACGCCCTTCATGGGCACCGGGCCCTATGTCCTGGGCAGCGTCGATATCGGGCGCTCGGTCGTCTACGAGAAAAACCCCGACTGGTGGGGCGCGGACCTGCCGATCAACCAGGGCCGGTTCAACTTCGACCGGGTCCGGGTGGAATATTTTTCGGACAGTGCCGCGGCCATGGAAGGCTTCAAGGCGGGCGAATACACGTTCCGTCAGGAAAGCTCCTCCAAGGAATGGGCGACGTCCTATGACTTCCCCGCCGTCGCCCAGGGCTATGTCGTCCGCGAGACGCCGCCCGACGGCAACATCACCACGGCGCAAGGGTTCGTATTCAACCTGCGCGAGGAAAAGTGGCAGGACCCGCGCGTTCGCGACGCCGTCCGCATGATGTTCAACTTCGAATGGTCGAACGAGACGCTGTTCTACGGCCTCTACGAGCGGCCCGTGTCCTTCTGGGGCGGGTCCGACCTGGCCGCCGAAGGCGTACCCGGCCCCGAGGAATTGGCCGTGCTGCAACCGCTTGTCGACGAAGGCCTGCTAGACGCCTCGATCCTGACCGACGAGGCCGTGTTGCCGCCCGTCAACGATGCGTCCGGCAATACCCCCGACCGGCGCACGCGTCGCACGGCCCTCGGCCTTCTGGAAGAAGCGGGATGGACTCCCGGCACCGACGGAATGCTGCGCAACGCGGCGGGCGAGACGATGGAACTGGTGATCATCCAGTTCAACCCGACGCTGGACCGGATCATCAATCCCTATATCGAGAACCTGCGTTCGCTCGGCATCGATGCGCGGCTGGAGCGCAATGACCGCGCCCAATACATCGAACGCCGCCGCAACGGCGATTGGGACCTGACCAACCACGCCCCGGGCCAGGATTTCGAGCCGGGACTCGGCCTGCGTCAGTGGTTCGACAGCTCGACCGCCGTGGACAGCAGCCGCAACCTGATGGCGCTGGCCGATCCGGCCATCGACCGGATCATCACCGAGGTGATCGCGGCGGACAACCTCGACGACCTGCGCTTCCGCACCCGGGCCCTCGACCGCGTGCTGCGGGCCTATGGCTTCTGGATCCCGCAGTGGGGCAACAAGGAGCATTGGGTCGCCTATTGGGACGAATACGGTCACCCCGAAGAATTGCCCGCCCTCGGCCTCGGCGTGCTCGACTTCTGGTGGCACAACGCCGAAGGGGCGGCGCGTCTACGGGCCGCGGGGGTCCTTTGATGCGCAAACGGATCTGCATCCGGGGTCGCCGCTGAATGCTGGCCTATATCGTCCGCAGACTTCTGCTGATCATCCCCACCCTTCTGGGGATCATGATCATCAACTTCGCGCTGATACAGTTCGTGCCGGGCGGCCCCGTCCAGCAGATCCTGGCCGAGCTGGAGGGCGGCGGCGATGCCTTTTCGGGGTTCTCGGGCGCCGCAAACGAAACCGTGGGACAGGTCGCGAGCGAGTCGAGCTATGCCGGCGCGCGGGGTCTGCCCGAAGAGTTCATCAAGGAGCTGGAGCGCCAGTTCGGCTTTGACAAGCCGCCGCTCGAACGGTTCCTGAACATGATGTGGGACTATATGCGCTTCGACTTCGGAGAGAGCTATTTCCGCTCGATTTCCGTGGTCGATCTGGTGCTGGAAAAAATGCCCGTATCGATCACGCTCGGCCTCTGGTCGACCCTGCTGGCCTATCTGATCTCCATCCCCCTCGGCATCCGCAAGGCGGTGCGCGACGGGTCGACCTTCGACACCTGGACGTCCGGCGTGGTGATCGTGGCCTATGCGATCCCGGGGTTTCTCTTTGCGATCATGCTGCTCGTGCTGTTTGCGGGCGGGTCCTATTTCAAGATATTCCCTCTGCGCGGCCTCACCTCGCCCGAATTCGACAGCCTCGGGCCAATCGAGCAGGCGCTCGACTATCTGTGGCACATCGCCCTGCCGGTTCTGGCTTCGACCATCTCGGCTTTTGCCGGTCTCACCCTGCTCACGAAAAACTCGTTCCTGGATGAAATCCGCAAGCAATACGTGGTAACCGCGCGGGCCAAGGGTCTGCCCGACCGGCAGGTGTTCTATGGCCACGTGTTCCGCAATGCCATGCTGATCGTGATCTCGGGCTTTCCGGCGCTGTTCGTCAGCGTGTTCTTCGGCGGATCGGTCATCATCGAGACGATCTTCTCGCTCGACGGTCTGGGCCGTCTGGGGTTCGAGGCGGCGGTGACGCGCGACTATCCGGTGATGTTCGGCACGCTCTTCGCGTTCTCCCTTCTGGGCCTTCTCGTCGGGCTGATCACCGACCTGACCTATATCTGGGTCGATCCTCGCATCGATTTCGAGAGCCGCGAAACATGAAGCTGTCGCCCCTCAACCGTCGCCGCCTGCGGAATTTCCGAAAGAATGGCCGGGCCTATTGGTCGCTGTGGGTCTTCGCCGTCTTGTTCGGCATTTCGCTGTTTGCGGAATTCGTGGCGAACGACCGCCCGATCCTGGTCAGCTACCGGGGCGAGCTGCACATGCCGATCTTCCGTTTCTACCCAGAGACGGCCTTCGGCGGCGATTTTCAGTCCGAGGCCGTGTACCGCGATGCCGAAGTGCAATGCCTGATCCGCTCCGGCGGGCTGGAAGATTGCTTCGACGACCCCGAAGGCGTCATCGTCGAGATCGAGGCGACGGGCCTGTTCGCGGGCGAACCGGTGGTCGAAGGGTGGACCGTCTGGCCGCTCATCCCCTACAGCTACAACACCGTCAACGACATCGAGGGTGCCGCCCCCTCAGCCCCTGACGGCGATCACCTTCTGGGCACCGACGACACCGCGCGCGACGTTCTGGCCCGCGTGATCTATGGCTTCCGCCTGTCGGTGGCTTTCGCCCTGATCGTGACGGTCGCGACCAGCATCATCGGCATCGCCGCGGGCGCGGTGCAGGGCTTCTTCGGCGGCTGGACGGACCTGCTGCTGCAACGCCTGATCGAGATCTGGGGCTCCACCCCGTCGCTCTATATCATCATCATCGTCTCGGCGATCATCCCGCTCGGCTTCTGGGTTCTGGTGGGGCTGATGGTCCTCTTTGGCTGGACCTCCCTCATTTCGGTGGTGCGGGCCGAATTCCTGCGGGCGCGCAACTTCGAATACGTCCGGGCGGCCCGCGCGCTTGGCGTATCCAACAGCGTCATTATGTTCCGCCACGTGCTGCCCAATGCCATGGTCGCCACGCTGACCTTCCTGCCGTTCATCGTGACGGGCACCATCGGCACGCTGGCGGCGCTCGACTTCCTGGGCTTCGGTTTGCCGTCCTCGGCCCCGTCGCTCGGAGAGATGACGTTGCAGGCCAAGCAGAACCTTCAGGCCCCCTGGCTGGCCTTCACGTCCTTCTTCACCTTCGCGATCATGCTGTCCCTGCTGGTCTTCATCTTCGAGGGTGTCCGCGACGCCTTCGACCCCCGGAAGACCTTCGCATGAGCACATCCCTTTTGTCCGTCAGGGATCTGCGGATCTCCTTCCGTCAGGACGGTCAGGTCATACCCGCCGTCAAGGGCATCAGCTTTGACGTCAACAAGGGCGAGACGGTCGCGCTTGTGGGCGAATCCGGGTCGGGCAAATCGGTCACGGCACTCTCGACGGTATCCCTTCTGCCCGACAGCGCGACCATCGAAGGGTCGATCACCTATGACGGCGCGCAGATGGTCGGTGCATCGGAAAAGGAATTGCGCCGGGTGCGCGGCAACGACGTCAGCTTCATCTTTCAGGAGCCGATGACCTCCCTCAACCCGCTGCACACCATCGACAAGCAGCTGACCGAAAGCCTGACCCTGCATCAGGGCCTGACCGGACAGGCCGCCCGCGACCGGGTTCTGGACCTGCTCGACAAGGTCGGGATCGCCGATGCCGAAAGCCGCCTCGCCTCCTATCCGCACCAATTGTCAGGTGGCCAACGCCAGCGCGTGATGATCGCCATGGCACTCGCCAACGGCCCCGAATTGCTGATCGCGGATGAACCGACGACCGCGCTCGACGTGACAATCCAGGCGCAGATCCTCGAACTGCTGGCCGACCTGCAACGCCGCGAAGGCCTGTCGATGCTGTTCATCACCCACGACCTCGGCATCGTCCGGCGCTTTGCCGACCGGGTCTGCGTGATGGAGCATGGGTTGATCGTCGAGACCGGCCCCGTCGCCGAAATCTTCGACAGCCCCAAACACCCCTATACCCAGAAACTGCTGGCCGCCGAATCCACCGGCGCCCCCGATCCGGTGCCCGCCGGGGCGCCCGAAATCGCGTCGACCGAGAACCTCAAGATCTGGTTCCCGATCCAGAAGGGCCTGCTCAAGCGCACCACGGGCTACATCAAGGCCGTCAACGACGCGACCCTGTCGGTGCGCGCGGGGGAAACGGTTGGCATCGTCGGGGAAAGCGGCTCGGGCAAGACGACGCTCGCGCTGGCCATCATGCGCCTGATTTCGTCGGAAGGGCCGATCACACTGCAGGGCAACCGCATCGACGGTCTGAAATCCAAGGCCCTGCGCCCCCTGCGTCAGGACATGCAGATCGTGTTCCAGGACCCCTACGGCAGCCTGTCCCCCCGCATGACCGTGGCCGAAATCGTGGCCGAGGGGCTGCGCCTGCATGACACCGGCGACAGCCGTCCGCACCGCGAACAGGTGGCCGAGATCCTGACCGAGACGGGCATCGACCCCGCGTCGATGGACCGCTACCCGCATGAATTCTCGGGTGGACAACGTCAGCGGATCGCCATCGCGCGCGCCATGATCCTGCGCCCCAAGCTGGTCGTCCTGGACGAGCCGACGTCCGCACTCGACCAGACGGTTCAGGTGCAGATCGTGGAATTGCTGCGCGACCTGCAACGGCGATACGGGTTGGCCTACCTGTTCATCAGCCATGACCTGAAGGTCGTCCGCGCGCTCAGCCACAAGGTGATGGTGATGAAGCGCGGCGATGTGGTCGAGGCGGGCGAGGTCAGCCAGGTCTTCGACGCGCCTGCGCATCCCTACACCCGCGCCCTGATGGCGGCGGCCTTCGACATGACAGTCGTGGGGTCGGCGGCGGGCTGACACACGGGCCGCCCGCCATGCCGATCATCCGCTGATGATTACATCGCATTCCACGTCGCGGGCGCGCAGGCGCAGGCAGGCGCGTTCGGCATCGCGCTGGCTCAGCCCGACAAAGCCCGGGCGGAACCCGCCGCGCACGCGGTTCACCTGACGCAAGGCCTGATCCAGCGTGTCGAGTTCCTGAAGCGCGGTGCGCAGCAGCAGTTTGTCGGCCTCGGCACGCGACCCCTGACGGGCCAGCGTGATGCCATAGGGTTGGCCACTGGGCGAGCTGCGGGTCACGATGATCCGCTCGTCCGCGTCGTCGCCGCGCGTGACGGGCGTTCCCGGGGCCGAAGCCGAAGCATAGACGGCGTTGGCCGACGGCGTGCCGCGCATGACCGGGCGCATGGACCGAATGGGCGCCGTGAGCCCGGGGCGCGAAACCGCGGCATAGACGGGCGGCGGCGGCGGTGTCTCGGTTGTGCGCGACGGGGCCATCGAAAAGCCGAGGTCCAGCAGCTCCGCGATCCGGGCGTTGCGGGTCGCGGTGGACCGGCCGCCAAAGACGGTGGCGATGATCCGCACGCCGTTGCGTTCGGCCGACGACACGAGGTTGAAGCCGGCGGCGCTGGTATAGCCGGTCTTGATCCCGTCCGCGCCCTCATAGGAGTCCAGAAGGCGGCGGTTGGTGTTGCGGACCTGGGTCACGCCCGCATCGGTCGCCCGGCGCGAGAACAGGTTGTAATACTCGGGATAGTCATAGAATAGCCGCCGACCCAGATTGCTCATGTCGCGCGCCGTGCTCATGTGGCCCGACTGGGTCAGGCCGTGGGCATTGCGGAAGGTCGTGCTGTTCATGCCAAGCGCCTGGGCCGTCCGCGTCATGCGCAGGGCAAAGGCCTCCTCCGAGCCGGAAATCGCCTCGCCGATGGCGGTCGCGGCGTCGTTTGCGGATTTCACGGCGGCGGCGCGGATCAGATAGCGCAGCGCGATCCGCTGACCGGCGCGCAGGCCCAGTTTGGACGGCGGCTCGCTCGCGGCAAGGCGCGAAATGCGGATCTCTGTATCCAGGGTGATCTCGCCTCGGGCGACCGCCTCGAAGGCGATATAGAGCGTCATCATCTTGGTGAGCGAGGCCGGATGCAGCCGGGTGTCCGCATTGCGGGACCGCAGGACCTCTCCGGTTCGCGCATCCATCACGAATTCCGCATAGGGTGCGGCGCGACCGGGTTGGGCGAAGACGACCGTCAGAAAAGCTGCGGTCAAGACAAGGGGGATCAGACCCGCGAGGGCCTTCCGAATTCTGTTCATGTTCACGCGTCTGCTCTGCCTGTGGCGAACCGATCTTGCGCCGGTCCTGCCTTGTTGATTGGGATCAGCCTAGCCAATCGGCGGCCTCAAATCCACCGTCAGATGGCCTGCCCCGAAAATACCCAGATTCGGCGACAATTCCGCGACATCTGGTGCTTGCGGCCGGCTTTGCCTACAAGACAAGGCATCAAATGTGGCACAAATGGGGCGTCCGTAAGTGACGTCTTGCCAAGTTGACCGACTGCAGGAAAGAAAGACCCATGACCGACGATTCAGCCGAAGGACGCAAGATGCGCGCCGCCACCTGGTTTCGCAGCCTGCGCGATCAGATCACCACTGCCTTCGAGGCGCTGGAAGATGCGGGCGCGCCCGGCCCCTTTGCCGACCTCGCCCCCGGACGGTTCGACGTATCGCCGACTTCGCGCACCGCCGACGACGGGTCTGACGCGGGCGGCGGCATCATGTCGGTCATGCGCGGCGGTCGCGTCTTCGAGAAGGTCGGCGTCAATTGGTCCGAGGTGCATGGCACGCTTGCCCCCCGCGCGCAAAAGGCCATGGCCGCGCGCGGCGTTCCGGGGATGGAGGACGACCCGCGCTTCTGGGCTTCGGGCATCAGTCTGGTCGCCCATATGCGTAACCCCCATGTGCCGGCTGTCCACATGAACACCCGCATGTTCTGGACGCCCCACGCGTGGTGGTTCGGCGGCGGCAGCGACCTGAACCCCTGTCTCGAATACGCCGAGGATACCGCTCATTTCCACGCCTGCATGCAGGCCGCCTGCGATGCGCACGAGGCGGGGCGCTATGACCGGCTCAAGGCCTGGGCCGACGAATACTTCTTCATCCCGCACCGGGGCCGCGCCCGGGGCGTCGGCGGCATCTTCTACGACGATCTGAACACCGGCGATTGGGAGGCGGATTTCGCCTTCACCCAGGACGTCGGCCGTCAGTTCCTGCCGGGCTTCGTGCCACTGGTCGAAAAGCGCCGCGCCGACCCCTGGACCGACGCCGACAAGGACGCGCAGCTGATCCACCGGGGTCTCTATGCGGAATACAACCTGGTCTATGATCGGGGCACCAAGTTCGGGCTGGAAACCGGGCACGACGCCAATGCGGTGCTCATGTCCCTGCCGCCCGAGGCGAAGTGGTACTGACCTAGGGCACCCAGACGGCGCGGAAATCGGTGGCGTAGCCCTCGCCGCTGATGTCCTGCCCCCGGGCGACCATCGCGCCCAACCGGCCCAACTCGTCGCCGCATTTGGCCGCCGCGCCGTTGCCGCCCGTCAGAACGGTCAGCCCCTCGGCCACCCGCGCCACATAGGGAAAACCCGTGTCCGTCCAGACCACGGCGCAGGGTTCGGTATGGGTCGCCTGCACCTTCAGGTCCGGCATCAACTCCCGCATCTGCGTCATCAACCGCGCCCCGACCGCCGCGTCTCCCGTCCCGTGAAACCAGTCGCGCATGTCGGCGGCGCTGTGTATGCGGGGGCTGTCCAGCTGCCCGCCGATCTTGAGATAGAGATGCCCGTCCGGATACCGCACCGGCGGCAGCAAATAGAGGTCGTGGTCCCACCCCTCGGGCACCCAGATCACGCTCGGCATCCCGGCAAGCCGTCTGGCCATCGTCTCGCTGATCCGGGCCAGCGCGATGGTCCGCGCCCAGACCTTCATCGAGGGCACCAGCGGCAGCAGCCCGTCCGACCCGGCGTGCGGGCCGGTGGCGACCACGATCTCGTCGCCCCCGATCCGTTCCCCGTCGGCCAGCGCCACCACATCGCCGTTGCGCGCCACCGCGGCCTGCGGCACGATCCGCGCGCCTGCATGGGCGGCCAGCATGACCTGTGCGTGTCGCATGGCGCGCGGGTCGATCCAGCCGCCGCCCCTGCGCTCGAGGCAGACCTCGCTCTCATCGGGCAGGGCGAGGCCGAGCGCCTCCCAGATATCCCCCGCCGACAGGATCTCGGCACCCTCAACCGATTGGGCGACCGCAAGGAATCCTTCGGTAAAACCCGCCAGCGGCCCGTCGGTCGGCCCGGCCATCAGGGCCCCGACCTCGCGGAAGATGGTCTGGCCCGACCGCGCCTCCAGATCGCCATAGCGCGCGATCGATCGCTGCGACAGCAACGCCCAATCGGGGTCTGCTGCCACCTGCCGGGTGATGCGGGCGGCGTCGAAATGACTGCCGAAGGGGCCCTGCCACTCGGCTTTGACCGCCGGCTCCGGCGCCGCGACCAAGGCGACCCGATGCCCCGCCTCGGCCAGATGGCGGGCACAGGGCGCGCCCATCATGCCGCCGCCGATCACCACGAAATCGAACCGTTCCATGCCGCCCCCTTCGCTCCGGGCGAACCCTCAGGCGTTTTCGCGCAGGGTGTCAATCATCAGGGACACGTTGTCGGGGTTCGCCTCGGGCGTGATCCCGTGGCCCAGGTTGAAGATATGCGGCCCCTTGGCAAAGGCATCGCGGATGCGCCGCACCTCCGACACCAACGCGTCGCCGCCGGTGACCATGTGCCGCGAGGCGAGGTTGCCTTGGGTGCAACCCGACACCTGTACGTGTTCCGCGGCCCATTCCGCCGTGACGGAATCGTCCACCGCCACGCAATCCGCCCCGGTCGCCGCGTGAAAGCCGATGTATCCGTCTCCGCCTTCGCGCGGGAAGGCGATGATCGGCACGCCCGGATGACGGACCTTGAGGGCGCCGATGATCCGCTTGGCCGGGGCCACGGCATAACGCGCGAAATCATCCCCGCGCAGCGATCCGGCCCAACTGTCGAACAGCTTGACGACCTCGGCCCCCGCCTCGATCTGCGCCGACAGGTATTCGATGGTCGCCTCGGTCAGCAGGTCCAGCAGCGCCTCGAACGTCGCGCGGTCGGTGTCCTTCAGCGCGTGGGCCGGCCCCTGATCGGGCGTGCCGCGACCGGCGATCATATAGGTTGCCACGGTCCAGGGCGCGCCCGCAAAGCCGATCAGCGTCGTCTCGGCCGGCAGCGCCCCGGCCAAGTTGCGCACCGTCTGATAGATCGGGGCCAGCGTCTCGTGCACGTCCGCCGCGCCGCGCAGTTTCGCAAGGTCGGCGGGGCCGGTCACCGTCGACAGGCGCGGGCCCTCGCCGGTGACGAACCACAGGTCCGCACCCAAGGCCTGGGGAATCAGCAGGATGTCGGCAAACAGGATGGCCGCATCGAACCCATAGCGCCGGATCGGTTGCAGCGTCACTTCGGTCGCAAGGTCCGGGTTGTAGCACAGCGACAGGAAATCGCCCGCCTCGGCCCGTGTGGCGCGGTATTCGGGCAGATACCGCCCCGCCTGGCGCATCATCCAGATCGGCTGGGTCGGAAGGATCTCTCCGGCAAGCGTTCTCAACAGGGTCTTGGTCATTCGTGTCTCCGGCCGGGTCTGGACAGCGGGTGCCGCCTTGGGCTCAAAGTGTCAAACATCGCGCGAGTGTCAACCTTGCTTGACATATTGCATCCCGTCAGAGACTGCTGAGCCATGGCCCAAGACTTCACTTCCGCACATCCCCTCAAGATCGGCACCCGTGGCTCGCCCCTGGCGCTGGCCCAGGCGCACGAGACGCGCGACCGTCTTGCGACGGCGTTCGACCTGCCCGGCGATGCTTTCGAAATCAACGTCATCAAGACGACCGGCGACCGCATTCTGGACCGCCCGCTCAAGGAAATCGGCGGCAAGGGCCTGTTCACCCGCGAAATCGAGGAGGCGCTGCTGGCGGGCGACATCGACATCGCTGTCCACTCGATGAAGGACATGCCGACCCTGCAACCGGACGGCCTGCTGATCGACTGCTATCTGCCGCGCGAAGATCCACGCGACGCCTTCGTCACGCTCGACGGCGGCACGCTGGCCGACCTGCCGCAGGGGGCCGTTGTCGGGTCATCTTCGCTGCGCCGCCGCGCGCAACTGGCGCTGCGCCGTCCCGATCTGGAGCTGGTGGAGTTCCGCGGCAACGTGCAGACCCGCATGGGCAAGCTGCGCGACGGGGTCGCCCGGGCGACCTTCCTCGCCATGGCCGGCCTCAACCGCCTTGGCATGGACGACGTGCCGCGCACCGCCATCGACACCGGCGACATGCTGCCCGCCGTGGCGCAGGGCGCCATCGGGATCGAGCGGCGCGCCGACGACGACCGCATCGCCGCCATGCTGGCCGCGATCCATCACCACGACACCGGCCTGCGCCTTGCCTGCGAGCGGCAGTTTCTGAAGACCCTCGACGGCTCCTGCGAGACGCCGATCGCCGGCCTCGCCGACCTCGACGGTGACAGGCTGCGCTTCCGGGGCGAGATCCTGAGACCCGACGGGTCAGATGTGCTGACCGTGTCGGGCGACTGCCCCGCGACCGATGGCGCGGCCCTCGGGGACCGCATGGCCCAGGACCTGCTCGACCGCGCGCCCGACGGATTTTTCGACTGGCGCAGCTAATCCTGCGCCGTCCACCCACACGTCACCCGCAGATCACCCACGGATCACCCGTGGATCATACGTCAGTTCTTGGCCCAGGGACCGTGCTGACCGGTCTTGCCGTTGGTGTGCTCGAACCCGTGCAGGCCGAAGTGATCGCGCTGCCCCTGGATCATGTCCGCCGTGCCACGCCCGGTCCGCATCGCGTCGAAATAGGCCAGCCCCGAGGCCAGCGCCGGCACCGGATGCCCATTGAGCGACGCCTGTGCCACCACCTGCCGCAAGGCCCCGTGGGTCTGCTTCAGGATGGCCGAAAAATGGTCTGTATACATCAGGTTGGTGCCCGGTGACGCGTCGAGGACACGGGCCATGTCGTCCAGCATCGAGGACCGGATGATGCAACCCTGTCGCCAGATCTGGGCGATGCGGGACATCGGCAGGTCCCATCCGAAATCGCGCGTCGCCGCCGACAGCATCTCGAAGCCCTGCGCATAGCACAGGATCTTGCCCGCGATCAGGCCCTGCTCCAGCGTGCCATGGTCCAGCCCGTCGAAGGCCTGCGGTGCCGATCCGAAAATCGCCTCCCCCCGCGCCCGCTCATCCCGCCGCGACGACAAATTCCGTGCAACAACAGCGGCTTCGATGGCGGGAACCGGGGCCAGACGGTGCTGGCTTTCGATGGCGGTCCAGCGTCCGGTGCCCTTCTGACCGGCCGCATCCACGATCACCGACAGCAGCGGCTCACCCGTTTCCACATCCCGCGCCCGTGCCACGATGCCGGAGATTTCGACCAGATAGCTTTCGAGCTGACCCTTGTTCCAGGCGTCGAACACATCCGCGATGGCGTCATAGCCCATGCCATGCCCGTCGCGCAGAATGCCGTAAACCTCGGCGATCATTTGCATATCGGCGTATTCGATGCCGTTGTGGACCATCTTGACGAAATGCCCCGCCCCGCCCGGACCCATCAGTGCGGCGCAGGGGTCGGCGTCGTGTTTGGCAGAGATGGCGGTCATGATATCCTCGACCCGCGCCCAATGGTCGGGGTCGCCGCCGCCCATGATCGACGGCCCGTGGCGCGCCCCCTCCTCGCCGCCTGACACGCCGACGCCGAGGAACGGCCACTTGCCCGACGACGCCCGCCGGTCGGTGTCGTGGAACAGCGCGTTGCCGCAGTCGATGATCAGGTCGTCGGCATCCAGCAGGGGCCGCAGCGCGTCGATCTGGGCGTCGACCGCGTCACCGGCGGGCACCATCAGGATGATGGCGCGCGGCTTGGCCAGCGCGTTCACCAAGGCCTCGAGGCTCTCGGTCGGGGTGATGCGGTCGGCCAGCGGGCCTGCGTTGGAGGCAAAGTCGCGAGTCACTTCGGTGGTGCGGTTAAAGACCGCGATGTCGAAGCCCTTGTCGGCGATATTCGATGCAAGGGCCGCGCCCATCGTGCCAAGGCCGATCAGACCGATCCGCGCCCCTGTCTCGTCCTGCGTTCCCATGATCTCTCCACGCCGTGCGATGTTACCGTTAACACGTCCCTAGAGTGCAACCGGGCGGTTGGAAAGGCCAGACCACGAGCGGGCCTGAAGTGTCAGGATTTCAAGCGGCGGGCCTGATCGTGGGCGACAGTCTCATAGAGAACGAACCAGGCGTTCGCCGCCGTCAGAACCCTGTCGGGCAGGGCGCCGTAACCTTCGATTTCCTCGAGGCGGGCACAAAGCGCGCGCCATCCTTCGCTGTCGCGGGGCGCGCTCAGGTATCGGCCGGCAGACCGCACGTTCGCATCCGTGGCGTCCTGCCAGTCGCGCGCCAGAAGTCGCACGCCGAGCCGGGTGCTGTGCCAGACATAGCCCTGGGCCAGTTCCTCGTCCGCCGAAGGCAGCGGCGGGACCTTGCCGTGCATCTGGTGCCCGAGCGCAGTCATATCGGTCCGGATCTGGGCGATGGCGGTGCTCAGGGCCGCGGCCGTCCCCGGATCCGTGGCAACGGGCCACATGGCTTCGAACGTCAGACGCTGCGCCGTCAGGAACCCAGCCAGGCTCTCTGGCTGCTTCAGATCGAACCGGCGGTAAGCGGCTTCGGCCGAGTCCTGAGCGCGGCGTGTGCCGGTCCGCAGGAGGTCTCGCAAATTCATGGTCAGCCTTGATATCATGCCGACGCCGCAGAAATGGCAGCGGTCGGCGCAGGGGAAGGGTAGGCGCGCGTCCTTAACAATAGTTAACGCACGTTCCCGCGCGTGTCAGCCCATGACCTTGCTGCCCCGGAGTAAGGATCCGGACCGGCAAAACGGCCAAAAGCCAGCTTCAATGACAGCAGTCTGCCAAATGCCGGATCGAATTGCAAAGAATGTCGGAAACTGGTGGCGGTGCAGGGACTCGAACCCCGGACACGCGGATTATGATTCCGCTGCTCTAACCAACTGAGCTACACCGCCACTGGCGGGCCAGATACGGCGGCAGCGGCGGTCCGTCAAGCCGGCCTGCATGGCTTTTCTTTCATACGGCCCCGTGGCACGGTTCCGGGCGGAGGAGAACGCCGTGAAAGACACCCCTGACGATCCGTTGGCCGCGTTGCGGACCCTGCTTGGCGATGCCCATGTCCTGACCGGGGGCGACGTCGAGAAATTCGCCCGCGACTGGACCGGCAAGTGGCGCGCCGACCCGCTGGCCGTGGTGCGCCCCGCCAACACCGCCGAGGTGTCGCAGGTCGTCAAACTGGCCGCCGCCTTCGACCTCTCCATCGTGCCCGTGGGTGGCAACACCGGCCTCGTCGGGGGCACGTCCAACACCGGCGCGCTGATGATCTCGCTCGAACGGATGACGACGATCCGCGACATCCGCCCCGCCGCGGGTTTGGCCGTGGTCGAGGGCGGCGCGATCCTGTCCGATATCCACGCGGCGGTAGAGGCGCAGGACATGTTCTTCCCGCTGACCTTCGGGGCGCGGGGCTCGGCCCGGGTGGGCGGCTTCCTGTCGACGAATGCGGGAGGGTCCAACGTGGTGCGCTATGGCCCGACGCGCGGCCTCGTCCTCGGGATCGAGGTGGTGCTGGCCGACGGGCGCATCCTCGATCTGATGAGCGAGCTGCGCAAGGACAACTCCGGCTACGACCTGCGCGACCTGTTCATCGGGGGCGAGGGGACGCTCGGCATCATCACGGCGGCGGTCCTGCGGCTTGTGCCCAAACCCCGGCACCATGCGGCGGCGCTGGTGGCGGTGCGGGACCTGCCCGCGTCGCTGCGCCTGTTGCGGGCGTTGCAATCGGCGACGGACGGCGCGGTCGAGGCTTTCGAGTATATGCCCCGCAGCTACATGACTGCCTTGGCCACGCATCGCCCCGACTTGCGGCAACCCTTCGCTGTCCACGACCACTGCGTGATGATCGACCTGGGCGGCCTCAGCCGTCCGCTTGGCGACGTCATGGAGGCGGTCCTGGAGGCAGGCGTCGAATCGGGTGATGTGCTCGACGCGATGGTGGCCCAGAACGAGGCACAGCGCCGCCTGATCTGGGACATGCGGGAGGCGGCGGCCGAGATCACCTTCACCCGCCTGCCGATCGTCGACAACGACGTGGCCCTGCCGCTCGACGCTGTTGCGCAGTTCATCGACGACATGCATGCGGGGCTTGCGACGTTGGACCCGGGGGCCGACACCCTGATCGTGGCGCATCTGGGCGATGGCAATGTGCATCTTACGGTCTATCCCACCGACGATGGCCAGCTTGATGCGATCCGCGAAATGATCGAGGGCGTGACCGTTTCCTTGGGCGGGTCGATCAGTGCCGAACACGGCATCGGGCTGAGCAAGCTGACCACGATGACGCGCCGCAAGGACCCGGTCGCGCTCGACGTGATGCGGGCGATCAAGACCGCACTGGACCCCGACAACCGCATGAACCCGGGCAAGGTGATCCCCGAGCGGACCGGCGGGGCCGGAACCCCGCCGACCTGACTCAGGGTTCCATACGGCAGGTCCACCCCCCGCCGATGACATGGTCGCAGCCCTGGGACCGCCGTGCCGGGGCTGGCGCCTTGGCCACCGGGACCAGAAGCGCATCCGCCGCAGGCAGGTCGCCCGCGACCAGTTTGGGCAGGAAGGCGAGCGGCGCACTGACCGACACGCGCAGACCCAGGGTGCCGTCCTCCGCAGCACCGGAGAACCGCACGTCTTCGATGCGGACACCCGCTGCCACCAGTTCCGGCGCAAGGGCGTGGCGGGTGGCAAAGCGGTTCAGTTCGCGTTGGATCGCCTTTTCGATCCAGTTGGGAAATCCGTCCTTGGCGCCGAGACGCAAATCGATACCCACGGTCGTGGCATCGGTCTCAACCGTGACGGCGATATCGCCATGGTGGGTGTGCGAGTCCCTGGAGATGCGGTTCTTGATGCGCAGGCCGAACCGTGTTCGCAGGATGTGCGGGTCGTTGGCATCCGCCCGGCCATGGATCATGTCGCCGTGGCGGTATTTGAAGATCTCCTTGATGCGGAAGTCGTCGGTATCCAGAAGCCGGTCGAGGGCGGCGTCGAGGTTCGGCAGCGCCAGCGTGATCTCGGCTGCGATGCGCCCGTCGACGATTTCGGCATTCAGCCCGGCAAGGGAGACGAGGATGGTCGCCGATGACCCGCGTCCACTGTCGACCGGAATGCTGTGGGATGTAGGCAGACCAAGGGTTTCGGGATCGATGGACAAGGGGCCCGAAGCAAGGGCCGCCGTCGCGATCGAGGTCACGGCAACCCCGTTCAGAAGCTGGGTCAGAAGACGTTTCATGTCGATCTCCAATCTTGAACAAGCACTCAGGTTCGGCGGAAAACGCCTGACCTCAGGTCAAAGGTTGGAGGGACGGGGCAACCGATCAACGGGGACCGCGGCCCCGTTGCGCGCGATCGACCGCGATGGTGCCGCCATGCCACATTGCTGCCGCAAAGATGCCACAGTTGGGTCCGTCGGCCCCAGAAGGTCAGCACTGCGTTCTTGAAACGGGGTCGTTGGACGCCGGGGGTCAGGGCAGGAAGGTCAGGCCGACACCCAGTACCACGCCCGAGACCAGCAGGACCAGCACGCAAAACCCCATGATGTCCCGCGCGCTCAGTCCCGCGACGGCCAGCGCGGGCAGGGCCCAGAATGGCTGGATCATGTTGGTCCAGGCGTCGCCCCAGGCAATCGCCATCAGGACGCGGGCCTTGTCGGCCCCGAGCGCTTCGGCGGCGGGCATGATGATCGGGCCCTGCACCGCCCACTGGCCACCGCCCGACGGGACCAGCACGTTGACGACGCCCGCCGACAGGAACGCGAGCAGGGGCAGGATCGTGGAATTGGCGGCCCCCACGAAGACGTCCGTCAGCGATGCGGCCAGCCCCGATCCGACCATCATCCCCATGACGCCCGCATAGAACGGAAATTGGATCAGGATGCCGCCCACGCCTTTGACGGCCTGATCCAGCCCCCTCAGGAACGCATGGGCCGAGCCGTGCAGCAGGAACGCCGCAAAGAGGAAGGCGAAGTTGACGGTGTTAAGCGTCAGGGAGAACTCGCCCCGGACGACCTGCAACGCCAGGATGGCCAGCCCGAAGCCGCCGATCCCCCGCCCGATCCAAGGCGTGTGCTCCAGACGGGCGGCGGGTGTCCGGGGCGCGACCTCGGGCTCCTCCGCATCTTCGTCCTCCAGATGCAGGTCGCCCGCGCGCACGACCCTGCCGCCGTGGTTCAGCATCATCCGGTTGAGGAAAGGCAGGCCGCAGGCGATCACGGCCAGCAGGATCAGGTTGAAGGGGGCAAAAATCGTCTCGGACGCGGGGATCAGTCCGATCTCGTCCTCGAGGAAGTTGCCGGGCGTCGCCGCCGTCAGCGGGATCGACCCCGACAGCCCCGCGTGCCAGATCAGAAACCCGCTATAGCCTGCCGCGATCAGGACGCGGTAATCGACTTCGGGCACCTCGCGCGCCAACCGCTTGGCGAAGAGCGCGCCGATCACCAGGCCAAAGCCCCAGTTCACGAAACTGGCCGCCAGCGAGACCAGCGTCACCAGCACGATGGCCTGACCCGCTGTCCGCGCCCGCCGCGCGATCCAGCCCAGAAGCCGAGCGAACAGCGGCGTGGTGGCAAAGACGAAGCCCGTGACCAGCACCAGCGCCATCTGCATCGCGAAGGTCAGCAGGTCCCAGAACCCGTCCCCGAAATAGGTCAGCATGTCTGCGGGGGCCGCCCCCTCGACCGCGATGCCGAGGGCGAAGACGAAGAAGGTCAGCAGGATCACGATGACCAGCGGTTCGGGCAGCCAGCGCTGGATGAAACCGTCCAGCGCGCCGGTCAGGCGGCCGATGAAGCCGGGGGAAGGGGAGGTGTCGCTCATGCCCCCGGTGATGCCACGTGGTCGCCCGGCGTCAAGGGTGGGTGGGCGTCGCGTGGATGACCTGCACGGCCCCGAAGCGCTGCGTGCGCCGCACTTCGGGCATTCCGATCCGGTTCAACAGGCGCCGCGCGGGGGCGTTGGCGGCCTGCGTCTCGGCAAGCACCCGGGGCAGGGCGAGGTCGGTCAGCCCGTGCCGGCACAGACGCGCCGCCCCTTCGGACGCCAGCCCCCGACCCCAGACCCCGGGCATCATCTGAAACGACAGCTCCGTGTCCGCGCCGTCATGGTGGGGCGACAGGGACATCAGGCCGACGGCCCCGGTGGACCCGCGCGGCTGGACGCACCAAATCCACGCCTCTGCCAGATAGCGCTCGACGGTTGCGGGCTGCTCTGCCACGGGCACCGGCCCGCCCAGATAGCGACGCACCCGGGGGTCGGAAATCAATGCGGCGACGAAGGCCCCGTCCTTGGCCGACAATGGCCGCAGGGTCAGCCGGTCGCTCTGCAACACCTGCGCCGTCACGAACTCCGCCCGGCCAACTGCGTCAGGGCCAGGCCACCCACCATGGCCACGAGACCAAGCGCGCGCATCGGGGACAGGGGCACCACGCGCGCCCCGAAAAGCCCGAACTGGTCGATCAGGGCGGCGGAAATCATCTGTCCCATAAGGACGAAGAACACCGCGTTGCCAACCCCGAAACTGGGCGCGATGAACGTGACGGACAGGACGTAGAAGGCGATCAGGACACCGGCCAGGAACAAATGCCAGGGCTGACCCGCAACGCGGGTCAAGGCCGCCGGACCCGTCACCGCCAAGGCCGCCCCCGCCGTCACAAGGGCCACGGTGAACAACACCACGGCTGCCGCAGCGGGCGCGCCGATATTGGCCCCGAGCCTTGCGTTCAATGCCGCGAGGATGGGAATGCCGATCCCGGCCGCCAGCATGATGAGCGCCTGATGGGTCATGCGTCGTCCACCCGGGCAAGCCATTGGCGCAGCGCGAGGGTGGTGGCGCCCGGCTGCTCCAGCGTCGGCAGGTGGCCCGCGTTGTTCAGGATGCGCAGCTCGGCCCCCGGGATCAGCTCCGCCATCGATTCGTGGCGATGGACGGGGCAGAGCCGATCCTCGCGCCCGCAGAGCACCAACGCGGGTGCGGTCACGCCGCGCAAGGTCTCCTGCCGGTCGGCACGGGTCATCAGCGCGCGCGACTGGCGCAGGAAGACGTCGGGTCCGAGCGTTTCCGCCATGTGCATCACGGTCTCTAGAATGCCCTCCCGCCCCGGCCCGTCGGCCAGATAGTTCGGCTTCATCTCGTCGCGCATGACGGCGCGCAACTCGCCCCTGCGGATGCGGGCCATCTGCGCTTCGCGGGCTTCGGCGACCTTGGGATGTTCGGCCTTGGGGTTGGTGTCCATCAGGCACAGGCCCGCGATCCGGTCGGGCGCGATGGCCCGCATCTCCATCGCGACGATGCCCCCCATGCTGAGGCCCGCCAGCGCAAAAAGGGGCGGGGCCGCCGCCAGCACCGCCTGGGCCAGCGCGGCGGTGGTGTCGGCCCCGGTGATCGGACTGACCTGCACGGCACGATCCCACAGGGCCGCGATCTGGGGCGCGAACAGGCGCGCATCGCACATCATCCCGGGCAATAGGACGAGCGGCATCATCCGAGCACCGAAAAGCTGCTGGCCGGGTTCGCCTGCCGCAACCGCGAGAAATGGCCAAGGTCGATGGTGTTGCCGGTATAGGGCAGCGTGAACGCCAGCGGCGTGCGGTCGTGATCGCCGCCGCCTTCGCAATGCGCGATCAGGGCGGCCATGATCCGGCCCGCCACGGGGGCGTTCTTGAACTGGTTCCCGCTGGTGCCGCAGGCCATGTAGAACCCCGGCAGGTCGCTGCGGTCATAGATCGGCAGCCAGTCTTCGGTCACGTCATAGATGCCGACCGCCCCGGCCATCCGGCGGGGCAGGGGCACCGTGGGAATCCTCTGGGCATAGCGCATCGCCTGAACCTCTGCCTGTTCGCCGACGGTGTCCCGTTCGGTCGTATCACCTTCGATCCAGTCGGGCGTGTCGCAGGCCGGGCCCTCGGTGCCGACCGACACGCCGCCGCCGACGTCCGGCTTGGCATAGCAGCCGATGTCCGCATCCGACACCACGATCCCGTCGCGCGCCATGTCGAAGTCGGGCGGACCGGGCAGATAGGCCGTCTCCATCCGCTGCGGGCGGGTCGTCACGGCCATGCCGGCGGCGACGCCCGCCATGCGGTTCAGGCGCGACGACGCGGGCCCCCCGACGTTGACCACCACATCCGCCCGCAATTCGCGCCCGTCGGCCAGATGCAGGCCCCGGACGCGGGTGTCGCGCAGGATGCCCGTCACCTCGCCCCGCACGATCTGCGCCCCGCGCGCGGCGGCAGCGGCCAGCAGGTTCTGCGCGGCCAGCGCCGGGTCGCTGACGTAGCCCGCATCCGGCCAGAAGACGCCGCCCGCGATGTTGCCGCCCGTCGGCATGCCGAAGGCGCCGTGGTCCGGGCGGCGGGGCGGCCAGAAGCAGCGCAGGTCGGGTTGCGCCAGCCGCTTGCGAATCGTCTCCGGCTCCCAGACCTCGAAGGGGATGCCCAGGGCCTCGCTATGCTCCATGTTGCGGCGAAGGTCGCCGTTGCTCGCGTGTTTCATCACGAGGCAGCCGACCTTGCGGAACGGCGCCAAAGCCGTGCCATCGGGCAGGCCCAGGTATCCGGCCCAATCCGCCCAGTGGTGCTGTCCTTCCCAGGACAGGGCCGTGCCCTCGCGGGTGGAATAATGCATGCGGATCACGCCGGACGAAGCCGAGGTGGAGCCATGCCCCGCCATCGCGTTGCGGTCGACCGATGTGACGATCCAGCCAGCCCGCGCCAGGGCCAGCGCCGTTGCCGCCCCGATTACGCCCGTTCCGATGACAATCGCCGATCCCATGGCCTGACTGAACACAGTGTTGGTGAACTCGACAACCCATGGTAATCTCGATCCATGGCTTTCGTTTGTGGGAGGAACGGATGACCGACTTCTTTATGCTTGCCGTCGCGGTCTTCGGGGCCGTCGTGCTTGTCCGGCTTCTCACACGTCGCTGGACGCAGCTGGATCGAAGCGAAGAACTCGACCTGTAGTCCGGTCCTGCCCTAGCTGCCCAGGTGACGCGCGCCGCGTGATCTGGCCAGGGCGATCTGTTTCACGCGCTCGCGGAACCGGGCGCGATCGGCGTGGTCGAACTGCTCCACACATTGGTGGCACTGAACGCCCGCTTCATATTCGGGGCGGTCGCAATCCTGCGGCGACAGGGGGCGACGACAGGCGTGACACAGGACGTGCCCGGTTTCCGCAAGACCGTGGCCCACGCTCACGCGGTCGTCGAAGACAAAACATCCGCCCTGCCAGAGGCTGTCTTCCTCGGGGACCTGTTCCAGGTAATTCAGGATGCCGCCCTTCAGATGGACCACATCCTCCACCCCCTCGCCACGCAGGTAGGCCGTCGATTTCTCGCAGCGGATGCCGCCGGTGCAGAACATGGCGATCCGCTTGCCGCGCAGACGCTCGCGATTGGCCTGCCACCAGGCAGGGAATTCGCCGAAGGCCTCGGTTCCCGGATCGACCGCACCCTGAAAGGTGCCGATGGCGACCTCATAGGCATTGCGCGTGTCGATCACGACGGTTCCGGGGTCGCGCACCACAGCGTTCCAGTCCTGCGGCGTCACGTAGTGCCCGACCCCCGCCAACGGATCGACCTCCGGCTGGCCCATGGTCACGATTTCCCGTTTGAGCCGCACTTTCATCCGGCCGAAGGGCGCCTCGGTCGCATTCGCGAATTTCGGGGCGAGGTCTGGGCAACCGGGCAGGGCGCGGATATGGGCCAGCGCCACCTCCAGCCCCTCGGGCCGGGCGGCGATGGTCCCGTTGATCCCCTCGCGCGCCAGCAGAAGCGTGCCCGTCACCCGGTTCGCCTCGCAAACCTCCAGCAGCGGCCCCCGCAGGGCGGCGGGGTCGGCAAAGGGCGTGAAACGGTAGAGCGCTGCGATCCGGTACATGGTCGCGCGGGATAAGCCGTTGCGCCCCGCGCCTCAAGCGCTACCCTCGCGCCATCCCAGACCGGAGACCGACATGACCCGCGCCCTGATTGTCATCGATGTGCAGAACGGCTTTTGCCCCGGCGGCAACCTGGCCGTGCCCGGCGGCGATCAGATCGTGGGCGGGATCAACGCGCTGATGCCGACGTTTGACCATGTGATCCTGACGCAGGACTGGCACCCGGCGGGCCATTCGTCCTTCGCCTCGTCCCATCCGGACAAGTCCCCGTATGAGATGGTCGAGATGCCCTATGGTCCGCAGGTTCTCTGGCCCGATCACTGCATTCAGGGCACGCCCGACGCCGACTTCCATCCCGAACTGGACACGGACCGCGCCCGCGCCGTGATCCGCAAGGGCATGAACCCCGCCGTCGACAGCTATTCCGCGTTCTTCGAGAACGATCGCAAGACGCCCACGGGTCTGGCCGGTCTTCTGCGCACCCTCGACGTGACCGATCTGACCTTCGTCGGCCTGGCCGAGGATTTCTGCGTCAACTATTCCGCCGTCGACGCCGCCGACGCGGGCTTTTCCGTCACCGTCCTGACCGAGCTTTGCCGGGCCATCGACCTGAACGACAGCCTGGCACAGGCGCGCCGGGGCATGACCGAAGCGGGTGTGATTCTGGCTTGATCCCGCCCTCGCCCATGTCAGGCAGGCGCGCCGAACCCCTCCAGAGTCCCGTTCCCGGCGCGCGACGGATCAGTCGTCCAAGCCGATTTCGGCATAAATAGGGTCGAATTCGGCCCTATTCCCGGAAAACTGCTTTTTTTGTTTCGTGTTGAAGCGAATTGCGCGCAGGCTGACGCCGGGAATTGAGTGAGGAGGCACCAAATGTCCAAAGATATCGACCCACCGTTGACTCAGCTGTCCATCAAGACAAGCGAGGGCGGCTTCTACAACGGCTTCGCGACCAGCGTCGCGGTTCCGGGCAAGATCATCATCAGCTCGCTGTGCGTCTGGGCCATTTTCTGGCCCATCCAGTCCGGAGCGGTCCTCAACGGAATGAACAGCTTCATCCTGCAGAACTTCGCCGCCTGGTACGTCTGGGTCGTGGCGTTCTTCGTCGCGGTCTGCCTGGGTCTCGCGATCTGGCCGACGGGGGGTCGGATGAACCTGGGTCTCGAGGGCGAAAAGCCCGAGTTCGGCAACTTCTCGTGGTTCTCCATGATGTTCGGCGCGGGCATCGGGGTCGGCATGCTGACCTGGTCCGTGGCGGAACCCGTCTATCACTTCCAGAACAACCCTGATGTCATCAAGGGGCTGGCCACGGCAAGCGGCGCCGACAACGTCATGAACGCCTACAAATGGTCCTATCTGCATTGGGGTCTTGCGGCCTGGGCCTGCTACGCGGTCGCGGGCCTGTGCCTTGCGTTCTTCACCTATCGTCGCGGCCTGCCGTTGACGATCCGGTCGGCCCTGACGCCCTTGTTCGGTCGGCACCTGTCGGGTGTGCTGGGTCACATCATCGACATCGTCGCCGTCATCGCCACCATTCTGGGCGTCGCCCAGACCCTGGGTTTCGGCGTGGCGCAGTTCGCGGCGGGCCTGACCCGCATCGGGATCGGCGGTCTGACCGACGCCGAGGGCGCGGTGACCACCTTCGGCATCATCACCGCCCTGCTGGTGATCATGGGGGCTTCGACCCTGTCGGCGCTCTCGGGCGTGGGCAAGGGCATCAAGTGGCTCTCCAACATCAACATGGGTCTTTCGATCATCCTTCTGACCTTCTTCATCCTCTTCGGGGCCACGTTCTTCGGCTTCCAGGCGATGACGGTCGGCCTGTTCGACTACCTTGTCGCAACACCCGCCATGCTGGTCACGGTCTGGGGCAATGACGGGGTCGAGGGGTCCGTCGCGGCACAACTCGCCGGATGGCAGGGCAGCTGGACGGTCTTCTACTGGGCCTGGTGGATTGCCTTCGCCCCCTTCGTGGGCCTGTTCCTGGCGCGCATCTCCCGGGGTCGCACGATCCGGGAATTCGTTCTGGGGGCGATGATCGTGCCCGCGCTGATGTGCTTTGTCTGGTTCGCCTGGGCCGGTGGCACCGCCATCGACCTCGAACTGAACGGCACGGCCAACGGGTCGATCTTCGGGGCGCCCGACGGGGACAAGATCTTCGCGATGACGACGCTGATGTTGCAGCCGATCTCGGAAATCCTGTCCTGGGGCATGTCGCTCCTGATCGTGGTCCTGCTGATGACGTTCCTCGTGACGTCGGCGGACTCGGCCGTTCTGATCGTGAACACGATCAACGCGGCCGGCGACGAAGGGCCCAAGGCGCGTCCGCACATCCTGTTCTGGGGTGTGGCTCTGGGCGTCGTCGTGGCGGGATTGCTCGTGTCGGGCGGAACCTCGGCGATCCAAACGGCCATGGTCATCGGCGCGTTGCCCTTCTCGGCGGTCATGGTGCTGATGTGCATCTCGCTGCTCAAGGCGATCTGGAACGATGGCCGCCGCCAGCGCGCGGGCGTCGCCACCACCCACGACAAGATCGAGGGCGCGAGCGCTCCGGTCCTGGGCGCGGGCATCCCGGCTGAGTGACCCGACTGCACTAGATCGAGGGGGGCGCCTTTCGGGGCGCCCTTTTCCGTTTGAACCGGAGAAGCCGATGATCGACATCCGAACCGCCCAGGACATCGCGGATGCGGACCTTTGCGCAGCGATGAACGACGCCTTTTCCGACTACGCCGTGCCGATGCAGCTGACCGAGGATGCGTTCGCCACCATGATGCGGCAACGCGGGCTGGACCGCGCGGCGTCCTTCGTGGCCGTCGTCGAGGGGTCGATCGCCGCGATCTGGCTTGTCTCGCATCGCGACGACCGCGCCTATCTCATCGCCAGCGGAACGCGCCCCGTCTTTCGGTCGCGGGGCCTGGCCCGGCAATTGGCCGAGGCCTGCCTTGCCGAGTTGCGCAGGCGCGGCGTCCGTTCCTTCCAGACCGAGGTGATGGACGGCAACGACATCGCGGCGGGCCTCTATTTCGGGCTTGGCATGACGGTGGCCCGGTGGCTCGATTGCGCGACCATCCCGGCCCCCACGGCGACGCAGCGGGCCTCTGCCGACATCGTCACCGTCCCTTGGGACGCCATCGTCGACGCCGCTCCGCGCCTGCGGTCCTGGGGTCCGACGTGGCAGAACAGCGACCGCTCCCTCGCCGCAATCCCGGACCGTCTGACCTGCCTGCTCCTGCGCGATGCCAGCGGGCCGACGGGCTATCTTGCGGCCATCACCGCCACCGGCACCGTTGCCCAGATCGCGGTCCGTGCGGACCGTCGCCGACGGGGCTTGGGCCGCTCCCTGATCTCCGCCGCTCAGGCCACCTTTGGCGCGACACCCCTCCGGGTGTTCAACGTTCAGGCCGACGATGCGGGTTTCGCGGCTTTCCTGCATGCTTTGGGCGCGATCCCCCAGATCGGTCAACGCGAACTCGTGATGCCCCTGCGACCATCGCGCTGACTGCGGCGCCGAACCCCCTTTCGCCGCCCCCATGGCTTTGGTCTAAGCGCATCTGACCTGACCCGCGCCCGGAGGCCCCATGGCCCGATCCCCCCGCACCGCCCGCCGCGCCGCCCGCAAGGGCCCGGCCACCGACCTGCCCGCCCTGCGCGAGGCGATTGCGACGGCACGTCTTCCGGGGGCTGCACCCCAGGTCACCGAACAGGCGCGAAGCCTGCTCCTAGCCTGGCTGGGCGCGCAACGGGGCACCTTCGCCGCCACTGTCCGCGCCCTGTCCGACGGAGAGGCCGCACGCACCATAGCCCAGGCCCTCATCGACCGCAGCGCCGCGCCCGAGGGGCTGGACTGCGCGGCGGGCTGCGCCTTCTGCTGCATCCTTCCGGGGGACGACGGCGGCACCATCACCGCGTCCGAGGCCCGCGCCCTCCATGCCGCCCTCACTCCGCTCCGGGGCCAACCGGATGGCCGCGACTGGCACCCGCAGGGCTGTCCGTCGCTTGACCCCGAAACCCGCCTCTGCCGCGCCTATGATGCGCGCCCGATGATCTGCCGCACCTACGTGAGCCGTGACGTCACCGCCTGCGAGGCCATTGCCGAGGGCGACGCCAGGCCCGGCACCGGCACCCTCCCGGCGCAGATCATCCACATCACCGCCCAATCCCTCGCCCGCGCCGCCCTCAAGGGCATCACCCTCGCGCCGACCCACGGGCTGGCCACCCTGGCCGCCGCCGCCCTCGACGGACAGGATATCGATGCCGCCTTGCGGGCCAGCCGCCATGCGCCGACCTCTCTCGATGCCGAACGCCGCCGCCTGTCGCGCGGTCTGGGGTCGGCGCGATAGCGGTCAGCCGTCGATCCGATGCGGAGCGGCATGTGTCGTTCGATGTGACGGTTCCGCCGCCCGCCGCCGGTCAGTTGCCGGACATCAAGCTGACCATCATCCCCGGGTTCGTCAGGAACGGGCCATAGAAGGGCAAGCCCAGGATGATCACGACAAGGGCCGCCTTGCGCAGCCAGCGCAGACCTCCGCCCGATGTCCGGCTCGAACGCGTCGCCGCCTTGCGCCGCTTTGCATCCCCGGTACGTACCGCGTCATCTGCGGCCTGCGCCGCGCGAACATGGGTCTCCGTGGGCCAGTCGGGTGACGGCTCACCGGCCTTGTGCTCCAGCTGCGCCGCGGCGTCGAGGCAGACGTTCATGACCTCCTGCCACCTCGTATCGCCCTGCTTGGCCGCCGCCAGCGCCTGCATCCGCGATTCATGCGCCCAGAGCAGACGCGTGTCGAACCCGCCCCGGAACCGGTCCCATCCGTTCTCATGGGCCTTCAACGTCTCCAGCAGGGTCTTGAACTTGCGCATCCTGTGGCGGTCTTCCAGCAGGTCGAACCGCTCGATCGGGGCCGTCCCGCCGGATTCGACAAATCCGAACCCCGCCGCCTCCATCGCCTCGCGCAGCCAGGTCGGGGCCTGCCGCAACGCCTCTACCGCCGCCGGATCGCGAAACAGCAGCACGGTGTTCGCCACGCTCTCGGCCTCGATCCCGGCGGCGCGCAGTGCTGCGGCCCGCTCCTCGTCCTCGAACATCTCGCGCGGCATCAGGTAATGCACGTCCACATGATAACTTGGCTGCGGCATCTCGGGCCTCTTGCTGTTTCCTGCCCGTCACCCTTCCGCCGCTCCATGGCCCGACAATGACCACAACGGGGCAATTCCCGGCCCCCCGGGGCAATCACCCCTTCCGCGCCGCGCCGCCGTTTGCTCTAGTACCCCCCGGAGGACCGACCCATGCACGACATCGCCACCCGCGTCTGGAACCACAAATGGAAGATCGACCCGATCGTCCGGTCCCTGATCGACACCGACTTCTACAAACTGCTCATGTGCCAGTCGGTGTTCCGCAACCACCCCACCACGCAGGTGACCTTCTCGCTTATCAACCGCTCCACCCATATCCCCCTCGCGCACCTCATCGACGAATCCGAACTGCGCGAACAACTCGACCACGTGCGCACGCTTTCGCTCACCCGGGGCGAATCCACCTGGCTCAGGGGCAACACCTTCTACGGCAAACGCCAGATGTTCACGCCCGCCTTCATGGAGTGGTTCGAACAGCTCCGCCTGCCGCCCTACGACCTGCAACGGGTGGGCGACCAGTACGAACTGACCTTCGCGGGCACCTGGCCCGAGGTGATGCTCTGGGAAATCCCCGCCCTCGCGATCCTGATGGAACTGCGCTCCCGCGCTGTCCTCGCCACCATGGGCCGGTTCGAGCTGCAGGTCCTCTACGCCCGCGCCATGACCCGCGTCTGGGAAAAGGTGGAACGCCTGCGCCCGCTCGAAAACCTGCGCCTCGCCGACTTCGGCACCCGCCGCCGCCACGGCTTCCTGTGGCAGGACTGGTGCGTCCAGGCGATGCAGGAGGGGCTGGGCGACAACTTCACCGGCACCTCCAATTGCCTCATCGCCAAGAACCGGGATGTGGAGGCCATCGGCACCAACGCCCACGAACTCCCCATGGTCTATGCCGCCCTCGCCCCCGATGACGCGGCTCTGGCCCGCGCCCCCTATGACGTGCTGGCCGACTGGCACGAGGAGCATTCGGGCAACCTGCGCATCATCCTGCCCGACACCTACGGGACCCAGGGGTTTCTCGACAACGCGCCCGACTGGCTGGCGGGCTGGACGGGCATCCGCATCGATTCGGGCGACCCCGCGACGGGGGCCGAAACCGCGATCCGCTGGTGGCAGTCACGGGGGGAGGACCCGCGCGACAAGCTGATCATCTTCTCGGACGGGCTGGACGTCGACAAGATCTGCGCCCTCCACGCCCAGTTCTCGGGCCGCGTCCGGGTGTCGTTTGGGTGGGGGACGTTGCTGACCAATGATTTCCGCGGTCTGGTCGCGGATGACGCCCTGGCCCCGTTCTCTCTGGTCTGCAAGGCGGTCGAGGCGGACGGCCGCGCCACGGTCAAACTGTCGGACAACCCCAAGAAGGCCATGGGGCCTGCCGCCGAGATCGAGCGCTACAAGCGGGTGTTTGGGGTGGGGCGGCAGAAGGCTATGGAGGTTGTGGTTTGACTACGCGGAATGCCGCCATATTTTTGCCTCAAAGTAACGCAGATTGCTACTCATGCTCTTGACACCTACACTTCGCGAAGAAGCTGTGACGAAAGCTTATGTAAAGGCGCTGGCTGCACGGCTGGGATACGTTGCTTCCGAGCAAGACTTCGACGTTGATGGGGTTGATATTCAGCTCCGTGACGGAGGGGATATGCTTCCAACTCTCGATATTCAGCTGAAAGGAACTGTAAACTTGCCAGCTGACGACGATGGAGTGATTAAATATCCATTAAAACAGAGAAATTATGATCTCTTGATTGGAAATACTATAGTCCCCAGAATACTAGTTCTGTGCGGATTAGAAAGGTGTTCCGAGGAGTGGATTGTCTGTGGTGACGAGAGCCTTTTGATTAAGCAAAAGGCGTACTGGATGTCATTGAATGGTTTTCCGCAGACATCGAATACGACTTCTACCACTATATCGATTCCGTCCTCGCAGCGGTTCAATGAAATATCTCTCCCGTTGATTATGAACAGGATACGAAAAAGGCAAGTCTTGTGAGTACGTCTTCGATTGATCGTGACGCATTGGCTGCGGTGTCGCCGTCGGCACTGGCTGCTATGGCGCGGAATTACGGTTGGGAGAAAACCGAAGCATATAGAGATATCGCAGATGTCTATGTGCGCAGTGCTGGTCCCGAAATCATTATCCCGCGCACGGATAAATTTTTAGACTACACTTCAGTAGTCCAAAGAATAATGGATATCTTCTCAAGAAATACGGATCAGCCTTTAATTTCAATTTTTAAGTCTCTGATTGACGCGGAACATGACGTGATTAGGTTTCGTGCTAGGGGGCATGACGATGATGGGACAATATCGCTGCAAAGAGGGCTGAATTTGATCAGTCAAGCGAGGGAAGTCTTGTTAGCTGCAGCGTGCTCCACAGTCAATCCGCAAGCAGTTTATAGGGCGGGAGCGAACAAGGATGCGAACGAGTATCTCGAAAGAGTGCGCTTGGGGCAAACGGAAGTGGGTAGCTTCATAGCCCCGATACTTGCTCCAGTTCCTCCCTCTCTGCAAATGAATTTGTCCGAGGATTGGCCTGAAATGCGCGATGATCCATTTGAGCGACAAGTAACGCGGCGACTCGCAACTGGATTGAGAGCAATTCAGGTTGGTATCGGTGAGGCAGTTTCTGGAAACGCTATGGAGTTCTTTGAAAGCTCTGTCGGCGTGGGGGTAAGCGCGAACCTCTGTGAGGCTATTGCCAACATTATCGACAAAACGGACGAAATAGATTTGTCGATAAATTGGGCGACAACTAGACCAACACCTGAGAAGTTCTCTTGCTATTCGTTCACTGAGAACGATTCGGCGATTCTAAGGGAAGCAGCTAGAAAGTTTAAGGAAAAGCGACCTAAACCCAATCAAACACTGATTGCGTCCGTCAAGCGTTTGTCAAGAGACACAGGCAGTAAGGATGGGATTGTTACTTTTAAAGCGGATTTCGAAGGGAAAAGCCAATCGGTAGTCGCACAGCTTTCGCAGGAGCAGTATCATACTGCAATTTCCGCTCATCGAGACAAGAAGCCCGTTGCTGTCACCGGCGACCTTGAGCGAACAGGTCAGCGATGGCAGCTCGGAAACCCAGAAATCCGCATTCTAGAGATCGGACTGTGGGAAGATGATGATGACGAAAGCGTAGAAGAGGTTTGAAGTAAGAGTAGCGTGGGCCTCCAACCCACTATCTATCCAACCACGACCCACCCTCCGAACGGCGGGGTGAACCCCGCCCTACGCCCGCGCGCCAACCACACTACCGGCCCTAAACATCCTCCACCCCACCCCTCAACGCCTTGACCTCCCCCCGCTTCTTCTTCGCCTCCACGCGCTTGCGCTTCTGGTTGGCGGAGACGCGGGTTTTGACGCGGGGTTTGGGGGTCACGGTGGCGGCGCGGATCAGGTCGGTCAGGCGGTCGCGGGCGATTTCGCGGTTGCGGGCCTGGCTGCGTTCTTCGGACACCTGCAGCACCACCGCCCCGTCCTTCGTCCACCGCCGCCCCGCCAGCCGCCGCAGCCGCGTCTTGACCGGGCCGGGCAGGGACGGGGAGCGCTCCGCTTCGAACCGCAGTTCCACCGCCGACGACACCTTGTTGACGTTCTGCCCGCCCGGGCCCGACGCGCGCACGAAGCTTTCGGTGATTTCCCAGTCGGCGATCTCGATCTTGTCTGTGATGCGCAGCGGCATGGCGGCTCCGGGGGCGTGGGCGTGGGCGGACTTACGTCGGACGTATATCCGACGTGGATCACCCGTGCATCACCCCTGAAATTCAGCGCCGCTCCGGGGTCGCCGCAGGACCCGTGGGCCGAACGGAAAGAAGGCCGCCCTTCGACACGGGGCGGCCTTCCGAAAGTTCAGGAGGTGGGGTCGGTTAGAGAGCCCTCAACCTGTTGATATCACGTGGTAAGGGCTGCCTCAGCCACGCGTCTCCAGGATTGTCCCGACGCACTTCTCCACCATCTTTCTTGACACTGGATCACCTCCTTTCAATGGGTTGCCGATGACCCGAAAGTGGCACACATCTGGTATGCGTCAACCCCCTTTAAGCAACCCGTTGTGCAAACTTTCGCGTAATGGCCCAAAAAGGCACCAGCGCCAAAAGCGCGACCGCGATCTTGACGGACCAGTCCGCCAAAGCCAGCCCGACCCAGAGCGGCCCCACAGCCGTCGCCTCCTGCGCCCAGGATACGTCGCCCCAAGCCACGGGAAACGCGAGGAAACCGGCGAAGGCGATGGTGAAGAACAGCGCCGTATCCACCACCGACCCGATCACCGAGGAGGTCAGCGGTGCGACGAACCACTGCCGCTCCCGCAGGCGCGAGAAGACGGCAAGGTCGATCATCTGCGCCACAAGGAACGCCAGCCCCGACGCCATCGCGATGCGCAGCGTCACAAGCGGCCCGAACTCGCCCATGATCTGTGTCCCGATCAGCGAGCAGACAAGCCCGACGGCAAAGCCCGCGAGCACGACGACCCGCGCCTTTTGCGGCCCGTAAAGGCGGTTGGTGACGTCCGTGACGAGGAAGGCCAGCGGATAGCTGAACGCCCCCCAGGTGAGCCATCCGTCGGCGATCAGGAACTGGACCCCGATGTTGGAGGCGACGACGATCAGCCCCATGGCGAGAATTGCGAAGATCATGATGTAAGTCCGTTTTTACATGGTGGTCGGAGACATGGCCCCGGCGGGGCAGGGGGGCCGATTAATCCCGACCGGGGCCGGGCGCAAGCCCCGCGGTGCCGAAGGCTTCGGGAATGTCGCCCTGTCCGGTCAGCATAAGGTCGGCCATGACCTCGGCCACCTTGGGGGCCATGCCGAAGCCGATCTTGAAACCGCCATTGGCGATGAAATGCCCGGGCCGTCCGGGCCATGGTCCCAGAAGCGGCGCCCGCGACCGGGCCCGGGGCCGCACCCCCGCCCATCTGGTCAGAACCCGCGCCGCCGCCAATGCGGGCACCGCCGCAACGGCGCGCGCCAGAACCGTGTCCAATTGCGCGTCGGTTCCGGTTCTGTCGAAGTCCCGCTCGGAGGTGGAGCCGATGGCCGTGGTCCCATCCGCATGGGGCACGATGTGCAACCCGTCGGCATAGAGCTGTGGCAGATCGCGACGGTCCAGATCCAGAAGGACCGCCTGACCCTTGACCCCGCCACCCGCCGCGCGGCCCTGCGTGTCGGTCATCGCGGCAAGCCCGGTCCATCCGGTGGCGTGCAGCGTCAGGCCCCGCGCCTCTCCCGATGTCTCGATCCGCCCGCCGGTGGCGCAGATCGCGGCGGCCAATGCATCGCAGGCGCGGCGCGGGTGGATCCGCGCGCTGAGTGTGTCGCGAATGACCTGCGCCGTGCCAGGGGACCAATCGTCGGGTGCCGCGACCACGTCCCAGACCGCCTGACCCCGCCACAATTCGGCGGCTCCGACCCCGCGCGCTTCGGCCCGGGTCAGCGCCTCGGCGTCGGGGATCGGCTGCAACCGACCCGTGCGCGCATAGCCGGGCGCGCCGCCGCCCGCCTGCACCACGTCCGCCCACCACGCCTCGGCCATCAGAAGACTGTCGAGCTGGAAGGCCTTCTTGTCGTTCCATTGTTCGGGCACATGGGGGGCCAGCGCGCCGACGATGCCGCCGGACGCCCCCGCGCCGACACCCGCCGGGTCGATGACCTGCACCCGCGCGCCGCGCCGCGCCAGGGCCCAGGCACAGGACAGGCCGAAAATGCCCGCGCCGAATACGGTGACGTCGATTGCCAAGGCCTGCCTCTTCCTGTCCTGTCCGACTGAGGGCATAGGGCACGGTATGGACGACGAAAACCTCTCATCCGATCTGGAGTGGCGCGACGGGACACCGATCGCGACGCGGTTCGACGATCCGTATTTCTCGCTCGACGATGGCGTGGCGGAAACGCGGCACGTGTTTCTGGACGGCAACGACCTGCCCGGGCGCCTGCGGGACGGGTTTCATATCGCCGAACTGGGCTTTGGCACCGGGCTCAACGCGCTGGTCACGGCGCAGGCCTGGGCCGGTCCGGGCCGCCTCCGCTTCACCTCGTTCGAGGCCTATCCATTGGGGCGCGACGACATGGCCCGCGCGCTCTCTGCCTTTCCCGACCTGCCGTCCGAGGCCTTGCTGGATCACTGGCCGGCCATGCGGATCGACCTGCCGGGCATGGACCTGACCATCGTCCCGGGCGATGCCCGTGCGACCTTGCCGACCTGGGACGGCAGCGCCGACGCCTGGTTCCTCGACGGCTTCTCGCCCGCCAGGAACCCCGAACTCTGGGACGCCGCCCTGATGGCCGAGGTCGCGCAGCACACCGCCCCGGGCGGCACCTTCGCCACATATACGGCAGCGGGCCACGTCCGCCGCGCCCTGCAAGACGCGGGCTTCACGGTCGAGCGCGTGCCAGGCCATGGCCGCAAACGACACATGACACGGGGGCGGCTGACATGACTGGCGATCGTCTGGGCATCTGGCTGATGGTCGCGACGACCCTGGTCTTCGCCATTCAGGACGGCTTCTCGCGGCACCTGGCGGGGGAATACAACGTCCTGATGGTGGTGATGATCCGCTACTGGTTTTTCGCGGCCTTCGTGATGACCATCGCGTCGCGCAAGGCGGGGGGACTCCGGGCGGCTGCGGCCACCTCGCAACCGCTGGTTCAGGCGTTCCGGGGCCTGCTGCTGGCCACCGAAATCTGCGTCATGGTCGGGGGCTTTGTTCTTCTGGGGCTGGTCGAAAGCCACGCCATCTTCGCCGCCTATCCCCTTCTGGTCGCAGCGCTGTCCGGTCCTGTCCTGGGCGAAAAGGTGGGCTGGCGGCGCTGGCTCGCCATCGCCGTGGGCTTCGTCGGGGTGCTGGTGATCCTGCAACCCGGCGTGTCGGTCTTCGCCCCGGCGGCCCTTCTGCCGCTGACGGCGGCACTGATGTTCGCGCTCTACGGATTGCTCACCCGCTACGTCGCCCGCAAGGACACGGCGGCGACCAGCTTCTTCTGGACCGGCACCATGGGCGCCATCGCCATGACCGCCGTGGGCATCTGGTTCTGGGAACCCATGAGCCCGCCCGACTGGGGCTGGATGGCCGCGCTCTGCGTGTCGGGCGCGCTTGGCCACTGGCTGCTGATCCGCTGCTACGAGGTCGCCGAGGCCAGCACCGTGCAACCCTTCGCCTACCTGCAACTGGTCTTCGCCTCGCTCATCGGCGTGACCGTGTTCGGCGAAGCGCTCGAAACACACGTCCTCCTGGGCGGTGCCATCGTCTGCGCCGCGGGCCTCTTCACCCTCTGGCGCGCCCGGAAGGCCTGAGGGTCGGGGCGGGTTGCCGATCAGACCGGCGCCTTCGGCTTGATTCCGGTCCGGGGTGTTTTTCGAGAGAGTGGCATCTAATAAGCAGATAAACGAATTCGGCGTAATTTGCAGCTTCATTCCGGTATGATTAAAAGTTGTGAGATTGATATCAGGCGGAGAGACGTTCCTTGATGCATATTCTTATACGCAACGGTTCTTGATCATGGCACCACGGCAAGGAATGCCATTGAAATGTACATCTTGCGGGTGGCGAACTTCTCGAAGACTGGAAAAAGCCAATCGTTGATATTGCCCCGTAGTTCTCAATTCCCCCGCGTCGCCCCGACGGTCGGCGGTGCAAGCTCCCCGTAGCCTTCTCGCAGCCAGCGGGTCAGGGGGACGCGGTCTGGGACGCCGTTCAAGCGGGCGTGATAGGGCAGCAGGCTTTCGGACACGCGCATGATGTAGTTGCGGGTCTCGGCGAAGGGGACGTCCTCGATCCAGTCGATCACATCGACCGAAGCACTGCGCGGATCGCCCAGTTCCGAGGACCAGCGGCGCGCGCGCGACGGGCCCGCATTGTAGGCGGCGGGGACGAGGATGGGCGAATAGCCGAATTCCAGTTCCAGCTCGCCCAGATAGGCAGTGCCGAGGCGCGCATTGTAAAGCGGATCGGTCGTCAGCGCCGACTGGCGGTAATCCAACCCGATCAGCTCCGACATCTCGCGCGCGGTGCCGGGCATCAGCTGCATCAACCCGGCGGCCCCGGCCCCCGAGACCACGACGGGGTCGAATTCGCTTTCGCGGCGGGCGATGGCCAGCGCCAGCTCGGGGGCCACCGGGCTGTCGAGGCGAGCAAGGTCGGTCACGGGGAAATAGCCCCGGTGCAGTTCGTGCCCGTATTGCGCGGCGCGCTTGGCGATCAGCAGGGCGATATGCGGGTCGTCCAGATCGTCGAGCGCCACGTCGATCAACGTGCCGATATCGGTCCGGGGCAATTCCTCGGCCATGTGGGTGAGGAAGCGTTCGGCCAGGCTCCGCTCGCCCATCCCGGCCAGAAGGCGGGCGGCGGCCAGCGCGGTGCTGTCGCGGAACGACGCCTCGGCCAGGGGCGGGAAGGCTTCGGTGCCCGCCATCAACGGATCGGGCGGCAGGCCGGCGCGTTCGGCGGCAAGCTGGCCATAGAAGCTGGTCTGATAGCGCGCGCCCATGGCATAGGCCTCGGCGGCCTTGGCGGTCTCGCCTGCCGCTTCCCAGGCCCGACCCAGCCAGTACCCCGCCCGCCCCTTCGAGATGGGCGAAGCGACATTGGCGTCGAAGGCCAGGAAATGCTCGGCGGCCTGCCCGGGGTCGTTCATGAAGCGCAGCGCCATATACCCCGCCAGCCACTCCAGACCTGCCGTGTCCTCGTTGCCCCCGATCAGGTGGTGGTTCGCCGCCACGCGGTATCCGGCGGCGACATTGCCATCCTGCATCAGGCCGCGTGCCAGCCGCTCGCGGTGCTGTCCCCAGGCTTCGGGGTTGGCCAGCGTGTCCGCACTCTCGTCATAGTCGAACAGGATCGTCAGTGCATCCGCCGTCCGCCCCTTGTTCAGCCGCCAGCGAAACCGCTCATAGGCCAGCCCCGGATGGTCGCGCAGATCGGCCGGCACCGCCTCGATCAGGGCATCGACCCCGTCGCGATCTTCCCGCAGGGCGATGCGCGCGCGGCCCAGGTCGGCCTCGGGCCCTTCCAGCCGGTCCAGCACCCGCTCCGCCGACTGGATATCGCCGGACCAGATCATCGCATCCAGCCGCGCGCCGTCGAACGGGGGCAGGATCGGGCCGAAGACCTCGAGGAACCCCGCCTCGCTCGACGCGGGCATCGGCATCGTCAACCAAGCGTCGATGGCGGTGATCTCGGCCTCGGTCTCGCGGCCCAGGGCGCGATAGGCGATGGCCAGCAGCAGCGCGCCCTTCGACGTTTGCGGCGCGTCTTCGGCAAAGAACGCGACGACATCTGCGGGCGGTATGGTGACCGGAATGTCCAGTTCGACCCGCGCCCGCAACAACTCGAGCCCGGGCCAATCGCCGTTGCGCGCCAGAAACGCCTGACCCTCGCGGAAGGTGCCAAGCCGATTGCGCAGCAGGTGCCACAGCAGAACGTCGCGGGCCACCGGGTCGGTGATCCGCGTCATCGCCTCGCGCGCCGCCGCCTCGTCGCCCGCGCGCAGTTCCGCCAGCCCCGTTTCCAGCGCCGCATTCGCCGCCGCCGGTGCGGGCAGCAGCGGGGCGAGCAAGCCAAGGGCCACACAGCCCGCAACAAGAAATCTCTGCATCATGACCCCAACATAGGGCGAACTTCTCCGTGTCGCACCTTTATCTCTCTCATTAGCAGTGATGTGATTCATCACAAACCATCGGCTTGCCGCCCTGACCGCCTGCGGCTAGTTTCCGCGCGATCTCGGCCAACAGGAGGACGCACCGATGTTCAAAGGCTCCATGCCCGCACTGGTCACCCCCCTGAAGGACGGCGCGGTCGATTTCGACGCGCTGAACGCTCTGGTCGACTGGCAGATCGCCGAAGGCTCCCACGGGCTGGTTCCCGTGGGCACCACCGGCGAAAGCCCCACGCTCACCCATGCCGAGCACGAGGCCGTCATCAAGGCCGTCGTCACCCGCGCCGCGGGCCGCGTGCCCGTCATCGCCGGGGCAGGGTCCAACAACACCGCCGAGGCGCTGCGCTTCGTGCAATTCGCCAAGGACGTGGGCGCCGACGCGGCCCTCGTCGTCACGCCCTATTACAACAAGCCGACGCAGGCGGGGCTGATCGCCCATTTCACGGTGCTGGCCCAGGTCGGCATCCCGATCATCATCTACAACATCCCGGGCCGCTCGGTCGTCGACATGTCGCCTGCCACCATGGGCGAGCTGGCCAAGCTACCCAATATCGTCGGCGTCAAGGATGCCACCGGCGACTTGGCCCGGGTCAGCGCGCAACGCCTGACCTGCGGCAAGGATTTCGTGCAGCTCTCGGGCGAGGATGCGACGGCCCATGGCTTCAACGCCCAGGGCGGCACCGGCTGCATTTCCGTCACCTGCAACGTCGCCCCCCGCCTGCTCAGCCAGATGCAGGAGGCGACGCTGGCGGGCGATTATGCCACCGCCCTCGACATCCAGGACCGGCTGATGCCCCTGCATCAGGCCATCTTCGCCGAGCCGGGCCTTGTCGGCGCGAAATACGCCCTGTCGCTTCTGGGCCGCTGCACCGAGGAGGTGCGCCTGCCGCTCACCCCCGCGACCGAGGGCACCAAGGCCCGCATCGCCGACGCCATGCGCCATGCCGGCCTGCTGAATTGAGTGGCATGCCCCGGGGCCTGATCTGGGTCTTCTCGGGGGCGAACTTCGTGATCGGGATGGGCGCCTTCCTCGTGATCGGCGCGCTCGGGCCGCTGGCCCGCGACCTGTCGCTCACCCCGTCGCAGGCGGGCTGGGTCCTGACCACCTATGCGCTGGCCTATGCGCCGCTGTCGCCGCTGCTGGTGTCGGCGACGGGCGGCATCGGGCGGCGGCGGGTCATGGTCTTCGGCATGGGGCTCTTCGCGCTGGCGGCCCTTGCCTCGGCGCTCGCCCCGACGCCGGGCTGGCTTTTCGCGGCGCGGGTTCTGGCGGCGGCGGGGGCGGGCATGACCACGCCCGTGATCGCCGCTGTCGCCGCAGGCCTCGCCGCGCCCGAACAGCGCGGCAAGGTCCTGTCGCTGGTCTTTCTGGGCCTCACCATCGCACAGGTTCTGGGCGTCCCCGCCGGCAGCTGGATCGCCTATACCTACGGCTGGCGTGCGGCCTTCGGGCTGGTGGCGGCGCTGGCCGTCGCCTTCACGGCGGTGATGTGGATGCGGGTGCCTGCGGGGCTGACGTTCCAGCCGGTCCGCCTGCGCGACCTGTCCTCGGTGCTGGTCAACGGGCCGCTGATGCTGGCCATCACCTTCACCGCCGTTTTCCTCGGTGCGATCTACATCCCCTTCACCTACCTCGCCCCCCTGCTCGAAGGCCGGATGGGCCTCAGCCGGGATGGCGTCACCGCTGCCCTTGTCGTCTGTGGCCTCGGGGCCGTCGCAGGCAACCTGGTGGGCGGGTGGGTGGCTGACCGTCTGGGGCCGCTGCGCACCATTCTGGCGCTTGCCTGCCTGCAAGTGGCGATCATGCCGATCCTGTCGCTGCTGCCCTTGCCCCTCGGGCTTGCCATGGGGCTGTTTTTTGTCTGGAACGCCTGCGGCTACGGCTTCACGGCGGGGCAGCAGATGCGGCTCGTCTCGCTGGCCGGGCCGCAGGCGCCGGTGGCGCTGGCCCTGAATGCCGCCTGCATCTACGTCGGCGCGGCCATCGGGTCGGTGATTGGCGGGCTGGTGGTCGCGGATCCGGGACTGTGGGCCCTGGGGCTGGCTGGCGGGGCCTGCGCGCTGGTGGCGGTCGGGTGGATAATCGCCTCCGGCAAGGTCTCCCCCGTGGACAGACCGCCCGCCCGCACTTAAGTGCAGGCCATGGCAAAGGACGACAAAGACAAGAACTACAAGGTCATCGCCGAGAACCGGCGGGCACGGTACGATTACGCGATCGAGGACGATATCGAATGCGGCATCATGCTCGAAGGCTCCGAGGTGAAATCCCTCCGGCAGGGCGGTTCCAACATCGCCGAAAGCTATGCCGAGGTGAAGGAGGGCGAGCTGTGGCTGGTAAACGGCTATATCGCCCCCTATGCCCAGGCCAAGACCTTCGGGCACGAGGAACGCCGCCGCCGCAAGCTGCTGGTGTCGCGGCGTGAACTGTCACGCCTATGGAACGCCACCGCGCGCGAGGGATATACCATCGTGCCGCTGGTCATGTATTTCAACCACCGCGGGATCGTGAAGCTCAAGATCGGCGTCGGCAAGGGCAAGAAGAACAACGACAAGCGCGAGGCCACGGCCAAGCGCGACTGGCAGCGTCAGAAGGCGCGCCTGATGAAGGATCACGGCTAGGATCCGCGGCGAAAGGGTCGTCCATGTCCATCCTCTCCGCCCTAGCGCTCAGCCGGGCGCCCGTCGCGGCTTTCATGGCCGTGGGCCTGACCTGGGGCTGCATCGCGGCCATGGCGCCGGTGCTCAAGGCGCGGATCGGCGCGGACGATGCGACCTATGGCTTGCTGCTGCTGGCCACCGCGATCGGCCTGTCGTTCACGCTCTACCTCGCCCCCCGGTGGGACCGTCGGATGGGCGCGCTGGCCCTGCCGCTCGGGACGGCGATGCTGGGGTTCGCCGCGATGCTGCCCGCCGTGGCGGTGACGATGCCGGTGTTCTTCGCCATTCTCTGCGTCCTTGGCATGGTGTCGGGCCTCACGGACGTCGTCATGAACGCCCGCGTCTCCGAGGTGGAGGCCCGGACCGGCCGCAGCCTGATGAACGTGAACCACGCCATGTTCTCGGTCGCCTACGCCATCTCGGCCCTGCTGACCGGTGCGCTGCGCGAAGCGGGCTTCGGCCCCGAGGTGATCTTTCCGCTGACCGGCCTGCTCGTCCTCGCCACCGCACCCTTCCAGCGGATGGAGGTCACGCCCCACGACGACACCACCGGCCCGGTCAGCCGCCTTCCCGTGGCCTTGGTGGCCCTCTGCGGCGGCATCGTCCTCATCGCTTTCATGGCCGAGGCCACGGTCGAGGCCTGGTCCGCCCTCCACATCGAACGCACCCTGTCGGGCGGCGCGGCCGAAGGCGCCTTCGGCCCCGCGATGCTCGGCATGACCATGGCCCTCGGGCGTTTCTCGGGGCAAGCCGTCGCCGCACGGCTCAGCGAATTGGGCGTCATCCGCCTGGCCACCTCCTTCGCCATCCTGGGGGTCCTGATCGCCGCCGCCGCGCCCACGCCGCTGGTGGCCTACGCGGGCTTCGGCCTCATGGGCTTGGGCATCTCGGTCATCGGCCCCATGGGGCTGGCGCTTGCCGGTCGCCTTTCGGCCCCACGCCAACGCACCGCCGTCATCGCCCGCGTCGCGATCATCGGCTTCCTGGGATTCTTCTTCGCGCCCGCCCTCATGGGCCTCGGGGCGCAGGTCATGGGCCTTCGGTGGGCCTTCGCCTGCGTCGCCCTCATCCTCGTGATGATCTGGCCGCTCAGCTATTTCGCAAAGGCGCAGCCCAGGCGTCCCTGAAGTCCTTGGGCACCAGCAGGTTGTGCGGCCCCAGGTCGTGGATGTTCCGCTCTCCGCAGAGCGCCATCGTCACGTCCAGCTCCTTGTGGATCACGTCGAGCGTGTGCTTCACACCCTCCTGACCCATGGCCCCCAGACCATAGATGAACGCGCGTCCGATATAGGTCCCCTTCGCCCCCAGGGCCATCGCCTTGAGGACGTCCTGACCCGACCGGATGCCACCGTCCATGTGGACCTCGACCTGCGATCCCACGGCGTCCACGATCTCGGGCAGCATGCGGATCGACGACAAGGCGCCGTCCAGCTGTCGCCCGCCGTGGTTCGACACGATGATCGCATCGGCCCCGACCTGCAAAGCCATCCGCGCATCCTCGGCATCGAGGATCCCCTTCAGGATCAGCTTGCCGCCCCACTTCTCCTTGATCCGGCGCACCTTGTCCCAGTCGAGCTTCGGGTCGAACTGCTCCGCCGTCCAACTCGACAGCGAGGACGTATCCGACACCCCCTTCGCATGGCCGACGATATTGCCGAACGTCCGCCGCGTCGTCTTGGACATCTGCAATCCCCAACCCACCTTCGTCATCAGGTTGGCGATCGTCGCGGGGGTCAGCTTCGGCGGGGCCGACAACCCGTTCTTGAGGTCCTTGTGCCGCTGCCCCAGGATCTGCAGATCCAGCGTCAGGACAAGCGCGTCGCAGCCCGCCGCCTTGGCCCGCCCGATCAGGTTGTCGACGAACTCTTCGTCCTTCATCACGTAAAGCTGGAACCAGAACGGCTTCTTCGTCCGCTTGGCCACATCCTCGATGGAACAGATCGACATGGTCGACAGGGTGAAGGGCACGCCGAAGGCCTCCGCCGCCTTCGCGGCCAGGATCTCCCCGTCCGCATGCTGCATCCCGGTCAGGCCCACGGGGGCCAGCGCCACCGGCATCGCCACATCCCGCCCGACCATCTGGGTCGCAACCGACCGGCCCGTCATGTCCACCGCCACCCGCTGACGCAGGCGGATCTTGTCGAAATCGGTCTCGTTCTCGCGGAAGGTCTGCTCGGTCCAGCTGCCCGACTGGCAGTAGTCATAGAACATCTTCGGCACCCGCCGCTTGTAGATGCGATGCAGATCGTCGACGTTGGTGATGACGGGCATGGGCGCGGACTCCGGCAAATTGGTAAGTCTTTCTAACCAGTCCTTCGCCTTCCGGCAATCACCGATCCATCGCCGTGGCGTCCCGCCCCGAACGGCGGTGAAAGGGCACGGGGGACCTAACGTCGCACTTGTCGCTCAAGAGCGTACAGTCTGCTTTGCGGACAGAACGGTCAAAAAACGGTCCTTTTGGTGATCTTGGCCCCAAACTTGATTACCCAACGATACACGCTTGGACGATCGACAGTTAACCCCCCGCTCGGCCATCAGATCCACGATATCCTGATAGGACTCTGGATACTGCACGTAGCACCGGGCCGTGCAATGGGTGACATCACGTGGAGACCGATGGCGCTTGAACGGGGTTCTACGCGGCATGTTCAACCTCTGAACTCGAAAGCTGGCCGAGCCTTGCGACGAAGGCAACCGTCCCCTTCAACTCGCCCGACAGTCCGCGCAGGGTATCGGGAACGAACCGGTTGGCAGGATCTCCAAAGATTGAACGCGATGACATGCAATGAGGACGACTATTGAATGCGCGACGCCCTGAACGCGCCGGAGGCAAACTGCTAGTTGTTGGGGTCATTTGGATAGATCGTTCGTATCGTACCGTTCTGCGGGATCATGGGTCGCAGTTCGAGCGCGGTTCCGATCAATGTGTCGCTGATTGCGAAATGGGCTGAATGATGCGTGTACATTCGCCGCACCAAGACGGTCTCCGAACGCGTCAGAGGCTGGCGGTTCAGGACCTTGTTCTTCAGGAATCCCAGATCGCCCGGCACGTCATAGAGCGGTCCTGACGGGAGGGCGCTTCGCAACCCGGCATCATTGTCGAGGGCGAGCTGGTGCATCACGTGCAGGTAGACGCGGGCCAACCGGTGATCGTGGAAGGCGGAACGATCGAGGATTATGTGGTAACCCCAATCGTCCGAGATCGGCTGCTTGATGTAACAGTTGTCAATCTCGCCGGGGAGGCACCAACCTTTCTCGACCAGTCTTTGCTTGCGTTCGATGTCTGCTGGGCTGAGCTCACCTGCTGTTTCGAGATGCTGGATCATGTCTTGGGGCGATGCCAAAGTAGGACCACGACCAGCCTCTAGCGCGATGATCGGCGCTTCGGGAAAATGTGCAGAATAACCTCCTCCCAGGTCGGAATGAGCGCCCGGTCCGATATATTCTTCGCGCGTTCCTTCGACGCCGCCTGTCAAGCGGTTGGGACGTGCCAGAATTGAATTGGCGCTGAAATTCAGGCGGAATTCGTCTCCTGCAAAAATGTTGACGACTTTTTCTGCGATGTCGTCGGTCAACCCAATTGCGGATCCGGCATAGTTATCGTCGTCAGCCACGGTGCCTGTCGATACGACGCAGTCGAATAGCCCGACAAAACGGATGCGAAGTTTTTCATGTGTGAAAAGCGGGCTGTAGAAGCTGCCAGGGCGCCGCGCGCCGACGTCTAGATTGCGGATGTCGTGCAGCAGGTTGACGAAATGGCGGGCGGCGGCCGCACCACGGCTGAAACCGAAGACGTCTAGGATCACTTCATCGATCTCGGCCGAGATCTGCGCGAGGCGCATCGAGATATGCTCTATCGTTCGCGCGACCCGCTGGTTCACACCAGTCCGACCGAGGCCCGTCGCGAAACCTATATTGCTGTCGCCACGGCCGGCCGTCGTCCCGATCCCGTCGACATAGAAGCTGTCATAAACGACGCACGGGCTGCCATCCTGGTTGCGCTCGCGCGCGGCGTCCTCCTCATTCTTGTATTCGTTGAACAGCTTCGCGATGTTCGATGCCTCATTGTCATAGCTCCCCGATGTCACCTGTCCTTTTGCACGCATGTCGATGCCGCTTAGGTAGTTCGTTTCGTTGTTCCCCGTGCCGTCAAAGAATACACCGTATTCCACCCGCACCACAGGACACCCACGCTCGACGTTCCCAAGTGCGCCGGCGTCCTGAAGGTCATCGGCTTCCGCCAGCAAGGGGTCATCTATGGTCGTCATTCTGGATCATTCCGAAACGCAGGAAGTGGGTGGAAGCGGCGCATTCATATTTTCCGGCGTTTCCCAGTTTTCCAGAGAGGCATGATACTGGATCGTCGCCTCGAAACCCGCGTCGGACCCCGGCGTGCGGACAGCACATTCGGCCAACACCAGGATCGGTTCGGCCCCTGCGGTTGGGCGGCTCGATATCTCGATTTCTCCGTTCCGCCCGACCGCCACCTCCAGATCGACGGTGTTCTGATATCGAGCCGCAAGTGAAAGAGGCAGCTCTATATCTGCCCGCCAACTCGCGCCAGTCCGATACTCTACCCAAGGGACCCTCAGGAAAACGGAGCCGTTCTCCACCGGTGGAGGCATACTGGTATCGACATTTCCATGCCCCAGAATGGACATCGGCGTTTCGTTCACCTCGATCGTTCCGAACATGATCGGCCATGCTCCCGGTTCCGCCGAACGGCCCTGAAAGTAGAGGCGGTCCGGGTAGAACCGACATCCCGTTACGAGGATCGCCGCGCAGAGAACGAAAAGCAGGGAGCGCAGGGAAATCATGCTCTTAGTTCACTCGATGTGCGGCTATGCCTTTGGGAGACGAAGACTTCCAAGGCTGCGATACGATCATGTTCAGGCGATCTCGACTGCAACACTTCGGCAATGCGGTTGTCCCGGTCGATAGGGGCAAGATCGATTCCATAGGTCAGCGACCATCCGCACAGTAGCATCAGGCTACGCATCTGCGAAAATCCCAATCCCTCGAAATGGGCCACGATCCCGGCAATCCGGCGATGCTGTTGTTCGGGCGGCCAGGCTGCCATCTCCGCAGGTCGGACCCGAAGCAGTTTTTCGACCAGAATCTCGATCTGCTCCAGACGTCGACCGACGCAGAGAACCTCCTTGTCGCGTTCCGTCAGTAAAGGCTCGCGTGGTAAAACTGCCGTTGGTATAGCCTCGTTGCGTCGCACGACGATGCATCTCGATCTACGGCTATCCACGAAGAGCATCGTCGGCTTGACCAATCCAGCCAGCATCTGCTCCGCAATTCCACCACGAGCCATCCCGTTCAGCGCAAGCGCGGCCAGGGAGCGACTTTCCCAGAACCTGAAGTAGATCCAGCGGTCGTGCCCATCTCTGACCCTCGTGAACTTGCGCAGGTGTCTGCGCACCTCTTCCAGCGATTCCAATGATTTCAGGAAGATACCAGGCTCTGCATCCCAGTGCTGGCTTGGTCCGTCACCTGCCGTGAAGAGGCTGCGTGTGAAGCTATGCCCTTCTTCGAGGCATACGATCCATGGCGCGACATCTCGCAACTCTTCGGCGGCGGTGCCTTGGAAAAGGCAGGCATGACCGAGGCCGGAGGTTTCCAGTATTTCGGGCAGGCCGGGCACCTTGGCCGCATCAAGAATGACATAGGTATGCAAGGGCAGGATCGCGCTGCCTATGGCCAGTTTGTCTTGCCCGAAGAGCGTGTCTTGGAGGGATGCGGGAACGGTCAACGGTGCGGCGACGCCAAACTGGTCGGTCAATGGCCTTACGCTCTCAATGATTTCAACCGTTAGAATAGGCGACGTATCGTTTTCCCTTGATCCGGACACCGCGTCGATCAGCCAGTAATCTTCCTCGTCATTTAGCATCAAATCCGCTCATTTAAGGTTCAAAACCATTCGTGCCATGTGGCCACAATAATCTGGTATTTCAGGCAAATGCACGGGCGATTTCGCGATCAGTCCTCGTACGCAGACGGTGCCGCCGACTTCACGCAGGCAAAGGGTGGGTTAATCAAGCTCAGGACTCACTGATTTGGCAGGGTCTACCAATAGTGGATGAGTGACCTAACCGGTCGTTTCTCCCACTGCGTGCCTACTCGACAGGATCGTTGGAGAGTCCTGTGACACAAACCGCGGCAAAACCAGTTTTGAGTTTTCACGTTTTTAGCTGCAACTTAACGACCGGACATTTGTGCGAAGTGCAGCATTAGGCAAAGTGGGCTCGAACCGGCCGTTCGCTGCATCACCCCAAGACGGCCTCACCCAAAATAACCGACCACAGAACACCGACGGAACGAGACCTGTGGGGATCAACCGACGCGGCCTTCCGCATGCCATCCTGAGGGTGAACACTTACCAAACCGTCAACGCGCGCCCCGTGTATGTACGGGAGGTGTACAGGGGGTGTACCGGGGGTGCCCCGGTTTTTCCCATGATTTCAGGTAGCTGACCACAGGTGCGGATTTATTCTGCCCGTGCGGCACCGAACGGATCGTCAGGGTATCCCACCCCCGTCAGGCACAGCCCGTCGGGCGGCGAAACCGGGCCGCACAGGGCACGGTCCCGCGCCTCCAGCGCATCGCGCACCCGGTCCGGCTCCCACGCGCCCGCCCCGACCCGCTCCAGCGTTCCCGCAATGCTACGCACCTGATTGTGCAGGAAACTTCTGGCGCGAAGGTGCATCCGGATATCTTGCCCGCCGGGATAGGGCGGGGCTTCGAAGGTGATCTCATCCAGCGTCTTCACCGGGCTTTTCGCCTGGCAGATCGACGCCCGGAAGGTCGTGAAATCATGCAGCCCGATCAGATGTGCGGCTCCCGCCCGCATGGCGTCGACGTCTAGCGGCCCCGGCACCCGCCAGGCCCGCCCTGCGTCGAGCGTCAAAGGCGCCCGTCTCGCCACAAACCGAAACGTATACCGCCGCTCCACTGCCGAAAACCGCGCGTGCCAATCGTCTGAAACCCTTGCACAATCCGTCACCGCGACAGGGGCGGGCTTCAGGTGCCAGTTGACCGCTTCGGACAGGCGGAAAGGGTCCCAGTCGCGGCTCATGTCGGCCTGCGCGACCTGTCCCGTGGCATGGACCCCCGCATCCGTCCGCCCTGCCGCCGCGATCGACGGCACCCCCGGATCAAGCCGCCGCAACGCCTCCTCCAGGCACTGCTGCACCGATGCCGGCCCATCCTGCCGCTGCCAGCCCGCAAAGGGCCGACCGTCGTATTCAATTTGGAGTGCATAGCGCGGCATGGACCGGTGATAGGATGGCCGAGGCAGGGGGGCCAGCCCCCCTGACCCCCCGGAGTATTTTCGAAGCAGAGAAGGGGGGCTCCTTTTCCTCGGGGCGCAACGTGCCTAGGTTCGCTTGAAACGAGGGGACGGCGATGATCGGACGGCTGGCGGATGCGGTGACACGCGGGGTGGGGGATGTCGCCGCCTCGGTGACCGATGTGTTCGATCCGACGTTGCGACTTGGGGTCACGGGCCTCAGCCGCGCGGGCAAGACGGTGTTCATCACGTCGTTGGTGGCCAACCTGATCGACCGGGGCCGTATGCCGGGCTTTTCGGCGAGCGACCGGATCGAGGCGGCCTTCCTGCAACCGCAGCCCGACGATACCGTGCCCCGCTTCGACTATGAGACGCATCTGGCGGCACTGACGGTGCGCGATCCGCATTGGCCCGATGGCACCCGCGCGGTGTCGGAGTTGCGGCTGTCGCTGAAGGTGCGGCCCGGCGGGTTGCTCGGCGGTTTGCGGGGCAGTCGGACGGTTCATCTGGATATCGTGGATTACCCGGGCGAATGGCTGCTGGACCTGGGGCTTATGGAGAAAAGCTATGACGATTGGTCAGCGCGGGCGCTGACCCGGCTGGCCAGTTGGGGGGCGACTGACTATGCCGCCGCGATGGCGGATGTCGATCCGGCGGCCAAGCTGGTTGAGCCCGTCGCACAGGCGCTCGCGCGCAGCTATACCGCCGCCTTGCAACAGGCGCGCGCGGCCGGGGCCTATGACCTGACGCCGGGGCGTTTCCTGCTGCCCGGGGAGTTGGAGGGAAGTCCGGTCCTGACCTTCGCGCCGCTGCCCCCGGGCGAGGCTCCGCGCGGGTCGCTGCGCCGTGAGATGGAGCGCCGGTTCGAGGCCTACAAACGCCAGGTCGTGCAGCCGTTCTTTCGCGACCACTTCGCCCGGCTCGACCGCCAGATCATCCTGCTCGACGTTCTCGGGGCAATCCGGCGCGGCCCGCGCGCGGTCGAGGAGATGCGCGCCGCCATGGCCGATATCCTGACCGCATTCCGGCCCGGGGCGCTCGGCTGGCTGATGCAGTTTCTGGGCGCGCGGCGGGTGGACCGCCTGCTGTTCGCGGCGACCAAGGCCGACCACCTGCACCACACGCAGCACGCCCGCCTGACCGCCATCCTGGAGGCGATGGTGCGCGATGCCCGGTCCCGCGCCGATTTCGCAGGCGCACAGACGCGTGCCATTTCCATGGCGGCCCTGCGTGCGACGGTCGAGGAGACGCGGACGCACAACGGTCAGGAGCTGCCGGTGGTGCGCGGTCGCCTGCTGGACGGCGGGCGCGAGGCGGCGCTGCATCCGGGCGACCTGCCCGAGGATCCGGGCCATATCCTGACGCCCGCGCGCCAGGGCGAGAGCGACTGGCTCGATGGAGACTACGACGTGATGGATTTCGCGCCGGCACCGCTGACCCTGCGGCCGGGGGACGGGCCGCCGCATATTCGACTGGACCGGGCGGCGGAGTTCCTGCTGGCGGACCGGCTCTAGTGCGGAGGGGTGGTTCAGACCTCTAGCGCGCGGATCATGTCGACGCGCGTGGCGTGGCGTCCGCCTTCGAATTCGGCGTCGAGAAAGGCGTCGACGATGTCGAGCGCCAGCCCCGCCCCCACGACACGCGCCCCGATGGACAGCATGTTGGCATCGTTGTGCATCCGGATCATGCGCGCCGAAAACGGGTCGGCACAGACACCGCAGCGGATGCCGTCGATCTTGTTGGCGGCCATCATGATCCCTTGGCCCGTGCCGCAGAACAGCAGGCCGAACCGGCAATCGCCCGAGGCCACGCGCCGGGCTGCCGCCGCGCCATGTTCGGGGTAAGGCGTGCTTTCGGGTTTGATCGGACCGATGTCCAGCACCTCCCACCCCCGGGCGGCGATGTGGTCGGCTACGGTCTGGCGCAGGTCGATGGCGGCGTGGTCGCTCGAGAGGACGATACGTCTGGTCCGGGTCATGGGCGGTCTCTGGCAGGGCAGGTCAAAGGTTGCCGCCTTGGACCAGCCCGGTCGGGAGTCGTCAACGGGTGACGCAGGACATCGGGCCGTTGTATCGCGACCCGAACCGCCTAAATTGAGGGTCACCTCAGACGGAGCGCATCATGGCCCCCCCGCCCGAGGACGGTCGCCGTCGCGGTCCCGTCCTGTTCGACATCGACACGCCGCAGGCCACCAATGCCAACCCGGAGCCCCTGGCCCGCATCGATCCGGCGAATGCCCCGCCCGTGCCCGACGAGGACATCGTGCCACCCCCCTCGGGCCGTGCGATGCAGACGCTGGCGCTTCTGGCCGGGCGGCGGCAGCGGAGCCTGGCGGGATGGTTCTTTGCGGCGCTCGGGGCGCTTCTGACCTTTGCGATGTCGGTCGCGGCCTGGGATTTCGTGACCACCCTGCTGGCCGAGCGTCCGATCCTGGGGCTTGTCGCGACGGCCCTTGTGGGCCTTTTCGTGCTTGTCTGCCTTGCCATCATCCTGCGCGAACTGGTCGCACTATCGCGTCTTGGCCGGATCGACGGTCTGCGCCGGGAGGCGGCGGCCGTCGGTGATCTTGCTTCGGCCAAAGTGCTCGCCACCCATATCGCGACCTTCTATGCCGGTCGGCCCGACACTCGGTGGGGGCGCGACGATCTGGCCGCCCGACTGCCCGATGTCTTCGACGCCGACGGGGTCATCGCCCTCACAGAACGCAGCCTTCTTGCCCCGCTCGACGCCGCCGCCGCCCGCGAGGTGGAGGCCGCCGCGCGGCAGGTCGCCCTCGTCACCGCCGTGGTGCCGCTTGCCCTGGCCGATGTGGTGGCGGCCCTGACCAGCAACCTGCGGATGATCCGACGCATCGCCCTGATCTATGGCGGACGCGGCGGCACCCTGGGCAGCTGGCGCCTGGCGCGCACGGTTCTGACCCATCTGGCCGCCACGGGGGCGGTCGCGGTCGGCGACGACCTCATCCATTCGGTGGCGGGGGGCGGCATCCTGTCGAAGCTGTCGCGCCGTTTCGGCGAAGGCGTGGTGAACGGGGCCTTGACGGCCCGCGTCGGCCTTGCCGCCATGGAAGTCTGCCGCCCCCTGCCGTTCACCCATGAACGCCCGCCGCGCATCACCTCGTTGGTGCAGCGCGCCCTGACCGGCCTGTTCGGCCAGAAAGACGCCTGATGGAAAGCCTTGCCGCAGACCTTCGCACCATGGTGCGCACCCCGCTGACCGACGCCCATGTGGCCCGCATTCGCGCCATCGCGCGGGAGGAGGTGGTGGCCGCCGGTGTCGAGTTGTTCTCGCTCGGGCGGCCTCTCGACCGGTTCCTCTATCTGCTGGAGGGGGAGGCCGAGGCCGTGGATCCGGTCACGGGCGGGCGGTATGGCGGCGGGGCCACCCTTGGGCCGGGGCAATTCGTCGGCGACATCGGGTTCCTGACCGGGGCCAACAACATGCTGGCGTCGCGGACTGTCACGGAAAGCCGCTTTCTGGTGGTCGATCGCGCCCCGATGCTCGACCTGATGAGCCAGGTGCCCGAGATGTCGGACATCATCGTCACGGTCCTGGCGGCCCGCAGACGGCGGCTGATCGAATCGAACGACGCGGGCCTGACGCTGATCGGGATGGACCGCGACCGCGATATCCGGGCCATCGGGGCCTTTGCCGCGCGCAACCGCATTCCGTTCCGCACCCTCGATCTCGACGGGGAGGAGGCGGAGGACGTTGCCGCCACCTGTGCCATTGCCCGCGAACCGGCGGTGATCTTCGGCAAGGATCACGTCATCGCGGACCCGACGCCCCGCAAGATCGCGCGGCTGTTCGGCCTCGACCTCGATCTGGATGCGACCGAAACGCATGACGTGCTGATCGTCGGCGGCGGCCCGGGCGGCATCGCGGCGGGGGTCTACGCGGGCGCCGAGGGGTTGTCGGCGCTGGTCCTCGAAGATGCGACGATCGGCGGGCAGGCGGGCACCTCCAGCCGGATCGAGAACTACATGGGCTTCCCGACGGGCATTTCGGGGGCCGACCTGTGCTGGCGCGGGGAAGTGCAGGCGATGAAATTCGGTACCCGCTTCGCGGTGCCGCGCCGGGCCACGGCGCTCGAGACGCGGGAGGACGGGACGTTCTGCGTGACGCTCGACGATGACACGACCACCTGCGCCCGCTCGGTCGTCGTGGCGACGGGCGTGCAGTACCGCCGTCTGCCGCTGCCCCGGCTGGAGGATTTCGAAGGCGCGGGCATCTACTATGCCGCGACCGAGATCGAGGCGCGATTCTGCAAGAACACCGATGTCGTCATCATCGGCGGCGGCAATTCGGCGGGGCAGGCGGCCATGTTCCTGTCGCGCCACGCCAACTGCGTGCATCTGCTGGTGCGCGGCGACACCCTGGCCGACAGCATGTCGAGCTATCTGAGCGAACGTCTGGAGGCGGACGAGGGCATCCGCATCCGCTATGGCACCCAGGTCGCGGGGCTCGAGGGCGACGACCGGCTGGAGGCGATCAGCCTCAAGGGGCCGGGCGTCAAACCGGGCGACGACCGCATCGACAGTCGCGCGCTCTTCATCATGGTCGGGGCCGCCCCGAATACGGATTGGCTGGGGAGCCAGGTCGCCTGCGACGACAACGGCTTCGTTTTGACCGGGGATGCCGTGTCGCAGGACAGCCCCTTCGCGACATCCTTGCCCGGCGTCTTTGCCGTCGGCGATGTCCGGGCCGGATCGGTCAAACGGGTGGCCAGCGCCGTGGGCGAGGGATCGGTGGTGATCTCCAAGGTCTGGGACCACGTGGCGCGGCTCCGGGACAGCTGACACGCGACCAACGTGTCGTGTTGCAGCGAGGGCACAACCGCAAGATGTGGTTGCCCAAGCCCGTGCCACTCCCCTAGGCTTCCGGGCAATTTGATTGACCGCGGGTGCCGTCATGGAAAGTCTTTTGATCCTTTTGGCGATTGTCGTCGTCGTGGGCGTGCCGGGCGGCATTATCGTCGCGCTGCTCTGGCTCAGCTCGCTGTCCGGGCGGGTCAGGCGCATCGAGGACGCCGTCGTCGAACTGAGCGACCAGCTTGCCGCGCGCACGACGCCATCGCCACGCCCGACCGCCAAGCCCGCGCCCGCGCCTGCACCGACAGAAGCCGCAGCCCCTGCCCGCGCAGCCGCACCCTGGGGGAAGTCGCAGGCCGAGACCGCCTCGCCCCGTGTCACGCCCGAAGCCGCCGACGACATCGACCGGACGGTCGCGCGGGTCGGGCCCCGGATCTCCGTTCCCGACCTCGATCCTGTGGCGGAACCTTCCCGCCCCCGCCGCGAGGGGCCCAGCCTGATCGACCAGGCCCTCAAATGGCTTTCGACCAACTGGTTTTATGCCGTGGCCGCCGTATCGCTGGCCCTGGCTGGCATATTTCTCGTGCAATACGGGATGGAGCAGGGCCTTCTGCCGCCGCGTGTGCGCGTCTTCGCAGCCCTTGCATTCGGCGTGGCCCTGATTGTCGGCGGCGAATACATCCGCCGCAGATGGGGTGACGGCGAGGATGTGGCCACCGCCCATCTGCCGTCCGTGCTCTCCAGCGGCGGCGTCGTCACCCTGTTCGGGGCCATCCTGGGCGCGCGCCATCTCTATGACCTGATCGGTCAGGGACAGGCGCTGGCCGGTCTGGTGGTGGTCGCGCTCGGCTCCATCGTCCTGGGATGGTTTCACGGCCCTCTGCTGATCGCCGTCGGCATGGTCGGCGGCGCGGCGGCCCCCTTCGTGGTCGGCGGGGGGCGAGGGTCGGACCTGCGCCCGCTGCACGGGCTTTTCGCCATGCTGGCCTTCGCGGGCCTTGCCGTCGACATGGTGCGCCGCTGGTGGCGCCGCTGGATCAGCTGGCTGGCCCTGGCGGTCGGTTTCGGAGCTTCTGTGCTGCTTGTGGCGGGCGCGCCCGAGACGACGACGGCCTTTATCATCGGCGTGACCCTGATCGCGCTTTCGGCCATGGCACTGCCCGTCGGGCGGATCCTGCCGGACCATTCCGGGCCATCCACTCTTGCGGCCTTTCGGCGCGGCACGCTGCCCGACATTGAGGTCGTGCTGGCCGGTGTCGCCGTCACCCTGGCCGCTGCCTTTGTCGTCCTGGCGCACGATCAGTCGATCTGGGTCGCCACGGGGGCGTTGGTCGTGCTTCTGGCGGCCCTGTCGGCTTGGGCCAGGTCGGCCGAGGGGCTTGAGGATCTCGCCCTCATCCCGCCCGCAGCCCTCCTCGGCCTCGTGCTGGTCGCGCGCCCGCCGGATGGCGATGCTGCGACGACGTTGATGCTGATGGCGGGCGGTGCCATGTCTCTCCTCGCATTTCAGCGGTCACTGCAACAGGCCTTTACTCACCGGTTGGGATGGGCGTTTGGAACAGTTCTGATCGCGCCCGTGATCGGGATCGCCCTGCATCTTTCCTGGGGCGCGCCCCTCGTTCTCGGGTACTATTCCTGGGCCCTGCATGCGCTGGCCGTGGCGGCCGGTCTGGTCGGCGTGGCGGGGCTCTGGGCCGCCCGCGACGGCGACGACCGGCTGCGCACCTCGTTGGCCGGTCTCGTCGCGCTGACGGTCATCGCCTATGCGCTTGGTCAGATCGCGGGCGAGGCGGCCCTGACGGCGGCGGTTGCCCTGATGGCGGCGCTCGCCGCGTGGTTCGACCGGCGCTTCAACCTGCCGCTTCTGGGCTGGTTCGTGGTGCTGGCCGCGCCCTTCGTGGGGTGGCGATTGCTCGGGGAGCCGGGCGTACTGTGGCACGTCGACGGTGATCTGCTGCCCGTGCTCCTGTCGATGCTGGCGCCGGTGGCGGGCTTCGCGCTGGCCTGGCTCTGGCTGCGCGGTCGAGGCCGTCCCGAACCCGAGGCAGTGGCCGAAACCGCGGCCATTTCGGTCGCGGGCTATGCGGTCACGATCCTGCTCTGGCGGGTGCTACGGGCCGCCGATCTCGATACGGTCTATCTGACGACAGGTCTCACCGCGTTCCTGTGGCTTCTCTTCGCCTGGGCCCAGGCCGAACTGCGGGAGCGTGGCGGACGCCTGCCGCTGCTCCGCACGGTGCTTGCGGGTCTGTTCTTCGCCCTGGGCGCCATGGCCGTCTTCTCCAGCGTCACCTTGGCGTCGCCGCTTTTCGGCTTCATCTGGGACGATACAGTCGAGGGCCCCCCATTCCTGAACACCCTCTTGCCCGCCTATCTGGCACCCGCGCTTCTGCTGCTGTTCGCCGGTCGACGCATGGCCGCCCGCGCGCCCGACGCCTGGTTTCCGAAGGCCATCTTCGCCGCAGGGGCCGGACTGGCGGGCCATTGGGTTTTCCTCGCCATCCGGCATCTCTGGCGCGGGCCGGACGACATGCAGCTTTGGAGCGGCTTCTCCCAACCCGAAATCACCAGCTATACCGTTGCCCTGTTGATCCTGGGCGCAGCGCTTTTCTATCAGGGCGTCGCCAAGGGCTCCAACCTGTGGCGGCGGGCGGGTGTGATCGTCCTTGGGGCAACGGTGGCAAAGGTCTTCCTGATCGATGCCGCCTCCCTTGGCGGGTTGCTGCGGGTCGGGGCCTTCGTCGGCCTGGCCTTCGCCCTCGCCGGCCTCGCGTGGCTTGATCGATGGGCTGGCGGAATGCGACCGGACCCTGCCGCGGGATCACATGACGACCCCGGGGAACCTTCGGGGTCAGGCGGCGACGAGACCGGGGCAAAGGGCGACGCATCGGGTGCTGGGGCCAACCGCGATGACAGGACCGGCTCCGCCGCCGTCGACCCTGACCTTGATGCTGGCACCGATGCTGCCGCTGCGTCCGACGGTGGCACCGATACCGTTGCTGCTTCCGACGGTGACGGCGATGAAAGCCCCGATCCTGACGCCGCTTCCGATCCCGACGCCCCGTCCAATCCATTCAACGGCGGTCCGACCAGAGCCGAAGGCGATGACCCCGACCGAAAGGACCCCTAGGTCAGTCGAGTGGCACAGACTGGTTGCGCGGCTTGGGCAGGCAGAGGGGCGCCAGGACGATGAACGTGGTTCCGGCGAAAGCGATAAGCAGGCTGAGGGACATGGGATGACTCCTTGTATGCCCTGACCTTGCCAGTCGTGTGTGAAGATCCCGTTAAAGCCCGCCCAGGATCGGCGGCACCATCTGCCCGCGGGCCAGCGGCGGCAGGATCGATCTTGCGGGCCAGACCTGTGCCACGGGGAACAGCAGGCGGTCGCGCACCATCGGAAGAATCCGGCTATCTGACTGATATTGCGGCGTGAAAGCCGCGCTCATCATCTGATAGGTCGTCACATGCAGGCGGCGGGCGTTGCGCATCCGCGCGCCCGCTTCGGCCAGCGGTCCATCCGCCACGGCGCGCACCAGAGCCTCCGCATCCAGAAGCGCCATGTTCGCCCCCTGGCCCAATTGCGGGCTGGCCCGGTGCCAGGCGTCGCCGATATGGACGATTCCGTCGTCGAAGGGTTTGCGCAGCGTGCCGTGGGAATAGCGCGCCATGGTCATGTCGTCGTGGTGCGCGACCCCGTCGAGGAAGGGGGCCACCTCTGGCCAAAGCGCCCGCGCCTCGGCCTTCCACTGATCCAGCGGCGTGGCCCGCCAATCCTCGAAAGCCCCGCGCGGCATCGACCAGAACAGCGCGGCGAGGCGCGGGCCGCCGTCCGGACGTCGCCCGATGGGCAGCACCCCGATCATCCGGTCCGCGCGGCGGTAACACTGGCGCAGCTCATCCGTTGGCAGGGACGTGGCATCGGGCCAGGGAACGTTGCCCCAGATTGCCCCATAGGGAAGCGCGCGCGCCCGCAGCGGCGACAGGACCGACCCGGCTCCGGCGGAATCCACGATCAGGTCGAATGCCTCGGTCAGGCCGGACGTCAGGCGCAGGCGCGTCCCCTCCCGCCCGGTGATCTCGGCGGCCAGTTCGAACCGGACCTGCTGGCGTTCCGCTGCCGTCAACAGCACGTGATGCAAGGCCGCGCGGTGCATGGCCAGCCCCTCGCGTCCGCGCCCCTTCGGGTCATAGGTCACATCCAGGACGGGCCGCCCCGACTCCGCCTCGTGACCCGCCATCCGGCGCAGGGTCTGGCCCAGTCCACGGGCCGCATCGCCCACGCCCAATCCGTCAAGAACGCCCAGACCCACAGGCTGCACCACGAGGCCCGATCCGACGGGCAAGTGCGCCTCGTAGCGGTCGAAAACGGTGACATCGTGGCCGTCGCGCGCCAGCCCCGCCCCCGCCGCCAGCCCACCGATCCCCGCCCCCGCAATCGCGATCCTTGCCATGTCCAAGCCTGCTTGCCGTTTCCCCGTTCCGGGGCCTATAACGCGCGCCATGACGGGAAGAGTAGACATATCGCCGCGAATTATTCCCCCGGCGCCCTGACCCATCGGGGCGGCCGGGCCAAGGTGCCGCCGTCCGCGCACCGCATTGAACCCCCATTGCTGATCCGAAGGACGCCGACATGAGCGCCGACTCCCCCGACTACAAATCGACCCTGAACCTGCCCGAAACCGACTTTCCGATGCGCGCGGGCCTGCCCAAACGCGAACCCGACTGGCTCGCCCGGTGGGAAGAGATGGGCATCTATGACCGTCTGCGCGAAAAGACGGGCCGCGCGCCCTTCACGCTGCACGACGGGCCGCCCTATGCAAACGGCAACCTCCACATCGGCCATGCGCTCAACAAGACGCTCAAGGACATGGTCGTCCGCTCGCGCCAGATGATGGGCTTCGACGCGCGCTATGTGCCCGGGTGGGATTGCCATGGCCTGCCGATCGAATGGAAGATCGAGGAAGCCTACCGCCAGAAGGGCCGCGACAAGGATGCCGTCGACGTGGTCGAGTTCCGCCAGGAATGCCGCGAGTTCGCCGCCGGGTGGGTGGATGTGCAGCGCGAGGAGTTCAAACGCCTTGGCATCACCGGCAACTGGGCCGATCCGTACCTGACCATGGCGCACCACGCCGAGGCGGTGATCGCCGCCGAATTCCAGACCTTCCTGATGAACGGGCTGGTCTATCAGGGGTCGAAGCCGGTGATGTGGTCGCCCGTCGAAAAGACCGCGCTGGCCGAGGCGGAGGTGGAGTACCACGACCGTCAGACGGACGCGGTCTGGGTGCAATTCCCGGTCGCCGGGATCGGGGGCAACGATGCCCTGTCCGAAGAGCTGATCGCCAAGCACGGCGAGGCGGGTTTCGGCGCCGCTGTGCAGGCCATGGGCGCGGATTTCGCGGGCTGTTCGGTCATCATCTGGACGACCACGCCCTGGACCCTGCCGCAGAACCGGGCAATCTGCTTTGGCCCCGGCACATCTTATGGTCTCTACGAGGTGACCGGCACGCCCGGCGAATCCTGGGCCACCGTGGGGGACAAATACCTGATGGCCGATGCCTTGGCCCAGGCCACGATGAAAGCTGCCAGGCTTGAAGAGGGGCAGTGGACCCGCCTACGCGACGTGACCCCGACGGAACTGGCCTGCCTGACCTGCGCCCACCCCCTCCGCGGTATCGACGGCGGCAACGGCGAATGGGACTACGACGTACCGCTGTTCCCCGGCGACCACGTGACTGACGACGCGGGCACGGGCTTCGTTCACACCGCCCCGTCCCATGGCGACGACGACTACCAGATCGGGGTGAAGCACGGCCTCAAGATGACCTTCAACATCGAGGCCGACGGCTCCTTCCGCGCCGACCTGCCGCTTTTCGGCGGGCAATACATCCTGAGCCGAGACGGCAAGAAGCCCGGCGGTGCCAACAAGGCGGTGATCGACAAGCTGGTCGAGGTCGGCGGCCTGCTGGCCCGTGCCCGCATCACCATCTCCGACGCGCATTCCTGGCGCTCCAAGGCGCCCGTCATCCGCCTGAACCGCCCGCAATGGTTCGCCGCCATCGACCGGCCCGTGGGCGACGGCAAGGACGATTACGGCACCACGGTGCGCGAACGCGCCCTGACCTCCATCGACAAACTGGTGGAGTGGACGCCCCGAACGGGCCGCAACCGCCTGTTTTCCATGATCGAGAACCGGCCCGACTGGGTCCTGTCGCGCCAGCGGGCCTGGGGCGTGCCGCTGACCTGTTTCACCAGGGTGGGGGCCAAGGCCGACGATCCGGATTTCCTGCTCCGCGACCCGGCCGTCAACGCCCGCATCATCGCCGCATTCGAGGCCGAGGGCGCGGACGCCTGGTACAAGCCCGGCGCCAAGGAACGCTTCCTTGCCCCCGACCACGACCCCGCCGAATGGGACAAGGTCGACGACATCCTCGACGTCTGGTTCGACAGCGGCTCCACCCACGCCTTCGTCCTGCGCGACCGCCCGGACGGCACCGAGGACGGCATCGCCGATGTTTATCTCGAAGGCACCGACCAGCATCGCGGCTGGTTCCATTCCTCCATGCTTCAGGGCTGTGGCACCAAGGGCCGCGCGCCCTATCGCGCCGTGGTGACCCACGGGTTCACCATGGACGAGAAGGGCATGAAGATGTCCAAGTCCATCGGCAACACCATCGCGCCGCAGGACATCGTGGACCAATACGGGGCCGACATCCTGCGCCTCTGGGTGGCGACGGTGGACTACACCGCCGACCACCGGATCGGGCCCGAGATCCTCAAGGGCGTCGCCGACAGCTATCGTCGCCTGCGCAACACCATGCGCTTCATGCTGGGCTCCATCACCGACGACGCACCCGTCGACCCTCTGGAGATGCCCGAGCTGGAACGCTGGGTTCTCCACCGCCTGTCCGAACTGGATGACGTGGTCCGCGACGGCTATGCCCGCTATGACTTCGCCGCCGTGTTCCAGGCGATCTTCCACTTCGCCACCGTGGACCTGTCGGCCTTCTACTTCGACGTGCGCAAGGACGCGCTCTATTGCGACGGGGCCACGCCGCGCCGCGCGGCGGCCCGGACCGTGCTGCGCCTGCTCCACGACCGGCTGACCACCTGGCTCGCCCCGATCCTGCCCTTCACCATGGAGGAGGTCTGGCTCGAGGTGCACCCGGGCGACGACTCGTCCGTCCACCTGCAGGACTTCCCCGAATTGCGCCCCGGCTGGCGCGACGCCGATCTGGCCGCCAAGTGGTCCCGCATCCGCGCCGTCCGCCGCGTGGTCACCGGCGCGCTCGAGGTGCAGCGCCGCGACAAGGTCATCGGCTCCTCGCTCGAGGCCGCGCCGACCGTCCACGTCGACACGGCGACGGCGGAGGTGCTCAAGGACGTGGTCTTCGACGATCTGTGCATCGTCTCGGGCATCACCGTCTCGACCGCTTCGGCCCCCGAAGGCGCCTATGTGTCCGAGGATGCGCCGGGCGTCGCCGTGGTCTTCGCCCAGGCGACGGGCGGCAAATGCCAACGCTGCTGGAAGATCCTCCCCGACGTCGGCCACCACGGCCACGACGGCGTCTGCGGACGGTGCGACAAGGCGCTCGGGTGAGCGAGGCTTGGCGCACGGACCCCTCCGCCGCCGAGGCCGAAGCGCTTCGGCGGATCGAGGCAGCGGCGGAAAGCGATAACGCGGAAACGCGACTGGTACTTGATTTCTCGGACCTTCCGGCGCTGACGCGGGTGCCGGAAGAGATCGGTTTGCTTACGGATTTGCTGGTGCTCACCATCGGGCATCTAAACTCAGAAGAACGTAGCAACGTCATAGCTCACAAAATGGCTGATATCTCTGCTTTGGCGGCTCTGACTCAGATCGAAATTTTGTCTCTTTCCACCACCGAAGTCCGCGATTTCAGTGTTTTATCGAGCCTTTCCAAGTTGTCGCATTTGATTATGTTCGGCACGCCGGTGATTGATATCACTCCGTTGTCCAGCCTGTCCGCGCTGGAAGAGTTGGACCTGGCCGACACGCAGGTGAGTGACATCAGTGGATTGTCTGGTCTGTCCGCACTCAGGCGTCTGAGGTTATCCGATACGCAGGTTAGTGACATCAGTGGATTGTCTGGTCTGTCTGCGCTGACGCATCTGGACCTGACGAGGACTCATGTGGACGATATCAGTGCTCTGTCCGGCCTGTCTGCACTAACATATCTCTCTTTGTATGAAACGCGTGTTCGTGAACTGAGCGTTTTGCTATCGATTCCTGTTTTCTGGGACGAACGCGCTAGCCTGTTGTCGTTCGAAGGCACCCCCGCCGCTGATCCCAACAACGACCGGCGCCTCGACCTCTTGTCACGCCTCCCGGGAGACAGGTGCGCGATCGAGACAGTGCAATATCTCAAGGGCACCCACCCCGACTTCCGTGATCCCCCTGCCGGGGGTGGGGCTGGCCCGGATGCGCGGAGCGTGACGGACCGGTTGCGGGATGCGGCCGAGGTGGAGGTGGGCGTCCGCGACGGCAAGCTCGTGGCGGGCAATGCCTCCCCACCCAAGCGCCTCGCCCCGGTGGAGCGGGACACGCGGCTGGACGCCCTGCGTGCCGACGTGAAGGACCTGCTTGCCGAGGCCGAGCAGGTTCAACTCCCCCATGTCCAGCGGAGCCGATTGCAGCGCTACGCCTACGTGCTTGCCGCCGAGGCTCCGACCTACATCACTCTCGACGGCCCGATGGCGATCCTGCGTGGCGCCCTGTCCGACCGCTATGTGACCGACGCCCTAGACAAGGGTTTCGTGGCGGGCTGGACCCATCTGGTCGCGACCCATGATGAACTGCGGCCTCCTGCTGCCCGAGGAGGTCGACGACCTGCCCCCGCTCGCCCCCGAAGTGACCCCCGAGGACGCCGAGGCCGTGACTGACGAGGCCCTCGCCGCGTTCGAGGGTGAGCCGAGCGTGGACGACACGCTTCGCGAAACTCTTGTGGCGGCGAAAGACTACTTCGAGGCGGCCCGGGCCGATGAGGCTCGCAGGCCGGGTCTTCTTCGTCGCGGCGTCAAGACTGTCGGCAGCGTTCTGGCGGTACTCGACAGATCGGCCAAGGGGGCCTCGACCTACGCGACCGGAGCGGTGGCGATCCACCTCTGGGCCGCGACCCCGCAAGGTCAGGCGATCCTGGCCAAACTGGTCCCTCTGCTGGAGCGGATCGTCAGCTGGTTCTTGGCCTGACATCCGTCCAAAACGGAAAATCCAGCCAAACCAGACGCGTCACCCGTAGATCACCCGTTCGTCACCCGTGGATCACCCCTGAAATCTGATCCCGTTATCAGAACTCCACGCCCGCCTGCGCCTTCACGCCGGACCGGAAGGGATGCTTGATCAGCTCCATTTCCGTCACCAGATCGGCCAGGTCGATCAGCTCCTCCTTGGCGTTCCGCCCGGTGCAGACGACGTGGGTCATCGGCGGTTTCTCGTCCCGCAGGAACGCCACGACTTCGGCCACGTCGACATAGTCATAGCGCAGCGCGATATTGATTTCGTCGAGCAAAACCATACGGTTACGCGGATCGAGGATCAATTCCTTCGCCTTGGCCCAGGCCGCCTGTGCCATCTCGATGTCGCGGGATTTGTCCTGCGTCTCCCAGGTGAATCCCTCGCCCATGGTGTGAAATTCGCACAGGTCGCCGAAGTTGTTCACGATCAGATCGCGCTCCCCCGTGCCCATGCCGCCCTTGATGAACTGCACCACGGCACAGGGCATCCCATGGGCGATGCAGCGGAAGATCATCCCGAAGGCACTGGAAGATTTACCTTTTCCCTTGCCGGTATGGACGATCACCAGACCCTTCTCGTCGGTCTTGGTGGCCATGATCTTGTCCCGCGCGGCCTTTTTCTTGGCCATCTTGGCGTTGTGGCGTTCGGTGTCGTCGGGCTTCATCGGGGTCTCTGTCATTGCGTCCTGCCTGCGGCGTAGTGTCGGACGATCCTAGCGGCACAGGAGGGATTGCGCCACCGGGCAAGACGGCGCTTGGCTCGCCGACCGGCAGGGCGTAGCGATTGGCGGACAGGTTTCTTGAAAGGGGCTCCCATGACCGATGAACCCGAGACCGACACTGCAGGTCGCGCCAAGCTGGACAGCAAACTCGTGTCTTCCCTCGCCCGTGCCGGTTTCCAGGCCCGCCGCCGCCACGACCCCGCGACCAAGGGCGAAAACGCCGAAGCCGCTCGCGCCGCCTGGACCGAAGCCCGCGCCAACGAGGTGCGCGTGGCCCGCGCGACGCTCCGCCTTCTGCAAGCGCGTGGACTCGATGTGGTGCAGACAGGCTCTGGCGACGCGTGACCCGTTAACCGGACGTTTACCATTTTGACCCGATGGTGATGCGATGAGACGCCTCGCCTTCCTTGCGCTTCCGGTCCTCGCGGCCTGCAACAGCGCGCACCCCCTCGACGGGCTGAACCGGTCCGGCACCGCCAGCGCGGGCGGACATTATTTCCGGGTGAACTGGAACCTCGAAACCGCGCAGGCGACCCGCACGAACCCCACTTGGCGCCCCGGTCTGACCGAAGTGGTCCTGGCCGCCGTCGCCGCCACCGAAGAGGTCACCGGCTGCCGCGTGAAACCAGGCACCGCCATCGGCGACATCGCCCTTGTGAACATGGCATTGGACTGTCGGGCGGAGTGACGGCGAAGGCGGAAATCAGGCCCAGTGTCCCACTTCCGGATCGGCCCGGACCATCCGGGTTTCGCCGAAGTGAGGCGCGCGCAGCAGCCGCTTCTTCCAGGTCATGTAAAGGGCTACCGTCAGGCCGTCCCGATGTTCGGCAAGCACCTTTATCGCCGGCTCCCGCTCTGCCCCGATGTAGACGCTTTCGCTGACCCCGACGGCGCGGGTGTCGGCCTGCGCCGTGGATTGGCGAAGGCCGTCGTGCAGGAGCGGCAGGACTTCCTCCGAGTTGGTCATCTCGTTTTCCGTCATCGCGCCCACCAGCCGGACAGCCCCCGCTGAATCAAGCGTCGCGCCGTGCGGAAGAAAGTTTCCGAACTTCGTCACGAAGTCGCACGAGACGTCGAAGAGCGCATCGATGAGCGGTTCCATCTCGGAAAGTGATTGCGTTTCGTCTTCGGTCATCCGTTCATTTGTTCGCCTCATGACAACGGGTCAAGTCCGGGCGCGTCCCGGCGGAGGGGGTTCAATGGACCGGACCGCGCTCCTCCTTAGGCCGCCAGCCACTTTTCCGCCTTCGCCTCGTCCGCCATCTCGAAGCTCCTGATCTCGAGACCGGGGAACAGCGCCCCCTCGACCGACGCCGCCGTTCGCAACCACGCGGAATCGGTCAACACGGCGCATTTGTCGAATTTGCCCAGAAGGCCGAAGAGCTTGGGAAGGCGCGCCATTTCGACCCCGATGGCCGCAAGGGTCGGAAGGGAGAAATCGGAAATCCGATAAAGCATCCGCCCGGCCCGCACGTCCTCGGAGTCGGCGATCAGCTTGTCCAGACCGACACGCATGGCGTCGGCATCCAGACTGCCGCTCAGCTCGATGTCGACCCGGTTGTCGGATATCTTGGCGATTTTCAGCATGGTGAGATCTCCTGTTTTGCCCCCGCAGTCTGACAAATCACGGAGGTCGCGTCGCTGATTTCGATCAAGGGACCTGGCTGGCGATCGTCTGCCCTGTCAGGTCGCGAAACGGGCGCGCAGGATGGGGGTCAGACGGGTGACCAGCTCCGGCTGCATGAAGGAATAGCGGTCGGGAATCCCGAGGTTGACGATGGTCTTTCGGGCCGACAGATCGGGGAAGAGGGTCTTCAGACGCTTGGCCTGCCGCGCCTCCATCACCAGGATGATATCGGCCCAGTCCACCGCGTCGTGGTCAATGGCAACATCGGCATCGTGCGAGAGGCCCGCATAGTCCGTCTCGACCCATTGGCGCGCGATCTCGGCCGCCGTCGGGCTGCGCATCCGGGCCTTGCCGCAGATGAAGAGCGCCCGCGTCATGCCCGCGCGAAACGGTCGATCAGCGCTCGCGCGGAATTGGAGCGGGGCTGCCAGAGGCCCCGGTCGATGGCTTCGCGCAGGCGGTCGGCGATGTCGGCCAGGGCCGGTGCGTTGGCCTCGGCGATGAAGTCGCGAGTGTCGTCGTCTTCCAGAATGGCGGCGTGGACCAGATCGAAGTGGTGGTCGCGAACCGCCCCCGTCGTCGCGGCGAAGGCGAACAGATAGTCGACCGTCGCGGCGATTTCGAAGGCGCCCTTGTAGCCGTGGCGTTTGACGCCCGCGATCCACTTCGGGTTCACCACGCGAGAGCGGACAACGCGGCCGATTTCCTCCTCCAGCGTGCGGATGACGGGGCGTTCGGGGCGCGAATGATCGTTGTGATAGACCGGGCGCTTGCGGCCCTGGAGCATCTGGACCGCCGCAGCGGCCCCGCCCTCGAACTGGTAGTAGTCGTCGGAATCGAGGAGGTCGTGCTCGCGGTTGTCCTGATTCTGGACGATGGCCTCGACCTGGCCCAGGCGTTGGCGCAACCCGTCATGGTCTGCGGTGCCTTCGCCCGCGCCATAGGCATAGCCGCCCCATTCGACATAGGCGCGGCCCAGGTCGGCGGCATCGGCCCAGAGACGTTCGTCGATCATCGCCTGAAGGCCCGCACCGTAAGCGCCCGGTTTCGATCCGAAGACCCGCGCGGCCCCTTCGCCCGCGCGGAACCTTGCGGCGGCGGGGTTGTCTTCTTCGGTTTCGTCAAGGGCCTGCACGGCGCGGGCGGCGGCATCGACGAGGGCCATCTGCTGCGGGAAGGCATCCCGGAAGAACCCTGACACGCGCAGGGTGACGTCCACGCGGGGGCGGCCCAGGGCGGTGGCGGGGATGATCTCGAACCCGGTGACGCGGCGATTTGCGGTGTCCCATCGGGGTTTCACACCCATCAGGGCGAGGGCCTGTGCGATGTCGTCGCCGCCGGTGCGCATGTTCGCCGTGCCCCAGGCGGTGACGAGCATGGCGCGGGGCCAATCGCCGTGGTCCTGAAGATGGCGCTCGATCAGCAGGTTGGCGCTCTTCCAGCCGAGCTTCCAGGCGGTCGGCGTCGGCACCGCACGGCTGTCGACGGAGAAGAAGTTCCGCCCGGTCGGCAGCACATCCGGTCGACCCCGCGTGGGCGCGCCGGAGGGCGCAGGGGCGACGAATTGCCCTGCGAGGGCGGTGAGGAGGCCCTTTTCTTCTGCCGGGCCGCAGGAGACGAGGGTCTGGCGCAGGGTCGTCGCCTCTTCCAGCGTGGCCGCTGTCATCGGCCCGGGCGCGTCGGCATCCCCCCGCAGAAGGCGGGACGAGAAGTGTTCGATCCGCTCCACCGTGTCGCCATTGGTCCGCCAGGGGGTCTCGCCCGCGAGGAGGTCGGGGCGCGGGCCGTCCCAGGGCTTGGCCATGTCGCAATCGAGCGGGTCGAGGTCGAGCCCGAGATCGGCGGCGATGGCGCGCGGCAGGCTGGCCCCTTCGCCGCGCGGCAGGCGCATCAGGGCCTGGAGCAGGTCGTCCTGAAGCCGTCCCTCGGGCGACTGACCGAAGATGTGCAGCCCGTCGCGGATCTGCGCCTCCTTCAGGTCGCAGAGATAGGCGTCGAGCCTGGCCAGATCGTCCGACCCGTCCATGCCTGCATCGATGTCGAGACCGGTGACGCGGGCGAGGCTGAGAATCTCCGAGCGCAGCAGATCGATCCGGCGCGGATCGACATTGGCGGCTTCGTAGTATTCATCCACCAGCGCTTCGAGGTCGCGCAGCGGGCCGTAGGTTTCCGCGCGGGTGAGCGGCGGCGTCAGATGGTCGATGATGACGGCCTGCGCGCGGCGCTTGGCCTGCGTGCCCTCGCCCGGATCGTTGACGATGAAGGGATAGACGTGGGGCAGGGGCCCGAGGGCGATTTCCGGCCAGTCGTCGGTCCCGAGCGCAATCGCGCGTCCCGGCAGCCATTCGAGATTGCCGTGCTTGCCCATGTGCACGATCGCATCCGATTGCGCCCGCAGCCACGCGTAGAAGGCGAGGTAGTTGTGCGGCGGCACAAGGTCGGGGGAGTGATAGCTGTCGGTCGGATCGACGTTGTAGCCTCGCGCCGGTTGCAGCGCCACGCAGACCTTGCCGAAGCGGTGGATCGACAGGGCGAAGCCTGCGCCGGTGGTACCGTCCTGGTCGAGTATTTGGGAAGCAGAGAAGAAGGGGTCGTCTTCCGCAGGGCCCCATCGGTCCTCGATCTGTTGGCGGGCCTTGAGGGGCAGTTTGGCGTAGAAGGTCTTGTAGTCGGCGAGGGGGAGCGCCTCCCCGCCCGTCCGCTCGGCCCTGTCGGTGAGCCAGTTCGTGGGTCCGGCAAGGAGTTGCGCCATCAGGGCCGCGCTGTCCGAGGGCGGTGTCGCATCGTAGCCCGCATCGGCCAGCAGGCGCAGGACGTGGACGGTCGCGGCAGGTGTGTCGAGGCCCACGCCATTGGCCAGCCGCCCGTCCCGGTTCGGGTAATTTGCCAGCACAAGTGCGACGCGCCGGTCCGGGGGAGGCGTTCGGCGCAGGTGGCACCACCGCGCCATCAGCTCCGCGACGAAGGTGATCCGGTCGCCCGCCGCTTTCCACGTGGCGATCGGGCATTGGGTGGCCGCGTCGAAGAACGCCTCGCCCTTGAAGCCGATGGCCCGGGTCAGTACGCGGCCATCGAGTTCCGGCAGGGCCACGTTCATGGCGATGTCGCGCGCCGAAAGCCCGGTCAGCCCGCCTTCCCACGCCTGCTCGGTGCCGCCCGATAGGACCGCCTGGAAGACCGGGGCGCGGTTGGCGAAGGGGGCGGCGAGGGGGTTGGTCCCGGCATCGCCGACGGCGAAGCTGGTCAGGTTCATGATGGCGTCCGGCGGCGTCGCGGTGAAGAGGGTTTCGAGCGTGGCGCGCGACACCGGGTCCTTGAGCGAGGCGACAAAGATCGGCATCGGGTTCAATCCCGCCCGCAGCAGCGACTTGACCAGCCGGTTGACCGGGTTCAGCCCTGCCCCTTGCAAGAGGGCGCGGTAGAAGATGATGGGGACGACCGACGCCCCCTCCGTCCAGTTCGCGGCCAGCCTGTCGTGCGTCGCCTCGGTCATGCCAGGCCAATAGAGCCCCGCGCGCAGCAGCGGCCGCGCCGGGGCGGGGCGGGGGCCTGCGTCGATCATCGCCTTTGCATGGGCCAGGAAGGTCGTGGCATTTGCCGGGCCGCCCTCGACCAGACAGGACCAGAGCGCGTCGTAGTCGTCGGCGGCGACGGTCGACAGCTCGCGCAGCTCTGCGTCGGGCTTGTCGTCGCCGGGAAGGGCCGCGAAGGGCACGCCGGCCTCGTGCAAACGGGCGGCATATTGCTCGAGCCCATAGGTCCAATAGCCGCGCCCGCCCAGAATGCGCGCCACCACCAGCCGGGATTTCGTGGCACAGGCGTCGAGGTGCAGATCGACCGACATCGGGTGGCGCAGATGCATCAGGTTCGCCAGCCGCAGGTCCGGCGCAGCCGACATCGTGGCCCGCGCCTCGGACAGGGCGGCGAGTTCGGTGTCGGCGGCGCTGATGACGATCAGGTCGCCCGGGGTCTGGCCCAGGTCGACCGGTTCGCCGTCGTCGATGGCCCCGGGTTGCGCGGCGAGAAGGTGCATCGGTGATCTCCCTGTCGGACGGGGGTTTGCGGGACGGCGCAGATGGGTGCAAGAGGGGCGGCAGCAAAGGAGGCCCGCGATGCAGGTTCACAAAAGCGACGAAGTGGCGGCGGCCCTGTCCGGCGGGCGGGCGGTCGTGGCACTGGAGAGCACGATCATCAGCCACGGGATGCCCTGGCCGCAGAACGCCGAAGTGGCCTTGCAGGTCGAGGCGGCGGTGCGGGACGAAGGTGCGGTGCCCGCGACGGTTGCCGTGATCGACGGGCGGCTTTGCGCGGGTCTGGGGCCCGCCCAGGTGGAGCGGCTTGGGCAGGACAAGGGGGTGATCAAGGCGGCGTCGCGGGACCTCGCGGCCTGCGTGATCAAGGGGCTGACGGCGGGGACGACGGTGTCGGCCACCATGCGGATCGCCGCGCTGGCCGGGATCGACGTCTTCGCCACCGGCGGCATCGGCGGCGTCCACCGGGGCGACGGGATGGACGTCAGCGCCGACCTGACGGAACTGGCCGCGACCGAGGTTCTGGTGGTCTGCGCGGGCGTCAAGTCGATCCTCGATATTCCCCGCACGCTCGAGATGCTGGAGACGTTGCGGGTGCCGGTCGTGACCTTCGGCGCGGATGAGTTTCCCGCGTTCTATACCCCGCATTCGGGCGTGATCGCGGGCGAGCGGCTGGACGACCCGGCCCATGTCGCGGCGATGCTGGCGGCCAACCGGGCGCTTGGCATGGGGACCGGGATGCTGGTCGCGAACCCCATTCCGGCGGCGGATGCGCTGGACGCGGCGCGGATCGGCGCGACCATCGATGCAGCGCTGGCGCAGGCCGACGCCGAGGGGGTGCGGGGCAAGGACGTGACGCCCTTCCTTCTGGGTCGACTGAATGCGGTGACCGAGGGCGAGGCGCTGGCCGCGAATATCGCGCTGGTCCTGAACAACGCCCGCCTTGCGGCCCGGATCGCCGTGGCGGGGGCGCAGAAAGCCGTCTGGGTCTGAACGTCAGGCTTCGGCCGACCGTTCGAAGAACAGGCTGGCCGGGCTTTCGACATAGGCACCGAAGGGGCCGCAGGGCGTGAACCCGTGGCGGGCATAGAGGCGGTGTGCCGCGTCCAGCCCCGTGCCGGTTTCAAGCTTCATCGCCACCCGGCCTTCGGCTGCGGCGGCCCGGATGAGGGTTTGCACGATGGCATCCGCCACGCCCCGTCCGCGGGCGGCGGGGTCGGTGAACATGGATTTCACCTCGGCATAATCATCGTGCAGGGCGATGGCCCCGATGCCCAGGGTGCGGTCGCCTTCGGTCGCGGCGAAGAACCGGATATGCGGCGCGCAAAGCCGGTCGATGTCGAGGAAGTGGCATTCGTCAGGCGTGAACATCGACTGCATCAGGGCGTGGGACTGCGCCAGCAGGGCGGCGCACTCCGGATCTGCGGGGTCGGCGGGCGCGACCAGGATCATGCTGCTGCGGGCTGCGCCACGAGGTCCGCCGTGATCGCCGCGCGGTCGAGACCCGCCTGACCGATGACCACCAACCGGGTGCCCCGCGCATCGCCGCCAAGAGCGCGGTCGAAGTAATGGTCCACCCGGGGGCCCACGGCCTGCACCGTCAGCCGCATCGGCTTGCCTACGACACTGGCGAACCCCTTCAGCCGCAGGATGCCGTGACGGCGGATCACCTCGGAAATGCGGGCGGCAAATGCGGCGGGATCGGTCACCTCGGGTGCCTCGACGACGAAGCTTTCGAAGGCGTCGTGGCCGTGGTCGTGGTGGTGATGATCGTCGTCATGGTCGTCGTCGTCATCGTGGTGGTGATGGTGGTGGTGCACTTCGTGGCGGGCGGCGATGTCGTCTTCGGCCCCTTGGCCGCGCCCCAGAAGGACATCGACCGGCAGGGCACCCATGGCGGCGGGGACGACCTGCACACCCGCACGGGCCTCGCCCCTCAGACGATCGACCAGCGGTGCCGTGCCATCGCCCAGAAGGTCGGATTTGTTGACCACGATCATGTCGGCGCAGGCCACCTGATCGGCGTAAAGCTCCGACAGGGGTGTCTCGTGGTCCAGCCCGTCGTCGGCGGCGCGCTGTGCGTCCACGGCTGCGACATCGGCGGCGAAGGTGCCCGCCGCCACCGCGGGGCCGTCCAGAACCGTGATCACCCCGTCCACGGTGACCCGCGTCTTGAGGCCCGGCCAGTTGAACGCCCGCACGAGGGGTTGCGGCAGGGCCAGGCCGCTCGTCTCGATCACGATGTGGTCGGGGGGTGTGTCGCGGGCCAGAAGCGCCTCCATCGTCGGGATGAAATCGTCGGCCACGGTGCAGCAGATGCAGCCATTCGACAGCTCGACCACGTCATCGTCCGAACAGGCCTCGATCCCGCAGCCCTTGAGGATGCCGCCGTCGACGCCGAGATCCCCGAATTCGTTGATGATGAGCGCGATGTGCCGACCGCCCGCGTTTTCCAGCATGTGCCGGATCAGGGTGGTCTTGCCGGCCCCGAGGAAGCCGGTGACGATGGTGGCGGGGATCTTGGCGTGCATGGGGACCTCGGGGCAGACGGGCAAAGAAAAGACCGCCGCACCGGGGCGCGGCGGTCGGATATCGGAACGGGGTCAGCCGACCAGAACGGCGACCAGCGGCCCCTCGACCAACTCGAGGCCGAGGAACAGGCCGACGCCCATCACCATGGCCCCGACCAGGCGGGCGTTCACCGAAGAGGCCTCGGTCGCGCGCAGCAGGCCGCGCGTGGCGAACCCGGCGGCCAGCGCCAGCGCGTATTGCACGGCCGCCAGGCCGATGAGGTAGCCCGCGAAGACCGCGCCGCCGACGCCGCCTTCCTGACCGGCCACGCTGGCCCCGAAGGCCGAGCCGTGGAACAGCCCGAAGACCGCGAAGAGCGCCAGCATCGGCATCAGCGACAGGCTGCGCCCCGAGGCGACGAGGCCGCCGACCACAAGAAGGGAGGCGACGATGACGATTTCGGCCGCAGGCAACGCCACGCCCGCCGTCATCAGGGCGCAGCCGACCAGCATCGCGGCGACATAGGCCAGCGGGGCGGTGAAGCGCTGCGACGTGAAGGCGGCGGCGACGCCCATGGCGGCCACGAAGAACAGATGGTCGAAGCCCAGAACCGGGTGGCCGACGCCCGACAGCAGGCCATGGGCGAAGGTTTCCATCGGCAGCCCGCCCAGGGGGTGGTGCGCCAGGGCCGGTGTCGCGGCGCTCAGCGCGAGGCCAAGAGTGAGAAGTCTTTTCATCGTTGCGGTCCCCTTCGGGTCTTTGCTGAAGGGGGGTCGTGTCGGGGCCATTGCACATCATGCACCCCGTTCACGGAACACCCCGTCCGTTAACGTATTGCGCGACCCAATCGAGGGATCACGGTGCAGGGCTGGTCTCCTGGCTTGCGGGTCGAAGCTTGGTGCCGCCTTCCCGGGGGTCGTCCCAGTGGCCCTTGGCACCGCGCTCACCGCTTACAGTCGCGGGGGCGGCTCTGGCATCGGACCCCTGCTTGGGTCGCCCTCACCAAATTCCCATTTCATTCCCTTGGCGCTTGGGCGCATCGGGAAACCTTGCTCCGCCTTGATGCGCCCCGGGCCGGGAACGGTCAAGCGCGTTTGCGTCGTGTTTGACGCCGGGCGCGACCCATGTTCTGGCGGGGATGATCTATATGTTGTGGATAACCCCGCCGGTTTGGATAAATCCAGCGGGCCGCGCTTGACCCGACCGCCGGGGACGGGATGATCGGGGCCATGCGTTTCACCCGCCTCCGACTCAATGGGTTCAAGAGTTTCGTCGACCCGACGGATCTGATCATCACCGATGGCCTGACCGGGGTCGTCGGACCCAATGGCTGCGGCAAGTCCAATCTGCTGGAGGCGCTCCGGTGGGTCATGGGCGAGAACCGACCGACGGCCATGCGCGGCGGCGGGATGGAAGATGTGATCTTTGCGGGTGCCGCCAGCCGTCCGGCCCGCAACTTCGCCGAGGTCACGCTGGCGCTCGACAATGCCGACCGGACAGCGCCCGCGGCCTTTAACGACAGCGACGGGCTGGATGTGGTGCGGCGGATCACGCGGGACGCGGGCTCCGCCTACCGGCTGAACGGCAAGGAGGTGCGGGCGCGCGATGTGCAGATGCTGTTCGCCGACGCCTCGACCGGGGCGCACAGCCCGGCGTTGGTGCGGCAGGGCCAGATTTCCGAGCTGATCAACGCCAAGCCCCAGAACCGCCGCCGCATCCTCGAGGAAGCGGCGGGGATTTCCGGCCTCTATCAGCGGCGCCACGAGGCGGAACTGAAGCTGAACGGGGCCGAGGTGAACCTGGCGCGGGTCGATGACGTGATCGAGCAGCTTGCGACGCAGCTCGCCTCGCTCGCCCGGCAGGCACGTCAGGCACAGCGCTACCGCGAGATCGGCGAGCAGTTGCGCGCCGCCGAGGGGCTGCTGCTCTATCGGCGCTGGCGCGAGGCTGAGGAGGCGCGCGCCGCCGCCGACGCCACCCTGCGGACCCGTCTGACCGACGCGGCGGGGGCCGAACGGCTGGCCGTGCAGGCGGACGAGGCCCGCAAGAGGGCCGAGGAGGCCATGCCCCCCCTGCGCGAGGAAGAGGCGGTGGCCGGTGCCGTCCTGCAACGCCTGTCCGTCCAACGCGACACCCTGACCGAGCGGGAGGCGCAGGCCCGCACCACCATCGAGACGCTGGAATCGCGCATTGCACAGCTGATCTCCGATGCGGACCGCGAAACCACCCTGAACACCGATGCCGGGGAAACCATCGACCGGCTCGTCTGGGAGCAGACGCAGCTGGCCAAGGCGACCGAGGGTCAGGACGACGCTCTGGCCGCCGCCCAGAAGGACGCGCAGGAGGCCGCCAGCCTGCTGGCCACGCGCGAGGAAGAGCTGTCGACCCTGACCGAGGATCTGGCCCGTCTGTCCGCGCGTCACCAGTCGGTCACGCGCATGGCCGAGGATGCCGCCAAGCGCCTGTCGCGGGTCGAGGCCCAGGGCGAGGAGGCCCGGGCCCAGGCCGATGCCGCCCGCCGCACCGAAGGCCAGGCCGCCGCCGATGCCACCCGGGCCGCCGCCGATCAGGCGCGCGCGCAGGATGCCGCCGCCGCCGCCGAAGTCGCCCTCACCGAGGCCGAGGCGGCGCGCGAGGCCGCGCAGGAGGCCGAGGGGTTGGCACGCACCGAACGGGCCGAGGCCGAAGGTGTGGCCGGAACCCTCGGGGCCGAGGCCAGCGCGCTTGCCAACCTCCTGAACCGCGACACGGGCGAGGGGGAGCCGCTGCTCGACCGTCTGAAGGTCGCACCGGGGTTCGAAGCGGCGCTTGGTGCGGCTTACGGCGACGACCTGCGCGCCTCCGAGGTGCCGGTCGGCGACGCGGACGAGACCGGCTGGACGACCCTGCCGCCCTATGACCGCCCCCAGGCCCTGCCCGACGGGATCGACCCGCTCGCCCCCCATGTGGATGCGCCCGAAGTGATGGGACGGCGGTTGCACCAGATCGGCCTCGTCACCCCTGAAGAGGCGGCGCAGATGCAGCCGCGCCTCTTGCCCGGGCAGGTCCTCGTGTCGCAGGCAGGCGATCTGTGGAGGTGGGACGGCTACCGTGCTTCGGCCGAAGCCGCGCCCTCGGCGGCGGCCCTGCGATTGCAGCAGGTGAACCGGCTGGCCAGCCTGCGTCAGGACCTGGAGGAGGCACAGCAGCGCGCCGAGGGTACCCGCGCGGCCCATGAGGCGCTTGTCGCGACCCTGACCCGCAGGCGCGAGGCCGAGGCCAAGGCCCGTGAGGCGCGCCGCGACGCCGACCGGGCCCTGACCGATGCGGGCCGCAAACTGGCGCAGGCCGAGGGTGCGCGCGGGATGGCCGCCTCCCGGTTGGAAACCGCCCAGATGGCCGTCGCCCGGTTCGAGGCCGAGATGCTGGAAGCCCGCGAAGCGCAGCGCGAGGCCGAGGCGGCGCGCCGCGATCTGGCTCCGCTCGACGGGGCGCGGGGGGCACTGGAGACGATCCGCACGACCGTGGAGGCCAGCCGGATGGCGATGATGGCCAGGCGGGCGCAGGCGGACGAACTCAAACGCGAGGCGCAGGCCCGGGTGCGCCGGACGCAGGAGGTGACCAAGGAGCTGTCGGGCTGGCGCCTTCGTCTGGGGCAGGCGGACAAGCGGCTGGCCGAACTGACGGAACGGCGCACCGCCAGCGAGGCAGAGCTGAAGGCCGCGCGGACCGTGCCCGACGACCTGGCCCGTCAGCGCGCGGACCTCAACGCCGACATCGGCAGGGCCGAGACGCGCCGGGCCGCTGCTGCCGATGCGCTGGCGACCGCCGAGACGGCGCTGCGCGACGCCCTGCAAGCTGCCCGCGATGCCGAACGCGCGGCCGGCGAGGCGCGCGAGGCCCGCGCTCGGGCCGAGGCGCGGCTGGATGCGGCCCGTGAAACCGTTGCTTACGCCGAGGAGCGGATCGCCGAAGCGCTCGACTGCACGCCCGCGGACCTGCTGGACGCGCTCGACACGGACCCCGAGACCCTGCCGCCGGTCGAGACGATCGAGACCAAGGTGAATGCCTTGAAACGCCAGCGCGATGCCTTGGGCGCCGTGAACCTGCGGGCCGAGGAGGACGCCAGGGAGGTGCAGGAGGAACACGACCTTCTGGCCGCCGAAAAGACCGATCTGGAGCAGGCCATCGCCGAATTGCGCGCCGGAATCGCGACCCTGAACAAGGAGGGGCGTCAGCGCCTGCTCGACGCCTTCGACACGGTGAACACCAACTTCGGCACCCTGTTCAAACACCTGTTCCAGGGTGGCGAGGCTCGGCTGGAACTGGTCGAGAGCGATGATCCGCTGGAGGCCGGTCTGGAGATCATGTGCCAGCCGCCGGGCAAGAAACTTGCCACGCTGTCGCTGCTGTCGGGCGGGGAACAGACGCTCACGGCGCTGGCCCTGATCTTTGCCGTCTTCCTGGCGAACCCCGCGCCGATCTGCGTTCTGGACGAGGTCGATGCGCCGCTGGACGATGCCAACGTGACGCGCTTCTGCGACATGCTCGACGAGATGACGCGCCGCACCGAGACGCGCTTCCTCATCATCACGCACCACGCCGTCACCATGGCCCGGATGGACCGCCTGTTCGGGGTGACGATGGTGGAGCAAGGGGTCAGCCAACTGGTGTCCGTCGACCTGAAAAAGGCCGAAGCACTGGTAGCCTGACGCCTGGCCTGTTCCCGGGCCATCCTCCTTGACCTCAATGTTATCGTCGGGTCAGCTTGGCAGGACGACAGGAGGTATTGAGTCCATGAAGAAACTTTTGACCGTGCTCGCCACAGTTGCACCGATCGCCACCCCGGTCTTCGCGCAGAACATGATCTCCGCCAGCGACCCCGAAGGCGTGATGCGCGCGATGCAGCAGGTCGGCTATCTGGCCACGATGGGGGTCGACGACCTTGGGGACCCGAAGATCAGCTCCAAGGTCTCGGAGTCGAATTTCTCGGTCTACTTCTATGGCTGCAACAATGGAACCGAATGCACCTCGATCCAGTTTTCATCGGGATACGATCTCGAAGTCCCGATGAACGCCAAGCGGATCAACGACTGGAACCGCGAAAACCGGTTTGCGCGTGCCTTCGTGGATGATACGGGTGACCCCTTCATCCGGATGGATATCGTGATGGCGCCGCCGGGTGTTTCGGTGGAGAGCCTGGAGTTCGACCTCGATTTCTGGCGCATCCTGGTCGAGGATTTCGAGGATTTCATAGACTGGTAAGCCGGTCGCAACAAAAGCGGGGCCGCATGCGGTTAGAGATCGAAGCGGCCCTTTCCTACGATTTTCAGGACATGACGGATCTGCTGTTGCAGATCGAAGTGGCGCGAACCGATGGGCAGACCGTGCTGTCGGATGGCCTGTCCACGACCCCCCTGAAGGAATTTCGCCGGATCGCCGCCGAGGCGGGTGTCGGAACGCGCGCCTGGCTGGCGGCGCAGGGGCAAGTCGATTTGACCTACCGCGCCGTGGTCGAGGTGACGCGCCCGGCTGTCGCCTTGGAGACCTTGTCCGCTGTGCCGCCGCGCGACCTTGATGCCGTCGACACTTCGTTCCTTTTGCCGTCGCGCTATGTCCAGTCGGAGGTATTCGACGCCGTCGTGACCGATGAATTCCCCGGTCTGTCGGGTGGCGCATTGATCGCAGCCGCCCGCGACTGGATCGCCGAGACCTTCACCTATGTCGCCGGAGCCAGCACCGCCGCCACGACGGCCCGCGACAGCTACGACGAACGTCAGGGGGTTTGCCGCGACTATGCCCATGTGTTGATCGCGCTGGCGCGGGCGGCGGGCATCCCGGCGCGTATGGCCAGCTGCTATGCTCCCGACGTCGACCCCCCGGATTTCCACGCGGTGGCGCAGGTGCGCCTGGAGGATGGCTGGCATCTGGTCGATGCGACGGGCATGGCCTCGCCCGATCAGATGGCGATTATCGGGGTTGGTCGAGACGCAGCCGAAGTGTCCTTCCTCACGACGATGGGGGCCACCACGATGCTGTTTCAATCGGTGAACGTGACCCGCTAGAGCGCCTCCAGAAGCGCGCGGGTCGGCCAGGCATCGGCGGGCAGTCCCAATCTGCCCTGTTCGGCCTGAACCGCCTGACGGGTGCGACGGCCCAGGATGCCATCGATGTCGCCCACATCGTGGCCCCGCGCGGTCAGCTTGGTCTGCAACCGCTTCATCATGTCGCCGTCCAGCCCCGCCTCGGGATTGCCCGCATCGAAGATGGGGGCCCCTGACAGGCGCGTGGCGAAATAGGCGGCGGTGGTGACGTAGACGAAACTCTGGTTCCACTCGAACAGGATCTCGTAGTTGTGGAAGGCAAGGAAGGCAGGCCCGCCCCGGCCCTGCGGCAACAGAAGCGATGCGGGCAACGCCGCCGACGCCGTCCCGCCCCGCAGGGTGACGCCGTCAGCCAGCCAGTCGCCAACCGCGCGTTTGGTGTCGAGCCCCGACAGACCCCAGTCGAGCGTCGCCGGAACCGTCACTTCCACCAGCCAGGGCTCGCCCTTGCGCCAGCCGATGTCGCGCAGGAATCGTGCGCCGGTGTGCAACGCGTCCGGCACCGAGGTCTTCAGGGTCACCCGGCCATCACCGTCCCCGTCGACGCCGCGCTCCAGGATATCACCGGGCAGCATCTGAACCTGACCGATTTCGCCGGCCCAGGCCCCCGTCGTGTCCACGTCGAATCCGCCCCGCTCGAACAGGGTCAGGGCGGCAAAGACCTGCGGGCGGAACAACTCGGGTCGGCGGCAATCGTGGGCCAGCGTCATCAGGGAGTTGCGCGTGTTGAAATCGCCCAGGACCGCGCCGTAGTCCGTCTCGAGCGCCCAGAACGCCAGAAGGACGCCGCGCGGCACGCCATAGCTGGCCTCGACCCGATCGAAGACCGATTGGTAGCGCGCCGCATTCTCGGCCCCCTTGCGGATGCGGTCGCCGGAAATGATGCGACGTGCGAAATCCACGAACTCCAGCCGGAAGACGCCCTGACTGCGGTCGGCGCGCAGGGTGCGCTCGTCCTGCTGCACCCCGGCGACGAAGCGGTCGATGGCGTCGGGTGCATGGCCTCGCGTGACGGCCTCGGCGCGGATCCCGTCGACGAAGCTGGCAAAGCTGCCGCCGCATTGGGCCTGCGCGGTTGCCGGAAGGAGGGTCAGGAGGAAGAGAGCGAATGCGCGCATCGGGACCTTTCAGGGCGAGTAGGCCGCCACGAGGAGCGACAGGGACAGAAGCAGCCCTTCCCACAGGAAGACGACCGCCAGCAACCCGGCCCACGTCCGCCAGAGCGCGCTGACCGTCCGGTCGATCTCGCCCGGGCCGATGTCGCGTCGGCCGGTCGGATTGACCCAGGCAAAGTCCTCTACCACGCCGTCATAGCTGCGCGGCCCGGACAGCGCGACGCCGATCAGGGGGGCCATCGCGGCCTCGGGCCATCCGGCATTGGGTGAGCGGTGCTGCCGGGCGTCGTTCGGAACGCGGTGCCAGTATTCCATTGCGAAATGGCTAGCCAGAATGAGCAGGGCGGTGGCGCGGGCGGGCACCCAGTTCAGCACGTCGTCCAGACGCGCCGCCGCCCATCCGAACGCCTCGTACCGGGGGGTCCGATATCCGATCATGCTGTCGGCGGTGTTGACGATCTTGTAGACCATCAGGCCGGGCAGACCGGCGATCAGGAACCAGAAGGCAGGCGCCACGACGCCGTCTGACAGGTTTTCGGCGGCGCTTTCGATGGTGGCGCGGGTGATCGCGGACCGGTCCATGTCGCTGGTATCGCGACCGACGATCATGCTGACGGCCTGCCGACCCTCGCGCACCGATTGGCGCAAGGCCTCGCCCACGGCATGGACATGTTGGACGAGGCTTTTCTGGGCCAGCAGGATCGCGGCAACGATGATTTCGAGCAGGCCGAAGTCGGGCACCAGGGCAATCACCCACCCAATCAGGCCAGTCGCAACGACCAGGGCGGCGACGGTCAGGACGCCCTTTTCACGCCGACCCGCGCCCTTGTTCAACCGAGCCTCGAACCAGGCGACGGCGCGGCCCATCAAGACGGCGGGATGCGGATAGCGGGACCACAGACGCTCCGGCTCGCCCAGAAGAGCGTCGAGGATCAGGGCCAGCGTCAGCGTCATCCCAGGGCTTCCTCCAGGCGGGGCCAATGGTCGGGGTGGGGCAGGCCCAATCTGAGCCATCCCTTCGAATAGGGGAAGATGCGCGACCAGATCCGATGCCGGGCCAGCCGGTCGCGGAAGGACACCGCGTCGCCGACATCATAGAGGCGGAACAGGTCGGTGCCGCCCACGGCGGTGCCATGGCGTGCCATCAGGTCATCGAGGCGCATCGCATCACGCGACAGGCGCGTCCGTGTCTCCTCTGCCCAATCCTCGTCGCCCAAGGCGGCCGTCCCGATGGTCAGCGCCGGGCCGGACACGGCCCAGGGGCCAAGCGCTTCGGCCAGGGGGGCAAGGGTGTCGGGATGGGCGATGGCGAACCCGAGGCGCAGGCCGGCCAGACCCCAGAACTTGCCGAAACTCTTGAGGACGATGATGCCCCGTTCGGTGGTCAAGGCGACCTGGCTTCGGTCAAAGGTGACGTCACAGAAGCTTTCGTCGATGACCGCAAAGGGCCGCAGGACGGCATCGCACCATTCGCGTCCGTCGGGGTTGTTCGGGTTGACGAAGACACGGGACGGCGCGGTCGTATCGTCGGTCACGGTGAACCCATGCGCGCGAAACGCAGCGGCGTGTTCGTTGTAGGTAGGCCCCGGAATATGCACCCGGTCGCCTGCGGCGAGGGTCGGCAGCCTTGCGATCAGTGCCGAAGCCCCGGGTGCCGGCAGCACGCCGGCCTCGGACGGGATGCGCCAGAATCGCCGGGCCACGGCGATCAGGTCCGCACGGGCGCGGGTGTCGGGCAGGGCGGTCCAGACGCGATCCGGCAGGTCGGGCAGGGGATAGGGCACCGGATTGATGCCGGTCGACAGGTCGATCCAATCGTCCGGCGCGCCGCCGTATCGTGCGCGGGCAAGATCCAGGTTGCCGCCATGATCCCGCGCCTTGGTCATTCGGGCAGGGGCGGGTGACGGGTGACGAAATGGCCCTTGATGGCGACGGGCCAATCCCGGAACGGCACGACGCCGTTCTGGGCGCCCGCATGTTTGGCGGCGTATTCGACGATGCCCTGGGCGGCTTCTGCCGTGGGTTCGAACCGGCCAAGCGTATAGGCCATCTTGCCCTTCGCCTGCAGCGTGATGTTGCACCCCCCGGAACAGCCCATGAGGCACGAATGCCTGCGCGTCGTCACAGCGTCGATGCCTGCCGCAGCGTTCTCGATCAGAAGGGCCAACGCCTCACCGTCCGTCATATGCGAGGCATTGGAGTCCCAATCGTCGCGTTTGCAGGTATCGCAGATGGTGATCGTCGTCGTCATGGGGGCTCCGGTCGCGGGCAAAGATGAAGAAACGGGATAGACTGCGCGGATTTTGGACGCAATCGGTCGAAATCCGCCGATCATTGCCGTGGCGCAGGTGCCGTTAACTTTTGGTTAATCCAGTCGAGGGCAGGTTGACGTTACGGAACTTTCAAGCCTTGCGACCCGGAGGATCCTCTATTGTACGATCGATTTCCAATTGTAATGACTGTCGGCCCCTGCTTTTCCAATGAGGCTGAAAAAATGGTTTTCCTGGCTTTGCTGGCGGGTGAGGGGCTGGCCCTTCACCATGCTGATAGTCAGGATGATGCGGCGCTTCTGCTCTGCGACATTAACCCGCTGGTCGTGGTGATCCACCTCGACATGACAGATGGCAGCCCGTTGGCCGTTGCCGATTTCTGCAACTACCGAAGGCCCGGGGCGCGGCTTATCCTGCTTGGCGGCGGGCAATTGATGACGGACGGCACCTTGTTCCGGCACGTCGGAAACGCCCATGCCTTGATCAGCGGCCGTGTGTCTGCCGCTGATCTGACGTCCCTCGTGGTGCATCACGCGGCGGCATCCGTGGCCTGACCGACCGCCTCGCGACCGTGGGGTTCAAGCCAGTCGATCACCGGATTGATCGGCAGGATGCGGTGTGGGTTTATGCTGTCGTGACTGAAATGGTAGTGGCGCACGATATGCGCCATTCCCACCGTCTCGGCGACGCCCGGGTATTGGAACAGCTCGCGGGTATAGGCCCAGAGGTTGGGGTAATCGATCAGCCGCTTGCGGTTGCACTTGAAGTGCAGGTGATAGACCGGATCGAACCGCACCAGGGTGGTGAACAGCCGCCAGTCGGCTTCGGTCAGGCGGTTGCCGGTCAGGTAGCGACGGCTAGCAAGGCGCTCCTCGACCCAGTCGAGCGCGTGGAACAGGGTCGTGACCGCGTCGTCATAGGCGTCTTGGGTCGTTGCAAAGCCCGATTTGTAGACGCCGTTGTTGATGTCCGAATAGACGCGGGCGTTGACCTCGTCGATTTCGGACCGCAACGCCCGGGGGTAGAAGTCGAGCGTGTTGCCGGTCAGCCCGTCGAAGGCGGAATTGAACATCCGGATGATTTCGGAGCTTTCGTTGGACACGATGGTCCCGCGTTCCTTGTCCCAGAGGACCGGCACCGTCACTCGGCCCGATACATCGGGCTTGGCCCTTGTATAGATATCGCGCATGAACGGCGCGCCGAACAGGCGGTCGCCGGTGGCGCCGTGGTCGTCAGTCTCGAACGTCCAGCCGTCCGAGAGCATGTCGGGATGCACCACCGAGATGTCGATCAGGTCTTCGAGCCCCTTCAGCTTGCGGAAGATCAGGGCCCGATGCGCCCAGGGGCAGGCCAGGCTGACATAGAGGTGATAGCGACCCGCCTCGGCCTTGAAGCCGTCTTCGCCCGATGGCCCGGCGCGTCCGTCCGAGGTGACCCAGTTGCGGAAACCCGCCGTGGAGCGCACGAATTTCCCGCCGGTCGAGTTGGTATCGTACCAGGTATCGTGCCACGTGCCGTCGATGAGCTGTCCCATGGGGGCCTCCTATGCCGTCGGGGAGGATGCATATCTGTGCGGACGGGCGCATAAAATCCCAATGCGCGCGCAGTCTCTGCGCTCTGACGAACCGCGCGTCGCTCAGTCGAAGGTTCCGGCGACCCGTGCGCTCAGCATGAAGGCCCGTGCCGTGCGGGTGTTGGCGAATTGCATGATCTCGGTATCGGTGGCCGTTTCGGCGAAGTCGGCAAAAACCCGGTCGAAGGTGCGCAGGAAGTGGTGGACGGCATCGCGGAACACCGAATCGTCCTTCATGCGGCCCGCCGTCAGGGCCAGGCTGGACCGGTCGCGGATACCCCCGAGGGCGGCGACTTCGGCCCCGTGGGTGCCCGCGGCAAAGGCGCGCCAGAGCACCGGGTCAGCGCGGTGCACGGTCAGGTCATCCATATAAATGCCGTCCTGCGCCATCAGGGTCAGCAGGTCCTGGGATGCGCTGACCAGTTGCGATGTGGGCCGGTGTTTGAGGGCGGCGCGCAGGACGCGGAAACCTTCGTTGTCGCGCTCGTTTTCGGGGAAGTTGAGGGCGCGGATGAAGTCTTCGGCGGCCAGCGGCGCGATCTCGGGTTCGGGGCCCAGTTGCAGGGTCGGCTGACGCTCGGGCGTCGGGTTGGCGCGGGGCGGTGTGCGCAGCACAGGCTCGATCGTGGGCTTGTTCAGTGCGGCGACCTCGGCCCCGAGAACGGCCTGGGCGCGGTGCACCTGTTCGATCCGCTCCTCGACGACCTGCCGGAGCGAGGCGGTGCCCGCCTGCTGCTGCTCGATATAGCTGAGCCGCATGGCGTCGATGGCGGCCTGAAGGCGGGCGCTTTCCTCGCGCATCGTGCGCGCGGTGCGGGCCGCGGACGCCGCCACCCAGATCAGCGCCACGGGAAGGAACACCCCGAGGATCGTCATCATGAAGCCAAGCGGATCGTTCCGGCTGAGCCGCGCCTGTTCGCCGTCCATCGTCAGAAAGAACCACCCGACAAGGCCAAGCCAAGCCAGGCTCAGCACCAGGGCCACGATTTCGACCAATGACGTCGACCCGCCACCGGACTGCGCCCGGCCCGGCAGCGCCTGAACCGGCCGTTCGGCGGCGGTCGGGGGCGACTTGGCGGTCATTGCACGCAGGTCCTCACTTGAACACGACCGCAGCGATTTCGTAGGCGCGCGTCCCGCCGGGGGTCCGGACCTCGACGCTGTCGCCCTCGTCCTTGCCGATCAGGGCGCGGGCCAGAGGCGACTTGATGTTGAGCAGGCCGTTCTCGATATCGGCCTCCTGCTCTCCCACGATCTGATAGGTCTTTTCCTCGTCCGTATCCTCGTCGATCAGAGTGACCGTGGCGCCGAACTTGATCGAGCCCGACAATTTGGACGGGTCGATGACTTCGGCCAGCGAGATCAGCCCCTCCAGCTCCTTGATGCGGCCTTCGATGAAGGAATGCTTTTCGCGGGCGGAATGGTATTCGGCATTCTCCGACAGGTCGCCATGCTCGCGCGCCTCGGCGATGGCGGCGATGATCTCGGGGCGCTCCTTCGACTTGAGCTGTTTCAGCTCTTTTTGCAGGGCATCGATGCCCCGGGGTGTCATGGGAAACTTTTCCATGGTTCTCTCCTGCCGGGACGCATCGGCCCCGCTGCTCGCGATTTCGTGACTTTATGGGGCGTCCCCTGCGGGCGCAACGCCCGCCGACCGATCAGCGCTGGATGCGACGCGATACCCCGACTTCGACGGTACCCGACACGCTCAGTCCGGTCTGCTGTCGCGCCTCGGACGGGGGCACGGGCTCACCATCCACGCCGCAGGCGCTCAGCAGCGCGACAAGCGTAAGGGGCAGAAGGATCGTTCGGGTCATGCCAGTCTCTCTTTCCACAGGGCGACTTGCGCGCGCACGTTGGCCGGGGCCGTCCCGCCAAAGGATGTGCGGGACGCCACCGAATTATGCACACCAAGCACGTCAAAGACAGCCCCCGTGATCCCGGGGTGCACAATCCGCATCTGCTCCAGCGTCAGATCGGGCAGGTCGATCCCCGCATCCTCGGCCAGTTTCACCAGCGATCCAGTGACGTGATGCGCCTCGCGGAAGGGCAGGCCCAGTTCGCGCACCAGCCAGTCAGCCAGATCCGTCGCCGTCGAAAAACCGCTGGAGGCCGCCGCCTCCAGATCGTCGGTCTGGGCGGTCATGTCGCCCACCATCCCCGTCATCGCGGCCAGGGCAAGCATGAGCGAGTCGGCGGCGTCGAACGTCTGTTCCTTGTCCTCCTGCATGTCCTTCGAATAGGTCAGCGGCAGGCCTTTCATCACCATCAACAGGGCCGTCTGCGCCCCGAAAATGCGCCCGATCTTGGCGCGCAGCAGTTCGGCGGCATCGGGGTTGCGCTTTTGCGGCATGATGCTGGACCCGGTCGACCAGCGGTCAGAGAGGCGTACGAAGCGGAACTGGGCCGAGGACCAGATCACCAGCTCTTCGGCAAGGCGGCTCAGGTGCATTGCGCAGATCGACGCGGCCGACAGGAACTCCAGCGCGAAATCCCGGTCCGATACCGCATCCAGCGAATTGGCGGCAGGACGGTCGAAGCCGAGCGCCTTGGCCGTCATCTCTCGGTCGATGGGAAAGGACGTGCCCGCCAGAGCGGCGGCCCCAAGGGGGGATTCGTTCATCCGGCTGCGCGCATCGCGGAAGCGGCCCAGGTCACGGGCGAACATCTCGGTATAGGCCAGCATGTGATGACCCCATGTGACCGGCTGCGCGGTCTGCAAATGGGTGAAGCCGGGCATCACCCAATCGGCCCCGGCGTCCGCCTGCGCGACTAAGGCCGACATCAGACGCGGCAGGGCGTCGATGGCGGCGTCGCATTGGTCGCGCACCCACATCCGGAAATCGAGCGCGACCTGATCGTTGCGCGACCGCGCGGTGTGCAGACGACCTGCGGCAGGGCCCACGATCTCGGTCAGGCGGGCCTCGACGTTCATGTGGATGTCTTCAAGGGCGGCGGACCACGCGAAGTCTCCCGCCTCGATTTCTGACAAGACCGTGAGGAGGCCTTCCCGGATCGCCTCGGCATCGGTATCGGTCACGATACCCTGCGCGGCCAGCATCGCGGCATGGGCCCGGCTGCCTTCGATGTCTTGGCGCGCCATGCGTCGGTCGAAGCCGATGGAGGCGTTGATGGCTTCCATGATCGCATCGGGGCCCGTCGCGAAACGGCCGCCCCACATCTTGTTTGAGCTCGACTCGGACGACTTTGACATGGAACGCCTCATGCTGCGGAAAATTGCCCTCGGGCTATACGGCCTGCTCCTCGCACTCGCCACCCCTGCCTTCGCGGTCGACGAGTCGCTCCTGGTCGGGGACATGGCCCGGCTCGAGGTGTCCGCCCCCTATCCCCCTGCGATCACGGCCTATCTGCGTGACGACGGGTCGGTCGGGGATCTGTCGGATTACGCGGGCAAGGTCGTTGTCCTGAATTTCTGGGCCACCTGGTGCGCCCCTTGCCGCGCCGAGATGCCGTCGTTGCAGGCGTTGCAGGACGAGTTGCAACCCGAGGGGCTCGAGGTGGTCACGATGGCTTTCGGGCGCCACAACCCCACGGCGATGCGGCGGTTCTGGGACGAGACGGGGGTGACCACGTTGCCGCTGCATCTGGACCCGCGTTCCGAGATGGCGCGCGCCCTTGGAGTGCAGGGCCTGCCGCATACCTTCGTTCTGGGGCGCGACGGTCGGGTGCTGGCGCAATTCCGGGGCGAAGCCGACTGGGCCGCCCCCGAGGCCATGGCCGTCTTTCGGTCCCTTCTTGCCGAGTGACGGAAATATTTCGCGCCCGTGACCGGCTCCCCTTGCAACCTCTCCGGTCCCTTCTGATGTGACATTGGCATCGGTCGGCACCTGTCCGATGCCAGATCGTATCCGGGTGCCGAGGGCAGTTTTTTCATGGATTTCGCATTCGTAGCGGCGGGGTTGCTCCTGCTGCTGATGGGGGGCGGCTGGCTGGTCTCCGGAGCCGTTGCGGTGGCCGCCCGTCTGGGCTTGTCGCCGTTGGTGATCGGCGTGACGCTGGTCGGCATGGGCACCTCTGCGCCCGAGTTGCTGACCTCGCTGCGGGCTGCCCATGTCGGCGCGCCCGACCTGGCACTCGGGAACGTCGTCGGGTCCAACATTGCCAATATCCTTCTTATCCTGGGTGTTGCGGCCGTGATCGCGCCCATTGCCGTTCCGCGGGCCGTCTGGCGGCGTGACGGTCTTGTCCTTCTTGCGGTGACCCTGGCCGGGGCGCTCTGGCTTGGCGTGGCTGCGGGCCTTGGCCGCTTCGGTGGTGCGGTCTTCCTGGCCGTGTTCGCCGCGTGGATGGTCTGGCAAATCCGGGAAGGCGGCGACGATGAAGCCGTGGATCAGGCTCTGCCGCTCGGTCGGGCGCTTGCACTGGCGGGTGTCGGGCTGGCGGCCCTGATGCTCGGGGCGGATCTGCTGGTCCGGGGCGGAACCGGCCTCGCGCGCGCTTTCGGTATCAGCGAGGCCGTCATCGGACTAACCGTCGTCGCCGTCGGCACGTCGCTGCCGGAACTCGCGACCAGTGTCATGGCGGCCCGACGCGGACGCAGTGATCTCGCGCTCGGCAACGTCCTCGGATCGAATGTTTTCAACCTGCTGTTCATCCTCGGGACGACGGCCGTCTATGCGCCGCTCGCCGCTGCGCCGCGTTTCGCGCAGGTCGACCTTCCGGTCATGGCGGCGGCCGTTGTCGCCATGCTCGTGGTGGCCTTCGGCGGGCGCATCGGACGATGGGCGGGGGCTGCTCTGCTGGTCCTCTATGGCCTCTACCTCTGGGCCGTCTTCTGACATGCTGCGTCGCAGCGCTTGCGTTATGCTGCGACAGAATATAGCTCCGGGGAAGCGCAAATAGAAATTAAGTTACCCGGAGCTTTGCCATGTCCTTCCGCCTGCAACCTGCACCTGCCGCCCGTCCGAATCGGTGTCAGCTGTTCGGCCCGGGGTCCAACACGAAGCTTTTCGCCAAGATGGCGGCGTCGGCGGCGGATGTCGTCAACCTCGACCTCGAGGACTCCGTCGCCCCCTCCGACAAGGAGTCCGCCCGCGCCAACGTGATCGAGGCGATCGGCTCCGTCGACTGGGGTAACAAGGTGCTTTCCGTGCGGATCAACGGCCTCGATACGCCCTATTGGTATCGCGACGTGGTCGACCTGCTGGAGCAGGCGGGCGACCGGCTGGACCAGATCATGATCCCCAAGGTCGGTTGCGCCGCCGACATCTATGCCGTTGATGCCCTGGTGTCCGCGGTCGAGGCGGCCCAGGGCCGGACCCGCCGCATCGATTTCGAGGTCATCATCGAAAGTGCGGCCGGCATCGCCCACGTCGAGGAAATCGCCGCCGCATCGCCGCGATTGGTTGCCATGTCCCTCGGGGCGGCGGATTTCGCGGCCTCCATGGGGATGCAGACCACGGGGATCGGCGGGACGCAGGAGGATTATTACATGCTGCAAGACGGCGCGCGGCACTGGTCGGACCCTTGGCATTGGGCCCAGGCGGCCATCGTGGCGGCCTGCCGGACGCATGGTGTCCTGCCGGTTGACGGACCCTTCGGTGATTTCAGCGACGACGAGGGGTTCCGCGCCCAGGCCCGCCGGTCCGCCGTTTTGGGGATGGTTGGTAAATGGGCCATTCACCCCAAGCAGATCGCGCTCGCGAACGAGGTTTTCACCCCCTCGGAGGACAAGGTGGCCGAAGCCCGCGAAATCCTTGCAGCCATGGAAGACGCCAAGGCCAGCGGCGCGGGGGCCACGGTCTACAAGGGCCGGTTGGTCGATATCGCCTCCATCAAGCAGGCCGAGGTCGTGGTGCGCCAATCCGAGATGATTGCAGCGAATTCTCCGTAACTCGAAAGATAAGGGTAAGGCTTCATTCATATCCTGTTGCGATGTGTTGTGAACACAAGTGCAGGATGGCTTTCATGGCTGACTTCTCCGTTCTGGTCCATTTTCTCGGGTCACTCGCATTGATCGCGATTCTGGCACCCGGATACCAATGGGCTATCCGCACGTATGGAATGCGGCCTCTGATCGTGGTGGGTCTCGGGCTGGCCTTCGGGACGGTATCTGTTTTTCAGATGCATGATCCGGTCGTCCTTGCCGAAGGCCTTATCGTCGACATGCGCAATGTGCCGCTCGCCCTTGCCGGGGCCTTTCTGGGCCTGCGCGGGATGCTGCTCTGCCTTGTCGTCGCTGCGGCCTCGCGCCTTCAAATCGGCGGGATCGGGGCGATATCCGGCGTCTTGGGGATGCTTCTGGCGGGCAGTGCAGGCGTCATCTGGCGTGGCCTCACGTTTGGTCGCCCTCGACGGACCAGGGATTTGGTAGCTCTCGGCGTCATGATGTCCTCGCATCTTGCGGCGGCCTTCGTCATGCCGATGCCGACGGCGATCTGGTTCCTGTCAGAGGCGGCACCAGTGCTTTTCGGGCTGAACCTTCTGACGATCCCCTTGCTTGCCCATCTGTTCGATCATTCCTGTCAGCAGCTGCGTGACGAAGCCAATCTGCGGGAGACGGCGACCGCCGGAGCCGGAGATGGTTTCATGCCGCCCGATGCGCTTGGGTGGGCCATGGAGCAGTCGAGTTCGGTCGGCAACATGCAGGACGGAGTCGTCATGGTCACCCTGGACGTCCGCCATCACGACTTGATCGCGCGCTTCTGGGGCAGCGACGTGGAGCCGGTTGTCTGGGACACGCTGCGCGAGCGGCTGGTGGGGGCTCTGCCTGTCGGCGGTATCGCCGGGCGTCTGAACGAAACGACCGCTCTTTTGGTCTTTGCTGAAAGCGATCTCGAAAAGGCGACGGATATCGCTGAGGAGGTCCGACAGAAGGTCATGGCCGAGCCGATCCCCCTTCGGGGACTTCCCGCGCTCCGGGTCCGGGCTGATGTCACCACGCGGATCTTCGACAGGATGCCGAAACTCGATCGGGTGCGCGAGGCTTTCAACGCGCCGATCTCCGTCGCTGCCAGGAGACGGCAATCGAAGCGGCTTTCGAAGTCCATGGTCACGTCACGGCCGATACATCGCGTGGAACCGCGTTCGGGCCGACATCGCGACCTGTTCGAAACCTATGACGCGCTTCAGGCGACATCTACCTGACTGGTGCCGCGCCCTAGCGCTTGTCCGACCGGGTCAGTCTTTGATGCAACTCGTCGAAGGCGCTGGACTGACCCTCTGACAGCCCGTCTTCGCCGAGGCTGGCCAGCAGCGGCTGCAACTCAGACCAGGCTGTGCCGTCGTCGATCTTGGCCAGCCTGCGTCCGATCCGGTCGATGGCCGACGAGGGTGAGCCGCATTGACCGACGAGCCAGCGAGCCAGCGCTTCGGCTTCCTCGGCGTCTTCCTCGGTCATGCGCCACATCTGGCGAACCAGGACATGCAAACGCTGCCGGTCCTCCCGCGTGGGCAGGTCTTCGAGTTCGATGAACGCCTCGCCCAAGGCAATGATGGCCAACGTCGGATCGTCAATTCCGTCAACGGGATGGCCCTTTGTCTGGCGCCGAAACGCGATCTTGCGTGGAGCGTTGCGGGCTATCGTGATCGCATCATCGGCCACGCTCAGCGCATCGCGCGGATTGGACCGGGCCCACCAAAGAATTGCACCGCCGACGGCGACAAGAATTGCAATAAGGATCGGCATTCGCGACCTCCGAAATGACTTCCGACAATGTTGGGACGATACGGGCCACCATGTCTTGCGACAAGTGGACTGCGCCCTGCGCGTCGAACATCGGAAGTCATCGGGGCCAAAGAATGTCGCAAGCGTGACACATCGCGGAGTCCGCAGCGATGTTGCATCGGGCGAGAAGCGCGGCCATATCGGACCGGACACGAAAGGGACCCGGGCCATGACGCAATATCTCGATTTCGAAAAGCCGCTCTCGGAGATCGAGGGCAAGGCCGAGGAATTGCGCGCCATGGGCCGCAAGGATGCCAGCGTCGATGTCGCCAAAGAGGCTTCGGCCCTCGACGAAAAGGCGCGGGGCATGTTGACCACGCTCTATGGCTCTCTGACGCCCTGGCAAAAGGCTCAGGTCGCACGCCATGCCGAACGTCCCCATTGCAAGGACTACATCGACGCCCTGTTCACCGATTGGACGCCACTGGCCGGGGATCGCAATTTTGCCGACGATCATGCCGTGATGGGCGGATTGGCGCGGCTGGACGGGCGCGCCGTCATGGTGATCGGGCACGAAAAGGGCCATGATACACGCACCCGGATCGAGCGGAATTTCGGCATGGCGCGCCCCGAAGGCTACCGCAAGGCGATCCGCCTGATGGAAATGGCGGACAAATTCGGCCTGCCGGTGGTCACCCTGATCGACACACCCGGGGCCTATCCCGGCAAGGGCGCCGAGGAGCGGGGCCAGTCCGAGGCCATCGCCCGCTCGACCCAGGCCTGCCTGCGCCTGGGCGTGCCGCTGGTCAGCGTTGTCATCGGTGAGGGCGGATCGGGCGGTGCGGTCGCCTTCGCCACGGCCAACAGCGTCGCCATGCTGGAGCACTCGATCTATTCCGTCATCTCGCCCGAGGGCTGCGCCTCGATCCTCTGGAAGGACGCCGAAAAGATGCGCGAAGCGGCCGAAGCGCTGCGTCTGACCGCGCAGGACCTGCTGAAACTCGGTGTGATCGACCGGATCGTTCGGGAACCGCTTGGCGGGGCGCACCGCGACAGCAAGGCCGCCATCGCATCGGTCGGGGCGGCCCTGACGTCGATGATCGCGGCCTTCGACGGCAAGGATGCCGATGCCATCCGCCGCGCCCGCCGTCAGAAGTTCCTCTCCATCGGCTCAAAGGGCCTTGCCGCCTGACGGAGGTGCCGCCGACCCCCAAGATGGCTAGCGGCGGTACACACCTTCCGGCAGGTTCAGCGCGGCGGCCAGATCGCGCAGCTGCGTCATGCTCAGCGTGATCTGGAGCGGCTGGTCGGTGCGCGTATCGACCTGGGTCAGGGTCACGCATTCCTCGAAGGCGGTCACGATGACGTCCTCGGTCGGCGGGCCGTCGGCTCCGCCTTCGTCCACCAGGGTGATGACCGTCGCGTCGAATTCATGCTCGATGGAAAACATCCGGCGGACCTTTGCGTATTTGTGATTGCGGGTCCGCGACTTGGCGCTGACAACGGCAATCCTTGGTCTATACTCTGCCTTCAGACTAGCGAGTTATCAGGGGAAATCCATGCGTTTACCTTTTGCTGCCGTGCTCGGCTCCCTGCTGTTGTCGGCCTGCGTTGCCGTCCAGCCCGCGCCGGACTCATCCCCCGAGGCTGCGCCGACCTCTTCGGGTGGGCCCGCACGCGTTTCGGGGGCGACGGCGTCGGCGAATTTCCAGACGGCCGTCCGACGCGTCGAACCCGTAGCCGAGGCGATCTGTCGTCAGCAGGCCCCCAATCTGAATTGCGATTTCCTGATCCGCGTCGATCCCAACCGGAACGCGCCGCCCAATGCGTTCCAGTCGCTCGACCGGTCCGGTCGTCCGATCCTGACTTTCACCCAGTCCCTGATCGCCGAGGCACGCAACCAGGACGAGATCGCCTTCGTCATCGGCCACGAAAGCGCGCACCACATCGAACAGCACATCGCCCGGCAGCGCCAATCGGCGGCGACGGGTGCCTTGGTGGGTGGATTGATCGCATCGGTCGCCGGGGCCAATTCTGCCACCGTGAACGAGGTCAGCCGGATCAGCGCGGGCGTCGGCGCGCGGCGTTTCTCCAAGGATCACGAGCTGGAGGCCGATGCCCTGGGCACGGTTATCACCGCGCGAGCGGGCTTCAACCCGGTTCGGGGGGCGGCGTTCTTTACCCGGATCCCCGATCCGGGCGACCGCTTCCTGGGGACCCATCCGCCCAATGCGGCGCGCATCGACATCGTGCGCCGGACGGCGGCCGGCCTCTGACGGTCTTGTGACTGGAGCGATGGTCCCGACTGCGGCAAGGACAGAGGCATGAGATTTCTTGCCTCCGTCCTGACCGCCCTTGCCTTGTGGGTCGGCCCTGCCGCTGCCTGCACCGGAGGGGCCGAATGCGCCCTGGGCGACCGCAGCTATCACGTCATGGAACCGGCGGGATGGGACGGGGTCACGCCGCTCCCTGTGCAGCTCCATTTTCACGGGTGGGCACGGCAGGGCGAGGTCCCGATTTCCAGCCCGCGCACCGGTGGCGCGGCCGCGGCGGCGGGCGTTCTGTTCGTGGCCCCGGACGGGCTGAACCGCAGTTGGGATTTCCGGCGACCCGGCTCGGCGGATACGGTCTTCGCCAAGGCCGTGCTGGCCGATGTGGCGCGGCGGTTCCCGGTCGAGGGGCAGCCGCTGATCGTCTCGGGCTACAGTTGGGGCGGGCTCATGGCGGCGCGCTTTGCCTGCGAAAGCGAGGTGGAGATCGACGCGCTCCTGCTGATCGCGGGCGCGTTCCGACCGGGCACGGATTGTGCCCCCCGGGTGCGGCGGGTCAGCCATGTGCACGGGACCACCGACACGGTTCTCGACTTCCCCTATGGCCCGGACGGCGACGACACCTATGCCGTCGCCCTGTGGAAAGACGTGATGGGCTGCGGGCCGGTCGCCCGGACCTATGACTGGAAGGCCGTCGAATGGCTCACCCAGACTCGGTCGGAATGGGACTGCGAGGCCGGTCTGGTCACCATGGACGTCCATTCGGCCAGCCACCTGATCCCGCGCGGATGGGTCGCCCGGATTCTGTCAGAGGTGCTAGCCCCGCCGAACTGAGGGTTTGCGCTGGATCAAGGCGCGACGGCGCTGGCCAGGGCAGGATCGCGTGGCAACACCCGGAGACTGCCATGACCAACCGACCCCACCCCCTTGGCGATGTGCGCCTGCACCTGAACCTCATGCGCGACATGGCGAAGGCGACGGGCACCGATACCGAAACCGCCTTTTCCGAAGGCCGTCTGCATCATGCCGAATGGGCCGATGCGCTGACCCGGTGCCGTAATTGCCGGTCTGCCGAGGCCTGCCGCCACTGGCTCGATGAATACGAGGCCCTCCCCCGCGTCATTCCCGAAGCCTGCGAAAACCACGCGTTCTTCACCGACATTCAGGCTGCGCAACTGACCCGCTAGGGAACCAGCCGACCCCAGAGATCGTATTCGGAGGCTTCGTCCACATCGACCGAGACGATGTCACCGGGCGTCAGGCCCTGGAAGCCTTCGTCGATAAACAGGTTGCCGTCAATTTCGGGCGCGTCCGCTTTGGTCCGGCAGGTTGCGCCGTCGCCGTCGATGGAGTCGACGATCACCTCAAGCCGTGTGCCGACCTTGGCCGCCAGCTTGGCCGCTGAAATCGCCTGCGCCTTTTCCATGAAGCGCGCGAAGCGGTCTTCCTTGACGTCTTCGGGGACGTGATCGGGCAGGGCGTTCGACCGGGCCCCGGCGACGTTTTCATACCGAAATGCCCCGACGCGGTCCAATTGCGCCTCGTCCAGCCAGTCAAGAAGGGTCTGGAACTCGGCCTCCGTCTCGCCGGGATAGCCGACGATGAAGGTGGAGCGCAGCGTGATGTCGGGACAGATACCGCGCCATTCCGCGATCCGGTCCAGCGTCTTTTCCGCATGGGCCGGGCGCGCCATCCGCTTGAGCGTGTCGGGATGCGCGTGCTGAAACGGCACGTCCAGATAGGACAGGATCAAGCCGTCCGCCATGAGCGGCACGAGGTCGCGCACGAAGGGATAGGGATAGACGTAGTGCAGGCGCACCCAGGCCCCGAGCGACCCCAACCCCCGCGCAAGGTCGACGATATGCGACCCGGCCCCGGCGCGATCTTTCCAGTCGGTGCCATAGGCAGAGGTATCCTGGCTGATGACCAGCAACTCCCGTACGCCCGCCTCGACCAGCTTTTCCGCCTCGCGCAGCACGGCCTTGGCGGGGCGCGACTGAAGGCGACCGCGCATGTCGGGGATGATGCAGAACTTGCACTTGTGATTGCAGCCCTCGGAAATCTTCAGATAGCTGAAGTGCCTCGGGGTCAGCGATACGCCGCGCGCGGGCAGCAGGTCGACGAAGGGGTCCGGCGCGGGCGGCACCGCGGCATGGACGGCATCCAGCACCTGTTCGTATTGATGCGGCCCGGTCACGGCCAGCACCTTGGGATGCGCGCCGGTGATGTAGTCGGGTTCCGCCCCGAGACAGCCGGTCACGATCACACGGCCATTCTCGCGCAGGGCCTCGCCGATGGCATCCAGGCTCTCGGCCTTGGCGCTGTCCAGAAAGCCGCAGGTGTTGACGATCACGGCTTCGGCGCCCGCGTAATCGGGACTGATCGCATAGCCCTCGGCGCGCAGACGGGTCAGGATACGCTCGCTGTCGACCAGAGCCTTTGGACAGCCCAGGCTGACCATGCCGATACGCGGCTGGCCGGGCCGGGCGTCGGTCGGCAGCACGGCACGGGGGGCAAGGTCGGGGCGCAGGTCGGGCGGGTTCTGGGACATGGCGACGGTCTATGACGGCTCGCCGTCGTGCGGAACCCCTTGCGATGTGAGACCAGCCGATTCATCCTGTCCAAAAGGGGGGTGTGCCCATGAAATGGCTGGTTCGGAGTGTTCTGGCGCTGGTGACCCTGGTGGTCGTGGCTGTCGCCGTCCTGTTGCTGATCCCGACCGAGCGTGTCGCGGCCCTTGCCGCCGACCAGTTCAAGGCAGCGACCGGGCGCACCCTCACCATCGACGGGGCGGTCAAGGCGACGCTCTGGCCCCGTCTGGGCGTCCGGGCCGAAGGGATCGAGATCGCCAATGCCGCATGGTCCGATCAGGGTCCGATGCTGACGGCCCAGACACTGGAAGTCGGCATCGCGCTCGGCTCCATCCTCGGCGGCGATATTCAGGTCGAGACGCTGGAGGTGTCCGGGGCGGAACTGATCTTGGAACGGAACGCGGCGGGGCAGGGCAACTGGGAGGTCGTGCGGCCCAACACGTCTTCGGCGGCGACGGTGAGCGGCGGCAGCAGGGCCGCGCGCGACATCAGCATCGACCGCGCCGTCCTCAGCGGCGCGAACATCACCTGGCGGGATCAGGTTTCGGGCACCCAGGTCCGTCTGCGGGCCGTCGACCTCGAGACGCGGATCGCCGACCTCGACAGCCCCCTGCGTCTGGCGGGGTCCGCCTTGCTCAACGGGCAGGCGGTGGCGCTGGACCTGTCCGCCGACGCAATGCGCCCGCTGATCGACGGCACGCTGACACCCGCGGCGCTTGCGCTCAATGCCGGGGAAACGGCGCTGCGTCTGGAAGGCCGCGCCGATCTGGAACCGTTGTCGTTCGAGGGGCGTATCGAAGCCTCCAGCGGCGACCGCTTCGCCATCGCGCAGGCCTTCGGCGTCGCCGTGCCCGAATTGCCCGACGGTTTGGGCGCGGATCGCATCGCCATGAACGCCGCCGTCACGCTGGCCCCGGCGGGGACGATCCACCTGCGCGACATGCTGCTGGAACTGGACCGCAACAGCCTGACCGGCGCGCTCGACATCGACCCGGCCGGCCCTGGCGGACGTCCGCGTCTTGTGGGCAACCTTGCCAGCGACAGCCTCGATCTGACGGCGTTCAGCCGCAAGGGCCAGGGCGGCGAAAGCACTTTGGTGGCCGAGACCGGATGGGGGCGCGAGGTCATCGACGTCGCGGGGCTGTTCGCGGTCGATGGCGAACTGACGTTCAGCTCGGGCCCAATCACCCTGGGCGATGCCACGCTGGACGAAGTCCGGGCCCGTGCCACCCTTGAAAATGGTCGCGCCGTGGTGACCTTGCAGCCGCTTCTGGCCTACGGCGGCACCGTGACCGGCGAAATCGTGGTGAACGGCCGGGGCGGGCTTTCGGCGCGCACCAATCTGGACCTTTCGGGGCTGCAAATGCTGCCGTTCCTGACCGAGTTTGCGGATTTCGACCGACTCGTTGGCCAGGCCGATCTGTCGCTGCGCCTGCTTGGCGTGGGGGGGACGGCGCAGGCCCTGGTCGACTCGCTCGACGGATCGGTCAATCTGAAGGTCGGGCAGGGCGAGGTCCTGGGTCTCGACATCCCCGGAATGGTGCGCACCTTGGACCTCGGGTACCGGGGCGAGGGACAGAAGACTGTCTTCGACGGGATCACGGCCAGTTTTGCGATCACGGGCGGGGTGGCGCGCAGCGACGACCTACGGCTTGGTGCGCCCTATCTTGCGGCGACCGGGGCAGGGGAGATCGCGCTCGGGGCGCAGACCATCGACTATCGCCTCATGCCCACAGTCCGGCGCGAGGCGGATGGGCGGGGCGTCACCGTCCCGATCCTGATCCAGGGCAGCTGGTCCGACCCGCGCATTCGCCCCGATCTGGAATTCCTCGCACGGCAGAGGGTCGAGGCGGAGCGCGCCGAGTTGGAGGCTCGCGCCCGGGTCGAGGCGGATGCCGCCCGCGCCCGCGCCGAGGAAGCCGCCCGGCAGCGCCTGGCCGAAGAGCTGGACATCGCACCCGAAGACCTGTCCTCGCGCGAGGCGGTCGAGGATGCGATCCGCGAGCGGGTGGAACAGCAACTTCTGGGCATTCTGACGGGTCAGTAGCCGCGATCCGTCTGCCCGCGCTGGACGCTGGCCGGTGCCCGCGCTATCTGCGCCGGATACAACAAGGAGCCGCCTCATGAGCGTCAGTCTGGTCGGAACCTTCGTCAAGCCCGTCCACCGCGAGGGTCACAAGTTCATTGCCATCTTCGCCGGGGTGACGCTGATCCTCGGCATCCTGTGGACGCCGCTCGGGGTTCTGGGCATCGCGCTGACGATCTGGTGCTATTATTTTTTCCGCGATCCCGAGCGGACAGTGCCCATGGACCCGGACCTGATCGTGTCGCCCGCCGACGGGGTCGTGTCGCTGATCGGGCCCGCGGTGCCACCTGCCGAACTGGGCCTCGGGTCCGCGCCGCTGACGCGGGTGTCGGTCTTTATGTCGGTCTTCGATTGCCACGTGAACCGCGCGCCGGTGGCGGGTGAGGTGACCGAAGTCGCCTATCGCCCGGGCAAGTTCCTGTCCGCCGAACTCGACAAGGCCTCCGAGGAGAACGAGCGCAACGGCATCGTCCTGACCATGGTTGACGGCACCCGCCTCGGCGTCGTCCAGATCGCGGGCCTCGTGGCGCGGCGGATTCTGTGCGAGGTCGATCAGGGCGCGCGCCTTGACCGGGGGGACCGCTTCGGTTTGATCCGCTTCGGCTCCCGCCTCGATGTCTATCTGCCCGAGGGCACTGCCCCCCGCGTCAACGTCGGCCAGTCCATGATTTCGGGCGAGACGGTCCTGGCGGTCCTGGGTGACGACATTGCCGCCAGCGCGCGGGTGGAGTGATGGCCCGCAACAAGCGCCTTCGCCGCGACGGCCCGCTGCCCCTGATCCTGCTGGTGCCCAATGTGGTCACGATGTTGGGCCTGTGCTTCGGCCTGACCTCGATCCGCTTCACCTTCGAGAACCAGTTCCAGTTCGCGGCAGGCCTTCTGATCCTCGCGGCGCTGTTCGATGGGCTCGACGGTCTGCTGGCCCGCCGGCTGAATGCGTCGTCGCCGTTCGGGGCGGAACTCGACTCCCTGTCGGATTTCGTCTGTTTCGGCGTGGCCCCCGCGCTGCTGATCTACAACTTCGGATTGCGGGACTTCGCGGGCCTCGGCTGGCTCGCGGCGCTGTTTCTGGCGATCTGCTGCTGCCTGCGGCTGGCGCGGTTCAACGTGGCGGCCAAGGATGAAAGCGACGACAAGGGCAGTTTCACCGGCGTTCCGGCCCCGGCGGGGGCGATGCTGGCGCTGTTTCCCGTCACGCTGCACCTGTCGGGTCTGGTTGACCTGCGCGAGGTTCCTGCCCTGATCGCCCTCTGGGCGTTGATCGTCGGCGCGTTGATGATCGGGCGGTTCAAGACGATTTCGCTCAAGGCAATGCGGGTGAGCCGCGACAACGCCGTCTATGTCCTTCTGGCGGCGGCTGTGGTGATCGGCCTGATGCTGACCCGCATCTGGGCGTTCCACGTGGGCGCCACGTTCCTCTACGTCTCGCTTCTGATCTGGGGCGTCCTGAAGCAGCGTCGGGACGCTACTCCTCCCACCTGATGTCGGCCCCGAGGGCGGTCAGGTTCTCGATGAAGCGCGGATGGGCCCGGCGGACGGGGCCGGCGTTCAGGATGCGCGACTGCCCGTCGATCTGGATCGCCGCGATCAGCAGGCCGACGACCACGCGGATGATATAGGGCGCTTCGACCTCTGCGGGTTTCAGCTTGTTGTTGCCGAACACGATCAGGCGGTGCGGGTCCGACAGGTGGCAGCGCACACCGAACTTGGCCAGCTCCGCCGACCAGCCCATGGCCCCCTCGTAGACCTTGTTCCAGAACATCACGTCGCCCTTGCACCCGACCGACACGCCAATGGCCTGCGGCAGCAGGTCGGCGGGGAAATAGGGCCAGGGCGCGGCTTCGATCTTGGGCGTCATCTGGGCGGTCAGCGGCGGCGTCACTTCCCGCGTCCAGCCGGTCACCGTGACGGCGCCGGGGGCCGTCTCGAACTGGAGGCCGAGTTTGGCGAACTGGTCCAGGATAAGCGGCATCTCGTCCAGGATGTCGGTCTCGACCGTGACGCGCCCTCCGCTGACGCCACCCAGGGCCAGGAAGGTCGCCACCTCGTGGTGGTCGTCGGGCACGCGGCAGGTCGCGCCGCTCAGGGTTTCGACCCCGGTGACGGAGAGGCGCGAGGTGCCGATGCCCTCGATCCGGGCGCCCATCTCGACCAGCATGTGGCAGAGCGCCTGCACATGCGGCTCGGATGCGGCATTGGTCAGGACAGACGTTCCCCGTGCCATTGCCGCGATCAGAAGGAAGGTCTCGGTCGCCGTGACCGAGGCGTATTCCGCCCATATCGATTGCGCATCGGGGCGCCCGTCCAGGGTCAGGTCGATGTGATCGCCCGGGGCCATGGCCGCCCCGAAGGTCCGCAAAATGGCGATATGCGGGTCGATCTCGCGAATGCCCAGGGCACAGCCCTTGGCGTCCACATCGAACCGCAGGTGACCGTGGCGCAGCAGGATCGGCGCCAGCAACATGATCGCCGACCGGATGCGCAGGGGCAGCCTCTCGATCGCATCATCGGTCAGCTTGGCCGGGTGCTTGATCGACAGCGTTTCGGCGGCGCGGTCATAATCGACCTCGGACCCGATGGACCGGAAATAGTCGATGAACTTGGCCAGGTCCGTGATGTCGGGCACATTGCTCAGCGTCACCTGCGCCTCGGTCAGCAGGGTGGCGCAGAGCATCGGCAGGACGGCGTTCTTGTTGCCATTGGGGCGAAGGGTGCCGTTCAGCGGTCGCCCGCCGTTCACGATCAGGTTGGCCATTCTCGGGGCTCCGACTGCGGGTTAGCGGCGCCGGTCGCGGCGCGACGACATCGGCTGGAACGCGACGGAGACATGCGCCTCGCAATAGGGCTTGCCGGTCTGCGAGGGCAGGCCGCAGAACCAGAACTTCTCGGTCGCGGGGTCCCCGATGGGCCATTTGCAGGTCCGCTCGGTCAATTCCATCAGGCTGATCTTCTTGGCTGTCTTCTCGACCGCATTGACCTTGGCCAGTGCCTCGGGGCTGATCTCATTGGCCGAAGGCTGCGGCGGCAGGGGCTGGCCCGCCATCAGCGGCTTGCGCAGCGAGGTGACATTGGTGCCCTGCGGGACGGCGGCCATTGTGCGCGGCTCGTCGTCATCGTCTTCCTCTTCCTCCTCAACGGCGGGGGCCGCCGGCTCGGAGGATTTGGTCTCGACCTTGCGCTCGACCTTCGGCTCGGGCTTCGCCGGTTTCGGCGCAGCGGCCTTGGGCGCGGCCGCAGGGGCGGCTTCGGCCTTGGCGGTATCGTCCAGATTGCGATTGGACAGGCCCAGGCGATGGACCTTGCCGATCACGGCATTGCGGGTGACGCCGCCAAGCTCCTTGGCGATCTGCGATGCGGACGCGCCTTCGCCCCACATCCGCTTGAGCGTCTCGACGCGATCGTCGGTCCAGGCCATTGGTCTCTCCTCAACTGCTCGTTGCTCCGGCCGCGGTCCGCCCATCAAGTGGGGCAGGGGGTGGCGATCCCGGAGGAAGTGGTATTGTAAGCACGCGGGCGGCCCGTCACAAGGCACGCCCCCTGCCAAGGAGCGCTGATATGACGGACACGGCCAACCTGCAACAGAATGTCCCGGCCCGCGATCTGCCGAAACTGGGGGTTCGCCGGTTCGGCGCGGTCAACTGGCTTGGATTGCAGACGCTCATCCTGCGCGAAACGAAGCGGTTTCTGGCCGTCTGGACCCAGACCTTGCTGGCACCGCTCGTCACGGCCGGGCTGTTTCTGTTGATCTTCACCGTCGCGGTCGGCACCCGGCGCGGCGAGGTGATGGGCGTCAGCTTCCTGCATTTCCTGGCCCCCGGCATCCTGATGATGACGGTGATTCAGAACGCCTTTGCCAACGTGTCCTCCTCCATCGTCATCTCCAAGGTGCAGGGCAACATCGTCGACACCCTGATGCCGCCGCTCTCGGGGCTCGAATTGCTGATCGGCTATCTTGCGGGCGGCATCCTTCGAGGCGTTGTCGTGGCTGTCGCGATCTCTGCCATCCTGTTCCCGTTCATCGGCCTTGGCATCCACAACCCGGTGATGGCGCTGGTCTGGGTGGTTCTGGGCGGCGCGTTCCTTGGCGCGCTCGGTATCGTTGCGGGGGTTTATGCCAACAAGTTCGACCAGATGGCCGCGATCACCAATTTCATCGTCACCCCGCTCAGCTTTCTGTCGGGGACGTTCTATTCCCTCGAGTCCATGCCGCCCGTGTTGCAGGGGATCAGCCATGCCAACCCGGTCTTCTACCTGATCGACGGGCTGCGGTCGGCGGTCCTTGGCGTCTCGGACAGCTCTCCCTGGCTCGGCTTCGGGGTCGTCTTCGTCGCCACCCTCGCGGTCAGCACATTGGCCTGGTGGATGCTGCGGACCGGCTATCGTCTGAAGTCGTGATCCGCGCCGCGCTGATATTTCTGGGGCTGGCCGGTGCAGCCTTTGCCCAAGGGGACGCGCCCGCGTTTCAGGCCGACGCCGCCGTGACGATTGCGACCTGGAGCGCCAATGGGGTGACGGTCGACGTCGCGGGCAGCCCCAACCCCGAGGGCGGCACCCTGACCGACGCGGACATGTGGCACATCGGATCGCTCACCAAGGCGATGACGGCGACGCTTGCGGGGCGGGCGGTGGCGGCGGGGGCGATCGACTGGGACACGACCGTGGGCGCGCTGCTGGACGCTGACCCGGTCTGGCGGGACGTGACCCTGGCCGAGCTTTTGACACATCGGTCCGGCATGGCCGCGAACCTGCCCCGATGGCGCGCGATCCTCCGGCCGGATCGTGCGGCCTATGTCGGTCATATGCTCGGTTCGTCCCCCGTCGGCGCGCGGGGCGAGTTCCTCTATTCCAACGCGGGCTACGTCGTTGCGGGCGCGATGCTGGAAGCGGCGCAGGCTGAGCCCTGGGAAGACCTGATCCAGCGCGAGGTCTTCGCCCCCTTGGGGATGGAGGAGGTCGGTTTCGGGGCGCCGCCGCGCATCTGGGGGCACCGGGGCGGGCGTCCTGTCCGTCCGGGGCCGGGGGCCGACAACATTCCCGCCATGGGCCCCGCCGGAACCGTTCACGCCAGCCCCCGGGCCATGCTGCGCTTCCTCGCCGCCCATGCGACGCAGGACCCCGAGTTTCTGCCACCCGAGGTTTGGGCGCGGCTGCATCGCCCAGTCGGCGATTATGCCATGGGCTGGCGGGTCGAGGACCGGGCGCTGCGCCATGCCGGATCGAACACCATGTGGTTCGCCCGGGTCGAGGTGCGCGACGGATGGGCGGCTTTCGTCGCCGTCAACGAGGGGTCGGCCGCGGCGCAGGCCCGGACGGAACAGGTGATTGAGGGACTTTGGCCCGACGCCCCTCCCGCCAGGCCAGAAGCGCCGCGCCCGTCAGAATGAGGCAGGCCCCCGTCAGGCCCACGACATCCGGGACCACGCCGAAGATGACGCCGTCGTAGAGCCCCGCGAAAACCAGCGTGAGGTAGGAGAAGGGCGTGACATAGCTCGCATCCGCCCGCGCCATTGCATTGACGAAGCAGAACTGGGCGCAGGCCATCAGCACGCCGAGCGCCGCCATGGCCGCCCATTGCGGCCCCGTGGGGGTCTGCCAGAAGACGACCGCGAAGGCAGTGGCAAGGCACAGGCCGAGCGAGTTGTTCACGAGCAGTACCTGAAGCGGGGCCTCGCGGCCCGACAGCCGTTTGATGAAGATCAGCTCCATCCCCAGGGCCAGCGCCGCGCCGAGTGCCAGGAGCGCGCCCGCCTCGACCGCACTGCCGCCTGGGCGGATCAGCACCGCCGCGCCCGCCAAAGCGATGATCGCGGCCAGCCAGCGCCACGGCCCCACCCGTTCGCCCAGAAGGGGGATTGCCAGGATCATGCCGAAGATCGGGTTCAGGAAGACGATCGCCGTCGCATCGGTCAGCGGGATCAGGGCGGCGGCGGCGAACATCAGCGTGACCCCGGCAAAGCCACAGGCCGTCCGCCCGATGTGCAGGCCCACGGCGGGCCGGGTCAGCCGGGGACGGGCCACAGCCACGATGGTCACAATGGTCGCCCAGGCAAAGGCGAAGCGCCCGAAGGTGACCATGAATGGCGGTAGGCCCGGCCCGAGCGTATCGGTGCCGAGCGCCTTGGCCAGCAGGGTGGTCGCCGCGATGAACATCGTCGCGACCAGCATGAAGATCGCGGCAAGGGTGGGGGTGGCCTGGGTCGGAACGGATGGCCGTCCGTCAGACACCCAGACACCAGCGCATGATCGCCTTTTGCGCATGCAGCCGGTTCTCCGCCTCGTCGAAGACGACCGACCGGGGGCCGTCGAGGACGGCATCGGTGATCTCTTCGCCCCGGTGCGCGGGCAGGCAGTGCATGACCAGCGCGTCGCCGGGGGCCGCCGCCATCAGACGTTCGTTCACCTGGTAGGGACGCAGGAGGTTGTGCCGCCGCTGGCGCGAACTTTCGGCGTCGCCCATGCTGACCCAGGTGTCGGTCACCACCAGATCGGCATCGGCCACGGCGGCCAGCGGGTCGCGTTCGATGCGGACTTCGGAGCCGGCCTTGCGCGCCGCGCCGACAAGGGCGTCGGGCGGGTCAAGCTGCTCGGGCCCGGCGAAGGTGAAGTTGAAGCCGAAACTGGCCGCGGCGTGCAGGAAGCTTTGCGCCACGTTGTTGCCGTCGCCCATCCAGGCCACGCGCTTGCCCCGGATCGGGCCGCGATGTTCCTCGAACGTCATGACATCGGCCATGATCTGGCAGGGGTGGCTGGTGTCGGTCAGACCGTTGATGACCGGGACGGTGGCATGTTCGGCCATCTCCTGCAGGATATCCTCGCCGAAGGTGCGGATCATGATCAGATCGACATAGCGCGACAGGACCCGGGCCGTATCGGCGATGGTCTCGCCGTGCCCAAGCTGCATGTCGGCGCCCGACAGCACCATGGACGTGCCACCCAACTGTCGGACGCCAACGTCGAAACTTATCCGGGTGCGGGTCGAGGGTTTTTCGAAGATCAGCGCCACGACGCGCCCCGCCAGCGGCAATTCGTCGTCGGGCGTGCCCTTGGGCCGGTCGCCGCGCGCGGCCTTCATGGCACTGGCCTGGTCGAGGATGGCGCGCAACTCGGCCCTGTCGGTCGTGTGAATGTCGAGAAAATGGGTCATCGTGTCGTCCTGTCGGAAGGAACCGGGGGCCAGCCCCCGGACCCCCGGGATATTTGTGCCGAGAAGAAACTCAGGCGGGCGAAAGGCTTGCCGCAGCGCGGTCGAGGCGGGCAATGGCCTCGCGGATGTCGGCATCCTCGACGTTGAGCGCGGGCAGCAGGCGCAGCACATTGTCGGCGGCGGGAACGACGCAGAGGTTCTGTCCGTAGGCGGCCTGAAGCACGTCGCTGTTCGGGACGCGGCATTTCAGCCCCATCATCAGGCCCGAGCCGCGCACCAGTTCGAAGACATCCGGATGCGAGGCCACCAGCCCTTCGAGACCTTGCCGGAAGAGCGATGCCTTGCGCCGCACTTCGGCCAGGAAGGTTTCGTCGGACACGATGTCAATGACCGCGTTGCCCACGGCGCAGGCCAGCGGGTTGCCCCCATAGGTCGACCCATGGGTGCCCGCCGTCATGCCCGAAGCGGCCCGTTCGGTCGCCAGAAGCGCGCCCAGGGGGAAGCCGCCGCCGATGCCCTTGGCCACCATCATGATGTCGGGGCTGATCCCGGCCCATTCGTGCGCAAAGAGGCGGCCCGTCCGGCCCATGCCGCATTGCACCTCGTCCAGGATCATCAGCGCGCCGGTCTCGTCGCACAGATCGCGCAGGCCCTTGAGGCACTGGTCGGGCACGGGAATGATCCCGCCTTCCCCTTGCACAGGCTCCAGGATCACGGCGGCCACGTCCGGGGCCTTCATGGCCTCGGTCAGGGCCTCGTGATCGGCAAAGGTCAGGTGCTTGAACCCCGGCAGAAGGGGGCCGAATCCCTTGGTCATCTTCTCGGACCCGGCGGCGGCGATCCCGGCGCTGGACCGGCCATGGAACGACCCGGTGAAGGCGATGATCACATTGCGTTCGGGATGACCCTTCTCGCTCCAGTACTTGCGCGCCATCTTGACGGCCAGCTCGCAGGCCTCGGTGCCCGAGTTGGTGAAAAAGCAGGTGTCGGCAAAGGTCGCATCGACCAGCTTGCGGGCCAACGCCTCCTGCTGCGGGATCTGGTAGAGATTGGAGGTATGCCAGAGCGCCCCGGCCTGGGCCGTCAGCGCCGCCGTCAACGCCGGATGCGCATGGCCGAGCACGTTCACCGCGATACCGGAACCCAGATCCAGGAAACGTCGTCCATCCGCCTCGACCAGCCACGAGCCTTCGCCTGAGACAAAGCTCAGCGGGGCGCGGTTGTAGGTGGGCAGGATGGCGGAAATCATGGACATCGTCCTTTGCTGAAGGGGTTGAACGTCCGGCGTGGCGGAAATCGCCTCACCTGTCAATTCACCTTGGTCACGGGAAAGTTGGGTGAACGTGATCGGCTGAAATGGTTGAACCATAGGGCAATCGAACAAAACCGATAGGAAAGCTCTATGATCCGCCTGACCCTGGCCGCCGCCGCTGCCACATTCGCCTCCGCCATGACCCTTGCCCTGCCTGCCGCCGCGCAGGACGCCTGCGCCGTGGAGGGCGACCGTTGGGATCTGGACGACGCCGGTGTCGCGGCCCTCTATGACTGCATGGAAGGGCAGATGCTCGACGCCTACACGAAGGAAGGCGACGCGATTGCCGGGGCCTACCGCGACTGGACGATCACGGCCACCCGCGCCGCCGTTGCCGGCCCGCATCAGGAGCGGTTCCTGCTGACCTTCGTGAATGACGTCGCCACCGAACAATATCTGAAGTTCGAGGATGGCGATTTCGAGATGCCGGTCGGGTCCATCCTGGTCAAGGAATCCATCGGTGTGCGCGACGGGACGGCCCGTGTCGGCCCGCTCTTCATCATGGAGAAGGTCGATACCGCCGAGGCCGCGGAATACGGCAACTGGTTCTATTCCGGCATTCAGCCGAACGGCAAGCCGCTCAAGATAAGCCAGAAGTTCTGCCACGACTGCCACGGCGGATACGAGGGGCAGGACAGCATGGGCTATCCGCTCGAAGAGGTCCGGGTCTCGGTCAACTGACGGTTGACCGACCCGAGGCGGGCGCCCCCGGAGGGGTGCCCGCGTCATGTGCGGGCCGCCCTTTCCCTCGACAAGCCGGGCGTTGACGGGCACATGTGACCGATGTGGCCCAAAACCCGTGCCTTGTCCGTCCACCTGCTGACCGCCACCGGCGCTGTCTTTGCGATGTTCGCCTTGCTGGCGGCTGTGGAAATGGCGTGGTCCTGGATGTTCCTGTGGTTGCTGGCCGCGCTGATCGTGGACGGTATCGACGGGCCGCTGGCGCGCAGATGGGACGTCACGTTGCATGCGTCGCGCTTTGACGGTGTCCTTCTGGACCTGATCATCGATTACCTGACCTATGTCTTCATCCCGATCTATGCCCTCTATTCGAGCGGTCTTGTCCCGGGATGGGCAGGATGGGGCGTGCTGATCGTGGTGCCTTTCGCCAGCGCGCTCTATTTCGCCGACACCCGAATGAAGACCGAGGATGCCAGCTTCGAGGGCTTCCCCGGATGCTGGAACATGGTGGCCCTTGTCGTTTTCGTGCTGGAGCCGAACCCCTGGATCACACTGAGCGCGGCCGTCGCGCTGTCGGTGGCGATGTTTTTGCCGCTGCGCTTCGTCCATCCGGTCCGGACGGCCATCTGGCGGCCCCTGACGCTGACGGTGACGATCGCCTGGGTCGGGTTGGCCGTCGTGGCGGCGTGGGGGGAGTTCGGCCTTGGCCAGACCCTTGGGTGGGCGTTCGGGCTCTGCTCCGCCTATCTTCTGGGGGCGGGTCTGGTGCAGCAGATGCTCTACCGCGACTGACGCTCAGAGATCGATGCTGCCGTCCGGGTTCGGTTCCACCCCGCCGGGCAGGTCGGGTTCGAGTGGCTGCTTGCGGCGGATCAGGATATCACCATTGGGCAGGATTTCGGGCGCGTGATAGGCGTCCAGATCCTCGACCACCTCGCCCAGGTTCTTCTGCAACTCGTCCAGCAGCGGCTTGGCGTCCTGTGCCAGATCCTGAAGATCGCGCAGCGCGGGCTCCATCTCCTGCATCAGGCCGTCCATGAAGAGGCGCAGACCCTGTTCCATCAGGCTGTCGGTGTCCTGTGCCGCGGCGGGCGTGGCGGTCAGGGCGAGGGCGATCATGAGGTGTTTCATGCTTCAAAGGTGGTCGTCGGGACCGGCAAGGTCAAGGATCACCGGAAAATGGTCCGACGCATCCAGCAGCGCCTGACCCAAGGTCCGGTCTGCGGCGGCCTTCGGGTCGTCGAAAGGGTGCAGAATGCGCCAGGTTGAGATATCGCGTAAGTCATAGCTGACCATAGCGAAGTCGAGCAGGGCGTTCAGATAGCGTTTCGCCGTGTTGTCCCAGAATCGCGCCGTCGCGGGCAGGGCCGCGCCCATGCGGGGCGTCTTGGCACTGGGATCGTAGAGCGCGGTGGTCCCTTCGCCCTGCACGATTTCGACCCCGGAGCGGCCGAAGAGGGTTTCGAACCGATCGAGGCCCGGACCATCGTTGAAATCGCCCGCGACGATCAGGCGTCTCCCTTCGGACAGCCGTTGGTCCACGCGGCGACGCAGCCAGATGCATTGCGCCAGCTGCTTGCGCCGGTTCAGGATGTTGAGGCGAAGTTCGTCCTGCGCGTCCGTCGCTCCATGGGCAGCCTTCGACTTGGCGTGAACCCCGATCAGGTGAAGGGGCCCGACCGGCGTTTCCAGATCGAGCTCCAGCGGCGGTTTCGACCAGACCAGCGTCTCGGCCCGCAGGTCGGTGTCGAGGTCGAAGCCGAGTGTCCCGTCGAATCGCGGGGCCTGCTCGGTGCTTCCGGGGGCGTGGCGCGGCGTCACTCGGGCCGGATCGAAAAGCAGGGCGATTTCCTGTTGGGTGTCGTTCGCAAACCCGAGGATGGCCCTGTTCGTCCGCAGGCCCGCCTCTTCGGCGAAGGTTTCCAGCGCGACACGGCTCGACCGGCGCTGGCTGTCGTCGGGGGCCTCGATCACCAGGATGGCGTCGGCGTCCACCGCGCGCAGAACCTCGGCAATCGCCTCCAGCTGGCGCGCCTTGGTGATCCGGTATCGGGCCGACCAGTCCTCGCCGGCATCCAGGGTGCCATCGTCGTGGAACAGCCGGTCGAACCATTCCACGTTCCAGGTGGCGAACCGGAAGGCCATCAGCCTGCGCCGCCCTGAATCTTCTCCCACGCCCGGTTCACTGCGATGAGCCGCTTTTCGGCCAGTTTCACCGCCTCTTCGGGCAGGCCGCGCGCCATCAGCCGGTCCGGGTGGCTGTCGCGGACGGCTGTGCGCCAGGCGGCCCGGATCTCCTCCATCGGCGTGTCGGGACTGACCCCCAGAACGTCATAGCAATCGGGCTCCACCCCCGGCACGAACCGCGTCTTGAGGGCGCGGAACTCGCGTTCGGACAGGCGGAAGATCTGGGCCACGCGGGTCAGGAAGTCGTCTTCGGCGGGATGATAGCGCCCGTCGGCCATGGCGATGTGGAACAGGCCTTCCATCAGGTCGCGCAGGGTCTCGCTGTCGTCGGCGAACATCGCCTTGATGCGGCGGGCGTATTCCTCAAACCCCGCGACGTCGGTGCGGGCCAGATCGAAGACGCGGGCGGCGTTGTCCATCTCGGAGGTGGGGATGGTGAACACCTCGCGGAAGGCCGCGACTTCCGACCGGGTGACCCGGCCATCCGCCTTGGCCATCTTCGCCCCGAGCGCGATGACGGCGATGGTGAAGGCGACCGACCGCTCCGGCGGGCCGCGCAGCCGGTCGAACAGGCCCGACAACGCCTCGCCGGGGGCTAGGCTGGCCAGGGCGGCGAGGATGCGTTGCCAGAGGGTCATGGCCGCAGTCTACCCCGACGTCAGCGCGACGAGAACGGCGATTTCGCACAATTGCTGACAGGCGCCCAGGACGTCGCCGGTCTGCCCGCCGATCTTGGTCCGCGCAAGCCAGCCGAGGGTCAGCAGCACCGCCGTCACCATCACACCGGCCAGCAACCCATGTCCGCCGGGCCCGATCAGGACCAGGGCGGCCAGAAGGATGCCGATCTGGGCGGCCGCAGCCGATGGCACCCCGCTGCCCCGCGACAGACCGTCGGCCCGCGCGGCAGGAAGCCAGCGCATCAGGATTGCCATGGGCGCGCGGCTGACGACGGCGGCGATCACCACGGTCGACAGCATGTGCCCCTGAACCAGGGCCGTCGCGATTAGGGACCAGCGGAGAAGAAGCGACAGGACCAGGGCGATGACGCCATAGCTCCCGACCCGGCTGTCGCGCATGATCTCCAGCCGCCGCTCGGGGGTGTAGCCGCCCCAGAAGCCGTCGCAGACATCGGCCAGCCCGTCCTCGTGCAGCGCTCCGGTCATCCCGATCAGGGCGACAAGCGTCACCGCCGCCGCCACCGCGGGCGTCACCCCCAGAAGGCCGACGCCCCACCCCAGAAGCCCCGCGATCACGCCCAGACCCCCGCCGACCAGAGGCCAGGCCCAGGCCGCATCGGCGGCGCGCGCCGTCGGTGTGCCGCGGACCGGCAGCCGCGTCAGGAGCATGATTGCCGAAACGAGGTCGGATTTCAGGGACATGTCGCCTCTCTCTGGCGGAAGGTCGCCCCGTCGCATATCGGTCGGGCGCGGGTCGGTAAAGACGGCCCTGACAGGAAACGTGACCGAAGACAGGGCCGACATGACCGATCTGAGTACTCTTGCCGCCATCCGATCCGCCCTCGCGGGCGCCCCGGCACCAGATGCCACCGCGCGCGACGGCGCGTCCGACCGCAACGGCCAATTGACCAAGCCGCCGGGCGCCCTGGGTCGGCTGGAGGATCTGGCGATCTGGTACGCAGGCTGGCGCGGCGAGGCCCGCCCCCGCATCACGGCGCCACAGGTTCTGGTCTTCGCGGGCAACCACGGGGTCACGGCGCGGGGGGTCAGCGCCTTTCCCGCCGAGGTGACCGTGCAGATGGTCGCCAACTTCAAGGCGGGCGGGGCGGCGATCAACCAGCTTTCGGACTTTGCCGGGGCGAAGATGGCGGTCCATGCTCTCGATCTCGACCGGCCGACGGCGGATTTCACCCAAGGTCCCGCCATGTCAGAGGCCGAAGTCTGCGCCGCTTTCGCCACCGGCTGGACCGCCGTAGATGCCGAGGCCGACCTTCTGGTGACGGGAGAGATGGGGATCGGCAACACGACCTCTGCCGCCGCCATCGCCGCCGCCCTTCTGGGCGGAACGGGATGGGCCGGGCGCGGGACCGGCGTGGATGACGCGGGTCTGGCCCGCAAGGAAGCCGTCGTCGCCGAAGGGTTGGCCGCCAACCCCGACCGCAGCGGTCTGGGCGTGCTGGCCGCATTGGGCGGTCGCGAGGTCGCGGCCATGGCCGGTGCGATTGCCGGCGCCCGGGCGCATCGCATCCCGGTCATTCTTGACGGCTTCATCTGCACCGCCGCCGCCCTGTGCCTTTTTGCCGAAGACAAGACCGCGCTGGATCACTGCGTCGCGGGGCACCTGTCCGCCGAGGGCGCGCACCAACGGATGCTGAACGCCCTGGGCCTCGACCCGCTCCTGTCGCTCGGGTTGCGTCTTGGGGAAGGGTCGGGGGCGGCGCTGGCCATTCAGGTGCTCAAGGGTGCGGTGGCCTGCCATTCCGGCATGGCGACCTTTGCCGAGGCGGGCGTGGCGGCGGGCTGACCCCGCCGACCCCGAACGGGCGGCACGCGCCCTACTGGTAATCCTCGGGCCGATCCCGCTGCGCCACCATGAAAGACAGCGCATCTGCCATCATCTTGGTCTCGGCCCCGCCGGTGACGCCGCCGATGCCGACGCGCCGACCGATCCGCCACCACATGCCCGGAACCCAGGCCCGGCCCGGGGCTTCGTGCAGGCGGATCAGGAAGCCGTTGGACGGCTTGAAGCTGAACAGGGCGCGGTCGACCGAGGCGATGTTGTCGATGGGCGCGATCTGCACGCCGTCTTCCTGCCGCAGGCCGCCGTCGTCGAGGACGATGGCCACCGACGATCCCTGCCACCCGCGCGTCGCCAGAACCAGTGCCGCAACGCCCATGCCGATGAGGAAGATCTGCCAGCCGAAGGTCTCGGGCGGATAGAGAAAGGCCAGCCAAAGGAGCAGCAGGCCAAGAGAGACCTGGATGACGAGGCCGACCACGCGGCGGGGCTGCGACGGGCGCAGGACATGGATGATGTCGTTCATGCGCCTGCCCTAGCGCCCTGCGCGTCGCCGCACAACTACGGTTCGCGGGGCCGCATTGCTCGCGGCCCGTCCTGTCCCTAGCTATTGGTCAACACCGGATGATCCGGCCAGCAGACAGGAGACCATCATGTCCCTCAGACCCGTTCTCGAAACCCGCCGCGCGCAACCGCATATCGAAGGCGCCGGCGTCCACCTTCACCGCGCCTTCGGTTTCGGCGACCCGAGCGAGCAGGACCCGTTCCTGCTGTTCGACGATTTCCGGGGCGACCACGAGGAGCTCTACAAGGAAGGCTTCCCCTGGCACCCGCATCGCGGCATCGAGACCATCACCTATGTCCTTGCCGGCGAGGTGGAGCATGGTGACAGCCTGGGCAACCGGGGTGTTCTGGGGGCGGGATCGGTTCAGTGGATGACCGCCGGGTCGGGCATCCTGCACCAGGAGATGCCGCGCGGAAACGCCCAGGGGCAGATGCACGGGTTCCAGCTTTGGGCGAACCTTCCGTCGTCGCTCAAGATGACGACGCCGCGCTATCAGGACATCGGCGGCGACGACATTCCGGTCGTCATCGACGATGACGGCACGGCGGCGCGGGTCATCATGGGCGAGTTCTGGGGCAAGAAGGGCCCGGTCGACGGCATCGCCGCCGATCCGCAATACCTCGACATCTCGGTCCCGCCGGGTGCGCGCAAGACGATCAAGGTCGACACCTATCGCCAGACCTTCGCCTATGTCTTCGCGGGCGCGGGCCTGTTCTCGGATGCCTCGGCGCCCGAGGGCGTCTTGCTGGAGAAGGAATACATGGGGCAGGAGGTCAACATCCGCGACCTGTCCGGCAACCGCACGCTGGTCCGCTTCGGGACCGGAGACGAGATCACGGTTCAGGCCGGCCCCGAGGGCGTCCGCTTCCTGCTTGTGTCGGGCGCGCCCCTGAAGGAGCCGGTGGCCTGGCATGGTCCCATCGTGATGAACACGCAGGAAGAGCTGATGCAGGCGATGCGGGACCTGCGCAACGGGACGTTCATCAAGCCCGCCCACTGACCCGGCGGTCTGAAGCGTAAACTGCAACCGGCCCTGCCATGGGCCGGTTGTATCCGGTCCGGGGTTACTTGCCGCCCTGCCACCACAGGAAGGCGGTGACGAGGCCGATCACGAGGAGCAGGTTCAGCGCCACGCCGCCGACCCGGGCCGACCAGAAGCGGCGGCGGTATTTTCCCTCGGGCACCTGGGCCAGCGCGCGCTCCAGCAGGTCGCAGGTCGCGCGCGCGCGGGAGACATTGAGCGTCTTGGCGGTTGCGGGGCTTGCCAGCCGGGCGCGCACGTCGACCAGCTCCCGCGCCTGCCGCAGAACGGGCCGGGGCAGGCGGCCGCGGGCGGCGCGCAGCAATCCGCGCAGATCCTGCCGTGGAAGGTAAAGCCGGTCGGCCATCGCATCCTCGAGAGCGGTGATGCGGGTCAGAAGGTCGTTGTGCATTCCCCGAGTTACGGGCAGCGCGGCCTGTCTGGCAATCCTTCGATTGCGCGGATATCCCGTTTCCATGTTGAACACGATCCGCCATGGCACCCCGACCGACCGCCCCCCACTGCTGATTGCGCACGGTCTGTTCGGGTCGGCGCGCAACTGGGGCGTCATCGCCAAGCGCCTGTCGGACAGCCGCGCGGTGATCGCCGTCGACATGCGCAACCACGGCGACAGCCCCTGGTACGACAGCCATTCCTATCCCGACCTCGCTGCCGATCTGGCCCGGGTGATCGAGGCGGAGGGCGGGCCGATGGACGTTCTGGGTCATTCCATGGGCGGCAAGGCGGCCATGGTTCTGGCGCTGACGCGACCCGAGTTGGTCCGCCGCCTGATCGTCGCCGACATCGCACCCGTCACCTATGGCCACACGCAGGCCCATCTGATCGCGGCGATGCGCGCGGTCGATCTGGAGCGCGTCACCCGCCGCTCCGAGGCGGCGGAGCAACTGGCGCAGGTTCCCGATGATGGGACGCGCAGTTTCCTGCTGCAATCGCTGGATGTCGCCGGGAAACGCTGGACGCTGAACCTCGATGTGCTGGAGGCGGAGATGCCCGCGATCATCGGCTTCCCCGAGATGGAGGGCGTGTTCGAGGGGTCCGCGGTCTTTCTGTCGGGAGGGGAGAGCGATTATGTCCGGTCCGAGCACCGGCCGGCGATCAAGGCGCTGTTCCCGAAGGCGAGGTTCGCGAAGATCCCCGAAGCAGGCCATTGGCTTCACGCGCAGAAGCCCCGCGAATTCGAGGCTTCGGTGCGCGCGATCCTCGACGCCTGAGCGGCGTCACGGCCGGGCCGGGGGCCAGCCCCCGGACCCCCGGAGTATTTGCAAAGCAGAGAAGATCAGGCGGTCAGGCCCGCAGGTTCCGGTAGGCCGTTGGCGCGGCAGCAGGCCGTCAGCGTATTGGCCAGCAGGCAGGCGATGGTCATGGGGCCGACGCCCCCCGGCACCGGCGTGATGGCCCCCGCGACGGCGGCGCAGCTGTCGAAATCGCAGTCGCCCACGAGGCGGGTTCGGGGCGTGCCATCTTCCTTCAGGCCCGCGTCGATCCGGTTGATGCCGACGTCGATGACCGTGGCCCCGGGCTTGATCCAGTCGCCGGTCACCATTTCGGCGCGGCCCACTGCGGCGACGACAATATCGGCCCGGCGGACCACCTCGGGCAGGTCCCTGGTGCGGCTATGGGCGATCGTGACCGTGCAGCTGTCGCCGAGCAGAAGTTGCGCCATGGGTTTGCCCACGATGTTCGACCGACCGATCACCACCGCGTTCATCCCCGAGAGCGACCCGTGGTGATCGCGCAGCATCATCAGGCATCCGAGCGGCGTGCAGGGCACCATCGCCTTTTGTCCCGTCGCCAGCAGGCCTACGTTCGAGATGTGGAAACCGTCGACGTCCTTGGCGGGGTCGATGGCGGCCAGAACCTTGTCGGCGTCGATGTGACCGGGCAGGGGCAGCTGGCAGAGGATGCCATGGACCGCAGGGTCCGCGTTCAGGCGCGCGATCACGGCCAAGACTTCGGCTTCGGGGGTGTCGGCGGGCAGCTTGTGCTCGAAGCTTTCCATGCCGACTTCGACCGTCTGCTTGCCCTTGTTGCGGACATAGACGGCGCTGGCGGGGTCCTCGCCGACCAGAATGACGGCCAGACCGGGGGTGATGCCGGATGCCCGGACCCGCGCCACTTCTTCGGTCACCCGCGCGCGGACCTTTGCCGCGAATGCCTTGCCGTCGATGATCTCAGCCGTCATCCGTTATTCCTCACTTACTTTCGGCGTGAACCCGACAGGGGTGCCGGGTTCACGCAGGTCTTGTCGCCGGGGCCTCAGAAAAGGCCCTCGACCTCGCCCGCTTCGTTGAGCCGGATCGTCTCGGCCGAGGGCACACGGGGCAGGCCCGGCATGGTCATGATATCGCCGCAGACCGCCACGACGAAACCCGCGCCCGCCGACAGCCGCACTTCGCGAACGGGGATCGAATGGCCCGTCGGTGCACCGCGCAGGGTCGGGTCGGTGGAAAACGAATACTGGGTCTTCGCCATGCAGACGGGCAGATTGCCATAGCCCTGATCCTCCCAGGCCTTGAGCTGGTCGCGGATCTTGCTGTCGGCGACCACTTCGTCGGCGTGGTAGATGCGCTTGGCGATGGTCTCCATCTTCTCGAAGAGCGGCATCTCGTCGGGATAGAGGGGCGCGAATTTCGAAACGCCGGAGTCGGCGATTTCCGCCACGCGGGTCGCCAGCTCGGCCGAGCCCTTGGAGCCGTCGGCCCAGTGGCGCGACACGATCGCCTCGGAACCCTGGCCCGCAACGAAATCCTTCACGGCCTGAACCTCGGCTTCCGTGTCGCCGGTGAAGTGGTTGATCGCGACGACGACCGGGACGCCGAAACCCTTGAGGTTGGCGATGTGCCGCCCGAGGTTGGCGCAGCCGGATTTCACTGCCTCCACGTTCTCGGCCCCGAGGTCGGCCTTGGCCACGCCGCCATTCATCTTCATCGCGCGCACCGTGGCGACCAGAACCACGCAGTCGGGCGCGATGCCGGCCTTGCGGCACTTGATGTTCATGAACTTCTCGGCCCCGAGGTCGGCGCCGAAGCCCGCCTCGGTCACGACATAGTCGGCCAGCTTGAGCGCCGTCGTCGTGGCGATGACCGAGTTGCAGCCATGGGCAATGTTGGCGAACGGACCGCCGTGGACGAAGGCCGGGTTATTCTCCAGCGTCTGCACCAGATTGGGCTGCATCGCGTCCTTGAGCAGGACGGTCATCGCCCCGTCGGCCTTGATGTCGCGGGCGTAGACCGGGCTCTTGTCGCGGCGATAGGCGACGATCATGTCGCCCAGACGTTTTTGCAGATCCTTCAGGTCGTTGGCGAGGCACAGGCAGGCCATCACCTCGGATGCGACGGTGATGTCGAAGCCTGCCTCACGCGGGAAGCCGTTGCTGACCCCGCCGAGCGAAGCCGTGATCTGGCGCAACGCACGGTCGTTCATGTCGACGACCCGGCGCCAGACGACACGGCGGATGTCGATGTCGAGTTCGTTGCCCCAATAGATGTGATTGTCGATCATAGCCGACAGGAGCGAATGCGCACTGGTGATGGCGTGGAAGTCGCCGGTGAAGTGAAGGTTCATCTCTTCCATCGGGATGACTTGGGCATAGCCGCCCCCCGCAGCCCCACCCTTCATACCGAAATTGGGGCCAAGGCTGGCCTCGCGGATGCAGACCATGGCCTTCTTGCCGATGGCGTTCAGGCCGTCGCCCAGACCGACCGTCGTCGTCGTCTTGCCCTCGCCCGCCGGTGTGGGGTTGATCGCGGTCACCAGGATCAGCTTGCCGTTCGGGCGGTCCCGGACGGAGTTGATGAAGTCCTGGCTCACCTTGGCCTTGTCGTGGCCATATGGCAGCAGATCGTCGGTCCCGATGCCGATCTTCGCGCCAATTTCCTGAATCGGCCGCTTGGTGGCGGCACGGGCGATTTCGATGTCTGTCTTGTAGGTCATGGCGGCCTCCCTCTGGTCACGCGCAGGCATGACACAACGGGTAATCCCAGGACGAGGGGGGACATCGCGCGAAAACCGACATTCCGAAGTGCCTCGGCGTCGCCGGACGGTCTGGCCGCGTTCAATCGGAAACACGCGCGACAGATCAGGGCGCGAAAACGGATATCACGAAGGGTCACCACGAATCGCGGAACCGTAAGCAGTTGTTAATCGTTGGTGTGGCAAGAATGGATTATAAGGATGGGCAAGACTTCGCCGATCCAGACAGGAGACGATAGTATGACAGCCACCAGCATCTTCATTCACGCAGGTTTCGTGACCGGCTTGGCGCTTGCCATGCTGACGGGTCTCGTGCTGGCCTGACCGAATGGCGGGGGGCCGGTCAGCCCCCCTGCCACCCACGCTGATCCGGAATGTGCAGGCGAACGACGTCGCCGATCCGGACTGCTCCTTCCCTTTCCACCCAAGCCGTGACGCCGCGCCTGCCTTTGGCTGCCGCCTTAAAAGCCTTTCCGTGGCCCGGCGCATCCGCCTCGATGACCGGGGCGGGCAGGACGCAGGGACGGTTCTCCATATCGACAACGATCGTCGCACCTTCCGCAATCTGCAGGCGGGACGACGGCGGCAGATGCGTGAAATCGGGGATGCCCGAGATGACCATCGTGGCACCAATCCAACTTGGATCGAACGCTTCCAATCCGATGGATTTTGCCACCTCGACCAGTTCTTCGGCGCCGACGACCGAAAGTTGACGTGTGTTCCGGATCTGAGTGCCGCGGCGGTACTGCGAAGCGACGCGGCTGCAGGAAGGGCGGGTCAGACCGCCATGATCCTCGCCTTCAGGTCCGTCGAAATTCAGCATCAGGCTTTCCCGAGGCCGTGACGCCAAAGCCAGATCACGGGCGGGGACAACGCCAAGCCAGTCAATCCGGCCATAGATGTCGGTAGGTTTGAGCGCGGGCATGGCGGTTTCCTGATTGGGCTGCCTCCGCATAGCGACCCCGTTCGGATTGGGCAAATCACCAAAACTGGCGGACGTCATTCCCAAAGAAAATGGGCCCCGCAGCGGGGCCCATCGTCATGTTCAGGTCGTAGGCTCTGGCGAAAGGTCGGGGCCTTTCGGCTTGGGCTTGGTCTTCGGGATCGCCGTCAGACTTGAGCCGCCGCTGGTGTCGATGTGATCGTCATCGTCGTCGCGGTTCAGCGCCTCGCCGTTGATGACCTTGGTGATCTCGGCCCCGGTCAGCGTCTCGTACTCCAGAAGGCCCTGAGCCAGGTTCTCCAGCTGGTCGGCCTTCTCGGTCAGAATGCGCTTGGCGGTCTCGTAACCTTCGTTGATGATCTCCTTGACCTTGTCGTCGATCATCTTCTGGGTCTCGCTCGAATGCGAGGTGCCGCCGCCGTAGGCACCCAGGTAGGATTGCTGCTCATTGGCATAATCCACCAGACCCAACTCGTCGGCATAGCCATATTGCGTGACCATTGCGCGCGCCATCTGGGTGGCCTGCTTAATGTCCTGGCTGGCCCCCGAGGTCACGTTTTCCTTGCCGAAGATCAGCTCCTCGGCGACGCGCCCGCCCATGGCCATCGCGATGCGCGACGTGAACCACAGATAGCTGGCCGAAATGCGGTCGCGCTCGGGCAGCGACAGGACCAGACCGAGGGCACGACCGCGCGGGATGATCGTCGCCTTGTGGATCGGATCATGCTGCGGAACGTTCAGGCCGACGATGGCGTGACCCGCCTCGTGGTAGGCGGTCAGTTTCTTCTCGTCTTCGGACATGACCATTGAGCGGCGCTCGGCCCCCATCATGACCTTGTCCTTCGACTGCTCGAAATCCTCCATCGTGACGACCCGACGCCCGATGCGTGCGGCCATCAGGGCCGCCTCGTTCACGAGGTTGGCAAGGTCGGCACCCGAGAACCCGGGCGTGCCGCGTGCGATGATCCGCAGGTCGACGTCGGCCCCGAGCGGCACCTTGCGCGAATGGACGCCGAGGATCTTCTCGCGGCCCTTGATATCCGGGTTCGGCACCTGCACCTGGCGGTCGAAACGACCCGGACGCAGCAGCGCGGGGTCCAGAACGTCGGGACGGTTCGTGGCGGCCACGATGATGATGCCTTCGTTGGCATCAAAGCCGTCCATCTCGACCAGAAGCTGGTTCAGGGTCTGCTCGCGCTCGTCATTGCCGCCGCCATAGCCCACGCCACGCGACCGTCCGACGGCGTCGATTTCGTCGATGAAGATGATGCAGGGCGCGTTCTTCTTGGCCTGCTCGAACATGTCGCGGACGCGGCTTGCGCCGACGCCGACGAACATCTCGACGAAGTCGGAGCCGGAGATGGTGAAGAATGGCACGCCCGCCTCGCCGGCCACGGCACGGGCCAGCAGGGTCTTACCGGTACCCGGAGGGCCGACCAGCAGCGCGCCCTTGGGGATCTTGCCACCAAGGCGGCTGAATTTCTGGGGATTGCGGAGGAATTCGACGATTTCCTCAAGGTCTTCCTTGGCCTCGTCGATGCCCGCCACGTCGTCGAATGTGACGCGCCCGTGCTTTTCGGTCAGCAACTTGGCCTTGGACTTGCCGAAGCCCATGGCCCCGCCTTTGCCGCCGCCCTGCATCCGGTTCATGAAGAAGATCCAGATACCGATCAGCAGCAGGAACGGCAGCCAGAGCGTCAGCGCGCTGAGGAAGCCGGATTGTTCCTGGCTCTTGGCCGAGAAGTTGATGTCATTGGCCAGCAGCGTTTCGGCCACGTCGACATCGGCGGGCTTGATGGCGATCTTCTGGCCGCCCGTCGCGCTGTTGTAGATGACCCGTTCGCCATCCAGTTCGACCGACGTGACGGACCCGTTCTCAACCTCGGCGATGAATTCGGAATAGGAGGCTTCCTGAGCCGACCTCGCCGTGTTGCCGCCCGAAAAGATCTGGAACATGGCCATGACCAGAACGAAGAGAACCACCCAGAAGGCGATCGTGCGCGCGTTTCCCAAAGAAAATCTCCGAAAGCTTGCGGCAACTCATCAGGATGCCGAGGACGTTTGGACCAAATATAGGGCTGCGACCCCCCGGGTTCAATTGAAGATCGGTTCGCGGCGGCGCAAGGCCGCAGCGACCGATCCTTCGACTTTTATGCGATAGGCGCCGGGAAGGCCCGCGGCGGGGGCCGCCAGCAGACTTCCGTCCTGTCGGATGGCCGGGGTTGTCATCGCCGAGGCGCGGGGCAACACGCCGCCTCGCCAGGGGGTCTGGTCGATATCCCGGCCAAGCGCGCCGATGGTCAGGCCGGGTGCGACCGGCCCCTCGACCAGCCAGCGGCGGTCCCAGACCTTGCCGAACTTGACCTCGGGCGGGCAGTCGGCCTCTTCGCGAAACAGCCGCACGCCCGCCGCGTCGCACATGATGCGGCACCCGGCCAGCGTGATGCCGCCGGTCGCGGGGTCAGCAACATAATCCAGAAGGCGCTTCTGTTCGTCGGCGCGTGGCGTGGCACGCCCGCCGATCCAGGCTAGGGCGGCAAGGAGCAGGCGGCGCAGGCTGTCGGGTTCGGATGCCGCGAGCTCGCGCGCATGTTCGGTTTGAAGCACCACATCGCTGACCGTCGTGACGAAGACATCTTCGGCAAGGTCCGCGAGGCGGGTGTTGTAGGCCTGCGCGGCCTCGGCCAGATGACGCGCACTGCGGGCCAGATGGGCGTCGGACCACCCGAGCATCGCCAGCGCCTTGCGGATCTCCACCCTCTCGAAGCGGCTGTCCTCGTTCGAGGGATCTTCGATTGGCGTGATGCCTGCGCGGGCCAAGATGTCGCGCAGGGCCAGCCGAGCGATCGACAGGAACGGCCGCGCCCAGGTCTGGCCGCGCGCGTCGGTCCAGCATTCGGGCATCTCGGCCAACCCCTCCAACCCCACGCCACGTCGAAGTCGCATGACCAGGCTTTCGGCGACGTCGTCCTGCGTATGCCCGAGCAGGACGGGCGACAGGTGGTGCTGCGCGGCCCATTCGCCCAAGGCGGCATAGCGGGCCTGCCGCGCGCGGGCCTGAAGGTCGGGTCCGTCGCGCAGCGCCAGGGTCAGGATGTCATGTGCGATGCCCCGTTCGGCGCAGAGCGCCGCCACCTGCCGTGCTTCCTCGACCGCTTCGGGGCGCAGCCCGTGGTCGACGGTCGCCACGCGGAAGCTGCGGTCGGTCGATTGCGCGTGGGTCTGGGCGGACAGGAGCAGGGCAAGGCTGTCGCCGCCACCCGAGACCGCGATGCCGAACCTGCGATGCCCGCCGCCGAGCGGCCCGTCGAAAAGACGGGCGATGGCGGCGGCGGGGGTCACATCATCCTGCGCAGCCAAGCCCTGCCCGAGCGGAATTCGCCTGTTCGACGGCAGGCGATTGCGGGAAGCGGATCGCCACTTCGGAGAGCGTCAGGCAGGCTTCGTCCCGTTGCCCCAGGGCCCCGAGCGAGGTGCCGAGACCGACGAGAGCCTGGGGTGCCTGCGGCCCCTCGGGGGTGCCCGAGAAGCTTTCGAGATAGGCGCGCGCGGCGCCCGCGTGCTGACCATCGCGCGACAGGGCCTGACCGCGAAGAAACTGTGCTTCGGCGGTCAGCGGACCCGTGGGATAGGACGTCACGAATTGTTCGAACGCCTGTGCCGCGGCAGCGTTGTCCCCGCTGTCGAGTGCGGCGCGGGCGCGGTCGAAATCACCCTGTTCGCCCACGGCCAGTTCCGGCACGGGGGCGGTCTGACCGCCGGTCGCGCCGATGCCGATGTCGGTCCCGGTGCCGGTTCCGGCGACCACGGGCGGTTGCGCGACCGTGCCGCCGGTCCGGTCCGGACGCTGGACCGGCACGGGGCCGGACAAGGGCCCCGAGGACGAGGTGCCGCCGCCGGTCGTCCCGCCTGCGGGGGCGGGCGTGCCGGTGTTCTGGCCCAAAGGCGCGGGCGCGGGCAGGGAAGCCAGATCGCAGTCCGGTGTCAGCTCGCAAAGCTGGAACCGCAGGTCTTCGATCCTGTTGCCGCCGTCCCGGGCCACGGATTCGACGCGGAATTGCAACCGTTCGGTCGCCTGCGTCAGCCGCTGCAGCTCCGTTTCGATGGCGTTGACGCGGTCCAGCACCGTGGAGCCGCTGACGGCACCACCGGTGGCGCCGGTGGTGTTCAGCTCACGGCCCAACAGTTGCATTTCGCTTTGCAGGACGCTGAGTTGCTGGCGGATGTCGGCCAGCGTCTCGGACTGCTGCGCCGCCACGGGCAGCGCGATCGTCAGCGCAAGGGCCAGGGTGGCGGCGCGCAGCATCAGACGCCCGCCCCGGCGGCGAGAACGGTCACGGACCGGCGGTTCTGGCTGTAGCAGGCTTCGGTCGAGCAGACCTGGAGCGGACGCTCCTTGCCGTAGCTGATGGTGCGCAGGCGATCTGCCGACACGCCCTGGCTGATGAGGTAGTCGCGCACGGCATTGGCGCGGCGACCGCCCAGGGCCAGGTTGTAGGAGCGCGTGCCCTGCTCATCCGCGTGACCTTCGATCAGCGCGGTGTAGCTTGGGTTCGAGTTCATCCACTGGGCCTGACCGGCCAGGGTGGCCTGTGCTTCCGACGACAGGCTCGACTGGTCCACCGCAAAGAGGACGCGGTCGCCGATGGTCTGCTGGAAGTAGGCGACCGAGGTCGGGTCGTTGGCGCTGCCCGCGACGATCCCGCCGGCACCGGCGCCCGCGCCATTGCCGAAGCCGTCGCCGCTCCCGTCGCCACCTTGGCCAAGTCGATTACCGCAGCCGGTCAGGGCCAGTGCCGCGATCAGAAGAAGAGCTGTTGTTTTCATGGTCGTATCCCTAGCGAAGAAGCGGACCCCAGGCGGGGTCGGAGGCGGCCGCTGGCGTGGCGGCTCGTTGAAGATTGCGGCCCGAGATGTCCACCGTATAGAGCGCCGGGGCGCCATTGGCCCCCGCCGTCTCGCGGGTGAACATCACGACGCGGCCATTGGGGGCCCAGGTCGGACCCTCGTCGAGGAATGCACCGGTCAGCAGACGTTCCTCCGAGCCATCGGTGCGCATGACACCGATGTGGAAACGCCCGGCGTTCTGCTTGGTGAAGGCGATGAAGTCGTTGCGCGGCGACCAGACCGGCGTGCCATAGCGGCCCTCGCCAAAGCTGATCCGGGTTCCTTCGCCGCCCGCGGCGTTCATCACATAGAGCTGCGGCGCACCCGAGCGGTCGCTCTCAAAGACGATCTGGCTTCCGTCCGGCGAAAAGTCGGGGGCGGTTTCAATCGACGGGGCCGAGGTCAGCCGGGTCTGGGACCCGCTGCCGATGTCCAGAAGATAGAGGTCGGTATTGCCCGCGACTTCGGCGGAATAGACCACGCGGCTGCCATCGGGCGAGAAGCGCGGCGCAAAGCTCATGTTCTGGTCGACGCCGCCGACGGTGCGTTTCGCCAGCGATGCGACGTCGATCACGGTCACCTTGGGGAACCCGGATTCGTAGCCCGTATAGATGATCCGGCTGCCATCCGGCGAGAAGCGCGGGGCCAGCACGATTGAGTCGGACGAGGTCAGATACTGGACGTTTGCGCCGTCGTAATCCATCACGCCGATCCGCTTCTGACGCGCATCCTTGGGCCCGACTTCCGAAACGAAGACGACCCGGCTGTCGAAATAGGGGCCCTCGCCGGTGATCCGGCTATAAGCGGCATCGGCCACCTTGTGCGCCATGCGCCGCCAGCCATCGGCGGTGCCGACGAATTGCAGGCCTTCACCAAGAGGCGCCCCAGCATCCACGTCATACAAGCGGAACTGGACCACGATGCGGCCATCCCCCTCGACCAGGACCGATCCGGTGATCAGGGCCCGGGAGTTGATCGCGGTCCAGTCCGAGAACTGGATCGGGGCGTCAAAGCTGTCGATGCGGCCAACATGGGCGTCGCGCGGAATTTCGCGGAAGAGACCGGTATTCGAAAGGTCGGCGGCGATGACCCGGGTGATATCGTTCGCGAGGTCGGTGGCAGCGGGATTGCGCGCCACGAAGGTCGGAACGGCAAACGGCATGGGGGATAGGTTCGGATCCCTGATGACGATTCTGAGCTCGGCACTTGCCGGAGTGGTCATCGACCCCGCCAGCACCGCGGCCCCCATCAAGACCGAGACCGCCAATCGTCTGAAGAATGCTACGTTGAACATGCGTTTCACCCAAACTTCTCGTTTCTGTTATTGCGCCCGATTGTCATGCCGTTATCGCTGCGGACGTGCAGTTTCTCAAGCGCCGTGGACGCCGGGCCGTATTCGTGGCGATCTGTTGCGGAAATAAGCGGCATCGCCTCAGAACCTCTGCGTGGGGTCGAAGACGACAACGATCTCTTTCCACTCTTCATAGCTTTCGTCCGGCAAGTCATAGCCCCCGTTCTGGCGCGCGCAGCCGATGATTGCGGACCGGGCCCGTTCCAATGCGATCTGCGTCGATGCCGGTGTGCCCCCCCGAGAGTCGGCCAGACGGATCGAGCTCGAGACCGGGAAGCCATCGCGGCGCATCTCGAATCGGACTTCGATGACGGTGCGCAAGGTATCGGTCGACACCGCCCCAAGATCCCAACAGGCCTGAACGGCCAGTCGGAACCCGTCCTTCTGGCCTTCGGTCAGCTGCGGCCCTTCCTGCGCGGCGGACCCGCCCCCGGCCACGGCCTCGCGCAGGGCATCCTCTGTGTTCACGGTGCGGGGTTCGCTCGGCGTCGTCGCCGGAGCCGAAGCGGTTGCCGTCTCGGTGCTGGTGGCTGCGGTCGACGCTGCCGAAGCCGTCTGCGTCTGTGTCTGCGCCGGGGCAGGACGGTTCGGACGACGCCCGGGGCGCGGCGAATCCTCGGGCGCCAGCGATGTCACCAGCGCTTCGACCTCGGCTGCGGCGGGCGTGTCGGCCTCGGTCGTCTCGGCTGTCGTCGTCTCTTCGGGCGCGGCCTGTTCCTGCGGTTCGACCTGCTCCTCGACCGGCGGTTCGGGCGACGGCTCGGTCGCGACCTCCACATCCGGGGCCGTCTCGACCAGCGGCGGGGGCGCGGGTGTCGGCGTCTGGGTGATCCGCTCGGCGGGGCGGGGTCTGGGCCGTGGCGACACTGGCGCATCCTGCGCGCCGGGCGGCGGCGGCGGGGCATCGGGGGCTTCGGTCACGACTTCGGTTGTCGGCGGCGCGACCAGTTGCGCGACATCCGGGGCGGCGTCGGGCGGCGGGGTCTGGGGCGTTTCGGGACGCGGACTTGGCTGCGGCGCCGGCTCCTCGCGGGGGGCGGGCGTCTCGGGCGCGTCCTGCACTTCGGGGGCTGCCGGGGCTTCGGGGGTGGGCGCAGCGGGACCGGGGTCACGCGACAGAGCCGCCTGGAATTCGGCCTCGCTGACGATGCCGACCGACGCGATCTGGATCGGCGGCTCTTCCTCGACCGGACTGAAATATCCCGCAAGCAGCGCCCAGACCAGCACGCCCGCGTGCGCTGCGCCGGAAATCGCGACAGCGGTCCGCTTCTCCATCCTATTGGCCTGCTTCGTCGGACCCGTCGAGGGTGGGGCCGCCACCGTCGGTCACGAGGCCAATGTTGCGAAAGCCGCCCGCATTGAGCGCGCCCATCACGACCATGACGTCGGAATAGGGGACGGCGCCGTCGGCGCGCAGGAAGACCCGGTCGCTTTCACGTTCGCCTGCTATGGCGCGCAGCCGGGTCAGCAACTCCTCGCGCGGGACCTCCGTGGAGCCAAGGAGGACGCGGCCGTCGGCCGAGACGGTCACCGCCAACGGCTCTTCCTGTTCCTGCGGAAGGGCGGTCGCGGCGGTTTCGGGCAGTTCGATCGGGACGCCGGCGGTCAGCAGGGGGGCGGCCACCATGAAGATGATAAGCAGCACCAGCATCACGTCGACGAAGGGCGTGACGTTGATTTCGGACATGGGTGCGCTGCCGCCGCCACCGCGCCTGCGGCGACGGGATCCGCCGCCCGACCCCTGGATGACGCCGCCGCCCATGTCAGGCTGCGTCCAGCTGGCGCGACAGAATGGTGGCGAATTCGTCGGCGAAGGCTTCGTAGTTGCCCATGATGCGGTCGCAATCGCGGCTCAGCTTATTGTAGAACACGACCGCCGGGATTGCGGCGACAAGGCCGATACCGGTCGCCAGCAGGGCCTCGGCGATACCGGGGGCCACGACGGCGAGGCTGGTGTTCTGGCTGATGGCGATCTGTTCGAAGGCGTGCTTGATCCCCCAGACCGTGCCGAAAAGCCCGATGAAGGGTGCAGTCGAGCCGATGGTGGCAAGGAAGGTCAGCCCGCTGGTCAGGCGGTCCCGCTCCTTGGCGATGGCGACATCCATCGTGCGGTCGATACGCGATTGGGTGCCCGCGATCAGGCCGCCGTCGTCGCGGTGACTGCGCGTCCATTCCTGCATCGCGGCGGCAAAGATCCGCTCGGATGCACTGCGCGGCCGGTCGCCGATCTGCTCATAGAGCGCGTCCAGCGGTTCTCCTGACCAGAACGCCCGGTCAAACGCGGCAGCCCGCGCGCGCGACCGGCGGAACTGAATCACTTTCTGGATGAGGATCGCCCAGACCCAGATCGATGCCGCAAATAGCATCAGCATCACGACCTGCACAGTGAAGGTCGCGCGCGCGAACAGCGCCCATAGCGAGAAATCGATCTCGCTGGCGGCTGCCAGTACTTCGGTTTCCATGTGGACCGCCCGTCCTTGTCTCATTGGGTCGTTGTCGACCGCTTTTATCTGAAAGAGAGATTAACAGATGCAAAGACGTTTGGCGAGGGGGAAGGCGGTCTGGGCGGAAATCAGCGTGTCGGCCCTTTCGGGATCACGAAATCGGACAAGCACCATGATTTGCGGCTCACCTGTTCCCCCCATTGCCGTCATGTTCCAGCAGGCGACGTTCCCCCGTGGTCAGCCCGGTCTGGTAGGTGGGCGTCTCCGGGAACACCGGCGTTCCGGTCTCGAGCGGGGCGGATGGCGCCGGATCGAGCGCACGCCCAGGCCGCACCTCGGCGCGCAACATGAAGCTGCGGGTCGAGCCGGATGTCAGGCTGACGTCGCCCAATTCCGGCAGGGTCGCCACGGGGCGCGGTTCGGCCGAGGCAAGTTGCCCGGGCTCGTCGATCGCGGCCGGGAGGTCTGCCACCGGGCCATCGTCGTGAAAATCGCCCCGGGGCGTGTCGATCTGCTCCCACGGGGGAACAGCCGACCAGTGGCACGCCTGTTTCAGGGTTTCGAGGGGCTCTGCCAGACTGGCGACCGGAAAGGACATCTGGCTTTCGGTGCCGGTCAGATCGGTGAACCGCACGCTGAGCGTCTGCGCCGACAGCAATTCCTCCATCAGGGTGCGCGCCTCGCGGTAGGTCCAGTGACCGAACGCCTCGCCATGGGAATCGACGGGCAGATCGACGTTCTGGACCGCATTCTGGTCGAAGCGAAGGTCGACGTCCCATCCTTCGGGGTCCATGGGCGGCGTGGCGCAGTCATGGGCGATATAGATGGCGGTCCGGTCCTCCAGGCAGCGCAGCATCAGGCTGGCCCGTCGACGCGGCCCGCAGCGCAGCGGCTGATCACTGGGCACGGAGAGATAGACATTGGTCAGGTCGTCGAAGGCCGCGGGTTCCGTGCGCAAGACCCAGGCAGGGCCAGCCGGCTCATCTTCGACCACATCCGCATCCCCGACGGTCAACGCGACGGGCATCGGTGGCGCGGGTGGGGCGACGTCCCGGACCACACGGGGCGGCACGTCGGTTTCGGGCGCATCCGACGGCAGGGAATAGCCGACGGCGATGCCCGACAGGGCCGCAGTCAGATAGATCAGAGGGCGCGGAATCGACGGCATGGCACAGACCTCGGGCTTTACCGGGACTGTCTGGCACAGGAGGTTTAAGGATCGGTTAGCGCGCCGCCGTCGGCATGGCGACGATCCCATCGGGCAGGCGCCGGGGGCGGCCCGACACATCCATGCAGACGATGGTGACACGGGCGCGAAACAGGGCGGTGTCGGCCCGCCAGACGGTCTGGTCCATCACGAAGCGCACGCGCGACACGTCGGACAGCACCGTCTGGACCTCCAACACATCGTCATAGCGGGCCGGGCGCAGATAGTCGGCCTCGACCCGCGACACGGCAAAAACGATACCGCCCTGGCGCATTGCGTCCTGATCGATGCCCGCGGCACGGACCATCTCGGAGCGCGCCCGCTCGATGAACTTCAGATAGTTGGCATAATAAACGATGCCCGCCAGATCGACGTCTTCATAATAGACCCTGATCGGCCAGCGATGGCTCATTGGACGCGCCCGACCCGAGCGGCCAGTCGCAGGGCATGGCTGGCGTCGCGGGCCATGGCGGGCAGGACGGGATCGTAGGCCGCGCGCATCACATCGGCGATATCGGGGCGCAGGATGGCCACACCATCCGCGACCGCCAGCGGCGAGGTGTCGCCGAACGCGCGGTCCGACCAGAGCAGGATGGCTTGGGTCATCTGGTTCAGGGCCAGGGTGTCCGCGGGCACACTCGCCAGATGATCGTCGACCCGCACGAAGCTGAAGCAGGCCTTGATCGCCCCTTCCTCGTCGAAGCGGAAAATCCGGTACTGGTTCGCGCCGGCCTGCTGCAACCGTGTCACGAGGGGGCCGAGATCGGGGATCAGCCGGTCGAGGTTGGGCGTCTCGGTCAGCTCGGCCCAGTCCTGTACGAAGAACACCATCAAGTTCGCGCCCAGTTCGGGGTCCGTCTCGGCCATCTTGTGGCCAGTCAGCACGCAGAGCGCCTCGATCGCGCCTTTCAGGACGGTCACGGTCTCCTCCGTCACGCCGAAGACCACGGGCACGATGGGGCGCCCCCATCTGGCAAAAAGGTACTGGTCGTCGCTGCGCGTGAAAAGCGCCTCGATGGCATCGGGAGAAAGCGGTGTCATGGCGTTGACCTGCCACGACATCGGGGCCACGTCCAGACGCCGGGTGCTGGACGCGGTCGGCCCCCCGGTCTAGGGCGGGACAGACCGCCAGAATGCCCGAGGCTCCGATGTCAGACGATGCAATCATCACCCCCGCCAGCTGGACCGCGCTGACCACCCTGCGGACCCGCGAACAGGCCGAGGGCCTGGGCGAGGCGCTGGAACAGGCGATGGAGCCGGACGGCGTCGGCGTCTTCGAGATGGAAGATGGCTCGGGCCTGTGGGAGGTCGGCGCCTATTTCACCGATGCGCCCGATGACACGGGGCTGGCCCTGCTGGCGGCGGCCTTCGATGCCAGACCCTTCGTCGTCTCGGAGGTGCCGCCGACCGACTGGGTGGCTCATGTCCGCCGCGAATTGCAGCCCGTCGAGGCGGGGCGCTTCTTCGTCTATGGCTCGCACGATTCGCACCGTGTTCCCGAGGGGCGCGTGGCTCTGCTGATCGAGGCGGCGATGGCCTTCGGGACGGGGCATCACGGGACGACCCTGGGCTGCCTTCAGGCCTTCGACGATCTGCTGGTGCAGGGGCTGACCCCCGGCAAGGTGGCCGATATCGGCGCGGGCACGGCCGTTCTGGCGATGGCGGCGGCCAAGGTCTGGCCCGATGCGCCGATCATCGCCTCCGATATCGACGAAGTGGCAGTCGAGGTGGCCCTCGCCAATGTGGCGGTCAACGATCTGGCCGGGCGGCTGGAATGCGTGGAGGCCGCGGGTTTCGATCATCCGCGCCTGAGCGCGCTGGCGCCGTTCGACCTGATCTTCGCGAATATCCTGAAGGGGCCGCTGGTGGAACTGGCCCCCGACCTGGCCGCCCATGCGGCGCAAGGCGGTCACGCGATCCTGTCGGGGATCCTGAACCCGCAAGGCGACGATGTCGTCGCGGCCTACGATGCGGCGGGCTTCGACCTGGCGGAGCGGCGGATCATCGGCGACTGGACGACCCTGACCCTCCGCCGCCGCTGAGGGGGCGGGAACGACAAAGGCCGCCCCGAAGGACGGCCTGTCATGGTCTTGCGACCGGTCCGAAGCGCCAGATCAGCGTCCGCGGGACCAGGTGGCGATGTCGGCACGCTCGAGGCCGATGTCGTTGAGCTCGCGGTCGGTCAGGTTGCTCAGCATCTTCTTGGTGACGCGGCGGTCGTTCCAGCTGATGAGTTGACCCAGAACGGTCGAGAAGAAGTTGGTGGCCGGCGCGGCGCGGTAGGTGTCGAAAGTCGTCATGGCTTGTTCCAATTCGAAAAGCTTGCGGGGGTATGGACGCAGCCCTTCAGGCCGCCTCGGATGGAGTGCACATAGGGAGAGTTTTCAGACCGCACAAATATCAAGCACACATGCCCGATATGTGCTTTCTGCATAGCCGCATCTGAAATCGCCGCAGTGCGGCATCCCACCTTGGTTTGTCACCCGCGCGCGGACGGTCGCGGTGCCGCTGCAACAGTGCCCCGCGTGACGTCCGCGTCGGCTGGCCCTGTGCCTGCCGCTATGTTAGCGATGGATCAAACACAGAACATCCAGGGCAGGTGCATGCGCGTCATTGGGATTGATCCGGGACTTCGGGCCTGCGGTTGGGGAATTATCGACGTGGACGGCCCGCGCCAGCGTCATGTGGCCAACGGAACCTGTCGGCCAACGGGCACGGACATGGGCGATCGCCTGCTGTCGCTTCATCAATTGCTCACCGCCGTGCTGGTCGATCATGCGCCCGATGCCGCCGCGGTGGAACAGACCTTCGTCAACCGCGACGGGGCCGGATCGCTGAAACTGGGGCAAGCGCGCGGGATCGCGGTGCTGGTTCCGGCGCAGGCGGGGCTGACTGTCGGCGAATACGCGCCCAATGCCGTCAAGAAGACCGTCGTCGGGGTTGGCCACGCCGACAAGAAACAGATCGACCATATGGTCCGCATGCAATTGCCCGGCTGCAACCCCGACAGCCCGGATGCGGCGGATGCGCTGGCCATCGCCATCTGTCACGCGATCCATCTGCAAAGCTCGGGACGCCTTGTGGCGGCGATGCAATCATGATCGGGCGGCTGACGGGTCGGCTGGACCACAAGGCACAGGATCATGTGCTGCTCGATGTGAATGGCGTGGGATATGTCGTGCAATGCTCCGAGCGGACGCTGGCCGCGCTCCCGCCGGTGAAATCGCCGGTGTCGCTCTGGACCGAACTTCTGGTGCGCGAAGACCTGATGCAGTTGTTCGGCTTCCTCACCGTACAGGAGCGGGAATGGCACCGCCTTCTGACCTCGGTCCAGGGGATCGGGGCCAAAGGGTCGCTGGCCATTCTGGGCACCCTCGGGTCCGAAGGGGTGGCGCGGGCCATCGCGCTTGGCGACGCGAACGCGGTCAAGGCGGCCCCCGGTGTCGGCCCCAAGATCGCGCAGCGCGTGGTCAATGAATTGCAGGGCAAGGCGCCTGCGATGATGCTGATCGAGGCGGATGATCCGATCCTGGAGATCGACGCCCACCTGTCGACGGCACCCGAACCCGACGCCCCGCGCGGCTCGCCGCGCCTGGTGGCCAGTCGGAAATCCTCGGCTTCGGCCGAGGCGTTGTCGGCGCTGACCAATCTGGGCTATGCCCCCGTCGATGCCTCGCGCGCGGTGGCCGAAGCGGCCGATGACGCCAAGGACACCGCGTCCCTGATCCGCGCGGCATTGAAACTGCTGGCACCCAAGGACTGAACGGGGCATGGGCCATGCTGATAGCGCCGCGACCCGCCTGCCAAGCCGAACACAGGGGCTGACCACATGATCGACCGCGACCCTCTGCTGGACCCCGAAGCCCCGGACGATGCGCCGGATGACAAGGCGTTGCGCCCCCAGACCCTGTCGGAATTCATTGGCCAGTCCGAAGCCCGCGCCAACCTCGGCATCTTCATCGAAAGCGCCCGGCGGCGCGGCGAAGCCATGGACCACGTCCTGTTCCACGGCCCGCCCGGATTGGGCAAGACGACACTGGCGCAGATCATGGCGCGTGAACTGGGGGTCGGTTTTCGGATGACGTCCGGCCCGGTGCTGGCCAAGGCGGGAGATCTGGCGGCGATCCTGACCAACCTCGAAGCCAAGGATGTGCTCTTTATCGACGAGATCCACCGGCTCAGCCCGGCGGTCGAGGAAATCCTCTATCCCGCGCTCGAGGATTATGCCCTCGACCTCGTGATCGGTGAGGGGCCGGCCGCGCGGACCGTCCGGATCGAGCTTCAGCCTTTCACCCTGGTCGGGGCCACCACCCGCCTTGGCCTGCTGACGACGCCCCTGCGTGACCGGTTCGGCATTCCGACCCGGCTGGAATTCTACACTACCGCCGAATTGCACCAGATCGTCACCCGCGCCGCCCGGCTTCTGGGCGCGCCCGCCACCGACAATGGCGCGGAGGAAATCGCGCGCCGTGCCCGGGGCACCCCGCGGATCGCCGGGCGTCTGCTGCGCCGCGTGGTGGATTTCGCCGTGGTCGAGGGCGACGGCCGCGTCACACAGGCCATCGCCGACCGCGCCCTGACGCGTCTGGGTGTCGACCACCTGGGCCTCGACAGTGCGGACCGTCGGTATCTGACCCTGATCGCCGAGAACTATGGCGGCGGACCCGTCGGGATCGAGACGCTGTCGGCGGCCCTGTCGGAAAGCCGCGACGCGCTGGAAGAGGTAATCGAGCCCTATCTGCTGCAACAGGGCCTGATCGCGCGGACCCCGCGCGGGCGGATGCTGGCGCAAAAGGGCTGGACTCATCTGGGTCTCGACGCGCCGCAGGCCGAGGACGACCTCTTTTCCTGAGATTCGGTCTTTCCGCGGCAATCTGGGATTCGGCACGTTATGTTGCGGTTTTCCACCCTCGGGTCACGGCCCCGCGAGGCTTGGATCACGGAACGTGAGGGCGGTGCGCCTGTATCGCCCGCCTGTGCGTCAGCGCGCGAATATCCAGTAATTCTCACGCATCCGTGCATATCAAGTGATTAATTGATTCGTCATGTTGAGGTCATCGGAAGGGCAGCGCGCCCCGACATCACCGCAACCGGACCCGCAAACACATCAGGGTCCACCGCAACGCCAAGGATCAAGACCATGAAGACCATCATCACTTCCGCTCTCGTCGCCGTCGCAACTCTGGCCGCCGTGCCCGCAATGGCCGACAGCGCCGCCGCGATCGCCCATTTCAACCAGGACCTCGAAGGTGGCGACCGTATCATCCTCGAGAACGTCAAGCTGGACCAAGCCACGGTCGTGTCGACCCGCTCGGGCGCCGCATCGGAGGTCTACATGCACTTCAACGCCGACGCCGACCGGGCCAGCGACCTGCGCGGTCAGGTTCGGGCCACCTCCTACGGCAGCAAGGCCTCGGTCGGTGCCGATATCTTCGCGGCCATCCGAGCAGAATCCGCCGAAAACGAATAATTACCCCCGTCTCACTTCTGACCGTTCCCCGCCCCGGCATTTGCCCGGGGCGGGGCTTCGCCGTGACGGGACGTCGCCCCGTCAACCTTGGGGGTTTCGCCGGGCAGGGCACGGGACTACGGTCGCCGAAAGACGATTGCGAGGCCTCCCTTGATCAAGCTCGACATCCTGTCCGACCCGATTTGCCCTTGGTGCCACATTGGAAAGGCGCACCTGTTTCGGGCGCTCGAAAAGCACCCCGACCATCCCTTTGCGTTGGAATGGCACCCGTTTCAGCTCAACCCCGACATGCCGCGCGGGGGGATGGATCGCCGCGCCTATCTCGAAGGGAAATTCGGCGGCAAGGACGGGGCGGTCCGCGCCTATGCGCCCGTTGTCGAGGCAGCCGCCGATGCCGGCCTGTCCATCAATTTCGAAGGGATCGCCAAGACCCCGAACACCCTTGACGCGCATCGCCTGATCCATTGGGCGGGTCTGGAGCAGCGGCAGACACCCGTCGTCCAGGCCCTGTTCGAGGCCTATTTCGAGAAGGGCCTCGATATCGGGGATATTCCGACCCTTATCGACCTCGGTGTCGGCTGCGGGCTGGACCGCGACATGCTGACTCGGCTTTTCGCGTCAGATGCCGACACCGCCGACATCCAGGCGCGCGATGCCCATGCCCGGGATCGGGGCGTCAGCGGCGTGCCGACCTTCGTCATCGACAACCAGCATGTGCTGCGGGGGGCGCAGCCGCCCCATCTCTGGGGTCAGGTGATCGAGGAAATCACCGCGCAACTGAAGGCCAGGCAGGCGTGACGAGCCGCCCCGAGGCACCGCCCGAGGTGCCACCGCGCCCGACCGCGACAAGCCGACCGGCGCTGTCACTGCCCGAGTTCGTCGCGATGATCGCGATGATCACGGCCACCATCGCCTTCTCCATCGATGCGATGCTGCCCGCCCTGCCCGAAATCGGGGCCGCGCTGTCGCCCGCAGATCCGAACCGGGCGCAACTCGTGATCGTCATGTTCCTGTTCGGGATGGGAACGGGCACGTTTTTCGTCGGTCCCCTGTCGGATGCCCTCGGGCGCAAAACTGTCATGGTGGGTGGGGCGATCCTCTATAGCGTTGCGGCCATCCTCTGCACTCTCGCCCCAAGCCTCGAGTTCCTGCTGATCGCCCGGTTCCTTCAGGGCATCGGGGGAAGCGGGCCGCGCGTCGCCGCGATGGCCATGATCCGCGATCTCTATGCCGGACGCGACATGGCGCGGGTGTCGTCCTTCGTCATGATCGTCTTCACGCTGGTGCCCGCCATCGCGCCGCTGATCGGGGCGGGGATCATCGCGGGCTTCGGCTGGCGCGCGATCTTCTGGGCTTTCGTCGTGTTTTCCGGGGTATCGGCCACATGGCTGATGCTGCGCCAGCCCGAGACCCTGGCGCCCGAGCGCCGCCGACCGCTCAACGCGACCCGCCTGCGCCTCGCCCTGACCGAGGTCGCCCGGCATTCGAACGTGCGGCGGGCCATTATCGTCCAGTCGCTGGTCTTCGGCATCTTGTTTGCGACGATTGCGAGCGTGCAGCAGATCTATGCCGTGACCTTCGACCGCGCCGACAGCTTTCCGATCTGGTTTGGGATCGTGGCTGTCCTCTCGGCCTCCGCGTCCTTCCTGAACGCACGGCTCGTCGTCCGGATGGGGATGATCTGGATCCTGCGGCGGGCGCTGGCGGCGCATCTGGTGCTGTCGCTGATGCTCGCCGCTCTTTGGATGTCCGGCCTCTTGCCCGATGGCCTGCGGTTTCCCGTCTTCGTGGTCTGGCAGGTCGGCAGCTTCGCCTTGGCCGGGCTGACCATCGGCAACCTGAACGCATTGGCGATGCAGCCCATGGGCCACATCGCGGGCATGGCGTCTTCGGTCATCTCGGCGGTAGCGACCATCGTCGGGGCGTCGGTTGCGGCACCGATCGGCCTTGCGTTCAACGGCACGCCCCTTCCGCTGACCCTTGGGGTCGCGCTCTGTGCCATCGCGGCGCTCTTCCTGTCGCGCAAATTGTCCGAGGATGCGATCTGAGCCGATTTCTGGTCCTCAGCCCGCTTTCTGCTTGGCGGCCCCGGCATGCACGGCCAGATCTCGGGCGATGGCGAAGGCGCCCTTGATCCGCTCCGCCTCGGCGGCGAAATCGCCCAGGACGACCAGTTTGTCGCCCTTGATCTTGGCGGCACCCTTTGCGCCCTTGATAAAATCGACCAGACCTTCGGGCCGCGCAAAGCGGTTCTGATGGAAAGCCACCGTCGCGCCCTTGTCCCCGACGTTCAGCTTTTCGATGCCCGCCGCCTTGCAGAGCGCCTTGATCCGCACCACGCGCAGCAGGACATTGACCTCGGGCGGCAGCTTGCCGAAGCGGTCGATCAGTTCGGCGGCGAACCCCTCCAGCTCGACCTTGCGGTCCAGACCGGACAGCCGCCGGTAAAGGCCAAGCCGCGTGTCGAGGTCGGGCACGTAATCCTCGGGGATGAGAACGGGCACGCCCAGGTTGATCTGTGGCGACCAATCGTCGGACAGCGCGTCGGGCAGGTCGGCCTCCCCGCGCTTCAGCTTGTCGATCGTCTCTTCGAGCATGGATTGATACAGCTCGAATCCGACTTCGCGGACATGGCCCGACTGTTCCTCGCCGATGATGTTGCCGCCGCCCCGCAGGTCGAGGTCCTGGCTGGCGATGTTGAAGCCCGCGCCGAGTGCGTCGATGGACCCCAGAACCTTCAGCCGCCGTTCCGCCGCCGTGGTCAGCTTGGCGCGCGGTTTCGTCGTCAGGAAGGCATAGGCCCGCGCCTTCGACCGCCCGACCCGGCCCCGGATCTGGTAAAGCTGGCTCAGCCCGAACATGTCGGCGCGCCAGATGACCATGGTGTTCGCGGTCGGGATGTCGATGCCCGACTCGATGATCGTCGTGGACAGCAGCACGTCGTACTTGCCGTCGTAGAAGGCGTTCATCCGCTCGTCGAGGTCACCGGCGGCAAGCTGGCCGTGGGCGATGACATAGGTCAGTTCCGGCAATTGCTCCCGCAGGAAGGCCTCCATGTCGGGCAGGTCGGTGATGCGGGGCACGACCATGAAGCTCTGCCCGCCCCTGTAGTGTTCGCGCAGCAGCGCCTCGCGCACCTGAACCGTGTCGAATTCGGAGACATAGGTGCGGATCGCCAGCCGGTCGACGGGCGGGGTGCCGATGATGCTCAGATCGCGCACTCCGGTCAGCGACATCTGCAACGTGCGCGGAATGGGCGTCGCCGACAGGGTCAGGACGTGCACGTCAGAGCGCATTTCCTTGAGCCGTTCCTTGTGGGTCACGCCAAAGTGCTGCTCCTCGTCGATGACCAGAAGGCCGAGGTTGGCGAACTTCACCTGTTTGGCCAGCAGGGCATGGGTGCCGATGGCGATGTCCACGGTGCCGTCGCTGATGCCTGCGCGGGTCTCGTTCGCCTGTTTCGTCGTCACGAAGCGCGACAATTGCCGCACCGTGATCGGCAGGCCCCGGAACCGGTCCTGGAACGATTTGGCGTGCTGGCGGGCCAAAAGGGTCGTGGGCGCGATGACGGCGACCTGCTTGCCCGAGGTGGCGGCGATGAAGGCGGCGCGCATCGCGACTTCGGTCTTGCCGAAGCCCACGTCGCCCACCACCAGCCGGTCCATGGGACGGCCCGAGGCAAGGTCGGTCGCCACATCCTCGATGGCCTGCAACTGGTCGTCCGTCTCCTCATAGGGGAAGCGGGCGGCAAAGCTTTCCCACATGTCGTGCGGTGGTTCCAGAATGGGGGCCTTGCGCAGCGCGCGTTCCGCCGCGATGCGCATCAGGCGTTCCGCGATCTGGCGGATCCGTTCCTTGAGGCGGGCCTTGCGGGCCTGCCAGGCGCCGCCGCCCAACTTGTCCAGAAGGCCCTCTTCGGCCCCATAGCGCGACAGAAGTTCGATGTTCTCGACCGGCAGGAAAAGCCGGTCGCCCCCGGCGTATTCCAGTGCCAGGCATTCGTGCGGGGCACCGGCCGCCGTCACCGTCTCCAGACCGATGAACCGGCCGACGCCGTGATCCACGTGCACGACCAGATCGCCCGCCGAAAGCGTCTGCGTCTCGGTCAGGAAATTCTCGGCCCGGCGCTTCTTCTTCTTGCCCCGGATCAGACGTTCGCCAAGCACGTCCTGTTCGCTGATGACGGTCAGTCGGTGCTTGCCGACCGGCCCTTCCCATCCGCGGTCCAGCGCCCAGACGGCCAGCCCGACCTCGCCCTTGGCGACCTCCTCCAGGCGCCGGACCGCCTTGGCCCCGGTCACGCCCTGATCCTGCAGCAGGCCTTGCAGACGTTCGCGCGCCCCGCCCGAATAGCTGGCGATGACGACGCCGCCCTCGGTGCGCTTTTCGGCGATGTGGTCGGCCAGAGTGGCGAACAGGCTGACGTTTTCCATCTGCCGCTCGGGCGCGAAACTGCGCCCGATCCGTCCGCCCGCGTCGATCACACCGGGTCCGGGGGCGGCAGGCAGGGGCGACAGATGCAGGCACCGCACCTTGCCCAATGCCGTCTCCAGCGCATCGGGCGACAGATAGAGCCCCTGGGGTGCTGCGGGCTTATAGACGCTGTCGACCCGGCCCTTGGCCATCATCGCCTCGCGCCGGTTGTCGTACATGTCGGTGATCTGCACCCACCGGTCCGCATGGTGCCCGAAGCTGCCGTCATCGAGGACGAAAGCCGCATCCGACAGGTAGTCGGGCATCGTCTCCAGCGTCTCGTGAAAGAACGGCAGCCAGTGCTCCATGCCTTGCGCCTTGCGCCCCGCGCTGACCGCCTCATAGAGCGGATCGTCGGTGCCCGCCGCGCCGAATTCGATGCGGTAGTTCTGGCGGAAGCGGGTGATCGCGGGGCCGTCCAGGATGACTTCGGACACCGGGGCCAGTTCGATCATCTCGAGCTGATCGGTCGTGCGCTGAGTCGCCGGGTCGAACCGGCGCAATCCGTCGAGCGTGTCGCCGAACAGGTCGAGGCGGACGGGCTGCGATTGGCCGGGGGGCCAGATGTCGATGATGCCGCCCCGGGGGGACCAGTCGCCCGGCTCCATCACGGTCGGCGTCTGGCTGAACCCCATTCGGACCAGGAAATCGCGCAGCGCCCCCTCGTCGATGCGCTGGTTCAGGCGGGCGGCAAATCCGGCGCCTTTCAGGACGGACCTGGCGGGCAGCTTCTGGGTCAGCGCCGCAAGGGTGGTCAACAGGATGAACTTGCCGGTGAACCCGTGGGCCAGCGCGGTCAGGGTCGCCATGCGCGTGGCGCTGACTTCGGCCGCGGGCGACATCCGGTCGTAGGGCAGGCAATCCCAGGCCGGGAACCGCAGGACCGTCACGCCCCCCTGATGGGCGCGCAGGGCGGCGGCCATCGCCTCGGCCCGCTTGTCGTCGCGGGCGACATGGACGACCGGTTTGCCCTTCTCCAGCTCGCGCAGCAGGACGCGGGCGTCGAACCCCTCGGGGGCGCCGCCGACGCGGATGTGACCTTCGGGGAGGGGACGGGAGGTGTCGGACATGAGGCCCTCAGGTAAGCGACCGGGGGCCGGTGTCAACCGATGCCGTGACGCGCGTCAGCCGCCCAGGACATTCGCGTTGGTATTGACCCACATGCCCCACATCGAGGTCATGAAGATCGAGATGACGCCGATGAACTGAATCGTGCGGCGGGTCCGGAACAGAAGGTTGCCCAGATCCTCGGGCTCCAGCCCCTCGACCTTGCGCGCCGAAAGCAGCGTCACATAGCCGACCATCGACATCGGCAGGAACAGCAGCAGGATCGCCTGGGCAAATTCGATGTGATAGAGAAAGCCCATCAAAGCCAGGGATGTGACGGCAAAGAACGTGAAGGCGGTGGTGATCAGGCCCGTCTCGTTCGCGATGAACAGCAGGCGTCGCGCATGGATCGTCGCCAGCGCCTGCATGTCGATCAGCGATTGTTCGTGCCCCTTGGCCGCGCGGCGCACCATGTCGAAGGGCACGCCGATGACCCAATGCGACGCCGTCGACCACAGTACCGCCAGTGCGATCCAGAACCACAGGTTCGAGAACGACCGCAGATCGATCGTCTCGCTCGCCATTTTCAGGAAGAAGAAATCCAAGGGTCGCCGTCCAAATTGCTCGTCCGCCCATGTCGCCCGGGGGGGTGGGGAATGGCAAGGTGGGGGTGGTTGATTGTGACGGCAGGTCATGCCACCGATGCAAGGTGTCACAAAGGTGCATCATGACGTTCACGCCCGCTTCCCGCCTTCGCCGCCTTCGCCGGACCCCCGCCCTGCGCGCCCTCGTGCGCGAGGATCGGCTGTCCACGGACGACCTCATCTGGCCGGTTTTCGTTTGCGACGGCGAGGGCATCACGCAGGAGGTCGCCTCCATGCCCGGCGTGATCCGGCGCTCGGTAGACCTGACGGTGGAGGCTGCTGCCGAGGCCCATGCGGCGGGCATCCGGGTGATCTGCCTGTTCCCCTATACCGACCCGTCGCTCAAGACCGACCTCTGCGAGGAGGCCTGGAACCCCGAGAACCTGTCGAACCGGGCGATCCGCGCGATCAAGGCAGAGGTGCCCGATATCGCCGTCATGACCGATGTGGCGCTCGACCCCTACAACGCCCAGGGACACGACGGCATCGTGCGCGACGGGGTCATCGTCAACGACGAGAGCGTGGCCGCGCTGGTGAAGATGGCACTGGCCCAAGCCGAGGCGGGGGCCGACATACTGGGGCCGTCCGACATGATGGACGGGCGCATCGCCGCCATGCGCGAAGCCTTTGAAGGGGCGGGATATATCGACACGACGATCATGTCCTACGCGGCCAAGTACGCCAGCGCCTTCTATGGCCCGTTCCGCGATGCCGTGGGCGCGTCCGGGGCGCTCAAGGGCGACAAGAAGACCTATCAGCTGGACCCGTTCAACGCCGAGGAGGGACTACGCTGCGTGGCACGGGACCTCGACGAGGGGGCGGACATGGTGATGGTCAAGCCGGGGATGCCCTATCTGGACCTGTGCCACCGGGTGAAGGAAACCTTCGGCGTGCCGACCTACGCCTATCAGGTGAGCGGCGAATACGCGATGATCCGGGCGGCGGCGGGCAATGGCTGGATCGACGGCGAGAAAGCCATGATGGAGAGCCTGATGGCGTTCCGGCGGGCGGGCTGCGACGGGGTGCTGACCTATTTCGCGCCCGAGGCGGCGGCGCTGATCCGGGCGGGCTGGGAGTAGGGCGAGGCCGGGGGCCGGCCCCCGGACCCCCCGGAGTATTTGCAAAGCAGAGAAGGGGGCGCGATTTTCCGGGCCCCGCTGTTGGTGTTGCCGACAAGCCCATGAAGCGTAGTGTTTTTGTCACAGGCACCCCCGGTACACCCCCTGTACACCCCCCGTACAGACGGGCGGCGCGTCTTAGGGTTTCGTTAACTGCTCTGGCAGAAAGTTCGGTCGTTTCAGCGCTGAGGAGGCGGAGATGGCCGGATTGGGCAGCAGGCAGACCGAACACCAGAACGAGATGATCGCCGCGATGGAGCGGTTCGAATGGGACATGCACGACGCGGTCGGCCGGGCCGGGCGGTTGCCGCCGGAATGGCGCGAGATCTGGGAGGCGAAGGGCGCGCCGAAGACGCGGATGACCCTGCGGCTGGATGCTGATGTGGTGCGGTTCTTCAAGTCGATGGGGGCGGGATACGGGCCGCGGATGAATTCCGTGCTGCGGTCGTTCATGCTGGCGCGCCTGGCCGGGCTGATCCGGCATGGCGATCTGGCGGGGAAATACCGCGAGACCTGGATGGAGAAGCCGCGCCCGAGCCCCGCGACCCGTCGCATCGAGGTGCAGCGGATGATGACGGACATGGAGGAGATGATCGCCCTGACCTGGCGGATCGTCGAAGCCGACAAGACGGGCAAGCCGTTCACGGCCAAGGAGGCGGAGCGGCTGGATTTCCTGTCGGCGCGTTATGTGGGGTGAGGATCAGGTCGCGGCGAGCGGCTTGACCGGGGCCGACCGGACAGGCCGGGCCGTGATGGCGGGGCGGCTGCGTCCGAGGACGGCGTCCAGTTTGCGCGCGATCTGTGCGTCGGTGTCTTCGGGGAAGACCTCGATCAGCGGAATACCGGCCTGTTTCAGAAGCGCCTGCTTGATCTGGTCGCGCCACGCCGCGGTGCCCTGGTAGTGGCCCTGTCCCTGCAATTCGACGGCGGCGACGAGGTGGCCCATCGGATCGGTCAGCGCGAAATCGAAACGCTTGCATTGCAGTTCCTGCGAGGCGCGACGGCGTTGGGCCTCGGTGCCGCAGGAGGGGACGATGCGCAGCACTTCGCCCATGGGGATCTGGGGCCAGACGAGGGTCTGGGTGGGAAGGTCTGCAACGGCTTTCATAAGCACGCGGTAGAGCCGGTATTCGCCCCGGTTCATCAGTCGCATGCGCTCGATCCGGGAGGCGGCGATGGCGTCGAAGGGTTTCACGGCGTCGTGCTGGTCGCGCAGCTGTTCGCGCAGGGCGGCGATTTCGGCGGCATGGGCCTGTCGTTCGCGGGTCAGTTCAGCCTGGTGATGGCGGCGCTGGCGGCGGATTTCGGCCTTGGATCGCCGGGCCTTGACCTTGGCCATGATGTCAATGACCGCAAACGTCATGAAGACGAGGCCGGCGAAGGCTCCGAAGATGAACAGAATGAGAGAGGAAGAGATCATGGCGGGCTCCGGGTTTCCGGCAGAAGGCCATGCATCCGGGGCAGGAGTAGGAAGAATTCCGGGCAAATCGTCGTGGCGCGTGCCCAAGGTGTTAACGGGGGCCGCGTCGTCTGGGGCGGTGCGGGGTGAACCCCGCCCTACGGGCCGTATCAGGCGGCGGTCTGGTCGGGGGCGGGGCGGACGATCTGGGCGGCGCGGTCGTGCTGGAGGCGGTGCTTGCGCCGGGTTTCGTCCTGTTCGATGTGGCGGCGGACGCGGGCGTTCGACTGCACCACCGCGAAGCTGGTCAGGATGACGGCGAGGGCCAGGCCCAGGATCAGCAGGGTCTGGCCGTCGAGAAGCGGGGCGATTGCGGTCAGCAGGGTCATGGTGTACTCCGTGTTTACCGGAATAGGCCATGGCCCTGCGGCAGCATTTGGGAGCATTCGTGGCGCGATCGTTTCCGGGACGCGCCCCGATGTCAGGCCCCGACGCCGATGGGGCAGGTCACGCCGGTGCCGCCGATGCCGCAATAGCCGCCCGGGTTCTTGGACAGATACTGCTGGTGATAAGCCTCGGCCGCGTAGAAGTCGGGGGCGGGGAGAATTTCGGTCGTGATGGCCCCGTGACCGGCGGAGGTCAGGCGGGGGGCGAAGGCGTCGCGGCTGGCGGTGGCGGCCTGCATCTGGGCGTCGGAATAGGTGTAGATGCCCGAGCGGTATTGCGTGCCGGTGTCGTTGCCCTGCCGCATGCCTTGCGTCGGATTATGGCCTTCCCAGAAGGTGCGGAGCAAATCCTGGTAGGTGATGACGGCGGGGTCGTAAATCACGCGGACGACTTCGTTGTGGCCGGTGCGGCCCGAGCAGACCTCTTCGTAGGTGGCGTTCGGGGTGTAGCCGCCGGCATAGCCCACGAGGGTCATGTGGACGCCCGGAAGTTTCCAGAACATCCGCTCGACCCCCCAGAAGCAGCCCATGCCGAACATCGCCTCTTCCATGCCGTCGGGCACGGTGTTGGACAGCGGGGTGCCGAAGACGTGGTGTGTCGTGGCGGTCGGGATCGGAGTCGCGCGGCCCGGCAGGGCGGCGTCGGGGGTGACCATCTCGGATTTCTTGCGGATCAGATTGAACATGGGCGTCTCCTTTGTCGTCTATATGGGGCGTTATTCGGCCACTGCCAGAGGACGGGCGCGCGTCGTCTCGTGCCCCGGGGCGGGATGGCGGGGCACCAGAAGCGACAGGCCGAGGGAGATGGCGGCCATGCCCGCGGCCAGCAGGAAGACCGTCATGGGCGAAGCCAGCCAGATCAGCCCAAGGCCGAAGGGCAGGCCCACGGCGGCGATATGGTTGATGGTGAAGGCCACGGCGGCGGTGGGGGCGATGTCACCGGGGTCGGCGATTTTCTGGAAGTAGGTCTTGATGGCGAGGGCCAGGCTGAAGAACAGGTTGTTGAGCATGTAGAGCCCGCCCGCGACCCAGACGCCCCAGTCGAAGGCATAGAGCCCCGCGTAGAGCAGGAAGATCGTGCCGAGCGCGGTGTATTCGATGATGAGAGCGGAGCGTTCGCCGAAGTGGCCCACGGCGCGTCCCACCAGCGGGGCGGTGATCATGTTGATCGCGAGGGTGCCCATGAAGAGCGCGGTGACCTCGTGCACCTCGAGGCCATAGCGTTCGACCATCATGAAGGCGGCGAAGACGATGAAGATCTGGCGGCGGGCCCCGGACATGAATTGCAGCGCGTAATAGAGCCAGTAGCGTCGGCGCAGGACGAATTCCTTGGTCTGGGGGTGCGGGCTGTCGAATTGGGGGAAGACGAGGAGCGCGAGGGCGGCCATGACCGCCGTGGTGCCGCCCGCGATCCAGTAGACGATGTCATAGCTGAGATCGAAGGTGCGCCAGGTGGTGACGATGGCGAGATAGGCGACGAAGGTCGCGCCGGAGCCTACGGCCAGCAGGATGCCGAGCATCTGGGGCGCGCGGTCGCGGGGGAGCCATTGGAGCTGTAGGCTCTGGTTGACGGTCTCGTAGTAGTGGAAGCCGACGGAGCTGAGGAAGGTGATCGTCAGCAGTCCCGCGAGGGAGGGGAATTGCGCGGTGAGCGCGGTGGCCACGCCCAGAAGGATGAGCGAGGTCAGCGCCAGCACCTGTTCGCGCATGACCATGATGACGAGGATGACGCCGACGGCGAGGAAGCCGGGGATCTCGCGGATCGAATGGAGCAGGCCGATGTCGGCGCCGTCGAAGCCCGCCACCTCCTTGGTGAAGTTGTTCAGCAGCGCCGACCAGGTGGCGAAGGCCACCGGCATCATGATCGCCATCAGGATCAAGAGCGCCTGCGGCCGTCGCCAGACGGGCAGATGGGCGGCTTCGGAGAGGGACAGGCTTTGCATGAAATCGGCCTACGCCTGTCGGTTCGTCCCGTCCAGAGTGCGTGCGGGTGCCCGCGCGTGCCCCGGTCGGGCGATGCAAAGTGGAAACGAAGGCCGGCGCATGACGGGTCTGGCCCCGGGGGCGCGTCGCCGCGTCCTCCATTTGATGGGCACGCGCCACACTTTCGTCCTGTGTGACGCGCTATATCCATCCTCACGTGAGAGGTTAACAAGTGTTAAGGCGGGTGGCGAATGCTGCCTGCCTTTTTTCACGAGACCTGTCGGGGCCGGTCTCAGCCTCCACCACCCCGGATCGGGACGATCATCCCGATGGCGCGGTTTTCGGGGTCATCCCCGGCGGCGACGGTGCGCACATTGACGGCGACTTCTTCGGGCGGATCGAAGGCAAGGGTGGAGTCGGCCCGGCCAAGCGTCGGTGTCATCGCAATCGCCAGAGCGATGAGGGCGCAGAAAGCGCGGGAATTGACGGAGGTCATCATTGATCCGGGGGTCTTGTGTTTTGGGCCTGTCTCCGGTTTCCGCAGACGGGCAAGTGGGTGGGGTCGGGACGGTGCGGCCCGTGCACCTGACAGAGCTACGCGCGGGGCCGGGGGGATGTCCATCGTGGGGCGTTTGGCCTGGACGGGGGATGCGAAGGTGTGACGGCTTGGCGGTTTGAGCGAAAGGCGGTTTGGCTGGGCTGCCGCAAAGGTCAGCTTCGAGACCAGAAAGATCGATGCTCCGCTTTGAACGAATGTCGACTTTCAGGCTGCTCAGAAATCTGATACAATCATGCATCTTGATAAGGGTTAAATCGACGAAGATGTTCAAACGTCTCATATCGAAGTTATCCAAGCCGCCTCTTGTAAATATTGTGACGCCTTCGCGTCCGCCATTGCCAGATGATCTGGATCCAGCTCTGACTGCCTACGACTTGACGCTTGATCCGGGTGCCGATCCAGCGCACCCCGCAGTTGCTGGGTGGTGTTTTGGACTGCCCCCAGGGATTACCCCAATCCAATGGCCGCTTGATCCAGAGTCTGGCTATCCGCTACAGCACGGGTTCACATTGCGTTTGCCTGATGCGTTCAAGGTACGCGGGCCCGACATTGTTGCTATCAGTTTCTTCGGAACCGCCGCTGATCACAACGATGGTGTGCCACTGTGCACAGATGGATTGCGGGAAATCATTCTTTCACCTGCTACGCCGCAACCAGAGGACCCCCATCTTCGGACTTTCTGGGACCATGCTCAAAATGCGCATCCACTGTTGCATCGGATGAAAGATGTTTTGGGATGCCAATTTGCGGTCATTCCGCTGACAGCCGCCGAACTGGCAGGGTCTGCTTGCGCAGTACCAAACATAGCGACAAATCCATTGCTGGCAAATACGATAGAACCCCAATGGATGCGGATCGGTGGCGCTGCGTCCCTCTTAGGGCTGGAAAGGGAATACTTGGATCTAGAGAAATTGACCAAAGGATTTAAATATCGCAGCATTGGCGGCATGCCTGAAAAAAGGGTGGATCACCGTGTTCCCATTGTGCTGAGGCCGCGTCAGGATGACCCCAATGGCGGTAAGGCGGTTGGACACGACGACTACATCATGCCATATGATGAGAATTATCAAAGACCTGACTGGGTCAAAAATCTAAGGCCATGCCACCTTGGTGGCACGATGTTTCCGCAGCAAGCAGTTCCGCATATGGGCGCGCACTACATCGAATTTGAGGAGTATTTCGGTAACTTCAACTTTGGCGGCGGGAATGCACAACTTGATTTGAAAACTTTTGCATTTGACTGGGCGTGCTAATGCAGCGCGCACCGCAACGTTGCAGAACTTTATCCCAATTGTAAGTGAACCCTGGAAAGCAGCCACCGATGCGATAGCAGCGAAATCACCCTTTGTCCCGCAGAGCTGACCTAGCCCCCCGTTCCACGACCCCAAGGTGGTCCGGTCCGTCGCGCTCAACTCGCCAGGACGTTGCGGAATTGCCAGGGGTCGCTTTCGTCGATGTCTTCGGGGAAGTGCTGCCAGCGGTCCTGGAGGGGGGTCCAGTCGGTGTAGTGCGCCTCGACCGGGCCAAGGTAGGGCGTCTGGATCTCGAGGCAGCGGGCGTGGTCCATCTCGTCGGTCTCCACGATGCCCGCATTCGGGTTCTCCAGCGCCCAGACCATCCCTGCGAGCACAGCGGAGGTCACCTGCAGGCCGGTCGCGTTCTGGTCCGGGGCGAGTTTGCGGGTCTCGGCGTTTGACAGGCGCGAGCCGTACCAGAGCGCGTTCTTTTCATGGCCGAAGAGCAGGACGCCGAGTTCGTCGATGCCCTCGACGATTTCATCCTCGGTCAGGATATGATGGACCTGTTGCTGGCGACCGGCGCCGAACATTTCGTGCAGGGACAGGACCGCGTCGTCGCAGGGGTGGTAGGCGTAGTGGCAGGTGGGCCGGTATTCGGGACCGGGACCGGAGCCGACGGTGTAGTAGTCGGAAATGCTGATCGCCTCGTTATGGGTGACGAGGAAGCCGAATTGGGGGCCGGGGGTCGGGCACCAGGAATGGACGCGGGTGATCGCGCCGGGGCGGTTCATCCAGATCGCCGCCTGACAGCCGGTGCCGTGGCGGCGCGCGTTTTCGGGGAGCCAGGTTTCATGCGTGCCCCAGCCCAGTTCGGCGGGCTGGAACCCTTCTGCGATGAAGCCCTCGACCGACCAGGTGTTGACGAAGACGTCGCGGGGGCGCGGGGTCTTGCGCGCCTGGGTGTCGCGTTCGGCGATGTGCACGCCCTTGACCCCGAGCGATTGCATGAGCCGCGCCCAGCCTTCGCGGTCGGCGGGGGCCGCCGTGCGGTTGCCCGTGTCGCGGGCCAGGTGCAGGAGGGCCGCCTTGACAAACCAGCTGACCATGCCCGGGTTCGCCCCGCAGCAGGAGACGGCGGTGGTGCCGCCCGGATTGGCGGCCTTTTCGTCGCGGACCTTCTGGCGCAGGGCGTAGTTGGTGCGTTCCGCGTTGTTCTCGGTGTCGAAGTAGAAACCGGCCCAGGGTTCGACCACGGTGTCGATGTAGGGCACGCCGATCTCGCGGCAGTATTTCATCAGGTCCAGCGAGGAGGTGTCGACGCTGAGGTTGACGCAGAAGCCCTTGCCCGGGGTCAGGTGGCGGCCCAGAACCTCGCGGTAATTGTCGGGGGTCAGGGCGACCTGATCGTGGGAGATGCCCCGCGCGGCCAGATCGGCACAGGCCTTGTCGGCGGGGTCGATCACCATCAGGCGGTCGCGGTCATAGTCGAAGTGCCGGTCGATGAGGGGCAGCGTGCCGCGCCCGATGGAGCCGAACCCGATCATCACGACGGCGCCCTCGATGCGGGCGTGGATGGGGTGATCGGTCATGGGCGAGCTCCGGGTTCGGTTGCGGCTTGGGTCACCTGCCACATGGCGCGCGGGGGGTCAAAGCCAAGTGAAGCTGGGGGGTCAGCCAGAGGCGGGCAGGCCCAAGAGGCCCGGGAAGATGGTCGGGTCCATGTTGTCGGCGAGGGCGGCAACGCCTGCGGCGAGGAAGAGGGCAACGAGGAAGTTGGCGGCAGAGGGGCGGGTTTTTCGTGGGAGCAGCAGAACGAGGCCGATCACGATGACGGGGAGAGCGAGGAGGACGGAGCCGAGCATTGCGGCGATCGTTCCGCCATGGGGACCGTCGGATTCGAGTTGGGACAAGGCGAACTCGTAGTTGGCATTGAGGTAGCGGATGGATGTCAGGGCGATGGCGCCGAAGGCCGCGCCCAGGAGGAGTGCGAAGGGTCGCATGTGGGGAGTGCTCCGTGTCGGATGTAGAAAGGGCGGCCCGAAGGCCGCCCCATCGATGCCTAAGCCGGTGAGAGCTCAGTTCTGTGCGTAGTATTCGATGACCAGGTTCGGTTCCATCACCACGGCGTAGGGCACATCGGAGAGGCCCGGGGTGCGCACGAAGGTGGCGGTCATCTTGGAGTGGTCGGCCTCGACGTAGTCGGGGACGTCACGCTCGGCCAGTTGGGTGGCTTCGAGCACTACGGCCAGCTGGCGCGACTTGTCGCGGACGGCGATGACGTCGCCTTCCTTGACGCGGTAGGATGCAATGTTGACGCGCTGACCGTTCACGGTGACGTGGCCGTGGTTCACGAACTGGCGGGCGGCGAAGATCGTGGCGACGAACTTGGCGCGGTAGACGACGGCGTCGAGACGACGCTCCAGCAGGCCGATCAGGTTCTCGCCGGTGTCGCCCTTGAGGCGGTCGGCTTCGGCGAAGATGCGCTTGAACTGCTTCTCGGTCAGGTCGCCGTAGTAGCCCTTGAGCTTCTGCTTGGCGCGCAGCTGCAGACCGAAGTCCGACAGTTTGCCCTTGCGGCGCTGGCCGTGCTGGCCGGGGCCGTATTCGCGGCGGTTGACCGGCGACTTGGCGCGGCCCCAGATGTTCTCGCCCATGCGGCGGTCGATCTTGTACTTGGCAGACGTGCGTTTGGTCACGGCTGATCTCCTTCTTTGGGCGTCCACGCGGGGGCGCGGACTGTGAAGGGCGTTGTCCTTTGGGCCGAAGCCCCGACAGGCATCCCCTTGCGGGGGCCGCCAACACCAATTGAAGCGCCCCGATAAGGCCGGTGCGGACGGGTGTCAACAACCCCGTGGCAGTTGCGGGGCCGCGATTTGCCGCCTAGCGTCGGGCGGAGCGCGAAAGGGGCCTTTTTCATGAGTCTGACGGTCTTTTGTGCGGTGATCTTCGCCGCCGTTCTGCATGCCGGTTGGAACGCTCTGGTCAAGGGCGGGCTGGACAAGCGCACGGCCATGGGCGCGGTTGTTCTGGGCCATATCCCCATTGCCGCCGCGGTGGTGCCATTCGTGCCTCTGCCCGATGCGGCGTCATGGCCTTATCTGGCGTGCAGCATCGCGTTGCACCTGGGCTATCAGCTGTTCCTGATGCAGTCCTACCGCATGGGCGACCTGACGCAGGTCTATCCGATTGCCCGGGGGACCGCGCCGCTGATCGTGGCGCTGGTCTCGGTGGTGATCCTCGGGGTGCATCTGGAGCCGATGGAGTTGCTGGCGGTTGCGCTGATCGGGTTGGGGCTGGTCAGCCTTGGGCTGGTGCGGCGCGCGGACGGGCAACGCAATGGCAAGGCGGCGACGCTGGCCTTCGTCACGGGGCTGTTCATCGCCTCCTATTCGCTGATCGACGGGTTGGGCGCGCGGCTGGCGGGCACGTCCCTGGGGTTTTACGGCTGGTCGGCCATCGGCAACGGGTTGGTCATGGCGGGCTATCTTGCCGTCACCTCGCCCGCGACGCTGCGGGTCATTCCGCGATCGGGCAAGCGGGTGGCGGTGATCGGGGGCGGGGCATCGTTCATCGCCTATGCGCTGGTCACCTGGGCCTTCACGCAGGCGCCGATCGCGCTGGTCACGGCGCTGCGCGAGACGAGCATCATCTTTGCCCTGCTGATCGGGGTCGTCGTCCTGAAAGAGCGTCTGGATCTGGCCAAGGTCACGGCGACGGCGCTGACGTTGATGGGCGCGGCATTGCTGCGGTTCGCGCGCTAGGCCCGCGTCAATCGGTGCGCAGGTAGCGGGGCGCGCCGTTGTGTTGCAGGATCGCCAGTTCGGCGGCCGACAGGCAGCGGCGCGCGTGCGGGCCGTAGACCGAGGCATCGCTGTCGGTTCCGGGCACCAGCTCCAGCAGTTCTTCCAGTTCCGCCGGGCTGACCTGGCTCAGGTCGGCGTCGCCGGGGTGGAAGCTTTCGCACCAGGCGCCGTTGGCGCGCAGCACCTCGTGACGGGCGGTCAGGACGTGGAAATAGGCGACGTCGTTGGCGGCATGGTCGACGGTGACACGGGTGTCGTCAATCAGGTCACCGGCCCGTACCAGAACCTCGGGCGTGGACCAGAGCGCCCGGGCGCGCGGGCCCGCGAGCATGATCTGATGGCCGGGTGACACGACCAGATCGGCTTCGTTGCCGATGGCTCCGGCGCGGATGCGGACCGGGCGCAGGGCGGGAAGGGCGAACATGCGCGCGCCAGACACCCGGCGCAGACCCATCCAGATGACCTCCTGCGGGCCGTTGTCGCGGGTCAGAACCTTGTCCCCGGGATAGAGCGCCTCGACCGGCGTCGGCCCTTCGGGGGTGTCCAGCAGGGTGCCTGCGGTAAAGCAGATCGGCTTTCGGTCGGAGGGGGCCGCGTGGGACACCGGCGATTGCACGATGGCGGTGACGCTGTTGGCGGGTGGAAGGCCGTCGGCGAAGACCAGAAGCGTCTCGCCCCCGGCGGCCTGCACCATGGTGGCCTGCCAGCGGGTGATGCCGTCGCTGAGGATCAGCGCCTCGGGGTCGTCATAGGGGTCGAGAAGCGAAAGGGGGATCGCGTTGCTGCCGCGTCCGCGACCAAGCTTGGCGATGGCGCCGGGAAGGTGGCTGCGCAGATCTGCCTCGCCTTCGGCCCCGCTGAGAAGCAGGGCGCGACGTGCGCCATCAAGTCGCAGGGGCGCGCCGAACCAACGAAAGAGAGAGCCTTCGGGAAAGGGCGTGCGGGCAGACGGGAAAGCCCCATCCACCCGCGCCTGGATCGTGGAAATGACTTGTGCCCCCGCACATGTCCCCAACATGCCCACCCCTCGTTACCGCTTTGATTTTTATCATTATAACGGCTACTGCTCGACCGTGTGCAGTGGTTGTAGCCCATCTGCGAATCATGGAGCAAGCACTGATTCGCAGTTGATTCGATTTTTCCGGGAAGTGGTTGATTTGGTGCCAATCAATTCGGCGTCGGATAGGTCAGCTGCCCTGTATCGAAGCCGTTGAAGTCCAAGACGTCGAGTGCGGCGCGCAAGCGGTCGGCGGGGATCGCGGGGTCGCGGTTGAGGATGCGTCCCCCGGTCCCGTCGGGTTGAACCAGGATCGCGGTGCGATAGCCGGTGTCGATCCAGAGCACCCAGACGGATTGCGTCTCGCCGTGCAGGATCAGGTCGAGGCGTCCGGGGCCGGTGGGGTCGGTGCGGCCCGTCACCTCGGTCGTGGTGTCACAGCCTTCGGCAACCGCGAGGCTGCCGCCGCCGAGCGAGCCGAAGCGCAGGGTGCGGCGGTTGCAGTCGGGGCCGGGGCCGCCGGGGTAGCGCGCGACCTCGTGCCAGGTGCCCGCCATCCGGTCGGGGGCGAAATCGGCCTTGGACGCGATGAGGGCGCGGGGGTCGCGGTAGGTCGGCGTCGTCGTCAGGGTCGGCTGCGGCTGGCAGGCGACGAGGAGGGCGATCAGGAGGAGGGGCGAGGCGCGCATGTTCGGACCTTAGCGAGGCATCGGAATTTCGACCATGGGCGATCCGGTCAGGATGGCGCGCGCCCTGGGCCCCATGATGGCGGCCAGCGCGGGGTCGGTGCAGCGCAGACCGCCGGTATAGGCGCCATACGCCGGCAGGATCAGGCGGCGCCCGTCGTGCAGAAAGCAGGGGCGGCTGATGGCGTGGCCGCGCACGGTCAGCCCGGCCTTGGGGTGGTAGTGGCCCGACACTTCGCCCGGGGTGTCGTCGCCGGCAACGTGGCGGAAGGTGAGCGGGCCGAGGGTCGCGCCCCCGGCGGCGTGACCGCCCAGGCCCGGGGGCGCGGGGTCGTGGTTGCCGGTGATCCAGGTCCAGTCGTGGGCCGCCACGAGCGCCAGCAGGCGGGCGCGCAGGTCGGCGGAAAGCTGGCGCGCGGCCTCCATGTCGTCGAAGGTGTCGCCAAGGCAGATGACGGCGCGGGGCATGGTTTCGGAGATATCGGCCTCGAGCCGGGAGAGCGTCGCAGGCCCTTCGTAGGGGGGCAGAAGGGTGCCGCCGCGCCGGGCGATCCGCTCGGATTTGCCCAGGTGCAGGTCGCTGACCACCAGCAAAGCCTCGTCCGGCCAATGCAGCGCGCCCGACGGCAGGGCCGTCAGCCGGATGTCCGCGAAAGTGAAGCTGAGCCTGTTCCCCATTTGTGCCATGGACCACGGCGGCCCGGTCCGCGCAAGGGGTTACTCGAGCACAAGGCCCGCTTCGGCCATCAGTTCGGCGGCGGCGTCGATCATCAGGCGGCCTTCGCCCGCGCCGTTGATCGGCACCTTGCCCAGTTCCAGAAACAGCGGCGCGGCGAGCGGGGTGACGCGGGATAGGTTCACCTGATCGATCCGGTCGCCGACGGTTTCCAGCAGCAGTTCGACCCGGGCGAAGTCGATATGGCCGCGCATCGCCTCTTCCTCGGTGATCTGGAGCATGAGGTGATCGGGATCGTAGCGGTGGAGCGTGTCATAGAGGATGTCGGACGAGAAGGTCGCCTGCCGCCCCGAGGTGCGCTTGCCGGGGAAGTTCCGTTCGATCAGCCCGGCGATGATGGCGGCGTTGCGGAAGGTGCGTTTCATCACCGCGTTGCCGCTGAGCCAGCTGTCCAGCGCCGAGCGCACCCCGGCATGGCGCAGGAAGGGGGCCACGTCGGGAACCTGCTTGAGGCCCCAGATCAGCACGGCGTAATCGGTGGCGACGAAGCCCAGGGGGTCAAGGCCCGCCTCCTCCATCCCCTTGGTGACCAGAAGGGCGAGGGTCTGGTTCGCGTTGCGCCCGCAAAAGCCATAGAGAACCGTATGATGCCGCCCGTCACGCGGGAAGGTTTCCACCAGAAGGCGGCCCGGTTCCGGCATCTGAGAGTATTCGCGTTGCAGGTTCAGCCATTCGCGGGTGTGGGTCGGGAAGGCGCTGAAATCACCCTCGTGCAGGATGCGCTGGATGCGGTCGGCCAGATGCACCGAAGTGGACCACTTGTAGCCCATGAAGGTCGCGATCTTGGGCGGCTTGTCGGGGCGCGGGCTGACCTCCACGACCATCTCGCGCAGGGTTTCGAAGCGCACGATCTGACCGCCCATCAGGAAAGTGTCGCCGGGGGTCAGGGTATTGGCAAAGCTCTCCTCGATCTTGCCCAGGGGCTGGCCGCCGCGTCCCTTGAAGCGCACCGACAGCGTGTCGGTGTCGATGATCGTCCCGAGGTTCATGCGGATCTGGCGGGTGGTGCGGGGGTCGCGCAGGCTCCATCGGCCCGGGCTGCGCTCCATCAGGCGCTGATAGCGGTCGTAGGCGCGCAGGGCGTAGCCGCCGGTCGCCACGAAGTCGAGACAGGCGTCGAAATCGGCGCGGGCAAGGGTGGAATAGGGGCCGACGGTGGTGACTTCGGCATAAAGCGCGTCGGCCGAGAATTCGCCCGCGCAGGCGACGATGGCGATATGCTGGCACAAGACATCGCGCGGCCCGTCAAGGCGCAGGTCGCCGTCTAGCGTACCGTCGCGCACGGCCTGTAGTGCTGCGATGCACTCGACCACCTCGAACCGGTTGGCGGGGACGAGGCGGGCCTTGGAGGGCGCGTTGTAGCGGTGGTTGGCGCGCCCGATCCGCTGCACCAGGTTCTTGACTTTCTTCGGGGCGCCGATCTGGATCACCAGGTCGACGTCGCCCCAGTCGATCCCGAGGTCGAGCGAGCCGGTGGCGACGATGGCGCGCAGCTCGCCCCGGACCATCGCCTGTTCGACGCGAAGCCGCGCCTCTTTGGACAGGGCGCCGTGGTGGATGCCGATGGGCAGGGCGTCCTCGTTGGCGAGCCAGAGGTTGTGAAAGAAGATTTCCGCCTGCGCGCGGGTGTTGTGGAAGATGAGCGTCGTGTTGTGTTGCCGTACCTGGTCCAGAACCGCCGGAATGGCATAGCGCCCGCCGGCGCCCGCCCAAGGTGGCGCCTCCTCGGTCTGGAGCATGTCGATGTCGGGGGGTGGGCCGGGGTCGGCCAGCAGGATCGGACAGGGGTCGGGATGCCGTGCAAGGTAATGCGCGATGACGGCGGGGTCATCGACCGTCGCCGAAAGGCCCACGCGGCGCAGGCCGGGGGCGAGGGTTTCAAGGCGGCTGAGCGCCAGCATCAGTTGATCGCCCCGCTTGCTGTCGGCGAGGGCGTGGATTTCATCGACAATGATCCGTTGCAGGCCCGCAAAGGTGCGGGCGGCGTCGGGATAGCTGATCATCAGGGCCAGGCTTTCGGGCGTCGTCAGCAGGATCTGCGGCGGGTCGGCGCGCTGGCGTTTGCGCTGCGTCTGGCTTGTGTCGCCGGTCCGATCCTCAACCCGGATTGGCAGGCCCGCCTCCTCGATCGGGGAGGCGAGGTTGCGGCGGATGTCGTTGGCGAGCGCCTTGAGCGGCGAGATGTACAGGGTGTGCAACCCGTCGTGACCATCCGCCATTTCGACAAGGGACGGCAGGAAGCCGGCCAGCGTCTTGCCCCCGCCCGTGGGCGCGATCAGCAGGAGCGACGGCTCGTCCTTGCGGGCGAGCATGTCGATCTGATGCGGGTGCAGGGACCAGCCGCGGCGGTCGAAGAACTGGGCAAGGGACGGGGGCAGGATCATGCCCTGCACCCTAGTCCATGGCGGGCCGAGGGGAAGGGCCGTCAGCGGTTGGCGCGTTCCGCCCGGTAGAGATCGGCGATCCGGCTGGCCACTTCGACCTCGAGCGACAGGATGCGACGGGCGTCTTCGTCGGTGGTGGCCGAGAGGGCGGCCTGGCTTTCGACCAGAATGCGAGCCTGGGCATCGAGCGCCAGGTCGAGCTCATCAGGGGTCATCGCCGCAGCGGAAGAGGTGATCATCGGGTGGAGCGTGCCGGCATCGCAGCCCGTCGCGGAGCAAACCCGGGTCAGCGCGTCGCGGACGTTGTCGCCCGTGGCCGACAGGAATTCGATGTTGTCGATGCTGCTGCCCGGTATCGGCTCATAGCTGATCCCGTCTTGGTGAAATGTCCCGGCAAGCATGAGGCCGACCGCCAGGAGACCGCCCAGCATGGCCGTGGGAAAAATGATCGAACCCGGACGGAATCCGTCCGAAAAATCGCGACTATCGCTCATGACCTGTCCTCAAATACTGCCCCTGTGGTTCGCCACAGTGTTCTGCACCCCAGATTAGGGGCAGAATTGGGCAAAATTCGGGCAACGGCGACAAGATCGTTGCGGATCAGTGAACGATGTCGGCCTCTTCCACGAAGAGGTTCGCCCAGGCGCGGTCGATCAATTCGGGCGTCATGCGGTAGGGCAGCCCCTCAAAATCGCAGGCGGCGATCATCTGGTCGATCAGGAAGACACCGTGGAAGTTCGCATAGACATTGTTGATTTCCGGGTATTTTTTCTTCAGCAGGTGGAGGAGGGCGGCCTCGTCCATCTCGAACTTCTTCTTCTTGGCGACCATGGCGAAGATCTTGAGAAACTCGGCCTGAGTCGGCCCGTCGATCAGGACCTTGAAGAAAATCCGGCGCAGGGCGGCCATGTCGAAGATCTTGTTGGGGTGGAAGTTGGTCGAGAAGACCACGAGCGTGTCGAAGGGCACTTCGAACTTTTCACCCGATTGCAGCGCCAGAATATCGTAGCCGACTTCCATCGGAACGATCCAGCGGTTGATCAGTTTCTGCGGGGCTTCTTCCTGGCGACCAAGGTCGTCGACGATGAAGACGCCGCCGGAGGACTTGAGCTGCAACGAGGCCTGATAGGTCCGGGCGACGGGGTTGTATTTCAGATCGAGCATGTCGAGTGTCAATTCACCGCCGGTCATCACGGTCGGGCGCTGGCACAGGATGTAGCGCTGGTCGACGCGGTTGTTGACCTTGCGCAGAACGCCGACCTCGCCGTTCTGTTCGACCTTGGTGTGCACGATGGGGTCGAACATGGCGATCACGGTGCCCGCATATTCGATGGCATGGGGAATCCAGATGTTGTCGCCGAGCGCGGCGCGGATACCTTCGGCAATAGACGATTTGCCGTTCCCCGGAGGGCCATACATCAGGACCGAGCGACCGGAGCCGACGGCGGGCCCGAGTTGATCGAGCAGGCCGCTGGGCAGGATCAGGTGCCCCATGGATTCCATCAGGCGTTGGCGCGTGATCTTGATGTTCTTGACCGACTGCGCCTTGACCTGCGCCTTGTACTTTTCCAGCGGGACCGGCATCGCGCCGTAATACTCGGACTGGCTGAGCGCATCCATGGCGCGGGCCTTGCCCTGATCGGTCAGCTGGAAACCCATTTCGCCGGACGAACCGGCATGCATGGTGCCGGTCGCCTGCATCAGGCCGGCCTCGCGCGCCTTGTCGATCAGTTCCTGGGTCAGACCGGTCGCGAGGCAGATCGCTTCGGAGATCTCGCGGGTCGTCTCGACCGATTTGCGGAAAATCGTCTTGAGAAGGATGTCCCGCAGCATGGTGCCGGTCAGCCCGGTATCGGCCAGCGTGCGCGGCTGTTCGGGGGCGGGGACACCCATCATCGCGGGATCGGGGCGCATGTTCATAATTCGGTCCTCGAGCTGTCGGTGCCGTCCTGATTCCGGCACCCTGCAAACAAATCTGAGGGTTATTGTTGCAGAGCGGCGAGGCCTAAATATGTCATTTGAGTGGCCGCGAGCGTCACACCCATGGGAAAATCCTTTTTCTCGTGCCAGCTTTTCCAATCGGGGGCGAGATTTCGGATCGCGGGGATCATGCGGATGATCCGGTGCAGCACATAGGTCAGGATCAGCAGGGCCGAGAAAATGAGCAGCACCTCGATCACATCGGCGAGCGCGACGAAGGGGGCCATGGCGGCGGCGAACTTCGCATCGCCGGCGCCCAACATCCGCATCGCCGACATCAGAAAGCCGATCACCAGGATCACGCCGAGATGTGCATAGCGCCACAAATACTCGGTGAACGTGGGCAACACGAAGAGCCCGGCGACGACGAAGACGGCTGCGAGGGCCAGCACGGCCTCGTTCTTGATCTTCATCGTGCTCAGGTCAGTGTAGGCGGCCCAAAGACAGATCGGCAAAGACAGAAGGCCGAAGACAACCCCCTGCATGGGGGTTGCCGCCAGAAGGGCAGCCTGCGCCAGCGGCTCCATGGATCAGCCGAGGGCCTGAAGCGAGCGAACGGCCGCTTCGAAGTGGCGCGGATGCGTGGCAATCGCGTCTTCGAGCAGGTTGCGCCCGATATCGGTGTCGCCCTGCTTGATCGCGGCAAGGCCGGCGGTGTGCAGCAATTGCGCCCGCTCCACCTGGGTCATGGGTACCGAGGGGAGGGTGTAGGTGCGGCGCGCGGCCCGGGCCAGAACCAAATTGTTCTTTGCGGTGAACAGGTTCTGGTCGTAGGTGATGGCCTCGATGAAGAGCTTTTCCGCCCCCGGGGTATCCCCGCGCGTTAGCTTGGAATAGCCCCAGTTGTTGAGGACACCGGCGGGGCGGGTCGTCAGGTCGACGGCGGTCTGATAGAAGCTGTCGGCGCGGTCCCATTGGCGGTTGCTGTCGGCCACGACGGCTTCGAGGCGGTACCGCTCGTAGGTTTCGTGGGTCGGCGGAATGGAATCCAGAACGATCTTTGCCGCGGCCCAGTCCGAACTGCGGATCATCGCACCGGCGAGTTGCACGCGATCTTCGTTGGTGCTGTCATCGCGGTCGACGATCTTCTGCCAGGCAAGGACGCCTTCGGCATTGCGCCCGCCCCGGATCAGGCTAGCCGCCAGATCGCGCTGATGGCGCACTTCATCCGGCTCGATCTCGACCTGGCGCTGGAAGTAGGCGACGGCTTCGCGCGGCTCGGCCACGTTCAGCATGATTTCACGAATGCTGTCCGCTTCGGCGTTCGCGGCGGAACTGACGGCGCGGGATACGTCGGTCTGAGAATTACAGGCCGACAAAACAAAGGCTCCTCCGAGGAGGAGGGCAATAAAGACAGGGTGGCGCATGCTGCGTCCTTTTCTGCTCGATGCCTTCGTATTTTTATGGGTACTGCTCTGGCGCTTCGAGGTTGTAGGCCCCGTTTGCACGCCGCGACAGTGTGAAGGCGTTATCCTGTTCTGCACTATAGGCAGCATTTTCCAGTTTGGCAGTAGAAAGTCGCAAATTCTCCCGAATTTCAGGAGTGGGTTGCAGCGCGAACGCAGTTTTGAAGAAAATATGCGCCTCACCGATCTCGCCCTGCTCGAGCAGGACGACCCCCAGGTTGTTCAGGGCGGGGGCGTTGCGAGGTTCTTCCTCGATTACGTCGCGCAGCAGGCGCTCGGCCTGACCGAGGCGTCCAAGAGCCAGATTTGCCTGTGACATCGCAATGCGAACCTCGGTCGTCATGCCGAGCTTGCTTGCCGCACGGACATAGCTGGAAAGTGCCAGATCGGCCTCGCCTGCCTCGAGGAGGCGGTCACCCACGATCAGCGGATCCACCAGATCGGCGCCGCGGGCGACGCCCGGAGCGAAGAGTTGATCCTCGGCCACGGACCCACGTCCGGCCACGCCTTCGGAGCAGGCGGACAGAAGACCCATGAGCGTTGTGGCAACAAGGATCTGCTTCATCAGAAGCCTCCGTTTCCGCTGAGCGCTTCGGCGATGCCGTGAAGCGAGGGGCCGATCAGGATGATCAGCAGGGGGGGCACACAGAACATCATCGTGCCCACGGTGAGTTTCGTCGGCAACACGTTTGCCTTTTCTTCGGCGCGCATGACGCGCTTGTCCCGCATCTCGGCGGCATAGACCCGAAGCGCGTCGGCGATCGAGGTGCCGAACGTCGCCGATTGGATCAGAACCGTCACGAAGCTGGTGATATCCTTGATATCGCAGCGATCGGCCATGGAACGAAGCACATCGGGCTTGTCCTTGCCTGCTTTGATCTCTTGGGCGACCATCAGGAATTCTCCGGCGAGGGCGGGATAGGAAGGTTCGATCTCAGTAGCCACGCGGATGATCGACTGGTCAAGGGACTGACCCGCTTCCACGCAAACCAGTAGCAAATCGAGCGCATCCGGGAAGCCATCCTGGATATCTTCCTGACGCTTGGCCACGCGCTTGTTCACCCAGTAGTTCGGAAGATAGTAGCCGGCCAGACCAGGGATCATGGTGAAGAGCACCTTGTGGTAGAACGGCGTCTCATCCGTCGTCAGGAACAAGGTGTAGACCGCACCAAGGGCCAGAAGACCCACGCCGAGCAGGATCTGCGTCGCCTGCAGCGTGCGGACCGCGTCTTTATGGGGATAGCCCGCGCGCACAAGCATCTTGCGCTTTTTCGACATCTCTTCCTCGTCCTGAGGGTCGAGATATTGCGCATATTTGGCCAGCTTCTGGTTGCGGTCGCCGTGCTTGGACAGCTGCTCGCCTTCGGCGTCGGCCAGGGTGATGCCCTTGCGTTCACGGGTGATACGGTCGAGCGGCTCGGACTTCTTGACCAGGATGATCGGGATGCCGATCGCGACCAGAAGAACCCCCGCGACCCCGGCAATATAGATCATGCCGTCGGGGCCGAGGAAGGTCTCCATGATGGAATTGAGAACGTCTTGCATGGTATCTGCCTCAGACCTTGATGTTGACCATCATGCGCATGAAAATCACGTTCACGATCAGGAACACGACAACAACGGCAGCGGCGGGGATGAAATAGGCGGTCTCTTTGACTTCGCTGTAGTAGTCCGGCTTCATCACGTTGATGCCGACGGCGGCGAGGACGGGAAAGGCCGACAGGAAAACGCCGGACCAGCGGGCTTCGGCGGTAATCGCCTTGACCTTCCGGAAAAGCTTGAAGCGTGCGCGCACCACCTTGGACAGACCCTCGAGGATCTCGGCCAGGTTGCCGCCCGACTTCTGCTGGATGGCCACGGCCACGGCGAGGAAACGAAGATCCTGGAGGCCGACCCGTTCGGCCAGGGCGCGCAGGGCTTCGGGGACGTCACGGCCATAGGCGGCTTCGTCCGCGATGAAGCCCATTTCGGAGCCGAGGGGGTCAGCCACCTCCTTGGAGACGATGGCGATGGCGGAGTTCAGCGGGTGGCCGACGCGCAGGCTGCGGACCATCAGTTCGATAGCGTCGGGCAACTGCTCCTCCATGAGGGAGAGCCGTTCCTTGGCCTTCTTGTTGACCCAGAAGTAGACGCCGCCGATGCCGATGGCGAGCGACATGAGGATCCGGATCGGGCCGCCCGCGGCGGTGAAGACGGTCAGCAGGACAAAGGACAGAAAGACGACGAAAACCATCACGCCGATCAGCATGCCGGGGGTGAAGGCGAGGTTCGCCTTCTGCGCCTTTTCGGCCAGCAGCGAATAGAGCGGGATCGATTTCGCCTTGTCATGCTGCGACATCTCCTTGCGGAGCTGCGCCATCACGTCATCGCGCGACTGACCCTTTTCCATGAGCGCCAGGCGGCGGTTCACGCGGTTGTTCAGTTTGATCGATTTGCCGAACACCAGGACATAGATGCCGCCGATGATCAGATAGACCGCCGCGAAGATGGCGATATAGATGAGTGGTTCGATGGACAGTTGCATGTCAGCGGTTCCCTGCGGGTTCGTAGATCGAGGCGGGCAGGTCGTAGCCCCATGCCTTGAAGCGATCGGAATAGTGGCTGCGGATGCCCGTTGCGGTGAAGCGGCCGACGATGCGGCCATCCTGTTCGAGGCCAAGGCGCTCGTAGCGGAAAACTTCCTGCAGGGTGATGACTTCACCCTCCATCCCCGTCACTTCGGTGATCGAGACCATCCGGCGCGAGCCGTCCTGGAGGCGCGAGGCCTGCACGATCAGGTTCACGGCCGAGGCGATCTGGGCGCGGACGGCCTTGAGCGGCATTTCGATACCGGCCATTGCGACCATGTTTTCCAATCGGCTGATACCGTCGCGGGCGTTGTTGGCGTGGATCGTCGTCATCGAGCCGTCGTGGCCGGTGTTCATGGCCTGAAGCATGTCGATCACTTCCTCGCCACGCGTTTCACCCACGATGATCCGGTCCGGACGCATCCGCAGGGCGTTGCGCAGACAGTCGCGCTGCGTGACGGCGCCCTTGCCTTCAACGTTGGGCGGGCGGCTTTCCATCCGGCCCACGTGATCCTGCTGGAGCTGAAGTTCCGCCGTATCCTCGATCGTCAGCACGCGCTCGGTCTGACCGATGAAGGACGACAGGGCGTTCAGCGTGGTCGTCTTACCCGAACCGGTACCGCCCGAGACGATGACGTTCAGGCGACAGGCGACAGCGGCCTGAAGATAGGCGGCCATTTCCTCGTTGAAGGCGCCGAACTTGACGAGATCGTCAATCGCCAGCTTTTCCTTCTTGAACTTACGAATGGAGACGAGCGATCCGTCGACGGCCACCGGCGGGACCATCGCGTTGAAGCGCGAGCCGTCCTTGAGACGGGCGTCGACATAGGGGTTCGATTCATCGACGCGACGGCCCACGGCCGACACGATCTTGTCGATGATCCGCATCAGGTGCTTTTCGTCCTTGAAGCGGATCGGCGACTTGGTCAGCTTGCCGGCGCGTTCGATGTAGATGTTGTGCGGACCGTTCACCAGAATATCGTTGACGGTGTCGTCCTGCAGCAGCGGCTCCAGCGGGCCGAGGCCCATGACTTCGTCGAAGAGTTCGGTGTTGAGCGTGTCGCGGTCTTCACGGCCAAGGACAACGCCCATATCGGCGAGTTCCTCGGTCGTGATGGACACGATTTCGGACCGCAGCGCCGCCGGGTCGACCTTGTCGAGGGCGGCGAGGTTCAGGTTGTCCAGCAGCCGGTGATGCATCTCGGTCTTGAGACCCTCGATACGCTCGCGGCGCTTGGTTTCCTTGTCGTCGCTGACCGGGACCGCAGGGGCGGGCTTGGCCGCCGCCTTGGGGGCGGGGGTCTTGGTGACCGGGGCGGCCTTGGCAGCCACTTCGGCCGACGGCTTCTGAGAGGCGTCGACCGGCTTGGCACCGTCCATCTGGGGCTTCTTGTAACGGGAAAACATTTATCTATCCTCTCGATCAGCCGAAGCTCAGCCCGAAGATGCCCTTTTTGGCAGGCTTCTTCGCACCAGCCTGACCGCTGGTGATGGCCTCGCGGGCCTCCAGCAGGCCATGGGCCATTTTCTGAATGTCCTTGGTGAGCGCATTGCGGGGCGCCATCGTGCTGAGCGGGACGGCCTGATCGTTGACCTCGGTCACCTGCTTGCCGCCATCGGACAGCACCGCGTGGAATTTCACATCCAGACTGTCGGCCATCTTGTCGACGCGTCCACGTCCGCCCATGTCCATCTTGCCCGGCGCGCGGTTCATGACCATGGCCAGCCGTTCGACCGCAAGGCCTTCGGTTTTCAGGAGCTTCTTGAAGCGGAGCGCGTTCTGAGCCGACCGCACCTCGAGCCCGCAGACCAGGAAATACAGATCGCACAGGTCGAGAACCGTATCCGTCCAGCCGGTGACGGTGGCGGGCATGTCGACGATGACGATGTCGAAGCACTTGCGGGCCAGCGACAACAGCTCGGTCACGTCGTCGGGCCCGATGAAGTCGAGCGGCAGGATCTCGGCGGGGGCCGTGAAGACCGACACCTTGTCCTTGTAGTGCCCGAGGGCCTGGCGGAACGCCTGTTCGTCCATGGACGACACGTCCGACAGGACTTCGTAGATCATCGGCTTGCGCGGCAAGTCGAAATAGGTCGCGACGGAGCCGAATTGCAGCCCCAGGTCGATGACGCAGACCGACGGCATGTCTTTCTTGGATCCCGTCGCCAATTCCCAGGCGAGGTTGACGACAAGGGTCGTCGCGCCGTCGCCGCCGGCGGCGGACTGAACGGCGAACAAAGCGCCTTCGCCGGCGTTGCCACCGCCCGTGCGGATCATTCCACCCGCCTGCGGTACGGCGCCGTTCGCGTCGATGTCATCGGCGCCGGCACGCTGCATCACGTCGGATGCGGCGGCTGGGCCGGGGACGCGGATGCGGGCGATCGCCTCGGACAAGGCATTTTCGGGAAGCGGGTAGGGGGCGAAATCATCGGCGCCCGACCGCAGCAATTCGTGAAGCGTGACGGGGCCCAGGCCGTCGGCGACGAGAATCACCTTGAGACCGGCGCGCTTGGCCTGGCGGATGACATCGGCGATCTGCGACAGGCGCGGCTCATCCTCGTGATCGACGGCGAGGACGATGAACTCGAGATCCTCTGCTTCGTCCTGGCGCAGGAATTCAAGCGACTCGGCAAAGCTGAGGTCGCCCCATCCTTCCCCAAGTTCTGCTTCCATATCCTCGATCAGCAGATCGAATTCCTGCACGTCGCGCGAAACCGTAACCGCACGCAGCGGGGCGGGTTCGGGGAGTACGGCTAGATTGCTTGCCATCGGGACTCACCAATTCTTTGTGCCGCAAAGGGCGGATAAAGGACCGGGACAGGGCTTCTTCCCTTTGATTCCCGGGCGCAGGGATCAACCCCGCTTTCCCGAGTTGTGACGGGGAATTCGGGCAACAATTGGACGCAAAAGATGAAATTATTGGAAACGGACGGGACTGTTTCGGGGCCGGCGACGGAGTGGGTTCGGGACACCGAAAACTGTCCACAAAGAAAAACCCCCGCCCGAGAGTCCCGGGCGGGGGTTTGATCGTGTGGTCTCTGGTCGGGAGGCCTCAGCCGCCGCTGGTCGCGCCCGCGCTTCCGCCACTCGTGACCGATCCCGCAGGAGCGGTGAAGCGGCCGGTATACCGGCGGTACACAATCTGGCCATACTTGCCGTCGAGAACCAGCGGGTTGCCGGCCACGAAGCCTGCGACTTCGGTGACGGTCCGGCGGTTCGCGCGTTCCTGCCCGTTCGTGGGAACAACCGGGCGCTCCTCACCGAAGCTGACCAGGGCATCCAGACGCGAGCGGGAGATACCGCGCTGCACGAGGTAGGACACGGCGGCCTGGGCCCGGCGACGACCGAGGTTCTGGTTGTAGGCCGCCGATCCCACCTTGTCGGTGTGACCGTAGACGCTGAACCGGACCTCGGGGAACTGACGAATGAAATTCGCCTGCTGGTCGAGGATGCCACGCGCCGTTCCATCGAGACTTGCACTGTTGAAGGCGAAGTTGATGGTCGTCGGGACTTCGGCCGCGAAGCGTGATCCCAGGTGGCTGATGGCGGAGACTTCGCCGCTCATGACCAGCATGTTCTGCATGGTCGGATTGCCGAAGGTGCCTTCGTCGATTTCGGCCCCGGCGACATTGTTGAGCTTGGTCCCGGTGCAGGCGCCGAGGGCTGAGAGGCCCAGGGCTCCGACGATGGCGCGGCGTGTGAAGTTCTGTTTTTTCATGATCTTACTCCAGAACGTAGCCATAGTTGCCCGAGAAGTCCTGGTCGGCAGCATCTCCGCGCGACGAGGCGCTGGTGGAGGACTGACCGGCCGAGACGCGACCATAGAGGAACAGCTCGTTCTCGGTGGGCGGGCGGATGCGGTCCGTGGGGACCAGCAGCGCGTCACCCGAGGTGGGGTTCACGAGGTTGGCGGTAACGATGATGACCAGTTCGGTCTGACGACGCTGGTAACCGGCGGACCGGAAAAGCGCACCCAGAACCGGGAGGTCACCCAGGAACGGCACCTGCGAAGCGCTGTCCTCGAAGTCATCCTGCAGGATGCCCGCGATGGCAAAGCTCTGACCGTCACGAAGTTCGACCGTGGTCTGGGCCCGACGGGTCCGCAGGGTCGGGATCGACGCGCCGGTGACCGTATCGGTCCCCGAATCGACGATCGACGAAACTTCGCTCTTCATCACCAGGTTGATGATGTCCTCATCCACGACCGTGGGCGTGAACTCGAGTCCGACGCCGAACGGCTTGAACTCGATGCCGACATTCCCTTCGTCACTCAGGACGGGGACGGGGATCTCGCCACCGGCCAGGAACTGTGCCGTCTGGCCCGAAAGGGCGGTCAGGTTGGGTTCCGACAGGGTGCGAACGACGCCCTTTTCCTCGAGCGCCTGGAGCAGCACGTTGAAGTTCAGCGATGTGGTGCCGAAGTTCAGTTGCAAGGAGCCTGCGTTGGCTGCAACACCCGTGGTGCCCGTGAAGCCGCCACCGTTCAGATCGGTACCACCGATGCCGAGCGATGCGCCCAGTTCCTTGCTCAGGTTGCGCGACATTTCCGCGAACCGGACCTTGAGCTGCACCTGCTGGGTGCCGCCGACGACCATGAGGTTCATGACCCGCTCGGGGGCATAACGCTCGGCGATTTCAAGCGCCTGGTCGAGTTTCTGAACCGAAGACACGATACCGGACAGCACGATGCCGTCGTTGGCCGTGCGCACTTCGATGTGCTCACCCGGAAGCAGTTGGCTCAGCCGTTCCTTGAATTCGGCGATGTCCGGGATGACCTGGACCTCGACGTTCGTGATCAGGCGACCATCGGGCGCCAGAAGGGTCAGCGTGGTCCGTCCGGGCAACTTGCCGAGAACATAGACCGACCGCTCCGAGAGTGTCGCAATATCGGCGATCAGCGGGTTTGCCACCGAAAGCTCTGCGAACGGAACGTCGCTTTCCAACACCAGGGCGCGGTTAAGCGGAACCTGGAGCGGGGATTGGGTACGACCTTCACTGATGCGAAGGGTTTGGGCGTATGCGTCTGCAACAGGGCTGGCCGAAACCAAGACCCCGAGCATTGCCGCCCGAAGAATCATGCGGAATTTCATGTGACCTGCCTCTCTGATCACGCTGCTCTAAAACGGTGCGGGTCTTTACGCCCACATCCCGGACAGCATGCCAGATACGACTCTCATTGCAACTTTTACTGATATTTCTATGGGATTGTCGGGCTACAGGGTCACACCCTGCCGCTTTTCGGCCACATTCAAAACGGTCTGCAACGGCCTTCGCAAACGAAAACACGCCCCCCGATCGTCGGGAGACGTGCCGTGCCTGCGATGCGCGTGCAAGCGGTTTTCGGGTCGCGATCAGCCCTCTTCGGTCGGGCAGTCCACCGGCTCTTCGATGAACTCGGTGCCCTTGCGGGTCCGGATGACGCAGACCTTGGGGGCCTCGACGCGCTCGGGCTGCGCCCGCTCGCCGATGATCGCCTCGATACCGGCCTCCGTCGGGGCCGCTGTCGTGTCGTCGTTCACACCGACCAGGGCCAGGGTCAGGCGACCGGTGGCTTGGGCCTGGGCCAGCTTGGCGATGATCTCGGGCGGGGACTCCACCGTCACCGTGCGGGCAATGGTCGGATTGTTGCGTTCTTCGTCGGTGATCTGGTCGATCGCGATCAGCGGAAGGCTTGCGTGGATCAGGCGGGTGACGCCACCGTTCTGGCCCGTTCCGGTCCAGTAGACATCGACGCGGTCGCCCGGACGCAGGAAGCCGGACACGCCGGAGCGCACGTCGACCGTCAAGGTAAAGGCGCGCATCCCCGGGGTCAGGGCGGCGGCCAGGCCGGCGTCGGCGCCGGGCAGGGTCACCTTGGTTGCCAGAAGCGGCTCATCGCGTTCGATCACGCGCAGAACGGTCCGCTGTCCCTGATTGCCCGGCGGAAAGATCTCATCCATCGTGCGAAGGGCTCCGGCGGGCACATGGTCGGCGGGCCAGGCGACGGCCTGAACGTCATCGGGTTGCAGGACGTCACCATACTTGAGCTGACGCTTGACGACGAAAACGTCCGTGACCGGAATGACGGCATTCTGCGTTTCGGTCAGTGCGGATTGATATTGGTCGAACCGCCCCTTGGCGGTGTGGATGGCGAAGCCGGCAAGTCCCAGCCCCACGATCATGAGAAGTCCAAAGATGAGGCGCATCGGTCTGTTTCCTCGTTAATGCCAAGCCGCGAGTCGGCGGCGATCGTTTCCGAAATGGCCGGGGAATGCGGCAATACCATGGAACGCGCGGGGTGAAGACGTGAACCCGGGGCCCTTGTCGTAGGGGAAGGGCACAAATGGAAACGCGCCCCGGGCAATGGCCCGAAGCGCGTTCCGTTCATATCGCCGAAGCGATGCGTCTTATTACGGCGTGGTGGTGGTGCCACCTTCCGAGTTGCGCGTGAAGATGTTGTTGGTCTCGGTCTCGTTCTGGGGATCGTCGTCCGACAGAGCGGTCGTGATGTCGGTCGACAGGTTCTCGATACCGTTCGAAACGACGCCCATGACGGCGAGGCCCAGGCCAACGAGGGCGGCGGTCAGCACAACCCAGTCAACGGTCACGGCACCAGCTTCGTCGGCGGCGAAAGTCTTGATCATGTTCAGCATCTGTTTGTTCCTTAAAAGATGGTCAGCGTTGGTTTCACATCGTCGGGTTGTTGTTGCCCTTTCGATGACCCTGTTCTGGCGGTCAATCTGGGCGGGAATGAGACAGGATCAGGACAAGTCAGCGGAAAGTTGCGGGTCAAACCATGTTGCGAAAACCGCAACTATTTGAATTTTAACAAACTTGTATTTTTTGCCCCAGGCAATGCCTGCGCAGATCGGATCCGGGGGCAGGGAGGATTCCACGATTCCCGCAGGCCAAGGGAGCCGTTCGACCAAGTCTCCACGCCAAATATCCGGGCGAGCCGATATCTTTGCCCGTTCATGCGAGCCGGGCACCCCGAGTCGCCGCTGAAACGGAGTGGGGGCCGCGCCTGCCAGCACGACCCCCTGTCCCTCGGCATCTTGAACCGATGGAATGGTGTGACGGTTTCCTCTTGGTCCTTTCTGCCTGCCAACAGAAGGTGGGACTGCTCGATCGTCACATTTCCTGCCCGAGTGTCTCGGTGCTTATTGATCCACGATGTTCGGGGCGGTCTGCCATCGCCCGTCATTTGCGGATGTTCTCAAGATGCAGGGCAATTGAGGCGAGAACGTGTCCAATTCGGTTCAAATTGGGGACAAAGCGATTTTTCGCAGGAATTGACGCAAAACTGGAAACAAGACGCCGGGCGATCAGCCCGATTGCGGGGCGTTTGCGTCGCTCCGGGGCCTTTCGCGCGGCAATTGTCACAACTCGACAACGAATTTTCAGGAGTATTTGCCCGCGGCGTCCGAAAAATGGCATCTTCGCCCCATAGCGGAGGATCCGATCAACGGACCCCGACCAAACAGGCTGAGCAGGCTGACATGAAATATATGATTGCAGGCGCCCTTGCGGCGGCCCTGTCGCTGTCCATATCGGCCAGCCCGGCAGCAGCGGACTTCACCTTCAAGAAGTTGCGCCCCCCGGCGAGCGGATCGACAAATCGGATCAACATCCAGATTGACCCGCCCCCCGTGGTCGCCCCTCGGCCCGCGTCACAGGCCTTGCCGCAAGTCGCGAGTACCGAGACACGCCCGTCCGAACCGCAGGGCGGGCGCACCGGGGATCAGGCGTGGTTCTGGTCCGCCGTCTCCCCCAGCATCGAACCGCAGAGCGGGCGTTTCCTGCAGGCCGTGCAGGTCGCGTCTCGTCCGCCATCGAGCAGTGGGGTGCGTGCCCCGTCGCTGGAGCACATGCGCAATATCGCCAAGCTTCACGGACGTGACATCCTGGCCCGATCGGTCGGGACGCGGGTGTCGCCCGCGCTCATCCTGGCGCTGATTTCGGTCGAATCGGCGGGGCGTATCGATGCGGTATCCAACAAGGGTGCGACGGGCCTGATGCAGCTGATCCCGGCCACAGCTGAGCGGTTCGGCGTCACCGATTCCCGCGACCCGGGCCAGAACATCCGCGGCGGCGTGGCCTATCTCGATTGGTTGATGAAGGAATTCCACAATGACCCGGTGCTTGCCCTTGCGGGGTACAATGCCGGGGAAGGGGCCGTGCGCCGCCACGCGGGCGTGCCACCCTTCAGCGAGACGCGCGCCTATGTGCCCAAGGTTCTGGCGGCCTGGAACGTGGCCCGCATGATCTGTGCGACACCGCCGCAACTGCCGGGGGATGGCTGCGTGTTCGATCCGTCGCTGGTCGGCGGCTGATCCTTTCGTGTCGGAGGGCTCCGGCGCGGCACTTCTTCTATTCGACGACGTCGGCCCATTCGGGATGCTTGCGCGCCTGCGCCTTGACGAAGGGGCAGAGCGCGATGACCCGCAGGCCTTCGGCGCGCATGTCCGCGATCATCCGTTCAGCAAGGGCAAGCCCCGCGCCCTGGCCACGAAAGGCGTCGGGCACGCCGGTGTGGTCGACGATGATCGTCGTGGTGCCGAGCTTGGAATAGGTCATCTCGGCCTCGATGCCGTCGCGGACGAGAACCCATCGACCACCGGACGGCCCGTCTTCGCGCGTGATCGTGGCCCCTTCCACCTCAGGCGACCAGCGTCGCTTCGGTCAGGTCGCGCAGCTCCTGTTCGGTCACGCCGTCGGCCAGTTCCACGATCTTCAACCCGCCCTCGACCACGTCGAGAACGCCGAGGTTCGTGATGATCCGGTCCACCACGGCCTTGCCGGTCAGCGGCAGCGTGCAGTCGCGCAGAACTTTGGATTCGCCATGCTTGTTGGCATGATCCATCACGACGACGACCCGCCCGACGCCCGCGACAAGGTCCATCGCGCCGCCCATCCCCTTGACCAGCTTGCCGGGGATCATCCAGTTCGCCAGGTCACCATTCTCCGACACTTCCATCGCGCCCAGGATCGCCATGGCGATCTTGCCGCCCCGGATCATCCCGAAGCTCTGGGCCGAATCGAAATACGCGGTCTGGGGCAGTTCCGTGATCGTCTGCTTGCCCGCGTTGATCAGGTCGGCATCCTCGGTCCCCTCGATCGGGAAGGGGCCCATCCCGAGCATTCCGTTTTCCGACTGAAGCGTCACTTCGATCCCGTCGGGAATATAGTTGGACACCAGGGTCGGAATGCCGATGCCAAGATTGACGTACCAGCCGTCCTGAAGTTCCTGCGCGGCGCGGGCGGCCATCTGATTGCGATCCCAGGGCATGTCTCATCCTTATCGTGCGGCGCGCCCCATCGGGGGAACACGGTCACACCTTGCTAGGACGGATCAAGGGCGGTTTCCAGTGCCGCCATCGGGGCCGCGACGATCAGACGTCGGTGATCCCCGTAGGAATGTCGATCATCACGACCGTGCCGCCGGCACCGCGCACCGGCGTGATCGTGGCATCCAGACCGTCAACCAGCGTGTTGATCAGCCGCCCGCCGATCTTGTCGGGGTCGGGGAACGGAGCATTGTTGGGCAGGCCGACCCCGTCATCCGTGACGACCATCCGCAAACCGCCCGAGGCGAGGCGCGTCAGGCGCAATTCGACAAAGCCCTCGTCAAGGCGGTCGAAGGCATGGTGAAACGCGTTCGACAGCACTTCGGAGAGCAGAAGCGCGCTGCGGACCGCCGCGTCAAGATTGACGGCCAGCGGTTCGATGTTCTGGACATAGCGGAGGCCCGCACGTCCCTCTTCGTGGGCGATGGCGGCGGCGACGCGGCTGATCAGGGCGCCAAGGTCGATGCCCCGGACGCCGGTCTTCGTATCATCGGCCAGCTTGATCGATTCGTAAGCCAGTTGCAGGCATTCCAGACGCCGCGCGACGGCCTCGAAGGCATGGGGGTCGCCCTGGCCCTCGATCTCGCCGATCCCGGCCAGCACCAATGACAGGTCGTCCTGCACGCGCGCGCGCATGTTGACGAGCATGGCATCCGCTTCGCTCTCTTCCCGCTCGGAGGCGTAAAGCTCCTTCTGGATGCCCAGATGATACAGGACTTCGCCATCGGCATCGAATATGGGCGCGATCGTCAGGCGGTTCAGGAACGGCTTGCCGTCGGCGCGGTAGTTCGTGATGTCGACGCTCACGTCCTCCCCCGCCTCGAGCGCGGTCCGGATCCTGTCGACGTCCCGCTTGTCGGTCATTTCGCCCTGCAGGAAACGGCAGTTGCGCCCGACCACGGCCGAACGGTCATAGCCCGTCGTCTTTTCGAAGGCCGCGTTGACGTAGACGATCGGATTGTCTTCGGCCCGCGGATCGGACAGGACCATGGCGACCTTGACCCGGCTGAACCCGGCGATCACCTCCTGATCGTTGATCACGCCGGCAAGTTTGCGCTGCGGGCGGTCCGAGCCGCCTGGCTGCTCGCGCCGCTTCGGAACGGCAGCGGTGCCGTTCATATCGTTGTCAGTAGACAGTGGTCGTTCCTCCTCTAGTCCTGTGCCTACACCAGACGGGGCCCGTCGGCAGTGGCGTTCGGGGTCCCCACCCCGGTCTTCCGTCCCAGACTTCCGGATCGAACAAGGCGCGGGGTCTGGCCGCGCCTGAACCTGCGCAGGGTCAAGCTGCGCGTGTGGTCCGCTGTTCGATTCGTTTTTCGTGTTCCCCCTGGATCAATCGATGCACATAGATACCCGGCAAATGAATGCCGTCCGGGTCCAATGAGCCGGTCGGCACAATCTCCTCCACCTCCGCGATGCATACTTTACCACACATCGCGGCGGGCGGGTTAAAGTTTCGCGCGGTCTTCCGGAAGATCAGGTTTCCGGTCGCATCCGCCTTCCACGCCTTGACGATCGAGAGGTCGGCCACGATGCCCTCCTCCAGGATATAGGTCTCGCCGTTGAAGTCCCTGTGGTCCTTGCCCTCTGCAATAACCGTTCCGACGCCGGTCTTGGTGTAGAAGCCGGGGATTCCGCAGCCACCGGCGCGCATCCGCTCAGCCAGGGTGCCCTGGGGGTTGAATTCCAGCTCCAGCTCGCCCGAAAGGTACTGCCGCATGAATTCCGCGTTCTCGCCCACGTAGCTGCTGATCATCTTCTTGACCTGCCGCGTCTGGAGGAGGATGCCGATCCCGAAATCATCCACGCCGGCATTGTTGGACGCAAAGGTCAGGTCCTTTGTCCCGGCGTCCTTGATCGCGGCGAGCAGAAGTTCGGGAATGCCGCAAAGGCCGAAACCGCCTGCCGCGATGAACATCCCGTCGAAAAGCACCCCATCCAGCGCTTCCGCCGCCGATCCATAGACCTTCTTCATCGCATCGTCCCCGGCGAAATTGTTCGTGGACCAAGGCATACCGAGTCGCGGCGTTGCAAGCAATCGGTCGGGCCATTGTGACGCAGGGGGCTAGTCGCCCCGCGCCGCCACCATCTCGCCGATCAGGCCCGAGGCGAAGCGGTCGAAGGCTGCCCCCGGCTGTCGCTTGTCGAAGATCGCGGCGAAAGGGTCGGGGGCTGTGATCGCGCCGCCCGCCATCTCGGCGATGACGGCATGGCCGCAGAACGGCACGTAGACCTCGGAATAACCGCCCTCATGGGCCATCACCAGACGCCCGCCGCAGATGTCATCGGCCAGATCCATCACCATGCGGGTCATCGCGCGGAAGGTTTCGGCCGTTGCCAGCATCCGCCCGAGCGGGTCCAGCACCGCGGCGTCGAGGCCGCAGGCGATGATGATCACATCGGGCGCATGGGCGCGCAGGGCGGGCAAGACCAGCCGCTCCATCGTTTCCAGATAGATGACATGACCGCTGCCAGGTGGCAGGGGGATGTTGAGGTTGGCCTTGGCGTCGGTATCGAATTGGCCCGTATCCAGGGGGTAGTTGTTTTCCTGATGGATCGAGACGGTCAGAACGTCGGCGTCATCGGCAAAGATCGCCTCGGTCCCGTTGCCGTGATGGACATCCCAGTCGAGCACCGCGACCTTGCCGCAGAGCCCTGCCGCCTGCGACCGTCGGATCGCCAGCGCGATATTGGCCAGAAGGCAGAAACCGTTGGGCCTGTCCGGCAGGCAATGGTGCCCCGGCGGGCGGCTGAGGGCATAGGCATTGGTCAATCGATCGCGCAGAACGGCATCGAGCGCGTCACCGACGAGGCCCGCCGAAAGGGCCGCAATCTCGTAGCCGCCGGGCCCGAAGGGCGCGCGCATCCCGATTTCCCCTCCGCCCGAATCCGAGGCGGTCTTGAACACGTCGAGATAGGCGGAGGGGTGCACCCGAAGCAGATCCTCGCGTGTCATGGGGGCGGCCGAGCGGGTGTCGAGCGCGTCCATCAGGCCGGTCACCCGCATCAGATTGACGAGCCGCCGTTTCGTCTCCGGATCCTCGGGAAGGCCGCCACCGCCCGCGATCGGCTGCACCAGCCCGCCCACAGGCGCCATCTGGGCGTAGTTGCCGCCCCCGTGCCAGAAGCACCGCTCGTCAAAGAAGAACCCGGTTGTCATGGCGCCACCATGCACAGTGGCGCCAGAGATTTCACCAGGTTTCTGGTCAGACCTTTCGGAGGAAAGGTTCGTGCCGCTCAGAGGTCCGGATAGATCGGGAAGCGGTCGCAAAGCTCCTGCACCCGGGCCCGGACCGAGGCTTCGACCTCGGCATTGCCGTCCGGGCCATTCGCGGCCAGGCCATCGACCACCTCGACGATAAGGTCCCCGATCAGGCGGAATTCCGGCTCGGCAAATCCGCGCGTCGTGCCGGCGGGGGAGCCCAGGCGGATGCCGCTGGTGATCGTCGGCTTTTCGTCGTCGAACGGGATGCCGTTCTTGTTGCAGGTGATATAGGCCCGGCCAAGCGCCGCCTCGGTCGCGTTGCCCTTGACGCCCTTGGGGCGCAGGTCGACCAGCATCAGATGCGTGTCGGTGCCGCCGGTGACGATATCGAGGCCACCCTTCATCAATTGGTCGGCCAGAGCCTGCGCGTTCTTGATGACCTGCGCCTGATAGTCCTTGAAGCCGGGGCGCAGGGCCTCGCCGAAGGCGACGGCCTTGCCTGCGATCACATGCATCAGCGGGCCGCCCTGGATGCCCGGGAAGATGGCGGAGTTGATCTTCTTCGCCAGCGCCTCGTCATCGGTCAGGATCATGCCGCCGCGCGGCCCGCGCAACGTCTTGTGCGTCGTGGTGGTCGCGACATGGGCATGGGGGAAGGGCGATGGATAATGGCCCGACGCCACCAGACCGGCAAAATGCGCCATGTCGACCAGAAGGTAGGCCCCCACGCTGTCGGCGATTTCACGCATCTTCGCAAAGTCGATGATCCGGGGAATGGCCGAACCGCCCGCGATGATCATCTTGGGCTGATGCTCTGTTGCCAGGTCCTGCACCTGGTCGTAGTCCAGCGTCAGGTCCTGCTGGCGGACGCCGTATTGAATGGCGTTGAACCATTTTCCCGACTGGTTCGGTCGCGCGCCGTGGGTTAGGTGACCACCCGCGTCCAGCGACATGCCGAGGATCGTGTCGCCCGGCTGGAGGAGGGCGGTGAAGACACCCTGGTTCGCCTGGCTGCCTGAATTGGGCTGCACATTGGCGAAACCGCAGCCGAACAGCTGCTTGGCGCGATCAATCGCCAGTTCCTCGGCGATATCGACGTATTGGCAGCCGCCGTAGTAGCGCCGCCCCGGATAGCCCTCGGCGTATTTGTTGGTCATCACGCCACCCTGCGCTTCCATGACGGCGCGGCTGACGATGTTCTCGGAGGCGATCAGCTCGATCTCGTCGCGCTGCCGACCCAGCTCCTGTTCGGTGGCGCGGGCGATTTCTGGATCGGTCTCGGCCAATCCACGGGTGAAGAAACCGGTGTCGCGATGCGGGGCGTTCATGGGCAGATCCTCCTGAAGACGTGGCGGGGTCATACGCCGAACCGACCCCGGTGAAAAGCCGCGAACAGCGTCCTGCCACCTCGTGTCACAGCGGGGCGGACCCCCGTGTTTCGCCTGCGACCGCGCGCGGTCTGGCGGCGACACCGCGACGACCGACGGCGCGAGGGCGGCACAGGATTTGACCGTGCGAAACGCGGACGCCGCCGGGATCGCGGCTGCCTTGCCCCTTGCATCGACCCCGGCCATCGCCCAGACCTTGCCTCCCATGCCGCGCGCAAAGAACATCGCCTTTCTCGCCTCCGACACGCCCGAGGCCCAGACAGCCCTGACCCGGCTGACCGACCGCTATGGCCAGGTCGACCCGGCGGATGCGGCGGTGATCGTCGCACTGGGTGGCGACGGCTTCATGCTCCAGACGTTGCACGGCACGATGCACATCGATGCGCCGGTCTACGGGATGAATCGCGGCACCGTCGGGTTCCTGATGAACGACTACCGCGAGACCGGTCTGACCGGGCGCCTGGCCCAGGCCGAGGAGGCGACGATCAACCCGTTGCGCATGGTCGCGACCCGGCAGGGCGGCGAAGTGGTCGAGGCTCTGGCCATCAACGAGGTGTCGCTGCTGCGCGCGGGGCCACAGGCCGCGCGGCTGCGCATCACCATCGACGGCAAGGAACGGATGGCGGAGCTGGTCTGTGACGGCGCGCTGGTTGCGACGCCCGCCGGATCGACGGCCTACAACTATTCGGCCCACGGCCCGATCGTGCCCATCGGGTCGGGCGTCCTGGCGCTGACGGCGATGTCCGCCTTTCGGCCCCGGAGATGGCGCGGCGCGCTGCTGCCCAAGTCGGCGCGGGTCTGCTTTGACGTGATCGACCCCGACAAGCGGCCCATGATGGCCGAGGCCGATGGCCAGTCGGTGCGCGACGTGGTCTCCGTCGAAGTGGCGAGCGAGCCTTCGGTCAGCCACCGCCTGCTCTTCGATCCGGGGCACGGGCTGGAAGAGCGCCTGCTGCGCGAACAGTTCACCTGAACCGGCGCCGACCGCGCCCACGGTTGGACGGACCGATGGCCCACGCGCGGGGCTCATGGACCATCTTGGCAGTGGCCCTTTGGACATCGGCGCGCTAGAGCGCTTGTCGGACCAAAGACGAAGGACCGCCGGAATGACCCGCACGCTCATCACTTCCGCCATCCCCTATATCAACGGGATCAAGCACCTGGGAAACCTCGTGGGCAGTCAGCTGCCTGCCGACCTCTATGCCCGCTACCTGCGCGCCCGGGGTCAGGAGGTGATGTTCATCTGTGCCACCGACGAACATGGCACCCCGGCCGAACTGGCCGCCAAGAAGGCGGGCAAGCCGGTGGCCGACTATTGTGCCGAGATGTGGCAGGTCCAGAAGGATCTGGCCGATGGCTTCCGCCTGTCCTTCGATCATTTCGGGCGGTCGTCATCGCAGCGCAATCACGCCCTGACGCAGCATTTCGCGGCGCGCCTGGCCGACGCGGGCCTGATCGACGAGCGGTCATCGCGACAGGTCTATTCCAACGCCGACGGACGCTTTCTGCCCGACCGCTACGTCGAAGGCACATGCCCCAACTGCGGCTATGACCGGGCGCGCGGCGACCAATGCGAGAATTGCACCAAGCAGCTGGACCCCACCGACCTGATCGAGCCGCGCTCCGCCATCTCGGGCTCCACCGATCTGGAGGTGCGTGAAACCAAGCATCTGTTCCTGCGCCAGTCGAAGCTGCGCGGCGATCTCGATGCCTGGATCGACGGTCAGGACGGCTGGCCGGTCCTGACCACCTCCATCGCCAAGAAGTGGCTGCACGACGGTGACGGGTTGCAGGACCGTGGCATCACCCGCGACCTTGACTGGGGCGTGCCCGTCCTGCGCGATGGCGAACCCTGGCCGGGGATGGAGGGCAAGGTCTTCTATGTCTGGTTCGATGCGCCCATCGAATACATCGCGGGCACGGCCGAATGGGCCGATGCCAACGGCCAGCCCGAGGCCGCCTGGCGCCGCTGGTGGCGCGAGGACGAGGGGGCCGACGATGTCCGCTATGTGCAGTTCATGGGCAAGGACAACGTGCCCTTCCACACGCTCAGCTTCCCCGCGACACTGATCGGGTCGGGCGAGCCGTGGAAGAAGGTCGATTACCTCAAGTCCTTCAACTACCTCAACTATGACGGCGGCCAGTTCAGCACGTCGCAGGGCAGGGGCGTCTTCATGGATCAGGCTCTGTCGATCCTGCCCGCCGACTATTGGCGCTGGTGGCTGCTGTCGCATGTGCCAGAGAATTCGGACACGGAATTCACCTGGGAGAACTTCCAGACCTCGGTGAACAAGGACCTGGCCGACGTGTTGGGCAACTTCGTCAGCCGCGTCACCAAATTCTGCCGCGCCAAGTTCGGCGAGACGATCCCCGAGGGCGGATCCATGGGTGAGCCGGAGCGGATCCTGATCGGACGCCTGTCCGACGGTCTGGCCGCCTATCAGACCCACATGGACAACATCGAAATTCGCAAGGCCGCCGCCGAACTGCGCGCCATCTGGGTCGCGGGCAACGAATACCTGCAGGAGGCCGCGCCCTGGTCCGTCTTCAAGGACGATCCGGAGCGGGCGGCGGCGCAGGTCCGGCTGGCCCTGAACCTGATCCGGGTCTATGCCGTCCTGTCGCGCCCCTTCATTCCCGATGCTGCCGAGGCGATGCTTGCGGGGATGCAGACCGACGACGACAGTTGGCCCACCGATATGGAGGCGGCGCTGACGGCACTTCCCGCCGGACATGCCTTCGTGGTGCCGGATGTGCTCTTTGCCAAGATCACGGATGAGCAGCGCGAGGATTGGGCCGCCCGCTTTTCGGGCGTCCGCACCTGATGCGCGTGGCGGCGGTCGCCTATGTGGTCGACGACTACGACCGGGCCATCGCCTTTTTCACGTCCATCGGGTTCGCGCTGACCAACGACATCGACCAGGGGCACAAACGCTGGGTCACGGTGCGCGCGGGCGCGACCGAGCTGGTGCTGGCGCAGGCCGCATCCCCGGACCAGAGCGCCGTGATTGGCGACCAATTCGCGGGTCGGGTCGGGCTTTTCCTGCATTCGGAAGATTTTGCCGCCGATGCCGCCCGGATCACGGGTGCCGGTGGCGTCTTCGAGGAGGCCCCCCGCGTCGAACCCTATGGCACCGTCGCCGTCTGGCGCGACCCCTGGGGTACCCGCTGGGACCTGATCCAGCCTGCCGACGGAACCTGATCCGGCGCGGAACGTTGGGGGAACATCGACAACAGGAGTTCCCATGGACAAGATTACCGACACCCCGAAGCAGGACGCCCCCGGCAATGCCGCCAAGGACCCGGACGACTGGACCACCGGCGACGAGGCGATGACGGGCGCACAAGCCAGCTATCTCAAGACCCTGAGCGAAGAAGCGGGCGAACCCTTCGATGCCGACCTGACCAAGGCCGAGGCGTCCAAGCGCATCGACGCCTTGCAAGAGGCGACGGGTCGGGGGGCCTGAAACCCTTCGCCGCGCGACCCCTTGAACCGGCGCGTTCGCATTCCCAACTCTGGTTCATCGGATGCCTGAACAGGGTCCGATGACCAGACCGGCCCTTGTCCACCAACCGGAGGGGGCCACGCAAACAGTATCGCTTTCAAGAGGATGCACCCAATGCGAGCTTATGATTTCACACCGCTCTACCGTGCCACCGTCGGCTTCGACCGGATGGCCAACCTTCTGGACCGGGCGCTGACCGCCGACACGGCCACGACCTATCCGCCCTACAACATCGAAAAGCTGGGCGAGACCGAATACCGCATCTCCATCGCCGTCGCCGGGTTCACCGCCGATGAGCTGAACGTCGAGGCGCGGGACGGGCAACTCGTCATTACCGCACGCAAGGCCGACACCGACGAAAGCCGGACGTTCCTGCATCGTGGCATTGCCACGCGCGCTTTCGAGAAGTCGTTCCAGCTGGCCGACCATGTTCATGTGACCGGCGCGTCCCACGCCGATGGCATGCTGCACATCGAACTGGAGCGGCAGGTGCCCGAAGCGCTCAAGCCCCGCCGGATCGAGATCGCCCCGGCCCGCAACGCCGAGTCGAAGGCTATCGAAGGAACCTCCAAGACCGTCGAGGCATAACCGTCCCCAAGACTGTGCCTTCGGTTGAAGGAGCAGCGCGCCCTCGGAAACGGGGGCGCGCGTTTTGTTGTGTTATCCGAGGCTTCGAAGGGTCACCGGTCTTCCGAGATGCCGCCACGCCGCCCGTTCGAGAAGCGGCGCCGCTGTTCGGGTCATGTCTCGCAATGTCGCGAAGGCTCCGTCCGGTTGGATTGCCTGCCCTGCGATGCGGGTCAGGTCGGTTTCATGTCCCGGCCACGCCAAAGTCGCGAGCCTGAGGCAGGGCCAGATGGCCCGGCTATAGACCCGCCGCCGGACCATTTCCCCCTCCGACAGCGCCCGGATCATCCGCGTGGCAAGCCATTGGCGGATGATCCGCCTTTCCGCGAGCGCGCCGGACCAATTCAGCGGACACGCTGGCCACCATCGGAGCAGCCCGCGCAGATGTCAGATCGCGACCGCGCCGAGATGGGACGGTTCCAACTGCCGGAGCAGATCCGTTCCGGCCAGGGTCCAGCCGCAATGGGCCAGCAGGAACCGGTGATGCCGTCCTTCCGGGGATGCGATGAAGTGGTCTTCTCAGAGGACGCCGATCTCGATGGGCAGTTGCAGGATCGGCAGCGTTGGCAGAACAGGCGACCGCTCCCTGGGATCACGCAGCACGATCATCAGGTCGATGTCGGCCGGGTTGGCGAACCCCCGCGCAAGCGATCCGCGCAGGATCACCGACACGATCCTGTCCCCCAGGCCATTCATCATGAGGCAAGCCTTTGCGTGCAGCTCTCAACGTTTCGTCATTCGGGCAAGTTGCCATTTGAGGGCGGCCTTCACCGGATACCGCATGATCACAACGACCGGCCGAGCCAAGACGCGGGCGATGCGCCCCATCATGGGTCGCGATCTGGCCATCATCCTTCGAGCGTAGCGCTGGGCTTCATCCCTCTGCTCGGGGGTCGGCCCGCCGTCGCTATAGGCAAGCTCCTGAATACGGACGTTCCAATAGAACCACGTCTCGGCCGTCAGACCGCGGAACCATCGACGCAAGCCGCGTGAGCGGTCACTTGGCCAGATCAAGACAATCTCGGGGAAAACCAGGGTCCGGGTCCCGATTTCGACCAAACCGGGATCTTCCGGCACGATCTGGATTCGGGAGATCGCCGGCAGACAGAGGCCGGGTGTTTGGCTCCATGTCTGTATGTGCCCGGCGACCGCGTCCCTGTCTGCGATACCCTCCGAGATGAAGACCGGTATCCTTCCGTTGATCCGGCACGCCGGCGCGCGACTGTTCTGACGGGACAGGGTTTCGACCGTGTTGCGGTGATCCGGGTGCAGGTCAGTTGCCAAAAGACGCGCGACCTCTTGCCGAAAACGCATCCCGATCCAATTCCTGCAGAAGCATGAGCATGACCGAAAGATACCGAGCGCGGGGCCCCTGAGGGTTGTCCTGCCAAGCGGGTGTCGCCAATCGGTAGAGGATCGCGGCCATCGCCCTGTCACCAAGCATGAGAAGGTCGCGCCGCGCCCGGCGCGCGGTTTCGATCTGCCCGCTTGAGATACCGCCGAGCAGGCGGTCGAGGTGATGCGCGGCCCTCACAGAATCTCCGTCCGCCCGCCCGTTCCAGAGACTGAGGCTTCCCTCAGAACCATTGCCCGGGTTCCATCAACCCGAGGTCCATCAATTGCTGCGACCGCCATTCGAAGGGGATGGAGCCGTCCCATTTGAAGCCCTTGATTGCCGCTCGGCTGCCCGGGTTGGTCGCCAGCGCCTTGGCGGCGCGGAACGACGCGAGGCAGGCGGTCAGCGAATGATGCCAGGGGCAGGCGTAGGTGTTCATCTCCTCCTCCGACAGGCGGTGGTCGGGCAACAGACGCAGGCCCGGCTTGGCACGGAACAGGGCCACGCGGTCGATGCGGCGGCGGGTCCAGGGGATATGCTCCTCGAACCGCCAGCGCAGGCCGCCGAAGAAATCGAGCTGGCGGTCCAGCGCCTCGCCCTCCGTCTCGTCCCACCTTGCCAATGCGAAATAGCCCGCCTCGTCCATCCAGGCGCGGTCCGGGTCGACGCCGTTCGTGCCGGCCAGAAGTTCCTCGGAGTAGAGGTCGACGACAAAGGTCAGGATCGCGTCGCGCCGCTCCTCGGTGCAGAAGGACAGCGCCTCGCCGATGCGGCGCGTCTCGGCGAAGGGATGGAACAGGTATTCGGCGTTGTAGGCATAGCCCGTCCAGGCCCCCGCCGGCCGCGCCGCGATCAGCGCGTTGACGCAGGTCGTGGCCATATCTTCTGGCCGCTTGTCCAGCGTCAGGCGGTGAACACCCTCAGGCAGGGTGCCCGGCACAATCACACCCGGCGGCACGGCCAGCACGATGCTGCCGAATCCTGCGTCGATGTGGTGGCGCAAGGTTCCCTCCACCTCGCAATCATCCTCGCAGAGGATCATCAGCGTCGGGGCCGCCCCCAGACGTCCCGCCCGCGCCGTCAGATCCTCTGGTGAGGTGAAGTCCATGTGCCGCCCATCGCCTGCCTGCGCCGCACCTTCCCTCAAAGCGGCGACCGTCGCAACAGCGGGCCCGCGTTGCCTGCGCAGCGGCGCTGCGGTATGGGCGCAACTCAGATCGACCCCGGGGGGCAGGCCATGACCACGCCGAAGAAGCTGCACATCAAGACCTACGGCTGTCAGATGAATGTCTATGACAGCGAACGCATGGCCGAGGCGCTGTCGTCCGAGGCACTGGGGGATGCGGGCTATGAGATGACCGACAGCCCCGAAGAGGCCGATCTGATCCTCCTCAACACCTGCCACATCCGGGAGAAAGCGGCCGAGAAGGTCTATTCCGACCTGGGTCGCCTGAAACCCCTACGCGATGCCAAGCCGGACCTGAAGGTCGGGGTCGCGGGCTGCGTGGCGCAGGCCGAAGGGGCCGAGATCATGGCCCGGCAACCGCTCGTGGATCTGGTCGTCGGGCCGCAGACCTATCACCGGCTGCCGGCGATGATGGCGCGGGTGAATGCGGGGGAAAAGGCGCTGGATACGGACATGCCCGAGGAGGACAAGTTCGACCACCTGCCCAAGTTGCGCAGCGCCGCCCGGCCCACGGCCTTTCTGACGGTGCAGGAGGGCTGCGACAAGTTCTGCGCCTTCTGCGTCGTGCCCTATACCCGCGGGGCAGAGGTCAGCCGCCCGGTCGACCGCCTTCTGGCCGAGGCGCGGGCTCTGGTCGATCGCGGGGTGCGGGAAATCACGCTGCTTGGGCAGAACGTCAACGCCTATCACGGGGTCGGACCGGACGGGCGGACCTGGTCGCTGGCCGATCTGATCTGGGCGCTCAACGACATGGACGGGCTGGCCCGCATCCGCTTTACGACCAGCCACCCGAACGACATGACCGATGACCTGATCGCGGCCCATGGCGACTGTGCCAAGCTGATGCCCTATCTGCATCTGCCGGTCCAATCGGGCAGCGACCGAATTCTGAAGGCAATGAACCGCAAGCATACGGCGGCCAGCTACCTCGACATTATCGGGCGACTGCGCGCCGTGCGGCCCGACCTCGCGCTGTCCGGGGATTTCATTGTCGGCTTCCCCGGCGAGACGGAGGAAGACTTCGAGGCGACGATGCAGATCGTGCGCGACACCGGCTATGCGGCCGCCTATTCCTTCCGTTACTCCGCCCGTCCGGGCACGCCCGCCGCCGAGCGCGAGGACGTGCCGCAGGACGTCGCCGTCGCGCGGCTGCACCGCCTGCAGGCCCTCATCACCGCGCAACAGCACGCCACGCAGGACGCCATGGTCGGTCGCGAGACGACTGTCCTGTTCGAGAAGGCGGGCCGCAAGCCCGGGCAGTTGATCGGCAAGTCAGACTATCTTCAGGCCGTTCATGCCGAGGCGCCGGATGCCTTGCTGGGGCAGGTGGCGCGGGTGCGCATCATCACTGCCAAGACCAATTCCCTCGAAGGCGTGCTGGTCTGAGGTCACAGACGAAAAACGCCGCCCGGTCGGGGCGGCGTTCCTGTTGGCTTCGGCCGGTCGGTCAGCGACGGGCGGGCGGGTTGTCGCGCAGGTATTGCTGCATCCGCGCGCCGGCGCCCTCCATGTTGCCGACAAAGGCCTCGTCGCGGCAGATCCGGTTGCCAATGCTCTCGGCGCGTTCGGGCGTGTAGCCCGCCGTGATCAGACCATCGAGGAAGATGGGCATCGGGCGATCCCAGATGACCTGCTTGCTGATGTAGCGCGCGCAGCTGACCGTGATGGTGATCGGCTGGGCGGCGGGATGGATGCGATGGTCGGCAGTGGCGGCGGTTGTGGCCAGCGCGGCCACCGTGGCCGTGATTGCGGCGTACACAATAGACTTCATAATTTCCCCCTACAGAAATGGATGTCGTGTCCCCGGCAGAGGAACGGAACAACACCCGTCAAAAACGATGATCGTTCTCGATATATCGTAGCGTCAGATGCGCCGATGTGAAGTCTATGTCGTTGATATTCCCGTGTTTGGAAACGATTGATCGTGGCGCGGTGCATTGTTGCGGGTGGGTCCGGAACCACAAGATCTAGTGTGTTATCGTTTTGTTAACCTCTATTAATGGTGCGTTTTCGTCGCGGGGCCCTGCCGGGTGGCCACGTTGTTGGCCGGAAAACGGGATGCGACCATTTCGCGGGAATGATTTGTGGCATTTGTGGCGCACACCGCGTCGGCCTTTGCCACATTTTGCAGCGGCTCTGACCAGATGATTCTCTGAACCCGGGCCAAGCGATTGCGCATGGCGGCAAATCCACGTGACTGTCGGACCGTCAGCCCCATTTGGGTTGCAGGGCCTGTCGCTTCGGGCCAACGTGACCCCATCCCGCCCGCAGGAGGCCTGATTGCCCATTTCGCCCAATACCGACATCGCCGACGGGGCAACGATCGCCGTCCAGCTCGACTTTCCCGACAACCGCCTGATGATCGACCTCGTCGGCCCCAACGGAGCGCATCTGGCGCAGATCGAGCAACTCATGGGGGTCCAGATCGTGCACCGGGGCAACGCGCTCATGGTGCATGGCGAAGCGGTGGCCGAGGCCGAGCGCGTTCTGGGCGCCCTCTATGCGCGGCTCGAGGCGGGCAAGCAGGTGGACATGGCCGCCATCGACGCGCTGATCCGCCTGCGCGACGACGGCGGCGATGCGCAATCGGGCGACCAGACCGAAATGTTCCCCGGTCCCGCCCTGGAAATCCGCACCCGCAAGAAAACGATGGAACCCCGGACCGAGGCGCAGAAGGCCTATACCCGCGCACTTCTGGAGAACGAGCTGACCTTCGGCATCGGGCCTGCGGGCACGGGCAAGACCTATATCGCCGTCGCCGTGGCGGTGTCCAAGTTCATCTCGGGCGACGTGGACCGCATCATCCTGACGCGGCCCGCGGTCGAGGCGGGCGAAAAGCTGGGCTTCCTGCCGGGCACGCAGGACGACAAGATCGACCCCTACATGCAGCCGCTTTACGATGCGCTCAACGATTTCCTGCCGGGCAAGCAGCTGGCCAAGCTGCGCGAGGAGAAGCGCGTCGAAATCGCACCACTGGCCTTCATGCGGGGTCGGACCCTGTCCAACGCCTTCGTCATCCTGGACGAGGCGCAGAACGCCACCACGATGCAGATGAAGATGTTTCTGACCCGTCTGGGACGCGGCAGCCGCATGGCCATCACCGGCGACCGCAGCCAGGTGGACCTGCCGCGCGGTGTGCATTCGGGTCTGCGCGACGCAGAGCATATCCTGCACGGGGTGGACGGGATCAGCTTCAACTATTTCACGGCGACCGATGTGGTCCGCCATCCGCTGGTCGCCAAGATCATCACTGCCTACGAGGCGGACGACGCCCGCCGCGAGGCCGCGCGCCTGACGGAGCGCAAACCGTGACCTTCGATTTCGAGGCCCAGAAGGCGCGGACCGAGGCGATCTGGGAAGAGCTGTCGTTGGCGCACGAGCTGCCGGCCGAGGCGCGCGTGGACCTGCAATTCATCCCCGGCACGAACGCAGACGCCGTGGAATTCATGGGCTGGCTCGAAGACAACGGCTTCGAGGTGGAGCATTACCCCCCCGACGAGGACGCCGATCCCGACGACGAGGACAACGCGGAAACGATCGAGGTGCAGACCGCGACCATGCCGCTGAACCCCGACGCGATCCACGCGGTCGAACGGCGCTGCACCGAGGCGGCACTGCGGTTCGGCTGGTTGCCCGACGGCTGGGGGTTCATGGTGGAATGAGCCGCTGTTTCAGGCGTCCACGTCGCGCTTGGTCTCTCGCAAGGCCGGGTCACGGGACGTCCCGGACATCAGCTCTTCCCAAACCTCGACAAAGGGGCCGATGATTGCGGATTTGAGGCCCACAGGGGGCTGCTCGATCCGCACGCCATCGCCATCCGCAATTCCGAAGGTCAGCTTTTCCGGCCCATCGGGCACGAAAAGCGTCCCGAACATCAAGTCCCAGATCGCGAAGACTTCGCCGTAGTTCTTGTCATGATGGCGCGGGTCCGAGGAGTGGTGGAGCTGATGTTGCGCCGGGGAAATCAGGATATGCTCCATGACCCGCCCATAGCTGAGTCAGATGTGACTGTGCCGCAGATGCCCGTTAAAGAAGACGTAGGTATTGAACGCGCCCGCCACCGCGTAGACCACCCAAGGTTCGATACGACCACCAAGGACAATGAGGACAATCGCCTGCATCAACCCGACCAGCGCCGAAATCAGAAATGCCTGCAGACTGGAATAGGCGGGGTGTGCGCGCAGGACAGTGATGGGCGTCATCACTTCGGCCGAAGGGTGTACGGCGTGAAACGGCCAGAGGACCCGCGTCTCATGGTGGAGATAATGGTTCCAGAAGCGGCAGAAATCCTGCGTCGGAAACAGGAGCGCTGCTGCCAGCACCCCGCGCCAGAGACCCGTTTCATCCGTCATCTGCCCGCCCGCGAGGTTGGTCATCATGTCGAGCGCCGCGATTGTCACGAAGGGCGCGAAGAAGAGCGCATCGAATAGGCCGGTGGCGAAGACGAGCAAGTTGAACAGCGCCAGTTTGATGTCCACCAGCGTGGAGGGATGCAGGTAGAGTTCCTTGGGGAAGATAAAGCGCAGAACCCCATCCGGTTTGCCCCGCCAGACCCAGACGCCGATAGCGATCACCAGGCTGGGCAGGACATGGACGGGGGAGAGCAGAAACTTCACGAGGAACGTTTGCTAGACGTTGAAAACAATGCTGGCGAGCCAATCCATCGTGCCAATCCTCGCGCTTGCGTCCCGACCTCCTGCCCCAGGAATGGGCAACATGACGGCGGTTTCGCCGGAAATCCCCCTGTTCGCGCCGGTTTTGACGGGGCTCTTGACGCGGGCATCCGGCAGGGGCACCTGAGCGAGGTTCCTCTGCGTTGGCCCAAACCCCATGCCCGACTCCGACCAATCCCACCCTTACGACGTTGACGTCATCGTCGAGGACGCGCGCTGGTCCGATCTGGAAAGACTGGCTCAGGTTGCTGTGCCTGCGGCGCTGGTGGCCTCGGGGCTGACGGGGTCGTTGGAAGTGGCGGTTCTGGGCTGCGACGATGCCCGCATCGCCACGCTGAACGCCGATTTCCGGGGCAAGCCGCAGCCGACGAACGTCCTGTCCTGGCCCTCGGAGGAGCGTGACCCGGACACCCCGCCGGACGACACCGAACTGGGCGATATCGCCATCGCCTTCGACACCTGCGCCCGCGAGGCGGCAGAGCAGGGCAAGCCCTTCGACGCCCATGTGATTCACCTTCTGGTGCATGCGACGCTGCACCTTTTGGGGCACGATCATATCGACGAAGAGGAGGCCATGCGCATGGAAGCGCTTGAAGTTCGCATTGTCACGGCTTTGGGATTTTCGGACCCCTACCTATCTGCTATGGACGAAGGGTCGGGTTCGGCCTGACACAACCGACATAGCGATAGGAGGGCCCCCGGGTCCGATGGACAACGACGGATCGTCTACGGCCGCGCAACGCGCGCCGGACGAAAACAGCTTTTCGGACGCAGGCATAGGGCCGCGTCCCGGATTCTTCTCCCGGGTTTTCGGTGGGTTCATGCCCGATACCGAACCCACGACCGACGATGCGCCTCTGGCCACGTCGATGCCCGGTCTCCTCAACCTGCGGCTCAAGCGGCTGGACGACGTGCTGATCCCGCGCGCCGAAGTCGTGGCCGTGCCAAGTGACATCTCGCTGCCCGATCTGGTGCAGCGGTTCCGCGAAAGCGGCAACTCGCGCCTGCCGGTGTTCGAGGGGACGCTGGACGCGCCGCTTGGCATGATCCACCTCAAGGACTTGGCCCTGAACCACGGGTTCAACGGCGACCGCGACAAACCGTTCGAGATCTTGCCGCTCCTGCGCAAGCTCATCTATGCGCCGCCGTCGATGCCCATCGGCGTGCTGCTCACCAAGATGCAGACGCAGCGGATCCACATGGCGCTGGTCATCGACGAATACGGCGGGGTCGACGGTCTGGTGACGCTCGAAGACCTGATCGAACAGGTCATCGGCGAAATCGCGGACGAGCACGATCAGGAAGAGGGCAAGTTCTGGCGGCAGGAAAAAACCGGCTGCTATCTGGCCCTTGCCCGCACCCCGATTGACGATTTCCAGCAGGAGATCGGCTTCCGCCTGGTCGAGGCCGAGGACGAGGAAGAGATCGACACCCTGGGCGGTCTGGTCTTCATGCTGGCCGGGCGCGTGCCCGAGCGTGGCGAGGTGATCCCCCATCCCTCGGGGGCCGAGATCGAAGTCGTCGACGCGGATCCGCGCCGGATCAAACGTCTGCGCCTGCGGATGCCGCAAGCGGCCTGATCCTTGCGAGCCTTGCGCCTTCTTGTGCCGCCGCTGGCCGGCGGTCTGGTGGCCCTTGGGCAGGCGCCCTGGGGCCTTTGGCCGCTTGCCTTGGTGGCCTGGGTCGTGGGGCTGGATGCCTTGGCGCGCAGCCCGCGACCCTTCCGGGCAGGCATGGCGTTCGGGGCGGCGCATTTCGGCCTGGCCCTCATCTGGATCACCGAACCGTTCCTGATCGATGCCGCCGTGACCGCCTGGCTTGCGCCGATTGCGCTGGCCGGGGTGGCCTTCGGCTTCGGGCTGTTCTGGGCCGTAGCCGCATGGGCCGGTCGACGCTGGCTTGGCGGCGCGGTCGGCATTGCGGTGGCCATCGCCGGGGGCGAACTTCTCCGTTCCTACATCCTGTCGGGCTTTCCCTGGGCCTTGCCGGGTCACATCCTGATCGCCTCCCCCGCCTTGCCCGCCGCCAGTCTGATCGGCGCGCATGGCCTTGGCCTTGCCGTCCTTCTGGGCGCGGGGCTGATCGCGTCGCGGCGTCCGGCGGTCGTGGCTTTGGGCGTCGCCCTCTGGGCCGTGCCCTTCGGCCTTGGCCTGTCGTTGTCGCCCGCGCCGCAGGCCGCTGCCGACGCGCCGGTGATCCGCCTGATCCAACCCAATGCACCGCAGCACCTGAAATGGGACGCCGCGTGGATGGGGACCTTCTGGCGGCAAGGACTGGCAGAGACGGCTGCCGCTCCCACGGGTCCCGACCCCGCCGCTGTGCTCTGGCCCGAGACGGCCCTGCCGGAGCTGCTGCGCTATGCCGACGATCTGCGCCCGATCCTGTCGTCCGCCGCCGGGGGCGTGCCCGTCCTGATCGGGGCGCAGCGCTATGGCGACGACCGCCGCCCGCGCAATACCTCTGTCCTGCTGACGGGTGACGCGGGCGAGGTGGCGGCGATCTATGACAAGCATCGCCTGGTGCCTTTCGGGGAATTCCTGCCCTTTCCCGCGTTCTTCGACGCCGTGGGCCTGGGGCCGCTTTCCGCGCAGCTTGCCGGTGGCTATCAACCCGGCGACGGCCCCGTCCTGCTCGACATGCCCGGGATCGGTCCGGTCCTGCCGCTCATCTGTTACGAGGCGATCTTTCCGCAATTGCTGCGCGCCACCGACCGGCCCCGGGTCATCCTGCATCTGACGAACGACGCCTGGTTCGGGACCGGCATCGGGCCGCAGCAGCATCTTGCCCTCGCCCGCCTGCGTGCGGCCGAAAGCGGGTTGCCGCTAATGCGTGCGGCGAACACCGGAATATCGGCGGTGATCGACGCGCGGGGGCAGGTGCTGCAATCCCTACCGATGGGCGTTCACGGACATCTGGACGCGGCCCTGCCGCCCGCGCTGGCCGCACCCCTCTACCAGAAAACCGGGGACTGGGCGGCGCTGATTGTCCTGCTGCTGCTCGGGATCGCCCTGTCGTGGCGGCACCGCGCGATTGTGGTTGAACCCACCCCAAAAGCCCCCTAGCCAAGGCCAACCTCGCCAACGGCTTCCTGACGGCGGGACATATCACATCGGAGCATCCCCATGAGCAATCGCAAGACCTATTCCTTCACGTCGGAGTCCGTGTCCGAAGGCCATCCCGACAAGGTCTGTGACCGCATTTCGGACGCCGTTCTCGACGCCTTCCTTTCCGAAGAGCCCGAGGCCCGGGTCGCCGCCGAAACCTTCGCCACCACCAACCGCGTCGTCATCGGGGGCGAAGTCGGCCTCTCCGATCAGGACAAGCTCAAGGATTACATGGGCAAGATCGACCAGATCGCCCGCGAGTGCATCCGCGACATCGGCTATGAGCAGGACAAGTTCCACCACGAGACGGTCGAGATCACGAACCTTCTGCACGAACAATCGGCCCATATCGCCCAGGGCGTGAACGCGTCCAACGAAAAGGAAGAGGGGGCCGGCGATCAGGGCATCATGTTCGGCTATGCCTGCACCGAGACCGAGGCGCTGATGCCCGCGCCCATCCAATATGCCCACGCAATCCTTCGCCGTCTGGCCGAAGTGCGCAAGAACGGCACCGAACCGACGCTCGGCCCGGACGCCAAGTCGCAGCTGACCGTGACCTATGAAGACGGACGGCCCGTTGGCGTGTCGTCGATCGTCCTCTCGACGCAGCATCTGGACGAGGCCATGACCAGCGCCGATGTCCGCGCCGTGGTCGAACCCTATATCACCGAGGTCCTGCCCGATGGCTGGCTGTCCGCCAACACAGTCTGGCACGTCAATCCGACCGGCAAGTTCGTCATCGGTGGCCCTGATGGCGACGCGGGCCTGACCGGGCGCAAGATCATCGTCGACACCTATGGCGGCGCGGCCCCGCATGGTGGCGGTGCTTTCTCGGGCAAGGATCCGACCAAGGTGGACCGCTCGGCGGCCTATGCCGCGCGCTACCTGGCCAAGAACGTCGTGGCGGCCGGCCTCGCGTCGCGCTGCACCCTGCAATTGTCCTATGCCATCGGCGTGGCCAAGCCGCTGTCGATCTATGTGGACACCCACGGGACGGGCGAGGTCAAGGCCTCGGCCATCGAACGCGCGCTGGACCGGGTGATGGACCTGACGCCGCGCGGCATCCGCACGCATCTGGGCCTCAACAAGCCGATCTATCAGCGCACGGCGGCCTATGGCCATTTCGGTCGTGCACCGGACGAGGACGGTGGGTTCAGCTGGGAACGCACCGACCTGGCCGACAAGATCGCCGCCGAAGTCTGACGCGACCCGGGTCGGCGGGCGTCAGTCCGCCGCCCATCGGTGCAGGATGTCCGGGCCAAGGGTCCGGATGTCCACCAGCCTGAGGCGCGGCGCCTCGGCCAACGCGGCCAGGCCCATGGCCCCAAGGCTTGGCGTGCCTTCGGCGCCGATTGCCGCCCCGGCGGTATAGCAATCGAGGCGGTCCACCAGAGCCGCCGACAGAAGCGCCGCGGCAAGCGTGCCGCCCCCCTCGCAATAAAGTCGCGTAAGTCCGCGCTGACCAAGAATCTGCAAGGCCTCGGCCAGGTCAACCTGGCCACCCGGGCCGGTGGGGCAGGGCACGAGCGCAACGCCGCGCGCACTCATCGCATCGCAGGCCGCCTGCGACGTACCCTCCGCATGAAGCATCCAGACTGGCCCGCCGCCGCCCCGCGTCAGATTGCTGTCGAGCGGCAGGTTCAAATGGCGCGAGATCGTGATCCGCACGGGTTGCGGCACGTCCCCCATGCCCCGCACGGTGAGACTGGGGTCATCCGCGCGCGCGGTGCCCGCGCCCACCAGAATGGCGTCGTGGATTGCGCGCATGGCGTGGACATGGGTGCGCGCGGCAGGGCCGGTGATCCATTGGCTTTCGCCGCTGGCGGTGGCGATCCGGCCGTCCAGCGTCGTGGCCAGCTTCAGCGTGACCAGCGGGCGGCCCCGTGTCACCCGGCTGATGAACCCCGCCTGAAGCTCGGTGGCCCGGTCGGCCAGAACCCCCTCGACCACGTCGACCCCGGCGGCGCGCAACAGCGCGATGCCGCCGCCGTCGACCCTGGGATCGGGGTCGCGCCGGGCGATCACGACCCGCGCCAGACCCGCGGCGACCAGAGCGTCGGCGCAAGGCGGCGTCAGCCCGTGGTGGGCGCAGGGTTCCAGCGTGACATAGGCCGTCGCCCCCCGCGCGGCGGTGCCGGCCTGGGCCAGCGCCAGCGTTTCGGCATGGGGCCGTCCGCCATTGGCGGTGCGTCCGCGCCCCAGAACGATGCCGTCCCGTTCGATGACGCAGCCAACAGCAGGGTTCGGCCAGACGCGCCCCAGACCACGGGCGGCCAGCCCAAGGGCCGCCGCCATGAAGCGCGGATCAGGGGGAGTCACGAGTCGGGGGTGGGGGGCCGCAACTCGTGGACGAAATCCTCGAAATCGTCGGCCGCCTGGAAGTTCTTGTAGACGCTGGCAAAGCGGACGTAGGCCACGGTGTCGATCCGGGCCAGGCTTTCCATCACGATCTCGCCGATCTGCTTGGAGGGGATGTCGGTCTCGCCCATGGACTCCAGCCGACGGACGATGCCCGAGATCATTTGATCGATCCGCTCCGGCTCGATCGGGCGCTTCTGCATCGAGATGCGGATGGACCGTTCAAGCTTGTCGCGGTCGAATTCCTCGCGCTTGCCGTTGGTCTTGATAACCACGAGGTCGCGCAGCTGCACCCGTTCATAGGTCGTGAACCGCCCGCCGCAGGACGGACAGAACCGGCGCCTGCGGATGGCGACATGGTCTTCGGCGGGGCGGGAATCTTTAACCTGCGTATCGACATTTCCGCAGAAGGGGCAGCGCATGTGGTCTCTCCGGGCTGTGGACCCGCCATCTGGCGGCAAGGTCCAGTCCTTGGTGCGCGGTCACTGTGCCGCCCCAGAACTGGTGTGGCAAGGGGGGCGGGGCATCGGGGGCGATTAACCTTTGCCCGCATCGCATCCGTGCCGCAGTTCAGCCGTCGGCGGCCAGATGCGCCACCACCTCTCGGCTATGGGGGCGGTCGCGATGCTCGACCACATAGAGCCCTTGCCATGTGCCCAGGGCCATGCGGCCCGCCGTCACCGGGATCTGCAGTGACGTCGGCAGCAGCATTGCCTTGATGTGACCGGGCATGTCGTCGGGCCCCTCGTAGGTATGCGTCAGATAGCGCATCGACGGGTCTGTCGTCGGCGGGACAAGCCGGTGCAGGAAGGCCGTAAGGTCGGTGCGCACCTCGGGGTCGGCGTTCTCCTGGATCAGAAGGCTGGCGGAGGTGTGGCGGATGAACAGCGTCAGAAGCCCCGACTTCGGCGGCAGCCACGCCGCCACCTGATCGGTGAACTCCGTCAGGCCGGGGCCACGAGTCTGGATGGTGAAGACCGTCTGCGTCACGCCGCGCGGTCCAGGTCGAGAAACCGCGCGCGGACGCCGGGCGCGGGCAGCAGGCAGGTCTCCGTGCGCCCGAAGATGCGATAGCGGTTGCGCGCGATCAGGTGATAGACCGGATCCTTGGCCCAGGCGGGCAGACCCCGCACCAGACCCGCCACCGACCAGATCCCGCCAAGGGCGCGCATGGCGGCGGCAAAGGCGTCGAGCCTCTCGTGAATCCGGCCATCGGTGATGACAAGGTTCGTCTCGAAATCATCTGTCGGCAGGTCAAGGTCGCGGTACATCGCCTGACCCAAATCCGACTGGGCCGTGACGAAGTGGAAGCGTTCTGCCCGGTCATGGCGCAGGACGAAGCGGAAGAATCCCGAACAGAGCACGCAGACACCGTCGAAGACAATGACGTCCCGGTCGCCCAGGGCCGCCCGCGTCGACGGCGAAAGATCATGCAGGTATCGCATGCCTCGACCTACCCTGCGTCGCGGCCGCCGCCAAGGGACGCGACTGTCGCAGTCCGCTCATGCTGCGGCTGCGCAATTGACCCCCTTGGCCCGACCGCGCAGGCTTGCCCTGTTCAATGCAAAGGGAGAACATCATGTCCGTAGCCCGCGTTACCGAGATTTCCGCAACCTCGACCACCAGTTTCGACGACGCCGTCGCCGAAGGGATCAAGCGCGCCAACGACACCCTGCGCAACGTGACCAGCGCCTGGGTCAAGGAGCAATACGTCCGCGTGAAGGACGGCAAGGTCGACCACTATCAGGTCAACATGATGGTGACCTTCATTCTGGAGGATTGACCCCGTGGCATGGGCGCCGCTTTGACAGTCGCGCCCATTCCCAATACTTGGGCCTTCGACAGCAGCCGCGAAGGATACCCCATGGAGACGTCGACGGATCTCTACATCTCGCTCCTCAAGAAGACGCTCTCCTTCTCGCTCTGGCCCGAGCCGCCCGCGCCATATGGTGCCTTCCGGCGGCGCAAGGGACCATTAGCCGAAGCAGTGATCGCAGGCGTGACGAAGATCTTCGCGGGCCGCGGCCTCGTGATCGGGATCGATCGTCGGCTGTCGGCCGAGGCGCGCGAGGGGGGCGAAGCCTGGCCTGGCTATGCCGATACGATGGTCGGGATGAAACGGCTCGACAACATCGATGCCTGCGTCCGGACCGTCATCGCAGAGGGCGTGCCCGGCGATTTCATCGAGACCGGCGTGTGGCGCGGTGGCTCCTGCATCCTGATGCGCGGCATCTTGAAGGCGCATGACGTCACCGACCGCCGCGTCTTCGTTGCCGACAGTTTCGAGGGATTGCCCCCGCCGGAAGAGGGAAAATACCCCGCAGACGCAGGTGACAAGCATCATCGATACGGTTTTCTCGCCGTCTCCGAGGAGCAGGTGCGCGAGAATTTCCGCCGCTATGGCCTGCTCGACGAGCAGGTGGTGTTCTTGAAGGGCTTTTTCGAGGACACCTTGCCCGATGCGCCGATCGATCAGCTGGCCATTCTGCGGCTCGACGGGGATATGTACAGCTCCACGATCCAGGCGCTGGAATCGCTCTACGACAAGTTGAGTGTCGGTGGCTTTTGTATCATCGACGATTATGCTTTGGCGCCCTGCGCGAAGGCCGTTGAAGACTTTCGGACGGCCCGTGGGATCACGGACCCGCTGGAAACCATCGACAACATCTCCAAATTCTGGCGCAAGACCTGAGGGCGGGCCGGGGGTTTCACACCCCCGGACCCCCCGTGGAGTATTTCGAAAGCAGAGAAGGTCAGCCGAAGAGGCGGTCGCCCTGTTCGTCGATTACCTGCCGGGCCTTGGCCATCGATGCCTCGGTCGCGGCGGTGCGGTCGCGCAGCGTGTCGGCGCGGATCAGGTTGTGGACCTTGCCGTCCTTTTCGATGGTGGCGGCAATCCGGAATTCGCCGCCCGCGTCCATCGGGGCGGCGCTTATGGTGAAGCCGTTGTAGGTCTCTGTCGCGGGCGTCTCGGGGGGTGCGGCGGCAGGGCCGAGCCCGCCGAAGAGTTTCTTCAGGAAATCCATGGGCGATCCTCTCTGTTGGGCGACAGGGTAGCGGACTGGCGCTCGACGGCAAGGGAGCGGCGGCGCGACCCGGTTCGACGAAAAAGGGCTCGTCCGCTTTGGTCGAGCCCTTTTGAGTGGATCAGAACGCGCGTCCCGGGACCTGCGCCTATTGGTCGAGGAACGACCGCAGCTTGCGAGACCGGCTCGGGTGTTTGAGCTTGCGCAGCGCCTTCGCTTCGATCTGACGGATGCGTTCGCGGGTCACCGAGAACTGCTGGCCGACTTCTTCCAGCGTGTGGTCGGTGTTCATTCCGATGCCGAAGCGCATGCGCAGCACGCGTTCCTCGCGCGGGGTGAGCGAGGCCAGAACGCGGGTCGTGGTTTCCTTCAGGTTCTCCTGAATGGCGGAATCCAGCGGCAGGACGGCATTCTTGTCCTCGATGAAGTCGCCAAGCTGGCTGTCTTCCTCGTCGCCGATGGGCGTCTCGAGCGAAATCGGCTCCTTGGCGATCTTCATCACCTTGCGGACCTTTTCCAGCGGCATCTGCAACTTGGCGGCCAGTTCCTCCGGCGTGGGTTCGCGGCCGATCTCGTGCAGCATCTGGCGGCCGGTCCGGACCAGCTTGTTGATGGTCTCGATCATGTGGACGGGGATGCGGATCGTGCGGGCCTGGTCGGCGATGGACCGGGTGATCGCCTGACGGATCCACCAGGTCGCATAGGTCGAGAACTTGTAGCCGCGCCGATACTCGAACTTGTCGACGGCTTTCATCAGGCCGATGTTGCCCTCCTGGATCAGATCCAGGAACTGAAGGCCGCGGTTGGTGTATTTCTTGGCGATGGAAATCACGAGACGCAGGTTCGCCTCGACCATTTCCTTCTTGGCCTGACGGGCTTCCTTTTCGCCCTTCTGGACCTGGTTCACGATGCGGCGGAATTCGTTGATGTCGACGCCGACGTATTGGCCGACCTGCGCCATGTCCGCGCGCAATTCCTCGACCTTGTCGCGCGACCGCTCGAACAGGGCCTGCCAGCCGCGCCCGGTCTTTTCGGCCATACGGTCGACCCAGCCGGGGTCAAGCTCGTGACCGCGATATTCCTCGATGAAGTCGCGGCGGTTGATCCGGGCCTGGTCGGCCAGCTTCACCATTCCGCTGTCGATGGACATGATGCGGCGGTTGATGCCGTAGAGCTGATCGATCAGGGCCTCGATCCGGTTGTTGTGCAGGTGAAGCGAATTCACCAGTTCGACGATCTCGGAGCGCAGGGTCTGATAGGTGGTTTCCTCGGTCGACGAAAAGCTGCCGTCCTCGTTCAGCGTCGCGCTGATCCGAAGGTCCTGCATCTCGGCCAGATGGGCGTAGTCGTCGGCGATCCGGTCCAGCGTCTCGAGGACTCGCGGTTTCAGCGCGGCCTCCATCGCGGCCAGCGACATGTTCGCGCCTTCGTCCTCGTCCTCGTCCTCGTCGTCGGCGTTGGAGATCGGGTTACCGTCGGCGTCCAGCTCGGGCTTGGCGTCCGCCTTGTTGTCGTTGGCCGGGGCGGTCGCGCCCACGACCGGCGCTTCACCGTCTTCACCCAACTGGTCCCCGAAGGTGGTTTCCAGATCGATGACGTCACGCAGAAGGATGTCTTCGGACAGAAGTTCGTCGCGCCAGATGGTGATCGCCTGGAAGGTCAGCGGGCTTTCGCACAGGCCCAGGATCATCGTGTTGCGGCCGGCCTCGATCCGCTTGGCGATGGCGATCTCGCCCTCGCGGCTGAGCAGTTCGACCGATCCCATCTCGCGCAGGTACATGCGCACGGGGTCATCGGTGCGGTCCAGCTTTTCGGCCGTGCCCTCGGTCGTGGCGACATCGCCGCCCTTCTTGGACGCGTCGACGACCGCGGTGGAGCCGGTGGCCTTGTCGTCGTCTTCCTCGGCCTCTTCGGCCTCGATGATGTTGATGCCCATTTCGGACAGCATCGACATTACGTCTTCGATCTGTTCGGACGACACCTGTTCGGGCGGCAGCACTTCGTTGAGCTGGTCGTAGGTGATATAGCCCCGGGTCCGCGCTTCGGCGATCATCCGTTTGACGGCAGCCTGGCTCATATCGAGCGAGTGATCGCCGTCATTGTCCTGCTTCTGGTCGTCGTCCGTGTCCTTGGCCATCGCCGCGCTCCGTTCAGGGGAGTGATTCTTCATGGTCTGATTGCGAATCACTAACGCGAATCGCCGGGGGCCGCACCCCGAATCACTTTTTCTTCGTCTTTTCCCAGACCTTCGTGTCCAGAAGGCCCTGCAGGTAATCCTTGTCCGCCGCATCGTCATCGCCGGGGCCGTCGTCGTCGGAACCGCCGCTGCGGGCCGCGGCATCCCTGCGGCGCGTCGCTTCGGCAAGCCGCCACATCACAGCTTCGTCGGCGGTATCATCCGCGAAATCCTCCATCGCCTCCCGCCGCTCGCGATCGGCACCTCGGCGCGCCGCCAGTTTGTTCAGCGCGTCGCGCACGCAGCGCCGTGCCCCATCCTCGGACCGCAACACAGGCGAGACTCGGAGATGGCCCTGACCAAGAAGGGTTTCAAGGTCTTCTTCCCCGATCCGGGCCGCCACTTTGTCGCGCAGGTCTATACCCGTTTCCGAAGCCAGCAGAATGCCCGCGATTTCGGCGTGATCGTCGCGCGACCAGTTCGCTGCCTCCAGATCCGGCGTGAACTCGGACAGAAGGGCGGGGTGGACGATCAGCCCGGCCAGCGCGACCTGTTCCAGCATCGCGTCGGGGTTCGCGTTGCCCGAGGCCAGGGCGGACCCGCGCGCGGTCGCCGTTGCCTGCGGAGGTGGCTGCCATTTGCGGCCCGGGGTCCAGTTCGGGGTCCACGGACGATCGCCGCGCCCGCTATTCTGCGGGGCCATGTCGCGCGGGGCGACGCCGAAGAGATCACCGCGCAGCCGCGCGATTTCGTCGCCGTAATGACGCCGGAGGAACGGGTCCCTGATGCGCCGCAACACCTCGCGCAGAGTCCGGTCCAGCATGGCGCGCCGCTCGGGGCTGTCGAAGGATTTCCCGGCCACCTCGCGCTGCCAGAGCAGGGAAATCATCGGGCGGGCGTCGTCCAGGATGTCCTGCATCGCCTGCGGCCCCTTGGCGCGGATCAGGTCGTCGGGGTCCTGTCCTTCGGGCAGGATCGCGAATCGCAGCGCCTGTCCCGCCTCCATCAGCGGCAGGGCAAGATCGGCGACGCGCAAACCGGCCCTCTGACCCGCCGCATCACCGTCAAGCGCGATCAACGGTTCGGGCGTGATCCGCCAGAGGAGCGCCAGCTGTCGTTCGGTCACGGCGGTGCCAAGCGGGGCGACTGCCGCCTCGAATCCGGCCTGGTGGAGCGCGATGACATCCATATAGCCCTCGGCCACCACAAGCGGCTGACCCTTGCCCGCAGCCGTCCGCGCGGGCCCCAGGTTGTAGAGGTTCGACCCCTTGTCGAAGAGCGCCGTCTCGGGCGAATTCAGATACTTGGCCTTGGCGTTGGGGTTCATCGCCCGCCCGCCGAACCCGATGCAGCGCCCGCGCCCGTCGCGGATCGGAAAGATGATGCGGTGGATGAAGCGGTCGCGCGCGGCGCGCCCGTCCTCGGGCGGCACGGCCAGACCCGCCCCTTCGATCAGGTCGAACGCGATGCCCTTGTCGGTCAGCGCCCGCAGCAGGGCGTCCGAGGCATCCGGCGCAAAGCCGATCTCGAACCGCTCCAGCGTGGCGGGCGTCAGGCCACGTCGGTCCAGATAGTCGCGCGCGGCCGAGGCGGCCCCGGTCGACAGTTGCAGGCGGAACCACTTGGCCGCCATCTCGGCCACCTCGGCCAGCTTGCTGCGATGGTCGGACTTTTCGGCGGCGCGGGGGTCGCGGGCGGGCATGGGCATCCCGGCCTCGCGCGCCAGGATCTCCACCGCTTCCATGAAGCCCACGTTCTCGGTTTCCTGCACGAAGCCGAACACGTTGCCCTTCGCCTGACAGCCGAAGCAGTAATAGAACCCCTTCCGGTCATCGACATGGAAGCTGGCCGATTTTTCCTGATGGAAGGGGCAGGGGGCCCACCAATCGCCCTTGGCCTGATTGGTCTTCTTCATGTCCCACGTCACCTTGCGCGCGACCACAGCCGAAAGGCTCAGCCGGTTGCGGAGGTCGTCGAGGAAACTGTCGGGCAGGCGCATCGCCACAATATCGGGGCGCCAGCAGCCAGAGTCGAGAGGGGGCGACCCGCCATAAGCGAAAGACCCCGCCGGTTGGGCGAGGTCGTCGGTCAGGCGTCGGCACAAGGGCGCGGCATCAGTCGGTGCAATTGCCCGCGCCGACCAGTTCCTCGCCATCCACCGGCACGATTTCGTCGTCGCAATCGGTGTTGTTGACCGTCACGTCATCGCCTTCCTCGCCTTCCGGGGCAAAGGCGATCCGGGCATCGTAGCGCGCGCTGATCGGGACGATGTTGCTGATGATGCGGTCCTCGAGCCCGACGGTGAAGCGCGGGTTGCCGGCCGCATCGGTTTCGGAACGGGACTGGATCAACTGATTGAACGTCGTGCCGAAGCGCGGGCTGTCGTAGGTGAAGCTTTCGACCAGAAGGATGCGTTCGTTGACGGCAAGTCGGGGGATCTTGCTCAGATAGGCCTGCACCCGCAGGTCGTTCAGCGCCAGCTGTTCGTCGGTGGCATAGGACCAGATGACCTTAAGGCCGCCGCCGGCCTCGCGGCGCACTTCGCTGAACCGCATGTAGGTGCGTTCGTCGGTCGAGAAGGTCAGCGTCTCGAACACCGTGGTCAGACCTTCCAGATCGAACGGCGTCACCAGGTCCTGGCGCCGCGACAGCAGGTCCGCGACGGCATAGCTTGCCTTGGTGATCGCGACTTCACGGCGGTAGGCGTCGAAATACTGGTAGCCAATGATGAACATCAGGATCATCAGCGGCAGCGTCAGAACCGTCTCGATCGACATCGAACCACGCTCGTCGCGGTCGAAGCGGGTTTTGGGCGTGGGGCGCAGGCGGAACCGGAACGGGAATTTCATGTCAATCGTTCCTTAGTTGCTTTCGACCACGAAGATGGTCGATGTGACGGTCCGGATCGAGCCATCCTCATTGTCGGCCACCAGATAGGAGCCGAGGGTGTTGGTCCGGTAGAGTGTATTGGTCGTCATCGTCGTGAACGGCAGCTGCGGTTCGGCCGAGTAACAAGCCCGCAGCATGATCATCCGGCCGGCACGGTTCTCGACGTAGTCGGGCGGCGGCACGACGGATGTCAGGCGGTTTACGCAAGGCGTGTCCGACGTGGGCACCGCATAGTTGGTCGGGCTGATTTCCGTCAGCTCCACCAGCAGGTCCAGTTCGCAATTGCTCACGACCCGCACGTGCTGGCAGATTTTCCGGCGCAACTGGCCCTGGGTCACGGTGCTGTTGGAGTCGAGCCGGATTTCGCGGACGGCGATATCCACGGCGCGTTCGATCATGATCTGGCGCGTCAGGAAGATGCTTGCCTCGAACGACGAGATGAAGACCATCAGGAAGGCGGGCAGCAGGATGACGAATTCGACCGTGAGCCCCCCCGCTTCGCGCGCGGCCCGGGGCAGGCCCAGGGCGGCGTCGAGCCGCCCCAGGATTGCCGCCGTCAGGCGGGACCAGATCCGGGACATCACGGAAGTCCGGCCCGGACGCGGGAAGGGAAGGGGCCGGGTCACTGCGACAACCTCAGACGGGTGACCGAAGCCAGGATGTCGTCGAAGGCGGTTTCGATGTCGAGGCCGGCCACATCGAAGTACTTCGACTGGTTGCCTGCCCCCGCGCAGTCGCGCATCGCGTCCTGTCCGGCCTGCGGAGCCTGGAAGGCGATGGTGAAGATCACCACACCCTGCGCCCGGGCCCTTGCGCAGATGTTGGACAGGTTGTTGTCCGCGCGCGACTGACCGTGGGTTGATTCCCAGGAGTAGAAGTAATCGACCCGGGTATCGTAGTGCGAGCCGGCCATGATCTCGTTGGCCAAGGTGCTCATCGAGATCGAGCCGAAGACTTCCGCCCAGTCGAGGCGCACGGCGTTGTTGCCACCCTGCGGGCTGTTGGCCCAGGAGTTGGTCGCATCGCGCCAGAACTTGTTCGAGTTCGGACGGGCCGGGGAATAGACCGAATAGCGGATTTCCCAATTGCCATCGACGTCGTCGTCGAACTGTGCCCGGCACTGGTCATAGAACTCGGCGGTCGCGACCGTCCGCGTGCCGCAGCCCAGACCCTTCGCACCGAAGGTATTGCCATTGGGCGCTTCGCCCGCGGCCACATCCGGCAGGTCGGTGCAGTTGCCGACGCAGACACGCTCGACATAGATGGCCGAAGGTCCGCTCTTGCGCGACGGCTTGAGGTCCCACTGGGTGGTGTTCACGCCGTCGGTCATCACGACCAGAACCTTGTCGGTGCCGGCCTGACGATAGTCTGCCGGCCGACCCAGGAATTCAGAGTCGACGCGCAGCTCATCGGGGACATCGGCCGAGGTGTTCATCGTCAGCAGCTCGTCGCGCGACGACGGGTCGAGCAGCAGGGTGCCCCACTTCACGCCCAGGTCCATCGCGGTCCAATGGCTGGCGCCCAGGCCCGCGATGCGGTTCTGGAGCAGGGTGACGTCATTGGACCATGGCACGATCGCGCCGTATTCGCCGGTCACGCAGTTGGGGTTGGTCACAAGGCCGGCCGGATTGCCGTCGTTGTAGCTGGTGCGGAAGTCGAAGTGACCCATCCGCTGCAACTCGGTGCCGTCCGGCTGATCGAGACGCTGGAATTCCGCGTCCGAGAAGACGACGCAGTTCGACAGCGTGTGCTCGTCGGTCAGATTGAAGACATTCGCCACAACCGAGCCTGCGTTCACGCGGTCGTTGTAGGGGACCAGCGAGATGCTGGTCAGGTCCTCGCGACCGTCCAAGAGTTCGTCGACGAAGGACGATGCGGCGGACCGCAGCGAGTTGATCTTTGCGCCGCCCATGGATCCCGAGATGTCGAGGACGAGCGACAGCTCCAGTTCGGTGCGCACCTCGCGGGCCTCGCTCGAGATCGGCTGCACCAGCTCGTCGACGCCCAGAAGATCGAGGAACAGACTGTTGGTCCGGCTCTCGCTCGCGATGGAGACCCGGCGCAGGGAGCCGTCGTCGTATGAATCGACCGACACCGTATCCGGGTCTAGGCCAGCGGCGCGGACGAAGTCCTTGACCACCGTCTCGGCGTCGCGGGTCTGCTTCTTGGAAGCGGCGGACAGCACCGCGCGGTCGACCGCATTCTGCAGATCGGTTCGCGCGACTTCGGCTCGCATGATGTCCAGCGCGACGCCCGCGCCGACCATCATCAAGAAGAACATGATAAGGCCGAAAATTGTAAGGCTTCCGTCTTCCTTCGTGTGGAACGATGAGACGGAGCTGGCCAATTGGCCTCGGTGGGTTTTAATTCCTGGGCGGCATGACATGGCAGACATCACTCTCTCAAAAACGGATTCGGACTCCCCGACTGGTGAGTCGTCGCAATTTTTATCAATCGCGAACGCGGTGTCCGGCAGGCAGGATTAGGGTAAAAAAAAGGCATTGTTCAGCCAATTTAAACACTTCCCTGTTCTTGGTTGCGTCGTTTCCAAACGGGGCAGATACCTTCCGGGGTGCGCCCTCTTGGAATTGGCGCACCTAAGGGAGGAAATTGGAAAATGGCTCAACAACACGGCGGTTTCAGCGCCTCGGTCAACGCGATGTACGACAAGGCCGTCGCCTTGATGGACCTGCGCCCCGGCCTGGTCGAAAAGATCCGGGTCTGCAACGCGACCTATACGGTGCGGTTCGGCGTCCGCCTTCGGGGGTCCATCCACACCTTCACCGGGTACCGTTCGGTTCACTCCGAACACATGGAGCCCGTGAAGGGCGGCATCCGCTACTCCCTCGCCGTCCATCAGGACGAGGTCGAGGCGCTGGCTGCTCTGATGACTTACAAATGTGCCCTGGTCGAGACGCCGTTCGGCGGCTCCAAGGGCGGTCTCTGCATCGATCCGACCCAGTGGGACCCGCATGAGCTTGAGCTGATCACCCGCCGGTTCGCCTATGAGCTTATCAAGCGCGACCTGATCAACCCGGCCCAGAACGTGCCCGCCCCCGACATGGGCACGGGCGAGCGGGAGATGGCGTGGATCTCCGATCAATATCAGCGCATGAACACCACCGACATCAACGGCCGCGCCTGCGTCACCGGCAAGCCGCTGAACGCGGGCGGTATCGCGGGCCGGGTCGAGGCGACGGGACGGGGTGTGCAATACGCCCTGCGCGAATTCTTCCGCCACCCCGAAGACAAGGCCGCCGCGGGCCTGACCGGCACGCTCGACGGCAAACGGATCGTGGTGCAGGGCCTCGGCAACGTGGGCTTTCATGCCGCCAAGTTCCTCAGCCAGGAAGACGGCTCCAAGGTCATCGCGGTGATCGAGCGGGACGGTGCGGTCATGTTGGACAGCGGCCTCGATATCGACGCCCTGCGCGCCCACATCGTCGAGACCGGCGGGGTAAAGAACTTCCCCGGCGCCACCTATGAGGCCGACGGCAACAAGCTGCTCGAGGCGGAGTGCGACATCCTGATCCCCGCCGCGCTCGAAGGGGTCATCCACGAAGGCAACGCCAAGGCCATCAAGGCCCCCCTCATCATCGAGGCGGCGAATGGCCCGGTCACGTCGCAGGCCAATGACATTCTTGCGGAACGGGGCTGCGTCATCATCCCCGACCTCTATGCCAACGCGGGCGGCGTCACGGTCAGCTATTTCGAATGGGTCAAGAACCTGTCGCACATCCGTTTCGGCCGCATGGAGCGCCGGGCCGAGGAAGCCCGTCACCAGGCTCTGGTGGACGAGTTGGAGCGCCTGTCGGCCAACACGGCGGTGCCGTGGAAGCTGTCGGACGATTTCAAGTCGAACTACCTGCGCGGCGCGGGCGAGCTGGAACTGGTGCGCTCGGGTCTCGACGACACGATGCGTGCGGCTTACGGCGCCATGCGGGAGGTCTGGCACGCCCGTGACGATGTCACCGACCTGCGCACTGCGGGCTTCATCGTCTCCATCGGGCGAATTGCGGCCAGCTATCAGGCCAAGGGCCTCTGACTGCGGGGCAGCGCGCGTTTCCCCATTTTATTAATATATCAGAAAGGGTTACCCACGGGTAACCCTGACACCCCGATTATGACGCCTCGGATTTGTCGTCGTCGGAACGGTTTGCTTGCTTGGCCGCCTCGGCGGCCTCCGCATCCTCGCCAAAGCGCGTCAGCAGGGCGTTCTCCAGCCCCTTGCTGAACTCGCGCGCCTTTTCGGCATAGGCAGAGTTGTCTGTGATCGGGACACCCGGCTCCCAAAGCTTGGCCAATTCCAGCATCGCCTGACGGTCATGCCGGAAGAACGCGTCGCGCGCTTCATAGGCGTCGGTCTCGGACCAGCCCATCTGTTCCAGCACATAACGCCCCGCACGCAGGCTCGAGTCGAACATTTCCCGCACGATCTGATCGGCCCCCGCGCGATACAGCTCATAGACATGGACCCGGTCATAGGCGCGGGCGACGACGTGGATGTCGGGGTTCGCTTCCTTGGCCATGCGGACCAGACGGATCGCGTCGGTCTTGTTGTCGAGCGCCACGACGATGACCTTCGCCTTCGAGATCCCCGCCGCCTCCAGAAGTTCGGGCCGGGTCGGATCGCCCAGATAGGTCTTGATCCCGAATTTGCGCAGCAACTGGATGGTGTCCATGTCCCGGTCCAGAACGACCGACCGCAGGCCCGCACCCTGCAACATGCGGTGCACGACCTGGCCGAAGCGCCCGACACCGGCGATGATGACCTCGGCCTGTTCGTCGATGTCGTCGTCCTGCTCGGCGTCGTCCACGCTCTTGTGCGCGGAAATCCGTTCGTAGGCGATGAAGAGAAGCGGCGTCAGCAGCATCGACAGAGCAATCGACAGCAGCAGGATGTCCGATACTTCCTGCGCGATGACCCCGTCCTGCAAGGCGACCGACGACAGGACGAAACCGAATTCGCCCGCCTGCGCCAGGCTCAGCGTGAAGAGCACGCGATCCCGCCCCTTCAGCCGCGCGAAGACCGCCAACAGATAAAGGATCACACCCTTGGCGACCATCAGGCTGACCACGATGGCCAGCACGACGAATGGTGCGCCGGCGAGGGTGCCGAAGTCGATCCCGGCGCCGACGGTGATGAAGAACAGGCCCAGAAGCAGGCCCTTGAACGGCTGGATATCGGCCTCGAGTTCGTGCCGGAATTCCGAGTTGGCCAGCACCACACCGGCCAGGAACGTGCCAAGCGCGGGCGACAGGCCCACCAGCGACATCAGCACGGCGACGCCGATCACGAAGAGTAGCGAGACGACGGTATGCATCTCGCGCAGACGGGCATGTCCGGCAAAGCGGAACATCGGCCGCGTCAGATAGTGCCCGCCCAGGATCACGATCGCCACCGCCCCGACCGTGGCGAGCGCCGCGCCCCAACCGGGCAGGCTGCTGACCCAGGTGGTGACCTCGGCCACCATCCGCGCGCTTTCGCCGTCGCCCATCGGGGCCGCTTCGCCGCCGTGGCCGTCGCCGCCGGACCCGGCATTGCCGGTCATGGAGCCGACGGCCAGCAGCGGCATGATCGCCAGCATCGGGATCACGACGATGTCCTGCGCCAGCAGAACCGAAAACGCCGATCTGCCGCCCCGGGTGGAGGTCAGGTCCTTCTCCTCGAGCGTCTGCATGACGATGGCGGTGGAGCTGAGCGCAAAGATCATGCCGATGCCCAGGGCCGGTTGCCAGGCGAAGCCGAAGAACATCGCGGCCGCCATGACGACCCCGACGGTCAGCACAACCTGACCAAAGCCCAGGCCCAACAAGCGCCGCCGCATGTCCCAAAGCGCCTTCGGCTCCAGTTCCAGACCGATGAGGAACAGCATCATGACCACGCCGAATTCGGCGAAATGCTGAAGGCTTTCCGTCTCGGACCCCACGAGGCCAGTGATGGGCCCGATCAGGACGCCCGCGACCAGGTACCCCAGGACCGAGCCGAGGCCGAACCGGACCGCCAGCGGCACGCAGAGCGCGGCCGCCGCCAGATAGATAGCTGCTTGAAACAGAAAGGACTCCATGCCGTTCGGTCTAGCCGGGTTTGATGCCGCCCCACAACCGTGCTGATGGGCGACGACCGAACCAAGACCTAGACCGGCAGGGGGGCGTCGCGTTTGGGTTGATCCATGACGATCTGGCTCTGGACGCGGGCGACGGCGGGATGGGGCAACAGGACGCGGTGGATCAGGTCGTTGAGCTGTGCCAGGTCCGCGCACCACACGCGCAGCAGGTAGTCGGCCTGACCCGTCAGCGTCCAGACCGAGGTCACCCGCGGTTCGTCCGTGAGCAGGCGCAGGAAGGCCCGGGCCACGTCGGGAGACTGGCTGGCCATTTCCACCTGCACGAAGGCCTGCACATCGAGATCGAGTTTCGCCGGATCGAGCCGCGCGACGGTCGCGCGGATCACGCCGGACACCTCCAGCCGGGCACGCCTGCGGCTGATCTGGCTGGCCGAGAGGTGGAGGCGCTGGCTGAGCGCCTCGGACGTCTGGCTTGCGTCGGTCTGGAGCAAATGGAGAAGTTTGCGGTCAATATCGTCGAGCATCTTTGAGTCCATGCGGGTTCGTTGCGTGATTAATAGCATGAATGCCGTCTGCGCGCATCCGGCCTTGCCGACAGGCCGGATTTGCGCACGTCCTGCGGCGATCTCATGCGAAAAGGGGAGAATAACAGACAGGAGTCAGCCATGGGTCCCTTCCCGCATCACGCCCCCTATGCCGAAATCACCGAGGCCAATCCGGCGGGAACCGACGGGTTCGAATTCGTCGAGTTCGCCCACGAGGACCCCGACGCCCTGCGCGCGCTGTTCACACGTCAGGGCTATGCCCATGTGGCCACGCACCGCACCAAGGCCATCGAGGTCTGGCAGCAGGGCGACATCACCTATTTGATCAACGCCGAACCCGGCAGCCACGCCATGGAATTTGTCGCCGAACATGGCCCCTGTGCGCCGTCGATGGGGTGGCGTGTCGCCGACGCGCAGCATGCATTCCGCCATGCGGTGTCGAAGGGGGCCACGGCCTATGACGGCCCGGGCAAGGCGATGGATGTGCCCGCCATCGTCGGGATCGGCGGCAGCCTGATCTATTTCATTGACCAGTATCGCGACGCCTCGCCCTACAATGCGGAGTTCGACTGGATCGGGCAGGCCCATCCCGAGGGCGTGGGCTTCCACTACCTCGATCACCTGACGCATAACGTGCACAAGGGGAACATGGATGTCTGGTTCCGCTTTTACGGCGATCTGTTCAACTTCCGCGAAATCCGGTTCTTCGACATTCAGGGCAAGCATTCGGGCCTGCTGAGCCGGGCGCTGACCTCACCCTGCGGTCGCATCCGCATCCCGATCAACGAGGATCGGGGCGAGACCGGGCAGATCGTCGAATACCTCAAGCGCTACAAGGGTGAGGGGATCCAGCACATCGCCGTGGGCGCCAAGGACATCTATGCGGCCGTCGATGCGATTGCGGCCAATGGCGTGACCTTCATGCCGAAGCCGCCCGCGACCTATTACGAGTTGAGCCGCGACCGCGTGACCGACCATCAGGAGCCGCTGGACCGGATGGAAGCGCATGGCATCCTGATCGACGGCGAGGGCGTGGTGGGCGGCGGCGAGACCCGCATCCTGTTGCAGATCTTCTCGAAGACCTGCATCGGCCCGATCTTTTTCGAGTTCATCCAGCGCAAGGGCGACGACGGCTTTGGGGAGGGCAACTTCAAGGCGCTGTTCGAGAGCATCGAGGCCGATCAGATCGCGCGCGGTGTGCTGAAGGCTTCTTGACATCGGGTCCGCGCAGGGATGACGGACTGGATTTCCCGGCGACGGCGCGGCACTACTCCGACAGGGGGGCGTCGATGAAACGATCCGAGATCAACGACATCATGGCGGCGGCGGACGAATTCATCCGGTCTTTCGGCTACGTCCTGCCGCCCTTCGCCTATTGGACGCCCGACCAGATGCGGGCGCGGCGCGGCGACATCCAGCCCCTGATCGACGGCAAGTTCGGGTGGGACATCACCGACTACGGCCAGGGCCGGTTCCGGGAGATGGGGCTGTTCCTGTTCACCACGCGCAACGGCCGGCAGGCCGATCTGAAGCGGGGCGGCGGTATGTGCTATGCCGAAAAGATCATGATCTCGCGCCACGATCAGCTGAGCCCGATGCACCGCCACTGGCTCAAGGCCGAGGATATCATCAACCGGGGGGGTGCGACGCTCGCCATCGAGATGTTCGGCTCGGCGGCGGACGGCTCCTTTGATGCCGGGGCCGGGGGGACTGTGTTCTGTGACGGCATCCGGCGGGACTTTGCGCCGGGCGAGGTTCTGCGCCTAGCGCCGGGTGAGAGCGTGACGCTGATGCCGGGCGACTGGCATGCCTTCTGGGGCGAGGGGGGCGATGTGTTGATCGGAGAGGTCAGCACCGTCAACGACGACGACACCGACAATTGGTTCCGCGAACGCATCGGTCGCTTTGCCGAGATCGAGGAAGACGAGGCGCCGCGGCACCTTCTGGCCAGCGATTACGCCAAGTTCCTGTGACCCTGCGGTCGGCGGATTTCGTCCGGGCATTTTGGGGGCGCTGGCAACGCGCGTGATCCCCCTTTGGTTCCCGAATTAAATTTTCCAAATTTCGGCAACCTTTGGGCGGGTCCGCGCATTCTTTCTGCATCGAAGACGCAAACGACAGCGCTCTTCTCTGAGAGACTGAAAGGAACACACATGACCCGCTTTGGAATTATCGCCGCTGCCACTCTGACCGCCACATCGGCCTTCGCTTATACCGGCGTATCGCCGACCATCGTGGCGGAAGTCGAGCAGGTGCTGGAGACCGAATACTCCGATTACACCATCGAGCAGCTGAACGACCAGCAAGTCATCGAGATCTATCTCGCCTCAACCTCCACCGACGACGGAAGCACGAAGCGCAACCGCATCGAAGCCGTGCTGGCCGACGAAAGCCCGATGTCGGCAGCCGTCGAGACCCGCCGCGCTGCGGCCGTCGAAGGTGACTTCATGGTCTACGAAGGCGAGAATTCGATCGTCACCTCGGTTCAGAATTTCCTCACGAGTGAAGGCTTTGAAGTCGACGCCTCGACCCTGACCGACGCACAGGTGGCCGAACTGTATTTCCTTGCGACGTCGTCGAACGGCAGCACGGACGCACAGGACATCGAAGCCATCCTTTCGATGTAATCCAATTCTGTTAACGAGTAATGGCCGCCCTTCGGGGCGGCCTTTTTCGTTCAGGCCGAGGTCCGCGCGATCTGCCAGCGGCGGCGGGCGAAGGCGGCTAGGAAGGCCGCGGAAAGCATCAGAACGACCGTCGGGGCAGGCGCGCTGTTGAGCCAGAAGCTGGCGTAGACGCCGCCGATCATGCCGCCAAGGCAGACGACCACAGCCGTGATGAGCATCCAGCCGAAGCTGCGTGTCAGCAGGAAGGCCACCGCCCCCGGAGTCACCAGAAGGGCAACGGCAAGGATCAGGCCCACGGAGCTGAGCACCGCGACCACCGTCAGCGACAGGATCGTGAGCAATCCGTAATGCAGAAGTTGCGTGTTGAGGCCCGATGCCTGCGCCTGCGCGGGATCGAACGCGTGGAGCAACAGGTCGCGCCATTTTATCGCGAGGATGAGCGCCACGGGCACCGAGATGGCGAGGGCCGTCACGATGTCGTCGCCGCCGACGCCCAACATGTTCCCGAACAGGATATGGTCGAGGTGGGCATCGGTTGGGAACGCCACGAAAAGGATCAGCCCGACCGCGAACATCCCCGAAAAGACCACGCCCATGACGGTGTCGCGCTTGATGCGGGAGTTTTCCGACAGATACCCGGTCAGCAGGGCACATCCCATTCCCGCTGCAAAGGCCCCGACGATCAGCGGCAGGCCCCAGAGATAGGCGATGACCACCCCCGGCAGGATCGCATGGCTGACGGCATCGCCCATCAGGGCCCATCCCTTCAGGACCAGGAAACACGACAGCAACGCCGCCGCCGGGGCCACGATGAGCGAGATCAGGAAGGCGTTCTGCATGAACGGAAATTGGAACGGCAGAAGCAGAGTCTCGATCATGGTGCCGCCGTCCGTGCGCGTCTGCGGCTGGCCAACAGGCCGTGCTTGGGCGCGAAAATGAACGCCACAAGAAAAATAGCCGTCTGGAGTGCAACGATGATGCCGCCCGTCGCGCCGTTGGCGAAGAAGCTGAGGTAGGCCCCGACGAAGGACGTGCCCGACCCGATGGCGACCGACAGCATCAGCAGGCGCGGGAACCGGTCGACCAGCAGATAGGCCGTGGCCCCCGGCGTCACGACCATCGCGATCACCAGAAAGGCGCCGACTGTCTGCATCGCCGCAACGACGCAGGCCGACAGCAGTGTGAAGAACACGAGCTTGAGCAGGTCGGGCTTCAACCCGATGGTGCGCGCGTGGTTTTCGTCGAAGAAGGTGACCATCAGGTCCTTCCACTTGGCCAGCAGGACGGCCAGCGACACGAAGCCGATCAGCGCCAGTTGCAGCGTGTCCTCGGGCGTGATGGCCAGGATGTTCCCCATCGTGATCGTCTGGACCGAGACCGAGATCGGATTGAGCGAGACCATGAAGAGGCCCAGTCCGAAGAAGGACGTGAAGATGATGCCGATGATGACATCCGACTTGAGCCCGCTGCGTTCGGTCAGCACGAGCATCGCAAGCGCGGCAAGGCCCCCCGACAGGAACGCCCCGAAGGCGAAGGGCAACCCCAGAAGGTAGGCCCCGGCCACGCCCGGCACGACCGAATGGGACAGGGCATCGCCAATGAGAGACCAGCCCTTGAGCATCAGATAGCAGGACAGGAAGGCACAGACCCCCCCGACCAGCGCCGACACCCACATCGCATTCACCATGAACGGGTAGGTGAAGGGATCAAGCATCGTCGTCCGTCTCGCGCTTTTCGCCGTAAAGGACGAAGGGGCGTTCGTCGTCGGTGATGATCCTGACCTCGCGGGTATCGCTGTCGTCGTCGTGGTGCAGGTCGGAGCCGCCCAGGGTGAAGTGGCGCAGAACCCCGCCGAAGGCCGCCTCGAGGTTTTCGCGGGTGAAGATTTCGGGCGTGGGCCCATAGGCCAGAACCGTGCCCTTTACCAGGACGGTGCGGTCACAGAATTCCGGCACAGAGCCGAGGTTGTGGGTCGAGACCAGCATCACGCGGCCTTCGTCGCGCATTTCGCGCAGGAGGGCGATGATCTGCTCCTCGGTCTTCACGTCGACGCCGGTGAAGGGCTCATCGAGCAGGATCACGCGCCCGTCCTGAGCCAGGGCGCGGGCCAGGAAGACGCGCTTGCGCTGACCGCCCGACAATTCCCCGATCTGGCGGTGGCGATAGTCGGACATGCCGACGCGGGCCAGGGCCTCGGCCACGGCGGCATGATCGGCGGCGCGGGGACGGCGCAGCAGTCCCATATGGCCGTAGCGGCCCATCATCACCACGTCTTCGACGAGGACGGGGAAGGCCCAGTCGACCTCCTCGGATTGCGGGACATAGGCGACGACGTTCTGTTTGAGGGCTTCGCGGACCGACCGGCCCATCAGCTTGATGTCCCCGCGCGACGCCGGGACGAAGCCCATGATGGCCTTGAACAGGGTGGATTTGCCCGCGCCATTGACTCCGACCAGGGCCGTGACCGTGCCGCGCGGGATGTGGAAGGTGGCATCGCGCAGGGCGGTGTGGCCGTTGCGATAGGTGACCGTCACCCCCGTCGCATCGATCCCGCCGCCGTCGTTGGTGTTGTTGAGCATGTCGCCTACCGCGCCGCCGTCAGGCCATTCACCACCGTCTCGGCGGTGACGCGCAACAGGTCGAGATAGGTCGGGACGGGGCCATCCGCTTCGGACAGGCTGTCGACATAGAGTTCCCCGCCGTAGGCCGCGCCGGTTTCGCGGGCGATCTGGCGGGCGGGGTCGGTGTTGACGGTGCTTTCGCAGAAGACGACCGGAATATCGTGTTCACGGACCGTGTCGATGACCCGGCGCACCTGTTGCGGCGTGCCGACGGCATCGGCGTTCATCGGCCAGAGGTACAACTCCCGCAGGTCCAGATCGCGGGCCAGATAGCTGAACGCGCCTTCGCAGGTCACAAGCCAGCGATCGTCTTCGGGAATGTCGGCCAGGCGTGCGCGCAGCGGGTCGAGAACCGCCGAAATCTGCGCCTTGTAGCTTTCGGCATTGGCCGCATAGGTCGCGGCATTGGCCGGGTCGGCCGCCGACAGGGCGTCGCGGATGTTGTCGACATAGATCATCGCGGCATCCGCCCCGATCCAGGCATGGGGGTTGGCGCGACCCTCGTAGGCGCCTTCGGCAATCGGAATGGGCGTGATCCCGTCGCTCACCGTGACGGCGGGGATGTCGCCCAGGTTGCGCAGGAACTGCTCGAACCAAAGCTCCAGGTTGAGGCCGTTCCAGAGGATCAGGTCGGCGTCGATGGCCCCGCGCAGGTCGCCGGGTGTGGGGGAATAGCCGTGGATCTCGGCTCCGGGCCGCGTCACCGACACCACGTCGGCGGCGTCCCCCGCGACGTTCTGCGCCATGTCGGCGATCACGGTGAAGGTGGTGACGACTTTGAGCCTGTCCTGCGCCTGAACGTCGGTGGCGAAGACAAGTGCCAAGGCTAGAGCGAAGTAGCTGCGCATCCCGGTTTCCTGCAAATGAGAATGATTTGCAAAGTGGATCAAAGCGCGGAAATGTCAAGGGCCGCCCGGGTGGGGGCGGCCCTTGGTCACATCATAACTCAGGTGGATCAGTCGATCTTGGGCAACAGCGCATCCAGGGAGGCCTTGGCGTCGCCGTAGAACATCCGGGTGTTTTCCTTGAAGAAGAGCGGGTTCTCGATGCCGGAATAGCCGGTTCCCTGACCGCGTTTGGACACGAAGACCTGCTTGGCCTTCCAGCATTCCAGAACCGGCATGCCGGCGATGGGGCTGTTGGGGTCGTCCTGGGCGGCGGGGTTCACGATGTCGTTGGAGCCGATGACGATGGCCACGTCCGTGTCCGGGAAGTCGTCATTGATCTCGTCCATCTCCAGCACGATGTCATAGGGCACCTTGGCCTCGGCCAGCAGCACGTTCATGTGGCCGGGCAGGCGGCCCGCGACCGGGTGGATGGCGAAGCGCACGTTCTTGCCCCTGGCGCGCAGTTTGCGGACCAGTTCGGAGACGGCCTGCTGCGCCTGGGCCACGGCCATGCCGTAACCGGGGATGATGATGACGCTGTCCGCCTCGTTCAGTGCGGTGGCGACGCCGTCGGCGTCGATGGCCACCTGTTCGCCCTCGACGGCCATCTGCTCACCTGCCGGGCCGCCGAAGCCGCCCAGGATGACCGACACGAAGGACCGGTTCATCGCCTTGCACATGATGTACGACAGGATCGCCCCCGAGGAGCCGACCAGCGCGCCGACGACGATCAGGAGATCATTTCCGAGGCTGAAACCAATCGCGGCCGCGGCCCACCCCGAGTAGGAATTGAGCATCGAGACGACGACGGGCATGTCCGCCCCGCCGATCCCCATGATGAGGTGGTAGCCGATGAAGAGCGCGGCCAGTGTCATCAGGAAGAGCGGGAAGAACCCGCCGGTGTTGAAGTACCAGATCAGCGCCAGAAGCGAGACACCCGCCGCCGCCGCGTTCAGCATGTGACCGCCGGGCAGCTTGGTGGCGGCCGTGTCGACCTTGCCCGCCAGTTTGCCGTAGGCGATGACCGAGCCGGTGAAGGTCACGGCGCCGATGAAGATGCCGAGGAACAGTTCGACCCGCAGGATGTTCAGCTCGACCGTGGTTTTCTTGGCGATGAGCGCGGCGAAGGTGCCCAGTTCGGACAGGTCCGCGCCCTGGGCGATCATCCCGGCCACGCGCACCATTTCGAAATGGGCGATGAAGCCGACGAAGACGGCGGCCAGACCCACGAGGCTGTGCATGGCGGCGACAAGCTCGGGCATCTGGGTCATCTGGACCTTGGTGGCCAGTTGGTAGCCGATGACCCCGCCAAGCGCGATCAGCACGATGGACAGAAGCCAAAGGCCCGCACCGGGCCCGATCAGCGTGGCGCAGACGGCGAGCGCCATGCCCGCGATGCCGTACCAGACGGCGCGCTTGGCGCTTTCCTGACCCGACAGACCGCCGAGCGACAGGATGAAGAGAACGGCGGCGACGACGTAGGCCGCGGTGGTGAATCCGAATTCCATGTCCCGGCCCTCCTTATGATTTCTGGAACATGGCGAGCATGCGCCGTGTCACGAGGAAGCCGCCGAAGATGTTGATCCCGGCCATGAAGACGGACAGCGCCGCCAGCAGGATCACGAGGAACGACCCCGATCCGATCTGCATGAGCGCGCCCAGGATGATGATCGACGAAATCGCGTTCGTGATCGCCATCAGCGGCGTATGGAGCGAATGCGACACGTTCCATATGACCTGGAAGCCGATGAAGACCGACAGGACGAAGACGATGAAGTGCTGCATGAAGCTGGCGGGCGCATAGAGCCCGACGAGGAGCAGCAGCGCGCCACCCGCCGCCAGCAGGGTCACCTGGTTCTTGGTCTGGGCCTTGAAGGCGGCGATTTCGTTCGCGCGCTTTTCCTCGGCCGTCAGCTCCTTGGGCTTCTCTTTCTTCTGGACCGCGATGGCCGCCACCTTGGGCGGCGGGGGCGGCCAGGTGATCTCGCCCTCGTGGGTGACGGTGGCGCCTCGGATCACGTCGTCTTCCATGTTGTGCACGACCGCGCCGTCCTTGCCGGGAGTCAGGTCGGCCATCATGTGGCGGATGTTGTTGCCGTAGAGCGTGGAGGATTGCGTCGCCATACGGCTGGGGAAGTCGGTATAGCCGATGATCGTCACGCCGTTGGACGACACGACCTTTTCGTCGACCTTGGTCAATTCGCAGTTGCCGCCGCGTTCGGCGGCCAGATCGACGATGACCGATCCGGGCTTCATCGCCTCGACCATGTCCTTGGTCCACAGAACCGGCGCGGCGCGGTTCGGGATCAGCGCGGTACAGATGACGATATCGATGTCGGGCGCGATTTCGCGGAACTTGGCCAGCTGCTTGGCCTGAAATTCGGGCGAGGACGGCGGGGCATAGCCGCCGGTCGCGGCCCCGTCGGGCAATTCGGAGGCGTCGAACTCGAGGAAGACGAATTCCGCTCCCATGCTTTCGATCTGCTCGGCCACTTCGGGGCGCACGTCGAAAGCATAGGTGATCGCCCCGAGCGACGTGGAGGTACCGATGGCCGCCAGACCCGCGACGCCCGCACCGATCACCAGAACCTTGGCCGGGGGCACCTTGCCTGCCGCCGTCACTTGGCCGGTGAAGAAACGCCCGAAGTTGTTGCCCGCCTCGATCACGGCGCGGTAACCCGCGATGTTCGCCATGGACGACAGCGCGTCCATCTTCTGCGCGCGGGAGATGCGGGGGACCATGTCCATTGCGATGGCCGTGGCGCCCTTGGATTTGACCAGATCCATCAGCTTTTCGTTCGACGCGGGGTAGAAGAACGAGATGATCGTCTGACCCTTGGTCAGTTTCTTGGCCTCGTCCGGGGTGGGCGGGCGCACCTTGGCGACGACATCGACCATCTTGAAGAGCGTGGCGGCGGTCTTCATCACCTCGACGCCGGCGGCGCGATAGGCGTCATCGGTGAACCCGGCCAACATGCCGGCACCGGCCTCGATGAACACCTCATGGCCGAGCTTTTGAAGATGGCCCGCGCTTTCGGGCGTGATGGCAACACGGGCTTCGCCGTCGTGAACCTCTTTCGGTGCGCCGATCTTCATTGCAATGTCTCCCCAAGCCTATGGCAGTGTCGCCTCTTATCTGTGGCGCGAAAGATGCTCAAGGCAATGGGCAAGCCCGCGACTTTTAATTGCGTGGAAGGAAATTACGTTGGGGAAACTTGATGGACGCCATGCCTTGGTCACCGGCGGCGGCACCGGGATCGGGCGCGCGATTGCCGTGGCCCTGATGGCCGAGGGCGCGCGCGTGACGGTCACGGGGCGCCGCGCCGCAGCCCTTGCCGGTGTGGAGGGGGCGCTGGCGGTGACGATGGATGTGACGGACGAGGCATCGGTTCTCGCCGGTGTGGCGAAGGCACGGGCGCGCCACGGTCCGGTGCAGATCTGCGTGGCAAATGCCGGCATCGCCGAGGGTGCATCGCTGGCCAAGACCGACGCGCAGCTGTGGCGGCGGATCATGGCGACGAACCTCGACGGGGCGTTTCACACTATCCGGGCCTGTGTTCCGGGCATGGAAGACTGGGGTCGGGTCATCGCCGTGGCGTCGATCGCGGGCCTGAAGGGGCTCAAGGGAGCGTCGGCCTATACCGCGTCCAAACATGGCATGATCGGCCTGATCCGGGGGCTGGCGGCGGACAACCTGGGCCGCGGCGTGACCTTCAACGCCCTGTGTCCTGGCTATGTCGACACCGACATCGTCACGGAAAACACCGCGCGGATCATGGCGCGGACCGGCATGTCGCAGGCGGATGCGCAGGGCGTGATGGTCGGCCAGAACCCGCATCGCAAGCTGATCGACCCCGAGGAGGTGGCGGGCGCGGCGCTCTGGCTGTGCTCGGATGCGGCGCGCAGCGTGAACGGGCAGGCGATCCAGATCTCGGGCGGCGAATACTGAGGCCCGGGGGCGTGACACGAAAGCCGCCATGCGTCGGTATACCGCCGAGGGGCAATTGCACATCCGCGACCTATGTAAGCGCCTGTGCCCAAACAGGAGCCTGCGATGTTGCGCGATCATCCCCGCCGTTACGAGCTTGCCAATGAACTGCACGCGCGGCCCTTTCCGGCCCTGAGCGCGCCGTGCCGTGCGGCCTTCATCGCCATCAAGCGCGAAACGGATGCCGCCAACCGCGACCGGTCTGCGGACCGTGCGCACCTGGAGGCGCTGCTGGATCGTTTCGGGGCCAGCCATCCCGCCCCCGGGGCCACGCATTTCTTCGGCCAATTGGGCAAGCACCGCCTGAAGTGGGAGAGCCACACGGAATTCGTGACCTACACCCTGTTTTCGGACGGCGTGGCGGATCGCCCGTTCGATGGCGCGATGTTCGATGTCTTTCCCGAAGATTGGCTGGCCGATGCGCCGGGTGTTCGGCTGACCTCCGCCCTATTGCGGGTGGAGGGCGCGGCGACGCCGGAGGAAATCAACACGCGTCTGGATGATTGGTTCGTGCCCGAAAGTCTGGCCGTCAGCCGCGTGCTGGACGACAGCGCGACGATCGCGTCGGATTTCCGCATCGATACCAACGGGCACATCCGCTTTGCCGCCTTCGTCAAGGACACGACCGGCGAGCGGCGCGTGGGCCGGATCGTCCAGCGGCTTTGCGAGATCGAGACCTACAAGACGATGGCCATGCTGGCCCTGCCGCGGGCACGCAAATTGTCGGGCGACCTTGGCAAGATGGACACCGAGCTTTCGGAGCTGGTCGGCGCGCTCCGCGAGGGGCAGGCCCAGACCGAGGAAACACTGGAAGGCCTGCTGACGATCGGGTCCGACCTGGAGACGATGCTGGCGCGGTCGTCCTTCCGGTTCGGCGCAATGGAGGCCTATGAGGCGCTGGTCCAGCAGCGGATCTCGGTCCTGCGCGAGGAACGGTTCGGGGGGCGGCAGACGTTCCTCGAATTCATGATGCGCCGCTTCGATCCGGCGATGCGCACCTGCCGGTCGGTCCAGGCCCGGATGGAGGCGCTGGCCGAACGGGCGAAACGGGCGGGCGACTTGCTGTCGACGCGGGTCAACGTCGACCGGTCAGAACAGAACGCCCGCCTGTTGAAATCCATGGATGAGCGGGCAGCGACGCAACTGCGCCTGCAACGGACGGTCGAAGGGCTGTCGGTGGTCGCGATCAGTTATTACGCGCTCGGCCTCGTCTCGGCGATCTTCTATCCGCTCGGCGCGCGCTTCGACGTGTCCAAGGAAATGATCTCGGCATTGGCGGTCGTGCCGGTCGTGGCCGGGGTCTGGTGGGTGGTCCGCCGCATCCGCAAACGCGTCGAAAGCTGAGCGGGCCGGGGCGCGATGGCCCCGACCCGGGCATTCATTCCTTGCGGATCAGGCTGCCGGCGCCGTGACTGGTGAAGAGCTCCAGAAGCACGGCATTGGGCACGCGCCCGTCAAGGATGACCACGGCGCGCACCCCGGCTTCGAGTGCTTCCAGCGCGGTCTCGGTCTTGGGGATCATGCCGCCCGCGATCACGCCCTGTTCCGTCAATTCGCGCACCGTCTTGGCCGAAAGCGCCGTCACAACCTCGCCCGAGGCATCCTTGACCCCCGCCACATCCGTCAGCAGCAGCAGGCGGTCGGCCTTGAGCGCCCCGGCGATGGCCCCGGCACAGGTGTCGCCGTTGATGTTGAACGTCTCGTCATTCTCGCCCGTGCCGATGGGGGCCAGAACGGGGATCATCTCGTCCCGCAGCAGGCTTTCCAGAAGACGCGGGTCGATTTCCGAGGGCGTGCCGACGAAGCCCAGCTCCGGGTCCGTCTGGGTGCAGACGATCATGTCGGTGTCCTTGCCCGTCAGGCCCACGGCCCGCCCGCCGGCTGAATTGATGGCCTGCACGATCCGCTTGTTCACCTCGCCGGCCAGAACCATTTCGACCACGCTCATGGTTTCGGCGTCCGTGACGCGCTTGCCGCGCACGAATTCCGATTTCACCCCCAGACGTTCCAGCAACTGGTTGATCATCGGCCCGCCGCCGTGGACCACGACCGGGTTGATGCCGACCGTCCGCATCAGGACGACGTCGCGGGCGAAACTGGCCATGCCCTCGTCGCTGCCCATGGCGTGACCGCCGAGCTTGATGACGACGATCGCATCGTCATAACGACGCAGATAGGGAAGCGCTTCGTTCAGCGTGCGGGCGATGGCGGCGTTGTCGCGGTTCATGTCTTCTCTGATCTTCATGGCTGTCTCGATTGTGGTTCAGCGATCGTCGCCCAAGCGGTGACGGAATGCCACCCGGTTCAGGCGATGTCGCAGATGGCGGAACGGAGGGTCGGGATGCCCCAACCCTTTTCCGAACTTGTCACGATCAGTTCGGGATAGGCGGCGGGGTGGCGGGCCAAGGCGGCGCGCGTCCGGTCGAGGGACTCCTCGCGCGCCTCTTCCTTGACCTTGTCGGCCTTGGTCAGGACGGTCTGGAACGGGACGGCGGAGCGGTCGAGCAGGGTCATGATCTCCTCGTCCACTGCCTTTACCCCGTGGCGCGCATCGATCAGCACGAAGGCACGGCGCAATGACGGGCGGCCGGACAGATAGGCCTTGAGCAACGCCTGCCACTTGGCGACGACGGCCACGGGCGCGTTGGCATAGCCATAGCCGGGCAGGTCCACGAGGTAATGGCTGTCGGCGAGGGTGAAGAAGTTGATTTCCTGCGTGCGGCCCGGCGTGTTGGACGCGCGGGCCAGCGCCTTGCGCCCGGTCAGCGCGTTGATCAGCGTCGACTTGCCCACGTTCGACCGCCCGGCAAAGCAGACCTCGGTCCGATCCGAGGGCGGCATGCCGGACATGGCGACGACGCCCTTGAGGAACTCTCCGCCGGTCGCGAACAGCTTGCGGCCACGCTCCTCGGATTCGGGGTCGGGGGCTTCGGCTTCGGGGAAGGGCAGGACGTTCATAGGATCTCCACGGAGTCGCCGGTGCGGATGACGCCGCCGGTCACCACTTCGGCATATACGCCGAAATCCTGATGATCCCAACTGCGCAGGGCGGCAAGCGTGTCCGCATCGCGCAGGCCGGTGTCGGGGTTGGCCATCGTCGCCTTGCAGCGGGTGATCCGTTGCTGGATCAGAAGCTCTGCCTGGCCGATGCGTAGCCTGCGCCCGATCAGGTCGAACTCGTGCCAGACATCCATGTCATCGATCCAGAGGTTGCCGCGCCAGCGGTGGATCGACAACGGCTGGCCGATCCGTTGCTCCACCGCTCGGTGGCTTGCGTGGTTCTGGATCGAAATCCACGGGTCGGGGATGTCGGTGAAGCCGGTGTCGCACCGCGCGACCCCCGTCGGACGGGGCAGGTCGCCGGGCCAGAGCGGATCGAGCCACGCAATCAGCTCATCCCCATCCGCATCGGGCTTAACCCAAAGGTCGGGCCGCTCGGGATGGCGCAGAACCACAGATGCCCCGTCGCCCGCCATCTCTGCCGTCACCGCCATGAGTTGCGGCCCGCTGACCCCGCGCAGGAAGTTGGCCTTTTTCGCCCACCCCGGGCCGGTGTCCCGCGTGTTTTCGTGGGTCACGGCCCAGTGTCGGTCGAGCGGAAGGCACCGAGACCGGTCCATTTGGACCTCTGTCATGGCCTCCCGCCCGATGGCCTTGATCGGATGTCGCCAGATCGAGGCGAGGTTCATTTCTTCTTGGCCGGCGCCTTGGATGGAGCCTTGGCATCATTGGCCGGGCCAGACTTCTTCTTGTTGAAGCTCGACTTGATATTGCCGAACAGGTCGGGCTTGGACCCATGCGAGAGCATGATCGTGTACTGCTGCACGAAGGTGATCGTGTTGTTGGCGATCCAGTAGACCACCAGACCGCTCGCGAAGCCGCCCAGCATGAACATGAAGACCCACGGCAGATAGGCGAAGATCATCGCCTGGGTTGGGTCGGTCGGGGCCGGGTTCAGCTTTTGCTGGAACCACATGGAGATGCCCAGAAGGATCGGCAGGATCCCGATGAACACCAGTGCCAGGACGCTGCCGGGGTCGGGGGCGGCGAAGGGCAACAGGCCGAACAGGTTCATGATCGAGGTCGGGTCGGGCGCGCTCAGGTCCTGGAAGGGGCCGAAGAAGGCCGCGTGCCGCAGTTCGATCGTGACGAAGATCACCTTGTAGAGGCTGAAGAAGATCGGAATCTGAAGCAGGATCGGCAGACAGCCCGCCGCCGGGTTCACCTTGTTCTTCTTGTAAAGCTCCATCATCCCGACCTGAAGTTTCTGGCGGTCATCGCCCGCCTTCTCCTTCAGTTTCTCCATCTCGGGCTGAAGCTCTTTCATCCGGGCCATGGAGACGTAGGATTTGTAGGCCAGCGGGAACAGGATCGCCTTGATCGTCAACGTCAAAAGGATGATCGCGATGCCCATGTTGCCGATGATCGCGTTGAACCAGTGCAGCGCGGCAAAGATCGGCTTGGTCAGGAAAAAGAAGATGCCCCAGTCGATGGAGTCCACGAACCCCTCGACGCCTTCTTCGTTCTGATAGGCGCGCAGGGTTTCCCATTCCTTGGCTCCGGCGAACAGGCGGCTTTCCGACGTGGCCGTCGCCCCGGGTGCCACCGTGATGGCGGGCAGGCGCGTTTCGGTCTGATAGATGTCGCGACCGTCGACGTATTTGACGACACTGCTATAGGCCGTTCCCGCGGCGGGAATGAGGCTCGCCATCCAGTACTGGTCTGCAAAGCCGATCCAGCCCTGGTTTTCGACCACGAACTTCTCGACCCGTCCGGCCTCCAGCGCGTTCACCTCATAGTCGACCACTTCGTCATAATCGATTTCGGTCAGGATGCCGTCGGCGCGAACCGTGATCCCCTCGTGCGAGATGAAAAAGCCCGAGGTGTCGGGCTCGCCATGGCGCGCGATCAGGCCGTAGGGGGCCAGCGACACGCTTTCGCCAGTGGTATTTTCAACGCTCTGGTTGACCGTGAACATGAAATCGGCGTCCACCGAGATCACACGGCGGAACACGAGCCCCGCGCCGTTGTCCCAGGTCAGCGTGAGGGGGCTGTCGGGGGTGAGGGAGGCATCGGCGGGGGCGCTCCAGACCGTCTGGGCCGTCGGAACGGCTTCGGCGGCCAGGGTGCCTGCGGGAACCCAGCCGTGCAGCGCATAGAAGGGGTTCGGGGCACCTGTCGGCGAGAGCAGCGTGACGATCGGCGCGTCGTCGTCCAGCGTCTCGCGGTAATCCTTGAGCGATATGTCGTCGATCCGGCCCCCGGTGAGGGAGATCGATCCTGTCAGGCGCGGGGTTTCAACCGGCACGCGAACCGAGGAGGCCATGGCCGTGGCACGGCTTTCCTCGGGCGTGACGGCCACGCCCGTTGGCACGGCCGCACCCGGCACACCGGCGGCCGGCGGGATGGCGGCGCCGGGCGCGACCTCGGCGGTGGGGGCTGTTGTATCGGGTGTGACGGTTTCGGCGGGGGGGCTTGGAAACAGGACGAGCCAGACCAGCATGACCAGCGCGCTGAGCACGGTGGCAAGGATTAGGTTCTTGTTTTGATCGTCCATCGAAGACCTGTCACGCGCCGGGGGGAATTGCGCGCCGTTCAACAGACCTGACCCGGGAAGGTCAAGGCGATTCACCGTTTGCGGCGGGGTTGGGGAGTGTTTGCCTTGACCGCCGGGCCGTCCGGCGCATGCCGGGGTCGCGCGCGGAACAAATCGGCGACGGTGAAATCTCGGCCGTCAAACCGGGCACTTGCGGGGACAGCAACGGGCCAGGATCATCGTCGGGGCGTCTGTCGGACGTCAGGCCCGTCCGCGCGGCTGCATCGTGCGCAGGGACAGGTCTGCGGCAATGGGGCGCGACAGGGCCCAGGGGATCGTGTCGGCAAAGGGCATGGGTCGAGCAATTCCGTAGCCCTGCAAATGCGGGCAGCCCATGGCGGTGAGCGTGGCCTGTTGCTCCGGCGTCTCGACGCCCTCGGCCAACGTGTCGATGCCCAGGCGTTCTGCCAGACCAAGGATCGCGGCGACGATTTCGCGTTGCGCAGGGTCGCTGTCGATGCCGCTGACGAAACTGCGGTCGATCTTGATGCGATGAACGCCGAAGCGGGCGATATGGGCGATGGACGCGGCACCGGTCCCGAAATCATCAAGGTCGAGCCGGAAGCCCGCGTCGCGGAGCGCGCGCAGGTTTCGCATGATGGTCTCGTCGCCGTCGCGCAGCGTCACGGTCTCAAGGATTTCGATGGCGATGCGGTTCGGGGCGATGTCGTGGCGGTCGAGCTGCCAGATCACCCGTTCGGCCAGGCGCGGATCCATCAGCTGGTCGAGCGAGAAGTTCACACCGACGCAAGGCACTTCGATGCCGGTGCGATCCCATTCGATCAGAGCTTCGAGCGTGGCCTTGAGCACCTGGTCACCAAGGTCGGCGCCGCGTCCGGCGGCATGGATCGAGGCCAGGAATTGCCCCGGGGCCAGAACGCCGAGATCCGGATGGTGCCAGCGGGCAAGGGCCTCGAAGCCCGCGAGCTTGCCGCTGCGGGCATCGATCTGAGGCTGGAACCACGGACGGATCTGGCCCGCATCAAGGGCATCGTCGATCTGGATCGACAGACGGTGGTCGGTTTCAACCCGGGCCTGCATGTCGGCGGTAAAGACCCGGACGGCGTCATCCCCCTGTCGCCGCGCGATCCGCATGGCGCAATCGGCGGCGGCGAGCATGGCGCTTCCGCTGCGGCTGGGCGACATAGCCTCGCTGCAGATGCCGGCACAACAGGAGACGCGCACCGTCCGTCCGTCGAGCGAGACCGGCTCGGCGACCGCAGATTGCACCCGGTCGACGACATTCATGATCGTGTCGAGGTCGACCCTGCGGGTCGGGGCCAGCACGATGATCACGCCGTCGCTGCCGGTGCGCATGATGGCATCCTGGCCGCGCAAGGCCGTGCTCATCCGCTGGATCAGGCGATCCATGATGGCATCCTGGGAATCCGCGTCCCAATCGCCGTCGGCGACGTGCAACCCGTCGATCTGGAAGTGCATCACGGCCGTCGAGCGTTGGCGGCGCGCGCAATCCTCGAGCACATCATCCACGATTTTCTGGATCGAGGTGCGCGCCAGCGGCTGACCGCTGGCAAATTCCATCAGCAGGTTTTCGCGTCGACGCGATCCGCGCCCGTCCAGCAGCAGGCAGATCGGCAGCACGACCGTCAGCACCATGGCGACGGCGTTTTCCCCGAAGCTCCAGGCGGCGGCGGCAGCGATTGGAAAGACAAGCAGCCAGTCGATTCGTGCGATCCAACGGGACAGCCGTTCCCGCGTGGTCAATTTGAGGCTGCGCCCGTCTGACATGGAACCCTCCGAAATATTCGTCACGGAGGGCTATCCCACGAGAATGACCGGGACCTTAACGAAGGGCCGGGATTTCCGTCGAATTGTCCGGATCAACCGGTGGCACCGGCATCAGCCCCGCGAAATCGAAGAGCGTGGGGTCGAGCAAATGGGACGGGCGAACCTGCATGAGGGCGGAAAACATCTTGCCACGACGCCCGGGCGCCTTGGCTTCCCAACCGTCGAGAAGCGACTTGATCGCCTGTCGTTGCAGCCCGTCCTGGGAGCCGCAGAGATCGCAGGGAATAATCGGATACCCCATGTCCCGGGCGAATCGCTCGCAATCCGCCTCGGCCACATGGGCGAGGGGGCGCAGGACCATCAGGTCGCCTTCGTCGTTGCGCAGCTTGGGCGGCATCGTGGCGATCTTGCCGCCGTGGAAGAGATTGAGAAAGAACGTCTCGAGGATGTCGTCGCGGTGGTGGCCCAGAACGACGGCAGAGCATCCCTCCTCGCGCGCGATGCGGTAGAGATTGCCCCGACGCAGCCGCGAACACAGCGCGCAATAGGTGCGCCCGGCGGGCACCTTGTCCTTCACGATGGAATAGGTGTCGCGGTATTCGATACGGTGCGGAACGCCCATTTTTTCCAGAAACGCGGGCAGGACAGTCGCCGGAAAATTCGGCTGTCCCTGATCCAGGTTGCAGGCCAGGATGTCCACCGGCAGGACGCCGCGCCACTGCAACTCGGTCAGCGCGGCCAGCAGGGTATAGCTGTCCTTGCCGCCCGACAGGCAGACAAGCCAACGGTCGCCGCGGTTGACCATGCCATAGCGGTCCAGCGCCTCGCGCGTTTCGCGGATGATCCGTTTGCGCAGCTTGCGGAATTCGGTGGTCTTGGGCGCGCCCGCGAACAGCGGGTGGATGTCGTCGTCGGCATCGTCGAGCATGGCGGCCTCCGGGCAAGGATTTGCCCGGGTGATAGAGGGTTTCGCGCCCGGGGGAAACCGGACGCGCGCCGACTATTTCAGGCTGAAGGGCCCTCGGGGCGGTGGCAGGCGCCCCCGCTCCGACGGCAGGCGCGGGGTTGCTGCGTCCAGGCCGAGATCACGGCGCAGATAGTCGGGGACGTCCAGGGACCGCCTGTCGGGCGGGCGGACACGGGGGCGCAGCAAGGCGACCATCGCCGCCAGCAGGACGCGCAACGCGCCATGGGTGCGAATGGCGACGTCGATCGCATCGGGTTGAGTGGGGCCGGGACGCAGGGGCAATGCATTCATGGATCTGTCCCCGCACCTGCGGGGCCTCTTGTCTGGGGAAATGGAATTGGAGGACCGCGGACACCACCGACCCGATGGGTCAGCACGCGAGAGGGTCAGGACAGTTTGGAAAGGCCGTCAGGGACGGCGACGGATCAGGCGCGCCAGGCGGCGCAGATACCCGATACCGGGCGTCGCGGGGTCACCCTGGAAAGGCGTACGTATGCGATGATCATGCGTCCCCTCCCTCTGGCTGATGTGGCGACAGGGTTCGGATACACGATGACGTAGGGGCAGCAAAGCGATTCTTGGCCGGGATCGGGGATCGGCGGCGAAGCGTGTCAGTCCGGCACATTGTCGATACCGGACCCACCCCAGGGGTTGCAGCGCGCAATCCGGCGCAGGGCGAGCCAGCCGCCCTTGATCCCGCCATGCCGGGCCAACGCCTCCAGCGCATAGGCGGAACAGGTCGGATGATAGCGGCAGTTGTGGCCGACATGGGGCGAGAAGACCGCGCGGTAGGCATGGACCGGCCAGGAGAGGATGCGGGCGAGGGGGGTCATCGGGTCAACGCCTGCGCGGCGGGGAGGCAGGCGCGGGGTTCGGGCGACGGCCCGGAGCATGCGCCTTCGCAAGGGCATCGCGCAGATCCCCGAGGAGGTCGGCAAACGGGCGGTCGGCGGTGCTGTCCTGCCAGCCGATCAGGGCATAGTCCCATCCGGCCCGGCCCAGGTCGGGCAGGACTAGCCGCGTCGCCTCGCGCAGTCGCCGCTTGGCCCGGTTGCGCGCCACGGCGTTGCCGACCTTCTTGGAACAGGTGAAGCCGACGCCGATGGTCGGGTCGTCGTCGTCCCGGTCGCGGGCCTGAAGCATGAAGGACTTGGCGGACACGCGAATCTGCCGGTTCAGGGCCAGGAACTGCGACCGCTTCCTCAGAACACGCAAAGACGCCGGAGACCCTTCGGCCTCCGGCGTCGAAATGGCGTCGTCCGTCAAGTGGCTTACGCCGACAGGACCTTGCGACCGCGGGCACGGCGAGCGTTCAGGATCCGGCGGCCGGCCTTGGTGGCCATGCGTGCGCGGAACCCATGACGCCGCTTGCGGACGAGGTTCGAGGGCTGGAAGGTACGTTTCATGGCCTTCTCTCCGGTGTTCAGGGCCGGACTCGGGATGAATCAACGACCGGGCAAATCTGGAAGCCGCCGTCTAGGCGGTGTGGTCTGGGCTGTCAACGCCCACCGAGCGGGAATCGCATTGCCGTTGCGGTGCCCTGTCTCCTGTTACAGTTCGGCCCCTGCGGATGACAGCCGTTGTAACATTCAGGGGTGTTGCGCTGGCGCTGGCACACGGGCGCTGACGTGACCGTGAGGTGGGCTATCGGGAACCATCATCCCCGGTCATGTGTCGGCTCAACATATGATATTCTCCCGCCCCCGACGCCCTGCCGTTCGGCGGCCCACTGGACAAGAGAGCCCAAAACGATGACCGATCATCCCATGCCCGACACTCCGCAGAAATCCGCGTTGGCCCGCTATCTTCCGCTGGCCCTTATCGCCGCCGCCGCCGTTGCCGGGTCGTTCCTGTTACGCGACTACCTGAATTTCGAGACGCTGGCCGCCAACCGCGAGGCGCTGTTGGCCTTCCGCGATGCGAATTACCTGCTGACGGTGCTGGTCTTCGTGGCCGCCTATATCGCCATCGTCACATTCTCGCTGCCCGGGGCCGCCGTGGCGACGCTGACGGGCGGGTTCCTCTTCGGCCTGTTCCCGGGCGTCTTCTTCAACGCCGCTGCGGCGACGGTCGGTGCCACGCTGATCTTCCTTGCCGCCAAGTACGGGCTGGGCGACCGGCTGGCGGCGCGGATGGATGCCTCGGGCGGAACGGTCAAAAGGATCAAGGACGGCATCCGCGAGGACGAGACGTCTTATCTGCTCATCATGCGCCTTGTCCCCGCCGTGCCGTTCTTCGTGGCCAACCTGATCCCGGCCTTCGTCGGGGTGAAGCTGCCGAAATACGTGCTGACGACGTTCTTCGGCATCCTGCCGGGCGGCCTGGTCTATACGTGGGTCGGTGCCGGTCTGGGCGAGGTCTTTGCCCGGGGCGAAACGCCGAATTTCGGCATCATCTTCGAGCCGCATATCCTCGGCCCGATCCTGGGGCTGGCGCTTCTGGCGGTGCTGCCGATCGCGATCAAGAAGTTCCGGGCCAAGGGCTGATCCGATGAACATGCTCAACACACCCAAAGAAATGCTCAGAACCGAGGACCGTGCCATGGAAGAGATCAAGACAGACGTGCTGGTCATCGGGGCCGGGTCCGGGGGCCTGTCCTTCGCCGCCGGAGCCAGCCAGATGGGCGCCGATGTGACCCTTCTGGAAGGGCACAAGATGGGCGGCGATTGCCTCAACTTCGGTTGCGTGCCGTCCAAGGCGCTGATCGCGGCGGGCAAGCAGGCCCAGGCCATGCGCAGCGGCGAAAAATACGGGGTGAGCCCGGTCTCGCCCAAGGTCGATTTTGCCGCCGCCAAGCAGCATGTCCACAAGGTGATCGACACGATCGCTCCTGTCGACAGCCAGGAACGGTTCGAAGGTCTGGGCGTCCGTGTCATCCGCGAATACGGCGCCTTCGCCGACAAGGACACCGTGGTCGCGGGCAGTTATCGCATCACCGCGCGCCGCATCGTCATCGCCACCGGTTCTTCGCCTCTGGTGCCGCCCATCGACGGCATCGACACGGTGACCGTCCACACCAACGAGACGATCTTCGACCTGATGGAAAAGCCCGACCACCTGGTCATCGTCGGCGGCGGCCCCATCGGGATGGAGATGGCGCAGGCCCATGTCCGGCTCGGATGCAAGGTCACCGTGATCGAGGGCGCCAAGGCCATGGGCAAGGACGACCCCGAAATGGCGGCCATCGTTCTGGACACCCTGCGCGCCGAAGGCGTGGAGATCGTCGAGGGCGCCAAGGCGCAACGCATCTCGGGCAAGGGCAAGACGATCACCGTTCACACCGACAACGGCGATTTCACCGGCTCGCACCTTTTGATGGCGGTCGGGCGCAAGGCCAACATCGACCGGCTGAACCTCGATGCCGCCGGGATCGAACATGACCGCGCGATCAAGGTCGGCCCCGACCTGCGAACCACCAACCGCCGGGTCTATGCCATCGGCGACGTGGCGGGCGGATTCCAGTTCACCCATGTGGCAGGCTATCACGGCGCAACCGTGATCCGCCCCATCCTGTTCGGCCTGCCCGCCAAGGCGCGCGAGGATCACATCCCCTGGGCCACCTATACCCAGCCGGAACTGGCCCAGGTCGGCCTGACCGAGGCGCAGGCCCGCGAAAGACACGGCCGCGCGCTGGAAGTGCTGCGCTTCCCGTTCCACGAGAACGACCGCGCCATCGCCGAGGGCAAGACCAAGGGCCTGATCAAGGTGATGGTGGTCAAGGGACGCCCCATCGGCGCGTCCATCGTGGGCGAACAGGCGGGCGAACTCATCGGTCTCTGGGCACTGGTCATTGCCAACAAGCTCAAGATCGGGGCCGTCGCCGCCATGGTGGCGCCCTATCCGACGCTTGGCGAGATCTCCAAGCGGGCGGCGGGCCAGTACTACGTCCCGCGCCTGTTCGAAAACCCGACCGTCAAGAAGGTCGTGGGCCTCGTGCAACGCTACCTTCCCTGACACGCCGCTGCCCCGGTCGCCAAGCGGCGGTCGGGGCGCTAGACTGCCCGCAACGCATTCCCGACCGGACACCCGATGCTCAAGACCCTTTCCGGCCGTTTCCTCATCCTGACGGTCATCTTCGTGATGCTGGCCGAAGTGCTGATCTTCGTGCCGTCGATCGCGCGCTTTCGCCTCGATTACCTCACCGACCGGATGGAACGGGCCCAGATCGCCTCGCTCGCCCTGCTGGGGACGGGTGACATGATCGACGACGAACTGGAGGTGGAACTGCTGGAGAATGCGGGCGTGCTCAACGTCGTGCTGCGCCGCGACTCCCTGCGCCAACTGGTGCTGTCGTCGGACCTGCCCGGCCCGGTGACCCGGACGGTGGACCTGCGCGACCCTTCCACATTCGTGCTGATCCGCGATGCGCTGACCCGCTTCGTCACCCCCACGCCCGAGATCATCCGGGTCATCGCCGAACCCGCGCGCGGTGGCGGTACGCAGATCGAGGCGGCCATCGACACTGGCGACCTGCACATGGCGATGGTCGACTACGGCATCACGATCCTCTGGCTCAGCCTGGTGATCTCGGTCCTGACCTCTGCATTTCTGTTCCTGGCCGTGCGCCGCCTGATGGTAACCCCCATCAAGGCGCTGGTCCGCCAGATGCGCCGCTATGCGGAGGCCCCCGAAGACGCGCGCCGGGTGATCGAGCCGCGCTCCTCCGTGCGCGAGCTGCGCGAGGCCGAGATGACGCTGCGCGACCTCGAGACGCAGCTGACGCAATCCCTGCGCCAGAAGGAGCGCCTGGCCCAATTGGGCAGTGCCGTCGCCAAGGTCAGCCACGATCTGCGCAATATCCTGACCACCGCGACCCTGCTTGGGGACCGGCTCGAGATGGTGGACGACCCGACGGTCAAGCGCATCGCCCCGAAGATCGTCAAATCGCTGACCCGTGCCGTCAGCCTGACCGAGGGCACGCTGGCCTTCGGCCGCGCCGAGGAAGCGCCCCCCGCGCTTCAGATGGTGTCCGCCGATGCCTTCTTTCAGGAGCTTTGCGAGGGCGAACAATTGGCCGTCGACCCGGAGCTGGTCCGTATCGTCCATGACGCGCCTCCCGGTCTCTCGATCCGGATGGACCCCGATCAGTTGCACCGCGTCGTCGGCAACCTGATCCGCAACGCCCGTCAGGCGATGGAGACCGCGGCACAGCCCGGCACGATCACCGTGTCTGCCGGAGAGGACGATACGGGCTGGCACATTCGCGTGACGGATACCGGCCCGGGTCTTCCGCCCAAGGCGCAGGAGAACCTGTTTCAGGCGTTCCAGGGCAATGTGCGCAAGGGCGGCACCGGCCTCGGCCTCGCCATCGCGCAAGAGTTGGTGCGCGGCCATGGCGGCACCCTGGAGTTGGAAAAGACGGGGCCGGAGGGCACGGTGTTCTGTCTGGTCCTGCCGCGGGAACTGGACGCCGCCTGAGCACGGCCCTCCGCATCGTCCCGCCGCCGTTCTCGCATTTCAGCGGATTACCCCCTTGCGTACACGGCGCACCGGGTCTATCCCGCGAGCCGTAGTGCGCTGGTAGCTCAGTTGGATAGAGTACTTGACTACGAATCAAGGGGTCGGGGGTTCGAATCCTCCCCAGCGCGCCATTTCCCCTTTGTCAGATGCCAAGCAAGACCGACGTTTGTGTCAGGTAACCGACCCAAATCGCGTGCGGTACGGGGCAAGGGCCGTTTGCGCCGGGCGGCTGGCGCAAAAAACGGCAGCTTCGAGTCCAATTTGTTTGATGCTGCAAGGCAATCGAACGGAGGCTCTGACGACATAGGCTCAAGCCAATGGAAGATCAAAAATAGTCGATATTAGTGGGCTATAGATCAAACCCCAGAACGACCTGACCACAAATGCAGATACAAATCCCGCAAGAACCAGTAGCAATATGGACTTGGTCGTCGTCACCTTTTCAAGACCCACGCCACACAGCCGGAATGGCAGCAAAAGATATACCATATAGAGGGCGATCAGATAACAGGTCACAATGAGTGCTCCAATAAACGATCCCGAAGAAATCGACGCTGTCACACTCCCTGTGAAGACCAAACCTTCTGTCAGGGCGATACCGGTCACTACCCAAGCGCACTCGTACATCAGGCACCCCATCCAACGATGAAATGCCCAGACAAGAATTCCGAGTGGGATATAGTCCCCTTGTGCAAGAATAAATGAAGCTACCGTGTCTGGATGAACACCACCGATGCCGGACCCGTCCACAGTGAGTGTCAATTCGACCGACATCCCCAAGAGCCAGGACAGGAAGACAAATGGAATAAACCTGGCCTTGATTTGCGCGTCGACAGGCGTGGTCAAGGCGCCCCATGCCAAGAAAAGCAGCAAAGGATACTGCAGCCATGCGATTGGGCTTTTGGGTTCATCACCGAGATCTCCTATCACCGCGAGGAAAAAGCCGCCAAGAACGGCAGTACCCGTCAACAACAGAAATGCCTTTTTATTCGCCACGGCCCCTCCTTGAGAAGGTTGGAGATATCGGCTTAGCTGTCTTGGCGGTACTGGCCATTAAACCTTCGACGTCGCCCAATTCCTGAGATCAATACGCTTCCCCCAAGACCTAACTGCGCAGTCGATTCGCATGAACCGGCCATTGGCGCAACTGCAGCGAAATGGCGCTTCGTCCGCTCTCCGGACCCCCGCGCGTTCCGCAGTGACGGTGCGGTTTGGGTCCGAGATGCCTGGCATTTGAGGTGGGGTTGCTTGGCACGGCTTCCCAACGCTACTCAGAAGGGCCGGCGCACAGGGTCGGTTCCGCATGGCATTCGACACCCTCTTGTTGGACGTCAGCTATTCGGCTTCTGCGGCCTGTTGTCTGACCAGCATCAAGGTCAGCATCACTGCCATCAGAAGAAATGCCGCCCCCACAATCCAGGCGATTGGTGTGGAATATGCGTCGGCGACGGCTCCGGCGATTACCAGACCGAGTGCGGCCCCCAACTGTTGGATCAATGATCTCAGCGACAGCATGGTCGACCGTTGGTGGTCGCCCACGCAGCGATGCAGAATGGCGCTGGCTGGCGTTTCGCTGACACCAAGGATCACGGAATACAGGGTGAAAACCGCCACGAAGCCGACGATTCCGCCTTGCAACGCCAAGGCGATCTGAGCGCCCGCCAAGCCTGCGAATGTCGCTGCCAGCGTCATGGCGTGCCGCCGCTTGAAAATGCGGCTGACAAGCGGAGACAAGGATGCCCCGAAGGCGATGGCAAAGAAATAGATCGCTGTCACGACACCGATCACCGTGTTTGCATAGCCTTCGTCCAACATGGGTTTTGCGTGGGTCGGCCAGATGACCTCGACCGGGTTGGTGGCCATCAAAAAGAAGGCCAGCGAGGCCAGAAGCATCGCCAGGACAGGATGTTTCAGGGCGAGAAGGCTCGCGTCCCGTATCACCGTGGGGACGCTTGCGAACCCTTGCCTGAGGGCGTTGCCGTTCTTCGGACGTGGCGTTTCGACGATGGACGACATCGTGAAGACGAACACGCCCAGCATCACAGCAAAGCTTGCCGCATAGGACACGTCGTAGATGCTGAAGCCGATCCTTTCCGCCCCGGCACCGAGAACATCGGGTAGAACACCGCCCACAACCGCACCGACGGCCAACCCCACGGCATTGGCCCATTGCGCCTTGGCGAGGGCGGGCTGCACATCGACATCCGGGGCTTCGGCTTTGAAGGTTTCGACAAACCATGCGTCAAGCGTGCCCGACCGAAGCGCGCGTCCGAAGCCGATGAATGCGAATGAGAGTGCGAGAACATGGAAATCGCTGGTCGACAGGAAGAGCGCGAGCGAAATCAAGCTGGCGACGATTGCCAACAGAAAGACCGGTTTGCGTCCGACACTGTCGGCCAAACCGCCGAAAGGCAGCTCCATCGTCAGGGTGGTGAGCGCGTAGACCCCGAAAAGCAGCGAGATCTGGAAAAGGTCCATACCTCTGTCAGTCAACGCCAGAGCAACGACGGCAACCGTCAGTCCCATCGCAAAACGGTCAAGGAACTGGTGTATCTGAAACACCCGAATGTGTCGCCGCGCCGTAGGGGTTAGCGCCGCTGAGGAGAACTCGATTTCTGTCGCCATGCGCGCAGCATCGACGTTGCCGCCACCATCCACAAGACCTTGGGTTGGCTAGGGGTTTGTCCAACGAAAGCCGCAGGGGCCGTTCGAACAGGGAGAACGATCGGTCATGTCGACCGCGCGGGTTAATCGAAGGCCCGGCAGTGGATGTCCGGTCTGGGTCGGCATTGTGTGACGCGCCCCTTTGATCGGACGCAAAGAGTTCGCTGCAACAAGTCAACGAGGGCGAGGGTTCAAATGCTTCCTGATCCGTCGGCCGACGCCGCAGGTGAAGCCGACCGGCCAGACGAACCTAGCCGCGCGCCATCACGTTTTTGACCGTGCTGCCGGGGATCAGCTTGAAGCCGATGTCGCGATAGTTGACGACGGGTTCGCCCGACAGGCGGGCCAGCATCATTTCGGCGGCGACCTGGCCCAGTTTCAGGTGGGGCACATGCATCGATGTCAGGCGCTTGGGCATGACCGAGGCGATAGGCAGGTTGCCCCAACCCGCGATGCCGATGTCGCCCGGCACATCCATCCCGTTGGCCGTGCAATACTGCATCCCGCCGAAGGCCATCGCGTCGTTCTGATAGAAGATGCATTCGACATCGGTGGTCGAGGCGAGCAATTGTTCGGTCCCGTAAAAGCCCGGGTAATAGGCGGCCGTGTCGTGCAGGCAGAGGTGGCGCGTGACGCGCCCCCCGCCGCCTTCGACCGCCTTGGTGAACCCGGCCAGGCGCGTCGTGGCGGCGTTCGCCGTGTCATGGGACGTGCCCACATAGGCGATGTTGCGATAGCCGCATCCGACCAGATAGCGGCCCATGTCGAAGCCCGCGTCGAAGTGGTTGATGCCGACGCTCATGTCGAGGGGGCTGGAGTTCAGGTCCCATATCTCGACGATGGGGATGGCGGCGTTGCGCAACATCTCGATGGCGCGGGGCGCATGGGACCGGCCCGTGAGGATCAGGCCGGCGGGCTGCCACGACAAAACGGTGCGGATCCAGTTTTCCTCTTCCTCGGGGGTGTGCTGCGTCAGGCCCAGAACCGTCTGGTGGCCGAACGCGCCCAGTTTGCGGTCGATCCCTTCCAGAACCTGCGCGAAAATCTCGTTCCCGAGGTCCGGTATCGAGACGCCGACGAAGGTCGAAATCTGGTCACCTGCAAAGACCGAGGCCAGTCGATTCGGCAGATAGCCGAGCTTGTCGACCTTCTGCATGACAAGGGCGCGGGTCTTTTCGGAATAGCCGCCGTCACCGCGCAGGACGCGGCTTGCCGTCATCTTGGAGACGCCGGCCGCCTTGGCCACCTGTGACAGGCTCACCTTATTGGTTTTGCTGGATTTATCGGCCATATCTGCGTTTTTGCGTTACCGGTAACTTAAATCTTGACTCGTGCGCGGACTTCGCCAGAGAATAGCAGTACGTTACGGGTAACTCAACGGGAGGGTTGAGCCGCGGCGTCTGGGGGGATGGCCATGCAGAACCTGCAATCGGGTCTGTTTTTCGACGGCATCGACAAGCATTTCGGCGGCACCTATGCGCTGCGCGACGTGTCCATGTCCGTGGGCCGGGGCGAGATCGTTGCCCTTCTTGGGGAAAACGGCGCCGGGAAATCGACCCTGATCAAGGTTTTGGGCGGCATTCACCAACCCGATGGCGGACGCGTCCTGATCGACGGGACACCCTATCAACATCGCCCCGCCGGATTTGGCGAGCGTCAGAAAGTGGCATTCATCCATCAGGACCTGGGACTGATCGAATGGATGACCGTGGCCGAGAACATCGCTCTGGCGCTCGGATTCGCGCGCCGGACGGGCATCATTCAATGGGGCAAGGTCGAGGCCTTTGCCATGGAAGCGCTCAGGAAGGTCGATTGCGACTTTGATCCCACGACGCGGGTCGAGAACCTGTCGCGGACCGAGAAATCGCTGGTCGCCATCGCGCGCGCCCTGGCGGTGGACAGCGAGTTTCTTGTCCTGGACGAGCCGACCGCCTCGCTTCCCGCCGATGAGGTGGAGCGCCTCTTTCGGGCGCTGCGTCCCCTGCGCGAACGCGGCGTCGGCATGATCTATGTCAGCCACCGCCTGGACGAGATTTTCCAGATTGCCGACCGCGTGACGGTATTGCGCGACGGCGTCATGGTCGGCATGCGCGACATCGCCCACACCACGCCCGAGGAACTGGTCCAGAAGATCGTCGGTCGCAAGACCCGCGAAACCGTCAAGAGCACGGCGGCCCCCGGCGCCCGTATCCTGTCGCTCCACGGGTTCCGGGCCGGGGGCGTCGGGCCGCTCGATTTCGATCTGGTCGAGAATGAGATCGTGGGCCTGGTCGGGTTGCGCGGCGCGGGTCATGAGGCGATCAGCCGGGCGCTGTTCGGCCTCAAACCCTTTGCGGGGAAGGTCGAATTGAAAGGGGCCGTTCCGGATCTGTCGACGCCGCAGAAGGCCCTTGAGGCGGGGATCGGCCTTGTCGCCAAGGATCGCACCGAGGAATCCGTCGCGATGAACCTGACCATCCGGGAAAACACCTTCCTCAATCCGGCCAGTATCGGACGCAGGATCCTCGACATCCTGTCCCCGCGCGTCGAAGCGGAACGGGCAAGCATCATCGGCGCCGAACTGGGCCTGTCGCCGAACGAGCCGACCCTCGCGATCGAGGCGCTGTCGGGCGGCAACCAGCAGAAGGTTGTCCTGGGGCGATGGCTTGCCACCAAGCGCAAGCTCCTGATCTGCGAAGACCCGACCGCCGGTGTCGATGTGGGGGCCAAGGCAGAGATCTATGCCCTTTTGAACCGTGCGCTGGCCGAGGGGGTGGGGATCATCGTCGTCTCCACCGACTTCGAGGAGATCGCCACGATCTGCCACCGTGCCATCGTGTTCAGCCAGGGGGCCATCGTCGATGAATTGAGCGGCACCCGCCTGACCACCGAGAACCTGATCCAGACCGCTTCCGCCGGGAATGTCGCGCGCCAGAAGGACGACACACATGCAATCGCTTGAATCGAGCGCGCTCGAACCCACCAAGGCCGACCTGAAGGGCCTGTCGTTCGGACGGCGCGTCGCGCGGTTCTTGCCGGTCTACGGCCTCGTGATCCTGACGGTCCTGTTGATCGGGCTGTTCTCGGTCCTGCTGCCGAACACCTTCCCGACCATGCTCAATGTCCGGGCCATCGTGTCGGACAAGGCCATCATCGCGCTTCTGTCCCTTGGGGCCATGATCCCGATGGCAGCGGGGCGGATCGACCTGACCGTCGGCTACGGGATCGTGCTGTGGCACATCCTCGCCATCAGTTTGCAGACGATCTATGGCCTGCCCTGGCCGCTGGCGGTGGCGATTGTCCTGATCCTGGGGGCGCTCTCGGGGTTCCTGAACGGGCTTCTGGTCGAGGTCGCCAAGATCGACAGCTTCATCGCGACCCTCGGGACCGGGACGGTGCTCTATGCGCTGGCACTCTGGCATACGGGCGGGCGTCAGATGGTGGGCGTGCTGCCCGACGGGTTCCTTGCGATCAACGGCACCTTCGTGGGCGGCCTGCCCATCACCGGGTTCTATGTTCTGGCCATCACGGTCGCGATGTGGGTCATCCTCGAATACACGCCCGTGGGCCGGTACCTCTATGCCATCGGGGCGAACCAGCGGGCGGCGCAGCTGAACGGCATTCCGACGCGGAAGTATGTCATCGGCGCGTTCCTCTGCTCCGGCACGATCACGGCGCTGGCCGGGGTCATCCTCGCCTCAAAGCTGCGGATCGGTCAGGCGTCGGTCGGGCTCGAATTCCTGTTGCCCGCACTTGTAGGCGCATTCCTCGGGTCGACGACCATCAAGCCGGGCCGCGTTAACGTCTGGGGCACCATCGTGGGTGTCGCCATCCTGGCGGTCGGCATCTCGGGCATTCAACAATTCGGCGGCTCGTTCTGGGTCGAGCCGCTGTTCAACGGTGTCACCCTGCTGATCGCCATCGGCATCGCAGGCTACGCGCAACGTCGGAAAGGCGCCGAGAAGCGCTGACGACAAACCATCCAAGGGAGGATGAACCATGAAGAAGCGAACCTTTTTGAACACCGTGCTGGTCGGCGGCGTGCTGGCCGGGCTGAGCCTGCCCGCATTGGCGCAGACCGCATTCGACGGGCCGACCACCGGCCCTGCGGCCGCCGAGGGCAAGTCGATCGTCGTCCTTGCGGCAGACCTGAAGAACGGCGGCATCCTGGGCGTCACGAACGGCGTCGAAGAGGCCGCGGCGGCCATCGGTTGGGACGTGCGCGTCCTTGACGGCGGCGGCTCGATCCAGGGGCGGACCGCTGCGATCGGTCAGGCGATGGCCCTCCAGCCGGACGGCATCGTCATCAACGGCTTCGATGCGGTCGAGCAGCAAGCCGCGCTCGAAGGTGTGGTTGCGGCCAACATCCCGATGGTCGCCTGGCATTCGGGGCCCAAGATCGGCTGTGACGCGCCCGGCGGAATCTTCGCGAACGTCTCGACCGACGCGATGACCGTGTCCGAAGTCGCGGCGGAATGGGCCATGGCCGATGGCGGCGACAATGTGGGCGTGGTGATCTTCACCGACAGCACCTACCAGATCGCCATCGACAAGGCCGACCGCATCAAGGAGACCATCGAAGCGATGGGCGGCACCGTTCTGGAATATGTCGACACCCCGATTGCCGACACCTCCAGCCGGATGGGCCCGCTGACCACCAGCCTGCTCCAGAAGTACGGCGACAGCTGGACCCATGCGCTGGCGATCAACGACCTCTATTTCGACTTCATGGGCCCCGCACTCGCGGCAGCCGGTATCCCGGGCGACGGCGCGCCGCTGGCCGGATCGGCAGGCGACGGGTCGGAAGCCGCGTTCCAGCGGATCCGCGCGGCGCAGTACCAGGCCATCACCGTGGCCGAGCCGCTGAACCTTCAGGGGTGGCAGTTGGTGGACGAGTTGAACCGCGCCGTTCAGGGCGAGGCCTGCTCGGGCTACATCACCTCGCCCGCGCTGGTGACGCAGGAAGGTCTGGCGAAACTGGGCGACAGCAATTCCTTCGACCCCGACAGCCCCTACCGCGAAGCCTACAGAGCGATCTGGGGCAAGTAAGCCCGCTGGCTCGTCCGCTTTGGCGGGCGGGCCAGTCCGACGCCTGCGTCAGGCCTTGGGTGCGACCGGCCCGAACTCCCGCAGGATGTCCTCGGTTTGCGCGCCCTTTGCGGGCACGGGGCCATAGGTCGGCGTCTCACCGGCGATGACCGCGCCGGGGGCCAGCAATTCGATCTCGCCCCCCTCGGTCTGCACGGAAATCAGCGTGTTGGCCGGATGGGCCAGCAGGTCGTCCATATCCGTCAGCCGCCCGAAGGCGATGTCCGCCGCCCGAAGCCGGGCGATCACCGCATCGCGGGGCAGGGGGGCAAAGGCCGCCGCCACCTTGCCGTCGATCACATCGCGGTTGGCGACGCGTTGCGAATTGCTCGCAAAGCCCTCGGCCAGCGCCAGGTCGGGCGCATCCAGCACCATCGCGCAAAGCCGTGCCCACTCCCGTTCGTTCTGGATCGAAATCAGGATCGCCTTGCCATCGCCGCAGACGAAAACACCATAGGGCGCAATCGTCGGATGGTTCAGGCCCAGGCGGTCGGGTTTGCGGCCTCCGTAGCGATATTGCAGGTAGGGCACGTTCATCCAGTCGGCCATCGCGTGGAACAGCGACACATCGATGGCGCGACCCTGCCCGGTGCGCCAACGTCCGATCAGGGCCTGAAGGATCGCCTGGTAGGCGGTCATCCCGGCGGCGATATCGCAGACCGAAACGCCGACCCGGGCCGGACCCTCGGGCGTGCCATTGATAGCCGACAACCCGCTTTCGGCCTGAATGAGCAGATCGTAGGCCTTTTGATCCGCCATAGGCCCCGTGCTGCCGTAACCAGAGATGGAGCAGGTGATCAGGGCGGGATGCCGGGCGCGCAGGACGTCGATGCCAAGTCCCATCCGGTCGAGCGCGCCGGGGATCAGGTTCTGGATGAAGACATCCGCGCGGGCCAGCATCGCCGTCAGCACCGCCTTGTCGGCGGGGTCTTTCAGGTCGAGGCAGACCGACTGCTTGCCGCGGTTCAGCCAGACGAAATAGGCGCTTTGGCCCTGGACCAGATCGTCATAGCCGCGCGCGAAATCGCCTTCGGGCCGCTCCACCTTGATGACCCGCGCGCCCGCATCGGCGAGCTTGCCCGAGGCATAGGGCGCCGCGACCGCCTGTTCGACAGAGACCACCAGCAGGCCATCGAGATCGCGCATGGGTCAGCGTCCTTTCAGGGGTCCGGTCTGATGCAGCCGCACCTTGAGCCCGCCATGCGGCACGAAAGGGCCGGGCGGGTCCAGCGGCAGGCCGGTGGCCTGGGCCAGGTCGGCTTGCGTGGTGACGATGCCAACCCGCCAGCCCGCGAACCGCTCGATCAATGCCGCGCCAAGGGCGGCATGGAGGCCGTAGAGCGGCTTCTTGGTCCCGATGCGCGTGCCATAGGGCGGGTTGACGATGACAAGGCCGGGCGGGCCGTCGGGCGGGGCAATGTCGCTGACGGCGGATTTCTGGAAGTCGACGAGCGCGTCGATGCCCGCGCGTTCGGCATTGGCGCGCGCGGCGGCGAAGGCGCCTGCATCCCGGTCGGACCCGTGAAACCGAAAGGCGGGCGGGGCAGGGGGGGCGACGTCCCGCATGTCGGCCCAGGCTTCGGGGTCGAAGGTCGCCAGATGCTCGAAGGCAAAGCTGCGGCTGCGGCCCGGCAGCAGGCCCGCCGCGATTTCCGCCGCTTCGATCACGAAGGTGCCCGACCCGCACATCGGGTCCAGCACCGGCTCGGTCCCGCGATAGCCGCATTGGCGCAGGAACAGCGCCGCCATCGTCTCGCGCAGGGGGGCCTTGCCGACGGCGGTCTTGTTGCCGCGCTTGTGCAGGCTGTCGCCCGAGGTGTCGATGCTGAGCACGACCAGATTGTCGTCGATCCGCGCCTTGATCGCGACGGGTGCATCGTCGGCCACGGGGCAGCCGAGTTCTTCGGTGATGGCCGTCTCGATCCGCTGTTGTGCCGCGCCCGCGTGATAGATCTTGGACTTGCGGTTCGTCGCCACCTCGACCCGGACGGGCACATCGGCGCGCAGGATGTCGGCCCAGGGAAACTTGCGCGCCCGCTTGTCGAGCTGAGCGAGGTGAAACGCCCGGAACGACCCGATGCGCGCCAGCACCCGGCCCGCGCCGCGCAAGGTCAGGTTCGCGCGCCAGACATCGGGCCAATCGCCCTGAAACGTGACGCCGCCGGGCAGAACGGTCGGCGCAGGAAAGCCCGCCGCCACCGCCTCGTCGGCCAGCATTGGCTCCAGCCCCGGGGGGGCCATCAGGAAGATTTCAAAGGACATGCGCCGTCCTAGCGGCTCGGGTCCGCGCGCGCCAGTTTCCTATTGGAAGTCGAGCCCGGGATAGAGCGGCTCATAGATCGGCTCCAGCGTCGCGGTATCGAAAAGCGACGAGACCGATGTGCCGTTCCAGATGTTCAGGATCGCCTGGGTGAACATCGGAGCCGTTGGCACGATCCGGATGTTCTTGCAGGCCTTGATCGCCTCGGTCGGGGGGATGGAGTCGGTGATGACCAGCGATTTCAGTTTGGAATTGGTGATCCGCTCGACCGCCGGGCCGGACAGGACGCCATGGGTGATATAGGCATGAACCTCGGTCGCGCCCGCCCCGATCAGGACTTCGGCGGCCTTGCACAGGGTTCCGGCCGTGTCACAGATGTCGTCGACGATGATGCACGTCTTGCCGGTGACGTCGCCGATGACGGTCATCTCGGCCACTTCGCCGACTTTTTCGCGGCGCTTGTCGACGATGGACAGGGGGGCCTTGATCCGCTGCGCCAATTCGCGCGCGCGGGCCACACCGCCCACATCGGGCGAGACAACCATGACGTCATCCATCCCGCCCTTGAAATAATGCATGATGTCGAGCGCGAAGATCGGCGAGGCATAGAGGTTATCGACGGGAATATCGAAGAAGCCCTGGATCTGTGCGGCGTGCAGATCCATCGTCAGGACCCGCTCGATCCCGGAATTGGCGATCAGGTTCGCGACCAGCTTGGCCGAGATCGGCGTGCGCGCCTTGGTGCGGCGATCCTGGCGGGCATAGCCGAAATAGGGGATGACGGCGGTGATGCGGCTGGCGGACGACCGGCGCAGCGCGTCCGAAATGATGAGAAGTTCCATCAGGTTGTCATTGGCCGGGTTCGACGTCGACTGGATTATGAACATGTCTTCGCCGCGCACGTTCTCGAAGACTTCTACAAAGATTTCCTGATCGTTGAAGCGTTCGACACGGGCATCGACCAGACCGATCTGCATGCCCCGATGCATCGACATGCGGCGGGCGATGGCCTTGGCCAGAGGGCGGTTTCCATTCCCGGAGATGAGCTTGGGATCGGGGCTTGGCATCATGGGTCCTCTCGAATCGTCCCGCAGAGCGGATGCGTCGGACTAGCACCCGCCCCGCGCCCGCGAAAGCCGCGAGGTGGCTTGCGTGACCTGCCGTTGCGCCCGCGCGGGCCGCCCGCTACCCCTGAGGCGACGGCCAACCCGGAGCGCGTGCATGAACATCGACTATTATTTCGCGACCATTTCCCCCTACACCTACATGTGCGGCACCCGCCCGGCAGAGATCGCGGCCAGGCACGGCGCGACGCTGACCTACAAACCCATCGACATCATGGGACTGTTTGCACGGACCGGAGGCACACCGCCCGGGGACCGGCACGAAAATCGCAAGATCTGGCGTTTGCAGGAAATACGCCGCACGGCGGCCAAACTCGACATACCGATCAATCTGCAACCGGCGTTCTGGCCCACCAACCCCGCGCCTTCGTCCTATGCGATAATCGCGGCGATCCGGGACGGGTCGGGCGATGTGGCACAGCTGATCGCCGGGTTGACCCGCGCCTGTTGGGCCGAGGAGCGCAACATCGCCGAAGACGATGTCATTGCCGATTGCCTTGCGGCGGCGGGGTTCGACCGGTCGCTGGTGAACTCGGGGATGATGGAGGGGGCAGAAACCTATGCCCGCAACCTCGAGGATGCGGTTGCCGCCGGCGCCTTCGGTGCGCCGTTCTTCATCGTCGGGGACGAACGCTTCTGGGGCCAGGACCGGCTCGACGATCTGGATCGCCATCTGGGCGCGCTGTGATACGGACATGACCGCGTCGCGGGACGTTCTGGCGTTGCACTGCGGTCTGGCGTCCGGGGCGGCGTGGCGGGGCGTGCAGGCGGCCTTGCCCGGGCGGCGGCTTATCTGCCCCGATCTGCCTGGCCATGGGGCGGCGGCGGATTGGGACAGGCAGGTCGATTTCCAGACGCAGGCGCTGGCCGATGTCCTTGCCGCCCTGCCCGATGCGCCCGTCGATGTCATCGGCCACAGCTTTGGCGGCTGCCTCGCCCTGCGCCTGCTGGCCGATCATCCGGCGCGGGTGCGGTCATTGATCCTGTTTGAGCCGGTGATGTTCGCGGCGGCCGACCCGGCCGACCGGCTGGCCCACACCGCCGAAATGGCGCCCTTCGCGCGTTTTCTCGACGCGGACGACAGGGTGGGCGCGGCGGCGTTCTTTCACGATCTGTGGGGTGACGGTCGTCCCTTCGCCGCCATGTCGGACCGGGCGCAGGCCTATATCGCCGCGCGCATCCACCTGATCCGGGCCTGCGAGCCGTCGATCCTGGATGACGTGCACGGCGTGCTCGACCGCCTGCCGGCCCTGTCGGTGCCCTGCCTGATCCTGACGCGCCATGCGCCGCCGCCCATCGTGGGGCAGATCGCGGCGGGCCTTTCGGCGCGTCTTTCCGCCTCGGTCGAGGACTTGGGTCAGGGGCATTTGACACCCCTGACCGAGCCTGCGTCACTGGCGGCGCGGGCGCAGGCGTTCTGGGGCGAATGACGAACGCCCGGACCATTGGCCCGGGCGTGTCGGTGGCGGTGAACCGTCGCAACCGTCGAACATGTATTCCCGAGGACCTGTATGTACAGGTGGGCGCCAGATAACTCGGCCAGGGCCGCGACAGAGCCAGCTCCCTCGGAATTGCTTAAGGCCACTGGAATTATGTCCGGGTGACAAGAAGGACAGAAGCACCGCCACCTCATCAGATAGGCTTCGGCGATGGTCGCGGCAAGGGGCCGCGTGGCGAAAGCGGCTGGACTTTTGTTCACCTTTCATTCACCTTCAGGCCATGACGGAGACCCTTCTACCCGGCCAGATCCTGGCGCGCGGCGTTGCCCGCCATCTGCGCGACCACGATTTCACCTGTCTGGAGGAGTTCACGCCCGAGCGGGGCAAACGGCTCGACGTGATGGCGCTTGGCCCCAAGGGGGAATTCTGGATCGTGGAATGCAAGTCGAGCCGGGTCGATTTCACCTCTGATGCGAAGTGGCAGGGCTATCTCGAATGGTCGGACCGCTACTTCTGGGCCGTGGACACGGCGTTCCCCGTCGACCTGCTGCCGCCCGAGACGGGGCTGATCATCGCCGACGGGTTCGGAGCCGAGGTCGTACGGATGCCGAATGTGACACCCCTCGCGGCGGCACGGCGCAAGGCCCTGACGCTGCGGTTCGCGCGCGCCGCCGCTTCGCGGCTTCAGATCGCACGGGATCCGATGTTGGGGCTGTCGGTCGACGGCTGACCCGGGTCGGTCAGCCCTTGGCACCGAGCATGATCGCCGCAGCGCGGATTTCCTCGGCGATCTCGATCGCTTCTTCCGGCTCGAAATCCATCGGCACCTCGATGCCCCGGCTTTCGACGAAAATGCGGACCATCCCCTGATCGGTCGGCCCGATCTGGAGGTTGGCTTCGGTGTCGGATGCGTCGTTGATACCCATGTCGCCCCTCTAGACTTCGCGGGTTGGCCGCGCAAGGTTCCGTGCCATGGCCGATAGCATCACACTCCGCGATCTGGAAGCAGGCGATGCCGGCTGGGTCCTGATGCGCCACGGAGAGCTTTACTGGCAGGACGAAGGCTATGGCCCCGCGTTCGAGGCGCTGGTTGCCGGTATCCTGGCCGATTTCATCGCCAACCGGGGCCCGAACGACCGCGCCTGGATCGCGGTCGATGCCGATGGCAAGCGGCACGGCTCTGTCTTTTGTGTCTGGCCTGAACCCGAGGTGGCCAAGCTGCGGATGTTTCTGGTGGAGCCCGCGATGCGCGGCACCGGGCTGGCGCAGCGTCTGCTGGACGCGGTGATCGGCCATGCCCGCGCCAACGGAGCCAGTCGGCTGGTTCTGTGGACCCACGAAAGCCACCGCGCGGCGGGTCGGCTTTATGCGCGCAACGGCTTTGCCTTGCTGGCGCAGGTCCCGGTGACGGCCTTTGGGCAGGCCACGCAGGAACAGACCTGGGAGTTGCGGCTTTGATCGTCTGACCGGCTTGCGCTGGTCCGGAAGGGGCGCTAAACCGCCCCCGCGTGCCGCCGTAGCTCAGTTGGTTAGAGCGCCTGATTGTGGATCAGGAGGTCCCCCGTTCGAGCCGGGGCGGTGGTACCATCCCTGACATCCCGGATTGGTTGGTGTTTCCTTAGGGTTCGCCCCAGATCCGGCGTCGTTCCTCCCAGATCTTTTCGCCGATGAAACAATCCCTTGGATCGCGCGCCCTTGCCTGCGCAGGCACCAGCAGGCCGTCCGACGGCCGGGCCGCGATCTCCAGCACCAGTTTGCGCCGGACCGCTTCGGCGAAATCCGCCCAGTCCACCACCGGGATCACGAAGGCGCCGGGCCCGCCGATGACGCAGTTTTGGTAATAGACGTCGAGCTGATCGAGGTGCCAGGCCTGCCCGATCCCTTCCTGTGTCATGAGCGGCAGCCCGTTGATCACGATGCCCTGTGCCAAAACCGCATCGCGCGCGGCGGCGACGCCCACGCCCTGATTGTTCGGCCCGTCGCCCGAGATGTCGATCACCTGCCGCAGGCCGCGAAAGTCGTTCGACGCGATCCGGCTGGCCCCGTAGGCCAGGGCGCCCGAGATGGAGGTTCGTCGCAGCGTCGGGTCCAACCGCGAGGTCAGCCGGTCGGCAAAGGCATCGAGATCGGCACGGCTGGAGATCAGCCGCCAGTCGACGATGATTTCCTGCGACCCCGCCCATTCGATGTAGGTGAGCGCCACGTTTTGCAGAAGACCGGCCTGGATCGCCTCGAAGACGTCGTCCGAACGCAGCGCCTCGGCATAGCCACGCCGCTGGATCTCAAGTTCCCGCTCGGTCATGGAGCGGGACACATCGACCATCAGGACGAGTTCGAGGTCGACCTCCTGCTCCTGCGCAAGCACAGGGGAGGACAGGGCGCAAAGGACAATGGCGAACAGGCGGAACAGATGCTGCATGGGACAAGGATGCCGCCTGTTCCGTGCCGCGTCCAATCACTTCGCGTTGTCGCGGGGCGCGCCCTTATTGCAAGTCGGAGAAAGCCGCCTGCATCCGCGCCACGGCGTCTTCGACATTGGCACGGGGGGTTGCGATGTTGAACCGCAGGAAGCTGTCGCCGCCCTTGCCGAAGGTCGGGCCGTGATTGACGGCGATGCGCGCACCCTTTTCGACACGGTTGGTGAATTCCTCGCGGGTCATCCCAGTGGCATCGAAATCCACCCAGCTGAGATAGGTCGCCTCCAGTGCGACGGACTTCAGGCCGGGGATCGCATCGATGCCCGCATCGAAAAGCTTCCGGTTGCCATCGAGGTAGACCATCAGGTCATCGACCCAGGCCGCGCCCTCGGGCGAATAGGCCGCCGTTGCCATGAAAAGGCCGAAGGAATTGGGCGACAGGCCGAGCGCGCCCATCTTCTTGGCGAACTGGGCGCGCAGCTTGTCGTCGTGGACGATGACGTTGCCCGAATGGCTGCCCGCGATGTTGAAGGTCTTGGTGGTGGCGGTCATCATCACCAGCCGGTCCTCGACGCCGGGGATGTTGGCCATCGGGATATGGGTCTGTCCGGGATAGACCAGGTCGTGGTGAATCTCGTCCGACACCAGGATCAGGTCGTGGCGCTTGGCGAAGGCGGCAAAGCCCTCCAACTCGGCCTTGGTCCAGACGCGGCCATTTGGATTGTGGGGCGAGCAGAGGATCATCATCTTCGCCCCCTCCCGCTCGACCACGGCATCCCAGGCGTCGAAGTCGGTGGTATAGCGCGTGCCGTCAAAGGCCATCTCGCATTCCACCACGCGGCGGTCGTTGCCTTTGATGACCTTGGCGAAGGCGTGATAGACGGGCGTGAACAGCACGACGCCGTCGCCGGGCGCGGTCCAGGTATCGACGCAGAGCGCGGTGCCGTTGACCAGGCCATGGGTGGTAAAGATCGCCTCGGCATCCACCGACCAGCCGTGGCGTTCCTGCATCCACCAGCGGATCGCGTCCCGATAAGAAGTGTCGTTGCCGAAATAGCCGATGATCCCGTGATCCAGCTGATCCTGCACGGCCTGCGTCACGCAGGCGGGCGGGCGGAAGTCCATGTCGGCCACCCACATTGCGAGGCCATCTTCGGCGGGGACGCCGTAGAGCTGCTCCATCATGTCCCATTTGACGCAATGGCTCCCCCGGCGGTCGATGATGGGGTCGAAACGGGGGTCATGGGCGGTCATGGCGTTCTCCTTTGGCGCGAACCCTAGCCGTGCGCACGGCGGTTGCAAGGTTGCGCATCCCGGACTAGATGCAGCCGCGATGAAACGACCCATTCTGATCCACCCCGACCCGCGCCTGAAACAGGTGGCCAAACCCGTGGCCGACCTGTCCGATGATTTGCGCGCGCTGGCCGATGACATGCTCGAGACGATGTATGATGCACCCGGCATCGGGCTGGCCGCGCCGCAGGTCGGCATCCTGGACCGCCTGATCGTCATCGACTGCGTCAAGGGCGAAGGGGAAGCGCCGCGCCCCCTCATCATGTTCAACCCCGAGGTGATCGCCCGATCCGACGCGGTGAACACTTACGAGGAAGGCTGCCTTTCGATCCCCGAGCAATATGGAGAAGTCACCCGCCCCGCCGAAGTCACCGTCCGCTGGATCGACCGCAACGGGGCCGAGCAGTCCGAAGACATGGCGGGCCTCTGGGCGACCTGCGTGCAGCACGAGATCGACCACCTGGAGGGCAAGCTGTTCATCGACTACCTTGGGCCGATGAAACGCCAGCTCATCACCCGCAAGATGCAGAAGCTCAAGCGCGAGATGGCCCGTGACTGACGGGCGGCCCGTGTGATCCGGCCGATCGTCGAATATCCGGCGCCGATCCTGCGGGCGATCTGTGATCCGGTGACGACCGATGTGACGGACCTGGCCCGCGACATGCTCGACACGATGTACAATGCCCCCGGTCGCGGTCTGGCCGCGCCGCAGGTGGGCATTTCGCTGCGCCTCTTCGTGACCGATTGCAGCTGGAAGGAAGGGCTGCCTGATCCGCGCGTCTTCGTGAACCCCGAGATCATTGCCCAAGACGGCCAGCAGGTAAACGAGGAGGGGTGCCTGAGCATCCCGAACACGCCGCGCCGTGTCGCGCGCCCGGCAGAGGTCACGCTGGCCTTCGATGCCGCATCCGGTCGGCGGACCGAGACCTTCACCGGCTTCGCCGCGGCCTGTGTCTGTCACGAGATGGACCATCTGGACGGCCGCCTGATCCTCGACCATCCGGTGGCCGAATGACGCTGCCCGCCTTCACCGGAACGCCGCGCCCGTTCCTGCGCTGGCCCGACGTCCGGCTTCGGACCGCCGCCGACCCGGTGGCCGAGGTCACCGACCGGATCCGCGCCATCTGGTCCGAGATGGAGGCCGCGATGCGCGCCATGCCCGGCGTCGGCCTGGCCGCGCCGCAGATCGGCGTGATGGAACGGCTGGCCATCGTCGATGCGGGCGACGGGCAGGGGATCACCTATCTGGCGAATCCGGTGGTCCTGCACGCCAGCGTGGAGCTGCGCGCGCACGACGAAGCCTCGCCCAATCTGCCCGGCGTCTCGGCCAGGATATCGCGGCCCCGCGCCGTCACGGTCGGGTTCCTCGACCAGGACGGCGTCGCGCGCGAAGAGGATTTCGTGCTGCTCCGGGCCACGTCCGTGCAGCATCAGATCGACCATCTGGACGGCAAGCTGTTCATTCACCACCTGTCCAAGCTGAAACGGGACATGCTGGTCCGGAAGGCGGCCAAATGCGCGTGATCTTCATGGGAACGCCGGAATTCTCGGTTCCGGTCCTCGACGCGCTGGTCGATGCGGGGCACGAGATCGCCGCCGTCTATTCGCAGCCCCCCCGCCCCGCCGGTCGCGGCAAGAAACCGCGCCCTTCGGCGGTTCAGGCCCGGGCCGAGGCGCTTGGGTTGACAGTCCACACCCCCACCACGCTCAAGACGCCCGAGGCACAGGCCGACTTTGCCGCCATCGGTGCCGAGATCGCGGTGGTCGTGGCCTATGGATTGCTTTTGCCGCAGGCGGTGCTCGATGCGCCCGGCAAGGGCTGCATCAATGTGCATGCGTCCCTGTTGCCGCGCTGGCGGGGGGCGGCGCCGATCCACCGGGCGGTCATGGCAGGCGATGCGCAGACCGGCGTCTGCATCATGCAGATGGAGGCCGGGCTGGACACCGGGCCCGTCCTTCTGCGCGAGGCGACCCAGATTGCCGCCGATGAGACGACGGGCGACCTGCATGACCGGCTGTCGGGGATGGGCGCACGGCTGGCGGCACAGGCCGTGGCCCAGATCGACCGCCTGTCACCCGTGGGGCAGTCCGAGGATGGCGTGACCTATGCCGCCAAGATCGACAAGTCCGAGGCGCGCATCGACCTGTCCTGGCCCGCCGTCACGCTGGCCCGTCAGATCAACGGCCTGTCGCCCTTTCCCGGTGCCTTCGTCGAACGCGGCGGCCAGCGCCTGAAGCTGCTGCGCGCCCGCGCGCGCGACGGGGCGGGGCCCGCGGGCGAAGTGGTCGACGCGGCGGGCCTGACCCTCGCGACCGGCGACGGCCTCCTGGACCTTCTGGAGGTGCAACCGGCAGGCAAGGGCGTGATGACCGGCACCGAATTTCGCAACGGCGCCCGGCTTGCCCCGGGCGACCTGCTGGAGGGCTGAGATGTTTCCCACTCTGATCGGGACGGTCGTGATCGCAGGCATCGTCGGCTATGCGTCCGAGCGGATTAACTTCACCCACAACGGCATTCTTCCGAGCATCATTATCTGCGTGGGCGGGGCATTCCTGTTCTATTTCGTGACGCTGATGTTCGGCCTCGGCTTCCGGTCGTCGGGCCTCAACGCCATCCTGGCCTCGGTCGGGGCCCTGGTGATCGTGCCGACCCATTGGCGCAAATAGCCGCGCGTCGCGGTCTGGACGCCGGGTCCCCGCATCCCTAGGTTTCCGGCAAGGAGATCCGCCCCATGACCAAGCCGCCCCTGACGCTCTATCTTGCCGCCCCCCGGGGGTTCTGTGCCGGTGTCGACCGCGCCATCAAGATCGTCGAGATGGCGCTGGAAAAATGGGGGGCGCCCGTCTACGTGCGCCACGAGATCGTGCACAACAAGTTCGTCGTGGACGGCCTGCGCGACAAGGGCGCGGTGTTTGTCGAAGAGCTGGACGAATGTCCGCCGGGCCGGCCCGTGATCTTTTCGGCCCATGGCGTGCCCAAGGCGGTTCCGGCCGAAGCCGCCCGGCGCGAGATGCTGTTCGTCGATGCCACCTGTCCGCTGGTCAGCAAGGTCCATATCGAGGCGGCGCGCCATCACGAGGCCGGGCATCAGATGGTGATGATCGGGCACGAGGGGCATCCGGAGACCATCGGCACCATGGGCCAGCTGCCACCGGGCGAGGTCCTGCTGGTCGAGACGGCCGCCGATGTGGCGCATCTGGCGCCGCGCGACCCGAACCGTCTTGCCTTCATCACCCAGACGACCCTGTCGGTGGACGACACTGCCGACGTGGTCGCCGCGCTCAAGGCGCGCTTTCCGGCGATCGTCGGGCCCCACAAGGAAGACATCTGCTATGCCACGACCAACCGCCAAGAGGCGGTGAAGGCCATGGCCCCCAAATGCGACGCCATCCTGGTGGTCGGCGCGCCCAATTCGTCGAACTCCAAGCGGCTGGTCGAGGTCGGATCGCGGGCGGGTTGCAGGTATTCGCAACTGGTGGAACGGGCGACGCAGATCGATTGGCGCGCGCTGGAGGGCATCACCACGGTCGGCATCACGGCGGGGGCCAGCGCGCCCGAGGTCCTGATCGACGAAGTCGTGGCGGCTTTTTCGGAACGCTACGCCGTGACCGTCGAGATGGTCGTGACCGCCGAGGAGAATGTGGAATTCAAGGTGCCGAGAGTCCTGCGTGAACCTGCGTAGTCGCACATCAAATATTCCTTCCCTGTTGATCGTGCGTCTGTGAACGTTTGTGCAAAGCCATTCCGGCTGCACTTGGGTAGTGTTGAGGAAATCGCGGTTCCGGCCGCGCCCTCAACCCAAGGAGCCTTTGCATGCACTATACTCTTGCCATACCTGCCAGCCTTCTTGCCGCCGCGCTGATCGTGACGGCGATCATCCCGACGTTGCCCCATGCCCCGGCTGTCCTCGTCGACGTCCCGGCAGATCTCTGACGTGACCGATCCTGCCTTGCCATGTCAAACAGGGGGAGGCAGGGTCATTTCATGATAACCGTTCAATTCCTTCTGACCGCCTTCGTGGTCGTCATCGCGCCGGGCACGGGCGTCGTCTATACGCTGGCCATGGGTCTGGGCCGCGGCCGAAGGTCCGCCGTGGCGGCAGCGGTCGGTTGCACCTTCGGGATCGTGCCGGCATTGGCCGCCGCAATCCTCGGTGTCGCCGCCGTCCTGCATACCTCGGCCCTCCTGTTCAACATCGTGAAGTTCGCCGGGGTCGCCTATCTTCTGTGGATGGCCTGGGGCGCTCTGCGCCAGACCGGGGCCCTTGCGGTCAAGCCGGCCGAGACGCGGGACGAATCTCTGGCGCGTGTGGCCTGGCGAGGCATGCTCATCAACGTCCTGAACCCCAAACTGTCGATCTTCTTTCTGGCCTTGCTGCCGCCGTTCCTGTCGGGCGATCCGGCGCGCGTGACCGTCGAGATGATGGGGCTGGGCGTGGTCTTCATGGCGATGACCTTCGGCGTATTTCTCGTCTATGGCCTCTTTGCGGGCGCGTTCCGTGATCGCCTTCTGGGAAGTCAGCGTGCCATGGCCTGGCTCAACCGCAGTTTCGCCGCCGTCTTTGCCGCACTTGCGGGCCGATTGGCGCTGGAGCGCGCCTGACGCGATTGAGGGGTTTCCCGTCGCCAGGGGGCATGGCATCTGACCCATATGTTCGATGCACCCATTCCCCGCGCCGCCCTCGTCCTCGGCCTTGCCGGATTGCTGCCATTCGTCTGGGGCCTCGTCACGCTCTGGTCGCCCACGGCGGCCTTGCAGACGGTCGCCTTGGTCGGGCCGCGCTTCATCGGGCCTTACGTGGGTCTGTTTTACGGGGCGGTCATCCTCAGCTTCATGTCCGGCGTGCTCTGGGGCTTTGCCACCAAGGCCGAGGGGCAGGTGGCGGTGACCGGCTATGCTCTGTCGGTCCTGCCCGCACTCTGGGCGTTCTTCATGACGGGCGGCGGGTCGACGGCGGCGGCGGTCGCGTTGATCGCGGGTTTCGTGGGTCTTTTGGGACTCGACTGGCTGTTCTGGCAACAGGGCCTTGCGCCACGCTGGTGGATGAAACTCCGGATCATCCTGACGTCGGGCGTCGTGATCTGCCTGCTGCCGCTTGCCTTGTAGGCCGCCCATGAGATCGCGCGATATCCGAAAAGCCGGAAAGACGGAACATGCCTGACTTGTTTGCCTATACCGACGGCGCCTGCAGCGGGAACCCGGGGCCGGGGGGCTGGGGCGCGCTGCTCATCGCGCGGCAGGGCGAAATTGTCGTCAAGGAGCGGGAGCTGAAGGGCGGCGAAGCCGAGACGACCAACAACCGGATGGAGATGCTGGCCGCGATCAACGCCCTTGAAGCCCTGGAGCGTCCGTCCAAGCTGACCGTGGTCACGGACAGCGCCTATGTCAAAGGCGGCATCACCGCCTGGCTGCACGGCTGGAAACGCAACGGCTGGAAGACGTCGACGCGCAAACCGGTCAAGAACGAGGATCTGTGGCGCAGGCTCGACGAGGCGGCGGCGCGCCATGACGTGACCTGGGAATGGGTCAAGGGCCACGCGGGCCACCCCGAGAATGAACGGGCCGACGAACTGGCGCGCGCCGGGATGGCGCCGTTCAAGCCCGCGAAGGGGTGACGAACGTGCTGTCATCGCCCGTCTTCGCCGCGCATGTGTCGGCTTGCCCATGACCCGTCAGGTGGCCTGTCCGATCCTGCGGCAGGGTGGGCGGGTTCTGGCGTTTCGCCATCCGCTGGCCGGGTTGCAACTGGTCAAGGGCGGTATCGAACCCGGAGAGACGCCAGAGGCGGCGGCCCTGCGCGAATTGCAGGAAGAAGCCGGAGTAGAGGGCCGTGATCCGCAGCTGTTCGGGCGCTGTACGACCGTGCAACCGGGCGAGGTCTGGCATCTTGTGGCGGTCACCGCAGACCAGTTGCCCGACCGATGGGATCACCGTTGCAGCGATGACGGCGGCCATGACTTCGCGTTCTTCTGGCACGACCCCGCTGGCGACACGTCGGGCTTCGATCCGCGGTATGTCCGTGTTCTGAAAGTCTTGAAATGACGGTTCCCCTGACCCTCGACCTCATCGCGGTCCTGATCTTTGCGATGACCGGGGCGCTGGTCGCGGCGCGGGCGCAGCTTGATCCGGTCGGCTTCATCTTTGTCGCGTGCCTGACGGCGGTCGGGGGCGGCACGGTGCGCGATCTGCTGTTGGGCCGTGATCCCGTGTTCTGGATCGGTGATCCGCTGCCTGTGGCCGTGGCCGCCGCGGTTTCGATGATCGTCTTCTTCACCCATCATCTGGTGGAGTCGCGCATGGCCTGGATCGTCTGGCTGGATGCGGCGGCGCTGTCGGTTGCGGTCACGGCGGGCGTCGCGGTGGCGCACGGGCTGGGACAGCCGATCTGGGTGCAGGTCGTCATGGGCATCGTCACCGGCTGCATGGGCGGGTTGATGCGCGATGTGGTGGTGGGGGAGGTGCCGCTCGTCCTGAAACAGGGAGAGCTTTACGTCACAGCCGCCCTGATGGGGGGTGCGGCGGCGATCCTGGCGCGCGAAATGGCCGGGGGCGGCGTTCTGCCGCTGGCCTGCTGCGCCGGGGTGACCTTCGCGCTGCGGGCCGGGTCGATCCGCTTCGGCTGGCGGCTTCCGGCATTCCGCCCGAGACCGCCCAAAGCTTGATGGGTCAGCTGTTGGCGGCGAAGTCGGGCGGCTGCGTCATTTCGCGCGGGGGGCGACCGATGACATCGCGCAGCTCGTCCAGCTCGATGAAGTTGTCGCACTGGCGGCGCAGATCGTCGGCGATCATCGGCGGCTGACTGCGGATCGTGGAGCAGACCGAGACGCGCACGCCCTTGCGCTGCAACGCGGCCACCAGCGGGCGGAAATCGCCGTCGCCGGAAAACAGGACGATGTGATCGACGTTCTCGGCCGTTTCCAGCGCATCCACCGTCAGCTCGATATCCATGTTGCCCTTGACCTTGCGGCGGCCCTGGCTGTCGGTAAATTCCTTGGCGGGCTTCGTCACCATGGTGAAGCCATTGTACTGGAGCCAGTCCACGAGCGGCCGGATCGGGGAGTATTCCTCCGACTCGAGCAGGGCGGTGTAGTAGAAGGCGCGCAGAAGTTTGCCGCGACGAACGAATTCCTGGCGTAGCAGCTTGTAGTCGATATCGAACGAAAGCGCTTTGGCGGCCGCATAGAGGTTCGAGCCATCGATGAAGAGCGCGAGGCGCTCATCGCGGTAAAACATAGTCAAATCCTTTCGGAAAAGCGGTTCCCGGGCAAGGGAGTCTGGGTGAAACTCCGGGAAGTCGGCTTTTCGGTGCGAACGTCTAAATATAGGGAGGATACCTGTATGCAATAACGGAATCCTCCAAGTGACGTTACATCTTGTGGCCCTCGGTTCCAATTCTCGACTGAACGTCATGGCTAATGCGCGGCAAATTGCCCGCGTTCTGAGGTGTTTGCCGGGGCGCATCGGGGTTGTTTCGCGGCTGTTTCGCACGCCAGCCTGGCCGCCGGGGTCTGGTCCGGATTTCGTGAATGCCGCCGCTCTGGTCGTGTCGCCGATGCCATCTGCCCTGTTTTTGGCCCGGCTGCACGGAATCGAGGCGCGGTTCGGACGGGTCCGCCGGGAGCGGTGGGGCGCGCGGACGCTCGACCTCGACCTTTTGGGGTCGGGGGGGCTCGTGCGGCCCGATGCAAGGGTCGTTCGGCACTGGATCGACCTTCCCGCAGATCGCCAGATCGCCGAAGCCCCCGGCCAGCTGATCTTGCCGCATCCGCGCCTGCAGGACCGGGCCTTCGTGCTGGTCCCGCTGGCCGAGATCGCGCCGCGGTGGCGCCACCCAGTCACGGGGCGCAGTGTGGCCGCCATGGCCGCCACCCTGAGCGGGGCGCGACGTCGCGAAATCAGGCCGGTTGGGCCGGTTGATGGGGTTGTCAATACAAACCTTCGCCCTTAAGTAGGCCGTTCTGACCCCCTGACAAAGGTGCGCTCCATGGCTCGCGTGACAGTCGAAGATTGCGTCGACAAGGTTCCCAACCGGTTCGATCTGGTGATGCTCGCGGCGCATCGCGCTCGTGAAATCGCCACGGGCAGCCCTGTGACCGTTGATCGTGACAACGACAAGAACCCGGTTGTGGCCCTGCGCGAGATCGCGGACGAAACGCAAGGCGCCGACGACCTGCGCGAGCGTCTGATCGAATCGAACCAGACGCAGATCGAGGTCGACGAGCCCGAAGAGGACTCCATGGCCTTGCTGATGGGTGTCGAGAAAGACGCCCCGGTGCAGGACGACATGTCCGAAGAAAAGCTGCTCCGTGCATTGATGGAGGCGCAGGGCCAACCCTGACCCTCCGGGAGGCGCGTCGGGATGACTCAGGTCCCATGATCAAAGTCGATGACCTGATCGCGCTCGTACGCGCCTATAACCCCCGGACGGATGCGGCCCTGATCCGTGCAGCCTATGCCTATGCGGCGGAAATGCACGAAGGCCAGATCCGTCGGTCGGGTGAGCCCTATTTCACCCATCCCGTCGAAGTCGCCTGCCTGTTGACGGAACAGCGGCTGGACGATGCGACGATCATCACCGCACTACTGCACGATACCATCGAGGACACACGGTCGACCTTTGCCGAGATCGAACGGCGGTTCGGCACCGAAATCGCCGAGATGGTCGACGGTGTCACCAAGCTGACCAATCTTGAACTGACGTCGTCCGAGACCAAGCAGGCCGAGAACTTCCGCAAATTGTTCATGGCCATGTCCCGCGACCTGCGGGTGATCCTGGTCAAGCTGACCGACCGGCTGCACAACATGCGCACGATCCGTCACATGGCGCCGCACAAGCAGATCCAGAAAGCCCACGAGACCATGGAGATCTATGCGCCGCTCGCCGGACGCATGGGGATGCAGTGGATGCGCGAGGAGTTGGAAGACCTCTGCTTTGCGGTCATCAACTCCGAGGCGCGGACCTCGATCCTGCGCCGGTTCGTTACCCTCCAGCGCGAGGCCGGCGACATGATCCGCCGGATCACCGACGATATCGAGACCGAGATGGCCCGCGCCGAAATTCCGGCGACCGTGATGGGCCGTGCGAAGCGTCCGTTCAGCATCTGGCGCAAGATGGAGGAAAAGGCGATCGGGTTCAGTCGTCTGTCCGACATCTACGGGTTCCGCATCATCGTGGGGACCGAGGCGGAATGTTACCGCAGTCTCGGCGTGATCCATCAGCGGTGGCGGTCGGTGCCGGGCCGCTTCAAGGACTACATCAGCCAGCCCAAGTCGAACGGCTATCGGTCGATCCACACGACGGTGTCGGGGCGCGACGGCAAGCGGGTCGAGGTTCAGATCCGCACCCAGGAGATGCACGAAGTGGCCGAGCGCGGCGTGGCGGCCCACTGGTCGTACCGCGACGGCGTGCGGGCCGAAAATCCCTTTGCCGTCGATCCCGCCGTCTGGCTTCGGACGATGAACGAACGCCTGGAAGAGGCGCAGGATCACGATGAATTCCTCGAAGCCGTCAAGCTCGAGATGTATACCGATCAGGTGTTCTGTTTCACGCCCAAGGGCGATGTCATCAAGCTGCCCAAGGGGGCGACGCCCATCGACTTCGCCTATGCGATCCACACGCGGATCGGGCACCGCACCGTCGCGGCCAAGGTCGACGGAATGCGCGTGCCGCTCTGGACGCGGCTGCGCAACGGCCAGTCGGTCGAGGTCGTCACCGCCGAGGCGCAGACGCCCCAGGCAACTTGGATCGATATCGCGACCACGGGCCGGGCCAAGGCGTCGATCCGCCGCGCGCTCAAGGCGGAACGGCGCACGGGTCACGTCCGTCTGGGCCGCGAACTGGCCCGCGCGGCCTTTGCCCAGGTGGGCAAGCGGCTGACCGACAAGGCGATGGAAACCGCGGCCAAGGCCCTGGGGCAAGAGGGGCCGGATTCCCTGCTGGCGGCCATCGGGTCGTCCGAGATCAGCTCTCGCACCGTGGTGGCGACGCTCTGGCCCGAAGTGGCCCATGCTCCGCCTTTCCCCGATGTCCCGGCCGAGAGTGCGATTGTCGGGCTGGACCCGAAGGCGCATTATGATCGCGCGACCTGTTGCCAACCGGTGCCCGGGGAACGCATCGTCGGCATCTCCAACAAGGGACGCGGGGTCACCATTCATGCAATCGATTGCCCCCGGATGGTCGAGTTCGAGGATCAGCCCGACCGCTGGATCGATCTGCACTGGTCGCCGGGCCACCATGCGCCGCGCAACGCCGTGACGCTGGATCTGACCATCTCCAATGCGCCGGGTGTTCTGGGCCGTATCTGCACGCTGATTGCCGAGCAGAATGCGAATATCTCGGACCTGAGGTTCATCGACCGCAAGCCGGATTTCTTTCGGGTGCTCATCGATGTCGATGTGCGCGACCGGGAACATCTGCACGCCCTCATCATGGCGACGGATACCGACGATGACGTCGCACGGATCGCGCGCCACCGGGACCAGGTATCGCAGGTTGCGCCGCCGCCTCCTGTGCCGGTCTGAGGGGCCGGGATGTTCAAGCGTCGTGACCGCCTGCCGATATGGCAGGCCATTCTTCAGGCGGTTTGGCCGAAAGGCGGATGGGGCCGCGCGGCGCTCTACGTCAAGCACAGGCTGCGTCGGCTTCCGGATACCCCGCGCAAGATCAGCCGGGGCATTTTTGCCGGCGTCTTCACGACATTCACGCCGTTCTACGGTCTGCATTTCGTGGTGGCCGCTCTTGTCGCCTACGTCATGCGCGGCAATGTCATGGCTGCCCTGTTGGGGACGTTCTTCGGCAACCCGCTGACCTATGTCCCGATTGCGGTCGTATCGCTCAACCTCGGTCACTTCATGCTGGGCACCGAGATGCGCGGCGAAGTGGACGAAGGATTGTTCGGAAAGTTTTTCCGGGCAGGCGAGGATCTGTTCTGGAACTCCTGGTACGCTCTGACGGGGCAATCCGTCGACTGGACCGCGACCGCGATCTTCTGGAACGACGTCTTCCTCCCGTGGCTTGTCGGTGGGATGATCCCCGGTATCTTCACTGGCATCGCGGCCTACACCATCAGCCTTCCGCTGATCGAAGCCTATCAGAAGCGTCGGCGTGGACGGCTCAAGAAAAAGCTGGAGGAAATCCGGCGTAAAGCGGCGGCCCGTGCGCTGGAGAAGGCGGAAAAGAAGGCGGATCGGCACAAGTCGAAGGGAGAGTTCAATGGATAAGCTCAGGCTGGGCGTCAACATCGACCACGTCGCCACAATTCGAAACGCGCGGGGTGGCGACAACCCCGATCCGGTGCGCGCCGCCCTGATGGCCGAAGCGGCGGGCGCGGACGGGATCACGGCGCATCTGCGCGAAGATCGCCGCCACATCCGCGATGCGGACATGGAAGCGATCAAGGCCGCGATCTCCATTCCCCTAAACTTCGAAATGGCCGCGACCGAGGAGATGCAGCGCATCGCCCTCGCCACCCGGCCCCATGCCGTCTGCCTAGTGCCGGAACGCCGGGAAGAGCGGACGACGGAAGGCGGCCTCGAGGTCGCCGGGGACGCCAACCACCTGAAGACCTATATCGCGCCGCTTCAGGACATGGGCGCGCGCATCTCGCTCTTCATCGCGTCGGTTCCCGCCCAAATCGAGGCCGCGGCCCGTGTGGGTGCCGATATCATCGAGTTGCACGTCGGCGCCTATTGCGATGCGGTCGCCAATGACGAGATGGCTATCGCCGCCGATGAACTCGTCCGGATCACCGCGGCGGCACGACAGGCGGCCGATCTGGGCCTGGAGGTCCATGCCGGTCACGGCATCACGTATGATTCCGTCGCCCCGATTGCCGCCATTCCACAGATCGTGGAGCTTAACATCGGGCATTTCCTGATCGGGGAATCCGTCTTTCGTGGCATGCCCGAAGCCTTGGGTGAAATGCGCCGCCTGATGGATCTGGCCCGGGAAAGCTTGACATGAGGGTTCTTTTTCTGGTCGCGGGGCTGACGCTTGGTGCCGGGCCCGCCATGGCCCAGACCGTGGGCGACTGCGATGGCTGGCAGGCGAATGCGCGCAACGTCGACTGGTCGGACCCGACGCGCACATTCGCGAATGGTGCAATCCGGCTTGTCGGCCTCGATACCGAGGAACCCGCCGCCGCCGCCTTTCATATCATGGTTCTCTATCCCGACCCCGAGGAGCAGTTTCTGGAATGTCGTCTCGTCTCCCTTGGGGCCGATGTCGGGTTCGGGGGGATTTCCCTGGCCCGGGCCGAAGCGGCCTATGATCCGGCGCGCGGGCTGACCGTTTCGGTGCCGGGCACCTCTCCCGAGGGGGAGGCGCTGGTGATTGCCTTCACGATCAATCGCGCGACGGGTCAGGTGAGCGTTCCATGATTGCGGTTCTCGCCGCCTTTTCGTTGGTCGCGGTCGCGCCGGGGCCCGCCAATCTGGCGGTAAGCGTCGTGGCGATGTCGCACGGGATTGGGCCAGCATTGCGCATGGCGGCAGGTTTGGCCCTGGGCCTTGCGGTCTGGGGCGTGATTGCGTGTCTGGGGTTCGGCGCGCTGCTGGCCGGCTCGGAGGTGGCGCTGACCGCGCTTCGGCTTTTGGGCGGGGCCTATCTCTGCTGGTTGGCCTCGCGCAGCGCTCGCGCGGCCCTTGGGCCCCGCGCGGTGGCCGCTGCGCCGTCGCCGGTCCGGCCGTTCCGGACGGGCCTTCTGCTCAACCTGTCGAACCCGAAGGCGGTTTTCGCCTGGCTTGCGGCGCTGTCCATGGGACTTGGACCCGAGGCGGGGCCCGGGTTCGTGACCCTCGCCACGGCATTTTGCGCCGTGATCGGGCTTTGCAACTACCTGGGATGGGCGCTCCTTCTGTCGCGGGGCCCGGTGCGCAGGGCCTATGCCCGCGCGGCGGTCTGGATCGACGGCGTTGTGGCGGCGCTCTTTGCCGCGGCAGGTCTGGGTCTGATCCGTCAGGGATTGCTGCGATGATCCTGGGGATCGGCACCGACCTCGCCAATATCGAGCGGATCCAGGGTGTGATCGACAAGTTCGGCGACCGCTTCCGCGACCGCGTGTTTACCGAGCGGGAACAGCGCAAGGCCGCGCATCGCGACAAGGTCGAAGGCGGCGAAGCGTCGACCTATGCCAAGCGCTGGGCCGCCAAGGAAGCTTGCTCCAAGGCGCTTGGCACCGGGTTGCGCATGGGGATCTCGTGGAAGGACATGGCTGTGACGAACCTTCACACCGGCCAGCCGGTGATGGCCGTGACGGGCTGGGCCGCGGAGCGGCTGGCACAGATGACCCCCGAGGGGCACGAGGCCACGATCCATGTCTCGCTGACCGACGATCACCCCTGGGCGCAGGCCTTCGTCGTGATCGAGGCGCGGCCCCGCGACTGAGACCAGCCTGACCCCTGCCTGACCTGGCGGCCGCTGTTGACACGTTCGGGGGCAAGGGGCAGGGAAGCGCAACCAGTTTGAGGACGAGACGACATGGCCGCGAGAAGCGAAAAGAAGGAAGGGTTCATGGAAACGGTCAAGACCGTCTTCTGGGCCCTCGTGATCGCGGGGATTTTCCGCACCCTGTTCTTTCAACCGTTCTGGATCCCCTCGGGGTCGATGAAAGACACGTTGCTGATCGGGGATTTCCTGTTCGTCAACAAGATGGCCTATGGCTATTCGCGCCATTCGTGCCCCTTCTCGATGTGCCCGTTCTCGGGGCGCATTCTCGGGTCGGAGCCGGAGCGCGGCGACGTCATCGTCTTCCGCCACCCGGTCAACGGCACCGATTTCATCAAGCGCCTTGTCGGTCTGCCCGGTGACACCGTGCAGATGCGCGACGGGGTGCTCTATCTGAACGGCGAGCCGTCGGAACAGGTGGCCGTCACCGATTTCGTCGAAGTCCGCGAGCCCCAGGGTCCGCAACAGATCACCCCCGCCTGCGGCAACAACGAAGGCGTCGTGGGCGAAGGCGGCGACTGCATCAAGCAGCGGTTCATCGAGACCTTCCCCGGCGGCGAGCGGCCCCATTCCATCCTGAACATCGGCGCGTCGCCGGTGGACACGACGCCCGTATTCACAGTGCCCGAAGGCCAGTATTTCTTTGTCGGCGACAACCGCGACAATTCGCGCGACAGCCGCTTCCCCCGGTCGGTCGGCGGTGTCGGGTTCGTCCCCTACGAGAACTTGATCGGTCGCGCCGACCGGGTCATCTTTTCCTCTGCGGGGTCGCGGATGCTCTACTTCTGGACGTGGCGGTCGGATCGCTTCTTCGAGAAGATCATTTGACGGCGACGATCCGGACGATACCGCGATGAAGCTGTCGCGCGAACTGGTCGCGTTCCAGGCGCGGATCGGGCACAGCTTCGCGCGGCCTGATCTTCTGGTCCGGGCGATGACGCACAGCTCCATCGCGTCCGATACGCGGCCCGACAATCAGCGGCTGGAGTTTCTGGGCGACCGGATCCTGGGCCTCGTGGTGGCCGAAGCGTTGATGGCGAGCGACAAGACCGCCGTCGAAGGCAAGCTGGCCCCCCGCTTCAACGCCCTCGTGCGCAAGGAAACCTGTGCCGACGTTGCCCGGGAGATCGACATCGGCGCGGTGCTAAAGCTTGGCAAGTCGGAACAGGTCACCGGCGGGCGGCGCAAACAGGCGTTGCTCGGGGATGCGATGGAGGCGCTGATCGCCGCCGTCTACCGTGACGCGGGGCTGGAGGCAGCCAGGGCGATGATCCTGCGGCTTTGGGGTGCGCGGATCGAGGAAGTCGAGGAAGACGCCCGCGACCCCAAGACGACGCTTCAGGAATGGGCGCAGGCCCGCCGGATGCAGCCGCCGAGCTATGAGGTCATGGACCGCAGCGGCCCGGATCATGCGCCGGTCTTCCGGATTGTGGCACGCCTGGAGGATGGCAGGTCCGGCGAGGGCCAGGCACCGTCCAAACGGGCGGCCGAACAGGCAGCAGCCGAGGCCCTGCTGAGAAAGGTTAGTAATGACTGACGAAACGACGCGCGCGGGCTTCGTCGCCCTGATCGGTGAGCCGAATGCCGGGAAATCCACGCTCCTGAACCGCATGGTCGGGGCCAAGGTGTCGATCGTGACGCACAAGGTCCAGACGACCCGGGCGCGCATCCGGGGCGTGGCGATGGAGGGCGCGGCACAGCTGGTCTTCGTGGACACGCCAGGCCTGTTTCAACCCAAGCGCCGCCTTGACCGCGCCATGGTCGCCGCCGCCTGGGGCGGAGCCGCCGATGCCGATATCGTCGTCCTGCTGATCGAGGCGACGCGCGGTCTGACCGAAGGGGTCGAGACGATCCTGACCGCGCTGGAGGAACGGCGCCGGCCCGGTCAGCCGGTGCTGCTGGCCATCAACAAGATCGACCGGGTTCAGGCCGAAGTGCTGCTGGCGCTAACCGAAAAGCTCAACAAGCGGTTCGCATTTAACGGCACGTTCCTGATTTCCGCCGAAAAGGGTCACGGCGTCGCGGACCTGAAGGCCGATCTGGCGGGACGCCTGCCCGAGGGGCCCTGGCTTTACCCCGAGGATCAGATCGCCGACCTGCCCCTGCGCATGATTGCCGCCGAAGTGACGCGCGAAAAGCTGACCCTGCGCCTGCATCAGGAACTGCCCTACCAGCTGACCGTGGAAACCGAAGGTTGGGAGGAACGCGAGGACGGGTCCGTCCGGATCGATCAGATCATCTATGTGCTCCGCGACGGTCACAAGGGCATCGTTTTGGGCAAGAAGGGCGAGACGACCAAGGCGGTCGGTCAGGCTGCGCGCAAGGATCTGGAAACCTTCCTGGAACGTCGCGTCCATCTGTTCCTGCAGGTGAAGGTCCGGCCCGGCTGGCTTGACGATGCCGAGCGGTTCGACGCCATGGGGCTGGACTTCAAGGACGGCAATTCTTGAGCAGGCTGACGGCCTCCTTTTGGGTCGCCGCGTACCGCAAGCGGCTGGAACTGTTCGATATCCCCTGCTTCGTGGTGCGGCACGGCGACGACACGGGCGGGGCCGTCCTGATCAAGCTCAATACCCTCGACGGGCGCGCGCAGGTGTTTCAGCGCAGCTTTGACCTGATGACCGGGGATCGCGCCTGGATCGTTCTGACCGAAGGGGCCGAGTCTGATTGCGATGCGGCCATCGCCCGGCAATCCGGCTTTGACCCGGACCTTTGGGTTCTGGAGGTCGAGGACCGCGCCGGGCGGCACCTTCTGGATCAGGAGGGGCTGGCGTGATCGAATGGCGCGACGAAGGGATTGTCCTCGCCGCGCGCGCCCATGGCGAGACATCGGTCATCCTGGAGGTCTTCACCCGCGAACACGGGCGGCATCTGGGCGTCGTGCATGGCGGTGTGTCCCGCAAGAAGGCGCCGATGCTGCAACCGGGGAACCAGCTGGACGTGACGTGGCGCGCGCGGCTCGACAGCCATATGGGCACCTGGACGGCGGAATTGCAGCGCGCGCGGTCGGCGCTTCTGCTGTCGGATCCGCTCCGCCTGTCGGCCCTGACCTCGGCGGCGGCGCTCTGTTCCTTCATCCTGCCACAGCGCGAGTCCTTGCCCGATTTCCAGCCCCGGACAGAAGGCTTGTTCGATGCCCTGGCTGACGGGGAAGGGTGGTTGCACGATTATGTTTTCTGGGAATTGTCTCTGCTGGACGTGGCCGGTTTCGGGCTGGACCTGACGGAATGCGCGGCAGGCGGGGGGGCGAACGACCTGGCCTATGTGTCGCCGCGCACCGGGCGTGCGGTTAGTCGAACGGCGGCGGGGGAGTGGGCTTCGCGGCTTCTGCCGATGCCGGACCTGCTTCTGGGAGGGATGCCCACGTTGGACGGTGTCATCGCGGCGCTGGAAATCACGGGCCATTTCCTGACCGAGAAGGTCGCCCCTGCCTTGGGGGAGCGGCCCTTGCCCGCAGCCCGGACCCGTCTTCTGGACGCCCTGCGGCGCGAGCGCTAGTCGGCCCGGAATACCATTTCGCGCCCCGCATTATTGTGCAGGATCAGAACGTCGCCCGCGACTTCGGCCAAGGTCATCGCCTGAAGCGCGGCCAGATAGCGCTGTTCCGCCTCGATCTCGGGGCATATGGAACGGGTGGCGCGGATCGCCGTGATCTCGATCCAGGGAAGCGGGACCGACTGGACGGCCCCGAAGCTGTTGCAGGGGGCACGCCCGGCGACCTTGCCCTCGGACGGAAACTGAAGCGTGGCGCGGGCCGTGAAAGGCTGGCCGTCCAGCTCCTGCAGGGCCCAGAGCGTTTGGGGGTCGGCATAGCCGGAGATCGTCTCGTCCGCGCGGCACGCGGCGAGCAACAGCAGGATCAGGGGAAGCGCGCGCAGGTTCATCCCCCGTCTTCGCCTGTTTGCGGCAGCGAGGAAAGGGGGGCAATCCTGGTCAGGAAAGCAGGCGTCGCGCGATGACCTGCGCTTGGATCTCGGCGGCACCCTCGAAGATGTTGAGGATCCGCGCGTCGCAGAGAAGGCGGCTGATCGGATATTCGAGAGCAAAGCCGTTGCCACCGTGGATCTGCAACCCGTTGTCGGCAGCAGCCCAGGCCGTGCGCGCGCCGAGCAGCTTGGCCATCCCCGCCTCCAGGTCGCAACGCCGGTCGGCGTCCTTCTCGGCGGCGGAAAAATATGTGAGCTGCCGGGTGACCATGATGTCGACGGCCATCATCGCCAGTTTGTTGGCAACGCGCGGAAAGGCGATCAGCGGTTTGCCAAACTGGTTGCGCGTCTCGGCATAGGCCAGTGCGGCGTCGAGCGCCGCCTGCGCCACACCGATGGCCCGGGCGGCGGTCTGGATGCGGGCACTCTCGAAGGTCTGCATCAGCTGCTTGAAGCCCTGACCTTCGGCGTGCCCCAGAAGATTGTCGCCATCGACTTTGAAGTCGTCGAAATTGACGGTGTATTCCTTCATGCCGCGATAGCCGAGAACCTCGATCTCGCCGCCCGAGATGCCCGGATCCTGCCAGGGGGCTTCGTCGGTGCCGGGGGTCTTTTCGGCCAGGAACATGGATAGTCCGCGATAGTCGTCGGTGCCCGGGATCGTGCGCGCCAGAACGGTCATCATGTGGGTGCGGGCCGCATGGGTGATCCAGGTCTTGTTGCCGTTGAGCGTCCAGTTGCCGTCATCGCCCTTGACCCCCTTGGTCCGCAAGGAGCCGAGGTCGGACCCGGTGTTGGGTTCGGTGAAGACGGCGGTCGGCAGCGTCTCGCCCGAGGCGAGGCGGGGCAGCCACTTTTCCTTCTGCGCGTCGGTGCCTCCGCAGAGGATCAGCTCCGCCGCGATTTCCGACCGGGTCCCGAGGGAGCCCACGCCGATATAGCCGCGCGACAATTCCTCGGACACGACGCACATCGCGGCCTTGGGCATCCCCAGGCCGCCGAATTCTTCGGGAATGGTCAGGCCAAAGACACCCATCTCGGCCATCTCGTCGATGATCGCCATCGGGATCAACTCGTCCTTGAGGTGCCATTCATGGGCGAAGGGCACCACCTTGTCGGTGGACCAGCGGCGAAACTGATCGCGGATCATTTCCAGTTCTTCGTTCAGTCCGGTGGCGCCGAAGGTGGCGTTGGCCGTGCCATCCCGCATCAGGGCGACAAGCCGGGTCCGGGCGGCCTGCGTGTTGCCGCCATTGCACAGCGTCATGACCGCCGGGATCATCATGTCACGCTGATCGTCCTGGCTCAGCCCCATGTCCTGTGGGCGCAGGATCTCGCCCTGGGACATCGGCAAGCCGCCGTAGATCTGCCAGAGGTATTCCCCGAAGGCGATCTGGTGCAGCAGGGTCTCGAGTTCTCCGAACCGTCCTTCGGCGTCCATACGGTCGGCCCATTGCTGCATCTGCCGAAGGGCCTGTGAATAGGTCGCGAGCCAGGCGAGGCCATGGGTTGCAGTCTGTTCCTGTTCCAGAAGGTCGGCATCGATCTTGCCGTCGATCTTCACGCGGACCGAAACACTGCCACGGGCCTTTTCGAAAAGGGCTTCGACTGCAGTTGCAGCGTCATTCGTCAGCGAAAGCAGGTCCGGCAGGATTGCATCTGCGCGGGATGTCGCGTCGGACATGGGTTGACCATCATGGGGCATGGGAACTCTCCAGAGCGGCGACATTTTTTGTGCAGTTGCAGCGTAACTTAATTCCACAAACAGGGGGTATCAAGTGAATAATCTGACCCAACCGGGTCGCTGGTGTCGCATCACGCGGCATCGTAGGGAGGAGCATGGAAGTCTTATCTGCCTTCGACTGGGGCCTGGCCCTGACGATTGCCCTGTTCGCCGGTGTGGTGAAGGGGTCGGTCGGTTTTGCCCTGCCGCTCATCATGATTTCCGGACTGTCGAGCTTTCTGGACCCGCGATTGTCACTGGCGGGCATCCTCGTCTCGGTGCTGGCCACGAACGGATGGCAAGTCACGCGGCAAGGGTGGGGGCCTGCGCGCGATGCGGCGCGGCTGCATTGGCGCTATTTGCTGATCGTGATGGTTGCCATCTTTCTTGCCGCGCAGCTCGTCATGCAGATTCCGCGACAGTGGTTCTATTTCATCCTCGGCATTCCCGTGGTCGGTCTGTCGCTGGTCCAGCTCATGGGCCTGCGCCTGACGATTCCGCCGTCGCGCCGGGTCGTCGCGGAATGGGGGATCGGTCTTGTATCGGGCATCCTGGGCGGTCTGGCGGGCACCTGGGGGCCGACGACGGTGCTCTATCTGCTGGCCATCGAGACGCCGAAGGCGCGGCAGATGGTGGTTCAGGGGGTGATCTATGGCGCAGGGTCCATCATTCTGGTGCTGGCGCACCTGCGGTCGGGCATCCTGAATTCCGAGACGTTCTGGTTCTCGGCGGCTCTGCTGCCACCGGCCTTGATCGGCATGGCCATCGGATTTCGTTTGCAGGACCGGATGGATCAGGACCTGTTCAAGAAAGTGACCTTGCTGGTGCTGATCGTCGCCGGGGTCAACCTGATCCGAAAAGGCCTGCTTGGCTGACGTTCAGGACAGGAACTGGAAGCAGGCCTGTTCGATCCGGCCGCGATTGTTCACCTCGGTCACTTCGAACGGAACGCTGACCACGGGTTCGCCATCGATCTCGATCGAGAAGACCCAGGCACCGGGCACTTTCTCGTAGGGCAATTCGAAGGTGAAGAGGTTCAGGCTCTGGCTTCCGGCCTCGATCACGTCGTCCCATTCCTCGCGAATGACGCCGCGCTCGCCCATGGGGGGATGCGTCACGACGACGGTGACGGCCTGCGATCCCACACCGGGCTTCAGCGCCGTGCGAAATCCGAAGCTGAGGTTGTCGAGCGTCGGCACGGTCCGGTCGGGCAGGTCGAAGGTCAGGCCTTCGTCGATGCGGCGGATGAACCCCGCCTCGGTTCCGGGGGCGTCGATCAGCGCGCCGGTGCTTTCGCGCGGGCAAATGATCCCGGCTTCGACCAGTCGGACCTTGGCCTGAGCGGACGTTGCAGCGGCGAGGCCAACAACAGCGGCAAAAACAACAGAACGCAGCATGACATCCTTCAACAGACCGGAATTCCCGATGCGATGTCCTGCACTCTCGCGGCAGAGGGGTCAAGAACGCTGAACGCAATGTTCAGGCTTCCGCGGCTCTCTGCCGCAACACGGACGTGCCGGATAGCGAAGCACGGCTCAGCTTTGCAGCAAGAATCCGCAGATGTTGTCGATCCGCGGATCATAGGCTTCGACCACTTCAAAATCGACCGAGAGCAGCAGATCATCTCCGTCGGCCACGGCAAGCGTCCACACGCCCGGCAACATCTCGTAATCGAAATCGAAGGAGTAGACGCGAATATAGGTGTCATCTGCCGGAAGCGTCGAGATGTGAACCTGCTCGGTCACGCCATTCGCGCCCATCGGCGGATGCCGCGTGATCATGGTCACGTCTCGGGGCACGTCGTCCTTGAGCCGCACACGGATCCCGAACGCCAGATCGGGCACCAGCGGTACAATCCGGCCCGGCATGTCGAAGTCCAGACCGTCGAGAACGCGCACGAAACCGGCTTCGGTTCCGGGGGCATCGATCAGGCGCCCTTCGCGGGTATCGGGGCAGATGATCCCTGTTTCGACCAACTGAACTTGCGCGAAAACCGGAAAGGCCCCGCCCAGAAGGGCGAGGCAGAACGTCAGGGCTGTCAGCCGATTGCGCACGCTTTCACGTCCTCGTCGATGTGATCGGCGTATTTGTCGAAGTTCGCGACGAACATGTCCACCAGCTTCTTGGCCTGCGCATCATAGGCGGAGGGTTCCGCCCAGGTGCGGCGCGGGTCGAGCAGGATGTCCGCCACCCCTTCACACGACACCGGGACGTCGAAGCCGAAATTCGGATCGCGGCGGAATTCACCCTTGGCGAGCGACCCGTTGAGCGCCGCCGTCAACAGCGCACGCGTCGCACGGATCGGCATGCGGGAGCCGGTTCCATAGGCGCCCCCCGTCCACCCGGTGTTGACCAGCCAGCAGTCGGACCCGAACTGCGCGATCTTCTGGCGCAGCAGGTTGCCATAGACCTCGGGCCTGCGCGGCATGAAGGGCGCGCCGAAGCAGGTGGAGAACGTCGGCTCCGGCTCGGTCACGCCGCGCTCGGTGCCGGCCACCTTGGAGGTGAAGCCTGACAGGAAGTGATACATCGCCTGCGCCGGCGTCAGCCGTGCGATCGGCGGCAGAACGCCGAAGGCATCGCAGGTCAGCATCACGACGTTCTTCGGATGCCCGCCTAGCGCAGTTGCCGACGCATTGGAGATGTATTCGAGCGGATATGCGCAGCGCATGTTCGCCGTCAGGCTGTCGTTCTCGAAGTCCAGCTCCAGCGTGTCGGGATCAAAGACCATATTCTCGATTACGGTGGCGAATTTCTTGGTGGTGGCAAAGATTTCGGGCTCTGCCGCCGCGCTCAGGTTGATGGTCTTAGCATAGCAGCCGCCTTCGAAGTTGAAGATGCCCTTTTCGGACCAGCCGTGCTCATCGTCCCCGATCAATGTGCGGTCGGGCGCGGCCGAAAGCGTGGTCTTTCCGGTGCCCGACAGGCCGAAAAACACGGCGGCATCCGCCGGGTCGTCAAGCGCGTGGTTGGCCGAGCAATGCATCGGCATCACGCCCTTTTCGGGCAGCAGGTAGTTCAGAAGCGTGAACACGGACTTCTTGTTCTCGCCTGCATATTCGGTGCCCCCGATCAGGATTTCCTTGGTGTCGAGGTTCAACGCGATCACCACTTCTGACCGGCAATCGTGCCGGGAAGGGTCTGCCTTGAACGCGGGGCAGTTGATGATGGTGAATTCGGGCACGAAGCTTTCGAGCTCCGATGCGTCCGGCCTGCGCAGCAGATGGCGGATGAAGAGATTGTGCCAGGCCAGCTCGGTGATCACGCGCACGTCCAGCCTGTGGGCCGGGTCCGCGCCGCCGAAAAGATCCTGCACGAAATAGTCGCGGCCCTTCATATGGGACAGCATATCGGCCTTCAGACGGTCATATCCTTCGGGCGACATGGGCGCGTTGTTGTCCCACCAGATCGTGCCTTCGGTCGTGGCGCTGCGCACGATGTGCTTGTCCTTGGGGGACCGGCCAGTGAATTTTCCGGTGGTCACGAGGAACGATCCGCCCTGACCCAGGGTGCCTTCGTTGCGGGCCAGCGCCTCCTGGATGATCGCGGGTTCGAGCAAGTTGTAATAGACCCGCCCGAGTCCCGTGATGCCTTGGGTCTCCAGCGTCTGCGCGGGGTTTACGCGGTGGGTCATTGTCTTGCTCCTGACTATCGGAAAACCTCATGTGTCGAGCCATTTGCCGAAAATGACAAACAGCTTGGGCCTCCCGTAGGTCCTCCGTAGCACTCCAGACCCGGCGGGGGCAGAGGGCGTTAGCGCCACCAGCCTCAGCCGATAGCGCAATCATGTGGCCGAAGTGCCACCGGATTTAACTTGGCCTTAATGGCAAGGGGGCCACAGTCTGGTCAGCGAATCACCCGATGGGCGATTTCGGTTGATCTTTGTGGGGTTTTTCGTGGACGGTAAGAAAAAATACGGCAGTAAAGCAGGCAATCAGAGGACATTGGCATGTCGCGTATCGCGCTGGTCGATGACGACAGGAACATCCTGACGTCAGTATCTATGACTCTTGAGGCAGAAGGCTTCGAGGTTGAAACCTACAATGACGGGCAGTCCGCCCTCGACGCGTTCAGTCGGCAGATGCCCGACCTCGGGGTGTTCGATATCAAGATGCCACGCATGGATGGCATGGACCTGTTGCAGCGTGTCCGGCAGAAATCGTCCGTTCCGGTGATCTTCCTGACATCCAAGGATGACGAGATCGACGAGGTTCTGGGCCTTCGCATGGGCGCGGACGACTATGTTCGCAAACCGTTCAGTCAGCGTCTGCTGGTCGAGCGTATTCGCGCGATCCTGCGTCGGCAGGAGGCCATTGCCTCCGACGAGACGGAAACACCCGAAGACACGCAGGTCATGGTTCGCGGCAATCTGTCGATGGATCCGCTGCGCCATGCGGTGAAGTGGAATGGGCGTGACGTCACCCTGACCGTGACCGAGTTCCTGCTGCTTCAGGCGCTGGCACAGCGTCCCGGTTTCGTGAAATCCCGCGATCAGTTGATGGACGTCGCCTATGACGACCAGGTCTATGTCGACGACCGGACCATTGACTCCCACATCAAGCGTCTGCGCAAGAAAATGCGCTCCGCCGACCCTGAGTTTTCGGCGATCGAGACGCTTTATGGCATCGGCTACCGTTACAACGAAGAATAAGCGGGGCTAGTATGGCTTCCGTGACCGATATGGATGTTGTCTCCGATGCGCCCAAGCGCAGTCGCTTTCGCCGCAGCAAGCCTGCGCGCGAGGGCGAAGTCGTTCTTGGCGAGGATTGGGAGCGTCCGGTATCCAGTGGCGAGACCGAGCTGGCCGCGGCACGCGCTCGGCGGGGTTTCTTTTCGCTGGATCGGTCGCCGTTGGCGCGGAAGATCATCCTGTTCAATTTGCTGGCGATTCTGCTGCTCGTCGTCGGCGTTCTCTTCCTGAACCCGTCGCGCGACAGTTTGTTGGTTCAGCGCGAACAGGGTCTGGTCACCGAGGCCCTGTTGATCGCGGACGTCTTCGAGGCGTCGCTGCCCTCCGGCGCCCCGGTCAGCCTTGCGGCAGGCGACGGCGTGAACGTGCCCGCGTTGCTCAACAGCATAGAATTGCCGCGCGGCGTCGAGGTGCATGTCTTCGATGTCGCAGGCTCTCTGATCGCGAATGCGACCGGAGATTTGGCTTCGGCCCAGGTCGCGGGCCTGAGCGAAGCCAATCAGAAGACCACGATCATCACGTCTGCCCTCAATTCCGTCTGGGAAGTGGCTTCGTCGATCTTCACCCGCTCCAGCGCCGAGATGCCGACGCCCGTCGAAGTGGCGACCGCATTGGTTGCCGAGACGGGAGCGAACGGCACGTCGATCCGCGGCTACAATGGCGGAGATGGCAAACTTTTCACCGTGGCGACGCCCATCACCTTGGACGGGCTTGCCATGGGGACGATTGCCGTGACGACCCGCGCGGGCGAGATCGACGCGCTTGTCCGGGTCGAGCGGGAACAACTTTTGCAGATGTTCGTCATCGCCCTTCTGGTGTCGATCGGGCTGAGCCTTGTTCTGGCATCGACGATCGCCAATCCGCTGTCCGACCTGTCGGCCGCCGCCGAACTGGGGCGGGACAAGCATGCCCGCAAGATGTCGCCGCAACGCGTCCGTATCCCTGACCTGACGGCTCGCCCGGACGAGATTGGCCGCCTTTCGGGCGCGCTGCGTGGAATGGTTGCGGCGCTCTATGATCGCATCGACTCGAACGAACAGTTCGCGGCCGACGTGGCGCATGAAATCAAGAATCCTCTGGCGTCGCTGCGCTCGGCCGTGGGGACCATGCGCCTGGCAAAGAATGACGATCAGCGCACGCGCCTTCTCGAAGTTATTGAACATGACGTTCGTCGGCTTGATCGCCTCGTTTCCGATATCTCGAACGCCTCCCGACTCGACAGCGAGCTCGTCAAGGAGGAGGAGGAGCCGTTCGATTTGGTCAAGATGATCTCCAACCTGGCGGTCTATCATGGCCAGGAGGCGGAGCTTCAGGATATCGAATTCATCACCGATCTTCCCAAGGAGCCCATCGTCATCATGGGGCTCGAGGCGCGTCTGGCGCAGGTTTTCGTGAACCTGATCACGAACGCCATGTCCTTTTGCGAAGAAGGCGACGCCGTCCGCGTCTGGCTGCGGCGCCGCGACAATCGCGTCCTCGTCGTGGTGGAGGATACCGGGCCCGGTATCCCCGAGGCTGCGCTGACGAAGGTCTTCAACCGCTTCTATTCGGAACGTCCCGAAAAGCAGTTCGGCAACCATTCGGGCCTTGGTCTGGCGATCTCCAAGCAGATCGTCGAGGCGCATGGCGGCGTCATCTGGGCCGAGAACATCCGCCCGACCGACATGGATATCACATCGGAGCCCCTGGGCGCGCGGTTCGTCGTCGGCCTTCCGGTCTGATCCGGGCCGATGCCAACTGCGACGGATATTCCCCAGATGTCTCCGTTGCCCGATGGTCGATTTTGTGTGCACGGCACCGCGGTTGTCCTTGGGCAACGCGCGGTTCTTCTACTCGGGCCGACGGGTGCAGGAAAAAGCGGTCTTGCGGCACAGCTGATCGCCCATGGGGGTAGACTGATCTCGGACGACCTTGTGGTGTTGGAGCCGACGGCCCGAGGGACCACTTGTTTGCGCCCCGAAGGCGCACCGGAAGCGATGGAATTACGGGGCTTTGGCATCGCTGCGACGCCGGTTGTCGGGAGCGCCCCACTCGCTCTGGCGGTATTGCTCGGGGCATCAGGTCCGCGACTTCCCGAAGGTGAGACATGGGGGCCAGAGGGCGGCAAAGTGCCTTTTGTCCGACATCCGACAACTGCGGATCTTGCGGCAAAGATCCTGATTTGGATGCGGGCAGAATGACCCGCGTTCACGACCCCGCGACAATCGTACCGGCGGCCCTACTCCTGCCGCGGTCAGCTATTATCTACGCGCTACCGCAACCGGAGGTTTCATGACGTCCTCGGTCGACGCCACCGACCTGATCCTTGTGACCGGTCCCTCCGGGGCCGGGCGGACAACTGCGATTCACGTGCTCGAAGATGCCGGCTACGAGGTGATCGACAACCTCCCGCTCTCAATGGTGGCCCGTTTGCTTGAGGCGGGAACGGATCGTCCTCTGGCTTTGGGGATCGACATCCGGAACCGGGATTTCAGCGTCGATGCGCTGATCTCGCTTGCGGCGAAACTGCGCTCCGATCCAGCGATGCTGGCCAGATTGCTCTATCTCGACTGCGCCCGGGACGCCCTTGTGGCGCGGTTTTCGGAAACTCGGCGTCGGCACCCCCTGGCGCCTTCTGAAGACGCGGAAACGGGTGTCACGCGTGAACTCTCGATTATCGGCTCGGTGGCCGACCACGCCGATGTCGTTATTGATACAACTGCGATGACGGTTCACGATCTCAAAGACGAGGTGCTCCGCTGGTTCGGACGCGATGCGCGCCAGTTGGCGGTGTCGATCCAGTCGTTCAGCTTCAAGAGGGGCGTGCCGCGTGGTCTTGACATGGTGTTCGATGTCCGCTTCCTAGCCAACCCCCATTGGGTACCGGACCTGCGGGCCGGAACAGGGATGGACGCGGCGGTCCGTGCGTACATCGTCGGCGACCCCCGGTTCGGGGACTTCTACGACCGGGTCAGCGGCCTGATCGTTTCGCTTTTGCCCGCCTACCGCGAGGAGGGGCGCGCGCATCTGGCTATCGGGCTTGGGTGCACGGGTGGACGACACCGCTCTGTTGCCGTCACGGAAATGCTGGCGGAAACCCTTGCTGAGGAAGGGTGGCAGGTGTCTAAACGTCATCGGGAACTCGATCGCCGCAGTGCGGAAACGATCGCCAAGGGGCCGGGGGACACGGCCACAGGGGAAGGCGCCGCATGATCGGCATTGTAATCGTCGCCCATGGTGGGCTTGCCGAAGAGTACCGGCGCGCGGTCGAACACGTGATCGGCCCGCAAGAGGGGCTGCTTGCGGTTTCCGTGGCCGCCGCCTGTGATCGACCCGGAAAGGAAGCCGAGATCTGCGCCGCGGCCGATGCCGTGGATGCGGGCGATGGCGTGGTGATCGTCACCGATATTTTCGGCGGCTCGCCATCTAACCTGTCGCTGTGCGCCTGTCGGCCCGATGATCGCGTCATCTTCTATGGTGCGAATCTGCCCGCCTTGATCAAATTGGCACGATCCCGACGCAAACCACTGCGCGACGCCTTGACCTTGGCCAAGGACGCCGGAACCCGCTACATGGATGTCGCACAGGGTCCGGCCGCCTGACGAAGGGGGCGGGGCAGGGGGATACGGATGCCGACACGGAAAATGCAGATCGTCAACGAAAAGGGCCTGCACGCGCGTGCCTCGGCCAAGTTCGTCGAAACCGTCGAGACATTCGACGCTTCTGCCAAGGTCCGCAAGGACGGCATGGAAGCCGCCGGAGATTCGATCATGGGGTTGCTGATGCTGGCCGCAGCGCGCGGCAGCCAGATCGAGGTCGAGACATCGGGCGCCGACGCCGAACCCCTGATGGAGGCGCTGGAGGCGCTGGTCGCGGACTTCTTCGGGGAAGGCATGTGAGCGACATCTCCTTCGGGAAGATGGCGCGGACCGATCCGGCGTCGGCTTATACACCCTATGACCGTGGCAAGTTGAGTTATGCCGGAACCTTCACCAACCCGGTTCAGGCGAACACCATCCGTCTTGTCGAATGGCTGACGGGCAAGCCGCGTTTGTTGCAGTTGATCCGAAGGTTCGAGAAGGAGGGGGTCGAGACCGGACAGGCGTTCTTCACCCATGCCTTGCGCGTGATGGGCATCACGGTACAGACGCCGTCCGAACAGATCGCCCGTATTCCGGCCAAGGGGCCGCTGGTCGTGGTGGCAAATCATCCCCACGGACTTGTCGATGGCATGGTCCTTGCGGCCCTGATTGGGCAGGTTCGTACCGACTACAAGATCCTCACGCGCAGTTTGCTGACGGGCGTGCCGGAGATTGCCGATTTCATGATCCCCGTGCCCTTTCCTCACGAAGCGGACGCACGCGAGAAGAACCTGGAAATGCGGCAGGCCGCGATGGATTACCTGTCGGGGGGCGGGGCCATCGTCGTTTTCCCGGCGGGGTCCGTCGCCGCCTCTGATACCGCGTTCGGTCCGGCGGTCGAGAAGCCCTGGCATTCGTTCACGGCCAAGATGATCCGGCGCAGCGGCGCGTCGGTTCTGCCGGTGCATTTCCAGGGTGAGAATTCGCGCGCCTACCAGATCGCGAACCGGCTGTCCGCGACGCTTCGACAGGGGCTTTTGCTGCATGAGGTGGTTCATGCGCTCAACCGGCCGCAATCTCCGACGGTGCGAACGCCTCTATCCCCGCGAGATCTGGCTCGGCGCGCCGAAACGCCGACGCAATTCATGGAATGGCTGCGGGCTTTGACCCTGGGCCTGGATCAGCGGGTCGGCGTCGGGGTATCGCCCCGGTAGTCATAAAAGCCGCGGTTCGTCTTGCGACCCAACCATCCCGCTTCGACGTATTTCGTCAGCAGGGGGCAGGGGCGATATTTGGTATCGGCGAGCCCGTCATGCAGGACGTTCATGATCGCAAGGCAGGTATCGAGACCGATGAAGTCCGCCAGCTCCAGCGGGCCCATGGGATGGTTCGCGCCCAATTTCATGGACGTGTCGATCGATGTGACGGTTCCGACCCCTTCATAGAGCGTATAGACCGCCTCGTTGATCATCGGCATCAGGATCCGGTTGACGATGAAGGCCGGGAAGTCCTCGGCCGTGGCGGAGGTCTTGTCGAGGCGGGTCACAACGCTCTGGCAGGCGTTATAGGTGTCTTCGTTCGTGGCAATCCCGCGGATGAGTTCGACCAGTTGCATGATCGGAACCGGGTTCATGAAATGGAAGCCCATGAAGCGTTCCGGCCTGTCCGTGCGACTGGCAAGGCGCGTGATCGAGATCGACGAGGTGTTCGACGTCAGGATCGTCTCGGGTTTCAAGACGGGCACCAGTTCGGCGAAGATGGCGTTCTTGATGTCTTCGCGTTCGGTCGCGGCTTCGATGATCAGGTCGGTCGGGCCGAGATCCGTCAGTTTCAGCGTCGTACCAATCCGCTCCATCGCCTCGTCGCGGTCCGATTGGCTGATTTTCTCGCGGCTGACCTGGCGGTCCATGTTCCGACCGATCTGGGTCAGCGCTTCGGAGAGCGCCTCGTCCCGCACGTCGCTCAGAAGGACGTCATAGCCCGCAAGGGCGCAGACATGGGCGATCCCGTTGCCCATCTGCCCTGCGCCGACGATGCCAATGCGTTTGATGTCCATGCCGATCTCTCCGTGTGTCGGCCGGACCATAGCAGGGGGAGGGGGCGGGGCAAGCGGCCGCGTGCCCCGGACAATTTTCAACGAATGGGGGGGTCAACCATTCGGTAAGGGGCACCTGCGAATTTTGTGGCGACGACCGAATCGCACGGACTCTCTCAAAATGACCCAGCCGGACCCCGCGGAAGGATTAAAGTATTACCCTTGCCGGTATGACACGTCCCGTATTCAGTTTCGGGGGCCGCGCGTGTCGCTGGACGGGCCCTACACCGCCGTCGTTGGCGGCTCCGAAGTCTATGGCAAATATGTGGATGATCCGTTCACGGACCAGCTTGCGGAACGAACCGGGCGCCGCGTGGTCAATCTGGGCATTCTGAACGGTGGCCTCGATGCCTTCGTTCTCGATGACGGTGTGCTGCGCGTTCTTGCAAACGCGGAAACGGTCGTGGTGCAGGCCATGGGCGCGCACAACATGTCGAACCGCTACTACACCGTTCATCCGCGTCGCAACGACCGGTTCCTCAAGCAATCGAGCCAGATGACGCAGCTGTTCCGCGACGTGGATTTCAGCGATTTCTCTTTCACGAGACATATGCTCTCCAGTCTCAAGGCCCGGTCTCCCGGACGCTTCGCCAAGGTCGAGGCCGAGTTGCAGAAGGCCTGGGTCGCGCGCATGCGCCTGTTGTTTTCGCGGATACCGGGCAAACGCGTCCTGCTGATGATCGAGAACAACAACGACCGGGGCCTGGGGCCGGAGCCGCTGTTTGTGACCATCGACATGTTGCAGGAGCTTGAGGGCTCTATTGACCGTGTCGTCCAATGCGATGTCAGCGATACGATGTCCGACGCCAGCCTGGATGAGATGACCTTCCCCGAGAAGGAACGCGATGCCGCGGGTCAGATGCTGACACCCGAAGGCCATGCGCGTGTCGCCGAGGCGCTCGCCAAGGCTGTGCGCCGGTCGAACGGATTGGCGGCCTGACCGCGCAACGAAAAAGGCGCCCAAAATCCGGACGCCTGGTTCGTTGCCGAATGTCCCGCGATCAGATTTTTTCGATCAGTTCCGGAACAGCGGTGAACAGGTCCGCGACCAGGCCATAGTCGGCGACCTGGAAGATCGGCGCTTCCTCGTCCTTGTTGATTGCGACGATGATCTTGGAGTCCTTCATGCCGGCCAGATGCTGGATCGCACCCGAAATGCCGACCGCGACATAAAGATCCGGCGCCACGACCTTGCCGGTCTGGCCCACCTGCCAGTCGTTGGGCGCATAGCCCGAGTCGACGGCCGCCCGCGATGCGCCGACGGCGGCGCCGAGCTTGTCGGCCAGCTTTTCGATCAAGGCGAAGTCCTCTTCGGACCCGACGCCGCGACCGCCCGAAACCACAACGCCGGCAGAGGTCAGGTCGGGACGATCCGAGGCCGCGACCTTGTCTTCGACCCATTCGCTCAGACCTGCGGTGTCGCTCAGCGCGACCTCTTCGACCGGAGCGCTGCCACCGGTCCCGACCGCGTCGAACGTCGCCGTGCGGACGGTCATCACCTTGGTGGCATCCGAAGATTTCACCGTCTGGATGGCGTTGCCCGCATAGATCGGGCGCTCGAAGGTGTCCGCGTCGACGACGCCGATGACTTCGGAAATGACCATCACGTCCAGCATCGCGGCCGCACGGGGCATCACCGATTTGGCGAAGGCGGTCGAGGGTGCGGCGATGTGGGAATAGTCGCCCGCCAGCGACACGATCAGCGCCGCAGTCGGTTCCGCCATGCCATGACACAGCGCATGGTCGGGTGCAAAGAGCACCTTGGTCACGCCGTCCAGTGTCGCGGCGGTGGCAGCGGCCTCATCGCCGCCCTTGCCGGCCACCAGGACATGCACGTCGCCCAGGGATTTCACCGCCGACACGGTCTTGGCGACGGCATCGATCGCCAGCGCGCCTTCGGACACTTCGGCCAACAGAAGAACAGTCATCACACAGCCCCCGCTTCTTTGAGTTTCGATACCAGTTCATCGACCGATCCGACCATCTCGCCTGCCTTGCGCGTCGCAGGCTCGGTCGTCTTAACGATGGCCAGACGGGGCGTGACATCGACGTCGTAGTCGGCGGCGGTTTTTTCATCGAGAGGCTTTTTCTTGGCCTTCATGATGTTCGGCAGCGAGGCATAGCGCGGCTCGTTCAGGCGCAGGTCGACCGTCACGATGGCGGGCATCTTGACCTTGATCGTCTGCAGACCCCCGTCCACTTCACGCGTCACGACCGCGCTGTCGCCCTCGACCTTGATTTCCGAGGCGAAGGTTGCCTGCGACCAGCCGAGAAGGGCAGAAAGCATCTGACCCGTCGCGTTCATGTCGTTGTCGATGGCCTGCTTGCCCGCAAGCACGAGGCCCGGCTGCTCTTCGTCGATCACCGCCTTGAGCAACTTGGCCACGGCCAGCGGCTCGATATCATTGTGAACGTCATCGGCGGCGACGATCAGGATGGCGCGGTCGGCACCCATGGCCAGCGCGGTGCGCAGCGTTTCCTGCGACTGCTTGACGCCTATCGACACGGCGACAACTTCGGTTGCCGTTCCCGCCTCTTTCAGGCGAATGGCCTCTTCGACGGCGATCTCGTCGAAGGGATTCATGGACATCTTGACGTTGGCCAGATCAACGCCGGTCCCGTCCGCCTTGACGCGAACCTTGACGTTGTAATCGATGACCCGTTTGACGGGTACGAGCACCTTCATGGCGGTCTCCTCCTGCAGCAGCCTTTGGCTGGTGTTACCGTAAGGATAGTGTCGGGCACAGACCGAAAACGACCGGTTGACGCGTTGTGACGCACCGTTTCTGGGTCAGCGATTGGCCCCCGGAACCCACAGGACATCGGCGCGTCCGTCATCATTGGCGATGCGCGACGCGACGAAGAACCAGTCCGACAACCGATTGAGGTATTTCACCGCGGCGGGGTTCACGTCTTCCTGACCGGCAAGCTCCACCGACAGGCGTTCGGCGCGGCGGGTCACGGTCCGACACAGATGCAGATGCGCGGCCAGGGCCGACCCGCCTGGCAAGACGAAACTGCGAAGCGGTTCCAGCGCGGCGTTCATGGCGTCGATCTCTGCCTCAAGCCGATCCACCTGGGCCGCCGCAAGACGCAGCGGGGGGTACTCCGCCTCGCCGTCGCGGTCCATGCCGGGGCGGCACAGGTCCGCGCCGAGGTCGAAGAGGTCGTTCTGGATCATCGCCAGCTGCTTGTCCATGTCGCCTTCGGCATGCAGGCGCGCCATGCCGATCGTGCAATTGGCCTCGTCCACGGTGCCATAGGCCTCGACCCGGGCCGAGGTCTTGGGCACCCGCGTGCCGTCCCCGAGGGCCGTCGTGCCGGCATCGCCGGTCCGCGTGTAGATTTTCGATAATACGACCATGGCTCTATCCTTTCGATCTGATCCAGACGAACCCGACCAGCAGGATCACCGCGACAAGCTGCGCGATCAGGCGCATGCGCATGATCTTGTTGGCGTGCTTCTTGTTGAATTCGCCGCCTTTGGCGAAACCGCCGATGCCGAACAGCAAGATGACCAGAACGACAAGACAGGCACCTGCCACGACATAAAAGAGGGGATCGTCACGCATCGGATGCCTTTCAGTACAAGTCTTTGACGGGCCACATAAGGCGTCGGTTCAGGAATTCGACACGATTTTGTCCATCAGCCACGTCGGCAGCAGACGTTTCGTCACCATCGCCAGGGTGGTCGGGACCGTCACGCGGTAGCGGGCCTTGGGTCGCGGGGCATCGAGCGCGTGGATCAACGCCTTGGTCACGGCGTCCGGCGGCAGTTCGAACCGGGCGGTGCTGTCCTGATTGAGGCGGTCGATCACCTTCTCGTAGTCGGCGCGCCGGGCCGAGGATGTCCAATCGATCCAATGTTCGAACTGGCGCCGGGCGTTGGCCCGGAACCGTGATGTGATCGGGCCCGGCTCGATCAGGATGATGTCGATTCCGGTGCCACGCATCTCGATCCGCAAAGTGTCCGTAAGGCCTTCGAGCGCGAATTTGGTCGCGTTGTAGGCCCCGCGCCAGGGGGCGGCGGCAAAGCCCAGGACACTGGAATTCTGGACGATCCGGCCATGACCCGCCGCCCGCATCACGGGGATGACCTGACGCGTGAGTTCGTGCCAGCCAAAGAAATTGGCCTCGAACGTCTGGCGCAGGGCGGCCGTGGGCAGGTCTTCAACCAACCCCGGGATGGCATATGCCCCGTTGTTGAAAAGCGCATCGAGAGAGCCGCCGGTGGCCTCGAGCACATCCGTCAGACCGGTGATGATCGTCTCGGGCTCCTCGTAGTCGATGAGGGGCGACATCAACCCTTCGTCGGTCAGCCGCGCGCAATCCTCGGCCCTGCGGCAGGCGGCAAACACGGTCCAGCCGCGCGCCCTGAGGGCGTGGGCAGCGTGGTGGCCGATGCCGGTCGAGCATCCGGTGATGAGGATGGATCGTGTCATGCCTCAGGCGTTAGCAGGCGCCCCGACAAAAGAAAACGGGTGCCGCGATGACGACACCCGTTCGACTGGAAAACGCTGTTGCCGTTTAGGCCGGTTCCAGGAAGCGGACCGACATGAACCCGGTCTTGCCGGTGGCCGTGTCCCGGATTTCGATCCAGCCGTCGGTCTCTTCGCTGATGGCTTCCGCCAGGGTTCCGCCGGGCAGGCTGTCGACGACGCGGTTCGATGTCGACGGCCCCGAACGCATGTTCACCCGCGATCCCGTGACCCGGAACAGCCGGTCCGGGTCGACATCCTGCGGGGCGGTGACGACGACCGGCGCGGCGGGCTCGATCAGATTGACGACAACGGGTTCACCGATGAGGCGCGGGCCACTTCCCGACGTCGGCTCGGGGGCGGACGCGGCGATCACGGAGGCGTCGGGGACACCGCCATCGCCGACGGCAGAACGCGTAACCTGTGCGGGTTGCGCGTTGCGGTTCAGAACCACGGGCGCAAGAAAATCTGCGTTGCTGCCCGCAGGGGCGGAGTCAACGGCGGCAATGGACGTCGATGTTTCGGGTTGGCCCCAGATCACGAAGCCGGCGTACAGCGCGGCCGCGAGCGTGAAAGTCAATTTAATCATGGCGGCAGATCTTCCCTCCCCAAGAAGAGACACAATTACGAACGGTAAAAGAGCCCATGGCAGCGGGCATTCAATGTCAGTGGGTTAACACATTTTCAACAGATTCCAAAGGCGGCAATCGCTTTCTGCGGCGACTGTGCTGCTTGTGTCGCGGGGACCTGCTGGATACATCATCTGGCATGAATGACCATGACGACACCGAAGATGTGGACAAGAACACGCCGGGAATCGCGTCGGAGCCGCTGCGCGTCGCCATCGGCGATCGCTATCTTACCTACGCATTGTCCACGATCATGCATCGGGCCTTGCCCGATGCGCGGGACGGTCTGAAGCCGGTTCATCGGCGGATTCTCTATGCCATGCGGCGGCTTCGGCTGTCATCGACGGGCGGGTTCCTGAAGTCCGCGAAGATCTCCGGCGACACGATGGGCGATTTCCATCCCCACGGCGATACGGCGATCTATGACGCGATGGCGCGCCTCGCCCAGGATTTCGCGGTGCGTTATCCGCTGGTCGACGGGCAAGGCAACTTCGGCAACATCGACGGCGATAACCCCGCCGCCAGCCGTTATACCGAAGCACGCATGACCGCCGCGGCCGAAGCGTTGCTGGTTGGCCTGGACGAGAACGCAGTCGATTTCCGGGACAACTATGACGGGCGCTTGCAGGAGCCTGTTGTGTTGCCCGCCGCCTATCCGAACCTGCTGGCCAATGGCGCGGCCGGTATCGCCGTCGGCATGGCGACGAACATCCCGCCGCACAATATGGACGAACTGATCGCGGCCTGCCTGCATCTGATCAAATCCCCGAATGCGCGCGACGAGACGCTTCTGGATCATGTGCCCGGTCCCGACTTTCCGACGGGCGGCATCATCGTCGAGCCGCGCGAGTCGATCCTCGAAACCTATCGAACCGGGCGGGGCGCCTTCCGTTTGCGGGCAAGGTGGGAGCAGGAGGATCTGGGCAAGGGGCAATGGCAGATCATCGTCACCGAGATTCCGTACCAGGTGCAGAAGGGCAAGCTGATCGAGAAGCTGGCCGAGCTGATCCAGACCAAGCGTGTGCCGATCCTGGCCGATGTGCGCGACGAAAGTGCCGACGACATCCGCATCGTGCTGGAGCCGAAATCGCGCAACGTCGACCCCGAGACCTTGATGGCGACGCTTTACCGCGTGTCCGAACTGGAGGTGCGCTTCTCGCTCAACATGAATGTGCTGATCGACGGGGTCACGCCCAAGGTCTGCAGCCTGCGCGAAGTTCTGCAGGCATTCCTCGACCATCGTCGTGACGTGCTGCTGCGCCGCTCGAAACACCGGGTGGAGCAGATCGACCGGCGGCTCGAGGTGCTCGAAGGCTTCATCATCGCCTATCTGAACCTCGACCGGGTCATCGACATCATCCGCTATGACGATGCCCCCAAAGAGGCGCTGATGTTCGAACCCTGGGGCGAACCCGCGGCGCGGGCCAAGGACGAGAGCGACTATCGCTCGCCCCTGCCGTCCAAGCGCGAGCACAGCCTGACCGAAGTTCAGGCCGAGGCGATCCTGAACATGCGCCTGCGGGCCTTGCGGCGTTTGGAAGAGATGGCGCTTCTGAAAGAGCGGGACGCGCTGATGGAGGAGCGTGCGGGCCTCGACGATCTGCTGCAGACCGATGAGCTGCAGTGGAAGACCATCGCGGATGAATTGCGCGAAGTGCGCAAGCAGTTCGGCAAGGCCACCGATCTGGGGCGCCGTCGCACGTCCTTTGCGGAAGCGGTCGAAATCGCCGAAGTCCCGCTGGAAGCGATGATCGAGCGGGAGCCGATCACCGTCGTCTGCTCCAAAATGGGGTGGGTCCGGGCCTTGTCGGGGCATCAGCCGCTCGACAAGGAGCTTAAGTTCAAGGACGGCGACGGCCCCGCATTCCTGTTCCACGCCGAGACGACGGACAAGCTGGTCGTCTGGGGCAGCGATGGACGCGCCTTCACGGTGCAGGCCTCGAACCTGCCTGGCGGACGTGGCATGGGCGAGCCTCTGCGCCTGATGATCGACCTGCCGAACGAGACCGATATCGTCGACATCCTGATCCATACGCCGGGGCGCAAGCTCCTGCTCGCATCCTCTGCGGGCGACGGGTTCGTCGTGCCCGAGGACGAGCTGATCGCCTCCAAACGGGCCGGAAAACAGGTGCTGAACGTCAAGCCGGGCGTGTCCGCCCTGCGGCCCGTGGTGGCCGAGGGCGACCACGTGGCTTGCGTCGGAGACAATCGAAAGATGCTGGTCTTCCCGCTGGCCGACCTGCCTGAAATGCCACGCGGCAAGGGTGTGCGCCTGCAGAAGTTCAAGGACGGCGGCTTGAGCGATGTGACCGTTCTGACCTTTGCCGACGGCTTGAAGTGGCCCGATGGCGGCGGGCGGACGCGCCATGAGACGGACCTGACCGAATGGTTGGGACAACGCGCACAGGCGGGTCGCATGGCCCCACGCGGTTTCCCGCGTGACAACCGCTTTGCCTGACGGATGGCGACCAATGACACACTGACGGCGCAGATGGACGGCGGGCGGGGGCACCTCCTGGCGCTGGTGTTCAAGACGACCGCGCTGACCGTGCTCACGTTGGGTCTCTACAGCTTCTGGGGGCGCACACGGATCCGCCGCTGGATCTGGTCTTCGCTCCGGGTGGGCGGCGCTCCGTTCGAATATGCCGGACGGCCCCTCGAAAAGCTGATGGGCTTCGTGATCGCCGCCGTGATCGTCGCGATCTATCTGGGCCTTGTGGTGATGGTTCTGATCTTTGCATCACTGAACCTCGCGGGCTCGCCCGGTCCGGGGACATTTGCCGCTTTTGCCCTGCTCTTGCCGGTCTATTGGTTCGCCAAGTACCGCGGCCAGAGGTACCTGCTCAATCACACCCGCTGGCGCGGCATTGCATTCTCGATGGAGCCGGGGGCGGCGGGATATGCGGTGCGGGCGGTCGGCTGGTCCCTGGCCTCGGTCCTGACGTTGGGCATTCTCGTGCCCCTGCGGGCGCATCGGCTCTGGCGGTACCGGGCCGAGCGGACGTTCTTCGGCGATCAGCGTTTCGGCTTCGTCGCGCAGGTTCGAGACCTATACGCGCCCTTCGGCCTCGTCCTCGCCGGGCTCTACGGCACCATCCTGTTCATCGCTCTGGCCGAAGCCGGGTATGATGCGGCCTCAATCGGAATTTTCTGCACAGCGCTTTTCCTTGTCTGGGCGTGGATCAACTGGCGCGTCGTCTCGTTCCGTATCCTTGCGTCCGGCTTGCGCTGCGGCGACGGGATCGCGCTTCGCGTGAATCCCCGGACCAGCGTCGTCATCCTGATCCACCTTCTTGGCTGGCTGCTGACAGGCGTCCTGCTTGTGGCGACGGTGATCGGTCTGGCCATCGCAACCGGGGCCTTCGCGGCGGGCACGGCATCGCAGATCGACTGGAGCCGACTCGAGGATGCGTCGCCCTATCTCATCGCGCTGGCCCTCGCGCTGTTCTACCTGACGTTCTTTGTCCTTCGGGGTGCCCTTGGCATCGCGATGGTGACGTTTCCGCTCTTCCGCCACGTTGCCGGAACGCTCGACGTCTTTGGGGCCGGGGACATCCACATGATCCAGCGCGGCGAGGCGGCCCATATGGCGGATGCGGATGGCTTTGCGAACCTGTTCGACATGGGGTCGGGAATATGAGCGATTTTGGGTCCGATGCAGTCCCGGTCTACGGCGATTTCTTTGATGGCGACCGGGCCCTGAAGCAACGGGTCCGCCTGACGTTCGAAAGCGACTACAAGGGGCACAGTCTTCGGATCGATCTGCCCGACGGCACGGCGTTTGCCTGGCCTGTCGATGCCATCCGCCAGCTTCCCGATCAGGCGCCGGGGCGGGCACAGTCCTATGGCATCTCGCTTGCCAGCGGATCGCGGGTGGTTGTGTCGGACGATGCCGGACTGGACCTCATGGAGAGTCTGGGTCGGGGCCTGAACCGACCGCTCAACGCCCCACGTCTCTGGCCACGTGCGATCCTGGTATCCCTTGCGGGGGCGGCGATGCTGTCGGCGCTGATCTTCGCGGTGTTGCCCGCGATGGCAGCCGTGCTGGCGCGCTTCATGAACCCCACGGCCGAAGTGGCCATGGGAGAAGAGCACTACCAGCTTCTGCGAGAGGCATTCGGTGGCCCGTTCGGCACCCTTGAAGAATGCACAAACCCCGAGGGGCAGGCCGCGCTCGACCGCATGGTCGACCGGGTCAGCGCGGATGTCGATCTGCCCTATCCCTTGCAGGTCGTCGTTCTGGATGACCGGGCGAACCCCGTCCTCAACGCCTTCGCGGTCGCTGGCGGACGGATCACGTTCTTCAATTCGCTGATTCAGCTTGCCGAATCCCCCGAAGAGGTCGCCGCCGTGCTGGCCCATGAACTCGGCCATGTGGTCCACGACGATCCGGTCCGGCATACCCTGCAATCGGCCAGCAGTCAGGCGGTTCTCGCCGTGCTGATCGGGGATCTGACGGGCGGTGGGATCCTGACGGGCGTGGCGGGTCAGGCGCTTACCTCGAACTATTCACGCGGGGCAGAGACGCGGGCGGACGATTTCGCCCATGGGCAACTGACCGCGACGGGCCTGCCGCCATCGGCTTTGGGCTCGTTTTTCGAGAGGGCCCGCGACGTCTGGGGCGAGGCCGAAGGGCTGGTGGCCCATTTCTCGAGCCATCCGCAGCTTGCCGCCCGGATCGAGGCGTCGGCGGGCGTGGGCGATCCGGATATCGGCCAGCCCGCCCTGACGCCCAAGGATTGGCAGGCGCTGCGGGATATCTGCGGCTAGACTTGCCCTTCGCAAAGGGGGCGGCTAGCACCGATCAAGGGACAAGGGCAGGGGAATGACGATGCACGAAACGTTCAGCCGCAGGGCTTTTGCAGGTCTTTCGCTTGGCGGCATGGCCGGTCTGGCGGGCTGCGCCGTGCCCGACCCGCTTGGGGAAGAGCAGCGGGAGATGGGGGATTTCCAGCTCGCCCTCGCCATCACGGTCGCCGAGAACGCCAAGAAGATCCCGCCGACGCGCGATGCATCGACCGAAGACTGGAAGCGCGTGATGAACGCCGAGATCGAACGCCGCTTCGGGCGGTACTCGGGCGGCAAGGATTACATCATCGCGCTGAACATCGATGGATATGCCCTGGCGCCGCCGGGTATTCCCGTGGTTCTGACGCCCAAGTCGATTCTCGTGGTGTCGGCGAACCTCTGGACAGCCGAGCCGCAGGAAAAGATCTCGGGCCCCGAGCAGATCACCACATTCGAGGGCGCGGACACCCTGTTTCTGGGGTCCGGCCTGATGAAGACGGCGGACGAGCAGATGGTCACCCTGGCGCGCAACATGGCGCGCAAGGTTCAGGCGTGGATGCTGCGCACCCCCGAGGTTTTCGGCCTGCCGACCTGACGCCCCGATGACATCGGGATCATGGCGGCCTTGCGGTCTTGCCAAGCGGCCCCCATCCCGTTAGACGGCCCGCGATGCAATACAGGGGCCTTTCCGGGTCCCACTTTTCAAGTCAGGGATCCATCATGGCGAAGGCAAAGTTTGAGCGTAACAAGCCGCATGTTAACATTGGCACGATTGGCCATGTTGACCACGGGAAGACGACGCTGACGGCGGCGATCACGAAGTATTTTGGCGACTTCAAGGCGTATGACCAGATCGACGGCGCACCCGAGGAGAAGGCGCGCGGGATCACGATCTCGACGGCGCATGTGGAGTACGAGACCGAGTCGCGTCACTATGCGCACGTCGACTGCCCGGGCCACGCGGACTACGTCAAGAACATGATCACCGGGGCGGCGCAGATGGACGGCGCGATCCTGGTCGTGAACGCCGCCGACGGCCCGATGCCGCAGACGCGCGAGCACATCCTGCTGGGTCGCCAGGTCGGCATCCCGCACATGGTCGTCTACATGAACAAGGTC
>NZ_FORA01000011.1 GCF_900113875.1 Jannaschia pohangensis | reverse complement strand
ATCTGGTCATACGCCTTGAAGTCGCCAAAATACTTCGTGATCGCCGCCGTCAGCGTCGTCTTCCCGTGGTCAACATGGCCAATCGTGCCAATGTTGACATGCGGCTTGTTACGCTCAAACTTTGCCTTCGCCATTTTCTCTCTCCTATGCGTCGCGGCCTCAGGCCGGACGGATTCCGTATACAATTCCTGCGATACGCTTGCCGAGCGCTTGCCCGGCAAGCCCGATCTCTCCGGCCTGGCCATTGCGTTGCAACGCCTCGGCCGTCAGTGCCGCCCCGAGGAGGCCGCCGAACCGCTGATCCGCATGGGCCCGCAGGCCCCGCGGCGCACCGATCGCCTGACCGGTCCGCGCATCACGCACCTGGATCGTCGCGTCGATGGCGGCCGCACCGCGTGCCGTCAGGCCCGCAGACGCCACCGTCGGCACGAAGATCCGGCCCACGAGCACGTCGATGATCACGTCGCGATCGCCACCCGCCCGAGCGGCCTGGACGGTGCCCAGGGCGTTCTGGCGGATGATCTCCTCGACCTGAACGGGGGTCAGGGTGATCGGCTTTTCGGCCTGTGCCACGGCCCGGTCGGCTTCAACCCGCATGTTGACGACGTTGAACGACCGGAGATCCGATGCGTTCGACACCGGTTCCGAAACACAGCCCGAAAGCCCCGCTACGGAAGCCGCGCCCGCGATGATGAAGCCGCGCCGATCCATCAGGCGTACTTCTTCTGGATCTCGTCCGAGATGTTCTGCGGCACGGGCTCGTAATGGTCGAACTGCATCGTGAACTGCGCCCGGCCCGAAGACATGGACCGCAGCGTGTTGATGTAGCCGAACATATTGGCCAGCGGCACGAAACAGTCGATCGCGATGGCGTTGCCGCGCGGCTCCTGTCCCGAAACCTGACCGCGACGGGACGTCAGGTCACCGATGATGCCACCGGTGTAATCCTCGGGCGTCACCACCTCGACCTTCATGATCGGCTCCAGCAGCTTGGCACCGGCCTTGCGCATCCCTTCCCGCATGCACATCCGTGCCGCGATTTCGAACGCGAGGACCGAGGAGTCCACGTCGTGGAACTTGCCGTCCAGCAGCGAGACCTTGAAGTCGATGACCGGGAAACCCGCCAGCGGACCGGAGTCCATGACCGACTTGATGCCCTTTTCCACGCCCGGAATGTATTCCTTGGGCACGGCGCCGCCGACGATCTTGGATTCGAAGGAATAGCCTTCGCCCGGTTCGGTCGGCGAGATGACGAGCTTCACTTCGGCGAACTGACCCGAACCACCCGACTGCTTCTTGTGGGTGTAGGTGTGCTCGACCTCGTGACCGATCGTCTCGCGGTAGGCGACCTGCGGGGCACCGATGTTGGCCTCGACCTTGAACTCGCGCTTCATGCGGTCGACGAGGATGTCGAGGTGCAATTCGCCCATGCCCTTCATGATGGTCTGGCCGGATTCGATGTCGGTCTCGACGCGGAAGGACGGATCCTCGGCGGCAAGACGCTGCAGCGCGGTGGCCATTTTTTCCTGATCGGCCTTGGTCTTGGGCTCGACCGCGATCTCGATCACGGGCTCGGGGAAGGTCATCGTTTCGAGCACGACCTGATCGTTCACGTCCGACAGGGTGTCCCCCGTGGTCGTGTCCTTGAGGCCCGCCAGCGCGATGATGTCGCCTGCGAAGGCTTCGGTGATTTCCTCGCGGTTGTTGGAGTGCATCATCATCATGCGACCGACGCGCTCTTTCTTGCCCTTGGTGGTGTTCTGGAGCGTGTCGCCCTTCTTCAGAACGCCCGAGTAGATGCGCGTGAAGGTGAGCGAGCCCACGAAGGGGTCGTTCATGATTTTGAACGCCAGACCCGAGAAGGCCATGTTGTCATCGGCACGACGCGGGATGTTGCGGGTTTCCGTCTCGTCGCCGGGCTTGAAGCCCATGTAGTCGACCACGTCCATCGGGGACGGCAGATAGTCGATCACGGCGTTGAGCAGCGGCTGGACGCCCTTGTTCTTGAAGGCGGAGCCGCCCAGAACCGGGACGAAGGACATCGACAGGCAGCCCTTGCGCAGCAGTTTGCGCAGGGTCGCGACGTCGGGTTCGGCCGCGTCCATCAGGTAGGCTTCCATCGCGTCGTCGTCCATTTCGACGGCGGCTTCGATCATCTTGCCACGCCATTCGTTGGCCATGTCCTTGAGGCTGTCGCGGATCGGGGCCTTGACCCAGGATGCGCCCAGGTCTTCGCCCTGCCACAGCCACTCTTCCATGGTCACGAGGTCAAGCAGGCCTTCCAGCTCGGTCTCGGCGCCGATCGGAATGCCAACGGGAACGGCGCGGGCGCCGGTGCGGTCTTCGATCATGCGGACGCAGTTGAAGAAATCGGCGCCGATCTTGTCCATCTTGTTGACGAACACCATCCGCGGAACCTTGTAGCGGTCGGCCTGGCGCCAGACGGTCTCAGTCTGGGGCTCGACGCCGGCATTGGCGTCCAGAACGCAGACGGCACCGTCGAGCACGGCGAGCGAACGCTCGACTTCGATGGTGAAGTCGACGTGGCCGGGGGTGTCGATGATGTTCAGGCGGTGCTTCGGGCCATCAGGCTCGATCCCGTTCTCGGTCCGCTCCCAGAAGGTCGTGGTGGCAGCCGAGGTGATCGTGATGCCACGCTCTTGCTCCTGCTCCATCCAGTCCATGGTGGCGGCGCCGTCATGGACTTCGCCGATGTTGTGGGACTTGCCGGTGTAATACAGAATCCGCTCCGAGCAGGTGGTCTTGCCTGCGTCGATGTGGGCCATGATGCCGAAGTTCCGGTAACGGTCGAGGGGATAGTCGCGTGCCATTTGGCGTACCTCTGATTGAGGAGAAAACGGGTTCGGGGGCCCATGATCAGGCCCCCGTGTTATGCGTCATATAAGTACGCGGATCACCAGCGGTAGTGGCTGAACGCCTTGTTGGCGTCGGCCATCTTGTGGGTGTCTTCGCGCTTCTTCACGGCCGATCCACGGGATTGGACGGCGTCGATCAGCTCACCGGCCAGACGCTCTTCCATGGTGTTCTCGTTGCGGGCGCGGGCGGCCTTGATAAGCCAGCGGATCGCCAATGCTTCGCGGCGCTCGGGGCGCACATCGACGGGCACCTGATAGGTCGCACCACCCACACGGCGCGAACGCACCTCGACGGATGGTTTGATGTTCTCGAGGCTCTCGGCGAACACTTCGATCGGGCTGCGCTTCAGCTTGGCTTCGACGCGGTCCATGGCGTTGTAGACGATGCGCTCGGCAACGGCCTTCTTGCCGTCGATCATGAGGTTGTTCATGAACTTGGTCAGAACCATATCACCATATTTGGCGTCGGGCAGGACCTGGCGTTTTTCTGCGGCGTGACGACGGGACATCTCGCTCTCTCCTTCTTACTTGGGACGCTTTGCGCCATACTTCGAACGACGCTGGCGGCGATCCTTGACGCCCTGCGTGTCGAGTACACCGCGAAGGATGTGATAGCGGACACCCGGAAGGTCCTTGACGCGGCCACCACGGATCAGGACCACCGAGTGCTCCTGAAGGTTGTGGCTTTCACCGGGGATGTAGCTGATGACTTCGAAACCGTTGGTCAGGCGCACCTTGGCGACCTTCCGCATGGCCGAGTTCGGCTTCTTGGGGGTCGTCGTGTAGACGCGCGTGCAAACGCCACGCTTCTGCGGGCAGCTTTCGAGGTGCTGCGACTTCGATCGTTTGACCTTGGGCTGCCGCGGCTTGCGGATCAGCTGCTGGATGGTTGGCATAGGGTATCCCCGATTGCTGTTCAAATCTCAGGTCCGGCACAATCCACCCTGCCAAAACGCTGAAGCCGCAGTCGCCCGGAATTCCGACCTGGGCGATGCGGTTTGGTGACAGAGGACGCGGGAAACATTATCCCGGATCTTGTGCGCTGGTTCTGGCAAGACGAGTGGTCCCTGCGGGCAGGAACCGACCGAATTGGGCGCGTGATAGGGGAATCGCGCGGGGGTGTCAACGCGCCCTGCCCCATTGGCCCGCGGTTTCCGTCACGCCTTGCCGGACCGCCCGTTTGCAGGCACCGTCTGCCCCATGTCCGACCTTCAGATCCTGGCCATCACCCGCTTTGCCTATCCCGGCCTGGGCATGTTCCAGACCGAGCATGACACCGTCGAAGCGCGTCAGGCCCACCTGTGGTCCGAGGCCCGGATGACCGCCCGCTTCCGCACGCTGGAACACGTCTGCCTGCGCACCCTGGCCGCCCAGGTCGACGGCGATTTCCGCACGATCATCCTGACCGGCGATGCCCTGCCCGAGCCTTGGCGGAGCCGCCTTGTGTCCCTCGCCTCGGGCCTGCCGGGCGCCGAGGTGGTGTTCCATCCGCCCGACGGTCAGAAGGCCGCCCTGTCGAATGTGATCCGGCCCCGCATCGACCCGGATGGCCCGCCGGTGATGTATTTCCGCCAGGACGACGACGACGGCGTGGCGCGCCGTTTTGTTGGTCGTTGCCGCGAGATCTTCGGCCAGATGCGACCCCTTTGGGATCGGCACAAGCGCCTGTGCATCGATTTCAACAAGGGCGTCCGCCTGCAACTGACGCCGGATGGCCCCCGGGTCGAGGAATTGTTCGAGAACCATATCGGCGTCGGTCAGGCCATCTTCCTGTCGCCCGACAACAAGCGCACCGGCATGCATTTCCCCCACCACCGGATGACACAGCTTATGCCGTCGCTGTCGATACCAGATGCGCTGATGTGGGTGCGCGGCATGGACGAGACGAATGACAGCGGGGTGAGCGGGCAGTTGCATCGCCTGAAACCCGCCGACCCGGACCAATGCACGATGCTCAAACGCCGCTTCGCACTGGACCTGCCCGCGATCCGCGCCAGCTTCTAGCGGGGGCCACGGCCGGGTCTGGCGGGAATGGCCTGTTTTACCCGGCCTTCGCGCAACAGGGTATAGATGCCCGTCCCGGCGATGATCGCGGCACCGAGGAACGTCAGCGGCGCGGGCCAGTCGCCGAATATGAGCCACCCCATCAGAAGGCCCCAGATCAGCGAGGTGTAGCGGAAGGGCGTGACGGCCGCGACCTCTCCGACGCGCATGGCCATGATCGACATGAGATATGCGCCGACGATGAACAGGGCCGCCGCGACGATCAAGCCGCCCTGAAGGCCGGTCGGCGTCCGCCACGGCTCCGAGATAGACAGGGCCACCCCGAGCAGGGTGACCGCGATTGACGTGAGAACGGCCACGTTGAGCGACGGCGTCCCCCGTGACAGGCGCCGCGTCACCAGATCGCGGACCGTGGCCATCACGACGGTCAGAAGGCCCAACAGCGAATAGCCGTCGAACCCGGCCGTGCCCGGCCGCACGATCAGCAACACGCCGATGAAGCCCACGCAGACCGCCGTCCACCGCCGCCAGCCCACCTCTTCGCCCAGAAATATCGCGCCGGCCGCCGTGATCGAGAGGGGCAACGCGGCCAGGATCGCGACCAGATTGGCCAGCGGCATGTGCTGCAGGGCGATGACGAAGGGCAGGAAGGCCGCCGCCTCGGCCACGGCGCGGGCCAGCGCCCACTTGCGGTCACCGGCGGGGATGCCCTGTCGCAGAACGCCCATGACCTGCGCCAGAAGCAGGATCAGCACAGTGGCAACAACACCCCGCAGAACGACCACCTGAAACGCAGGCAGGCTCTCGGCCAGCCATTTCAGCGCGGCGTCGTTCAGCGTGAAAGTCGCCATGGAGCCCATCATGAAACAGGCCCCCTTGAGGTTGTCGTTCATGTGTCGCGCGCCGGTTGCGGCATCAGGGCCATCGCCGCCTCGGGGTCCAGCCCGAAGCGGTCGGCCAGCAGTTTCCGGCCCCGCCGCGTCGCCAGTTCGGAGGCATGGGGCGGAATCGACCGGCCACTGTCGTTGTGGTCATGCAGGGTGCGCAGAAACATCGGCTCCTCTCCGGGGAGAGAGAAGCAAGGCACATAGCAGGGCAGCCGACGGTGGTTGTAGCGGTAGATGCAGGTCGGCAGGTCGGCCGTGGTGATCATCGCGCAGGCAAGGCCGAGGGGCTGTGCCTCGCGGAATTCGTGGAACGGCTGATCGGGATCGAAGAGGTTCCAATAGATCCCGCGCGCGAACGACAGGCTGGTCGGCACCTCGGCCAGGCCCGCGTGGATCAACCGATTGGAGATGTCGCGTGTCTGGGCAATATAGTCGATGGCCACGGCATCGTCATCATCGATCCGGAACCCGGTGATATGCGTCGTGGTGCCTTCCGGCCCTTCGTCCAGCCCCCGCCGAAAGCTGCGCTTGGCCGCTGCGAGCGCGCCCATCCGGTCGAGGTAGACGGTCTTGAGAAACGGATACGTCTCGGCCAGCGCGTTCAGGCGCTTGCGCCACCGCATCGGAAGGCTCGTTCCCGCCAGGATGACACAGGTGAAATCCATGTCGCTCTGTGCCGCCAGCGACGGCAGGGTGATCGTTTCCAGATAGGTGAACCGCGTCTCGATCCGCTCGGGATCATAGAGATGCGCCTCGAGCGCCGCTTCATCCAGTCCCGAGACGGCGAACCCTTCCTGAGCGGGATAGGAAAAGCGAAGGACGCCGATAATGCGGTTCTGAATGGACATGGGGTTTGCTGGCATGGCCCCGACCGGCTGGCAAGGGGGCTAGCGACGTGACCTCGTGAACTCCACATCGCCCGTCAGCACGAACCAGGCCACCCCGAAGAACACCAGCGCAATGGGCAGGGGGAACAGCGCGAAGAGATAGCCGTCCCGCTGATCGGCCAGAACGGCGAACCGGCGACCGGGGGCATCCATGATCTCGACCCGCTGACCCAGCTGATAGGTGCCCGGCGCGACGGCGGCACGGGTGGGGCGGGTCAGCGGTCGACCGCTGACGCCCGTATAGCGAACCGTGGGCAACACATGGGTCTCGCCCCCATCGACCACCTCCTCCAGTTCGACGATGTCGCCCCAGACCTTGCGCCCGCGACGGGTCTGCCGCGCCATGCTGAGCATGAACGCCGCGGCGGCCAGCGAGAACAGACCGAAGACCGCGAAAAAGCCGAAGCCGACGATGTTGTACATGTTCATGATGTTGGCCTCGCACGGCTCATCCGGTCTCGCAACCGGTCAGCCCCCGAACGGCAAGGTAACCCCGGTCAAAGCCAGAAGTCCCGCGATCAGCGCGCCCCCTCCCATGACCAGAAAGGCCGCGGGCATAACCCATCTGGCGGCGCCGTTCGCGACCAGAACGGTATCGCGTCCCGGAATGTAGAGCACGTCAACATCCTGTCCGATGGCATAGTCGTATCCGCTGCTGCTGAACATGGTGCGGCACGAGACGATGGTCCCATCCGGCCCGGTCACGTCAAGGGTGGGACGATAGGATCCAGACACCCCGTTTGTGTCATCGCTTTTGACGAACTCGACGTCCGTGACGATTCCGGTGACCTTCTGCCCCCGACGTCGGAACTTTTGCACTTCATCGCGCATCCACAGGCCGAAGCCGCAAAATATGATGCCCACGATCGTCAGAACGATCGCACCGGTGAGGGAAATGTCCACTGTCATCAAAGGCTCCTTCGTCGTTGCCGCGAAAGATGCCCCGCAATTCGGGCAATCATTTGACCCACAAGAAAAACCCGCCCGGGGTGAACCGGGCGGGGCAATCTGGTCGAAACCTCAGGGGCGGGGGATCACTCCTCGGTCTGGGGCTCCGGCTTCTTGAAGACATCGTCGGCGGCGCTGGTCGGAGCCGGGGCGGCCAATGCGGCGGCCTTCTGGGCTTCGATCCGCGCTTCCTCGATCACGACATTGTCGCGGCTCTGGGCGATGGCGCGCATCTTCTGGGTCGCGCCACCGGTGCCCGCCGGGATCAGGCGGCCCACGATGACGTTCTCTTTCAGACCGACAAGCTTGTCGCGCTTGCCTTGCACCGACGCCTCGGTCAGCACCCGCGTCGTCTCCTGGAAGGAGGCGGCGGAGATGAAGCTGCGCGTTTGCAGCGACGCCTTGGTGATGCCGAGCAGGATGGGTTCCGCCCGGGCCGGACGGTCGCCCCGCTTCTCGGCCTTGGCATTCGCCTCGTCGAGTTCCAGCTTGTCGATATGCTCGCCCTTGAGCAGGGTCGTGTCGCCCGAGTCCAGAACTTCGAACTTCTGGAGCATCTGGCGGACGATCACCTCGATGTGCTTGTCGTTGATCTTCACGCCCTGCAGTCGATACACGTCCTGCACTTCGTCGATCAGATAGTCGGCAAGCGCCTCAACACCCAGGATCCGCAGGATGTCGTGCGGGGCCGGGTTGCCGTCCATGATGTAGTCACCCTTCTGGACGAAGTCGCCTTCGGCCACCGGGATGTGCTTGCCCTTGGGCACCATGTAGTCGATCGGCTCGAGGCTGTCGTCGGTGGGTTCGACCGTGATCCGACGCTTGTTCTTGTAGTCCTTGCCGAACTTCACATAGCCATCCGCCTCGGCGATGATCGCGTTGTCCTTGGGACGACGCGCCTCGAACAATTCCGCCACCCGCGGCAGACCGCCGGTGATGTCCTTGGTCTTGGCACCCTCGCGCGGGATCCGCGCGACGACGTCGCCGGCCTTCATGTCCTGACCGTCTTCGATGGACAGGATGGCGTCGACCGACATCGCGTAGGTGATCGGGTTGCCCGCCTCGTTGCGCACAGGCTCACCATCCGGACCCGCCAGAATGACCTCGGGCTTGAGTTCGTTGCCCTTGGGCGCGGAACGCCAGTCGGTCACGATCTTCTGGGTCATGCCGGTGGCATCGTCCGTCTCGTCGCGGACGGAAATGCCCGCATATAGGTCGACGAACTTCGCCTTGCCGTCGGCTTCGGCGATGATCGGCAGGGTGAAGGGGTCCCATTCGAACAGCTTGTCGCCGCGCTTGACCTTGGCCCCGTCCTTGACGAACAGCGTGGTGCCATAGCCCAGCTTGTGCAGCGCCCGGTCTTCGCCGTCGGCGTCGACAATGGCCATCTGCATGTTGCGGCCCATGACGACAACGCCGCCGGCCTCGTTCACGAGGATATTGGCATTGCGGAACGCCACGGTGCCGTCCGAGGACGCCTCCATGAAGGACTGCTGACCACCCTGGGCCACGCCGCCGATGTGGAACGTCCGCATCGTCAGCTGGGTCCCCGGCTCACCGATGGACTGGGCCGCGATGATCCCCACGGCCTCTCCGATGTTGACCTGTGTGCCGCGGGCAAGGTCACGACCATAGCAGGTAGCGCAGACGCCCTCTTCGGCCTCGCAGGTCAGGGGCGAGCGAATGCGCATCGAGGCGACGGCCGCCGCGTCGATGGCATCGGCGCGCCGCTCGTCGATCAACTCACCGGCCTTGACGATCACCTCTTCGGTGCCCGGCACATGCACATCATCGGCCGCGACCCGACCCAGCACACGCTCGGCCAGGGTGGCGACGACTTCGCCGTCGTTGACGGCCGCCGTCGCGGTGATCGCGTTCTCGGTGCCGCAATCGTCCACACGAACGATGCAGTCCTGCGCCACGTCCACCAGACGACGGGTCAGATAGCCCGAGTTCGCCGTCTTGAGCGCCGTATCCGACAGACCCTTGCGGGCGCCGTGGGTCGAGTTGAAGTACTCGAGAACGGTCAGACCTTCCTTGAAGTTCGAGATGATCGGCGTCTCGATGATGTCGCCGTTCGGCTTGGCCATCAGGCCGCGCATGCCGCCCAGCTGCTTCATCTGGGTGACCGAGCCACGGGCACCGGAGTGGGCCATCATATAGACGGAGTTCGGCTCGTTCTCGGCGCCGTTCTCGTCTTCGCCCGCGATCGAGATCGTGGACATCATGGCTTCGGTGACCTTGTCGTTACACTTCGACCAGGCATCGACCACCTTGTTGTACTTTTCGCCCTGGGTGATCAGGCCGTCCATGTACTGCTGCTCGAAGTCCTTCACCTGGTCGCGCGTCGCATCGACGATCGGCCACTTGGTGTCGGGCACGACCATGTCGTCCTTGCCGAACGAAATGCCGGCCTTGAAGGCCTCGCGGAAGCCGAGCGTCATGATCTGGTCGCAGAAGATTACCGACTCCTTCTGACCGCAGTAGCGATAGACGGTGTCGATGGTCTGCTGCACTTCCTTCTTGCGCAGCAGGCGGTTGACCAGGCTGAACGGTGCCTTGGCGTTGAGCGGCAGCAGGCTGCCCAGGCGGACGCGACCGGGGGTCGTGTCGAACACGATGCCGACCTCTTCACCCATGTCGTCGATCTGGGTGACGCGCGCCTTGATCTTGGCGTGCAGATGCACCTCACCGGCGTCGAGCGCGTGGTTCACCTCGTCCACGGAGGAGAAGATCATGCCCTCGCCCTTCATGCCCTTACGCTCCATCGAAACGTAGTAGAGGCCCAGGATCATATCCTGCGACGGCACGATGATCGGCGCGCCGTTGGCGGGCGACAGAACGTTGTTCGTTGACATCATCAGGACGCGGGCTTCCAGCTGCGCCTCAAGGCTCAGAGGCACGTGCACGGCCATCTGATCGCCGTCGAAGTCGGCGTTGAAGGCCGAACAGACAAGCGGGTGCAGCTGGATTGCCTTGCCTTCGATGAGAACCGGCTCGAACGCCTGGATCCCCAGACGGTGCAGCGTCGGCGCACGGTTCAGAAGGACCGGATGCTCGCGGATGACCTCGTCCAGGATGTCCCAAACCTCGGGGCGCTCCTTTTCGACCAGCTTCTTGGCCTGCTTGACCGTTGAAGACAGGCCCTTGGCCTCGAGCCGCGAATAGATGAACGGCTTGAACAGCTCGAGCGCCATCTTCTTGGGCAAGCCGCACTGGTGCAGCTTGAGTTCCGGTCCGGTCACGATGACCGAACGGCCCGAGAAGTCGACCCGCTTGCCCAGAAGGTTCTGGCGGAAGCGGCCCTGCTTGCCCTTGAGCATGTCCGACAGCGACTTCAGCGGGCGCTTGTTGGCCCCCGTGATGACGCGGCCACGACGGCCGTTGTCGAACAGCGCATCGACGGATTCCTGCAACATCCGCTTTTCGTTGCGCACGATGATGTCGGGCGCGCGCAGCTCGATCAGGCGCTTGAGGCGGTTGTTGCGGTTGATCACGCGGCGATACAGGTCGTTGAGGTCCGACGTCGCGAACCGGCCACCATCGAGCGGGACCAGCGGGCGCAGTTCCGGCGGGATGACCGGGATCACGGTCAGGATCATCCACTCCGGGCGGTTGCCGGATTCGATGAAGCTCTCGACGATCTTCAGACGCTTGATGATCTTCTTGGGCTTCAATTCACCCGTGGCTTCCTTGAGATCCTCGCGCAGCTGAGCTGCCTCGGCCTCGAGGTCGATCTGGGCCAGCATCTCTCGGATGGCCTCGGCGCCGATATTGGCCTGGAACGCGTCGGCGCCATAAGCGTCCTGGGCGTCCATGTGCTCTTCCTCGGTCATCAGCTGACCATAGGCGAGGTCGGTCAGACCGGGTTCGATAACGACGTAGTTCTCGAAATAGAGGATCCGCTCAAGATCGCGCAGCGTCATGTCCAGCATCAGGCCGATGCGCGAGGGCAGCGACTTGAGGAACCAGATGTGCGCGACGGGCGAGGCCAGTTCGATATGGCCCATCCGCTCGCGGCGGACCTTCTGGAGGGTGACCTCGACGCCGCACTTCTCGCAGACGACGCCGCGATACTTCATGCGCTTGTACTTGCCGCACAGGCATTCGTAGTCCTTGATCGGACCGAAGATGCGCGCACAGAAGAGGCCGTCACGCTCGGGCTTGAACGTCCGGTAGTTGATGGTCTCGGGCTTCTTGATCTCGCCATAGGACCACGAGAGGATCCGCTCGGGCGAGGCAAGGCTGACCTTGATCTCGTCGAATGCCTTGGCTGGCGTGACGGGGTTGAACGGGTTGTTCGTCAGTTCCTGGTTCATTTGGTAACCTTTTGAAAAGGGGCGCGAAGGGAAGTGGCGGGCAATGTCTCGCCCGCCCGACATGTGACTGGTCTGGCGACCGTCACTCGTCGTCTTCCTCCGCATCCAGGAGTTCCATGTTCAGGCCGAGGCCGCGGACTTCCTTGACGAGAACGTTGAAGCTCTCGGGGATGCCCGCCTCGAAGTTGTCCTCGCCCTTGACGATGCTTTCGTAGACCTTGGTCCGGCCCGCGACGTCGTCCGACTTGACCGTCAGCATTTCCTGCAAGGTGTAGGCGGCGCCGTAGGCTTCGAGCGCCCAGACCTCCATCTCACCGAAACGCTGACCGCCGAACTGTGCCTTGCCGCCCAACGGCTGCTGCGTGACTAGGGAGTAGGGCCCGGTCGAGCGCGCGTGGATCTTGTCGTCCACCAGGTGGTGCAGCTTGAGCAGGTACTTGACGCCCACGGTGACCTTCCGGCTGAACTTCTCGCCCGAGCGGCCATCGAACAGATCGGACTGGCCCGAGGTGTCGAAGCCCGCGCGGGTCAGCGCGTCGTTGACATCGTCTTCCTTGGCGCCGTCGAAGACGGGCGTGGCGATCGGAACACCGTTCGTCACGTTGCCCGCGATCTCCAGCAGGTCGCCTTCTGCCAAGTTGGCCATGGCTTCCTCATAGGCCTCTTCGCCGTAGGCGATCCGCATGGCGTCGCGCACCGGGGTCAGGTCACCCGACCGGCGATACTCGTCCAGAGCCTCGTCGATCTTGATGCCCAGACCGCGTGCGGCCCAACCCATGTGCGTCTCCAGGATCTGGCCGACGTTCATCCGCGACGGCACGCCGAGCGGGTTCAGAACGAAGTCGACCGGGGTCCCGTCGGCGAGGAAGGGCATGTCCTCCATCGGCACGACCTTGGAGATGACGCCCTTGTTTCCGTGACGGCCGGCCATCTTGTCGCCCGGCTGAAGCTTGCGCTTCACGGCGATGAAAACCTTGACCATCTTCATGACACCCGGGGGCAGATCGTCGCCGCGGCGGACCTTCTCGACCTTGTCCTCGAACCGGGCCTCGAGCGTGCGCTTCTGGATCTCGTACTGTTCGTTCAGGGCCTCGACCTGCTTGGCCGCTTCCTCGTCCTCCAGTGCGATCTGCCACCACTGCCCGAAGGACAGCGGCTCCAGAGCGGCGTCGTCGACGACCGAATTCGGCTTGAAGCCCTTGGGCCCCTTCACCGCTTTCTGACCCGAAATCATGCCCTTGAGACGAGCATAGATGTTGCGGTCCAGGATTTCACGCTCGTCGTCCCGGTCGCGGGCAAGTCGTTCGACCTGCTCGCGTTCGATCTGCAGCGCACGTTCGTCCTTTTCGACGCCGTGACGGTTGAAGACGCGAACCTCGACCACGGTGCCGTAGTCGCCCGGCTTCACGCGCAGCGAGGTGTCGCGCACGTCAGAGGCCTTTTCACCGAAGATGGCGCGGAGCAGTTTCTCCTCCGGCGTCATCGGGCTTTCGCCTTTCGGGGTGATCTTGCCCACGAGGATATCGCCCGGCTCCACGTCGGCGCCGATGTAGACGATGCCCGCCTCATCGAGGTTGCGCAGGGCCTCCTCGCCGACGTTCGGGATGTCGCGGGTGATCTCTTCCGGTCCGAGCTTGGTGTCGCGCGCGGCGACTTCGAACTCTTCGATGTGGATCGACGTGAAGACGTCGTCGCGGGCGATCCGCTCCGAAATCAGGATCGAGTCCTCATAGTTGTAGCCGTTCCAAGGCATGAAGGCGACGATGACGTTCTTGCCGAGCGCCAGTTCCCCCAGGTCCGTGGACGGGCCGTCGGCAATGACTTCGCCCTTGCTGACCGTATCCCCGACCTTCACCAGCGGACGCTGGTTGATGCAGGTGTTCTGGTTCGACCGCTGGAACTTGCGCAGACGGTAGATGTCGACGCCCGCATCCCCCAGGACAAGGTCCTCGGTGGCGCGAACCACGATCCGCTGTGCGTCGACCTGGTCGATGACACCGCCCCGGGTCGCCATGATGGCAGCGCCCGAGTCGCGGGCAACCACCCGCTCCATTCCGGTGCCGACGAACGGCGCATCCGCCCGCAGAAGCGGCACGGCCTGACGCTGCATGTTCGAGCCCATCAGGGCGCGGTTGGCGTCGTCGTTTTCCAGGAACGGGATCAGCGCCGCGGCGACCGACACCAGCTGCTTGGGGCTGACGTCGATCAGATCGACGTTGTCGCGGCTTTGCAGCATGTAGTCGCCCGACTGACGGGTCGACACCAGCTCGTTCTGGAACCGCATGTCGGACGTCAGCTGCGCGTTGGCCTGCGCCACGGTGTGACGCATCTCCTCGGTCGCGGACATGTACTGCACTTCGTCGGTCACCTGACCGTCGACGACCTTGCGATAGGGCGTCTCGATGAAGCCGTACTTGTTCACGCGGGCGAAGGTGGCGAGCGAGTTGATCAGACCGATGTTCGGGCCTTCCGGCGTCTCGATCGGGCACATCCGGCCATAATGCGTCGGGTGCACGTCGCGCACCTCGAAGCCCGCACGCTCGCGCGTCAGACCGCCCGGCCCGAGGGCCGACAGGCGCCGCTTGTGCGTCACTTCGGACAGCGGGTTGGTCTGGTCCATGAACTGCGACAGCTGGCTGGAGCCGAAGAATTCACGCACCGCCGCCGCGGCGGGCTTGGCGTTGATCAGATCCTGCGGCATCACCGTGTCGATCTCGACAGAGGACATGCGCTCCTTGATGGCACGCTCCATCCGCAGCAGGCCGACGCGATACTGGTTCTCCATCAACTCGCCGACCGACCGCACGCGGCGGTTGCCCAGGTGGTCGATGTCGTCGATGTCGCCCTTGCCGTCGCGCAGTTCGACCAGCGCCTTGATGCACGCCAAGATGTCATCGTCTCGCAGGGTGCGGACGGTGTCCTGGGCATCCAGATCCAGACGCATGTTCATCTTGACGCGGCCCACGGCCGACAGGTCGTAGCGCTCGCTATCGCGGAACAGCTGATCGAAGAGGGCCTGAGCGGCATCCACGGTGGGCGGCTCGCCCGGGCGCATGACGCGGTAGATGTCCATGAGCGCGGTGTCGCGGCCCATGTTCTTGTCGGCGTTCATCGTGTTGCGGATGTAGGGGCCGACGTTGACGTTATCGATGTCCAGGATCGGCAGCTCGTCGATGCCCGCGTCCAGCAATTCCTTCAAGGTGCCGCCCGACACCTCGCCGTCCTTGCCGATTTCCCAGGTCAGCTCGTCACCGGCTTCGACAAAGATCGCGCCATTGGATTCGTCGATGATGTCGCGCGCGGCGAACTTGCCCACGACGGCGTCGAAGGGCACCAGAATCTGGCTGACCTTGCTGTCCTCGTTCAGCTTCTTGACCTGACGCGGCGTGATCTTCTTGCCCGCTTCGAACACGACCTCGCCGGTGTCGGCATCGACCACATCCATCGACGGACGATTGCCGACATAGCGCTCGGGGAAGAACTTGGTCGCCCAGCCTTCGCCCTTGCGATGCTTATAGGTCACCGTGTCGTAATAGGCATTCATGATACCTTCCTGATCCATGCCAAGCGCATAGAGCAGGGTCGTCACCGGCAACTTGCGGCGACGGTCGATACGGCAGAACACAAGGTCCTTGGCGTCGAACTCGAAATCGAGCCAGGAGCCGCGGTACGGGATGATCCGGCAGGCGAACAGCAACTTGCCCGAGCTGTGCGTCTTGCCCTTGTCGTGGTCGAAGAACACGCCGGGCGAGCGATGCATCTGGGAGACGATAACACGCTCGGTTCCGTTCACGATGAACGTCCCGTTCTTCGTCATCAGGGGCATATCGCCCATGAAGACGTCCTGTTCCTTGATATCCTTGACGGATTTCGCGCCGGTATCCTCGTCGGTATCGAAAACGATCAGACGCAGGGTGACCTTGAGCGGTGCGGCATAGGTCATGTCGCGCTGCTGGCACTCTTCCACATCATACTTCGGGGATTCGAGCTCGTACTTGACGAATTCGAGGACGGCCGTCTCGTTGAAATCCTTGATCGGGAAGACCGACTGGAACGTGCCCATCAGGCCTTCGCCTTCGGTGGGTGTCTCCTGATCGCCGGACTTCAGGAAGAGGTCATAGGACGACTTCTGAACTTCGATCAGGTTCGGCATGCTGAGGACTTCCTCGAGCTTGCCGTAGTAGCGACGGATTCGCTTGGAGGACGCTTGCGTCTGAGCCATGTTGTGCTCGCCTTTTTCAAGTTTCGCGCCGCGTCCCCGTCGGGCACCGGGGACCACAGCCTGCGAATGGGTCTTCGGGAAAGGACCATCTGGCATACCCTCCCACAGGTGCGCCGCCGTCCTTCCTCCTGACCGGGAAAATCGCCTGGGCGGCTTTCCGAGACAGGAGCGGGTGGAGCAGGAAAGACCCGCTCCACCCTGATATTTTCACTGTCGGCGCCCTACTCGGGAGACCTTGCCAGGGCAGAGTCCCCTTTCCTTCACCGGAGCAGGATGCAGGGCATCCAACTCGCGACTGTCCCTTGCGGGCCAGCGCGTGATTACTTCAGTTCGACCTCAGCGCCCGCTGCTTCCAGCTTGGCCTTGATGTCTTCGGCTTCGGCCTTGGAGACTTGCTCCTTGACGGCTTTGCCGCCAGCTTCGACCAGGTCCTTGGCTTCTTTCAGGCCCAGACCGGTGATGCCGCGGACTTCCTTGATCACGTTGATCTTGGAGGCGCCTGCCGACTTCAGGATGACGTCGAATTCGGTCTGCTCTTCAGCAGCCGCACCGCCGCCACCATCAACCGGGCCAGCCATCATCACAGCGCCGCCAGCGGCGGGCTCGATGCCATATTCATCCTTCAGGATGGTTTTCAGTTCCTGTGCCTCGAGAAGCGTCAGACCGACGATTTCTTCGGCGAGTTTTTTCAGATCAGCCATTGTACTGTTTCCGTTCGTTTAAGATGTGTTCCGGTGCCGTGTCGTTCAAGACCACGACGAGGGATGACAGGTTTTGCCTCAGGCAGCTTTCTCTTCGATGGTCGAGAGAATGCTCGCGATGTTCGAAGCAGGCGCGCCAATGGCCCCTGCGATGTTCGAAGCAGGTGCGCCGATGCAGCCGACGATCGAAGCGATGAGCTCCTCCCGGCTGGGCATCTTGGCAACCGCTTGAACACCGGCAGTGTCCAGCGCCGTATCGCCCATTGCCCCGCCCAGGATCTCCAGCTTGGAGTTTTCCTTTGCGTAGGCTTCGAAGACCTTCGCCGCAGCGACAGGGTCTTCGGAATAGCCGAGTACGGTCATGCCCGTCAGGAGTTGTGCGATCGAAGCCGCAGGCTTTCCTTCAAGGGCGATCTTGGCGAGCTTGTTCTTGGCAACGCGAACAGATCCACCCGCATCACGCATGCGTGCGCGCAGATCCTGCATTTCGGCAACTGTCATACCCTCGTAGTGGCAAACCACCACGACGCCAGAGCTTTCGAAGATCTGGCCGAGTTCATCGACCACTTTCTCTTTCTGGGCTCTATCCACAGTTTCACTCCAAGTATGGGGGTTGCCCCCCGGCTCATTGCAAGGAGGGTCGCCCCTCCCCGTTTCGGACCGGTTGCCCGGTCCAGCGGGTCCAATGAAGGGCCCCGCGCCAGATCGCCCGAAGTCACCTTCGGAAATCAGTCTCGGGTCCCATCTCAGGAAGGATTTACCGGGTTTCCCCTACCCTCCGTCTCGGACAGGACAGGGCGTTGCCGCCCTGCCAGACAACCCCTTTCGGGGCTGAATTCTTATGCGTTTCCGGTCGCGCTTTCGACCGAGACCGTGACACCCGGGCCCATGGTCGAGCTGAGCGAGATGCTCTTGAGGTACGATCCCTTGGCACCGGTCGGCTTGGCCTTAGACACCGCGTCGACGAAGGCCAACACGTTTTCCTTGAGCTTGGCCGCATCGAAGCTGGCCTTGCCGACACCCGCATGGATGACCCCGGCCTTCTCGACCTTGAACTGGACCTGCCCGCCCTTGGCGGCCTCGACGGCCTCCTTGACGTCCATGGTCACGGTTCCGACCTTGGGGTTCGGCATCAGGTTGCGCGGTCCGAGGACCTTGCCCAGACGACCGACGATCGGCATCATGTCGGGCGTCGCGATGCAGCGATCGAACTCGATCTTGCCGGACTGGACGATCTCCATCAGGTCCTCGGCGCCCACGATGTCGGCACCGGCGGCCTGCGCCTCGTCGGCCTTGGGGCCACGCGCAAAGACGGCGACGCGAACGGTCTTGCCCGTCCCGTTGGGCAGGCTGACCACTCCGCGGACCATCTGATCCGCGTGGCGCGGGTCGACGCCCAGGTTCATCGAAATCTCGACCGTCTCGTCGAACTTCGCCGTCGCATTGGCCTTGACCAGTGACACGGCCTCGTCGAGCGTGATCATTTCCTTGCCTGCGAATGCTTCGCGGGCGGCTTTCGTGCGTTTACCGAGCTTCGCCATCACTTCACCTCGATGCCCATGGACGCCGCAGAGCCCACGATGATCTTCATTGCCGCCTCGACGTCGTTGGCGCTGAGGTCCTTCATTTTCGCTTCGGCGATCTCGCGAACCTGCTTGATCGTTACCGTAGCCACGGTTTCGCGGCCCGGAAGCACAGCGCCCTTGGGACGGTTGCGCTTGCCGACCGGCTTCAGACCGGCGGCCTTCTTAAGGTAATACGACGCGGGGGGCGTCTTGATTTCCATCGTGAAGGACTTGTCCTGGTAATAGGAAATCACGGTCGGGCACGGCGCGCCCTCTTCCATGTCCTGCGTCTTGGCGTTGAACGCCTTGCAGAACTCCATGATGTTGATGCCACGCTGGCCAAGCGCCGGGCCCACGGGGGGCGACGGGTTCGCTTTGCCTGCAGGAATCTGCAGCTTCATCTTGCCGACGAGTTTCTTCGCCATTGGCTTTCTCCTTTGCGGCGGCAGGCGAGGCCTGCCCTACATGCGCCCGTTCGGGCCTTTATGCCGTGGTTCGGCGCGACCATCGGCCCCGCCTCCCACGTCCGATCACGCGGTCTTGGCGACCTGCGTGAATTTCAACTCGACCGGGGTCGCCCGGCCAAAGATCGAAACGCTCACCTTCAGCGATTGCGCTTCCTCATCGACTTCTTCGACTTCACCCGAGAACCCTTCGAACGGTCCATCGGTGACGTTCACATTCTCGCCGGTCTCGAAGGTGATCAGGCTACGCGGAGCCTCTTCGCCCTCCTGGACGCGGTTCAGGATCTGGTTCACCTCGGCATCGCGCATCGGCATCGGGCGGCCTTGCGGGCCCAGAAAACCGGTCACGCGGTTGATCGAGTTCACCAGATGATACCCTTCATCCGACATTTCCATCCGGACCAGCACATAGCCGGGCATGAAGCGACGCTCTGCCGTCACTTTCTTGCCGCGCCGAACCTCGAGCACTTCCTCGGTCGGAACCAGCACCTCTTCGATCTGATCCTCCAGTCCCTGCTCTTCGACCGCCTGACGGATCTGCTCCGCCACGCGCTTTTCGAAGTTGGACAACACGCTGACCGAATACCACCGCTTCGCCATGTCTCGCCTGCCGCCTCTTGCCTGTCGGAACGGAATGGCCCGTCCGAAACGTCAAGCAGCGCGCATCCCGAATCAATGCGCGCCGCCCTGAATTGAAGTTTGCACCGTCTAACCGGCTGATCCCCGGGTTTCAAGACCCGCTTGGCCACCACTGTTCGATTGACCCAAGAACCGCTTCAGCAGGCAATTCGGACCTGCTTTCGTCGCCAGGCGTCAGATCAGAAAGCCTCGAGAACCGTGGTCAAACCGGTCCGGATAAGCAAGTCGACCAGAAAGAAGAATGATGCCGCAACCATCGCGAGCAGGAACACCATGACCGTCGTCAGAACCACTTCGCGCCGCGTCGGCCAAGTGATCTTGGCCACCTCTGCGCGGGTTTGCTGAATGAACTGCACCGGGTTCGTCGTCGCCATCGTCACGCTCCTGCGAATGGGGTGAGCCGGAGATAGGCTCACCTGAACCCTGATGCAAGCACGTCATGCCAACTCAGCCTGCCATTGCCGTGCCCGCGATGGGGGGACTGGCTCCAGCTGACCACTTATTGTCATCCGAGTGGCCCTGCCACGCCGCATGCACACTGTCCCTATCGGCAAGATCAAAGCGCTCGATGAGCTTGAGCATCTGCGAAGCCGCCCCCTTCAGCGAAAGGTTCGCCGTCGTGATCTCTTCGAACATCGCCGTGTTCTGCTGTGTCGCGCCGTCGATTTCACCCATCGCGCGGTTGATCTCTGCTGCGGCACTAGACTGTGCATCGGTCGCCTGTGCGATTTCCGTCACCTGGCTGCTGATCAAAAGGATGCTCTCACCCAGACTTGACAGCGTCTCACCCGTTCGTGCGACGCGCTGAACGCCGCGCTCGATCTCGTCCGACGACTTCTCGATCAGGTCGCCGATGAGTTGGGAAGCGTCCGATGCGCGCTGCGCCAATGCACGCACCTCGGATGCGACGACCGCGAAACCCCGGCCCGATTCCCCGGCGCGCGCCGCTTCAACGCCGGCATTGAGGGCGAGAAGGTTCGTCTGAAACGCGATGTCATTGATGACGGTAAGGGTTTGCGTGATCTCTTTCGAGACGGCCTGGATCGCATTCATGGCAGTCGCCGCATCCTTGACGATCACGTCGCTTTCGCGGGCCTCTTCCTGAGCCTGATCGGCCGACTTGCGAACCTGGGCGGTCAACGTGGCTGTCGAGGAAATCGACTCGACGATCTGATCCAGCGCAGCCGTGGTTTCTGCCAGCGAGCCGGCCGTGCGCTCCGTCCGCTTGGACAGGTCCTCAGCCGAAGCGGACAGGTCGCTGCTGTCGTCGAGGACACCAGCGGCATGCCGCGACAGGTCCCCGAGTGCGCGTTCCAGGTGACTTGCCGTCGCGTTGGCAGAGCTTTGCAGTGTCGCAAATGCCCCTGACCGCACGCCCTCCATTCGCGCCGACAAGACCCCCTGCTCAAGCTGGCTGAGAACTTCGACCACGTCGTCCACACCTTCGCCGATCCGGGACAGCAGCCCATTGATCATCTTTCGCAACGCGACCTGATCTTCGGGAATGTCCTCGATCTTCATCCGGGCCGAAAAGTCTCCGTCTGTCGCGGCGGCAATCAACGCCTCGATATCTCTCTGCAGGAGGGTCTGCATTTCAATCCGGGCCTGCGCTTCCTCGGCGGCTCTCTGGGCACGGGCGGCCTGCGCTTCCTGCGCTTCGCGTGTCGCTTCCTCCTGCTTTCGCACCAGTTCAGCATTTCGCTGTTCGGCCAGAGCATTGTTCTCGGAGGCCAGCTTGCGTTCCACGATGTTCGAGCGGAACGCCCGCAAGGCGCTGGATATGCTCTTGATCTCCGTTGTCCGCCCCTTGGGCAGAACGGTATCGGCATCGTCCTTCGCAAGGCTCTCCATGGCGTCGATTGCCTGGCGCAGGGGAACGGCGATCTGACGGCGCAGCAGAACGAAGCTCAGAACCGAGAGGACAGCGACAACAATCGCGAGCGTCAAGAACGTCCGGACTGCACCTTCATGAAGTCGCTCTTCCATTTCGGTCGGGTCGAAATAGATCTCGAGGACGCCGATTACGGAACCTTGTGCGCCATTGGCGGAATAGAGAGGCACAAGGACGCGCTTGTAGTCTCCGATGAATTCATACTGCATCTCGGTGACCAACTCGGTCGCGGGCCTCAATCCCGCAAGCGACTCCTCGAATTCAGGACGAGCCGCGGTGATCGCCTTGTCTGTGTCAGGGAAGTAGGCCCGGACACCCCGCATCTTGCTGCCCGGCAGGGCGAAGGCATCTCGGGCAATGGGCTCGGCAGCCTGAGGACCGAAGGCGCGGATCGGTCCTTCGATCTGACGCGCGAAGGAACTGGCCACAAGACTGACCATTTCCTCATAGTCCTTGCGCACGGCCGTATTCAGCGCTTGCAAGTTGATAATAGAGACCAGCGATGCGGACACGGTGACCAGGACGAGAATCAGAATGGTGGTCTGGCCCACAAGCGATTGCCACCACCGCGTCGGCGCTTCGGTCGCGGCGCCGATCATCGTCTCAGGGTCGCCCGGTGCAGTGGCCGCGTCCGCGCGATCCGGCGACGAGTCGGAAATCTGTGTCATGATACATCCCGCATATGTTCTGAAACCGCAGATAGCCGAGTCGGTTTAACAAAACCTTGTCAGCCGCGATCAGACGTGGGGAATTGAAGAGATCCTGGCAGGGGCATCAGGATTCGAACCCGAGACCTGCGGATTTGGAATCCGCTGCTCTACCAACTGAGCTATACCCCTGCAGGTGCAGACCGGATACTTCGCAGCGCGGCGCGGCGCAAGGGGTTTGCCCCGGCCAATCCGGCGTTGCTTGTGCAGCCATATCTGCATGGCATTTTTCGCGCTTTCAGGACTGCCAGTGCTTGTCGGAAGGTGACGTATTGGGCTGACGGCGGGACACCTCCCCCATCTTGCGCGTCCAACCATCCAACCATCCAACCATCCCGCCCTCTCGTGACAAAGGCCGCCCCTTGCGGGACGG
>NZ_FORA01000015.1 GCF_900113875.1 Jannaschia pohangensis | reverse complement strand
GACCAGGACAGCCCCTCCGACCTGCGCGGCCTGAACGGCGCCACGTCCTTCTCGGGCCAACCCACTGTCGGCGCTGACATTTTTGCCCAGATCAAGGCCGCGAGCGCCGAAGACAAATGATCTAGACGACCCCGCATCCCGCCAATCTCTCTCCCCCGAGGTGCGTTGCGGCACGGACACCCCCCGGTTCAGCGAAAGCTGCCGGGGGGTGTTCTTTTGTCAAAAGAGGCTGCCCTGATCGGGCCCGCCCCCCGGCTTCGCCCTCCACTCCGGAGCCTTGCCGCCCGTTTTCACCCGGCCATCGGCAAACTCCACCTCCAGCGTCGCCGCGCGCCGCGCAGCCTCGGCAGTCGTGATGATCGCGTCCCCGTCCCGAACAACGGCGAATCCCCGCGCCAAGGTCGCCTGATAGCCAAGCGACAGGCGCAACCGATCCAGTGCCGCCAGCCGGTCGCGCGCGCGATCCTGCCGTGTCCGCGCCAGAGCCGCCAAGCGCTGCAACGTCCGCGCAAGACGGTCGCGATCCTGCCGCAGCGCGCGTTCCACCGGCGACGGGCGCAGGCGCGCCGCCAGCCGGTCCAGGTCGCGCCGCACCCTGTCCCGCGCACGCGGCAAGGCCCCGTCCAGCCGGGCGGACAATTGCAAAAGCTGCTGGCGTTGCCGCGCGACCTGCGCGGTCAGCGCGCCGGGCGTCACCCGCCCCTCCAGCCGCGACAGGCGCAACCGCGCCCCCGCCGTCCGGGCCCGCAGGGCCGTGGGCAGCCGTTCGGACGCAAGATCAAGGCGTTGACGCGGCCCCGACAAAAGCATGTCGATCCGCGGCAGGGCCCGACCCAGGTCGATCCACCGTTGCCGCCGCCCCTGAACCGCCGCGCGCACAGCCCGCGTCTGCCGCAGGCCCAAGGCGTCGATCCCCGCCAGCAGGTCCAGCCGCACCGGCACCGCCATCTCTGCCGCCGCCGTCGGCGTGGGCGCGCGCCGGTCGGACGCATGGTCAATCAGAGTGGTGTCGGTCTCGTGCCCTACGGCAGAAATCAGGGGGATCGCGCTGTCGGCGGCGGCGCGCACGACTACCTCCTCGTTGAAGCCCCACAGATCCTCGATCGATCCACCGCCCCGCGCCACGATCAGAAGGTCGGGCCGCGCGAACGGCAGGTCCGGCGCATTGAACCCGCGGATCGCATTCGCGACCTCGCCGGCGCTGGCCTTGCCCTGCACCGCCACAGGCCAGATCAGGACGTGACGCGGGAAACGGTCGCGCAACCGGTGCAGGATGTCGCGGATCACCGCGCCCTGCGGCGAGGTGATGACCCCGATCACATCGGGCAGAAACGGCAGCGGCACCTTGCGCGCCGGATCGAACAGCCCCTCGGCCGCCAGGGCCAGACGTCGCTTCTCGAGCATCGCCATCAGGGCCCCGGCCCCGGCCACCTCCATCGCGTCGACATTAAGGGTGTATTTCGATTGCGACCCGAACCCCGACAGACGGCCGGTCACGATGACCTCCATCCCTTCCTCGGGCTCGACCGAAAGCTGCGAGATCTGCCCCTTCCAGGTGGTGCAGGACAGGACGTTCCGGTCGTCCTTGACGTCGTAGTAGAGATGCCCCGACCGCGCGCGAAAGATGCGCCCGATCTCGCCGCGCACGCGGATGCGCCCGAAGGCATCCTCAAGCGCGCGCTTCACCGCACCCGAGATTTCGGAGACGGTGTATTCCGCTTCGTTGCGGCGTGGGGCGGCGGGTTCGTCGATGAGGTCATCCATGGGGCGGTTCTAGCGCCCGATGCGGCCGGGCACTAGTCGCCGCAGCCGCCGCCACAATCGCCGCAATCGCCGCCTTCGCTGTCCGACCAGATATCGATCTCGAAGCCGAGGTTGACGCCCCAGTGTTGCAGCGCCGTGACCGCCGTGATGCCGACCACCATCAGGCCGACGGCCGAGAAGACCAGCACGAAGGGAAGCGGCAGGCCATCGTCGATCATCGGCGCGGCCCAGAACGCGAGGAACGCCATGATTACGAAGCAAAAGATTGCGGTGGCGGTCGCCTGCCAGCGGCACTGACGCTTCCAGATGCCCTTGGGCGGTGCCTCGCCGAACTCCGCCTCGTAGCGGCGCAGGGTGGCGGCGAAATCGGCGCTGTGGCCCGTCGTCTCGCCAGGTGTGTGGTGCACGGGCTTGCCGCCCAGAACCTCGGGCACCAGCCGGTTCCAATAGTCGCGGGTATGGGTGAGGTGGAGGTGCCAGACCGCGTCAATCGCCCGGGTGGGCACGCAGCGCGCGTCGCTTGTGGCACACAGATAGAGGAAGCGCTTGTATTCCTCGATCCCGCGGCGCGCCGTCGCTTCGCTGATCCGTTGATCGTCGCAAAGCTGCCGCAGGAAGGAGCGTCCCGCGCTGTCGGCGGGCATCGGGTGAGCCGCGATCCGGCTCCAGAGGTTTTGGTTTCGCATTCAGGGTCCTTTTGCTGTTTCCCTGCCAAAGCGTGATCAGCCGTGTGCAACGGTTTCATGACAGTCGATCAGTCGCCGCAACTCCCGCCTCCGTCAGACCCGCAGTCGCCGCCCGCGCTGTCCGACCAGATGTCGACGCCGAAACCGATGTGGATGCCTTTGTCGGCCAGGGTCGGGGCCAGCGCCGCCAAAAGGACGAAGGCCGCCAGGGTCAGCCCGAAGGCCGCAAACAGGATCGGCGCGCCGGTCATCACCGCGCTCCAGGTCCAGAACAGGGCGAATCCCCCCGCCATCACCACCCCGATCAGGTCATGACCCATCCGGCGGCGCGTCCAGATGCCCTTGGGCGGGTCCTCTCCGAACTCCTCGCGGTACCGGTCCAGCGTCCGCTCGAAATCGGCGTTGTGGCCCCGCGGTTTGCCCGGCGTGTGATGCACCGGATCGCCGCCCAGAACATCGGGCACGAACACCTCCCAATAGTCGCGGGTATGCGTCAGGTGCAGATGCCAGACGGCGTCGACGGCCCGGGTCGGCACGGTGCGCCCCTTGCCCGTCGCCGCAAGATAGAGAAACCGGCGATATTCCTCGATCCCGCGCAGGGCGGTGGTCCGCGAAATCCCCTGATCCCGGCGCAATTGGTCGACGAACGACTGCCCGTCGCTGTCGTCGGGAAATTGGTGGCTGGCAATCCGGTGCCAGAGATCGGGGTCCTGCATGGTGCGCCTCCCGCATGGGGTCACGCGCGAGGCTGGCAAATGGACGGGGCGAAAAGATGACCCAAAGACGGTGCTTGCGGGTCCGACCGCCCTGCCTCCCGTCATCTTGTATCGTGCGGACCCGCATTCTAGACCGCAGCCCAGACAACCGAAGGGGCGGCCCATGAACATCCTGATCCTCGGCAGTGGCGGGCGTGAACACAGCCTGGCCTGGGCCGTGCTGCAAAACCCCAAATGCGACCGGTTGATCGTGGCCCCGGGCAACGCAGGCATTGCCGAGATCGCGGAATGCGCCGCGCTCGACATTCTCGACGGGGCCGCCGTCACCACCTTCGCCGATGAGGAGAGCGTGGATTTCGTCATCGTCGGCCCCGAGGCGCCGCTGGCCGCGGGCGTGGCCGATGCGCTGGCCGCCGCCGGGATCGCGGTCTTCGGGCCGTCCGCCGCCGCCGCAAGGCTCGAAGCGTCCAAGGCCTTCACCAAGGAAATCTGCGCCGCCGTCGATGCCCCGACCGCCGCCTATGGTCGCTTCGACGATCTGGCCACCGCCCGCGCCTATCTCGCCCGCCAACCCGTGCCGATCGTGATCAAGGCCGACGGTCTGGCCGCGGGCAAGGGCGTCACCGTCGCGATGGAGCGGGCCGAGGCCGAGGCGGCGCTCGACGACATCTTCTCGGGCGTGCATGGCCGCGCCGAAGTCGTGATCGAGGCCTTCCTGACCGGCGAAGAGGCCAGCTTCTTCTGTCTGGTCGACGGCGAGGACGTGTTGCCCCTCGGCACCGCGCAGGATCACAAGCGGGTGGGCGATGGCGACACCGGCCCCAACACCGGCGGCATGGGCGCCTATTCCCCCGCCCCCGTCATGACGGCCGAGGTCGAGGCGCGGGCGCTCGACCGCATCGTCCGGCCCACCATGGCCGAGATGGTCCGGCGGGGCACGCCCATGCGCGGCATCCTGTTCGTCGGGCTGATGATCGACCGGGGCGAACCGAGCCTTGTCGAGTACAATGTCCGCTTCGGCGACCCCGAATGCCAATGCCTGATGATGCGTCTGGGCGGCCAGGTGCTCGACCTGCTGCTGGCCTGCGCCGAGGGGCGTTTGACGGGCGCGCGGGTGAACTGGGCCGACGACCACGCCCTTTGCGTGGTGCTGGCCGCCGACGGCTATCCCGGCGACTACGCCAAGGGCAGCCGCATCGGCGGTCTCGACGCCCTGCCGCGCGACAGCCGGAACATGGTCTTCCATGCGGGCACGGCGCGCGCCGGCGGCGAATTCGTCGCCAACGGAGGCCGCGTGCTGGGCGTCACCGCCCGGGGCGACGATCTGGCCGAGGCACGTGACCGCGCCTACGCCATGGTCGACGCCATCGACTGGCCAGAAGGCTTCTGTCGCCGCGACATCGGCTGGCGCGCCCTCTAGAAAGCTCCCGCCTCTTCTCTGCTTCCCAAATACTCAGGCCGCCCCCTCAGCCTGTCCGGACCCACCCCGATTCACGTCCGACGCAGATCACCCGTGCGTCACCCGTCCATCCGCTACAGTTTTCGACGCATTTTCACGGCCCGGTGAGGCCCGGATCACGGATCGTGAGGGCGGTGCGGGCCTGCGACAGGTCTGTGCGTATGCGCGCCGATATTCGCCTATTCTCACGCGTCCGTGCATTGAAGGTGAGCCCGCAGAGGTCCAGGTTAG
>NZ_FORA01000006.1:122500-124513 GCF_900113875.1 Jannaschia pohangensis | reverse complement strand
TGCCTCAAGGCTAGGGCGCAAGGCATCTACAAATTCAGGGGCACCTCAAGGCTAACCTCAATTCGAGGACGTTTCAGGGATGCAGGTCAATACCGGGAGAAGATCGGTAGTCTGATCGACCAGCTTCAGGAGCCGGACGCCATGCTGGACGCGAAGGAGGCGCTGCGCGGTCTGATCGACCGGATCGTGCTTGTTCCGGATGCAGAGACAGGTCGGCTGGCGATCCACCTGGAAGGAGCGCTCGCGGCGCTCCTGACGCTCTCAACCGGGCACGACAAAAGACCCCGCGGGACGCAGGGTATAGAGAGCGTTGATATCATTGACGAATTAGAGTTGGTTGCGGGAGTAGGATTTGAACCTACGACCTTCAGGTTATGAGCCTGACGAGCTACCGGACTGCTCCATCCCGCGCCAATCGCGACGACCGTGTTCCTATGGGGTCGTCATCGTTAGAGAGATACGTCCGAAGGTCTTACTAGGTTTGGCGATGACCTACTCTCCCACGCCTTAAGACGCAGTACCATTGGCGCGACAGCACTTAACTGCCGGGTTCGGGATGGGACCGGGTGTTTTGCTTGCGCTATGATCACCAAACCGAGAAAAACCTTCGAATTCCAAGTCAAGCAGACTGTGTGTGTATACTTTTGACATATCCACGAGAAGCATAGCTTCTACTGGATCAAATCAAGCCTATCGGACAATTAGTATCGGTCAACTGAACGCATTGCTGCGCTTACATCTCCGACCTATCGACGTAGTAGTCTACTACGGTCCTCAGGGATATCTTGTTTTGAAGGGGGCTTCCCGCTTAGATGCCTTCAGCGGTTATCCTGTCCGATCATAGCTACCCAGCACTGCTATTGGCATAACAACTGGTCCACCAGTGGATCGTTCACCCCGGTCCTCTCGTACTAGGGGCAACTCTTCTCAAATATCCTACACCCACGGAAGATAGGGACCGAACTGTCTCACGACGTTCTAAACCCAGCTCACGTACCTCTTTAAACGGCGAACAGCCGTACCCTTGGGACCTGCTCCAGCCCCAGGATGAGATGAGCCGACATCGAGGTGCCAAACACTGCCGTCGATATGGACTCTTGGGCAGTATCAGCCTGTTATCCCCGGCGTACCTTTTATCCGTTGAGCGATGGCCCTCCCACTTGGGACCACCGGATCACTATGGCCGTCTTTCGACTCTGCTCGACTTGTCAGTCTCGCAGTCAGGCTGGCTTCTGCCATTGCACTCAACGATCGATGTCCGACCGATCTGAGCCAACCTTCGCGCGCCTCCGTTACTCTTTAGGAGGCGACCGCCCCAGTCAAACTACCCGCCACAGAGGGTCCCGGATCCGGATAACGGACCGCGGTTAGATATCAAGCGAAGCAAGGGTGGTATCTCAAGGATGGCTCCACGCAGACTGGCGTCCACGCTTCAAAGCCTACCACCTATCCTGCACATGCTTGACCTGATATCAGTCTGAAGCTGTAGTAAAGGTGCACGGGGTCTTTCCGTCTAACCGCGGGTAACCTGCATCTTGACAGGTAATTCAATTTCGCTGAGTCGATGTTGGAGACAGCGGGGAAGTCGTTACGCCATTCGTGCAGGTCGGAACTTACCCGACAAGGAATTTCGCTACCTTAGGACCGTTATAGTTACGGCCGCCGTTTACCTGGGCTTCAATTCAGAGCTTGCACCCCTCCTTTTAACCTTCAGGCACCGGGCAGGCGTCAGACCCTATACGTCGTCTTGCGACTTCGCAGAGCCCTGTGTTTTTAGTAAACAGTCGCCACCCCCTGGTTTGTGCCCCCAGCTTCCACTTGCGTAGAAACCGGGCCTCCTTCTCGCGAACTTACGGAGGTATTTTGCCGAGTTCCTTCAACATCGTTCTCTCAAGCGCCTTGGTATTCTCTACCAGTCCACCTGTGTCGGTTTAGGGTACGATCTTATAGAGGGGCTATTTCCAGGAACCTCTAAGCAGCCCATTCAATCCGATAAGGATGAACTACCCTCGA
>NZ_FORA01000006.1:0-117500 GCF_900113875.1 Jannaschia pohangensis | reverse complement strand
CCTGGCTCCAGCGCGGGTGATCCACCTCCGGATTCACGTTGCTGTAAAAGCCATACTCGCGCGGGTTCGTCGCCTGCCAGGTCGCATAGGGCTGCTCTTCCACCAGAGAGATGCGGACAATCGACTTGATGGACTTGAAACCATACTTCCACGGAACCACCAGACGCATCGGCGCGCCGTTCTGGTTCGGGATCGGGCGACCATAGATCCCCGTCGCCATGATTGTCAGCGGGTGCATCGCTTCGTCCAGGCGCAGCCCTTCGCGATACGGCCAATCGAGGAACGGGTAATTCACCCCTTCCATCACATCGGGAAGCACCGCCGTCTCGAAGGCCACGAACTTCGCGTCGGCCTTCACGCCGACCTTGGCCAGCAGTTTGTTCAACTCGAACCCGTTCCACGGGATCACCATCGACCAGGCCTCGACACAGCGGAAGCGATAGATGCGCTCTTCGGTCGGAATATCCCCGATCAGATCGGCCAGATCGTAGTCGCCCGGATTGTCCACCAGCCCGTCAACCGTCACCTTCCAGGGCGAGGTCACCATGTCCCCGGCATTCTGGACCGGGTCCGACTTGTCGGTGCCGAACTCGTAGAAGTTGTTGTAGCTGGTGATTGCGTCCCATTCGTTCGGCACCAGGGCTTCCTGCGCCCAGGCGCCCAGGCCCATGCCACCCGCGATGGAGCCGGCGCCCAATCCGGCGATCAACCTGCGACGGTTGAGCCAGAGTCCTTCCGGCGTCACATCGGCACGGGTCAGGGGGCGGGGCGAATGGTGCGAACGGGTCATCGGTCTTCCTTGTCAGTCGGGCTTCGAATGATCTCTTATCTCATATAAGGAAACCAACGGCGGAAAACGTCATCGGTTCACGACAATGTAAGACGGGCCCGATCCGTCGGTCACTCGGCGGCGGCCCGCACATCGGGTTCGGGGCGCGGATAGACCAGATGCATCGGGATCGACCGCCCGTCGGCCTGAACAAGCCGGACATGTCTGCGCCGCATCTGCCGTGGTTCCGTCACCCCGACGGAATGGGCGATCACCTCGACCTCTTTCACGATGCCCTGGGCGTAATGGGCGACCTTGCGCCACTTGTCCTCGACCACCAGGCCCTTCTGGAACCGCGGGTCATGGGTGGTGATGCCGGTCGGGCAGGTGTTCTTGTTGCACTTGAGCGCCTGGATACAGCCCAGGCTGAACATGAACCCCCGGGCCGACACGACGAAATCCGCGCCCGCCGCCAGGGCCCAGGCGATATCGCCGGGGTTCACCAGCTTGCCCGAGGCGATCAACCGGATGCGATCCTTCAGCCTCGCCGCATCGCGCAGCCCACTGACCATCGGCAGCGACTCCCGAATGGACATACCGACTAGATCGATCAATGGCATCGGCGCCGCACCCGTCCCACCCTCACCGCCATCGATGGTGATGAAATCGGGCGCGCTGTCGAAACCCCGCCGCGCGATGGCATCGAACAGCTCGGTGAACGGCTCTTCCGATCCGCCGACCGTCTTGATGCCCACGGGCTTGCCCGTCACCTCGCGGATGCGCCCGATCAGATCGAGCAGCTCTTCGGTATTGGCCGCATCCGCGTGACGGTTGGGGCTGATCCCGGCCTGACCGACCTTCAGCCCCCGGATCGCCGCGATTTCCGCGTTCACCTTTTCGGCGGGCAGGATGCCACCCTTGCCGGGCTTCGCCCCCTGCGCCAGCTTCAGCTCGAACATCCGAACCTGTTCATGGGCCGCCACTTCGCGCAGCTTTTCGTCCGACAGGTTCCCCTCCTCGTCGCGAACCCCGAATTTCGCCGTCCCGATCTGGAAGACGATGTCGCATCCCCCTTCCAGGTGATACGAGCTCAGGCCACCTTCCCCCGTGTTCATCCAGATGCCCGCTTCCTTGCAGCCCCGGCTTAGCGCCTGAACCGCCGGCTTGGAGATCGCGCCATAGGACATGCCGGACAGATTGAAGATCGACATCGCGGTATAGGGCGTCCGGGCCCCCGACCCGATCACCATCGGTTCGGTCTTGGCGGCCTGCTGGTCGAGCGGTGGAAAGGGCGCGTTCACGAAAAGCGGCGTGCCCGGCACGGCGATGTTTCGGGTCGACCCGAAGGCGACCGTGTTGCCCTTGGCATCCGACGCCCGCTTGACCCATTCCCGCTGCGCCCGGTTGAACGGAAGTTCTTCCCGGTCCATGGCAAAGAAATACTGGCGGAAGAACTCGCCCAATTCGGAAAAGATGTGCCGGAAACGGCCGATGACCGGATAGTTGCGGCGGATGGCATCCTCGGTCTGGGTCCGGTCGATCACGAACAGGACCAAACCGAGCGCCGCCAGGACCCCGACCGCGACGACGAAGCCAAGGGCCAGAATTTCCAGGACCCAGCCAGTCCACTCAAGCATGATCATCGGACGGATCTCCTGTTGCGTCGACCGACCATGCCCGCAGAGCCTCCCGATCCGCAACTGCGGCGCTGATTTGGACACGGCCTTGTGTTGCGGCCGCCCCTGACCTCGGGAGCAATGTGATCGGCGTCCAACACCGTCTGATCGAACCCGAACCGACCTGACCAATCCACGGAAGGGTCAACGCAAAAGGGCGCCCCTTGGGGCACCCTTTTTCGTTCAACCGGTTAAGAAATCAACCTTCGGGCAGCAGCACGCTGTCGATGACGTGGATAACGCCGTTGCTGGCTTCGATGTCGGCCGCCGTCACGGTGGCACCGGACACGGTCACGGTCTCGCCGTCGATGCCGATGGTCAGCGTCTGCTCGCTGGCGGTCGTCGCCTCGAGGCCGTCCGACAGGTCGGTCGACATCACTTTGCCGGGCACGACATGATAGAGCAGGATCGCGGTCAGCTGATCCTTGTTCTCGGGCAGCAGCAGGTTTTCGACGGTGCCCTCGGGCAGCGCGGCAAAGGCGTCGTCGGTCGGCGCGAAGACGGTGAAGGGGCCTTCGCTCTTCAACGTGTCGACCAGACCGGCGGCGGTGGCGGCGGCCAGCAGCGTCCCGAAGGAGCCTGCACCGGCTGCGGTGTCGACGATGTCCATTTCCTGGGCATAAGCAGCGCTCGAAAGGGCGGTCGCTGCGGTCAGGGCAAGGAAGGTTCTGCGAAACATATGATCTCTCCGTGTTGGTATTCAGACGCTCCGTTCTGCGAAGCGTTACAAGCAATACGCGCCAGAAATCCTTTGGTTCACAAATGTGGGAAATAATTCCACGCGCGGGTCAATTCGGGGCGGTTTTCCGCCTGAAAATCCGCCATCACCCTTGAAACCTCGGTCTTTTTTCAAAAACCAATGCTTCTCGATCCGCGTGTGTATGACGTAGCGGCGGCAGGAACAGTCTCAACCACAGGCCCCAATTTGCCGCATCCCCAAAGAAAAGCCCCGCACGAAGCGGGGCTCTCCGGGATCAATGCACGACGGCGTCCTCGGGCGGGCGGCGATCCGACGTGGACAACCGCTCCCCGATCAACAGGCCGTCCTTGCCCGCCGTTATCGGGATCGTGGCATCGTCGCCGACCTCGCCCGCCAGCAGCATCTCGGCCAGGGGGTTCTGCAACGCCCGCTGGATCACCCGCTTCAAAGGCCGCGCCCCGAACACCGGGTCATAGCCTTCTTCGGCAAGCCAGACGCGCGCCGCATCATCCAGTTGCAGCGTGATCTTGCGACCCGCCAGACGCTTGGCCAGACGCGCGATCTGCAAATCGACGATGCCGTCCATATCGCTCCGGGCCAGCCGGTCGAAGATGATCGTCTCGTCCAGACGGTTCAGGAATTCCGGCCGGAAATGCGCCCGCACGGCATCCATCACGTCGCGCTTGGCCTGCGCCGGGTCGGCCCCGTCCGGCAACCGGCTCAGCGCCTGCGCCCCGAGGTTGGACGTCAGGATAATCAGCGTCTGCTTGAAATCGACCCGCCGCCCCTGACCGTCGGTCAGGATGCCATCGTCCAGAACCTGCAACAGCACGTTGAACACATCCGGATGCGCCTTCTCGACCTCGTCGAACAGCACGACCTGATAAGGCCTGCGCCGAACCGCCTCGGTCAGAACGCCTCCCTCGTCATAGCCGACATAACCCGGCGGCGCGCCGATCAGCCGGGACACGGAGTGCTTCTCCATGAACTCGGACATGTCGATCCGCACCATGGCCCCGTCGTCGTCGAACAGGAACTCGGCCAACGCCTTGGTCAGCTCCGTCTTGCCCACGCCCGTCGGCCCGAGGAACAGGAACGACCCAAGGGGACGCCCCTCGTCGTTCAGCCCGGCGCGCGCGCGCCGCACGGCATTGGCCACGGCGGTGACGGCGGGGCGCTGACCGATGACCCGGCGGCCCAGCTCCTCCTCCATCCGAAGCAGCTTGTCGCGCTCGCCCTCAAGCATCTTGGACACCGGCACGCCGGTCCAGCGCTCGACCACGCTCGCGATCTGTTCGGGGCGCACGGCCTCCTCGACCATCATGTCGCCTTCGCGGCTTTCGGCCTCGGCCAGGTTCTTCTCCAGCTCGGGGATGCGCCCGTATTGCAGCTCACCCGCCTTGGCGAAATTGCCCTCGCGCTTGGCGTGGTCCAGTTCGACGCGGGCGCGGTCCAACTGCTCCTTGATGTCGCGTGCGGCGTCCAGCTTGTCCCGCTCGGCCTGCCACTGCGCGGTCATCTCACTCGACTGTTCCTGCAGGTCGGCCAGCTCCCGCTCCAGCTTCTCGAGCCGGTCCTTGGACGCCTTGTCGTCCTCCAGCTTGAGCGCCTCGGTCTCGATCTGCATCTGCAGGATCTGACGGTCCAGCGCGTCCAGCTCCTCGGGCTTGCTGTCGACTTCCATGCGCAGCCGACTGGCCGCCTCGTCCATAAGGTCGATGGCCTTGTCCGGCAGGAACCGGTCGGTGATGTAGCGCTGCGACAGCGTGGCCGCCGCGACCAGGGCGGAATCGCTGATCCGCACACCGTGGTGCAGTTCGTACTTTTCCTTGATGCCGCGCAGAATGCTGATCGTGTCCTCGACCGTCGGCTCCTCGACCATCAGGGGCTGGAACCGCCGCGCCAGCGCCGCGTCCTTTTCGACATACTTGCGGTATTCATCGAGGGTGGTCGCACCGACACAGTGCAACTCACCCCGGGCGAGCGCGGGCTTGATCAGGTTGGCGGCATCCATTGCGCCATCGGCCTTCCCGGCCCCGATCAGCGTGTGCATCTCGTCGATGAACAGGATCACTTCGCCAGCGGCAGCCGTCACTTCGCTCAGGACGGCCTTCAGCCGCTCCTCGAACTCGCCGCGATACTTCGCCCCGGCGATCAGCGCGCCCATGTCCAGCGCCATCAGCCGCTTGTTGCGCAGCGATTCCGGCACGTCGCCGTCGATGATCCGCAGGGCCAGGCCCTCGGCAATCGCCGTCTTGCCGACCCCCGGCTCCCCAATCAGGACGGGGTTGTTCTTGGTCCGGCGGCTCAAAACCTGCATCGCGCGCCGGATTTCCTCGTCACGTCCGATGATCGGGTCGATCTTGCCGTCGCGGGCCGCTTCGGTCAGGTCGCGGGCATATTTGGACAGGGCCTCATAGCCATCCTCGGCGGATGCGCTGTCGGCGGTCCGCCCCTTGCGGACATCGTTGATCGCGGCGTTGAGCGCCTGCGCATTCACCGCCCCGGCATCCAGCGCGTCCTTGGCCTTTGACTTCACCATGGTCAGCGCCATCAGCACGCGCTCCACGGGAACGAAGCTGTCACCGGCCTTCTTGGCGACCGTTTCGGCCTCGTCCAGAACGCGGGTCAGGTCGCGCGACAGAAACACCTGTCCCGCATCGCCCGACACCTTGGGCAGCTTGGCCACGGCCAGGTCGACCGCTTCGCGGACCCTGCCGGGCGCGCCGCCCGCGGCTGAAATGAGATTGGCGGCCATGCCCTGGTCATCGTCCATGATGGCCTTGAGCAGATGCTCCGGCATCAGTTGCTGATGTCCTTCGCGCGTCGCGATTGTCTGGGCCGCCTGCAAAAAGCCGCGCGCCCGTTCCGTGAACTTCTCCAGGTTCATATCGTCTCTCCTTCTACAAGCATCCGACTTTCACCGCCCCGAACGGGCACGGCATCTCACGGACCTTTCAGATTGAAATGGGGAGAGCAGAGCGCGGCGGCAAGACCGGCCGCCAACAGAAAGCGGGCGCCGACCCCTCGCAGGCGACGCCCGTTCCTGACCGGGGAAACCCCGTATCAGACGGGTCTTTCGACCCCGGAAACCGACTTCGGCCTCAGCCGTAGACGCTTTCCTTTCCGAAATGCTTGGTCAGCGCGTAATAGACGACCGCACGATACTTGTTGCGCTCCGACTTGCCGTATTTCTCGATCACGGCATTGATCGCTTCATCCAGCTTGGGTCCGTCCGACAGGCCCAGCTTCTTGATGAGGAAATTGTTCTTCACCGTCTCCAGCTCCTTGGGCTGGCCCGCGGCGACGGTCGCGCTGTCCGCGTTATAGATCGACGGGCCGCAGCCGATGGTCACCTTGGTCAACAGGTCCATGTCAGGGGCCATGCCCATCTTGTTCTTCAGATCGTCGGCGTACTTCGCGATCAGGTCATCACGCTTGCTCATAGTATATCTGTCCCCAGCTAGATCTCATTCCAGGACGCAATTCCGCGCCTCGGATCATGATTGCCGGGTCAGGCCGGAAAATAAAGCAAAAGTTGGGCAGGCCTCATCGGCACAGCCCCCATCCCCGCGATTGCAGGTGGAAATGGTCGGCATGCAAGTCGTTGTAGTCGGGCCCCAGAACCGTCGCGAACCATGTGCACGCCCCATCCCGCGCCGCACGCCAAAAAGCGGCTTCGGCCCCGCTCCCGTCCCAGCCATCCAACAGGCTCAGCTGTCGGCCATCGGCCAGAACGACCCCGCGCACATCCCAGGCTTCGGCGGTCGCATGGGTGCTCAGACGCGCCGAACTCCCCCGGATGGGGCGGCAATTATAGCTGCCCTGATGCAGGATGCGGGCAACGGGCGCGCCAAGGTCGGCGGCGGCGTCGCGCAGCGCGTGACGCTCCCACATGGCGGAGCGCAGGGCGATGGCGCAACTCGTCTCGACCGGATCGATCGCCGCCCCTCCGACCGACGACAGCATCACGCGGTTGCCGACACTGCACGCCCCGGCCTCCAGCGGCTCCATCCGGGAATAGGCGGCGCCGGTGTCGAGGGCGGCAAGGCAGGTCGCGTCACTGCCCAAGGCCTTGCGCAATTTCATGCCGGTCAACCATGTTTCGGGGGCCGCCACGTCCAGCGGTTCCAGCGGGTTCCAACCCGGGGGCAAAGGCGAGTCGGGGTCCATCAACGCCCACCATCCGCCCCAAAGGAGCAGAGCCAGGATGGACAGGCGCACAGTGATGCGCCCCAGAATGCGAGACAGGCGGGCCATTGCGGCCCTTCGTGCCCTGCATTCCGGTCAGACGAAAGGCCCCCGTTTCGGGGGCCTCCCGATCTTGCCTGCAATCGGATCTACTGACTGATCGTCGCGTCGCCGCCTTCGGGCGCCACGGGAAGGATTTCCTCTTCCAGCACATCGCCCGCCACGGTGGTATTCATCGGCAGGGCCTCGCCCGCGCCGTCATAAGCGGGCATCCCTTCCAGCGTGGCCAGGTCCAGGCTCTGCAACAGCACCGCCCCCTCCGCCGGGGCCAATTCGGTCAGCGGTACGGCCACGTCATGTTCGCCGAATCCCAGGAAGCCACCGATCCCCAGAACCGCCATCACGTCGCCATCGGCGCTCGCCTTCACAAGCGTTTCGATCTCGCCGACGTTCTCGCCGGAATTCGTCAGGACATTCAGCCCGACCAGATCGGACACGGCGATATCGGCAAAGGCACCGTATCCTCCGGTCGCAGGTGTCTGGTCCTGTGCCGCAATCGGCAGGGCGGAAAGGGTCAGAAGAACAGCCCCCATGGGCAGGATTGGGGAAAATCGCATTGGTTGAGTCTCCTTGTCGACACTCCGGGCATGATTGACCCGTCGACAAACGGTCCGCCAACGCGACCGACAAGGAAAGGCCACCCTGTCCCGCAAGCCCCGCCGCGCCTTCCCCCGCCGAAACGCCCGAGTCGCATCGGCGCAAAAAGGCCGCGCCCTCGGTCTGCGGGAACGCGGCCAATTTCAGCCGATGGTCAGCCGTCAGTAGCGGTAGTGCTCCGGCTTGAAGGGCCCGTCCGGCGACACGCCGATATAAGCGGCCTGCTCGGGGTCCATCTTGGTCAGCTTCACGCCGATCCGGTCCAGATGCAGACGCGCGACCTTCTCGTCCAGATGCTTGGGCAGGATGTAGACGCCGGGCGCATATTCCTCGCCCTTGGTCCAAAGCTCGATCTGCGCCAACACCTGGTTGGTGAAGCTGGCCGACATCACGAACGACGGGTGGCCCGTGGCGTTGCCCAGGTTCAGCAGGCGACCTTCGGACAACAGGATGATGCGATTGCCCGACGGCATCTCGATCATGTCCACCTGTTCCTTGATATTCGTCCACTTGTGGTTCTTCAGGCTCGCCACCTGAATCTCGTTGTCGAAGTGGCCGATGTTGCCGACGATCGCCATGTCCTTCATCTCGCGCATGTGCTCGATCCGGATGACGTCCTTGTTGCCGGTGGTTGTCACAAAGATGTCCGCCGTGCTGACGACATCCTCAAGCGTGGTCACCTGAAAGCCGTCCATCGCCGCCTGAAGCGCGCAGATCGGGTCGACCTCGGTCACGATGACGCGCGCGCCGGCCCCTTTCAGCGACGCGGCCGAGCCCTTGCCCACATCGCCGTAGCCCATGACCACGGCAACCTTGCCCGCCATCATCGTATCGGTGGCGCGGCGGATCCCGTCGACCAGCGATTCCTTGCAGCCGTACTTGTTGTCGAACTTCGACTTGGTCACGGAATCGTTCACGTTGATCGCCGGGAAGGGCAGCTGACCCTTCTTGTGCAGATCATAGAGGCGGTGAACGCCGGTCGTGGTTTCCTCGGACACGCCCTTGATCGCGTCGCGCGTCTTGGTGAACCAGCCGGGGCTTGCCGCCATGCGCTTCTTGATCTGCGCCTTGATCACCTCTTCCTCTTCGGAGGTCGGGACGGGGATGATGTCTTCTCCGGCCTCGGCGCGCGCACCCAGCAGCACGTAGAGCGTGGCATCGCCCCCGTCGTCCAGGATCATGTTCGGCCCGTCGGGGAACATGAACGACCGGTCCAGGTAATCCCAATGCTCGGTCAGGGTCTGGCCCTTGATCGCAAAGACCGGCGTTCCGCCCGCCGCGATGGCCGCCGCCGCATGGTCCTGGGTCGAAAAGATGTTGCACGAGGCCCAGCGCACATCCGCGCCAAGCTCGACCAGCGTTTCGATCAGAACCGCCGTCTGGATCGTCATGTGCAGGCTTCCGACGATGCGCGCACCCTTCAGCGGTTTCGCTTCGCCATATTCGGTGCGCAGGGCCATCAGGCCCGGCATCTCCGTTTCCGCGATGTCCAGTTCCTTGCGGCCATAGGCGGCGAGGTCGATGTTCTTGACGATATAGTCGGTCATGTCCGTGTCCCTGATCAGGTGATGCGCGGCCCCTAGCACCGGAACGCAAAACCCTCAATGCGACATCAGACCCAAGGTTGAACGGACCCGGTCACAAATCGCCGGCCGACACCTTCTGTTCCATCCCCGGCTGCCAGTCGGTCCCCGCCGCGATGATGCACGACAGGCCCATCGAGTCGGTCAGAAGCAGCGTCCAGGTCCCGCCATCGGCCACCCAGATCTCGAACATCGCATTCGCCCCCTGAAGACCGCCGCCCTGAAACACCTCGCCGTAATCGTCGGCCAGCCGTCCGATGACGACTTCGCGCGCGGCGCAATTGGCCAGCTCGGCCTGCGCGGGCGCAGACAGCGTATTCAGGATCGGGAAAAGGGCAGCACTCAGGATAGCGAGGCGGGTGTTCATCGGCAGACTCCATCATAAGGCACGCGTTCACGCACCGCTTCGACTCACTGCTCTTTTCTTGCTCTTGCGCCTGATAGTAGAGGTCATCTGAGTGCGCACCACCCCCAAGGGCCAGAAAAAGCCATGAAATCGCCAAAATCCCCCCGCGCATGGCAGCGGATGTTGTCGGGTCGCCGTCTGGATCTCCTGGATCCGACGCCCCTCGATATCGAGGTCGAGGATATCGCCCACGGCCTCGCCTTCGTGGCGCGCTGGAACGGACAGACCCGGGGCGACTGGCCCTATTCGGTGGCCGAACACTCCCTTCTGGTCGAGGCGATCCTGACCCGCATCGACCCTGCGGCGACCGCCCGCGACCGTCTGTCCGCCCTTTTGCACGACGCCCCGGAGTATGTGATCGGCGACATGATCTCTCCGGTGAAGGCCGCAGTCGGCCCCGGTTACGGCGCGCTCGATGACCGATTGCAGGCCGCGATCAACCTGCGGTTCGGCCTTCCGGCGCAGACGCCCGTGGCGCTCAAGAAACGCATCAAGAAGGCCGACAAACTCTCTGCCTGGCTGGAAGCCGTTCAGATCGCAGGGTTTTCCGAAGCCGAGGCCGACCGCTTCTTCGGCAAGCCCGCCCCGGGCCAACTCGGCGGCCTGTCCCTGACCCTGCGCCCCCCGGCCGAGACCCGCGCCGCCTATCTGTCCCGCTTCGCCGCGTTGATGGCCGCCTGCGACGCCTCCTGATCGCGCAGCAGGAACGCCACCCGCTCCCGGATCGACGGCCAGGGGTCGTCGATCAACAGCGCCGCAATGTCCCGCGTCTCGGGCGCGCCCCGATCCCGCAGACCATCCAGCAACGCGCGACGCACCACGGCCGACGGATCGCGGACAAAATCCCGAAGCGCCGCGTCCGACGCGGGCGCGCAGACGATCCGGCGCACCTCCAGAACGGGCTTCCAGGCAAACACATTGTAGCGCCGGTCGACCCAGACTTTTTCCCAACCCACGACGGTCCGGATGTCGCCCCGGGCAAGCGCCTGAACTGCCCCGGCACGAATGCCGGGCACCACGGCGTCGGTCGCCAATGACGGCAATATCCCGTCGAAAGCCTCTCCCACCATCAGCGCCGCCAGGGTCACCGGACGGGCCGACGCATCGCACATCCGGCGAAGAACCGCGTCTTGCAGATCGGCTTGCGCCAGAATGCCCCGGATCACCTGCTGCCCCGACCCATCCCGCCGCCACGACCGGCTCTCCACCAGAAGCGACAGGGCGACCTCTGCCACCTGCACTGGATCCGAGCGCGCCACACACCGCCGCACCGCCGCCCTGGCGGCCAGCCTGACGGACACCACCCAATCGTTCAGACGACGCAACAGCACGGCCAGCAGAAACCCGCAGGGCGCCGCCTGATCCAGCGTTTGCAACGCCGCCTCGCGCCGATGCCCATCCGGCGACAAAAGCTCCGTCCAGATCGCCACACCCGACCCGGCCACGCGCGGTACATCCCGCGTCCCCCATCGCAGGCCACTCCGAACCCGATCCTCCACCGCGCCGCTCCCGCGCAGGGGGATGGCCCCCGCCGCGATCACAGCCTCATCCGCGCTCCCATTCAACAGCACCTCGACCAGCACCGCCGCCATCGTCCGCCCATCGTCGCGCTGCCGCATCGTTTTGCCATTGTCCGCCCCGTCGAAACACAGCTAGCCTTATCGCATGGCGACTCTCAACATCCGACCGGCCCAGCCCTTCGACGCGGGCGCGATGGCGACGCTTCTGAACGCGATCATCCGGCAGGGCGGCACCACGGCCCTGACCAAACCGGTGACGGGCGACGACCTGCGCGACAAGATGGCCCTGGGCGGGATCTGGCACCTGGCCGAAAACGACGGCGACGTGATCGGTTTCCAATGGGTGAATGGCCACGCCGACCTGCCCGGCGACACCTGCGAAATCGCGACCTTCGTGGCCCTGGGCAATCACGGCATCGGCGTCGGCTCGGCCCTCTTCGATGCGACGCGCAATGCGGCACGCGCCCGCGGCTATGACTGGATCGAGGCGGTGATCCGCGCCGACAACGACGGCGGGCGGGCCTACTACCGCTCCCGCGGGTTCGAGACGGCCAGGCATCTCCACAACCAGACGCTCGCCGATGGCACGCCGGTGGACAAGGTCGTCAAGCGCTACAGGTTATAGGCCGAACAAGCCACGAGGTCCCCATGCAACCCGTCATTCTCTACGGCATCACTGTCGTCGCCTTTCTGGTCATTGATGCCATCATGCTGACCAACGTCATGAAACCGCTGTTCGAGCGGCACATCGGCGACATGATCCGCTCCCCCATAAGCCTTGCGCCCGCCGCCGTCTTCTACCTGTTCTATGTCGCGGGCCTGATCTGGCTCGTCTCCCTGCCCGCCCTGCGCGAAGGCTCGGTCTCTCAGGCGGCCATCAACGGCGCGATCCTGGGCGCGATGGCCTATGGCACCTATGAATTCACCAGCATGTCGATCATGAAGAACTGGAGCTGGACCATGGTCGCCGCCGATACCACCTGGGGCGCGATCCTGACCGGCGGCACGGCGGCCCTGGGTGTGTGGGCCGTCAAGACCTGGACCTAGAGGGCGCAGCACATGACCGACACCTACCTGCTCCGCGCCGCCGACATCGCCGCGATGGAGGGGCTGTCCAAGACCCACTACCTCAACCCCGCCGCCACCCGGGTGAACAAGTCGCTCGGCGACGCGACCGGCCTCGCCGGCCTCGGCGTCCACGTGATCACCGTGGCGCCGGGGGCCGAGACCACCGAATACCACGTCCACCACCACGAGGACGAGGCGATCTTCGTCCTGTCGGGGCAGGCCACCGCCACCATCGGTGACGACGATCATGCCATCGGCCCGGGCGACTTCATCGGCTACCGCGCCCGGGGCCTGGGCCATACCATCGTCAACACCGGCGACGGACCGCTGACCCTTCTGGTGATGGGCCAGCGCCTGCCCCACGACGTGACCGACTATCCCCGCCTGGGCAAACGCCTCTTCCGCAATGCGGGCCTGCCCTGGGACATCGTCGATCACGCCGCCCTGTCGCACCCGAATGCCGGGGCCAAGGGTTGAACGGCTTCACCCGCATCGCGACAGGCCACGACGCCACCGACATCTCGCTGGCCGTCACAGCACTCGAAGGGGCGGGGTTCATGGTGCTGACGCCCGGTCGCCACACAAATTCGGTCGTCCCGCACATGAGCCTGGCATTCGGCGGCGTGCCCATCATGGTCCCCGACCATGACGCGCCGGATGCCCGCGACCTGCTCGCCGCAATCGATGCCAAGGGTATCAAGATCGATCCCGCCGACCTGCCCCAGCCCTACGACGACACAGCCGACATCGCCCGCCCCCTAGGGGTTCTGGGCCGCTTCAAGGAGGTGTTCTTCTTCTGGCTCGGCGGCGTGTCCCGCCCGATCAAGGGGCTGTTCCTGAACGACAGGCCGAAAGACTAGGGCACGGCGGGCCGGAACAACGCCTCCATCTGGTCTGCCGTATTCGCGTTGGGCTCCTCCGCCCGTGCCTGCCGCAGCAGGGGCAGCGCCGCCTCAGGCCATGTTCCCCGCTCCCATGCCGCCAGGGCCTTGCAGGCCATGTTCCGGTTCCGCGTCACCGGGCTGCGCAGGGCGACCGCGATCAGGGGCCAGCCAAGCCCCGGGAAATGCCGCAATTCCTGCACGATGTAGTCCAGCGCCGAATGATCCTTCCAATCCGGCCCGAACCCCATTTCATCGGCGGGCCCGGTCTCAAGGTCCTCCAGCGGCAATTGCACCAGAGCCAGATCGACGACCTTCGCCACCCGCTCCGCGTCCTTCGTCGTCATCAAGGCGAACCAGTCCGACCGCTCCGGCTCGGCCATCTGCCGGTCGAACACGATCTGCCAGACATCCACCCCGACCTCAGGCCCGACCTGCCGCGCATCCCAGTTCGCGCCCTCGTCCGCCCCGGTCAGCGCCGCGCGCACAAGATCGGCCAATCCCTCACGCGCCAGATACGCCGCCACAAGACCCGTCACGCGGGCCCCGTCCTCTGCCGTCCACCCATAGCCTTCGACACCGCGTCGCAGCCCAATGGCGCAGGCCCCGTGGCGCAGGGACAGGGGCGCACGCCCGATCGCCTCCAGCCACAGAACCGAGGCCGACGCGCCCTCGGCATAATCCACCATCTCCTCTGCCGGACCCCCGCAACTCAAGGCGCGCAGGATATCCCCCGCCCCGTCCAGAAGGGCCGTGTCCGCCCCCGCCATGTCGCGCAACTGCCCCGCCAGATCGCCCTCCCGTGCCGCGAGACAGGCCAGATATTCGTACATGATCGCGTTTTGATATCCCTCCCGGACCAGCCACCTGCGCCAGTCGGCGTCGCCGCCCGCAGCCAGCCGTTCGACAAGATCGATCCGACCCCACCCGTTCAGGTCACGCGCCGCCGCCTCGAGCAGCGGACGCGCCTCCGCCTCGGGCAACAGCCGACCCAGCGCGATCACCGCGAACTTGCTGAACTCTTCATGCCCCGCAAAAAGCCGAAGGACTCCGGTATCGCTTCCCTCGATCAAACCGATCATGGCCAGCCCGAATTTCGCCGGCTCCGCCATCGGGCAGTCTTTGGCCAGCCATTGCGCAAACCGGCCCAGCTTCTGCAGATCGGGCGGATCGGCCATGACCCTCTCCGTCACATCGTCGACCAGTCCGATGGTTCTGTGCGTGTTCAGAAGGTCGACGAAATCCTTGATCCGACCCTTCGTCGGATGTGCCAGAACCCGACGCAATGCCGCGTCGACCTCTCGGGCACCATCCGTCGAACCGCCCAAGACGTTGTCGAGCATCCCCGCCGCAAACCGGATCTTGCGAGGATCGTCCCCCTCTTCCTCGACCTCAAGGTCATTCAGATTGGTGCCGGCCTCCCGCAGGGCGAAAAGCCGGTCATGGATCGACACCCGCTCTCCGGACCACGGCTTGGGAAACTGTCCGCTGCGCCATATCGCCGTCGCGTTGAAAAAGGGAAGGACCGCCATGCCGTGACCCTAGGCCAGCCCCGCGCCGCCGTGCAATTCCCGTCAGGCGCAGGTCCGCCCCGCGCTTGCCGCGACCGTATCCCATCCGACGAATTTGCCCCCGGAGAAATTCAGCCGGACCGAGTCCCTTGTCGCGAAGGCCTGCATGCCCGGGGCGCAATCGACCGCGCGCGGGGGGCGCCCCTCGACCCGGGCCACGCTTTCCAGCACGCCCGCGATGTCGCGACCGAACCCGATCTGCCGCCCGCCCGACCCGACCACGTCCAGCCCGTCCGACGCAGGGACAAGCGTCAACCCCGACACCGCCTCGGCGGCCGGAGTCGCAACCGACTGACAGGACGCCAGAGCAGCGACCAGAGCAAGGGAAATGTACAAACGTATGTACAGGGGGTGTACAGGGGGTGCACCGGGGGTGACACCCTGTTTCCCGCGTGTTTTCAACGGGGTGACCGCTTAGCCAGGATGCGTTGCAGCGTCCGGCGATGCATGTTCAACCGCCGCGCCGTCTCGCTCACATTCCGGTCGCACAGCTCATAGACCCGCTGGATATGCTCCCACCGGACCCGGTCCGCAGACATCGGATTCTCCGGCGGCGGCGGCAGTTCCTCGGGCAGGCAAAGCAGGGCATTCATGATGTCATTGGCATCCGCAGGCTTCGACAGATAATCCGTCGCCCCGATCTTCACCGCCGCCACCGCCGTCGCGATCGCGCCGTATCCGGTCAGCACGACGATGCGCGCATCGGGCCGCTTTTCGCGAAGCCTTTCAACCACATCCAGACCGTTGCCATCCTCCAGCCGCAGGTCGACCACAGCATAGGCCGCGGGCCGCGCGGTCGCCTTGGCGATGCCCTCGGCGACGGAGCCCGCCGCCTCGACCTCGAAGCCGCGCTTCTCCATCGCGCGTTCCAGCCGACGCAGGAACGGCTCGTCGTCGTCGACAAGCAACAGGGACTTGTCGGGTCCGATTTCCGGCAACTGCTGGTTCATGTCGCTCTCCTGGCGTGATCTTGTGACGTTCAAGATATGGCGCTAGCTCAAACGGTCAAATCCCACTAAGGCAATCCCCATGCCAAACACCGGAAACGCGGGCCTCCTGCCCCCCGAGACAACGCATCCGCAGGTCCGCCTCCAGACCCTGATCAACCTGCGCTGGCTCGCCATCGTCGGCCAGACCACCACGGTCGTGCTGACCAGCCTGGCGCTGACGATGTCGGTGCAGCTTCTCCTTTGTCTCGTCGTCATCGGTTTCGCCGTCGCCGCCAACGTGCTGGCCACCGTGATCTATCCCACCAGCACCCGGCTGTCGGACCGCGCCGCCTTCTTCTTCCTGCTCTTCGACCTGGCACAACTTGCGGCGCTCCTGTTCCTGACCGGGGGTCTCAACAATCCGTTCGCCCTGCTGTTCCTGGCCCCGGTCACCAGCTCCGCGACCGCGCTATCGCTGCGGTCGACCCTGACCCTTGGGGTGATCGCCGTCGCGCTCATCACCTTCCTTGGCGGGTATCACATGCCCCTCGAACTGGCGGATGGCTCGACCCTGACCCTGCCGCCGATTTTCCTGATGGGGTTCTGGGCGGCCATCGTCATCGGCACGCTATTTCTTGCGGGCTTTGCCTATCGGCTGACGCTGGAGACCGAGCGGATGTCAAATGCGCTGCTGGCGACACAGACCGCGCTGGCCCGGGAACAGAAGCTCCACGATCTGGGCGGCGTCGTCGCGGCGGCGGCGCATGAGCTGGGCACGCCGCTGGCAACGATAAAACTCGTATCGTCCGAATTGGCCGAGGAACTGGCCGACCGGCCCGACCTGCACGAGGATGTCATGCTGATCCGGTCCCAGGCCGACCGCTGCCGCGATATCCTGCGCTCCATGGGCCGGATCGGGAAACGCGACCGCCAGGTCAGCAGTGCCCCGCTGGAAGCGATCCTGCGCGAAGCCGCCGAACCCCATGCCGACCGTGGCATCACCATCCGTTACGACACCGCGCCGCTCGACGGGCAGCAAGGCACCGGACCCGGTCTGCGCCGCACGCCCGAAGTGATCCACGGCCTGCGCAACCTGATCCAAAACGCCGTGGATTTCGCCGAGACCGAAATCTGGATCGAGGGCCGCTGGTCCACCGAAGCCGTGGTCGTGCGGGTCATCGACGACGGGCCGGGATATCCTGCGGACGTGCTGTCGCGATTGGGGGACCCGTTCCTGCGAAACCGGCGGCGCCAGGGATACGAGGGCATGGGTCTGGGGCTATTCATCTCGAAGACCCTGCTGGAGCGGACCGGCGCGACCATCGCCTTCTTCAACGGATCACAAAGTGGACGGAACCGCCCCCCGAAACGTGGCGGAGCCATCGCCGAGGTGCATTGGACCCGCAACACGATCGAAGCCCCGCTCCGCGAAGGCCTGGGCGAGAACCTGCCTTTTGACGTCGCCTCCGAAATCTCGCGCCGTTAACACCCCCTTAACCAAATTGCCGCATGGTCACCTGATCCAGACGGACAGTGAGCCATGATCGACACCATCCAATTGCTCTGGCCACTCTTGGCAGGCTTGGCGACAGCAGTGATCGCACTGCACCTTGTCTTGTGGTTCGCCCCCGCCGACCGGCCGACCCCCCAGATAGGCGAGCATCTGTCGGAGCCGCGCTGGTTTACCTTCCGCGAAGGGTATCTGACGGAACATTCGGGGACCGTGGGATTCCTGCTCGAGGATCCGATCGACCACCTGAAGGCCTGGGACGAACTGGCCGAGGTCTTGACGGACGTAAACCCGACAATCCCCGAAGCCTTTGCCGCCCTCCGGCACATGGGTCGCCCCTTCCGGCTGGAAGGTCTGTTCGGCGTCGACCGCATTCTTGTCATCGGCATCCAGGAGGGTCGCGACATCCGGATCACCGTCACCGCGGCCTCTCGGCAAAGCAGCTCCATGCGGGTCGATCTCGCAAGCCTGCGCGCCATGGAGGAAGAGGTCGACGTGCTGTCCCGGTCCAACGACAGCAGCCCGACCCTGGCGTGGGTGGTCAACCCCCAAGGCGATGTCGTCTGGTGCAATGATCGCTATCTGAAGATGGTCGAGACCTGTTCGGGCAGCGAGGTCGCCCGGGGCTGGCCCATCCACACGCTCTTCCCGACATTCGACGCGGGTGGCCAGACCAAATTCCGCCGGAAGCTTGTGTGCAGGGCCGGCGCAGAGCATTGGTTCGAAGTGGTCGTCCAACCTGCGGACGCGAACGGTCTTCGGCACCTGCACGCGCAATCCATGAATGTCGTCATCGCGGCCGAGGAAACGCTGCGCAACTTCATCCAGACCCTGACGCGTAGTTTCGCCTTCCTGCCGAACGGCCTCGCCATCTTCGATCATGCGGGCGACCTGGTGTTGTTCAACCCCGCGCTCATCGACATGACCGGCCTTGACGCAGCCTGGCTCACGCGGCGTCCGAAACTGACCGAATTCTTCGATGCACTGCGCCAGGCAAAACGGATGGCCGAGCCTCGGGACTACCGCGCCTGGCGTGACGCCTTCGTCAAGCTCGGCTCGGCCGACGATGACGCCGCGCATGTCGAAACATGGGCGCTGCCCGATGGCCGGACCTTCCGCATGACCGGTCAGCCCCAGGGCGACGGGGCCGTGACCGTCCTGCTGGAGGACATCACCGCCGATATCGAAGCCGCGCGGCGGCAGCGCGCGGACCGGACGATCCTGACGACCGTGCTCGATACACTGAGCGAAGCGGTCATCATCTTCGACCACGACGGGAAGACCATCGTCGCGAACGATGCAGCGCGCGATATGTGGTTCAACGGGGCCGCCGACGCGATCCTTCCGGCCTCTCTGGACGGCTGCCTTGCCTTCTGGAGCGCCTTGTCCGAGCCGACCGACGCCTGGGCCGACCTGCGCAGCTTTCACCGCGATCCCGACAAGGAACGTGCCGACTGGACCGAGGCACTGCGCCTGCAGGATGGCCGCCCGCTGGACCTGCGCATTTCGCCGCTTGCGGGCGGTCGGTTGAGCCTGAGCTTCCAGTTGGCGTCCCGCACCGTCCACCGTCAGAGTCCGCACGGACCGCAGCAGGCCCTCCGCGCCTGAGAAACCGCCGCGCGCCCCTTGCGGGGCGGTGGCCCGGGCGTCTAACCGTGCAGCATGACCGCCGCGTGCCTGACCCGGACCCTGACGTCCCCCGCCGAGACCGAGGCTTTCGCCAGGTCTCTGGCGCCCTGTCTACGTGGCGGTGACACCCTTTTGCTGAACGGCCCGGTCGGCGCGGGGAAGACGGCCCTGGCGCGGGCCGTGATCGGCGCCCTGCGGGACTTGGCGGACCTGCCACCCGAGGATGTCCCCTCACCGACCTTCACCCTGATCCAGACCTATGATGTCGGCCCGGTCGAGGTCTGGCACGCCGATCTCTATCGCCTCGGCGATCCGTCCGAAGTGATCGAACTGGGGCTCGACGACGCCTTCGAGACGGCGATCTGCCTGATCGAATGGCCGGAACGTCTGGGCGCCGCGACCCCCGCGAACGCCGCGACGGTCACGATGGCGGTCACCGGCGACGACAGCCGGGCACTCATGCTGACCGCGCCGATGCCGATGCTGGCCCGCCTCGCCCCGGCCTTCGAAGGGACGCCCGCATGACGGACCGCAAGGACCTGATCGACCAATTCCTGAGCGATGCGGGGTGGGCCGGTGCCCGCCGCGACCCCTTGCCCGGCGATGCCTCGCTGCGCCGCTACATCCGGCTGGCGCGCGCGGGCGACCGCGCGATCCTGATGGACGCGCCACCAGAGACGGGCGAGGACGTCCGGCCCTTCCTTGCCATCGGTGACTGGCTGACCGGCTGTGGCCTTTCGGCGCCCGCGGTTCTGGCCCGCGACGCGGATGCGGGCTTTCTGCTGCTGGAGGACCTGGGCGACGATCTGGTGGCACGCCATGCCGACGCCTGGCCCGCCGATGCGCCGGTGCTCTATGCCGCCGCCACGGATGTCCTGACCGAAATCCATCGTCATACGCCGCCGACCCTGCGGCATTACCCCGACCAGATGGCCGATTTGGCCGCCACGGTCGTCGACTGGTACGCGCCCGAGGCCCGCGCGCATCGCCCGGCGATCCGCGATGCCATGCAGGCCGCCATCGACGCCACCCTGACCGGGCCGGACGTTCTGGTCCACCGCGACTACCATGCCGAAAACCTGCTTTGGATGCCGGACCGCGCGGGCGTCCGGCGCATCGGCCTGCTGGATTTCCAGGATGCGATGACGGGCCCCGGCGAATACGACCTTGCCTCGCTCATCCATGATCCGCGCCGGTCCGTGTCGAACGCATCGGCAGAGGCGGCCGTTCGGGCCTATCTTGGCGCGACGCAGGCTGACCCCGACGAGGTCGCCGCCCGCATCGCCGTCTGTTCGGTCCAGCGGTCCCTGCGGATCATCGGGCGCGTCTTCACCCGGCTCTGCCTGCACTCGGGCCGCACCTCCTACCTGCGGTTCATCCCGCCGACCTGGGTCGCGCTGCAACGCGAACTGCGCCACCCGGCATTGACGGACTTGCGCGGGGTTCTGGATGGCCTTTTGCCCGAACCCGACGCCGACTGGATCGCCGACAAGATGGCCCGCGCGGGCACATTGGCGGGCCGGGCCCATGCGGGCACCGAATGATCGGCACGATGGTCTTTGCAGCCGGTCTGGGCACGCGGATGCGGCCGCTGACCGACGACCGCCCCAAGGCTCTGGTCCAGGTGGCCGGGCGCGCCCTGATCGATCACGCGCTGGAGCAGGTCGCGGGCCCTGGCCCCACGATCGTGAACGCCCATCATTTCGCAGACGCGCTCGCCGCGCATCTGGCGGGCCGCGACGTGACCCTGCTGCGGGAAACGCCGGTTCTTCTGGAGACCGGCGGGGGCCTGCGCAACGCTTTGCCGCATCTGGGCAAGGGTCCGGTCCTGACGATGAATGCCGATGCCTGCTGGACCGGTCCGCGCGCCCGCGACACGCTCACGGCGGCATGGGATCCGACGCATATGGACGGCCTGCTGCTTCTGGTGCCATCGGCGCGGGCCGTCGGTCAGGCGGGCGGCTCCTTTGCCATGGACGGAGACAGTCGGCTGGTGCGGGATACGGGCGGGATGGTCTATACCGGTACGGGCATCGTGAAGCCCGAGGGTTTGCTGCGCGACCCGAGGCAGGTCTTTTCCCTCCGCGATCTGTGGTTCGAGATGCTCGACCGGGGTCGCCTGTTCGGGGTGGAGCATCCCGGGCACTGGGCCGATGTCGGCACCCCGGGCGGGATCGCCGAAGCCGAAGCCATGCTGGCGCAGGCACCATGAAGGGTCTTTTTGCCGAACCCATGGGCGTCGATTTCAGCGCTGCGCTGGCCGACGGTCTGCACGCCCGCCTGACCGGCAGCACGCCGCAGGCCATGGCGCGCGTGACCCTGCTGACCAACACAAGCCGGATGGCCCGCCGCACGGAAGCGGCGCTTGCCTCGCGCGGGGCGACGTTGCTGCCCAGGATCGGACTGGTATCGCAACTGGCCCCCCTGCTGGCCCCGGGAGAGGCGCCCGTGGCGGATATCTCGTCGCTGGCCACACGCCTGCGCCTGACCCAACTGGTCGATCTGCTTCTGGCGAAGGAACCCGGGCTGTCGCCCCGCGCCGCCGCCTTCGATCTGGCGGGGAGCCTGGCGAACCTGCTCGACGAGTTGCAGGAGGAGGAGATGGACCCCTCCGCCTTCGATGCGCTGGATGTGTCGGACATGTCGACCCATTGGGAGCGGTCGCTCCGGTTCCTGCGGATCGTCACCGGTTGGTCCGCCAGGGATGGGAACCTCACAGAGGCGGCAGCGCAGGGCCTGGCCCTCGACCGATTGGTCGCCGGGTGGGAACGCAACCCGCCGCAGGACCCCGTCATCATCGCGGGATCGACGGCATCGCGGACACCGACGCGGGCGCTGATCCGGCATGTCCTCGATCTGCCTTCGGGTGTGGTCATCCTGCCCGGCCTCGACACCGACATGCCCGAAGAAGCATGGCAGGCACTGACCGAAGAGGCAGGGCATCAGGACCATCCGCAGTACCGGCACGCGGCCTTGCTTGCGGCTTTGGGACGAACCCGAAGCGAGGTGCCGCGTTGGTCCGAACGGGCCCCGGCGGTCCCGGCCCGCAATGCGCTGATCTCGCTGGCCCTGCGTCCTGCGCCCGCGACGGATGCCTGGCGCGCCGAGGGGCCGGAGTTGCCCGGCGTCGCCGAGGCCTGCGCCGGGATCACGTTGCTCCGTGCCCCGTCTCCGGGCGCAGAGGCCGCCACGATCGCCGCCGGTCTGCGCGCCGCCCTGGCACAGGGCAAGCGCGCCGCGCTCATCACGCCGGACCGGGCGCTGTCACGGCAGGTCGCGGCCCAACTCGACCGGTGGCGTATCATTCCGGACGACTCCGCCGGTATCCCCCTGGGCCAGACGTCGCCGGGGCGCTTCCTTCTGCAATTGGCCGAGATGCGGGGCCAGCCGGTCGAGGCCGAGCCGCTGGTCATCCTGATGTCCCATCCCCTTACGCATTCGGGCCGGGGTCGGGCCGACCACCTGACCCGCCTGCGGGAGGTCGAGATCGAGTTGATCCGGGCCAAACCGCTGGCCTTCCCCGACCGCGCCGCGCTGACCGCCTGGCTGAACGACCCCGAAAAGCCGCGCCTGAACGACGCCTGGACGGAATGGCTGGCCGACATGCTCGACGCGGTCGCGGCACAACCGGACAGCGCGCCCCTGATCGACCACGTGACATCGCACCTCGAGCTGGCCGAAGCCCTGACCCGGGGCAGCGCCGACGAGGCCGGGGCCCTGTGGTCGGACGCGGCGGGCCGCGCCGCGCGCCAGATGCTCGACCGCATGATCGACGCTGCGCCGCATCGGGGCGAGACGGCGATCACCGCACGGGATTATGCGCGCATCCTGCACGCCCTCCTGTCGGGCGAAGAGGTCCGCGAGACGTTCTCCCCGCATCCCGAGGTCATGATCTGGGGCGCGCTCGAGGCGCGGGTCCGCAGCGCTGACCTGGTGATCCTGGGCGGGCTCAACGACGATGTCTGGCCCGGGCAACCCGCACCCGACCCCTGGCTGAACCGGGCGATGCGCCGGGCCTGCGGGCTCCGTCTGCCGGATCGCTCCACCGGCCTGTCGGCCCATGATTTTCAGCAGGCCGCGTCGGGGGCCGAGGTCTGGCTGTCGCGCGCCGTGCGCAGCGCCGAGGCCGACACCGTGCCGTCCCGCTGGCTCAACCGGATCGAGGGATTGCTCGGCGGGATCGGTCCGCACGGCGAGGCGGCGCTGGCCGGAATGGTCGCGCGGGGCGACAGGTGGCTGGCGACGGCGGCCCTGCTGGATCGGCCGGACGCCCGCCATCCGACCGCGCGCGCGCCCCGACCGGCTCCGCGCCTGCCCCGCGGCATCAAACTGGAGCGGATTTCGGTGACCGGCGTCGAGCGGCTGATCCGCGACCCCTATGCGATCTATGCCGAGAATTTCCTGCGCCTGCGCGCCCTGCCCGCCCTGCGGCAAGGCCCCGATGCGCGTCTGCGCGGCGAGATCGTCCACGAGGCGATGGAGCGCTTTGCCCGGGCGGTGCCCGACACCCTGCCCGAGAATGCCGACGCCATCCTGCGCGCGACCCTGGAGCAGGCCTTGGCCGACATCGCGCCCTGGCCCGGGCCGCGCAGGCTCTGGCTGGGCAAGTTCGACCGCGCCGCCGCCGACTTCCTTGCGGCAGAGGCCGAGAGACGGGCCAAGGGGCGGCCCCTGCACCTCGAGGACACGGGCAAACTGACAATCAACAGCCTGGGCCTTGTGCTGACCGCGCGGGCCGACCGCATCGACGACCTGGGCGACGCCGTCGCCATCTATGACTACAAGACCGGCACGGCGCCGGCCGGCCGGCAACAAAGGCAGTTCGCCAAACAGCTGCTGCTCGAGGCGATGATGGTCGAGGACGGGGGCTTCGCCGGTATCGCGCAACGCCGCGTGGACGAGGTCGCCTATCTGACCGTCGGGACCCGATACGCCGAAACCTCGCCCGAAGACTTCGGACCCGAGGCCATCGCCCGGACACGGGCCGACTTTCTCAAGCTGATCGGCCGCTACGCCGAGGGGCAACCGTTCATCGCGCGGCTTGCCCCGGATCTGCTGACCTACGTCGGCGACTACGATCAGCTCTCGCGCTTTGGCGAATGGGACGACACGCAGTCCGCCCGTGTCATACCGGTGGGCCAATGACCGACGCCTTCACCCCCGACGCCGCCACCCGCGCGCAGATCGACGCGGCCAACCCCGAAGGGTCGGTCTGGCTGGCGGCCAATGCCGGATCGGGCAAGACGCGGGTCCTGACCGACCGGGTGGCATGGCTCTTGCTGGATGGCGCGGCGCCCGAGCGGATCCTCTGCCTGACCTATACCAAGGCCGCCGCGGGCGAGATGCAGAACCGCCTGTTCAAGCGGCTTGGGCAATGGGCCATGCTGTCCGACGATGATCTGCGCCGGGAGATAACCCGACTGGGTGCGGCGCGCGGGACGATCCCGCCCGAACAGCTTCGCCGCGCCCGGACCCTCTTTGCCCGTGCCATCGAGACTCCGGGCGGCCTGAAGATCCAGACGATCCATGCCTTCTGCGCCTCGCTCCTGCGGCGGTTCCCGCTGGAGGCAGGCGTGACGCCGACCTTCAGCGAGATGGACGACACCGCCAAGGCACGTCTGCACGCCGAAGTCCTGGACGACATGGCCGCCGATCCGGAACGGCAAGCGCTGGTCGATGGCATCGCCAGCCGCCTGACCGACAGTGAGCCGTCGAAATTCCTGGAGGCCGTGGCCCGACTGCGGGGCGCGATCCCGGCGCTGTCGGACGCCGAACTGCGAGACCGTCTGGGGATTATCCATGACAGTCCCGAGGCCGCTCTTGCCGACTTGGTCGGCGAGCAAACTCTACATTTGCTGACTGAATTCATGGAGCTTGCCAAGTCCGCACCGGGCAAGTCGGTCGAAAATGTCGCGCGGCAATTCGAACTGATCTGCAAAGCCGATGCGACAGAGCGGTTGGATCTTTTGACAGCGGCCTGCCTCAATTCGGACGGCAGTCCGCGCAAGACAGGCAGATGGCCAAAAGCTGTCCAAGCCGGAGAGTTTGGCCCGCTTGTCGAACGATTCAACTCCTTGGTGCAGAGGGTCTTAAAGGGTCGCATGCACATCGGCGCCTTTGAAACGCTTGCCCAGACCAAGGCCCTGCACGCCTTTGCCCCCGCTTTCGTGGCCGAGGTGGAGGCGCGCAAGACGGCGCGGGGATGGCTCGACTTCGACGATCAGATCGCGGGGGCGCAGCGGCTTCTGTCGACCTCCGACATGGCGCAATGGGTTCTGTTCAAGCTGGATGGCGGCATCGACCACATTCTGGTGGACGAAGCGCAGGACACCTCGCCCGGCCAATGGGAGGTCATCACCAGGCTGGCCGCCGAATTCGCCGCCGGTCTTGGCGCACGGGAAGACGTCCGCCGGACCCTCTTCGTGGTCGGGGATCGCAAACAATCGATCTATGGCTTCCAGGGCGCCGATCTGAAGGCGTTCGAGGCGATCCGCCTGGCCTTCGGGGCCATGCTCCCGAAGAACGGCCCGCAATTGCGCGACCACGCCCTGCTCTATTCCTTCCGGTCCTCGCCCATCATCCTGAAACTGGTCGATGCAGTCTTTGCCGAGGACAGCGGCCTTGGCCCGGCCCCGGAACACATCGCGTTCTTTCAGGACAGGCCCGGACGCGTCGATCTCTGGCCTGCGATCCCGAAGGAAAAGGACGACAAGGAAGACCGCGAGTGGTTCGAGCCCATGGATCGTCCCGCGTCCAACGATGCGGATGTCGTTCTGGCGGACCATGTGGCCAATGCCATCGACGACATGATCCGCAGCGGCACGGCCATCGGCACCGGCGATGCACGACGGCCCATCGTCGCGGGCGACATCCTGATCCTGCTCCAACGGCGCAACAAGCTGTTCTATCACATCATTCGCGCCTGCAAGGCGCGGGGTCTGAACCTTGCCGGTGCCGACAGGCTCAAGCTGTCGAGCGACCTTGCGGTCAAGGACCTGATCGCCGCGCTGACCTGGACCGCGACCCCCGACGACGACCTGTCGCTGGCCACGGTCCTGCGGTCGCCGTTGTGCAACACCACCGAAGAGGGGCTGTTCGCTCTGGCCCACGGGCGCAAGGGGCGGCTTTGGGACGCGCTTCGGCACGGTGAAAGCGACCCGCAGGCCATCGAGATGCTGGCCGATCTGCTTCGGGTGTCGGATGTGCTGCGCCCCCACGAAATGCTCCAGCGGATCCTGATCCGGCATGATGGGCGCAGGCGGCTGCTGGCCCGTCTGGGCGCGGAATCGGCAGAGGCCATCGATGCCCTGCTGGGCCAGGCGCTGGCCTATGAACAGCTTGAAACGCCCAGTCTGTTCGGCTTTCTCGGCTGGCTCGCCTCGGCGGATGTGGACGTAAAACGGCAGGGGGCCTCTGGCTCCATCCGGGTGATGACGGTCCACGGGGCCAAGGGTCTGGAGGCACCCGTCGTCATCCTGCCCGAAACGATGTCTCGCAAGATCGAGGGCGCCAAGGGGGTTCGCAGGCTGGAGGACGACACGCCTGTCTGGCTGCCGACCAAGGCGGGATGGTCGCCTGCCGTCCACGCCATGAATGAAGCCTCCGAAACAGCCGAGCGGGCGGAACGCCACCGCCTTCTGTATGTGGCGCTGACGCGGGCAGAGAGCTGGCTGATTGTCGGGGCCGCAGGCGATTTGGGAAAGGAACCGGGTGACAGCTGGTACGGCATGATCAACGAGGGCATGAAGAACGTCGGGGCCGAACCGCACGACTTCCCGACCGGGACGGGTCTGCGGATCGAGTCGGGCGACTGGTCCGCGATGCCGCGCGACACCGAAACGGACTTCCCCGTTCCCGACCGGCCCGAATGGTTGGAAACACCGGTTCCCGCCCCCGACAAGGTGGCCGCGCGCATCGCACCGTCGGCCTTGCCCGGCCCCAAGGCCCTGCCCGGAGACATGGGCGACGATACCGAGGCGGCGCTGCGCCGGGGCACGGCCCTTCATGCCCTGCTGGAGCATCTGCCGAACCATGCGCCGGACCACTGGGACCGGATGGCCCGCGCGATCCTGCGCTCCACCGATGATGCCGCGGCCCTGCTGGCCGAGGCGCGCGCCGTGCTTGAGGCCTCGGAGCTTGCGCATATCTTCGCCCCGGGCACACTGGCCGAGGTTCCCTTTGCCCTGCCCGCGACCGCCGACCGTCCGGCCATCTTCGGCACGATGGACCGCGTCATCGTCGGGGACGACCGCGTGCTGATCGTCGATTTCAAATCGAACCGCGTGCTGCCCGACACGGCGCAGGCTCTGCCGGGTGGGTTGCGAAACCAGATGGGCGCTTACGTTGCCGCCGCGCGGGCGATCTGGCCCGACCACCGGATCGATGCGGCGATCCTCTGGACGGCGGGGCCGCGGCTCATGCCGCTTCCGCACGAACTCGTGACCGGATTCGACGCAGCCATTGACCCGGTGCGGCCGCCTGCATAGCTTCCACCTCCCGCGCTTGACGCAAAACCGACGGAGAATCCCATGGCCACCATCGCCGCCACCGACGCCACCTTCGACGAGGTGGTCAAGCAGTCCGACATCCCGGTCATCGTCGATTTCTGGGCCGAATGGTGTGGCCCGTGCAAACAGATCGGCCCCGCGCTCGAGGAGCTGTCGGCCGAGTATGACGGCCGGGTCAAGATCGTGAAGGTCAACGTCGACGAGAACCCGTCCAGCCCCGCCGCCATGGGCGTGCGCGGCATCCCGGCGCTGTTCCTGTTCAAGGGCGGCGAGGCCGTGGACCAGAAGATCGGCGCCGCCCCGAAGGCCGCGCTGAAAGACTGGATCGACAGCGCCGTCTGATCTTCGCCCTATCGAGACGGATATTCCAGGCCCGGTCGTTTGTTCGACCGGGCCTTTGCTATTGCGCGGAACGGGACCTCTCGGATGCTTCAGCCCGAACGCTTGGCCTTGAGGCGGTGACCGACCTGCACGATCGCGTCCAGCGCCGGCAAAAGCTCTGCCCCCAAGGGGGTCAGCCGATATTCGGTCGACGGCGGTGACGTGCGGCGGACATGTCGCGTGAGGACCGCCTTCTGTTCCAACTCGCTCAACCGCGTCGACAACACCTTGGCCGAGATCGGCGGGATGTCCGCCCGCAACTCGCTGAACCGGCGCGGCCCGGCCCGCAGGGACCAGATCACGTTCGGAGCCCAGGCCCCCGAGATCACCGCCATGCACTCGGACAGCATGCAGGGTTCGGGAGGCGCGACACTCTGATTTTTTCGCATCTTCAAGGACATGAAAGGTGACCAGGTTTCTGGAAAGTAACTCGAAAATCGAGGTTACTATTCGATACCTAATTGTCAGGCGAAACTCAAGCTGACATCTGATCGCCGCCCCTATCGGCAATTGGAAGGATCGAAAGATGAAGCTGTTCTACAAACCCGGCGCCTGCTCGCTCGCCAGTCATATCGCCCTGATCGAAAGCGGGGTTTCGTTCGACATCGACGCGGTCAGCGACATGGCCGGACGCACCGAAAGCGGCGTCGACTACACGACCGTAAATCCCAAGGGCTATGTCCCGGCGTTGCAGCTCGACACCGGCGATATCCTGACCGAAGGACCGGCGATCCTTCAGTTCGTGGCCGACACCTATCTGGACGCCGGGCTCATGCCAGCCGTCGGCACGATGGCGCGCGCCCGGACGATCGAGCACTTGGTGTTCGTGTCGTCCGAACTGCACAAGGCCTTTGCGCCGATGTTCAAGGACACCGCCGACGCGGCCGAGATCGCCCGGGCGCGCAGTGCCGTGATCCGCAACTTCGATGTCATTGAAAACATCCTGGCGGATGGTCGCCCCACCCTGGTCGAGGGACAATTCACCGTGGCAGATGTTTATCTGTTCGTCGTCGCGAACTGGGCGAACTTCAAGGAGATCGACCTTGCGGACTGGCCGCATCTTGCCGGATACATGGCGCGCATCGCGGCCCGGCCAAGCGTGCAAAGGGCCATGCGCGCCGAGGGCTTGCTCTGATGTCGGTGGATGATTTCGCAGAGGTCGGCGGTTTGATATCTGCCTATTTCGACGGCCTCTATCATGCGGACAGCGCCCGTTTGCGCGATGTGTTCCACCCAAGGCTCGCCTATGTCTGCGCGACCGAGGGGGATGAGATATATCTAGACTTGGAAACCTACATGGCCCGGATCGATGAACGCGAAGGCCCCGCTGCACGCAACGAACCGCGACAGGAGGCAATCCTCGAGATGAGTTTCGCAAGCCCGAGGCTGGCCCATGTCACCGCCGCCATGTCGATGATGGGGCGGCGCTATCTGGATCACCTGACCCTCGTTCGTCAGGGCCGGGATTGGCGGATCATCTCCAAGGTCTTTGCCTATGTTCCCGAGCGAGGCTGACCCATGCCTTACGTGAATATCAAGATCACCCGCGAGGGCGGTCCCGACGGCACCGGTCCCGGTCCTGAGGACAAGGCGCATCTGATCGCGGGGGTGACCGCCCTGTTGCAAGACGTCCTGGGCAAGAGCCCCGCCACGACATTCGTCGTCATCGAAGAGGTTGACCTGGCGGATTGGGGAATTGGCGGGCTTCCCGTCTCGGACTACCGCAAAGCCGCATCCTGACAGTTGTCCTGTTCACCGAGATGACCCGATCGCCCGGTCGGCACAACTGAGCGGCGGCCCCGTCCCTCGGGCATCCGACAAGGCCACGAAACGCAAAGCCCCCGGCCACTTTCGCGGCCGGGGGCATGTTTCGCACGGATCGAGGGAGGGTCAGCCGCGCGAGAATTCGGGATAGGCTTCCATCCCCAGTTCGGCCATGTCGAGACCGTTGATTTCGGCTTCCTCGCTGACGCGGATCCCGCCCAGAACCTTCAGGATCGACCAGACGACGAGGCTGGTGATGAACACGAAGGCACCGATGGAGACGAAGCCCAGGATCTGCGTCCCGAAGCTTGTGCCTTCGGTATAGACCGGAACCACGAGCGTCCCCCAGAAGCCCGCGATCAGGTGCACCGGGATGGCACCGACCACGTCGTCGATCTTGAGCTTGTCGAGCATCGGGACCGCGAAGACCACGATCACGCCGCCGACCGCACCGATCCAGAGCGCCCCGAAAAGCGTCGGGTCAAGCGGCCCCGCGGTGATGGACACGAGGCCCGCCAGCGCACCGTTCAGGACCATGGTCAGGTCGGCCTTCTTGTACATCACCTGCGTCAGGATCAGCGCGGTGACTGCACCCGCTGCGGCGGCCATGTTGGTGTTGGCGAAGATGCGGCTGATGTCGGTCACATCACCGATGGTGCCCATGGCCAGCTGCGAGCCGCCGTTGAAGCCGAACCAACCCAGCCACAGGATGAACGTACCCAGGGTCGCGAGGGCGAGGTTGGAGCCGGGCATCGGAACGGTCCGGCCATCCTTGGTGTATTTGCCCAGACGCGGGCCCAGGATGATTGCACCGGCGAGGGCCGCAAAACCGCCCGCGGCGTGCACGAGGGTCGAGCCTGCGAAATCGCTGAAGCCCGCTTCCGACAGCCAGCCGCCACCCCACTGCCAGGATGCCTCGACCGGATAGATGAAGGCGGTCAGAACGACAGTGAAGATCAGGAACGGCCAGAGCTTGATCCGCTCGGCCAGCGTGCCCGACACGATGGAGGCCGTGGTGGCCACGAACATCAGCTGGAAGAAGAAGTCCGAGGCAGCGGAATAGCCGGTCGCCAGATCGGCGCCACCGACATCGTCCAGCGCCTTGAGGGCGAAGGTGCCGAAGTAGCCTTCAATGATCCAGTTGCCGTCGCCCGGGTACATGATGTTGTAGCCGACGAGCCAGTACATGATCGACGCGATGGAAAAGAGCGCGATGTTCTTGGTCAGCTGCATCGCCACGTTCTTGGAACGAACGAGACCCGCCTCCAGCATGGCGAAACCGGCGGCCATCCAGAAGACGAGGAAGCCCCCGATCAGGAAGAGCAGCGTGTTGAGGATATAGGCCGTGTCAGGTGCGGCCGCGAATTCGACATCCTGCGCGGCGGCCACCATGGGCAGAGCCGCGAGCGCGGCGCCAAGCGCGAGGGTAGAGCGGAGTTTCATGTGGTTCATTCCCCTGTGTATTCGTTCAAATGGCGTCGTCGTTCATCTCGCCGGTGCGGACCCGGATGGCCTGCTGCACGTCGAGAACGAAGATCTTGCCGTCGCCGATCTTGTCGGTCTTGGCGGTGGTCGCGATGGTTTCGACCACCTGGTCGGCCATGGTGGAGGGCACCACGATCTCGAGTTTGACCTTGGGCACGAAATTCACCGCATATTCGGCACCGCGATAGATCTCGGTGTGGCCCGACTGACTGCCGAAGCCCTTGATTTCGGTTACCATCATGCCGCGCACGCCCAATGTGGTCAGCGCCTCGCGGACCTCCTCGAGCTTGAACGGCTTGATCGCTGCAATGATGAGTTTCACGAGGGTCCCCTTGTCTTGACGCCCGATGAACGGACTGATGCGGGCAGATCACGAACCGCCGCGGGGCTGCGCAACGAATGGGCGATTGAAAGACACCCCCTTCCCGGCGATTGCTGCAAATTGCGCCTCTTTTTCAGGCATAGCCTAAAATTTGTGCATTTCGTGGATGCTGCAAATGCGAAGGATTTACGGTTCGGGCTCCACAATCGACTCAGCTATGCTTATCTTGCCCCCAACCCCCATCAGAGGGACAGTGAACCCCGAGAGAGGGATGAGCAGACATGGCTAAACCCACCAGGTCCCGTCTTGTGGCCGACAAGCGCAAGACGACGCCGCCACCTCGCGCAGGGGCGGCCAAGACCCCGAAACGGCGTGCGGCGAAACCGCGTGCTGCGCGGCGGGGTCTGTTCTACTGGCTGTTCTGGCCGTTCCGCATTCTGTTGCGTGTGATCTGGGCCCTGTCCTGGCGTGGGGCCTTTATCGTGGCGGCGCTCCTCGTGGCGGCGACACTCTACAACTACACGCGCATTCCCGATCTGGCGACGCTGGCGGACGGGCGGGCCCGCGGGTCCGTCACGTTGCGTGACCGCAACGACGAGACCTTTGCCTGGCGCGGCGACAACTACGGCGGTCTGGTCATGCTCGACCAGGTGTCGCCCCATCTGGCCAACGCCGTCGTCGCCTCCGAGGACAAGCGGTTCTACAGCCACTTCGGCGTCAGTCCGCGCGGCATCGCCGGGGCCATGCGCACCAACATCCGCGCTGGACGCAGCCCGTTTTCCGGCTCGGGTGGCTCGACCATCACGCAGCAGGTCGCGAAACTTCTGTGCCTCGGCGTCGACTGGGACCCGCGCACCGGCCAATCCGAAGCCGATTTCGAGGCCGATTGCCGCCGCGGGTCCGTCTGGCGCAAGATCAAGGAAATCCCCTATGCCATGGCGCTGGAGCTGAAGTTCTCCAAGGACGAGATCCTGGCGATCTACCTGAACCGCGCCTATCTGGGCGCCGGTGCGCGGGGCTTTGCGGCGGCCAGCCAACGCTACTTCGGCAAGTCCGTGGCCGAATTGACCCCGCCCGAAGCCGCGATGCTGTCCGGCCTCCTCCCGGCTCCGTCCTACTATGCGCCCACCAACAACCTGGAGCGCGCGCAGGACCGGGCCCGCACGGTTCTGCGGCTGATGCGTGACCAGGGCCTTTTGAACAGCGCGATGTTCACCCAGGCGATGGAGACGCCCGCGACGCTGTCGCCCGCCGCCGGACAGAACACCGGCGGATATTTCGCCGATTGGGTGATGGCCGACGGCCCCGATTTCCTGACGAACGAGACGACCGAGGATGTCATCGTCCGCACCACGCTGGATCAGGACATCCAGAAGGCCGCCGAAGACGCGCTGGCCTACATCTTCGAAACCAAGGTCCGCGAAGGCTCGGATGCGCAGGCCGCCATTGTCGTGATGAGTGCGGATGGCGCCGTGCGCGCGATGGTCGGCGGGCGCGATACGCGCGGCGGGGGCCAGTTCAACCGCGCCATTCAGGCGGTTCGCCAGACCGGATCCAGTTTCAAACCCTTCGTCTATGCCGCGGCGCTCGACCTGGGGTGGACGTTCGACTCGCGCATCCTCGACAGCCAGCTTGCCATTCAGGTTCCAGGATCGGGCACCTATTCGCCCTCCAACTACACGAACCGCTTCTACGGCGAGGTGACCCTGACCGAGGCCTTGTCCCGGTCGCTCAACGCCGCGACGGTCCGCCTTTCGGAAAACGTCGGCCGCGACATCGTGCGCAACGTGGCCACACAGTTCGGCATCGCCAGCGACCTGGCCGCCGGACCCGCGCTGGCCCTGGGCGTCAGCGAATCCACCCTGCTGGAAATGACCGGAGCCTATGCCGGCATCCTGAATGGCGGGACGAGCGTCACGCCCTATGGCCTGACGGCGCTGACCCTGCGCGGTGAGCGTGACCCGCTTCTGGAACAGGACAGCGGTCTGGGCGAACGCGTCATTCAGGAGGGTGCGGCCCGCCAGCTGGTCTACATGATGTCCCGCGTGATCGAGGATGGGACCGGCCAGCGCGCCAAACTCCCCGACGGTCGGCCTGCCGCCGGCAAGACCGGCACCACGCAGGCCGCCCGCGACGCCTGGTTCATCGGCTTCACCGGGGATTTCGTCGCCGGCGTCTGGATGGGCAACGATGACAACACGCCCCTGCGCGGGGTCACCGGGGGCGGATTGCCCGCGGATATCTGGCGCGAAACCATGGTTCGCGTGCATGCCGGGCGTCCGATCCGGCCCCTGCCGATGATCGATCCGGCCACCATCCGCCCCGCACCACAGCCGCAAGTCGTCCAGCAACCCAACCCGACCCCCGCCCCCGTCGACGAACCCGATCTTGCCGAGCGGATCCTTCTGGACGTGCTCGGCGGGATCTTCCGCCGAAACTGACGCAATTGACTCAGAGGCCGATTAAGTCGTGCTATTCCTCGAACGCACCAAGCCTCGCTCCGGAAACCAAGCCGCATGAGACAACCTCAATCCGCCCGACCCGCTGACGGACGCCTCGAAGTCGCAGAGGTCCGCCGCAAGTCCAACGGGCTGATGGTCATGGTCTTCCTGTTTTCCGTGGCCGTGAACGCCCTGATGCTGACCGGCCCGATCTACATGTTGCAGGTCTATGACCGGGTTCTCGGCTCCCGCTCCGAAGAGACGCTGATCGCGCTGTCGGTCCTGTTGTGCTTCCTGTTCCTGATGATGGGCGTTCTGGACCACGCGCGCGGGCGGGTGATGGCCCGGGTCGGCGCCCGGTTTCAGGCAGCTCTCGATGCGCGGGTGTTTTCGGCGCACCTGCGCCGCGCGGCGGCGACACCGGGCGGGGCCGGGGGGCGCAACCCGCTGCGCGACCTGGAGGCGGTCCAAAGGCTGATGTCGTCGCCGGTCTTCCTGGCCCTGTTCGACATTCCCTGGACGCCCCTGTTCCTAGCGGCGATCTTCCTGTTCCACCCCTATCTTGGCCTTCTTGCCATGGGCGGCGGGTCGGTTCTCGTGATCCTCGCGTTGGTGAACAAATGGCTGACAACCGGCCCGATGGCCGAGGCGAACACGGCCACGGTCAAGGCCGAGATGACGTCGCAATCCCTTGCCTCCGAGGCGGAGCTGGTCCAGTCGCTCGGCATGCGTGGAGCGGCCTTCGCCCGCTGGTTCGACGCGCGCAGCAAGTCGCTGACCCAGGCGATCAACTATTCCGACCGCTCCGGTTTCTTCACGGTGACGACCAAGACGCTGCGGCTGTTTCTGCAATCGGCGATGCTGGGCCTCGGCGCCTGGCTGGTGCTGCAGAACGAGCTGACGGCCGGCGCGATGATCGCGGGATCGATCCTGATGGGCCGCGCGCTCGCCCCGATCGAGATGGTGATCGGACAATGGCAGATGGTCGATGCCGCCCGTCGCGGGCGCACCTCCGTGATCGAGCTTCTGTCCGCCGTTCCGCCGGAAAAACCGCGCACGCCGCTGCCACGACCGCAGGCGCTTCTGGTGGCCGAAGCCGTGACGCTGGTGCCACCCGGCGCGTCGCAGGCCTCGCTCAAGTCGGTGTCGTTCATCCTCAAACCCGGGCAGGCCATGGGCGTCATCGGACCGTCGGGCGCGGGCAAGACCTCGCTGGCCAAGGCCGTCACGGGGTCCTGGGCACCGGCGGCGGGCAAGCTGCGCCTCGACAGTGCGACGCTCGACCAATACGACCCAGACGTCCTGGGCAGCTATACCGGCTATCTGCCGCAGACCGTGACCCTGTTCGACGGCACCATCGCCGAGAACATCGCCCGTCTTCAGGCCGACCCCGACCCGGCCAAGATCGTCGAAGCCGCCAAGAAGGCTGCCGCGCACGAAATGATCCTGGCGCAGCCCAAGGGCTATGACACCGTCGTGTCGTCGGTGGGCGGTCTTCTGTCGGGTGGCCAGATCCAGCGCGTCGGCCTGGCCCGCGCGATGTATGGTGACCCAGTCCTGCTTGTGCTGGATGAGCCGAACTCCAATCTCGACAACGAAGGCACCATGGCGCTCAACAGGGCCATCGCAGGCATGAAACTGGAAGGGAAATCAGTCATCATCATCGCGCACCGTCCTTCGGCCATCAAGGAATGCGAAATGTTGCTGATGCTTGAAAACGGGGCCCGCGTTGCCTTTGGCCCGCGCGAGGAAGTGCTGCAAAGCATGGTGCGCAACCACGCCCAGATCGCGCAATCGCAGAAGCTCGGAGGCGTCACATGAACGCGCAGCTCCCGGTTCCGCACAAGCCCGCGATGGCGCCTGAGCCGGTCAACATCCCGACGATACGCCCCGTCCTTCTGGGCGTGATCGGGTTGCTCATCCTTCTGGGCGGCTTCGGATCCTGGGCGGTGATGGCGAATATTTCCGGCGCGATCATCTCATCGGGCCGCATCGCGGTCGAAAGCAATCGACAGGTGATCCAGCATCCCGACGGCGGCGTCGTCGAGGCCATCATGGTCCGCGAGGGGGATCGCGTCGAAAAAGGCGATGTCCTGGTCCGGCTGGACCCCTCGGTCCTGGCCTCCACCGCCGAGATTCTGCGCGGCCAACTCCAAGAGATCAGCGCGCGGTCGGCCCGGCTCGAAGCCGAGCGCGATGAAGAGCCGGAGGTGACATTCCCGCCGGACCTCTTGGCTGATGCCGCCGGGAACGAGGCCGTGGAAGAGATCATCGAGGGTCAGCGCGGCCTCTTCGCCGCCCGCGCCGCTTCCCGCGAACGGGAAACCGAGCAGTTGGCGCGCCGCAAGGAGCAGATCGCCTCACAGGTCGATGGGATCACCGCGCAGAGCATCGCGCTCGACCAGCAGCTTGCCCTCATCCGCGAGGAGCTGGAGGCACAGCAGAGCCTTCTCGACCGCGGCCTGGCCCAGGCACCCCGCGTCCTTGCGCTTCGGCGAGAAGAAGCAGGCCTTCTGGGGCAGGTCGGGGATTTCGCCGCCACCGTGGCCGAACTCGAAGGTCGCGCGACCGAGATCGACCTGGAGATCCTGAAACTGGGCACACAGGCCCGCGAACAGGCGATCACCGAACTGCGCGATCTGCAATTCCGGCAAATCGAGCTGGCCGAGCAATACCGTGCCCTGACGGAACGCATGTCGCGCCTCGATATCACCGCACCGGTTGCGGGCATCGTCTATGACATGCAGTTCTTCGCCGAACGATCCGTCATCCGGCCCGCGGATCCGGTCCTCTATCTGGTGCCACAGGATCGTCCGCTGGTCATCCAGACACGGGTCGATCCGATCCATGTGGATCAGGTGTTCCCCGGTCAGGATGTGACGTTGCGCCTTCCCACCTTCGATGCGAACACGACGCCCGAGCTCTTTGGGGCCATCATCCGCGTGTCGCCCGATTCCTTCACGGATCAGGCGACGGGTCAGACCTATTATCAGGCCGAAGTCCTGCCGAACGAGGGCGAGATCGAGCGGCTTGGCGATCTGGTCCTGCTGCCCGGGATGCCGGTCGAGGCCTATATCCGTACCGACGACCGCACGCCGCTGGCCTATCTGGTCAAGCCGGTGACGGACTACTTCAACCGCGCCTTCCGCGAATAGAGGTCAGGCGGCTTTCTGCGCCTGTTCCGGGCGCAGGAAGACGGGCGTCTCGGGCGTCGAAGGCCCGGCCTGCCAGACGTAGCCGCCGGTCGAGAAACCGCGCAGATCGTCCGCGTCGGTCAGCCGGTTCTCCATCACGAAACGCGCCATGGCCCCCCGCGCCTGCTTGGCGAAGAAACTGACGATCTTGGGGCCGCCCGGCTTGTCCTCAAGGAATGTCGGCGTAATGATGTCGAGCGCCAGCGCCTTGCGGTCGACGGCGCCGAAGTATTCCTGACTGGCGCAATTCACCAGAAGGCGCGTCCCCGCCTCTTCCGCATCCTGATTGAGCGCGCGGGCCAACCGGTCGCCCCAGAAAGCATAGAGATCCTTGCCCCGCCGTGTGGCCAATTTGCTGCCCATTTCCAGCCGGTAGGGCTTGAGCGCATCAAATGGCCGCAAAAGGCCGAACATGCCCGACAGGATGCGCAAATGCCCCTGGGCATGGCGCAACGCATCCTCCGACAGGGTCGCGGCGTCGAGGCCGGTATAGGTGTCGCCCGCAAAGGCGAAGATCGCGGGCTTTTCGGGCGCATCGTCCCAGTCACGGAACCGGTCGCGGTTCAGCCGGGCGAGCGCATCCGATATCGACATGAGTTTGCGGAGGTCCCCGATCCCCTGCCGCCGCGCCGTCGTCAGAAGCGTCGCGGTCTCGGCGGCGAAGCGGGGCGGCGTCATGGGGTGACCCACGGGGTCGAAGTCGAGTTTCTTGGCGGGAGAGATGACTGTCAGCATGGTGGCAAACCTAGCGGCATCGCGCGCAGTCTCAAGTCCCGTCGGACCCCATCAGACGGCATCGCGCAGAACCTCGAGGAAGGCATCCCCGAAGCGTTCGGCGTGGCGGTCACCGATGATGCGGGTGATGTCGGCCGGGTCGGGCCGCGCCTTGGCGACCTTGGCCAGTTGTGTCGACGAACAGGTCATCGGCTTGTCGAGGCCGGTCTGGCCCCGCGACAGGTCGTTCTGAACCGACAGCAGCCGATCATAGATCGCCCCCTCGCCCCGCCCGGCCAGTTTGCGCCGCGCCGGGTGGACGGCGTCCGGGGTTTCGCCGGTGATGACGGACAGGAAGGTCGCGCCATAGCGCTCCAGCTTGGTCGCCCCGACGCCCGAGACCTGGGCCATGGCGTCGAGCGTGGCGGGCCGCGTTTCGGCCATCTCGATCAGGGTCTTGTCGGTAAAGACGACATAGGCCGGCACGCCCTGCGCCTCGGCCAGGGCACGGCGCTTGGCCTTGAGCGCCGACAGAAGCGGCGCGTCCTCCTCGCTCACCAATTGCTTGACGGCGGGGCGACGCTCGGGCCGTTCGATGGTGTCGCGGCGCAGGGTCACGCTCGCCTCGCCGCGCAGGATGGGGCGGGCCGGGTCCGTCATCCGCAGCGCGCCGTGCCGTTCCGCATCCGGACGCACGAGATCGAGGCCCATCATCTGCCGGAACACCGCCTGCCACTGCCCCTTGGGCAGATCGCGGCCACAGCCCCAGGTCGGCAGGGTGTGATGGGCAAAGCGCCGGGTCTTGTCCGTTTCGGTCCCGCGCAGCACGTCGATCAGATGGCCAGTGCCGAACCGTTCCTCGGTCCGCAGCATGGCGGACAGGGCCTTGCGTACCGCTTCCGTGCCGTCAAACAACTCGGGCGGTGCCTCGCACAGATCGCAGTTGCCACAGGGCGCGGGGCTTTCGCCGAAATACGACAGCAGGGCCACGCGGCGGCAGACCTGCGCTTCGGCCAGACCCAGAAGGGCGTTCAGGCGTCCATGGTCGGCCTGCTTCATCTCGGGCGGGGCCAGCCCCTCGTCGATCTGCTGGCGGCGGTAACGGATGTCGTCAGACCCGAAGAGCGTCAGCGTATCGGCAGGCGCGCCGTCACGCCCCGCGCGTCCGATTTCCTGATAATAGGCCTCGATCGACTTGGGCAGGTCGGCGTGGGCGACCCACCGGATGTCCGGCTTGTCGATGCCCATCCCGAAAGCCACGGTGGCGACGACGATCAGCCCATCTTCCTGCTGAAACCGGCGCTCCACCTCGCGGCGATCTTCGGCGTCCATGCCGCCGTGATAGTAACAGGCCAGATGGCCGCTGTCCGACAGGGCGCGGGCCAGCGTCTCGGTCTTGGCGCGGGTGCCGCAATAGACGATGCCCGACTGTCCCTTGCGCGCGGCAGCAAACGACAGGATCTGCTGGCGCGGGCCGTCCTTGGGTTGAAACGTCAGGGTGATGTTGGGCCGGTCGAAGCCGTGCAGAAACGTCTCGGGCGCAGCATCGAACAGGCGCGTGACGATCTCGGCCCGGGTTTCGGCGTCGGCGGTCGCGGTGAAGGCGGCCAACGGCACGCCCAGGGTTTTGCGCAGCGCCCCGATCCGCAGATAGTCGGGGCGGAAATCGTGGCCCCACTGGCTGACGCAATGCGCCTCGTCCACCGCGATCAGAGAGCAGTTCGCGCGCTGCAACATCCGCTCGGTCCCGGTTGAGGCCAGACGTTCGGGCGCGATGTAGAGGAGTTTGAGCCGCCCGTCGTCGATGGCCCGCCAGACGGCGTCGGTCTCCTCCTCGGTATTGCCGGAGGTGAGCGCCCCCGCCTCGACCCCGGCCTCCTGCAGGGCGCGGACCTGGTCCCGCATCAGCGCGATCAAGGGCGAAATCACCACCGTCAGCCCGTCACGGCACAGGGCCGGCAGCTGGAAGCACAGCGACTTGCCCCCGCCCGTCGGCATGATCGCCAGAACATCGCGGCCTGCACAGACGGCATCGACGATCTCTTCCTGCCCGGGGCGGAAGGCATCGAATCCGAAGACGGAGGACAGAAGGTCCTTGGGCGTGTTCATCATGGGTCTCACAGGTTTCGCATAGGGAATCACATATGAAGAATCTCGAAACAAGACCCTGCTTGACCCCTTAGTTGAGAATTATTCGCAAATTTCCCCCTATCGGTGGCCCACATCTGCCCCTAGATAACCCGTCCACTACAACAAATGGGGGCCCTCCCATGAAGATTATCTACGCCACTCTCGCCGCCGCGGCCCTTGCCTCGCCGCTTGCCGCACAGGAAGTCACGCTGCGTTTTCAGCACTTCGTGAGCCCCGCGTCGGCCAATCCGACCTATTTCATGCAGCCTTGGGCCGATGCCATCGAGGCGCAGTCGAACGGGCGCATCAAGGTGGAGCTTTACCCCTTCATGCAACTGGGTGGCGCGGCCCCGAACATGTACGACCTGATCGCCGATGGCGCGGTCGATGGCGGATGGGTCATCCCCGGCTATCAGCCCGGGCGCTTCCCCGAAGCCGAGGCGCTGGAACTGCCATTCATGACGTCCAAATCGGGCGAGGCGGCCAGCATGGCGGCCTGGGACTATACCCAGGCCTATCTGATGGACGATTTCGAGGATGTGCATGTCATCGCCGCGCATATGCACGGGCCGGGCATCATCCACCTGAAGGGCGACGCGCCCGAAGCGTTGTCAGACCTGTCGGGTCTGAACCTGCGCGGCCCGTCGCGGCCTGCCACGCTTCTCCTGGACAAGCTGGGGGCCAATCCCGTCGGGATGCCGGTTCCCGCCTTTCCCGAGGCGCTGGCCAAGGGCGTTCTGGATGGCGGTGTCATCACCTGGGAGATGTCGCCCTCGCTCAAGCTGGACGAGTTGACGCGCAGCCATACGGATGTGGCGGGCGATGACGCGCTTTATAATCTCTATTTCATCTGGGCGATGAACAAGGCCGTCTATGCCGGTCTGCCCGATGACCTGAAGGCAGTGATCGACGCGAATTCCGGGATGATGGCCTCGGCCTGGGCCGGGCGCGCCCATGACACCGGCGATGCCGTCGGCAAGGCCACGATGACCGAAGCCGGCAACCAGATCGCGGAGCTTTCGCCCGAGGTGACGGACCAGATCGTCGCCCTGGGCCAGGAGGTGACGGCCGACTGGATCGCCGAGATGGATGGCAAGGGGTTCGACGGGGCCGCCCTGGTCGAAGCCGCACGCGCCGCCGTCACGGCGCACCGCTGACCCTGCACCAGGGTCGCCTTGCCTAGACCGACGTCGGCCTTGTAAGACGAGCCAACCGGGCGGCCCGCCATGTGGGCCGCCCCTTTGGTCTGATCCGGGGGGATCGCATGTCGGATCGCGTCACCATCGTCACCGTGGCCTATAATTCATCAGAGGTACTGCGCGACCTGATCGCCTCGGTCCCGCCAAGCGCCGATCTGGCCATCGTCGACAACGGCTCCCACGATATCGAGGCGTTGCGGGTGCTCTGCGACCGGCCCGGCGTCCGCCTGATCGAGAATGGCGAAAACCTGGGCTTCGGAACCGCCTGCAATGTCGGCGCCCAGGGCAGCACGCGGGACTTCCTCTTCTTTCTGAACCCCGACGCGCGTCTGCGGCCCGACACGCTGGATCGGCTCTGCGCCGCCGCCGACCGCTATCCGGATGCCTCTGCTTTCAACCCGCTGATCCGCGAACCGGACGGGTCCACTTTCTTTCGCCGCCGTTCGGTCCTCTTGCCCCGGTCGCGCTGGATGCCGCGCGGTGCGCCGACCGAAGACCGGGAGATCACGCTGCTGTCGGGGGCCGCGATCTTTGCCCGGCGCAGCGCGTTCGAGGCGATTGGCGGCTTTGACGAGGATATCTTCCTGTTTCACGAGGACGACGACATCAGCCTGCGGCTGGAGGCCAGGGGCCCGCTCATGTTCATCCGCGATGCGGTGGTCATCCATGGCGGCGGCTCCACCTCGGGCGACCGGGCCGAGGTCGCGGCATTCAAGGCGCGGCTGATGGGGCAATCGCGAGTCCAGACGACGATCAAGCACGGCATTCCCTTTGCCCGCGTGCGCAACCTGGCCGACGCGGGGTTGCAGGCGATGAATGTCATGGTGTTGTTCTCGCGCCGGAAGCGGGCCAAGAACTGGGCGTTCCTGCGTGGCGTCTGGGACGAGACTTTTTCGCGGGGAAAGACATGACGACATTTCGCACCTTCAAGCGACGGATGTTCCTGCGCCTTCGCGAGGGGCTCGGCACCGCGCGCACCGAATTCGCCCCCCATGGCGTGCCCGTCACGGTGCCCCGCGCGGCGGGTGTCGACATGCGTTACCTGCTGGAACGGGGCCGCCCCTATGAAGACCCGGAGGCCGCGCTGATCCGCGCCCATATCGCCCCCGGCACGCCGGTAATCGAATTGGGCGGCTGCCTTGGCATCGTGTCGGCCCTGGTGCGCAGTGTCATCGGCCCCGACGCGCGTCACATCGTGGTCGAGGCGATGCCCGACCTGGCCCCGATTGCCCGCCTGAACGCGACTCGCGGCGCGGGCGCGGGCAAGGCCGAAGTGGTCGAGGCGGCGGTCGATTATTCCGGCGCGGACCACGTGACCTTTGCCGTCGGCCACTCCGCCCATGTCGGCCATGTCGCGGGCGCGGGCGAGGCGGGGCTGAAGGTGCCCGTCACGACGCTGTCGGCGCTGGCCGACCGGTTGGGCGCAGATCGCTTTGCGCTGGTGTGCGACATCGAGGGGGCGGAGCTGGCCCTGTTCGAGCATGAGACCGAGGTGATGTCCCGCATCGACGTCATCGTCCTTGAAACCCACGAGCGGGCCTATCCGAACGGCAAGGCCGACCTTGAGGCGATGTGTGCCCGCATCGCCGCCGCGGGCCTGCCCGAAGTGGCGCGGATCGACGGCGTCTATTGCTTCAAGCGGGGCTGACCCCGGTGCAGGCGCCCCCCGTCTTCGTCATCAACCTGCCCGGCAGCGACGACCGCCTGGCCGAGATCAGCGGCAATCTGGCGACCGAAGGTCTGGAGTTCGAGCGGGTCGAGGCGGTGGATGCCCGCGCCATCGTGCCCGAAGATCACCCCGAGTTCGACGGGCGCGCCATGCGGCGCACCATGGGGCGGCGGATGATGGGGGCGGAACTTGGCTGTTGCCTCAGCCATCGCAAGGCCCTGCTGCGGTTTCTGGACGGCGACGCGGATACCGCGCTGATCCTCGAGGACGATGCGCGGCTGACCCCCGGCACCGGAGCCGTTCTGCCGAAATTGCTCGATGCATTGACGGGGCGCGACTGGTCGCTGGTCAACCTGGGGCATCCGTCGGTCAAGATGTCCCACCGGGTGGCGACGCTGCACCGCGATGGTGCGGCGCATGACCTGCTGGCGGCCCATTACGCGCCCATGGGGGGCTTTGCCCTGCTCTGGTCGAGGCTTGGGGCCGAGGATTACCTGCACCGCCACCCGAAGATCACCGCACCCTGGGACAACATGCTGCAAGGCTGGCTCTGTCGGGCAGGGGGCGGCTTCGCCCTGTCGCCCCCGCTGGTGGGCGTGACAGATGCGCTGAGCGAGATCGACGCGGTGGCCGCCTATGCCGCGACGGCCCCGCGCGCGCGTCACGGGCGGCACTGGTCCTATCCGCTGGCCAAACAGCGCAGGCTCTGGCGCAACCGGGCCTGGGCGGCGATCAACCGGGCCAGGTGGCAAGGGTGACGATCGTCTCGCCGTAGCGGCGCTGATCGACCGGCGTCAGGCCCGACTGATCGGGCGCCTGCCCCTCTTCCCAGACGATCATCGCGCCCGGGGCGAACCATCCCTCTCCGGCCAGCGCCGTCACCGCCTTTTCGCCCAGACCCTGCGCATAGGGCGGGTCGAGGAACACGAGGTCATGGGGCGTGCCCGGTCCGGGACGCCGGGCATCGCGACTGACGATCCGGGCCTGTGCCTGAAGCAGGGACAGGTTTTCGCGCAGGAGGGTCAGCGATTTGCGCCCCTGTTCGATGCAGGTCAGGCTGTCCGCCCCCCGGCTCAGCGCCTCGAGGCCGAGGGCCCCGGACCCGGCAAAGACGTCCAGAACCCGCGCGCCCGTGACCGGGTCGCCGTGGCCGTTGATGAGCAGGTTGAAGATCGACTCGCGCACCCGGTCGCTGGTCGGGCGCAGATGCGCCGCCGCATCGCCCTTGCCGACCGACGCCAGCCTGCGGCCCCGCCACTTGCCGCCGATGATCCTCACAGAAGCGACTTGATCGGGACGGAGGCATCGGCCACCTGCGCGGGATCGGGCGAACGCCCGGCCTCGATCAGGCGCTTGCCGACCATATAGGCGCGCGGGTCGTTCATGGCATCGACGGCCAGAAGGGTGTCCCCGGCGAAATACCAATGCGACCGCCCGTCATGTCCGTCTGACCCCTCGCGGACCACGACATGATCGAACCCGGTATTCAGGCCCGCGATCTGCAACTTGACGTCATATTGATCGGACCAGAACCAGGGCTTTGCCTGATAGGGCACGTCCGCGCCCAGAATGTTGCGCGCGACGGCCTGCGCCTGTTCGATGGCATGGGGCACCGACTCGAGCCGTATCCGCCGGTCGCCATAGGGGAAGGAGCAGCAATCCCCCGCCGCCCAGATCCCGGGCGCGGATGTCCGGCCCAGGGCGTCGACCACGATGCCATTGTCGACGGCGAGACCCGCCTTGGCGGCAAGGTCGGTGTTGGGTTCGATGCCGATCCCGCAGACGACGATACCGACAGCAAGGTGGGTGCCATCGGACAGAACCGCGCCGGTCACTCGGGTGTCGCCGGTCAACCGCTCCAGCGCCGCCTTTTCGCGGATCTCGACGCCCTCCTGCCGGTGCCGGGCCGCGAACCAGAGCGCGGTGTCCCAACAGGACACCCGCGACAAAAGACGCTCCGCCGCCTCAAGCAGGGTGACGTTCATGCCCCGCTTGCGCGCCACGGCGGCCGCTTCCAGACCGATATAGCCGCCGCCCACCACCAGAAGATGCGCGCCTTCCATAAAATGCGGCTCCATCGCATCGATGTCGGCCAGGGTCCGCACCCCGAAGACGCCGTCCAGATCGCCCCCGATCGCGGCGGGCAGGCGGCGTGGTGTCGATCCGGTGGCCAGGACCAGCGCGTCCCAGGCTTCCGTCCCGCCCGCATGGGTCAGCGTCCGCGCCTTGGCATCGATGGCGGTGATCCTCGTGCCGATGCGCAGTTCGATCCGCTGATCGGCATAGAAACTCTCGGGGCGCAGGTGCAGGCGGTCGCGTGTCATCTCGCCCAGAAGATAGGCCTTGGACAGGGGTGGCCGCTGATAGGGGATCTCCGGCTCCTCGCCCCAGAGGGTGATCCGACCCTCGTAGCCGTCCTTGCGCAGTGTCTCGACACAGGATGCACCGGCCTGTCCGGCCCCGATGACGGCGATATGATCCATTGTCTTCTCCGGCTGGTCCGACCCTGCCCGGAGAGCTATATGCAGCTTGTGTGAATTCAAACCCCCGAAGGAGGCTCTTCATGGCCATCACCACCGGCGACTCCCTGCCCGACGCCAACCTGATCCGACTGGGCGAAAGCGGCCCCGAGGCCGTTGCCATGTCCGATATCGCGGCGGGCAAGACCATCGCGGTCTTCGCCGTGCCCGGGGCCTTCACGCCCACCTGCTCCATGGCCCATGTTCCCAGCTTCATCCGCACCAAGGATGACTTCGCCGCCAAGGGCGTCGACACCATCGTCTGCGTGTCGGTCAACGATCCCTTCGTGATGAAGGCCTGGGGCGAAGCGACCGGGGCGACGACGGCGGGGCTGCACATGCTGGCCGATGCCGACGGGTCGTTCACCAAGGCCATCGGCATGGATTTCGACGCACCACCCGCCGGGTTGATCGGGCGGTCCAAGCGCTATGCGATGCTGGTCAAGGACGGCAAGGTGTCGGCGCTGCACGTCGAGGAAAGCCCCGGCGTCTGCGAAACATCCGCGGGCGAATCCCTGCTGACCGAACTCTGAACCACTTGAGAGGACCGACCCGCGCCTGCCCCGCCATGTGATCTGGCGGGGCGAGGCGTGGGTTCCGGTGCTGTCAGGCCCCGGCCTCACGCCCTGCGACTCCCGGGGCACGGAATGGATCGGCGTCCGCCTGCCGCCCGAAGCCGGCGGCACCCTTCCCCCCGAGATCCGCGCCGGTGGCATCCTGCGTGGCGACGAAGCGCTGGCGGCGATGCCGAGTCTGCGCGACATGACGGGGCCCGAACACCTTTTGCACGTCGTAGCGAACCTCGGGGCACATCGGACAGTGCCGTCATGGTGCCGGTCCGCCCTTGCGGCACTTCGCGCGGGCAACAGACCCGGGGCCGTGGCGCGTGAAGCGGGGGTGTCGCCCCGGGCCTTCCGCCGGTCGTTGGTACAGGCAACCGGATTGACCCCGAACACCATCGCAGCACTTGGCCGGTTCCACCGCGCCCTGCTCCTGATCCGGGCTGGAGTGCCCTTGGCGGAGGTCGCCATTGCGGCGGGCTTTGCCGATCAACCGCACCTGACGCGCGCCTGCCGCCGGTGGGGCGGCTTCACCCCGGGGCGCATGCCGGACCTGGCCTTGCCGCATCTGCCGGCCTGTCCGGATCTTTTGTTCAAGACAGATCACGGTGCAGGCTTCAGACTGATCCTGACCGACAGGGGACCAGAGATGAAATTCGGATATACCATCCTCTATGTGGCGGACGTGCCCGCGATGCTGACATTCTGGGAGGCGGCCTTCGGTCTGACCCGGAAGATGCTGCACGAAAGCAATCTCTACGGTGAACTCGACACAGGCGACACGACGCTGGCCTTCGCCGCGGACGAGATGATCGCGATGAACGGCCTCGACCTGCGCCCAAATCGCGCGGCGGACCAATCGGCCGCCATCGAAGTGGCCCTCGTCTGCGACACCCCCGCAAAGGCCTGGGCGCAGGCCGTGGCGGCGGGGGCCGAAGGATTGAAGCCGACCGAAGAAAAGCCCTGGGGCCAGATCGTCGGCTATGTCCGCGACCCGAATGGTATCGTCGTCGAAATCTGCTCGCCCGTGGGATGACCTTGGGTTCAGTCGCGCCGTGTCGACAGATAGAGGTTCGTCTCGGATCGGGACACCCCGTCGATCAGGCGGATCCGGGCCAATGTCGCATCCAGCTGTTCCAGCGTGTCCGAGCCGAGTTCGGCGATCAGGTCCCACCGGCCGTTTGTGGAATGCACCGCCTCGACCTCGGGCATGACCGACAGGGTGCGCGACACGCGGGACGCGCCCTTCCCTTCGATCTCGATCAGGATGATCCCGCGCACGGGCCGCTGCACCAGATCGCCCTTGAGCACCGCGCGGAACCCCAGAAGCTCGCCGGTCTCGGACAGGCGCGTCATCCGGGCCCGAACGGTGGCCCGCGTCACGCCAAGCTCTGCCGCGAGGGACGCGACGCTGGCCCGCCCGTCCGAGGACAGCGCCGAGAGAAGACGATGGTCAAGATTATCCATAATGGTCGATTGTCCTGCTCAATCCGGGTCATCCATCGCCCGTTTTGACCCCTTATCGCCCTTCCGACTGCCCGTCGAGTTGTGTTTCCTCGGGCCAGCAACCCCGCAGGAGGTCCCATGTCGAAATCCGTCACACTCATCGGCGCGCCGATCCAGACCGGCGCCTGGCGTCGCGGATGCCTCATGGGGCCCGACGCCCTGCGCACGGCGGGCCTGCGGGCGGCTCTGGCCGAATTGGGCCATGATGTCGTCGATGCGGGCAACCTGCATCCCGTGGCCGCCTCGGTCCCGCCGACGCACAATGCCACGATCCGCGATCTGGACCTCTGCGCCGGATGGGTCCGCGTGCTGCAGGAAGCCGCGGCCGAGGTCGCGCCGGACACCATCCCGATCTTCATGGGCGGCGATCACCTGATGGCGGCGGGCACCGTTCCCGCGATGGCCAAACGGGCCGAGGCGGCGGGCAAGCCGCTGTTCGTCCTCTGGCTGGACGCGCATTCCGACATCCACGACTTCGACAGCACCGACAGCGGCAACCTGCATGGCACGCCCGTCGCCTATTTCACCGGCCTGTCCGATTTCACGCCGCAGTTCCCCGCGCTGGAGCAGACCGTGGACCCGGCGAACATCTGCATGATCGGCCTGCGGTCGGTCGATCCGCATGAAAAGAAGGTTCTGGCGGCCTCGAACATCGACGTGGCCGACATGCGGATGATCGACGAACATGGCATCGCCGCCCCGCTGCGCGCCTTTCTGGAACGTGTCGCAGAGGCCGACGGGCATCTGCACGTCAGTTTCGACGTCGATTTCCTCGACCCCGATATCGCGCCTGCGGTCGGCACGACGGTTCCGGGTGGCGCCACCTTCCGCGAGGCGCATCTGGTCATGGAATGGCTGCACGACAGCGGCCTTGTCACGTCGATGGATATCGCGGAGCTGAACCCCTTCATGGACGACCGGGGCCGAACCGCCCGGCTGATGGTCGACTTCGTCGCCTCGCTGTTCGGCAAATCCGTCCTCGACCGACCCACCCGGAGCTGAGATCATGCTGAACCCTTCCAAGCTGGCCATGGTGCCCTTCGTGTCGGTCCACGACATGATGCGGATCGTGAACGATGCGGGCGTGGCTGAAACCATCGCCGCCATCGCCGACCGGATCGAAGCCGATTTCCTGCGCTGGCAGGATTTCGACAAGGTCGCGCGCATCCCGTCCCATTCCGAGGAAGGCGTGATCGAGTTAATGCCCACGTCGGACGGGGAATTCTATGGCTTCAAATACGTGAACGGGCACCCGGCCAACATGGCGCGGGGATTCCAGACGGTCACGGCCTTCGGTGTGCTGGCCCGGGTCGATACCGGCTATCCGGTGATGCTGTCGGAAATGACCGTCCTGACCGCGCTGCGCACCGCGGCCATGTCGGTGGTGGCCGCGCGGCACCTCGCTCCGAAGGACGCCCGCGTCATGGCAATGATCGGCAATGGCGCGCAATGCGAGTTTCAGGCCCTGGGCTTCCACCATTGCCTCGGGATCGAGGAAGTGCGGCTTTACGACATCGATCCCGGCGCCACAGCCAAGGCCGCGCGCAACCTCGGCACTACGGGCCTGCGGGTCGTGTCCTGTGCCACGGCCGAAGAGGCGATCACCGGGGCGCAGATCATCACCACCTGCACCGCCGACAAGAAGCAGGCGACCATCCTGACCGACAACATGGTGGGGGCGGGCGTCCATCTGAACGCCATCGGCGGCGATTGCCCGGGCAAGACCGAATTGCACCGCGACATCCTTCTGCGGTCGGACATCTTCGTGGAATATCCGCCGCAGACCCGGGTGGAGGGCGAGATCCAGCAGCTGGACCCGGATCATCCGGTGACCGAGCTTTGGCGCGTGATCGACGGGCAACTGCCGGGGCGAACAGGCCCCGACCAGATCACCCTGTTCGACAGCGTGGGCTTCGCGACCGAGGATTTCAGCGCCCTGCGGCATATCCACGGCGAGATGAAGCGCACAGGGTTCTATGTCGATCTCGACATGCTGGCCGACCCCGATGATCCGCGTGATCTGTTCGGAATGGTTCACCGCGCTTCTGGGCCAATGGCCTAGAAGCGCGGCCTCAAAGCGAGAAATCCAAACCGGGACTTTGCCCGGCAAAGTCTCCGGGCCAAGCGCCCTCAGTCGTCCTTGACGATATGCACCGTGCGGTTCGGGAACGGGATCTCCACCCCTGCCGCGTCGAGCGCGAGTTTCACGTCGCGGTTCATGTCCTTCCAGAACCCGAAGAAGTCGGTCCGCTTGACCCAGGCCCGCACCAGGAAATCGACGCTGGAGGAGTTCAGCGCATCGACCTTCACCGTCATCTCGGGCTCGGCCAGAAAGCGGGGGTCGGCGCTGACCGTGTTTCGGATGGTATTCTCGACCACGGCCAGATCGGCGTTGTAGCCCACGCCGAAAATCCACTCGGCCTGACGCGTGTCATAGCCCGAGTAGTTGGTGATCGTGTTCCCCCAGACCTCCGAATTCGGGATGATGATCTGGACATTCCCGATACTGGCGAGTTCGGTGAAGTTCAGGTTGATGGCCTTCACGGTCCCCATCTCGTCGTTGATCTTGACGAAATCGCCCAGCTTGATGGGCCGGAAAAAGATCAGCATGACCCCGGCGGCGACATTCGACAGCGTCCCCTGCAACGCAAGACCGATGGCCAGACCGGCGGCACCGATGACGGCGACGACCGACGTGGTCTGAATGCCGAAGGTGTTCAGAACGATCAGGACGCAAAGTCCCATGATGACATAGCGGACGATGTTCGACAGGAAATCGAACAGGGTGTCGTCCAGCTTGGCATGACGATGGGACAGGCGGCGGATGCGGCGCGCGACCCAGCCCGAGATCACGAAACCGATCAACAGGACGACGATGGCCGACAGCACATTGCCGAAGATCGAGACAAGGAATTCCAGAGAGAGGAAATCGCCGAGCGACCGTCCGGCATAGATTTCCGTCGACAAGAGTTCAGAGAGATTCAAGGGAGAGTGTCTTTCAGGTCAATTCGTTGATCGCCCGGGCCAGATCGATGTCCTTGTCGGTCAGCCCGCCCGCGTCATGGGTGGTCAGGGTGATATCCACCTTGTTCCAGACGTTGCTCCATTCCGGATGATGCCCCTGGGTCTCCGCCACAAGCGCCACACGGCTCATGAACCCCCAGGCCTCGGAAAAGTTCCCGAACTTGAAACTGCGGGTGATCGTATCGTCGGACCTGGTCCAGCCTTCGGGGATGTTCATTCCTGTTCCTCCACATTGGCGCGCCTGAACGGCCCGTAGGACGTCAGCACTTCGATATCCTGTTCGATGGCCCGGGCTTCGGCCTTCAGGAAATGGGCCACGGCATCGCGGAAGCCCTTGTTGGGGATATAGTGCAAACTGTGACAGGTCACGGGCAGATAGCCGCGCGCCAGTTTGTGATCGCCCTGCGCCCCCGCCTCGACCCGCGACTGGCCCCGGGCGATGGCGTGGTCGATGGCTTGATAGTAGCACAGCTCGAAATGCAGCATCGGATGATGTTCGACGCAACCCCAATAACGCCCGTAAAGCACATCACGGCCAATGAAATTGAGCGCCCCGGCCACCGCCACCCCGTCGCGTTCGGCCAGAACCAGCAGGACATCGTCGCGCATGTGGGCTTGGATTTCATCGAAGAACGCCCGCGTCAGATAGGGCGTGCCCCATTTGCGCGCGCCGGTATCCTGATAGAACCGCCAGAAGGCGTCCCAATGGTCTGGCCGGATCGCGTCGCCGGTATAGCTGTTGATCTGGCCGCCGAAGCCTTGGGCCGCGGCGCGTTCTCGGCGGATGGTCTTGCGCTTGCGCGACGACAGCGCGGCCAGGAAGTCGTCGAAGCTGCCATAGCCGTCGTTGAACCAGTGGTATTGCTGGCTCGACCGCTCCATCAGGCCAAGCGACGCGCCGGCGGCCCGCTCGTCTTGGGTGCAGAAGGTGATGTGCAGGGACGACAGTTTGTTCTGGTCCGTGACCTGCATGGCGCCCTGCACCAGTGCCTGAAATCCGACCTCCTCGAACCCGGGGCGCAGCAGGAACCGCCGACCCGTCGCGGGCGTGAATGGTACGGCCAGTTGCAGCTTGGGGTAATAGTCGCCGCCCGCCCGTTCCCAGGCATGGGCCCAGTTGTGGTCGAAGATATATTCGCCCTGGCTGTGCCCCTTGGCATAGAGCGGCGCGCAGGCGATGACCTGACCCGCCGTTCGCGCCAGCAGGTACTGCGGTTGCCACCCGGTCCCCGGCCCGACGCTGCCGCTGGTTTCCAGCGCGCGCAGGAAGCGGTGCGTGGTGAAGGGATCGTTGGGCGGGCCACCATCCGCAGCCTCGGGACAGGCGCAGGCATCCCAGTCCGCGGCGTCGATCTGCCCCAGACTGGGCAGGACGCTGATCTCGATCTCGGTCTCGCTCATGGGGCTGAGGTGGGGCGCGATATCGTCAGGGCAAGTAGCCTTCGAAGGTCACCGCATCGGCGACCTTGCGGGCCTCGGCCTCCTGTGCGGCGGACTTGACCGTCCAGCACAGGATCGGAACCCCCTGCGCCTTGAGCTCCGCCACGCGGGGCATGCCGAGTTCAGCGACTTCGTGGCTGATGAAACAGGCGCCGACGCGGTCGAAATCGGGGATGTCGCGCAGATGGTCGCGCACCGGTTCGGACAGTTCCTTCCACCCCTTGGTGCGATAGCCCGAGGTGACGATGCCGCGCGGCAGATGCGGGGCCTCGCGCTGAAAGCAGGCGACGGAATGGGGGTTGAACGACATCACCGCGACATCGCCGTCATAGCCCGCAAGCGCCGCCATCACCGCTGTTTCCACGGGGCCGACATTCGTCCCCATCTCGCCGTCGCGGTCCTTGATCTCGATTAGCAGGGGAACGCGCCCGGCCACGAGCGTCAACACCTCGGACAGGCGCGGCACACCCGCAGGGCCGCCCGAGAGCGTGATGCCCGAAAGCTCGGTCGCGGACTTGTCGTGGGTCCAGCCCGTCTGGGCCGTCAGACGCTCCAGCTTGTAGTCATGAAAGGCCATCGGGACACCGTCCGACGACGGCTGCACGTCCAGCTCGATGGCAAAGCCGCGATCGATTGCCGCCTGAAAGGCCGCCATGGAGTTTTCGGGCCGACCGTCGGCGCGGTCATGCAAGCCCCGGTGCGCGATGTATCCGGGGCTCAGGAACGAGTCAGGCAGTTTCATTTGATGCGAAAGATCCCTTCGATCTCGACCGCGACACCGAATGGCAGGATCGCACCGACCGCCGACCGGCTGTGCCGACCGGCATCGCCCAGAACCTCGACCAGGAAGTCCGAGGCGCCGTTGATGACCTTGGGCTGATCGGTGAAATCGGGCGTGCAATTGACGAACCCGGTCAGTTTCACCACCTGCTCCAGCCGCTCGATATCGCCGCCGCAGGCCGTCCTGACCTGCGCGAGAAGGGAGATGGCACAGGCGCGCGCAGCGGCGGCCCCGTCCTCGACCGACATGCCGTCGCCCAGACGCCCGGTGACAAGGCCGTCGGGCCCGCTGGAAATCTGGCCCGAGACGAACAGCAGATCGCCGCTGCGCACGGCGGGCACATAATTCGCGGCCGGGGCCGGCGCGTCGGGCAGAGTGACGCCCAACTGGGCAAGGCGGTCGGTGATGGACATGAATCTTCCTCCGGGCATTCGCGGCAGGCTGCCACGTGGCCCCGGAATTGAAAAGCCGGGCTAGGGGGCGTCCGCGAAATACCGCGTCAGGATCCGGCCATAGATCGCCTTGAGCTGGTGGATCTGCTCGACCCGCACCCGTTCGTCGACGGCGTGCATTCGGTGGCCGACAAGGCCGAATTCGACCACGGGGCAATGATCCTTGACGAAGCGCGCGTCCGACGTGCCGCCAGTGGTCGACATCTCGGGCACGCGGTTGGTTTCCAGCTGCACCGCCTCGGACACAAGCGCCGACAAGGCGCCGGGCGGGGTCAGGAAGCTTTCGCCCGACACCTTCGTTTCCATCGACACCGACACGCCCGTCTCGCCCACGATGCGATCCACCTCGTCCTGCAACCAAGCGATGAGGCCCGCGCCGCTGTGGGCATCGTTGAAGCGGATGTTGACGGTCGCGCGCCCCTCGGCCGGGATGACGTTGGTGGCGGGGTTGCCCACGTCCATCGTCACCACCGCCAGAGTCGAGGCGTCGAAATGATCCGTGCCTTCGTCCAGCACGTGATCGGACAGCCGCGCCATCATCCGCGCCATCGCGGGCAGAGGGTTGAGCGCGCGGTGCGGATAGGCCGAATGCCCCTGCTTGCCCCGAAAGGTGAACCAGGCGGTCAGCGACCCGCGCCGCCCGATCTTCATCATCTGGCCCATGTGGTCGGGGTTGGTCGGTTCGCCCACGAGGCAGACATCCAGCCGCTCCCCCTGCCGGTCCATCCAGTCCAGAAGGGCGACGGTGCCGTCGGTCGCGTCGCCTTCCTCGTCCCCGGTGATCGCAAGGACGACCGCGCCATCTGGCGGCGTGTCGGCGACGAAGTCGATGGCGGCGGCGGCAAAGGCAGCCACGCCCGATTTCATGTCGGTGGCGCCGCGACCGTAAAGCCAGCCATCCTCGATCACCGCGCCGAAGGGGTCGTGCGTCCAGGCGGCGACATCGCCCACGGGCACCACGTCGGTGTGGCCGTTGAAGCCGAAGGTGCGCGCGTGGCCCCGCGCGCCCCACCGGGCATAAAGGTTGCTGGTGCCGTTGCGGTCGACACGGGTGCAGTCGAACCCCGCCCCGGACAAGAGCCCTTCGAGCAGGACAAGCGCGCCCCCTTCGGTCGGCGTGACAGAGGGGCAGCGGACCAGGTCGGCGGTCAGGGCGACGGGATCAATCATCGCCCTCATCCTCACCTTCGTCCTCGTCCTCATCACCTTCGCGAAATACGGTGCTTTGCGCCACGATGACCGAGTTTTCCCGCAAGGCGCGCGCCATCATCTTGCGCTCGTCCGGGGCGATGTCGTGGCCTTCGTCCTCCCGTTCCTCGAGGGAGCCATAGCCGGTCACTTCCAGCACATTCAGGTCCGCGGTCTTGAGGACGGCGACGGTTTCGCGCACCGCCTCATCCTCGTCCACGCCCGAGGCATAGCACATCAGCGCGGCCCCGGTAGCATCCTCGGGCAGGCCGTCGCCGACCTTGCGGCCGACCTCGACAAGCAGGGTGTAGACGTAGTGCGGGCGTTTGGGTTTCTTCTCGGACATGGGGTCGGGTGTCAGCCGGGCGACGGGTCTTGTCAACGGGGGCTTTCCCATGCGTCATGTGTCGATGAAGCGCCTGATCCTTGCCCTTGCCTATCTATGCTCTGCCGTGCCGGGACTTGCGCAACAATCCGCGAGCGACCGCCTTGTCATCGGCACAGTGACACGCGCGCCGTTTTCCTTCGTCGAGGATGGCCGCGACACCGGCTACGGGATCGACCTCTGGGATGCCCTGGCGGCAGAGAACGGTCTTGAATACGACCTGCGCCGCTACGAGACTTTCAGCGACATGCTTCTTGCGGTCCAATCGGGCGAGGTGAACGGCGCGGTCGCCAATATCTCCATTACCGAAGAGCGCGAGAAGGTGATGGATTTCACCCAACCGATCTTCAGTGCCGGGATCCAGATCATGATGCCGATGGAGGCTGGGACCGGTGCCGTGATGCGTGCCGCCCTGACGCCGCGCTTGCTGCTCATGATGGGCCTTGGCATCCTGGCCGTCCTGGCGCTCGGGATGCTCATGTGGCTGTTCGAAAGGCGGCGACAGGCCTATTTCGGCAACACCGCCAAGGAGGCCGCTTTTCCCGCCTTTTGGTGGGCGCTGCACCTTCTGATTTCGGGGGACTACCGGGCCGAAACCCCGATATCGCCTCTCGGGCGGATTTTCGGATCGCTCATGGTCATCGGCAGTTTGTTCATCGTCTCGCTGTTCGTGGCGAACGTCACGGCGAATCTGACGCTGAATGCCCTGAGCCGCGATATCGAGCGGATCACCGATCTGGATGGAAGGCGGGTCGGCACCACCGAAGCCTCGACCACGTCAAGCTTCCTGTCGCGGCGCGGGGTCACCCATCAGACCTTCCCGGATCTTGAAACGCTCTACGCGGAATTCGAGGCAGGAAATCTGGATGCTGTGGCCTTTGACGGACCGATCCTTGCCTACTACGCGCAAACCCGCGGTCAGGGCAAAGCCCGCGTGCTGGATCGCGTGTTTCAGCGGGAGTATTACGGAATCGTCTTTCCGACGGGGTCACCCCTGCGGGAGACGGTGAACCAGACGTTGTTGCGGTTCGAAGAGGGCGACGTGTCACATGAGATCGAGCTCAAATGGTTCGGCTCGATCTACGCGGACAAGTGATCGCCGCCCTGTTCGCGGGGTCAGCTGCGCACGGCCCTGACGCCGAAAATCAAGAGACAGGCCCCGGCGATCCCGACGAAAAGCTGCGGGATCCAGCTGTTGGCGGCGTAGATGCCGATCAGGCTCAGGATCAGGTTGAGCACGAGGGCGCCGACGATACCCAACACGATATTCATGAGCAGACCCGTGTCTGCCTTCATGATCATGCTTGCGATCCAGCCGGCCAATCCGCCGACGATGATTGATGCGATAAGTCCCAGGCCCATTCTGTGCCCCTCCGATTCAGTATTTCCGGGAACGAACGCAGCGATGCGCCATCCGGTTCCACGCGGGCCGTTTGACAGCCTCGGCCGCAGATCCCATGTCTGGCGCATGACGATTGGTCCGAGACAAGATCTCGCCCGCGCCCGTGACCGGGCAAGGGTCATGGCAGATTACGACGATCTGCCGCCCGCCCTGCGGGACTGGCTCTCCTCTGCGCGCCTTCAATGGGAACCACGGTCGGCGCATCGGGCCTGGCGCAAGGGCCTTTGGAAGGGTCTGGGCCGCACCAAGGCCGCCCGCGCCCATATGGATGCCCTCGAGGACGCGGCGATTGCGCGCGAGACTGCCATGATTTCGGCAGAGTCCCGCAAACCGCAGGATCGTGACAAGGAGTCTGGGGAGTCCCGATAGATTGCATGGGCAGGTGTCAGGCAGAACGGACAGGCAGAACCGCCGCATCCTCGAAAGGCCGCCGCAATGACACACCGCTCTCTCCCCCGGAAAACTGTGTCTGACCTCCCCCCGTCGCAGTGGTCCGACGATCTACAGGTCTGCCTCCCCCGACAGCTGGATCGGCGGCGGTTCTGCATCGCCCTCGCTGGCGGCGCTACGGCCCTCGCCATGCCTTCCCCCCTGCCCGCCGCCATCACCGGGACGCGCAATCGGACGGTCGGCACGCTGCAGGTCACGGCCTGGTCCGACGGATTCTTCGATCTGCCGCTTGCCGCCTTCATCGACACGCCCGCGGGCATCCTCACCCATGCCAGGGGACCTGTGCACCTGGGCGCGACGCTCTGGACAATCCGGACCCCGACCCGCCTTGTCCTGGTCGACGCCGGGTCCGGCACCGCTCTCAGGTCAAGCTATGCGGACACAGGGCTTCTGGCGGAACGTATGGCCGATGCCGCCTTCGATCCGGCAGACGTGACCGACATCGTCATCACCCACATGCATCCCGACCACATCGGCGGGCTGATGGTCGACGGCAACAAAGGCTTTCCCAATGCCACCCTCCACGTCTCGGACATCGAATGGCGGTATTGGACCGATCCGTCCCGTCCGTCGCAGGTGGCCGAGGCGCTGCGAGGCCCGGCCATGATGATCGCGAGCCTGGCGGCAACCCTGGACTATGACATCGCACGACACGGCGGCATGCTCGACATGGGCGAAGGTGTGACCGTCCTGCCCGCCCCGGGTCATACGCCGGGGCACAGCATCGTGCATATCGCATCTGGCGCAGAGCAGATGATGCTCATGGCCGATACCTTGATCTGCGGGCCGATGCAGATGTCGCATCCGGATATCGCCTATGTCCTCGACACTGACACCGATCTTGCGGTTCGGACGCGACGGCGGATGTTCGACTGGCTTGCCACCGACAGAATTCCCTTCGGCGCGACCCACATGAATTCCCTTGCGCCCGGAATTCTTCGACGCGACGGGGCCGGATATGCCTTCGCCCCTGTTTGATATTCTCCCTTGCAAAGCGAACCCGTGTTCAGGACCATCAACCCTGCAGAGACCGCAGGAAAGGGCGATGACCGACGCCACGTGCAAGCCCGGGTCAAGCGGGACCTACGACAACCTCTACGGGACGTTGTACCGCAAATTCCCCCAAGAGAACCGGTCCGCCGGGTCAGAAAGGCTTGCCCTTGTCGTCGCGGATCAGGACAGCCATGCGACCCCGGACCCGCCCGTGGACGACGTGGTCTTTCGCCTGGTGACCCGCGGCGGGACCCGGGTGTCACAAGTCGACTATGGCGATGGGCTTCGCACGTTGGCAGGCCGCGTCGGCAGCCTCTATCTCGCTCCGGCAGGGGCTACCGCCCATTGGGAGGCCGAAGGGACGCATCAGATCATGCTGCTTGCGCTGCCCCGCACGATCCTTGCGACCATGTTGTCGGGGCTCGGCGACGGAGATCCGCTGGCGTCACTCTACGGGCGGGAGATCTTCGACCCGCAGCTGGCAGGCACGATGAACCGGATCTGGACCGAATCGGAATCAGAAGGGCCGGTGGCCAATCTGATGGTCGACGGGCTTCTGATGTCGATGACCGCCATGCTGGCCCGAATGTCGGATACAGAGACTGAGATGACCGGGCCGGACACCGCCCTCGACGCCAAAAGGCTCAACCGCGTCACGGAATTCGTCGAGGCGAACCTGTCCGAAAACATCTCGGTTGACATGATGGCGCAGGTCGCCTGTCTGTCGCCCGCGCATTTCGCCCGGACGTTCCGCGCGGCGACGGGTATGCCGCCCCATGCCTACGTCCTGTCGCGCCGGTTGGATGCGGCCCGGCGGATGCTCGGGTCGTCGGACCTGGCCTTGTCGGAAATTGCGCTGGCCTGCGACTTCTCGAGCCAGTCGCATTTCACCGCGCGCTTCCGCGATGTCGTGGGGCAGACACCGCACCAGTTCCGCGCCGCCACGCGCTAGTCGCGCAGCAATTCGTTGATCGCCGTCTTGGAGCGGGTCCGCTCGTCCACGCGCTTGACGATCACCGCGCAATAGAGGTTCACGCCGTTCTTCGACGGCATGGACCCGGCGACGACCACCGAATAGGGCGGCACCTCACCATAGGTGAACTCGCCCGTCTCGCGGTCGACGATCTTGGTCGACTTGCCGATGAAGACGCCCATGCCCAGGACAGACCCTTCGCGCACGATACAGCCTTCGACGACCTCCGATCTCGCGCCGATAAAGCAATTGTCCTCGATGATCGTCGGGCCGGCCTGCATCGGCTCCAGCACGCCGCCGATGCCGACACCGCCCGACAGGTGCACGTTCTTGCCGATCTGTGCGCAGCTTCCGACCGTGGCCCAGGTGTCCACCATGGTGCCGCTGTCGACATAGGCGCCCAGGTTCACGAAGGACGGCATCAGCACCACGCCCGGCGCGATATAGGCCGACTTTCGGACGATGCAGTTGGGAACGGCACGAAAGCCCGCCTGCTCCCACCGGGCGGCGTTCCAGCCGTGGAACTTGCTGTCGACCTTGTCCCACCAGCTGCCGCCCTGGGGTCCGCCCGCCTGCAATTCCATGTCCTTCAGGCGAAAGCCCAGCAGGACCGCCTTCTTGGCCCATTGGTTGACATGCCAGTCGCCGTTGTCCTGCCGTTCGGCCACCCGCAGGGAACCGCTGTCGAGTGCGGCAAGGGTTTCCTCGATCGCGTCGCGCGTCTCGCCGGTGGTGGCGGGGGTGATCGCATCGCGGGCATCCCATGCGGCTTCGATGGCGACTTCGAGCTGTTCGTTCGACATGGGGCGGGCTCCGGCATTGGCGTGATTGACTGGCCTGCTCATATCGGCCAGCCCTTTCAGGGGCAATCCCGCCCTGCCGGAGCGTCGCCGGATGCGAAGCCTGTCGCAAGCAATGCTGATTCTCGCGGCGCTTTCCGCGCCGCCTCGGGCCGAACCCGTCCTGTCGCTGGCCGGAACGATGCCCGCCTCGGGCGACTATGGCGAGGTGATCGGGGCCATGCGGGAAATGCGCCTTTCCAGCACCTCGATCCTGTTGCGGTCGGACGATTTCGACCGGGGTAACGGCTATGACCCGATGGACGACTGGCCCGCCATTGCCAATCAGGTCTATCCGGCCCTCGACATCCGGTTGCACCTGACGCTGGCCGTGATCGACACAGTGGCCGACCGGCGCCCCGCCGACCTGCGCGACCGCCCGTGGGACGACCCCGAGACGGTGGCCCGATTCAATGCCTTCCTGACCGAGGTGCTGACCCGGATGGCGGATGTCGACCTGATCGCGATTTCCATCGGGAACGAGGTGGATGCCACGCTCACCGATGCGACGCGGCCCGCCTACGCCCGATTTTTCGCCGCCACCCGCGCCCATGCCAGAACCCTCCGCCCGGATGTGCCGGTGACCGTGACGCAGACCTATGCGGGCCTCATGGCCACGCCGGGCGCGCGCGAACTGGCGAATCTGGGGGACGGATGGGCGGTGACCTACTATCCGCTGGAGCCCGATTTCACGGTGCGCGACCCCGACACCGTGCCCACCGACATGGCGGGCTTGCGGTCACTGGCGACACCGCCGATCTGGCTGGTGGAGGCGGGCTTTCCGTCCGACGGCTGCGGTGCGGGGTCGCCTGCGGCACAGGCCCGGTTCTTCGATCTGGTCCTGGAAGAGACCCGCGATTTCGCTTTCGTCAACCTGACCTGGAGCCACGACATCGGCGACGCCGAAGTCGAGACCTATACCGAATACTACGGAGTCGGGACGCCCTGCTTTGCGCGCTATCTCGGCTCGCTCGGCCTGAAAGCTTCGGACGACCGGCCGAAGCCCGCGTTCGACGCGATGGTGCGCAGGGCAAGGTAAGGGAAACCTGACTGTCGCGATCGGTGACCTGGGGGCAGACTGCCCGCAAAACAGGCGTTTTGCAAACTGGTCCCGGAGGCTTCGATGCCCACATCCCTTGTCGTTCTTTTTCCCCTGACCCTGATCGTCGTCGCCGGCGGTCTGGCGGCGTTGCAGGCCCCGATGAACGCGGCCCTCGGCAAGGCCCTGGGCAGTCCGATGGCGGCGGCGACGGTGTCGTTCGGCGTGGGCTTCGCGTTCCTGCTGTTCCTGACGATGATCACGGGCGACGGCCGCACGTTGGCCCGGGCGGGGTCGGTCAATTTCTGGCTGCTGCTCGGCGGCTTTCTGGGCGCGTTCTATGTCTGGGCGATCCTCTGGTCGGTTCCGACGCTGGGCATCGTCACGGTCGTTTCGGCCATGATCCTGGGGCAGCTGGTCGTCGCGCTGACGCTGGATGCCTGGGGGCCTTTCGGCCTGCCGGTCCACGAGGTGACGCCGCAACGCCTGATCGCGGTGGTCTTGGTGGGGGGTGGGCTTGTCCTGTCACGGCTCTGATGGATCTGGCGACGGGTTGGCCCCGCAGATCAGCACCGCCACCCGCTCGCCCGCTGACGGCACGTAGGCACCGGAGGTCAGCACGGCGAGGGCGCAGGCCCCCGACGGCTCGACCCATTGGCGCAGATCCCGCCACAGCACCTGCCGTGCCTCCGCAATTGCGGCATCCGGCACGGTGACGGAGGCGATGCCCTGTGCCTGCGCCAGGCCAAAGCAGATGTCGCCAACCCGGCGCGCCCCCAGGGCGTCGGCGGCGATCCCGCTGACCGGGACGTCGACAGGGTGCCCGGCGGCCAGCGCGGCGTTCAGGGCGCAGGACGTCTCGGGCTCCACCGCGACGACCTTGCGCCGACCGGCCAGGCAGGCCAGCGACCCGGCGATCAGGCCACCGCCGCCGACCGCGATCAGGATCGTGTCCGCCTCCAGCCCCTGCGCCTCCCATTCCGCCATCAGCGTGCCCTGCCCCGCGACGGTCGGCACGGCGTCATAGGCATGGATCTGCATCGCGCCTGTCTCTGCCTCATGCGCCCGGGCCCGCTCCATCGCATCTGCATAGAGCCCCGGCACCACGTGGCATGTCGCCCCCGACCTTTCGATCAGGGCGATCTTGGACGGGCTCGACACCTCGGGCACGAAGATATGCGCAGGGTATCCCAGTTGCGCGGCGGCATAGGCGACGGCGGCCCCATGGTTGCCACCCGACGCGGCGACGACACCGGCGGCAGGCACGTCGGCGGACAGAAGCGTGTTGAACGCCCCGCGTGCCTTGAAGCTGCCGCTGTGCTGCATCTGCTCGAACTTCAACCAGAGGTCGTGCCCGCCAAGGGTCATCCGCGCTGCGGGTGTCTGCCGGATGTGGCCCGCGATGCGCGCCCGCGCGGCCGTGATCTCTGCTTGCCAATCCATGATGCACCTTTCCGTTCGGGCTGTTACACCCCTCTCAAACAAAGGACGCAAGAGCAGGACCATGACCGATCAGCACCGAACCCACCCGCTTCGCGAAGCCCGCGAAGACAGCCGCACCGCGCGCACCGTTCCCGACACGCCCCAGACCCGCAGCCCGGCCTATCGGCTGGCATTTGCGGACGAGGATTTCCTGTGCCGCGATGATCTGCGTCCCGTCCGCCTTCAACTTGAGCTGTTGAAGACCGGTCTTCTGATGGACGAGGCAGAAGTGGAATCGACGGTCGTCCTGTTCGGCGGCGCGCGCATTCCCCGGCCCGCCGACAAGGCGACCGCACGGACCGAGACGCTGCGCGCGTTGAGCCAGCAATACGACGAGGCGCGCCGCTTCGCCAAACTGGTGACCGAACATTCGATGGCCGCCTCGGGCGGGCGCCGGAACGTCATCGTCACGGGCGGTGGCCCCGGCGTGATGGAGGCGGGCAACCGGGGCGCGGCGGACGCGGGCGGCCGGTCCATCGGCCTCAACATCGTGCTGCCCCATGAACAGGCGCCGAATGAATATGTCACCCCCGAGCTGTCGTTCAACTTCCATTATTTCGCGATCCGAAAGATGCACTTCCTGATGCGGGCCAGCGCGATCTGCGTCTTTCCGGGCGGTTTCGGCACGCTGGACGAACTGTTCGAGGCGCTGACCCTGATCCAGACGGGCCGGATGGAGCGTGTGCCGGTCCTTCTGTTCGGCGAATCCTTCTGGCGCAGCATCGTCAATTGGGACGCGCTGGAGGAAGCGGGAACCATCGGGGCCGACGACCTGGCGCTGTTCCGCTTTGTCGAGACGGCCGAAGACGCGATCGAGCTGATTGAAAACTGGCCCCTGCCCCGCACCCGGCGGGAGTTTCACCGCTAACCGGTGCCGATCAGGATGCCCGCCGCAAGGACCAGCGCGCCGCCCACCACGACCTGAAGGGTGGCGCGCCAGAACGGCGTCTCCATGTAGCGGTTCTGGATCCAGGCAATCGCCCAAAGCTCCACGAAGACGACGGCGATGGCGATGGCCGTGGCCAGCCCGAATTGCGGGATCAGATAGGGCATGGCGTGGCCCAGGCCGCCGATGGTCGTCATCACCCCGGCGGCAATGCCCCGCTTGATCGGAGAGCCCCGGCCCGACAACTGCCCGTCATCGGAGGCGGCTTCGGTAAAGCCCATGGAAATGCCCGCGCCGACGCTGGCGGCAAGCCCGACAAGGAACGTCGTCCAGGTGTCCTGAGTGGCAAAGGCGACGGCGAAGATCGGCGCAAGGGTCGAGACGGAGCCATCCATCAGGCCGGCCAGACCCGGCTGCACCCAAGTCAGCACGAACTGCCGGTGGGCGCGCTCGTCCTCGACCTCGCGCGCTTCGGGGGTCAGGGTCTTGGCGGTCAGGGCATCGGCCCGCGCCTCGTGCCCTGCCTCGGCCGCGGCCAGATCGCCCAGAAGCTTGCGCGTCGCCGGGTCGCTGCTGCGCTGCGCGGCCTTGATATAGAAGTGGTGCGCCGCGTTCTCCATCGCCGAGGCTTCGGCCCGGATCCGGTCAAGGCCCAGATTCTCGGTCAGCCAGATGGGTTTGCGCGCATAGAAACCCGCGACGTGCTCGCGCCGGATCAGCGGAATGACCTTGCCGAAGCGTTCGGCGTGCAGGTCGATCAGGCGGCGGCGGTGATTGTCTTCCTCGGCGGCCATGGCGTCGAAGACGGTCGCGCTGTCTGGAAAGTCGGTCCGAAGGCGTTCGGCAAAGGTGCGATAGATGCTGGCATCGTCTTCCTCGGCCGAGATGGCGAGGGCCAATATCTCCTGCTCCGAAAGGTCGGCAAAGCGGCGGCGGTTCGAGAATCCGTAGAACATGACCCGATGTTGCGCCTGCGCGCGATCCTGCGCAAGCGCGGGCAGGTCTTGGCCGACGGCGAATATCCGCGAATTGTCCCCGGCCACCCGCGCCCCCAGATCAGGTGGGCAGGACGGAATGCCTGCGATGTGTCGAAAAGGAGATGTGCATGACACCCTTCAAGACTGCCGCAACCTTGACCACGGGCCTGTTTCTGGCGCTGACGGCGCCCGCGATGGCCCAGACGATGAAGATCGATGACGACGGATGGTCGCTGAATTCACCGTCGGAATCCTCAGGCGCGCCGGTGAGCATCGATGACGATGGCTGGTCGCTGGACGACAAGTCCGAAGTCCAGGGCCTGAACGAACGTGTCGGAACGCCGGGCGATTGCACCGCGCTGGAAACCTCTGCCGGGCTGGCCGGAGAGGCCTGCGGCCAGATGACCCGGGGCGAGTTGATCCGGATGCTCGACGGCTGACGTGACATGACGAGTTTCGCCGGGCCGTCCCCCTAGCGGCCGGGCGAAGGGGCGGACGGGTTGGTGGCGAGTTGGCCCGTCCGCGCACCTCCGGGACGTGATCGGACCAAGCCGGTCACGTCCCGCTTTTGGGAAGATCGCCCTCTGCAAAAAAGTGAACTGTTCGGTTCAGTTTTATCTTGACCGTCCCTGTATCGGCCTCTAGGTCTGAATTACGAACTAAACTGTTCGGTTCAATTTAAGGAGCGCCGCAATGACGAAGACACTTCTGAGCACCAGCCTGGTTGCATCGCTGATCGCCCTCTCGGCCCTGCCCGCGGCAGCCGATCGCATGGTCATCGACGACGACCGCTGGTTCATGGCCGATGACCGCCCCTCTGGTCCCGCCATCGAGATCGAAGACGACTACTGGCGTCTGATCGATGCGCCCGAAACCGCGTCCCAACGGGATGCGGGCGGCATTCCCGGAGACTGTTCCGGCCTCGAGTCTTCGGCCGGACTGAGTGGTGCCGACTGCGGAACGTTGTCACGCGCCGAGGTGATCCAGATCCTCGCGAACGACTGACACCGATTGCCCCCTCTCCCCCGGGGGCATGTCGGGCGGGGTCTTCCCCGGGGTCCCGCCCGACCCCTTTTCCCTCAACCCAAGGATACGACATGAAACCGATCATTGCCCTGCTGACTGCCGTCACTCTTCTCGCTTCCGGACCCGCGAGCGCCCGGTCGGGCGGTGGCGTCACGCTTCCGCATCTGACCTTCCCCAACGACGATTCCGGATCGCAAGTCACGACCATCATCCGGTCGAATCGCGGTCGATAAGGGCGTCTGAACGCCCGATGACGCGGGGTCGCTTGCATCTGCAGGCGGCCCCGTTTGCCGTTCGCCTTGTGCGACGGCTGCTTCGTCTATAATTTCAGCGCAAATGGGGTTCACAACATGAATGACGTCTCGCCGATCAAACGGGGCCGCAAGTTCGACCAGGTGCTCGAAGGCGCGCGGGCGGTGTTCATGGCCGACGGCTATGAAGGGGCGAGCGTCGACAACATCGCACGTGCCGCCGGTGTGTCGAAGGCAACGCTATACAGCTATTTCCCCGACAAACGCCTGTTGTTCATGGAAGTCGCCAAATGCGAATGCGGCCTCCAGATCGAGGAGGCCGATGCCATCCTGAGCGACGACAGCGATCCGCGCGAAGTGCTATGCGTGGCCGCCGAACGGATGTTGGGGTTCTTCCTGTCCGATTTCGGCCAGTCGATCTTTCGCATGTGCGTCGCCGAATCCGACCGTTTCCCGGAACTGGGCCGCGAATTCTATGAAACCGGGCCCAAGCTGTTTCGCGAACGGATGGTCGAATACATGCGCTGCGCCGTCGCCGACGGTGAGTTGGCCATCGACGATCTGGAACTGGCGGCGGACCAGTTCGCCGAACTCTGCAAGGCGAACCTGTTCCCCGAGATGGTATTCGGGATCCGCAAGACCACGACCGCAGCCGAGCGCAAGCGCGTCATCGACGGCGCGGTCGAGACCTTCATGGCCCGCTACGGCGTCTGACCGATCAGGCCGGTTTGGTGCTTGCCGTCACGTAGTTGACCGACAGGTCGCGTTCGGACAGGCGCCAGCTCCACCCCAATGGATTGAACACGAACCCCATGCGGTCGACCGGCGTCAGCCCCGCCTTGCGGATCAGGTCGAACAATTCGTCGGGGGTGATGAACTTCGACCATTCATGGGTGCCCTTGGGCAACCAGCGCATGACATGCTCCGCCCCGATGATCGCCATGACATAGCTTTTCGGATTACGGTTCAGGGTCGAGCAGATCATCAGGCCGCCCGGGCGCAAAAGCTGCTGACAGGCGGTCAGATAGGCCAGCGGGTCGGACACATGCTCCACCACCTCCATGTTCAGGACGACATCGAAGGGCGGCTCACCCGCCTCGACCAGCGCCTCGGCGGAGGTATGGCGATAGTCGATCGTCAGGCCGGATTGTTCGGCATGGGCTTGTGCGACCGGGATGTTGCGCCCGGCGGCATCGACACCCACGACCGTCGCCCCCAAACGCGCCATCGGTTCCGACAGAAGCCCGCCACCGCAACCGATGTCGAGGATGCGCAGCCCGGCGAAGGGGGTCTCGGACGTCAGGTCGCGATCGAACTCCCCCGCGATCTGCGTGGTGATATAGTCCAGACGGCAGGGGTTGAGCATGTGCAGCGGCTTGAACTTGCCGTTCGGATCCCACCACTCGGCGGCCATGGCCTGGAACTTGGCGATTTCGGCGTCGTCGATGGTCGTCGTCATGTCATCCTCTTTCGTATGTTTGCCGGTGGTGGCCGGGCAGCGACAGTCTATATAGGGCGAAATGGATCGGAGTCCGCATCAGACCAGCGCCAACGCGCTCTACCCGCCCATCGACCCGTTCGACCAGCGAACGCTCGATGTCGGCGACGGGCATCACATCTATGTGGAGCAATGCGGCAACCCCGACGGTTTGCCCGTGGTGGTGCTGCACGGCGGCCCCGGCGGCGGATGCAGCCCGATGATGCGGCGCTTCTTCGACCCGTCCATCTGGCGCGTAATCCTGTTCGACCAACGCGGATGCGGACGGTCGCGGCCCCATGCCAGCGTGCAGAACAACACGACCTGGCATCTGGTGCGCGACATTGAACTGATCCGCGAGACGTTGGAAATCGACCGCTGGGCCGTCTTCGGCGGAAGCTGGGGCGCGACGCTTGGCCTGATCTACGGCATCACGCATCCGGACCGGGCGGCCAGCCTGATCCTTCGGGGCGTCTTCCTGATGGAAGATCGCGAACTCGACTGGTTCTATGGGGGCGGCGCGGGGGCCTTCTGGCCCGACCAATGGGCACGCTTCACCGGGATGATTCCGGAGGACGAGCGTCAAGACCTGATCGCGGCCTACAACCGCCGGATGTTCGACACACCGCCACACGACCAGATCCGTTTCGCGCGGGCCTGGGCGGCCTGGGAAAACGCGCTGGCGTCGGTCGGGTCGCAGGGCCATTCGGGAGAACCGGGGGGCGAGTATGCCCGCGCCTTCGCCCGCCTCGAAAACCATTATTTCACCCACAAGGGCTGGCTCGATCATGATGGCTGGATCCGGGACAACCTGGATCGTCTCAAGGGCATTTCCGGTGTCATCGTGCAGGGGCGGTTCGACATGATCTGTCCACCGCTATCGGCACATCTGCTGGCGCAGGGCTGGTCCGACGCCAAGCTGGAGATCGCGCCCTTCGCGGGCCATGCCCTGTCCGAGCCCGGTATCGCCGACCGGCTGGTGGCGGCAACCGACCGGATCGGGCGGGCAAACGCGGGACAGTTGCGCTTCTGACAACCGCTCCGATATGAGGGCCGAAGAATTTCAGGTGACCATTCGGAGAAGGCGGCATGCAGATCGACGACACCAGATTACCGGGGGTGAAACTTCTGACGCCCCGCCGGTTCGGCGACGCACGCGGCTTTTTCGCCGAGACGTGGAACGCCCGGACCTTTGCCGAGATCGGCGTCGATGCGACCTTCGTGCAGGACAACCATTCCCTATCGGAAGCCATCGGCACCTTGCGCGGCCTGCACTTCCAGGCGCCGCCCGATGGGCAGGGGAAACTGGTGCGCTGCGGGCGTGGTTGCCTGTTCGATGTGGCGGTCGACATCCGCCGCGGCTCGCCCACCTATGGCCAGTGGATCGGCGAGGAGTTGAGCGCGGCAAACGGCAAGATGCTCTGGATCCCCGAAGGCTTCGCCCATGGGTTCATCACCCGCGAACCCGCCACTGAAATCGTTTACAAATGCACCGACTTCTATGCGCCCGCCTCCGATGGTGCGGTCCGTTGGGACAGCTGCGGCATCGACTGGGATCATGAGGGCGATGTGATCCTTTCGGACAAGGACGCCGCCGCCCCGGCGCTGGCCGATTTCGTCAGCCCGTTCACCTGGGAAGGTTGAGCCATGAAGATCATCGTCACCGGCGGCGCCGGGTTCATCGGGTCCGCCGTCGTCCGCCAGGCCGTGCGTGAGGGCCTTGAGGTCGTTAACCTCGATGCGCTGACCTATGCGGCCTGCCTCGACAACGTGGCCTCGGTCTCGAATGCGCCGAACTACAGCTTCGTGAAATGCGACATCACCGACCGGGCCGCCGTTGACGCGGTGTTCGACGAACACGCGCCGGACGCCGTGATGCACCTCGCTGCCGAAAGCCACGTCGACCGCTCCATCGACGGCCCCGGGGCCTTTATCGAGACGAATGTGATGGGCACCTACAACCTGCTGGAAGCCGCGCGCGCCAGTTGGGCCGCCCAGGGCAAGCCCGAGGGCTTCCGCTTTCACCACATCTCGACGGACGAGGTCTTCGGCTCCTTGGGTGAAACCGGGCAGTTCACCGAAGACACGCCCTATGACCCGCGCAGCCCCTATTCGGCCTCCAAGGCGGCCAGCGACCACCTGGTCCGCGCTTGGCACGAAACCTATGGCCTGCCCGTGGTCCTGACCAATTGCTCCAATAACTACGGGCCGTTCCACTTCCCCGAAAAACTGGTCCCGGTCGTCATCCTGAACGCGCTGCACGGTCGGCCCATTCCGATCTATGGCAAAGGCGAGAACGTGCGTGACTGGCTCTATGTCGAAGATCACGCTGATGCCCTTCTGACGGTCTTGCGGCGCGGCGAACTGGGGCGCAGCTATAACATCGGCGGCGAGAACGAGGCGCGCAATATCGACCTGGTGCAGATGATCTGCGCCCTGCTCGACAGGATGCAGCCGCGCGAAAGCGGCTCCTATGCCGACCTCATTACCTATGTGACCGACCGGCCCGGACACGACGCGCGCTATGCCATCGACCCCACACGGATCAGCACCGAATTGGGCTGGCGGCCTTCGGTGACGTTGGAACAGGGTCTGGAAAAGACCGTCCGCTGGTATCTGGACAACGAAGCCTGGTGGCGGCCCCTGCTGGAGCGGGACGGCGTGGGCAACCGATTGGGGACGAAGGCCTGAGCGATCCGAGGCGGCAGGGACAGGTTGAGCGGCACCATGACCGTGCCGATCATCAGGTCAGCGCCGCTTTGCACATCGACTCCGCAGCGCCATGTGACGCAAGGCTGCGGGGTCTGCGGTCAGTTCACCGCACGCGCCAGGCCGAACGCCGACCCCACGATGGCGAAGACCGTCTGTGCCGTCGTCACCGGGCTTTCGGTGACATAGACCAGATCCTTGGGCATCACCTGGAAGTTGCGCGCCGAAAACAGGCCGTCCGCGCTTGTCAGATCGAGGGTGAAAACCACGCGCTGCTGACGCGGGCCCCGCGTTCCCGCCGACAGGGCAGACGTCGGATATTCGCGCAGGATCAGGATGCCCTTCGGATTCGCCCGTGTATCGTTCACGCCGCCAATGATCGACACGGCGTCCATGGCACTGACGGTGTCCTTGGTGAAGGCGTGCAAGGCTTCGTTCCCCGCCGCGCCGACCGACAGGAAGTAGCGATCATCTTCCTCCACGATCACCCGATCCCCACTGGCCAGCAAGGTATCCAGGTTCGGCTCCTCATAGAGCCGGTCCATCGAGGTGCCATAAACGCGCGAGCCGCGCTGTAGCCGGATCTGGGGGTTCTTCAGGGCATTGGACACGCCGCCGCCCGCCGCGATCAGGCTGAGCACGGTGAAGTTGCGATCCGGCATCGGGAAGGCCCCGGGCTGGTTCACACCGCCGACCAGGTCGACGGAATTGCCCCGGCCCTCGACCATGTCGAGCTGCACCTGTGCCGACGGCGAGACGGCAATCACCGCCGTCTGCACCCGCGTCCGCGCGGATTCAGGCGAGGACCCGGCGATGTTCACGTTCCCGATGTAAGGCACGAACACCGATCCCGCAGGAGACACCCGCAGCGATTCCAGCACTGTTCGTTGTCCATCCTCGGGCACGAGAAGCGAATTCACATCGCTGTCCCAGATCGTGATGGTCACGGAATCCCCCGCGCGCACCACCCGGCTGTTGGAGCCCTCGCTGGCCGTGATCCACCCGTAGCCACGGGCCCCGACCGCTGGCCACTGCTGCACCGAGGGCAAGAGCGCGCGGGTCACGGCATAGACGGCGAAGTCGGCATTGTCCTGCTGATCCGCCGACAGGACTTCGGATTGGAGCGCTGCCCCACGCGGCAGCTCGCACGCGGCAAGCCCGACCGCGCATGTCATCGCGGCCAACAGACGGATCATCGGTGTCATATTTTTCTCGTACGGCAGTTCCCCCGTGACCGGCGCTGGCAGGCAACCGATCACCGGGTCACGATAGAGAAGACCGCCCCGGCGTCAACGCAGCCTTGCGAAAGACTTGCGCAAATACCGGCCGAACGCCCGAAAAACAGGCGCTGAATTGCCAGAATCGTTACCATCATCTAAGGACACTGTGTTTCCTGAAGCGGATCGATTTAGTCCGTTGGCAGAAACAAAGGGGAAAGAACCTTTTTGTTAACCGTTTTCCTGTTCTGTCATCCCGACGGAGCACCACGAATTAAGAGTCGAAGTCATATCGATGCGCATTTTCAAACAGCCTGACAGTGTTCTCAAAGGGCTGAGCCGTCGGAAGAAATACGCGTTCTTCCTGCTCATGGACACGTTGTTCATCCCGTTTGCGCTGGCGACGACGCTGATGATGGCACCCCTGCCGTGGAACGCCCCGAGCGCGGGGATGATCCTTCTGGTCGCGGGACCGGCCCTGGCCCTTATCGGGGCCCTGCTTCTGGTGGCGATGCGGATCCCGGCGATTCAACTGGTGGAATTCGACGGCGACGCGATCCTGCGAATCGGTGTGATCGCCGCCGTGCTGGCCACAGTGGGCACGGCACTGGCCGTCGGCGTCGGCGTCGAGCTGCCCCGGTCGGCGTTCTTCGTGTTTGCCATGGTCCTGTGGCTGTCCATCGCGGTGTCGCGGGTCATCATGTTGCAGGTCGTTCTGGCGATCTACCGACGCAGCAACACCGCGATCCGTGTCCTGATCTATGGCGCCGGATCGACCGGGACGCAGCTTGTCCAGGCTTTCCGAAGCCACCACGACATCGACCCGGTCGCCTTCGTCGACGACAACCCGGCACTTCAGGGGCTGACCATTGCCGGTTTGCCGGTCCATACGCCGATACGCATCGCCGAAATCGCGCGGGACAAGCGGATCGACCGGGTTCTTCTGGCGGTGCCGTCCCTCAGCCCGCCGAAGCAGGCCCGCATTGCGCGGCGGCTTCAGCGCCTCGGCCTCGAGGTGCAATCGCTGCCGTCCTTCTCCCAGTTGATCGGCACCGAAGCCCTGATCGATCGATTGGAAACGCTGAAGCCGAAGATGTTCCTCAACCGCGACGAGGTGAAGGCACCGCTGCTCGAGGGGGCCGATTCCTACACCGGCAAATCCGTGATGGTCAGCGGCGCGGGTGGCTCCATCGGCTCCGAACTCTGCCGCCAGCTTCTGGAATGCCGTCCCCGTCGCCTCGTCCTGTTTGAGCTGAGCGAAATCGCCTTGTTCACCGTGCATCAGGAATTGCGCGGCACGGCCGCGGAACTTCATGTCGAACTGATCCCCGTCCTGGGGTCGGTGACCGACGGCCGTCAGGTGCGTCAGGTTCTGGCGCAGCACGTGGTCGAAGTCGTCCTGCATGCCGCGGCCTACAAGCACGTCGCCCTCGTGCAGCAGAACCCCCTGGCCGGTATCGCGAATAACGTTCTGGGAACGCATACGCTGGCCACCGCGGTCGTCGAGGCCGGGGTCGAGCGGTTCATCCTGATCTCGTCGGACAAGGCCGTGCGACCCCGGGGCGTGATGGGCGCGACCAAGCGCCTGGCCGAATTGGTGGTGCAGGACATCGCCCAGCGCACGCCCGAAGGGGGCACCGTCCTGTCGATGGTCCGCTTCGGCAATGTCCTGGGCTCCTCCGGGTCGGTCGTGCCGATCTTTCACGACCAGATCCGTCGCGGCGGTCCCGTGACCGTGACGCACCCCCATGTCACCCGCTATTTCATGACCATCGAGGAGGCCGCGCGCCTTGTGCTGCGCGCCGGCTCCATGGCCGAAGGCGGCGAGGTCTTCCTTTTGGACATGGGCAATCCGGTCAAGATCCTCGACCTCGCGATCCAATCGATCGAGGCGGCGGGATATACCGTCCGCTCCGAAGACAATGCGCAGGGCGACATCTCGATCCGCTTCACCGGCCTGCAACCGGGTGAAAAGCTGCATGAAGAGCTTTTCTTCGACGGCTCCGAACTGCCGACGACGCACACGAAAATCTTCCGTGTCCGGGAACCGGCCCTGTCCGAATTCGTGATCGCGCGGATGCTTCGCAATCTGCGCCAGGCCCTCGCCAGCGGCGACGGAAGCGCCGCCATCGATATCATGGCCGAACAGGTCGAGGGCTTCCGTGGCGACCAGAAGACAGTGCCGCCCATCGAACCCGGGCGCATGCTCTAGGCGCGACGGTTTGACAGGGCGCTCCCCCTGGGTCACGACAGCCCCATGACCACAGCACTCGTCACCGGTTCGGCCGGGTTCATCGGCTATCATCTCTGCGACCGGCTGCTGTCGCTCGGCTGGACGGTCATCGGCGTCGACAACCTGTCGGAGTACTATGACCCGGACTTGAAACGCCGCCGCCATGCCCGCCTGGGCAAGGGGTTCACACCGATCATCGGCGACATCGCGACACCGGGCTTGCTGACCGATCTGATGGGCGCGCATGCTCCACAGGTCGTCATCCACCTGGCCGCGCAGGCCGGTGTGCGGCACTCCATCGAGGCACCGCGCGACTATGTCGAGGCGAACCTGCTCGGCACCTATGAACTGCTCGAAGCCGCCCGCGCGCATCCGCCGAAGCACATGCTGATGGCCTCCACCTCTTCGGTCTATGGCGCGGGCACCGACATGCCCTACCGCGAGGTTCAGAAAGCCGATGCGCAGATGTCGTTCTACGCCGCCACCAAGAAGGCGAACGAGGCGATGGCCCACAGCTATGCGCATCTCTATGCGCTGCCGATCACGATGTTCCGATTCTTCACGGTCTACGGACCATGGGGACGCCCCGACATGGCGTTGTTCAGGTTCGTGCGCGCCATCGAGGCCGGTGAGGCGATCGACGTCTACAATCACGGCAGGATGCGTCGGGATTTCACCTTCGTCAGCGACCTTGTCGCGGGCCTGACCGGCCTGATCGATCGCATTCCCGGCGACACCCCGGTCTCGGAACGCGACAGTCTCAGCCCCGTCGCACCGCACCGCATCGTCAACATCGGCAACGGCGAACCCGTTGAGCTTGGCCGGTTCATCAACGCCATCGAGGCCGCCCTGGGCAAGACCGCCCGTCGCAACCTGATGGACATGCAGCCGGGCGATGTCCCCGCCACATGGGCCGATACCGGCCTTCTGACAGACCTGCTGGGTCATCCGCTGCCGCGCACCGACATTCAGGACGGCGTCCGGGCCTTCGTCGACTGGTACCGCGCCGAACAGGCGTGACACCGCGCCGCCATTTGCGCAAAGGTGACCCACCGATACCACCCGAGGACGCCATGGCCATGCTTCTGTTCCAGGTTCCCGATGCTCCGATCCTCCAGATCGCGGACGAGGACAGCTATTTCCCAGTGAACCGCGTCTTTTGCGTCGGACGGAACTATGCCGCCCACGCCGCCGAGATGGGGAACGAAGTCGACCGCGAAGCGCCGTTCTACTTTACCAAGTCCCCGGCCTCGGTCACCAGGTCGGGCGCGACCCTGCCCTATCCGCCGGAAACCAGCGACTACCACCACGAGGTCGAGTTCGTTCTGGCCATCGGCAGCCCTGTTTTTCGCGCCGGCCGCGAAACGGCCAATGGCGCGATCCTGGCCTATGGCGTCGGCCTCGACATGACGCGGCGCGACCTTCAGGGGCTGGCCAAGGACAAGCGTCGGCCCTGGGATCTGGGCAAGGACGTCGAAGGCTCCGCAATCCTGGCGCCGATGACACGCGCCGAAACTTTCGGCCCGGTGGGATCGCAGCGCATCGCGCTCACCGTGAATGGCAACCTGCGGCAGGAGGGGCATCTATCGGACATGATCCACGATTGTGCCGCCATCGTCGCGGACCTGTCGCGGTTCTATCATCTGGTGCCCGGCGATATCATCATGACCGGCACGCCGTCGGGCGTTGGGCCGGTCGTCGCCGGGGACGTGATCGAGGGGACGGTCGATGGGCTGACCCCGGTCACCCTGACCCTCACCGAAGCGGAATAGCGTCAGAGGTCGACACCGCCATCCATCAGCCGCCGCCGCACCGACGCCGGGGGACCAAGGCCGAAACCGCCCCGCAGGATGGCCTCGGCCGCGCGCATATCGCGGCGCATCGCCATCTGCGCCGCCTTGGCCAGGGTGAACGCGACCGCACCGTAATAGCTGACCCGTCGATGTCGCCGGACGAATTTCATCCGGGCCCGGTGCTTGAACCATTCCGAGAACGCCGAGGCCGCTTGCCCCGGCTTGGGTGAACCGATGGAGGTGCCTGCGCGGTGCCGGACAACGGCGCTTGGGCAATACAGCAGCGGCAGGGGCCCGGCGCTCAGCGCCCAATCCACTTCCTCGTAATACAGGAAATAGTCCTCGGGCATGGGTCCGGCCTGACGCAGGAAATCGCGACTGACCACCATGCTGGCCCCGGTCACGAAATCGACCGCCTCCGGGTCGGGCGGAGGCGCATCGGCGGGCGCGCCCTGGTTTAGGTTGCGCGTCTGGCCCGTCCGCCAATCGATGGTGCCCCCGTCGATCTGCACGTTCCCCGGCGGATCGGCATAGACGACGCGCCCCCCGATCATCCCGAACACCGTGCCATCTGCATGGGTCGCAAAGGCCGCCGCCGTCCCCTGCGGCACCAGCGTATCGGGGTTCAGCACCCAGAACCGGTCCAGACCCGTGTCGCCCACAAGCACCGACAGCCCGTGGTTCACGCCAAAGGCAAATCCACCGTTCCGGCCCGTCGGCGACCAGAGGAGGCGATGCGGCGACGGTACCGAAATCGCGCCCACGACGGCCTCCGTGTCGTCCGGCGACGCGTTGTCGGCCACCACGATGGACAGGCCCACGTCCCGCGACGCGAGCAGGGTTTCGAGGCACTCGCCGATCACTTCGGCAGCCCCATGGGTCACGATCACGACACCAAGTCGGGGCAGCGGGCTCATGTGGCGCGGCGGCCCAAGGCGGGGCGGGGCGCCCCCGGTGCAAAGCGCGTATAGGTCGGCGCCTTGCGGCCCGATGGTTGCGGCGCGGGTGACACGTCACCGTCGTCCGCCGCCCCCGGTTGCAACAGCCAGGCCGTCGCTCCGATCACAAACATCACGAAGGAGAAGACGTTTCCCCAGATATGAACCGTCGCGAGGGTGAAACTGAGACCGAGGAACGTGAAGACGCAGGCGCGGCGGATGTGAAGGATCGGACTGTCCGGCCCCAGCTTCAACGTCATCAGCCCGCGCAGGTGCATGATCCAGCCGGCCGCCATGAAGAAGAAGCCGGGCACGCCGTAGCGAACCCCCATCACCAGCCAGAAGTTGTCCATGGAACCGGAATACATATAGCTCGGCCGGACCCAGTCGTTCAGGCCGAGGCCGAACCAGATGCTGGAGGGGATATCGTTCTCGGCGCTGCCGAAGATGTTCATCATGCCCCATTCGAAGATGATCGAGCGCCAATAGGCCGTGTGGGACGAGAAGGTCGCATAGCTCATGAACACCCGGATCGGCGAGCGCGTCGACAGGATGTCGATGGCCAGATAGGCCGCCACGAACATTCCGAACAGCAACCACCACCGCCATTCGATCCGGGCGAAGATGACCGCCCAGGCGATCAGGCCGAATTGCAGCGCGATCGCCAGGAACGCCCCCGAAGACAGGGCCAGAAAGCCGGCGAATGCAACCAGACCACCGATCAGCAGCCGACGCTTCTGTCCCATCACCCCCTTGAGGGCGACAAAGGCCATGGAGAAGACGACCGAACAATAAAGGCCCAGATGGATGGGGTGGGCAAAGACCAGCTGCGCCCTTTCGAGGCCAAGGCGTTTGTCGGCATAGACGTTGGCAAGGGTCTGTATCCCCGGCAACTTGCCGATTGTCTCAAGCAGGTAGGGTGTCCCCGACCGGACCTCGGCCAGGGTGAACGGCAGGAGCAACAGGACGCTCAGGATCAGGAACCGACACAGGGCGATGAAGTCGGCCCGCGTGCGGATGCAGGCGCGGGCCAGCACATAGCCGCCCAGAAATTCCATTCCGACAGACGGGGCCTGCTGGATGACGCGGTCGGGGTTGTTGACGGCCAGCGCCAGCGCCAGCCAGATGACATGCCCGAGGAATAGCCAATCGGTCGGCAGCACCCGACCATAGTGGCCGGCCAACATGCGCACCGTCATCGGCAGCGTGGTGAGCAGAAGCAGGATGCGCAGCGTCGTCAGGTGGATCGATCCGACGTTGACCGCCATCGGGACTAGCACCGTCAACAGATAGAGCACGACCAGCCAATGCAGTCGCGCGCGCTCGGTCCCCGCCGACAGCGGGGTCGCCTGAGCCGAGGCGAATGTCACGGGCGATACCGGAACTGCGTCGGGGCGATTTCCGAGAAGTCGTTGCCGTTCGCCGTCAATTCGAACGCCTCGACCCGGCCGGCAAAACTGTCATGTGTCCCGAACGGATTGCCGAAGCTGAGACCCCAGGCATTGCGCGCGGGCAACTGCCCGGTCATCGTCACCTCTTTCAGGACCACGCCATCGGCATCGAGCAGGCGCAGCAGTCCGTCGGGACCGGCATAGGTCACGCTGAATTCCACCGGATCGCCCCGGAAAAGGCGCGTTGCAGGCCCTTGCATCCGGATCGTCCGTCCGCCGTCGGTATGCACCTCGACGTTGATGACCCCCCGCCCGTCAGCCCAGACCTTCAGAGCCTGATGCAGGCGAATGATCTCGCCCGCACCGCGGTAATTGTCGTCGGATGCGACCCGCAGGCGCAGCTGAAACCCGGAGGCGTCATAGAGCGGGGCCGTCATCGCACGCGACAGGACCAGCGGATTGACCGTATTGCCGACATGGATCACCGGCCCGCCGACCAGATGTTCGAGCGGCGGATTTCCGGCGCCGCCATCGGCCAGAATGACCCCATCCTCGGGGACGAACCTGATGGTGCCCGCCAGTTCATGCGGGATGGAAACCGCATCCTCCGGAGCCTCCAGATCGAGCGTTTTCGCCAGCGCGACCAGATAGGGGGCCCCGACTTCGCTGCCGTCGAGCACCCCGCCCGGACGCGCCACGAAATCCTCGACCCGCGCGGCCCGTGTCGGATGGGCGCTGTTGAAGACGCGGTCGAAATGATCTTCCTGCCCCGGCAGGATGTCCTGAACCAGCGTGTTGCCCACGACGACCCAATCCTCGTGCCAGGTCGCATCCGGAACCTTGTGCGCCACATTGCCCAGGATCAACACATCCTTGGCAAGCTCGCTCACCCGGATCTGCGGCGTCCAGAGGCCCGGATTGTGCTCCGCCCCTTCGGCAAAGGCCGTGCGCACGACGGTATTGCGGCGGATCGTCAACCCGTTGACAGCGCCCACCGAGATACCGTGCAGATGCGCGTTGATGACGACGTTCCCCTCGATCACCACGTCGCGGTAGAACATGCGCGCCCCCGCCTGCCCGGTGTCCACCATCTCGTTGCGCATGAAGATCGACTGCGTCCAGTAGCCGCCGCCCGCATTCAGGATGTTGTCGCGGATGACGATCTGGCGGCTCGGCTCGTCGGTGCCGCGCGTCCAGAACTGGATCATGTCGGGATGGTCGTCGCTCGCCTCGGAGCGGGCAAAGTCGCGCAGGTGGTTCTCGATGATGCGGATATCTTCGACCTGGGCGAAGTTCATCCCGTCGGACCGCATCGAATGGAAGAGGTTGCCCTGGATCAGGGCATCGCTGACCCGCGCGACGATCAGACCGCGCTCCATGTTCCGAAATTCGCTGTTGGTCAGCCGAAGCCCACGAGTGTCTTCCACCACCAGGCCCAGGCCCCAGTATTCGTTGCCACCGCCCTGAACTGGCCGCTCGGCCCCATCGAAGAGCATGTCGGTCAGACCGATCTCTGCGGCACCCTCGATGCGAAAGCTGGCGCGGTCGGCCAACGGCCCGGACACCAGATCAAAGACCAGACCGTCCAGCTTCAGATTTGCCGCACCGTCGATCAGCGCCTCGTTGAACACCGGGCGGTCGCCACGGTCGGCGGCCCGCAGGGTGATCGGAGCCGTGTCCGTACCGCCGCGCGTGATATGGAGTGCGGGATAATCCCCGGGCAAAAGATCCAGAACATCGCCCGGCTGGGCCTGCGCCAAGGCGTCGACAAGTGTGTCGGGCATCACTTCGACGGTGCGCGCCGAAACCGGCAACGTCAGGAATACCAGCGCCAGAATGGCGCGGGGGATGAGTTGCAAGATCATTGCCTGCTCCGTGCCCGGCCTTTGCCGGTCTGCTGCTCTGACCCTCTATCGGGGCCAATTGCGGCAACTTTAGCGGCGCAAGTGCCCTTTTTGCAAAGGTCAGCCGCTGTTCGGGTCAGATTGAGGCCGAAGTGTCACCTCTGTGCGCCGGTCAGCGCGGCGCGGCTCAGCCAACCGGCGATGACCGCCGCGGGAATCAGAGCCGGAAGGGCAAAGAGCGCGACCGCAGCCGCCGCCATGCCCACGCCCCAGATCGCCAACCGCCGTTTCGGCAAGACCAGCCCCCCGTCGCGCACCACCAGGATCAGGGACAGAACCATGCCCGCCGCTTCGCCCAGGACTGCGGTCCAGATCAGCGCAGGGATCGAGCCGCCGCCCGCCACCAGTGCGATCCCGACCGCCAGGCTGGCAATCCGGGGCACATTCGACCAGGCGGCGTTACCCGTGCGACCCCGCGACAAGGCCACGATCGTTCCCGCCGATTTCGCGATCCGGAAACCCTGCACAAGGGCCAGCGGGCCGACAAAGGCAGCCAGCGCAGCATAGCCCGTGCCCATCAGAAGCGGCGCCAGCAGCACCCCGCCCAGAACACCCAGGCAGGTCACGGCCAGTCCCGCCGCAAGGGCCAGCGCGACGAGACGCCGGGCCACGTGCCCCGTCTCGCCTTTCGCCGAAAGACGGGGCAGAAAGATGGTCTGCAAGGATTTCGTCAGGACCAGCGCGGGCGTCAACGTCAAGGTCACGGCCAGGGCGAAAACCCCCAGCGCCTCCATCCCCAGAAGACGTCCGACAACGAGTTTATCCCCCTGAAATACCAGAAATAGGATCAGCGCGTTCACCAGGATCGGCCAGCCGAACCGCAGGGACCGACCCCAAAGCGCGCGGTCGACCGCCACGCCGAACCGCCGCTCCGCCACCAGATGCGACATCGCCGTGGTCAGCGCGTCGTTGAAGACCAGCGCGATCAGCATCACCCGCCAGTCCCCCAGCCACACCGCCAGCGGCCAGAGCGCGATCAACGACAGAAGCGGAGGCACCGTATTGGTCAGGACGAGGGGCCAGAACCGATGGGTTCGGTTCAGACGGTGAATATCGAAATGCTGAAGCGCGCGCAGCAGCGGCACAACGGCCAGAACCTGATAGGCCCAGGCCACCTGCGGCACATTCAGGAAGTCCGCGATCGGCCCCGCCAGAAAGAACAGCGCGACCGCCGAGAGCAGACCCCGGAACAGCTGAAACCCCGCAAGAGCGTTCTGCAGATGGGGATCGTCGCCATCGCGGGCCTGCACGATCTGCTGTTGCAGACCAAGGGCCGAGGCCATCTCCACCCCCGTCATGACCAGCGCGAAGGTTGCCGCGATGCCGTAGTCACCCACCGGAATCAGCGCCGCCAACGCCAGGTTCCGCGCGAACAACAGGGCCGAGGAGACCATGTTTCCGGACAGGATCAGAAGGGCGGATCGAAACATCGGGTCGGGGGCTTCCGAGAGGTCAGGGGCGAAAAGGCTTGCGCGCTTCTGCGGGCCTTGCCATGTTTGGGTCAAGCCGCAAGCCCAAAAGAAGGCCCCAAGCGGCAGGCAGAGCAGACACTTGGAAACAACGCGCCCCCCCGTTCTGGACGATGCCGTCGGCACGTCCGCGTCCCTCGCCCGGGTGGCAGAGGGCGATCTGTGCACGGGCTGCGGCGGTTGTGCGGGGCTTTATCCGACGGCTCTGACCATGCGGATGACCGACCCGGGCTTTCTGCGGCCGGTTCAGGTCGCCCCGCTTCCCGTCGGCGCGGACGAAGCAATCGCCGCGACATGCCCCGGCCTCGGCCAGACGGTAACGGCCCAGGGTCGTCAGGACGATCCGCTCTGGGGGCCGTGGCGCAGTGTCTGGACGGGTTGGTCCACGGACGAGGAGCAACGTTTCAAGGGGGCGTCAGGCGGCGCCCTGACCGCCCTTCTCACCCATTTGCTGAGGGCCGGAGTGGTGGAGGCCGTCGTCCAGAACGCGCCGGACCCGGAGAACCCTGTGGGCAATCGCACGGTGCTGACCGATGATCCCGCCGCCTTCGCCGTGACGGCCGGGTCGCGCTATGCGCCGTCCGCCCCCTTGGACATGCTGCCCGACATTCTGGCCGATGGCCGCCGCGTCGCCTTCGTCGGCAAGCCCTGCGATGCGGCGGCGCTTGCGGCCATGCGCGCCCGCGATCCGGCGATTGCGCGCACCATCCCCGTCATCGTGTCGTTCTTCTGTGGCGGTATCCCGTCGGAAACCGGGGCGAAGGAGGTTCTGTCGGCCCTGGGCGTGACGCCCGATCAATTGGAGAGTTTTCGCTATCGCGGCAAAGGCTGGCCAGGACGCGCCACGGCGACGCTGAAGGACGGGTCCAGCGCCGATATGACCTATCACGCCAGTTGGGGCGGCATCCTGTCGAAGCATGTTCAGCACCGCTGCAAGATCTGTGCCGACGGGACCGGCATGGCCGCCGATCTGGTCTGTGCCGATGCCTGGGACGTCGACGCCCGTGGCTATCCGACCTTCGACGAACGCCCGGGCGAGAGCCTGGTTCTGGCCCGCACCAGCCTTGGAGAGCAGATCGCCCAAGGCGCAGAAGCCGCGGGTCGCCTGACCCTGAAATCCTTCGACATGGGCACGCTTGCCGCCATTCAGCCGGGGCAGCGCAATCGCCGCCGGGCCCTGCGCGCACGCCTAGCCGCCCTGCGGATCCTGCGCAAACCGGTGCCGGTCTACCGTGGTCTGCATCTGCGCGCGGCCTCGCGGCAGAACGACGTCAGGACGAACCTGCGCAATTTCCTGGGAACGCTGCGCCGAGCACTGCGGCCATGACGCGCCCCCTGCGTCTGCTTTTGCTGATGCATTCCACGCGGTCCCACAATCTGGGTGTCGGCGCGTTGAGCGTGGCGCAAGTGGCCATTCTGCGCGACATCGCGGCGGACCTCGGGCGGCAGGTGGAGATCACGCTGGTCGACTTCAAGGACGCGCGCGCGCCCTACATCGAAGGCGATGACATCCGGATCGTCCCCCTGTCGGGCAAATGGGTCAAAAGCCCCTCGGGCTACTGGGCCGAACTGCGCAAGACGGACGTGGTCATCGACATCGGCGGCGGCGACAGCTTTGCCGATATCTATGGCACCAAACGCCTGCGCATGATGTTCGCGCTCAAGGCACTGGCGCATCTGGCGGGCAAGCCCTTCGTCTTCGCACCGCAGACCGTCGGGCCCTTCACCAAGGCGTCATCCCGCATCGCCGCCAGGATACACCTGAACCGCTGCGCCCTTGTTGCCGTGCGCGACGAGCCATCGCGCGATCACATGGCCGAGCTTGGCGTCAGCAGGCCGCCGATCCTTGCCTCCGACGTGGCCTTGCGGATGCCGCCCGGCCCCAGGCCGACGTTTCGCGGCGATGGCCCCAGGGTCGGGCTGAACGTCTCCGGTCTGTTGATGGCCGGGGGCTATAGCGGCGGCAATGATTTCGGCCTGGGCCTGGACTATCCGCGCCTGATCCGGGACCTGATCGCCTTCTTTCAGGCCGAGGGCGCAGAGGTCCACCTGATCCCCCATGTCATCGTCCCCGAGGGGCCGATGGTGGGCGAGGATGACTATGCCGCCTGTGCCGCACTGGTCGCGGGCCACCCGGGAACGGTGCTTGCGCCCGCCTTTGCGTCCCCGCCCGAGGCCAAGGGCTATATTGCGGCCATGGATTTCTTCCTCGGCGCGCGGATGCATGCCTGCATCGCGGCCTTTTCCACGGACGTGCCGGTCGTGCCCATGGCCTACAGCCGCAAGTTCGCGGGCCTTTTCGGCAGTCTGGGATATGGCCGGACCGTCGATTGCACGGCCGAGGATGCCGAGACGATCCTGAGCCGAGTGCAAACCGCCTGGCGTGACCGCGCGGCCGTCGCGGGCGAGGTGGCGACGGCCTATGCGAATGGGCGCGAAAGGCTGAAGCACTACGAAAACGGCCTGCGCGATATCCTGGCCCGGGCCTGAGGACGGATCGGTGACCCCGCGCGCGGCCATCATCATCCCACATCGCGACGATCCGGACCGGTTGGACCGGTGCCTGATGTCGCTGGTCGTGCCTGGCGGGGTCGAGGTGATCGTGGTGGATAACGGATCGGCCACGGACATCGCCCCGCTGATCGACCGGCACACAGGCACCCGCCTTGTCCGAGAGCCGACACCCGGCGCCGGCCCCGCGCGCAACGCGGGCGTGGCCGCAACCGGCGCGCCCATCCTTCTGTTTCTGGATGCGGATTGCATTGCCGCGCCGAACTGGGTGCAGACCGCACTCGACCTGATGACCGACGACATGCTGATCGGCGGCGCCGTCGCCGTCTTTGACGAAACCGCGCCGCCCCGGTCGGGGGCGCAGGCCTTCGAGGCGGTCTTCGCCTTCGACAATCGCAGCTATATCAAGGATCAGGGGTTTTCGGTTACGGCCAACCTTGCCACCACCCGCGCCATATTCGACGCGACCGGGCCTTTCCGCGCGGGCCTGTCCGAGGACAAGGACTGGTGCCTGCGGGCCTGCGCGGCAGGCTTTTCCATCCGCTATTCCAAGGCGATGCGGGTCTCGCATCCATCGCGCGGCGATTGGCCTGCGCTGGCCCGCAAGTGGCGTCGCCTGACCGAGGAGGCCGCCGCATTGCACCGCGCCTCGGGCGGGTCACCCGTGGCGTGGTGGCTTCGGGCGTTGGCAATGCCGCTTTCGGCCATCGCCCATGCGCCGAAGATCCTGCTGGCGCGAAACCTGACCTGGGGCGAGCGATGGCGGGGGTTTGGCACCCTGATCCGGTTGCGCTGTGCCAGGTTGGTCTGGATGCTGCGCTAGTCCCGCATCCGCAGGACACGCGCGGGAATGCCACCGACAATCGCGCCGGGCGCCACGTCGCGCGTCACGACCGACCCGGCCCCTACGACACAGCCATCCCCAAGCGTCACGCCCGCCGTGATGACGGCCTTCGTCCCGATCCAGCAATCCGCGCCGATCACGACATCCCGTTCGGTCATCACCTGATCCACGATCCGCTGACCCGCGGCCAGACCATAGTCCGCTGCCGTCACGAAGACGTCGGGCCCAAGCGTGGTGCGCGCGCCGATCGTCACCCGCGCCGTGGTCTTTCCGGCCCAGAGCGACACCCGTTCGCCCAGTTGAACCCCGTCGGCCAGCGCGATCCGCGCGCCATGCCGGAACGACACATTGGGCGCGATCCGGACACCGCGACCCATCTCAATCAGACGTCGGGGCCGGACATGGGCATAGCCATAATAGTTCAGCATCCGGAGCGGATGAAGCAGGACGCCCAGGTCCAGAACCCGGACCAGGGCGCGCAGGGCGCGACCGGGCATCGTCTCAGCCATCGGAGCCGTAGCCGTATCCGTAACCATAGCGACCGCCGTCATTCCCGTGGCCGCATTTGTTCAGAACGACGCCCAGAACATTCGTCTGTGCCGCCAGTTCCTTTTCGCAGGCATCCACGTCGCCCAGGGTGCTCTGCTCGGCGGCGGCGATCATCAGGGCGCAATCCGCGTTCGGCAGAAAGGCGATGGCATCGTCGCTGACCATGATCGGCGGCAAATCGAACAGGATGACGTCCGGCGCGAAATCGTCTTCGAGCCGCAGCAGCATTTCGGTCATCCGCCGACCCTGCAACAATTCGGCGGGGTCGTGGACCGGATTGGCCGTGGTGGCGAAGGCCAGGTTGTCGGCCACGCGGACCATCTGATCGGCGACCGACGTGGTGCCGCGAATGGCCGACGTGATCTCGTGCCCGGTGTCCAGACCCAGAAGCGAGGCAATCATCGGGCGGCGCAGGTCGAGGTCGATGACCACGGTCCGGATATCGGGCTGACGCGCCAGCGAGAACGCCAGGTTCATCGTCACCGTACTCTTGCCGCAGCCGGGACCGGGCGAGGTGATGGCAAGCCTGCGCCATCCCTGCGCCGACATCTGTTGCAGCGCGCGGGTCCGAAGCACATCGAACGGCGCGCTCTTGGGGCCACCGTCCCGGGTCACGATCTTCCGCTGAAGCAGCGCGTCGACCGGGGGCGCGTGATAGGGCAGTGCGGCCCAGGCGGCGTCCGGGTCGCTGGTGGTGACGGTCGCATCCTCGACCGGGGCGACGGGACGGCGCGGTTTGGGGGCCTGGAACATCGACGGGTCGGAATAGGCGGGCGCATGCGCCTCCGCTTCCATTGCGGGTCCGGCGCCTGCCAGAACGGCTTCGCGGGCTTTGCGGGCCTGGGCGATGGCGGCGTGAAGGCGATCCATGGTCGGTCCTTTCCGGTGCGTCAGAGCTTGGTGAAGCGTTGCAATTGGTCGGCCACTTCGGTCGGCACCGGAAGATGCCCGGTCACCACACCGGCGATCAGACCCGCGATCACCAGACAGGCCGTTGCGACCGTCAGCTTGCGTTGCAGGCTGCGACCCGTCCGCGGCGCGACCGCCACATCCTCAAGGATCGGCAAGGTCGCAATCGGGGTGATCCCAAGACGGCGTTCCAGATCGACGGGCCTGCGCAGGAAGCCAAGGCGCAGTTCCAGCAGCACGACAATCAGAAGGCCCAGGAACACGCCGATGCCCGCACCCGCGATGGCGACGATCTTGCGATTGGGTCGGTCGGGCACACGCGGGATGACGGCCTGTTCGATGACGCCGATCCGCTGACCCTTGGACAGGGTTTCGATGGCATCGCCGGTTTCGGCCACGGCCCGCGACTCGATGGCCTGGTCGTATTGGGCGCGAAGGTTTGCGTGATCCCGCTCCAGAGTGGCCAGTTCAGCGGCCTTGATCGGGGCCAGGGCAAGCCCTGTCCGCAACTCCTCCAGCTCGTCCAGAAGGCGGATGCGCAGGGCGTCCTCCTCGGCCAGACGTGCGTCCAGCTCGTCGCGGTGGCGATGGAATGCCCGACGCTCGTCCGGGACTTCGCCCCGCGCGTCCAGCCTGCGGCTCAGCGCGGTGATCCGGCGCGCGATCTCGTCCGCACCCGGGTCTCCGGCGGGCAATTCATCGAGTGTCTGGCGAAGCGCCGCGATCTGGCGGGCTTCGTAGCTGGCTTCGGGCGCGCCCTCGCGGCGGCGCACCGACTCGTGCAGGCGCACAAGACGGTCCCGCTCGCGGCGCATGTTGGCGGTGTCCCGCTCGATCCGCGCCAGTTCCGTTTCGATCGCGATGATCCGGGTCATGCGAATGTCGCGCGTGTCGGGCAGGACGTCCTGGTGCTCCTGCTGGAAGGAGACCAGCGTGGCCCCGCTCTGCGCCAGTTCCTGCTGCAACCGCGACACTTCCTGGTCGAAGAATTCCAGCGTCTGACGGGCGACACTTGTCCGCATGTCGACATCTTCGGCCATGACGCGCGTCACCAACTCGTTGGTGACGGCTGCCGACATGACGGCAGTCCCGGCCTCGAAGCCCAGGACCAGCATCGTCGCATTCAGGGGATCGCGCGGACGGTTCTGACCGCCCTCGATGGTATAGGTGATGCGCTTGCGCAGGTCGGTCACGATCTGATCGGGGGCGGGCGACACGGGGCCATAGATTTCAAGGCGATTGGCCATGTCGAGCAGAGCCTCGCGCGACAGAACCCGCTGCTCGATGATCTGCAGATGCTCCAGCGCCTGCGTCTGCACCGTGGAGGCGGCCAGTTCATCGGGGATTTTCTCGGATTCGACGACCAGTCGCGCGTTTGCGAGGTAGACCGGCTTGAGCGATACAGCGACACCGACCCCGGTGCCGGTGCACAGGAATACCGCCAGCAGGAACCAGCCCAGGCGCCGCCGGAACAGCTGCGCGTAGAAGCGGAGTTCAGACATCATCGCAGTCACCCCCATCCGCCTGGGGCAGATGCGCAAACGACGGCAAGGCCGTCACCGGACGCATGAACAGACCATCGTCCAATACCTGGCGGATCACCTCGGCATCGATGAAGGGACCGTCGCTCGTCATGGCATAGACCAGCGCCAGTTCGCAGAGCTGGTTGATCGGGCGGGGCAGGCCCGCCGTCGCCTCGAACACGAGGTCGAGCGCATCGGCGGTGAACAGATCCTCGGGCGCACCGGCATAGGCCAGGCGCGTGGACACGTATCCCGTCAGCGTGTCACGGTCGAGCGTGTCGATGTGACCCCAGGCGGCGACCCGTTGGGCCAGACCGGCCATATCGGGGTCCTGCAAGGCGTCGCGCAGCGCCGGCAGACCCGCCAGGACGATCTGGATCAACTGGTCCCGGGCGGTATTGATGTTGGACAGCACCCGCAACTCGTCCAGCGCGTCGGCCGACATGTTGTGCGCCTCGTCGAAGATCAGCACGATCCGGCGACCGGCGGCATATTCGGAGATCATCAGGTTCTGGATGCGCGAATGCAGCGTCGTCTCGGAGGCACCGTCCGGCACCTCTTCGCCCAGGGCCTGAAGGATCCAGGGAAGAACCGAACCGCCGCCGCGCCGCAGGCCCAAGACCATCGCGACCCGCATGTCGTCGGGCGCGGTTTCCAGCAGGTTCAGAAGAAGGGAGGTCTTGCCCGACCCCGCCACACCCGTCAGCACCGAGAAGGGCGCGCCGGAAATCAACCCGTACTCCAGAGCGGCCTGCGCCCGAACATGGGCAGGACCCCAGTGAAACACGGTCGCATCCGCCAGCCCGCTGAACGGGCGGCCGGTCATGCCGAAGTGGTTCTTGTAGAGGGTTTGTATCTGGCTCATCTCAACTTCCGAACAGTCTCGGCATTTTTGCTTTTATTGTTTCCGGAAACTCACCGGCACACACAGGAACATCCCGTTTATTCAATTCAAATGCGACGGGACTAAGGCATCGGAGCGGGGATTCAACGACATGGATTGGACGTTCCGGGCGGACCTGCGGCGCAATCGCGGCGGTGTCCAAACGGGTCGCGAAAAGACACCGGAACCGCCACGATTCAGGGTTAACAAGCCATAAAGCCACCACGCTGTCCCGCCAGTTTCGGGGTCGACGCAGGATCTCCCTGCCAAGACCAACGAAGCGAGACAGACGAATGTCCATCCAGTTCGATCCCAAGGCCGCCATGATCGGCGCGACTGCCGTGAACCTGCCGGGCACCTCTGCGCCCCGCTCGGGTGGCGGCATCTCCTATCGCACCCATGCCAAGCGAGCCCTTGATATCACGCTGGTCCTGCTGGCCGCCCCGATTGTCCTGCCGCTGGTCGCGCTTCTGTCGCTTTTGGTCGCCCTCGACGGCGGATCGGCCTTCTATAGCCAGCAACGCCTGGGCCTGGGGGGGCGCCGCTTCCGCCTGTGGAAGCTGCGGTCGATGGTGATGAACGCCGATGCCGCACTCGAGGCGCATCTGGCCGCCGACCCCGCCGCGCGTGCCGAGTGGAACCGCGACCAGAAGCTGCACAACGATCCGCGCATCACACCTCTTGGCAAATTCATCCGCCGCACCTCACTCGATGAGTTGCCGCAGCTGTGGAACGTTCTGACGGGCGACATGAGCCTGGTCGGCCCGCGCCCCATGATGCCCGAGCAGCGCAGTCTCTATCCCGGCCAGTCGTACTTCCGCCTGCGCCCCGGTCTCACCGGCAGCTGGCAGGTCTCGGACCGCAACCAGTCGAGCTTTGCGGCCCGTGCCGAGTTCGATCTGGGCTATGACCGCGCGCTGTCGCTGGCCACTGATATCGCGATCATCTGCGCCACCTTCGCTGTTGTCCTTCGCGCCACAGGTCGCTGAGTTCTTGGACGCGGGCAGCCGAGCGGTTTGCCCGCACGTCCCCTGTCGGGCATGCTGGACGGCAATAAGAACCAGAGCAGAAACAGGTTCAGACACATGACGATTTCGGGCACCCTCCGGGGCACCGCCGCGGCCTTGGCCGTGGCGCTCATTCTTTCAGGCTGCAAGTCCGAGGGCGACCGGATGGTCAAATACGTGTCCAGCGGTGAAAGCTATGCGGCACAGGGCGACTATCCCCGCGCCCTGATCCAATACCGGAACGCGCTCAAGATCGACCCCGACCACGCCGCGACCCGCGCCGCGATCGGGCATATCCTGCTCGATCAGGGGGCCCTGGGCGAAGCCCGGCAGGAATTCACCCTGCTGGCCGAACGCTTCCCGAACGATCTGGAATTCCGCTCCAAACTGGGCGAGATCGCCCTGGTCCGCGCCGATTGGCCCGCGCTGGAACGTCAGGCCGATGCCGCCTCCCTGATCGATGGCGATGCCCTCGACAGCCGGGCGCTCAGCATTGCCAGCCGCTATCACGACGCCACCCGCGAACGTGCCGCGACCCTGCAGGCGCGCCTGGCGGACGAGGCGACGGAGCTCCTGGTCGATGCGCCCGCCCATCCCGTCCTTCTGCGCGTCGCCATCGATCACAGGACCCGCAGCGATGACCCGATGTCTGCGGTCCCCCTGCTGGATGCCGCGCTCGACGCCGACCCCCACTGGCCCGAGCTTCAGATCCTGCGCATTCGCCTCTTGTCGGATGCCAACCAGACCGACGCCGCCGAAGCGCGCCTGTTCGAGTTGGCCCGGCTCTACCCGGACGACCCGCAGATTGCCGGCCTTCTGGTGGCGCGGCACATGTCGCGCGGCAAGCTGGACGAGGCCGAAGACGTTCTGCGGGCGCTGGCCGATGGCGCCCCGCGGGGTCAGGTGCAGATGCGCATGGTCCTGGTCCAGTTCCTGAACCGGACTCGTGGCCCGGATCGCGCCCTGGCCGAGCTGGACCGCCTTGTGAAGGATGCAGGGGATGGCCCCGCAGGGCTGGTCTATTCCGCGATGGACTACAGCATCCGCTTCGATCAGGGCGACCGCGACACCGCCGTCGACGGGCTGACCGCGTTGCTGGCCAAGGCAGGCGAACAGCCCGAGGCGCGGCGTATCCGCGTCATGCTGGCCCGGATGCACGATCGTCTTGGCGACCGCGCGCGGGCACGAGCCGAATTGAACGCGGTCCTGTCGGTCGACCCCGGCGATGCCGATGCGCTCAAGTTGCGCGCGCTTTGGGCCATCGACGAAGAGGCGCCGAAAACCGCCATCGTCGACCTTCGCACCGCCCTGGCGCAGCGCCCCCGCGACAGCGAATTGATGACCCTTCTGGCCGCCGCCCACGCGCAGGAGGGGCAGCGCGGCCTGGCCATGGAGCAATTGGCCGCCGCGGCACAGACCTCGGGACATGCCGCGCGCGAAACCGAACGCTATGCCACCGCCCTGATGACCGAGGGCCGCAATACCGTGGCGCAGCGCGTTCTCGAAGTCGCCTTTGAGGCGGCCCCCGGCGACCTCGGCATTCAGGCGATGCTGGCGGATATCTACCTCGACAAGGGTGACTGGGCGGATGCCAACAGGGTCATCAGCCACATGCGCCGCATCGACAGCGATGCCGCCCGCGCAGCCATCGCCCCGCTCGAGGCGGCCCTCCTTCTGGGTCAGGGTCGCGGCGCCGAGGCGGATGGCGCGCTCTCGACGATGCTGCAAGGTGACCTTGGCCGACAGCAGGCGTTCGGGCGGCTCATTGCCGGGCTCGTGCGTCGCGGCGACGCCGATCTGGCGCGGCAACAGTTGGACGCCGCCCTCGGTCGGCATCCGGGCGACCGCGCCCTTCGCATCCTCGACGCCGATCTGCGTCTGACCGAGAACGATGTGAGCGGGGCAGAGGCGATCTATCGCGACATGCTCGAAACCGATGACACGGACGAAGCCTACACCAAGCTCTTTGCCGTGCTGCGGTCCCAGGGCAAGCTGGATGAGGCCGACACCTTGCTGGCCGAAGCCCTGGCGCGGCACCCCGCCTCCCGCGCGCTGCGGCTGATTGAGTCGAACCGACTGGACGTGGTGGGCGACACCGCCGGCGCGATTGCCCTGCTCGAAACCCTGCACGCCGAAGACACGCGCGATCCGCTTGCGGCCAACAACCTCGCCGCTCTGCTGTCCGCCGGAACCCCCACCCCCGAGGTTCTGGAGCGGGCGGCCCGCATCACTGCGCATCTGCGCGGCACCAGCAATCCGGCAATGTCCGACACCATCGGCTGGATCGCCTATCTTCGCGGCGACGTGAACGGCGCCCTGCCCCTGATGCAGCGGGCGGCCCGGGGCCTGCCCCGCGACCCGCAGGTGCAGTTGCGGCTGGCCCGCGTTCTGGAAGCGACCGGCGCGATCGACGAAGCGCGCGAGGCCTATGACGCCGTCCTGACCCTGACGGCCGAGGATCACCCCCTGGCACAGGATGCCCGCGCCCGCCGCGCCGCCCTGGGCGGCTGAGCATGGCCTTTGCCCCGACGTCCCCGGCGCGCAGCCTGCCCTTCGGGAGAATCGCCCTTGCCCTGGCGACATTGGCCGCCATCCCGCTCTTCTGGTCGGGCGCGGCTGCCTTGGGGGCGGCCTGGGCCACGCCGGAATACAGCCATGGGCCGCTGATCCCGCTCATCTCTCTCTTCCTGTTCCTGCGCGAGATGCGGGACCAGCCCCCGGTCGTCGATGCGTCGCCATCCCGCAGTCCGGGTCTGATCCTCGGCCTCTTCGCCTTGCTGTTGGCGCTGGCGGGCAACCGCACGGCGATCCCCGACATCGTGACCTATGCGATGATCCTCTGGGTCATGGCGGTCGTCCTGATCGTCATGGGCTGGTCGCGTGGCCGCAGGCATTGGGCGTCGGTCTTCCACCTCGTCTTCATGCTGCCCCTGCCGCAAGTTCTCTATTGGAAAGTGTCGACAGCGTTACAGGGCGTTTCGGCCGAAATCGGGGTCGCTCTGGTCAAGGCGGCCGGTATTCCCGTCCTGCTCGAGGGGCAGATCATCGATCTGGGCGTCTGGCAGCTACAGGTGGCCGAGGCCTGTTCCGGCCTGCGCTATCTTTTCCCGATCCTGAGCTTTTCCTATCTGACGGCGATCCTCTATCGCGGACCTCTGTCCCACAAGGTGATCCTGTTCGCGATGGCCGCGCCGCTGGCGATCCTTCTGAACGCCGTGCGCATCGGGATCATCGGCATCCTGGTCGACCGCTACGGCATCGCGCAGGCCGAGGGTTTCCTGCATGTCTTCGAGGGGTGGGTGATCTTCGGCATCTGCATCGCCCTCCTGCTGGCCACGGCCTGGGCTCTGTCGCGGCGGCGCGTGAACCCCGACGGGATGCTCGACCTCGACGTGGCGGGGCTGGCCCCCGAAGCCGCGCGGATCAGCCGGATCGGCGGCGGCGGCGCGATGATGGCGCTGGCAGGGCTGACCTTCGCCGCGATCGGACTTCAGGCGGCCCTGTCCGAGGCGGGCCCGGTCCCCCGCTCGACCCTTGCCGCCTATCCCCTGACCCTTGGCAATTGGTCGGGTCAGCGCGGCTATCTCGACCCCGATGTGGTGCGCATTCTGGGGGCGACGGATTACCTGGCCGCCGACTATGCCGCGCCGGGTCAATCCGGCGCCGTGGGCCTGTTCGTCGCCTGGTACGCACGGCAGGCCGATGGCACCGGGCTTCATTCCCCGGAAATCTGTCTTCCGGCAGCGGGGTGGGAGATCGCCTCGCTCGACAAGACGACGTTGCAGATTGACGGGGACAGCTTCCCCGTCAACCGCGCGATCATCCAGAACGGGCTCAGCCGCCAGATGGTCTACTACTGGTTCGAACAGCGCGGCACGCGCCTGACCAGCGATTGGCAGGCCAAGTTCAGCGCGGTCCGCGACGGTCTTCTGACCGGGCGGAGCGACGGGATGATGGTGCGTTTCATGACACCCATCGGCGCCGACGAGAGCGAGGCGGACGCCGAGGCCCGCCTGCGCGCCCTGGCGGTCGATGCCCTGCCGCCGCTGGTACCGTTGATCCCGGGGTGACCGCCTAGGCCTTGGTGAACACACGCTCATAGGCGGCGAGAAGGTTGGGGACGGAATGATCCCAGCTCAACTCCTCCAGAACGCGCTTGCGGCCCCGTTTGCCCATGGCCCGACCGGCGTCGGGATGGTCCATCAGCCAGGCGATCTGTTCCGCGAAATCTCGCGGATCATTCGCCTCGGCGTAAAGCCCGGCATCCCCCGCCGAGGCCCGCCCCTCGGTCAGGTCGAACTGCACCAGCGGCTTTTCCAGCGTCATGTATTCCATGACCTTGTTCATGGTCGAGATATCGTTCATCGCGTTCTTGGGGTCCGGCGCCAGCCCGATGTCGATTGCATTGAGCGCGGCCAGCATCTCGTCGCCGTAGAGCGCCCCGGTGAACGTGAACTTGTCGGTCAGGCCCGCGCGGGCGACCTCGGCTTCGATCACCGGCTGGTGGGGGCCGAAGCCGACGACAACCACGTGAACATCCGGCTTGCCCATGTCGCGCAGGTGGGTCATCGCCTCGATCAGCAACTCCAGCCCCTCCTGCTGCCCGATGATGCCGATCCAGCCCAAGACCGTGCCGGCCTTGCGATACGCGGGGTCGCCGTCACCGGGCAGGAATTTCTCGATCCGGGGGGCCGAGCGGACGATGAACACATCCTCGGGCGCCATCTTGCCGCGCCGTTCGGCAATGCGGGCGAAACTTTCGTTCGTGGCGATCGAGACATGGGCGCAGGCGAAGGTGATCCGCTCCCACAGAAGCATCACGCGGTAGAGCAGGCCGCGCTTGCCGAACTTCGCCTCGAAAAGCTCAGGGCAGACGTCGTGGTGGTCGAACAGATAGCGCACCCCGGCCCGCCGATACCGCAGGGCCAGAAGCCAGATCAGGTCGGGCGGGTTGCACCCGTGGATGACGTCGAACCCCCGCTCCTGCCGGACCACACGGGCCAGCCGAAACCAGTGGCGGATCGCGTGCAGGTATTCGCGGGCATAGGCGACGGCTCCCGAATGCGCCTCGGGCGGGGCGGGATGGCGATAGATGTGGACGCCGTCGATCACTTCGAAGGGCGCATCCCAGCCCCGCCCCATGGGACAGATCACGGAAACCTCATAGCCTGCCGCGGTCAGCGACGTCGCCTCCAGCCAGACGCGGCGGTCCAGCGGCACGGGAAGGTTTTCGACCACGATCAACACGCGGCGGGGGGAACTGCTCATCGGATGGACCTCTTGGCGGGACCGGTTTGCCGGACAGGACAGTCGGGCCGCCCGGATGGCAATGCGAACGCGGGATTTTCGCCCGTCCGGATGACCTCAATGCCACATCCTTGCCACTTTGCCTTGGCAAGGACAGGACCGTCGGCGACGATGGTCGCACGACCGGGCATTTGTTGAGGGAAGCATCCATGCGTATCGCCATGATCGGCACCGGCTATGTCGGGCTCGTGTCGGGGGTCTGCTTTTCCGACTTCGGCCACGAGGTCTGCTGCGTCGACAAGGATCCCCGCAAGATCGAGATGCTGGAAGCGGGGAAGGTCCCCATCTTCGAGCCGGGCCTCGACGATCTGATGGCGCGCAATGTCGCCGCAGGCCGCCTGTCGTTCACCACCGACCTGAAGGCCGCCGTCGACGGCGCCGATGCGGTGTTCATCGCCGTGGGCACCCCGACGCGCAGGGGCGACGGGCACGCCGACCTGACCTATGTGATGGCCGCCGCCGCCGAGATCGGGCAGGCAATGACCGGCTATGCCGTCGTGGTGACCAAATCGACCGTCCCCGTGGGCACCAACCGCAAGGTGGCCGAGGCGATCCGCGTCGCGGCCCCCGAGGCCGACTTCGACGTCGCCTCCAACCCCGAATTCCTGCGCGAGGGGGCGGCCATCGACGACTTCATGCGCCCCGACCGCGTGGTCGTCGGCGTTCAGACCGATCGCGCCGCCAAGGTGATGTCGGACATCTATCGCCCGCTGTATCTGCGCGATTTTCCGATCATGGTCACCGACCTCGAATCCGCGGAGATGATCAAATACGCGGCCAATGCGTTCCTTGCGACCAAGATCACCTTCATCAACGAGATTGCCGCCCTGTGCGAAAAGGTCGGCGCGGACGTCAAGAAGGTGTCCAAGGGCATGGGGATGGATGGCCGCATCGGCAACAAGTTCCTGCATGCGGGCCCCGGCTATGGCGGGTCGTGCTTTCCCAAGGATACCGCCGCGCTGGCCCGGATCGGCCAGGAACACGCCGTGCCGATGCGGATCACCGAGACGGTGATGCTGGTCAACGAGAACGTCAAACACCGCATGGTCGAAAAGCTGCGCGATCTCTGCGACGGCAGGTTCAACGGCAAGACCGTCGCTGTTCTGGGCGTGACCTTCAAACCCAACACCGACGACATGCGCGAAGCCCCCAGCCTGACCATCGTCCCGGCGCTGGTCGGTGGCGGCGCGAAGGTCCGCGTCGTCGACCCCGAGGGCCTGCGCGAGGGCGAGGCGCTGTTGCCGGGGGTGGTCTGGCACGACGATCCCTATTCCGCGGCCGAAGGCGCCGACCTGATCGTCCTGCTGACCGAGTGGAACGAATTCCGCGCTCTCGACCTGCCGCGCATCGCGGGCAGCATGGCGACGGCCCGCATGGCCGACCTGCGCAACATCTACAGCCGCGAAAATGCGATGGCGGCGGGGTTCGATGCCTATGACGCCGTCGGACGCTGAACCATGAAGTTCCTGATCGTCCACCAGAACATGCCCGGCCAGTACCGCGAATTGCTGGACTGGCTGATCCGGCAGGGCGGTCACGACATCGTCTTTCTGACGCAGCGGCGGAACTACCCCGATTTGCCGGGCGTGCGCAAAGTCGTCTACCGCCCGCACCACAACCCCGCCAAGGACGCCTACGGCCTGTCGAAGACATGGGAGGAGGCGACGGGCTACGGCTACGGCGCGGCAATGGCGGCCAAGACCCTGCGGGACGAGGGTTTCATCCCCGATCTGATCCTGGGGCACACCGGGTGGGGCGAGCTTCTGTTCATGAAGCAGGTCCTGCCAGATGTGCCGATCCTGGGCTTTTTCGAATATTACTACCTGGCCAGCGGCGGCCCCGTCGGGTTCGACCCCGAAGAACCGGTTTCCGAGGCATCGCCGTTTCTGCTCCATGCCCGCAACGCCGTGCCCAACACGGCCATTCAGGTCGTCGACCGGGGCCTGTCCCCCACCCTGTGGCAGCGCGATACCTTTCCGAAATCGTTCCATGACAAGCTCTATGTCTGCCATGACGGGATCCGCACCGACCGCCTGCTGCCGAACCCAGACATCGCGCTGACCCTTGGCCGGGCAGGGCAGATCACCCGCGACGATGAAATCTTCACCTATGTCGCCCGCAACATGGAGCGGACGCGCGGGTTTCACATCTTCATGCGCGCCCTTCCCCGCATCCTGAAGGAACGGCCCAAGGCGCGGGTCCTGATCGTCGGCGGCTCGGGCGCGTCCTATGGCAAGGCCAGCCAGGCCGAGGGTGGTTTTCGCGCCGAAATGGAACGCGAGGTCGGCCATCTGGTCGACTGGGACCGGGTGCATTTCCTGGGCCAGGTGCCCTATCCCGACTTCCAGAAGATCGTCCAGATCAGCCGCTGCCACATCTATCTGACGATGCCCTTCGTCCTGTCCTGGTCCCTGCTGGAGAGCATGGCGATGCAGGCGACCATTGTCGCCAGCGACGTCCCCCCCGTCCGCGAGGCGATGACCCATAATGAAACCGGCCTTCTGGTCGATTTCTTCCAGCCCGAGGCCCTGGCCGAACAGGTGGTCGAGGTTCTGGCCGAGCCTGCGAAATTCGCCCATCTGGGCCCCGCCGCCCGCGAACATGTGGTCCGGGAATACGACTTCCTGACCAAATGCCTGCCCCAGCATGTGGCGCAGATGAACGCGCTGCTCCCCGCCGACCGGCAGTTGCACCTCTGACCCCTTGGGCCTATCTGCCATTGCCATGACAGACCCCATCGAGACCGGGCAGGAAGTCCTGCGGACCGAGGCGCGCGCACTGGAGGCGCTGGCCGATGCGATGCCCGTTGATTTCCTCGCTGTCGTCGAGCTGATCGCCGCCTTGCCGGGCCGGGTCATCGTCACCGGCATCGGCAAATCGGGCCATATCGCCCGCAAGATCGCCGCCACCCTGGCCTCGACCGGCACGCGCGCGCTGTTCGTTCATCCCGCAGAGGCGAGCCATGGCGACCTGGGCATGATCGTGGACGGCGACGCCGTGCTGGCGATTTCCAACTCGGGCGAGACGGCAGAGCTGCGCGACATCGTCGCCCACACGCGGCGGTTCGGGGTTCCGCTGATCGGGCTGTCTTCGCGCCCCGACTCGACGCTGATGCAGGCCGCCGACCACCGCCTGACGCTGCCCGCCCTGCCCGAAGCCTGCGGCATCGGCATGGTGCCCACCACCTCGACGACTCTCACCCTTGGCATGGGCGATGCGCTGGCCGTCGCCCTTTTGCGCAAGCGCAACTTCAAGGCCGAGGATTTCAGCGTCTTCCACCCGGGCGGCAAACTGGGCGCGCAAATGGCCCGCGTGCATCAGATCATGCAGGGCCGCGAACGTCTGCCGCTGGTCGGAGCCGCGACACCCATGGGCGACACGCTGGTCGAGATGACCGCCAAGGGTCTGGGCATCGCCGTCGTGACCGAAGGCGCGACGCTGGTCGGGGTCATCACCGACGGCGACCTACGGCGCAACATGGCCAACTTGATGGATCGGACGGCGGGCGAAGTGGCCACGCGCAAGCCGCTGACCGTCGCGCCCGACATGCTGGCCGCCAAGGCGCTGGCCGTCCTGAACGAGCGCAAGCTGAACGTGCTGGTCGTCTGCGAAGGCGACACGCCGGTCGGCATCCTGCATATCCATGACCTGTTGAGGGCCGGCGTCGCATGAAGACCGTCATCCTGATCCCCGCCCGCTATGCCTCCACGCGCTATCCGGGCAAGCCGCTGGCCGAATTGACGCAACGCGACGGCACGAGGAAGACGCTGATCCAGATGACCTGGGAAGCGGCGTTGCAGGTGCCCGATATCGCCGCGACCTATGTCGTCACCGACGATGACCGGATCGCGGACGCGGCGCGCGGCTTTGGCGCGGACGTCCTGATGACCTCCTCGGAGGCACGCAACGGCACCGAGCGCTGCGCCGAGGCGCTGGCCCAGATCGACGCTGACCTGATCGTGAACCTTCAGGGCGACGCCCCCCTGACGCCGCCTTGGTTCCTGACCGCGCTGATCGAGCGGATGGCCAACGATGCCGATGCCCAGGTGGCGACGCCCGTCCTGCGCTGCGATGCCAAGACCTATGCGATGTTCGTCGAGGACCGGAAGGCCGACCGCGTGGGCGGCACCACCGCCGTCTTCGACCGCAACCGGCACGGGCTCTATTTCTCCAAGGAAGTGATCCCCTATATCGACCCGGGCAAGCTGCCTGATCCGATCCCGGTGTTCCACCATGTGGGCGTCTATGCCTATCGCCCCGAGGCCCTGCGCGCCTATACCGGCTGGCCCGAGGGTGAGCTGGAGCGGCGCGAGGGGCTCGAGCAGTTGCGCTTTTTGGAAAACGGGGCGACCGTCGCCTGCGTCGAGGTGGACGCCAGGGGTCGCCTGTTCTGGGAGCTGAACAATCCGGCGGATGTGCCCCGCATCGAAGCCGTCCTGAGAGAGGCCTGAGCCATGGATCCCATCACCACCCGCACCGTGACCGTGGGCGATATCGCGATCGGCGGCGACGCGCCCTTCGCGCTGATCACCGGGCCCTGCCAGCTGGAAAGCCTCGACCACGCCCGGATGATGGCCGAACGCATCGCCGAGGCCTGCGCGCCGACCGGCACGCGGTTCATCTTCAAGGCAAGCTATGACAAGGCGAACCGTTCGTCCCTCGGCTCGCAGCGGGGTCTGGGGATGGAGGAAGGCCTGCGCATCCTGGGGCAGATCCGCGACGAATTCGGCTGTCCCGTCTTGACGGATGTTCACCTGCCGGACCATTGCGCCCCCGCCGCCGAGGTCTGCGATGTGCTGCAGATCCCTGCCTTCCTGTCGCGCCAAACGGATCTCTTGCTGGCCGCGGGCGAGACGGGGCGCGCCATCAATATCAAGAAGGGTCAGTTCCTGGCCCCATGGGACATGGAAAACGTCGCCGCCAAGGTGGCGAGCACCGGAAACACCCGGATCCTGCTCTGCGACCGGGGCACCAGTTTCGGCTATAACACGCTGGTCAGTGACTTTCGCGGCCTGCCGACGATGGAGCGGACGGGCTATCCCGTCGTCTTCGACGCGACCCATTCGGTGCAGCAACCGGGGGGTCAGGGCACCACATCGGGCGGTCAGCGCGAGTTTGCCCCGGTGCTGGCTCGCGCCGCCTGCGCCGTGGGGGTCAGCGCCCTGTTCATAGAGACGCATCAGGACCCGGACAATGCCCCGTCCGACGGCCCCAACATGATCCCCGTGGATCAGATGGCGGGGCTGATCGGGGATCTTCGCGCCTTCGACGACCTGCGCAAGTCGCGGTGACCGGGCGGGGGCCGGCCCCCGCACCCCCGGAGTATTTTTGAAGCAGAGAAGCCGCCATGTTCGAATGGATCACGGAGACGATGGCGGCGGGCGGGTATCTCGGACTCGCCTTCCTGATGCTGATCGAGAATGTCTTTCCGCCGATCCCTTCGGAAATCGTGATGTCGCTGGCGGGGTTCCTTGCGGCGGAGGGGCGGTTCACCCTGCCGATGGTGATCGTCGTCGGGACCTTCGGATCGGTCCTTGGGGCGACGTTCTGGTATTATGTCGGCCTTTGGCTCGGGTTGGAGCGGCTGCGCGACCTGGCCGAAAGATATGGCCGCTGGCTGACGATTTCGGCGGCGGATGTGGACCGGACGGCGGAGTGGTTCGGCCGAAAGGGCCACTGGGCCGTCCTGATCGGCCGCTTCCTGCCGGGGTTTCGGACGTTGATTTCCGTGCCCGCGGGTGTGGCGCGGATGCCGATCGGAAAGTTCCTGCTGTTCTCGACGCTTGGAACGGTCGTCTGGATCGGCGGCCTCGCCATCGCGGGCTTTATCGTCCGCTCCCAATTCGAAGAGGTCGCAAGCTGGTTCGAACCGCTTGGATGGGCGACCCTGGGGGCGGTTGTGGGGATCTATGTCTGGCGCCTGTTCCGGATGCCCCGCCGCTAGCGGGGTTGCGGATTGCTGGCGGACTTGTAGGCGCTCCAGTCCGAGATATCCGGGTAATACTGCTTGCGCCAGGCGCGCACCTTCGGGTTCATCATGCGACGCCAGAGGGGCGGCACCATCGCCGCCGCCGTCATCACGGGATAGCCCGCAGGCAATTGCGGCGCGTCGTTCGCATCATAGGTCTGGAGCAGCGGGAAAGGCCGGTCCGGCTTGAAATGGTGGTCCGAGTGGCGTTGCAGGTTGATGAGCAGCCAGTTCGACACCTTCTGTGCTGAATTCCAGCTGTGATGCGGCTTGACCGGCTCGTATTTGCCATCGCCCAGATGGCGGCGCGTCAGACCGTAGTGTTCGATGTAATTAACCAACTCAAGCTGCCAGATCGCGACGCCGGCCTGAAGCAGGAACAGCCCGATCCCGAGCCAGCCGCCCAGGGCAAGGGCCAGCACGAGCATCGCCGCCTGAAGCGCCAAATACCGCCAGAACGGATTGCTGCGATGCCAGCGCGACAGGCCCTTGCGGTCCAGCATCGCGGCTTCGGCGTGCCAGGCGGAGACCAGGCATTCGCGCAGCACCCGGGGAAAGAAGCGATAGAACCCCTCGTTGTAGCGGGCGGTCACCGGGTCGCGTGGGGTCGCGACGTAGCGGTGATGCACCAACAGGTGTTCGGACCGGAAATGGCCGTACATCACCATCGCCAGCAGCAGGTCGCCCATCCAGCGGTCGACCTTGGGTTTCTGGTGCAGCAGCTCGTGGGAATAGTTGATGCCGATGGTCCCCGACACGACCCCCATGCCGAAGAACAGCCCGACCAGCGACCAACCCTCCAGATGGGGGGCACGGGTGGCGTAGTAGATCAGCGCGAACAGGGTGACGAACTGGACCGGTCCCCAAAGCAATGTGATTGCGCGGTACCAGCCAAGACCCGACCGCTCCATCAGAGGGTCGGCGTTTCGTTCGTTTTCCCCGGCGACGAGATCCAGCAGGGAATAGAGGCCCCAGGAATAGACCGGGATCGCCAGCACCCAGTGACCGCCCATCACAGCGCCGAACCAGATGATCGGCACCATCGTCAGCGACACCCAGAACGGGAGCGCGGCCACAGGATTGCGGACCTGATCGTCGTCAAGGGTAGTGATGGACACGGGCAAAGCCTCCGATGCGTTCGGTCGGCATACTACCGCAGGCCCGGTCCCCCGCTCAAGCGCCCGCTGCGAAACGCTGCGTTACCAGCCGGTGCGCCTTGGCGAACAGCGTGGGCAAGGCCCCGGGGTCCAATGGAGCATAGGTGCCGCGATCCGCATTGCCTGCGGCATCTGCGCGCAGAACGGTCAGCGTCAGGTGGAAATGGGTGAAGGTGTGTCGGACATCGCCCAAGGCCTCCCAATCGGCGGCGAAGGGCGGGGCTGGGGCCGGGTCTTCGGACCACTCGGAAGTGGGAAAGGCCAGCATTCCGCCCAACAGACCCTTGGGCGGGCGCGTCTCCTGCAACCAGGTGTCCCCGCGCTGCGCGACATAGACGAAGCCCCGCCGCTCGGGCTTGGCCGCCTTGGGCAGTTTGCGGGGCAGGTCAGCGGCAATTCCGGCGGCCCGCGCGGCGCAATCGGCAGACAGCGGGCAGAGGATACAGGCAGGCGACCGGGGTGTGCAGATCGTCGCGCCCAGGTCCATGACGGCCTGTGCATGGTCGCCGGGGCGATCCTGCGGCGTCATCGCGGCGGCCACGTCGCGGATCAGGGGCTTCGAGGTCGGCAGGGGCACTTCGATGGCGGCAAGGCGGGACATCACCCGCTCTACGTTGCCGTCTACGACCACGGCGGGCCGCTGAAAGGCGATCGCGGCAATCGCGGCGGCGGTATAGGGGCCGATGCCGGGCAAGGCGCGCAGCCCGTCCTCGGTATCGGGAAACACGCCGCCAAGATCGTGGGCCACGACCCGCGCGCATTTCAGAAGGTTGCGCGCCCGTGCGTAATATCCAAGTCCCGCCCAGGCGGCCATCACCTCGGCATCCTCGGCGGCGGCAAGATCCTGAACACGCGGCCATTTTTCTGTGAAGCGGGCGAAGTAGTCCTTCACGGCGGCCACGGTCGTCTGTTGCAGCATCACCTCGCTCAGCCAGACGCGGTAGGGGTCCGCCGCTTGCTCCGACCCCGGCGGCGCGCGCCAGGGCAGGTCGCGGGCCTGGCGATCGTACCAGGCCAGCAACGCGTCGCTTCGCTTATCACGCATTGGTGAGGTGGCCCCTGTTCCCTGCTACGGCCAGTGATGTAGACTGCATCGACCCGAGAGGAAGCCCGTTTCATGGCCATCTATCGCAAATCCGCCCGCCGCGTCTCCTCACTCGTGGAGCGGGATGTCCGTCGTCTGGGCGAAAAGCGCGGCTTTTCGGAGACGAAACTCCTGACCCATTGGGAAGAGATTGTCGGGCCGGACACCGCCGCCATCTGTCGCCCGGTCAAGGTCGGCTTTCCCCGAGGCGGGTTCGGCGCGGTCCTGACGGTGCTGACCACGGGGGCGCAGGCGCCGATGCTCAACATGCAGTTGCCGAAGATCGTGGAGAAGGTGAACGCCTGCTATGGCTACAACGCCATCAGCCGCATCACCCTGACCCAGACGGCCCCGACCGGCTTTGCCGATGGTCAGGCTGCCTTCACACCCAAGCCGAAGGCCCGCCCGGCCCCCGATGCCGAAACGGTGGAATTGGCGCGACGCCAGACCGCAACCGTGGGCGACACTGGACTTCGCGAAAGCCTTGAACGGCTTGCCGCCAATATCATATCAAAACAACGCGCCTGAGACGGGCGAAACGGAGGAATGCAGATGATCACCCGACGCAAGGCCCTTGTCCTGACGGCCACCGGCCTGGTTGCCGGAGGGGCCTACGGCCTCTGGAACGGCAATGCGACCGAGGGCGGCCTGGTCGATCTGGGCGCGGCCAATGCGCAGACGATCGAGATCGAGGACATTTCCATCGGCGATGCCAACGCTCCGGTGAAGGTCGTCGAATACGCAAGCTTCACCTGCCCGCATTGCGCGAATTTCCACCGCGATACCTTCAAGGACTTCCGCCGCGACTATATCGAGACCGGCAAGGTGCACTTCACCTACCGTGAGGTATTCTTCGACCGTTACGGTCTCTGGGCCGCGATGATCGCGCGCTGCGCCGGGCAGGATCGGTACTTCGGTGTGGCCGAAGTGCTCTACCAGACCCAGGGCGAATGGGCCCGGCAGGGTGACCCGGCGTCGGTCGCCGCCAGCCTCAAGCGGATCGGGGCGCAGGCGGGCCTATCCGCCGAGCAGGCCGACGCCTGCCTGCAGGATGGCGAAATGGCGCAGAGTCTGCTCGCCTGGTACGAAGGCAACGCCAGCTCGGACGGCATCCGCTCCACCCCGTCTTTCCTGATCAACGGCGAAGTCCATAGCGGCAACATGAGCCTGTCGCAGCTCGGCGCTCTGGTCGACGAAGCCAGCTGATCCCCAGGTATTTCAGATCGAACGGGCCGCCGGGACATCCCGCGCGGCCCGTTTTCATGTCGAGTGCGTCAAAGGCCCAGACGGTCCAGATGCGCGTCGATCACAGTCCAATCGTCCAGTTGTAGCCGCACGGGAAGGGTCAGGACCTGCCCGCGCAGGTTGGCGGGCAGTCGAACGGCGTCCTTTTCCGTCGTCACCGGCTGCGCGGCAAGTTTTGCGGCCTGCGCCGCAAGCCTGCGCAACAGTGCGGGTGTCAGGGGCTGATGATCCGCCAGCGCCTCGGTCCCGCGCAGGTCGGCCCCAAGCGTTCTGAGGGTGGCAAAGAACTTCTCGGGCCGACCGATCCCGGCAAAGGCGAAGACCGGCATATCGGTCCAATCCATGCCCGTTTGCAGGGGCGTCAGATGCCCGCGGACGCGGGGGATGGAGACAGGCAGCGGCACCTCTTCGGACCCGATCGTCAGGACGAGATCGGCCCGGGCCAACCCCTTGGCGACCGGTTCCCGAAGCGGGCCAGCCGGTATCACGCGCCCATTGCCGAAGCCGACACCGCCGTCGATCACGACAATCGACAGATCCTTGGTCAGCGCCGGGTTCTGAAATCCGTCATCCAGCACGATCACCCGAGCCCCGGCGGCGACGGCAGCCTTTGCACCCAGCGCCCGATCCCTTGCGACCCAGGTCGGGGCGAAGGCCGACAGCAGCAAGGGCTCGTCCCCGGTGTCCGCCGCATCATGGCGCGCGGGATCGACCTGCACCGGCCCGTCAAGCCGCCCGCCATAGCCACGGCTAACCACATGGGCGACGGTCCCGCGTTCGGCCAGACGCTGCACCAATGCGATGACCGTCGGCGTCTTGCCGGTCCCACCTGCCGTCAGATTGCCCACGCAGATCACCGGCACCCCGGCACTGTGGCCCGGCTGTGCCACCCGGCGTGCGGTTGCAGCGGCATAGATCCAGCTCAGCGGTGTCAGAAGATGTGACCAAAGCCCCGCAGGCCGGGTCCAGAAGCCGGGCGCGCGCATCTCACTCGACCCCGTCGAGCATCGCCAGAAGCAGGTCCATCGCCTTTTCCGTCACTTCCGCGCCCTCGGAACAGACGGACCAGGCGGCATGGGCCATGCGCGCGGCCTCGTCCGGCTCCAGCGTTCGCGCGACCGAGTCGCCCAGGGACTCTTCGCTGACACAAAGGCTGGCCTTCGCTTCGGCCAAGCGCTCGAAGATATCGGCGAAGTTGACGACATGGGGGCCATGCAGGATCGCCGAGCCGAGCGCGGCTGGCTCGAACGGGTTGTGGCCACCGACCTCAACCAGGGAGCCGCCGATGAAACTGACCGGACAGAGACGATACCAGAGCCCCATCTCGCCGATGGTGTCGGCGACGTAGATCTGGGTCTCGGCCGTGATGTCCTCGGACCGGGACCGCTGCGCCACCTTCCAGCCGCCCGCGCGCAGACCGGCGACAATCCCGTCGGCCCGGTCCGGATGACGCGGGGCCACGATCAGAAGCAGGCGATGCCAGGACCGGCGGGCGACACGGTGCGCCTGGGCGGCCATGGCCTCCTCCCCCTCGTGGGTCGAGGCGGCAAGCCAGCAGGGCCGTCCTTCAAGCACGCGGGCCAAATCCTGGCGCTCGAATTCGTCATGTGGAAGCGCCGCCGACCCCTCCTTGAGGGTTCCGGTCACTTCGAGACGTTCCGGCGGCAGGCCGAGCGACAACAGGCGATCCGCCGTTGCCTGATCTTGCGCCTGAACGGTTCCGATCCGCTGCAAAAGTGTTTTCGCAGCCCGCCGCGCAAACCGCCAGCGTTTGTGGGCACCTTCGGTCATGCGGGCGTTGATCATCGCAATCGGAATGTCGCGCGCGCTCGTCTCGTGCAGAAGGGCGGGCCAGATCTCCGCCTCGGCCAGAACGACAAGGTCGGGTTTCCAGTAATCCAGGAAGCGCCGCACCCAGGGGCGCACATCCAGTGGTACGAACTGGTGGATGGTCTGACCCGGCATGCGGTCGGCCAAGATCTGGGCCGAAGTCACCGTCCCCGTCGTCAGAAGGAACGTCAATTCCGGACGCTCCTCGCCGATCCGGCGGATCATCTCCAGCAGCGAGACGCTTTCGCCCACGCTGGCCGCATGAAGCCACATCAGCGGCCCGTCGGGGCGCGCCACCGACGCGATCCCACGACGCTCATCCAGGCGCGCCGGGTCTTCCTTGCCTTTGGCAAGACGGCGCTTCAGGGTCCGCTCCGCAAACCCCGTCGCCCGGTTCGAAAACAGCAGATAGGCCGCCAGGACGGGCGAGAAGGCCATGGGGTCAGCCCAGTTCCTCGGTCGGAGAGGCGGGCGACTCCTCGTCCCGCAGGCGGTGAATGTGGGCGATGAAATACCGCATGTGGGCATCGTCCACCGTCCGCTGTGCCGCACCCTTCCAGGCGCTGTAGGCGCTGGCATAGTCGGGATACATGCCGACAATATCGATGTTCTCGACGTCGGTGAATTGGGTCGAGCTGGGATTCACGAGTTCCCCCCCGAAGACGAGGTGCAGGCGTTGGACCATCTTGGCCTCCTTCATGTCATGTCACCTGCCCCATAGCCTGTCGCGGCGGCGGCGTGAACCTCAGACCAATCGCCGGATCAGGGCATCGGCGATGTCCGGCGTGCCCGCCAGCACCCCGTCCAGCATCGGGGTCGCACCGTTGAACCGCAGGTCCGCGCCGCGGCGGTCGGTGATGCGCCCCCCGGCCTCGCTCACCATCAGGGCGCCGGCGGCGATATCCCATTCCCAGGCCTGGCGCAGGGTGATCATCGCGTCGAAACGTCCCTCGGCGGCAAGGGCCAGACGATAGGCCAGCGACGGCATGAAGCGGCGCGTCACCGGGGGCGTTCCGCCTTTCCAGTTGGCATCGGCGAAATTGGCCTTGGTCCCCAGAACCGTCGCCCCGTCCAGTTCGGGCCGCCCAGAATGGCGGATCGTGTCGCCGTTTCGTGTCGCTCCCTGACCGCGTGCGGCGAGATAAAGCCGGTCCTTCATGGGAAGGTAGATCGCGGCGGCAATCGGAATACCGTCTTCGACCACGGCGAGGGAGTGGCTGAACGTCAGCTCGCCGTTCAGGAACGCCCGCGTGCCGTCGATTGGGTCGACGATGAAGACGCGCTTGCGGGTCAGCCGGTCGGGCCCATCCGCCGTTTCCTCGGACAGCCAACCATAGTCGGGACGCGCCGCCATCAGGCGCTCGCGCAGCATGGCGTCGATTTCCAGGTCCGCCTCGGTCACCGGGCCCTGGCCATCGCCCTTGTCCCAGGTTTCGGGGCCATTGCCGAAATGCCGGCGGGCGATCTCTCCGGCGGCATGGGCGGCACTGGCAAGCAGGTCGCGATCAGCCGCCGGCAATCGTGAGCCCTTCCACCAGAAGCGACGGAACCTGTCGCCCGACATGCAGTCGCGCGTCATTCGCCGGGCGCAGGCTGCGCAACATGTCCCGGAGGTTGCCCGCGACCGTGCATTCGTTGACCGGACGGACGATTTCCCCGTTCTCGACCCAAAAGCCCGAGGCACCGCGCGAATAATCCCCGGTCGTCGCATTGATCGACGATCCGATCATCGACGTGATCAGCAATCCGGTCCCCATGTCCGCCAGAAGGTCGGCACGGCTTTGGCGGCCGGGGGTCAGGCGGATGTTTGTCGTTGACGGCGACGGCGGGGCAGAGGTTCCGCGCGCCGCATTGGCCGTGCTCGGCAGTCCCAGCTTGCGCCCTGTGGCCAGATCCAGGATCCAGCCGGTCAGAACACCATCCGCCACGATATCGCGGGGGGCGACGGGCAGACCTTCGGCATCGAAGGGTTTGGACCCGGAAATGCGCGGCATCGTCGGATCTTCGGTCAGGCTCAGCCCCGCAGGCAGGACCAGCTCGCCCAAGGCGTCGCGCAGAAAACTGCTGCCGCGCGCGATGCTGCCGCCATTGATGGCGCTGAGCAGGTGACCGATGATCTGACCGGCGACCCGCTCGTCATAGACGACCGGATATGCGCCAGTCGGGGGTTTCGTTGCCCCCTGGCGCGCGACGGTCCGCTCTGCGGCGATCCGGCCCACGTCTTCTGGACTGTCGAGGTCGGCGCGGTGAATGCGGCTGTCGCCATAGTAATCCCGCTCCATTTTCGTGCCTTCGCCGGTGATGGCGACACAGCTGAGCGAGGTGCCGGTGCGGGCATAGCCGCCTTCGAACCCGTTGGTGGCCGCCAGATGGATGCGGCGGCTGCCATAGCTAGCGCCGGCGGACCCGACCTGCGATATGCCGGTGACGGCAAGCGCCGCCGCCTCGGCCCGGGCAGCCATGTCCTGGAGCTCTTCGGGGGACGGGGCGGGCCCCGCGTCGACCATGTCCAGACGCTCGGCATCCCAATCCCGGGCCAGCTGCGCGGGATCGGCCAGACCGATGTTGGGGTCTTCGGGCGCTTCGCGGGCCATGGCGACGGCGCGTTCGGCCATCATGGCAAGCGTGCGGTCGCTGATGTCGGAGGCAGAGACACAGGCCTGCCGCTGGCCAACCATCACCCGCAGGCCGATTTCCACTCCCTCGGACCGCTCGGCATGTTCCAGCTTGCCGCCCAGCACATCGACCGAGACGGAGGTCCCGTCGATGGCAATCGCGTCGGCCGCATCGGCCCCGGCGCGGGTGGCGGCCTGCAAGAGCCCTTCGGTCAAACGGGACAGGTCGGTCATGCGGTCTCCTTCGCGGCGCGTCTGAGCAGCAGGTAGCCCTGCACCCCCCTGTCCACAAGGCCAAGGCTGCCTTTGACCGCAGAGACGGGCCAAGCCCCAACGAAAATGCCCCGCCGGGTCGGGCGGGGCACAAGTGACCGAAGTCGCAGCGGTTTACTGAAGCGGCAGGCCGTTGGCCGTGATGCCGCCGCCGGGCGTGAACTCGATCACCGATTCAAGTTGATCGTCTCCGACAGGCTTGGCCACGGCACCGGCCATGCCCTTGACGAAGGCGGCCTGCTCGGCGGGGATGAAGCCCAGCGCCACGATCTTGTCGATCAGGCTGAACCCACCGTCGAGCGCCAGGTTGATCGTCCCGACCGGCTGCGGCACGGGTCCGGGCGTCGGGAAATCGAGGTCACCCGAGCCGCGCAATTCCGCCCCAGCCAACGACAGCAGGATCTGCTTGATGGCGACGCCCTTCAATTCACCTGGAGGGCCCTGAAGGCCCGCCATCGCCTCGGGGTCGCCGAAGACGTCGACGTTCAGCACGGCGGTTCCTTCCAGATCGACCACCAGGTCGGCCGGGTCGCGCGGCAATTGCCCGGTGGGGTCGAAAAGACCCCAAAGCGCATCATCGATGGCAAGACCGCGATAGGACAGCGTCATACCGAAAGGCTTCTCCTCGCCGACCGGGCCGAGGGGGAAGTCGAATGCCGTCCGCGCCTCCGACATGCTCATGGACACGGGGACCGGCAACATCGGCAGCTGCATCTGCACATTGGCGTCCGTCGAGCCGATGTCATAGCTGACCACGCCGTCCTCCATCCCGAACCCCAGGCTGCCCGACGCAGAGGCTCCGGTCATCGTGAAGGGCCCCTCGGGATTCTGCATCGACAAATTCGTGGTCGACCCTGAATGGGTGATCGTCGCCGCGTATTCTATGTTGAGCAGCTTGCTGGCGGTAAAGCCGGGGCCCTCGAGGTCGCCATAGGTGCCATCGACCACGCCTTCGACACCCGACATGACGTAGTTCAATACGCCAGGGGCATCGCCTTCGGACGAGACATTGATCGTCAGGGCATCGTTGTTGAACGTCTGCGCAAACTTGTTGGCATCGCCGTCGACGCCAGAGCGGTATTCCGACACGATATCCGTGAATGTGATCGCCACGTTGGGCGCATCGGGGCCGACATTCGTATCCGTCTCGATCAGCATCGAAACGGCATCGGCGGCGAAATCGTAAACCCGCTCGGCACCGTCTTCGCGCACGATCAACGACAATCCCTCGTTCGTGAAGGTCACGGTCTGATCCTGCGAATATCCATCGACCTCGGTGGTGGTCTTGCTCTCGATCACGGCGGGAATGTTGACGCGGACGGTTCCGTCGCCCTGTTCGACAAGGGTGATCGATCCGTAGTTCGCGACGGATTCGGCCCCGGCAATCTCGGCCGTCATCGTCAGCCCGTCGAGGGTCAGCGTTCCGCCTTCGTAGGATTCAGTCTCGGCCGTCAGCTCCAACCCCATGGTTTGATACAGAGATTGCCAGTCAGCCCAGATCGTTGGCGCATCCAGATCGGCCCAGGCGGCGGGCGCTGTGGTCAGCAAAAGGGCGGCAGCGCCCAGAATGGCATGTTTCGGCATCGTGAACGTTCCTTTACAAATAGTCGGACATAGCAAATCGGACCTCGGCAACGGGGTCAACCGGAGGCGACAATGACAGAGCTTGCTGGCAAGACAATCCTGATTACCGGCGCATCCCGCGGCATCGGCGCCGCAGCGGCCCGCGCCTTTGCGGCACAGGGCGCCAATCTGGCCTTGCTCGCACGGGGGACGGCGGAAATCGCCGACCTTGCGGGCGAAATCGGGAAAAGCGCGCTGGCCATCCCCTGCGACGTGGCCAACTGGTCCGAAATGGCCCGCGCCGTCGATGCGACGGTCGAGACCTTCGGCGCGCTGGATGTGGTCATAAACAACGCAGGCGTGATCGAGCCGATTGCCGGTCTGGCCGAAAGCGACCCCGCCGCCTGGACCACGGCAATCGATGTGAACCTGAAAGGGGTCTATCACGGCATCCGGGCGGCCCTTCCGGTGATGCTGGCCCAGGGGTCGGGCACGGTCATCACCATCTCGTCGGGGGCGGCGCACCGGGGTCTGGCCGGATGGTCGCATTACTGCACATCGAAGGCCGGGGCGAAGATGCTGACGGAATGCCTGCACGTGGAACACGGCGACACCCTGCGTGTCATGGGCCTGTCGCCCGGCACGGTCGCAACCCAGATGCAGCGGGAGATCAAGGCCAGCGGCGTCGGTCCGGTCGCACAACTTGACTGGTCCGATCACATCCCGCCGGAATGGGTGGCCGACACATTGGTCTGGATGTGCGGGGCGGGGGCGGATGATCTCTTGGGAACCGAAGTGTCGCTACGGGACGAAGCAATCCGTCGAAAAGTCGGGCTGACATGATCCGAGCGGTCCGGGACGGCGATGTCCTGACACTGACCATCGACCGGGCGGACAAGGCGAATTCTCTGACGGGCGCGATGCTGGCGGAACTGGCGGGGCACATTCGTAAGGCAGGTAATTTGCGCCTGCTGATCCTGAGCGGCTCAGGGGCAAAAGTGTTCAGCGCGGGCGCGGACCTGGAGGAGACGCGCGCGGGCCTCGCCACCTCGCCCCTGTGGGAAAAGCTGTCGGCGGCCATCGCGGAACAGCCCTGCCTGACGGTTGCCGCGCTGAACGGCACGCTGGCCGGGGGCGCGTTCGGCATGGCTCTGGCCTGCGACATACGCCTGTCGGTGCCCCATGCGTCGTTCTTCTATCCGGTCGCAAAACTGGGGTTCCTGCCGCAGCCGTCGGACCCGAGTCGGATGGCGCGCCTGATCGGCCCGGCGCGGACGAACCTGATCCTGACGGGCGGCGCACGCCTGACGGCGGCCGAGGCGCTGGCCTTCGGGCTGGTCGACCGGTTGACCGAAACACCGCTGGACGACGCCCGTGCGCTGGCCCCGGGTACGCCGGAGCACACGGCGGCGATCAAGGCGATGATCCCCACGGGGTTGTGACTGCCCCAGGCGAAGGTCGTCTGCTAGGGCGAAGTCGTCGAACAGGGAAAAGATCATGTCCGAGACGAACCGCGACGCCGCCGCGACCCTCATCCTGCGCCTTGGGCTGTCGTGGTTCATCTTTCTCTGGGCCGCCCACAAGATCATCACGCCCGGACAGTATGCCCAACTGGCGCGGCATTTCGACGGCATCGACCCCAGCTTTGCCCAGATCTATGCCGTCGGCGCGATCCAGATCATCCTGTGCCTGTTGGCCGCTGTAGGCCTGTTCCGACTGCTGAGCTTTGGCGCGCTTGCCGTGATGCATGTCTTCACGATCACGCGCCGGTGGGACGGGTTTTTCGATCCCTTCGCGCTCAACGACAGCGGCTTTCCGATCCACCGCAACCAGGTGATCGACCTGGCGGTCATGGCGGGGTTCATTGCGTTGATCCTTCTCATCCATCGCGACCGGTGGTCCATCGGCGGATGGCTGGACAGGCGGCGCGGCCCGGCCTGGTGGCACTAGGACACGGGATCCTGAACGCGAGACGAGATCTCGGCGGACGAGGCCCTCACATACGTCCCTCGACAGCCTTCCGGTCATTGCGGGCAAGGAGAGCCGTTCAGAAGATGCCCTCGGACGCGCCCGCAGCCGAGCCCCCGGGCGCCCACTTGGGGCGGCCCGGGTCAAGTCCTAGAACTGTGCCAGCAGGTTGATGAACAGGCCCTCGTCATCCTGCACCAGGTCGGTCAGGTCGTCGCTGAACGTGCCGAAGTTGTAACCCAGGCCGATCGAGTAGTTCTCGTTGATCTGGCGATAGCCCGTGGCGACGAAACCCGTGTCGGAGGTCTGGGCGTCGAGGGCCTCGAACTGACGCGCCTCCAGCAGGACATCCCACTTCTTCAGGGCGTGCCAGCGAACCGAGGCGACCCCGAGCCAGGCATCGTTGTCGATGAACGGATCGGCCGGCCCGGCCGAGGTCTGCGCCGCGCGGTAGGCCAGCGACCCGCCGAGCGTCCAGCCGGGGCTCACGTCATAAAGCGCGCTGACCGAAGCAATGTGGCTGCGCTGCCGGGGGCCGGGGTCGTCCACGCCGTCGATGCGCTGGCCCACGCCGTCATCGAGGAAGCGGTAGCGCGCCAGTACGTTCAAGCGGTCGTTGGTGACCGGACGATAGGCATAGCCCAGCACCACGTCGGTATAGTCGCCCGAAATGATGGTCGAGGAATCCGTGCTCACGTCGGCATAGTCGAGCGAGAAGACGAGGCGCTGCGAGGCGTCGATCTCCCAGGCGACGTTGGCCGTGGCGATGATGGTTTCGCTGGCAAAGACCGTGCCCGCGCGCAGGCCCTCCTCGTCGCGGAATTCCAGCCGTCCCGAGGCTTGCCAGAACTCCCGGTCCAGGGTCGCGCCCAGACTGACCGCGCGCCGTTCCAGGTCGGTACCCGGACGGTCGTCGATCCGCCCGATCTCGAAGGCGAGCGTCGTCGACAGGTCGGCGTGGGGCGCATAATCGACGCCGTAGGCCTGCGTCAGCGTGCGATAGTCACCGAAGACGTCATAGATGTTTTCGCCGAAGACGGTAACGCGGTCGTTGATCCGCTGCCGTCCGCCGGTCACGATCCGACCTTTGTCGCTGCCGCGCAGGGTGGTGCCCGCGACAGTGCGCTCGGGGTCAAGAACCCAGCCCAGATAGCGGGTATTGCCGGCCTCGTCGCCGTAGGACAGCAGCACATCCGCCGCCGGTCCAAGGCTTCCGTCGCTCGCTTCCACGCCAAGCGCCCAACCCTCGGCAAAGCTCCACTCGAAGCCCGCGCCAAGTCTGTCGTCGCTGCCCAGACCGCTTTCGCTCAGGGTGCCCTGGCCGAATACGCTGATCGAGAAATCCTCGGTCGCGGCATAGGTCAGCCGCGCCGCCGCATTGGTGCGCGTCCCGGTCGGGCGCGCGCCGCCCCGGCGTTCCTCGTGATAGAGACCCAGGCCAAGGCGGAAGCGTTCTGTCAGGTCGATCACAGCCTCGACCGAACCTTCGCGGTCGGCCTCGCCCACATCGTTTTCATAGTCGTCATAGGTCAGCGCGAAGGTCAGCCCGTCGCGCGGGGTCACCTCGGTCGCCACACCCCAGAGACGCTCGTCCCCGGTGGCCGCCGTCGTGCGGAAATCGAGGCTGTTGAACCCCTCTTCGCGCCGCTCGGCATAGGCGGTCAGCGCACCGTCGAAGGCCAGACCCGCATCGCGGAAATCGAGCTGGAACTCCGCCTTGTAGGCACTGCCCGATCCGGCCGGAGCCGCGTCCGTCTCGAAGGCCAGACCGCCATCGGGCGAAAAGGCCTCGCCAAAGCCGGGGCCGTCGCTTTCGGCGACTTCAAGGCTCAGGAAACTGTCCTCGCCGATCACCCAGAGCAGATCCGCCCCGGTCAGCGTCTGATCCGCCCCGCCGGTCCGTTCCTTGATGCCCGCCACACCAAAGCGCAGGTCGTCGGTCACCCAGGCCTCGACCCGCGCGCCACCCGTCTCGCCGGTGACGGCAAAGGCGTTCGGCGTGTATTCGTATTGCACCGCCAGCACGACATCCAGCGGGCGCGAAATGCCGGTCAGGCCCAGCAGGCCCTCTTCGACCCGCGCCGACAGCGGACGATCCAGCGTCACGATGCCCTGCGCGTGGTTGATGCGGTAATCCTGTCCGGGCTCAAGCCTGCGCGTCTCGATCACGCGGCCGGTGTCGGGGTCGCGCAGTTGCACGGTCAGGATTTCGGTGCCGACGGCCACATCCTGCTGGCGCAGGAAATAGACCGACCCACCGGTGCCCTGGAACAGGTCGCGTTGCGGCAGCCGGTCGGGCGAGGCGGCATAAGCCGACACGCTGGCCCGGGGCAACCCGCGCGATGTGGTCGCGGGCGTCTCGCCATAGACCTGGAGGCCATAGAGCTGGCGTTCGTTGCGCACCAGGGAATTGTTCCCGATGTTGCCGGCGAAATCGCCCCATTGCAGATAGTTGCGGTCCTTCTCGACCCGCAGGAACAGGCGGCCCGAAGACGGCGTGCGATCCTCCAGGGTGCTGTCGTCGCCATAGGTCGGGAACAGGTCGCGCGGGTCGATGCGTTGCAGCACCTCGCGCGGGTCGCGCTCTTCCAGTGCCTTGAACAGGTCGTCCAGATCTTCCTCGCCGGTATCGGCGGATGCGGTGATCTCGACCCCGCCAGCGGTCCGCCCCTCGATGAAGAAGGCAAGTCGGCCGCGATTGTCGCTGGCCCCGTCGGCTCCGGTGCCCAGACCGAAGGTCAGATCAGCGGTGCCCACGCCAAAGAATTCGCGCGTCGGAATGTCAACGTCGCGCGTGATGTCGAGCGGTGCCGCACCGGCCCCATTCACCGCAACCCGCACCGGATGGCTCCCCGGCGGCAGGATACGCTCGACAACGAAATCGCCGGACGGATCGGGCAGGATCGCCTCGCCCATGGTCTCGATCACGGCCCCGGGGGCCACGGAAGACCCGCTGACCCGCACCGCGCCGCCCCGGATGGGAATGCCCCGCCGGGCGGTAATGTCGCTGCCGCGTTCCACGCCCGCAACGGTGTCACCGAGCACGGCCAGCGCCACCTCCTCGGTTTCGTTCCAGCGGCCCTGCGCGTCATAGACGCGATAGACCAGCACCAGATCCTCGACTGCCACGCCCGAAGGCAGGATCACATCGGCCGCGCCATTGGGGCCAAGGGCCTGCCGCGAGACAACGCGCGGCCCCGCCGTCGCGGCCCGGTCGACCAGCCGCAATTCACCGCGCACGATGAAGGCGGGGAAGTTCGACGCCGTCTGCACCCGGACGCGCCCGTTCGCGACCTCGGTCACCTCGACGGTCAGCCGCGCCTCGGGGGCAAGGCCGCTGTATTGGACGCGGACGTCAGCTTGCTGCAATTGCCGGTCGACGCGCGCCACTTCGGCGGCCACGTCGGCCGACCCCGTCACGGTATCGCCGTTCAGCGTCAGCGCGAAACCCTGCGCCCCGGCCTGTCCCGCCATCAGCGCGATCACGGAGACTGCGGTTGCCAGTTTCATTGCCCTGTTTCCCATACTGCCAGCCCCGTTCAATTCGCTATCCGGCGGTCGACTTCGACCTGTCCGCCTCCGCGCCAGATGTCACGTGCCAGGGCCTCGACCGCGTCGAGCCGGGCGCGTGCCGTCTCGGTGCTGTCGCCGCGCCGCACATATGTCAGCCTCAGCAGGACGGGTGCTCCGGCCAACTGCGCCCGCAACCCGGTCAGACCGTCGCGCAACGCGGCACTGGGGGCCGACCCGGCAAAAGCCTCGGCGGTGAGGTCGATGCCAACGACGTCGACCAGGGTCGCGCCGAAGTTCATCTTGGTCACCGTGCCGCGCGTGATGCGCAGCGTCCGCGGGTTCTCGGTCGTCAGGTTGTAGCCTGTCGGCAGACTGCGCTCGTCCAGCTTGAGGGTGAAATTGCTGCCCCCCTGCAAGGGAAGGGCGGCGCAGGGAACGCTGAAGCGGCCGTATTCATCCGTCGTGATAATGATGCCGTCCACCGTCGCCAACCGCACCCCGGCCAACCCCGGCTCATGGCCTGGAAGGGTCGCGGGTGCGACCACGGGCTTGCCGCCGACATAGGCCTGGTCGGACAGGGCGGCGGATTGCTCGTCCTGGATGCCGTCCAGATCGCGGTCATCGAAGACCTTGCCGATCACGTCGCCACAGGTGAACGCCGCCTCGGTCCGCAGGCGCAGCGTCGCTGTCGCCACATTGGACAGGGGCGTGCCGGCCGGGTCCAGCGCAAAGGTCCGGTTCACCCGCTCGCTCGTCCCCTCGCCCACGCGGGCCGAGAAGGTGACCGTCACGGTCGCACCGGCGGCCACGTTGATCCCGCTCCAGCGCAGGGTCCGGCCCGATTGCACCGGCTCCAGCGCGACACCGTCAACCAAGGCCGTGCCCGGCGTGTAAGCCACGCCGACCGGCAATTCGTCGATCAGGGCAACACCCGCCAAAGCCGTAGCCCCGTTGGTGAAGGCCAGCGTGTATTGCACCGTTCCCCCCAGCAAGACCTGCGACGGGGTCACCGTCTTGGTCGCCGACAGGACATCCGCCGCCGAAAGCGCGACGGAGGTCGTCCCTTGGATGGGCGCGACCAGTTCCGCCGACGCCAGCGTCGCGATGTTCGGACGCGGCGGGCTGCCTGCGGCGACGTCCACGGTCACGGTGAAGGTCACCTGACCGGTCGCACCGGGTGCGAGGGTCACATCGCCGGTCAGCAGGTTCGTATCGCCTGCCCCGTCAAAGCCGACATTCGCCCCGCCCGTTCCACCAAAGCCCGTCGCGACCGGCGCCGTGACACCCGTCACCACAGCCGGCGTGGCCCAGGCCGCCAGATCGTCCGTCAGGACAAGCGCGGTCTGCGTCAGGTTTCCGTCGTTCGTCACCGAGATGGTGAAGGGCACGTCGAAGACCGTGGCACCAACACGCGTCGGCGCGCCAGCCACCTTGGAGATGACCGCCGAAGGGTTGCGCGGCAGGGCCAGAACCGTGGGGTCGTCCACCGTATTGCCGTCGAAGTCATCGGCGTCGTCCGAGTCGTCGAACACGGGAGCCGGGCTGCCGATGGCCGTCGCCGCGACCCGCGCGCTGTTCTCCAACCCGCCCGAATCCACGTCCGACTGTGTCAGAACTCGCGTCACCTGCCATGTGGCCACGCCGCCCGGATCGATCGGTCCACCGGCATCGGTCCGCACCAGCGTGTCGAAGGGGGCCGGATCGCCGTCCGCATTGGTCATCACATCGGTAATGACGGGGTTCTCCAGACGCACGTTGCCGGTGTTCGTCGCACGCACCTCGAAGGTCGCGGTATCGCCCACGGCCACGGCGAGCGGCGCGATCAGCACTTTCTCGACGTTGATCGCGGGAAGCGGCGGCTCATAGGTCACGCTGATCGTCCCCTCGTTCGACAGGGTACCGATGGTGTCCTCGACCACATAGGTCGTGGGCGTCGGGTCGCCGACCAGCGCCGGATCGGGCGTGAACGTCACATCGCCGGTCGGCGTGACCGTCCAGGTGCCCTCGCCAGGAACGACCAGGGTGTCGGGACGCCCGTCCGTATCCGTGTCAACAGCTGCCGGGTCGGTCAGGGTGACGGTCGCCACATTCACCGGATTGTCGCCCGCCGTATCGTTGCCCACCACGGGTACCGTCGCCACGTCACCGCGCGGCAAGGGGCCGACACTGTCATCCACCGCCACCGGCGGCGCGACATAGTCGAGCGTCACCGTCGCCGGGTTCGACCTGCTGCCGTTCAGGTCGGCCACGGTATAGGTGACCGGCGTCGGATCGCCGGTGAAGCCCGGCTCGGGCGTGAAGCGGATCTCGCCGCCCGGAAGCGCGTCCCAGGTGCCCTCACCCGGCACCACCAGCTGCGTCACCGGCGCACCGCCCGCATCCACCAGCCGCACCGAGTCCGGATCCAGCGCCCCGCCCGGGAAGCCGTTGTTGCCGCTGTCGTTCACCGTCACCGGCACCGTCGCCACATCGCCGACCGTCAGGTTGTCCTGGCTGTCGTTCACCGCAACCGGGGCCGCCGTGTAGGTCACGGTCAGCGTCGCGGGGTCAG
>NZ_FORA01000005.1 GCF_900113875.1 Jannaschia pohangensis | reverse complement strand
CACCGCCACCGGCGGCGCGACATAGTCGAGCGTCACCGTCGCCGGGTTCGACCGGCTGCCGTTCAGGTCGGCCACGGTATAGGTGACCGGCGTCGGATCGCCCGTGAACCCCGGCTCGGGCGTGAAGCGGATCTCGCCACCCGGAAGCGCGTCCCAGGTGCCCTCACCCGGCACCACCAGCTGCGTCACCGGCGCACCGCCCGCATCCACCAGCCGCACCGAGTCCGGATCCAGCGCCCCGCCCGGGAAGCCGTTGTTGCCGCTGTCGTTCACCGTCACCGGCACCGTCGCCACATCGCCGACCGTCAGGTTGTCCTGGCTGTCGTTCACGGCCACGGGAACGCCTGCCACGGTCACCGACTCTGTCAGGTCGTCGCCCGCCGTCGTTGGATCGACCTGATCGGACACCGCGCGTTCGGTGACGGTATTCGTCAGGGTCTGACCCTCGGTCCCGGCCTGGGTCGAATAGTTCAGCGTCAGCGTCGCGCTATCGCCCACGGCCAGCGCGCCCAGGGTCAGGACGCCGCCGGTGAAAGACGTGCCGCCCGTGGCGTCGCCGGTGATCGAGAAACTGTCGAGGGTGAAACCTGTCGGCGTCGGGTCGGTCAGCATCACGTTCGTCGCGTCATCCGGTCCGTTGTTCGTCACGACGATCTGCATGACCACATCGTCATTCGCATCGGGGCCGGCCAGCAATGGGCTATCGGCACTGACCAGCGACTTGACCGTGACAAGGTCGGCGCGCTCGATCGGAGTGACGGTCGGCGTCTCGTCGTTGACCGTCGGCTCATCGGAGAACTGTCCGATGCCGTCGTCGTCGGCGGGGTTGCCACTGTCGGAGACGTCATTGACCCGGTCGGCCGGGTCGGTGGTGCCCGCGGGCTGGCCGCTGACCGTGGCCGAGTTGATGACTTCGCCTGCCGCGAGATCCGCAGGCTGCAAAGTATAGGTGCCGGTCCAGACGATGTCGGCACCGGGGGCCATATTGGCAGGGTTGCCGCTGACGAGGGTAATGGCCGTTGCGTCGGGGTCGTTCACCTGCACATCCGACAGGACGACCCGGCCGGTGTTGCGTGCGGTGAAGGTATAGGTGATGACATCGCCGACCGAGGGCCGACCGTCCGCGCCCACATCGAGGCTGGAGGTCTTGACGATACCGATGTCGGGCCGTGCCACGGCGACATTGTCCCAGGCGACGGTCACGGGGCCATTGTTCGGGCCGCCCGCCGCCGGTAGCTTGCCCGTCTCGCCGAAGGTCAGCGTATCGATGACCACATCGAGCGGCAATTGCAGGGAGAACGACTCGTCGCCGCCGTCACCCACATTGCGGATCCGCAGCACTCCACCTGCTGCCAACGTGTCGAAGGACGCGCCGGTCGACACAATATAGCTGGCCAGCAGGGGGACAGGCACACCGTTGCGCGACGCGGACACGAAGGTGGTATCGTCATTGTCGAGGAAATCCATCCGGATCTCGACGCCCCAGACAGGCACATCCCAATCGAAGACGTAGTCGATGGACCGACCGGACGGTTGATCGGTGTTCGTCCCCTGGGCCTGGATACGGGCCGGACCCGCCGGAAAGCTGATCCCGCTGCCCCAGAGCGGGTTGGCTGCAGGATCGGTATCGTTCGGGTCGGCAACAAAGGTGAAGGGCGCAAGTTGTTCGAACGGCGTTCCGACCGGCAGGACACCGACATTCGGAATGGCCGCCGGGTTGGCCGTGCTGTTCGCGCCACCCGTGTTGGTCGAGCCGTTCAGGTTCGTCCCACCGGCGCCGGTGTTGATGCTGGTATAGTCGATGGCCTGCGCGTCCGCCGCACCGATCCCCGCAAACGTCAGCGCGAGCGCCGCCATTGCCGTGAAAGTGCTCTTCCGGAATCCGGCTTTGATCGCCTGTCCAATACCGCTCATGGCTGCCCCCAATGTCGACCGCCTCCGCTCTTCCGGCGGTCCGGTCATTTCGGGCGTTGATAGATCAGATGATTCGTTCTGGGGAGTTGAGGGCCGACAGAAACCGAGACGATGTGCCTCACAAAGCACAATTGTGGCAAATTCTCGCCCAGATGCAGGCTGTTAACAATCTGGTAAGATTTCGCCGATTCGGGCGCCGTCGATGATGTCTGTCCAGACATCCACGACAAGTTGCCCGCCCGCCAGGCAGCAGAGATCGAGCGGGGGGCAGACGTGACATGGCTCGGACGCGGGCCCGTGCCGTCTCCAGCAGGCCGGGGGCGAGCCGTCCGACCTTACGCCACCAGATCGCGCGACAAGGCCATGTCATGCGCCAGGTTGGCCCGGGCCTCGGCCCGCTGACCCGCGTCGCGCAGCCGCAGGATATAGGATGGATGCAGCGTGATCAGGACCGGGGGCAGACCCGGCCTCTCTTCCACCCTGCCCCGCCGTGCCAGCAGCCTGTCACCCGATCCGGTCAACGCCTGTGCCGCCGTCGCCCCCATCGCCAGGATCAGGCGGGGCGACACCTGCGCCATCTCGGCTTCCAGCCACCATTTGCAGTGATTGATCTCACTGGTGTCGGGCCGTTGGTGAATGCGCTGCCGGCCGCGCGGCGTGAACTTGAAATGTTTCACCGCATTGGTGACGAACGCCTTGGTCCGATCCAGTCCGACCTCTGCCGCCACCGCGTCGAACATCTGCCCCGCCGGTCCCACGAAGGGCCGCCCGCGCAGGTCCTCCTGATCGCCCGGCTGTTCGCCCACGATCATCAGGGCGGCCTCAGGCGGCCCTTCGCCCGGCACAGCCTGCGTCGCGTCGCGGTGGAGCGGACAGCGGGTGCAGCTCCGGACCGCCTCGGCCAACCCGCCCTCGTTGGCATCCCAGGTCGATGCGAAAGCGCGCAATTGGCTCTGTGCTGCGCCCATCCGTGCCGGCGGCAGGGTCGGCGCGGCCTCGGCCATGGCGCGGGCGCGGGCCGGTGCGCCTGCAATCAACTCGGGGATCAGGGCCGCCTCGGGCATGTACTTCCAGTATTTCTTCGGCATCTCCGACGTCATCGCCTGCACCTTCAGGCGCGCCGGATTGAAGATGTTGCGATAGTAGGTCACCCAAAGCGCCTCGCTCGCATCCTCGGGCAGGTCCGGGGCGGGCTGATCCTCGATGAACCGCAGTTTGCCCGCCTCGAACAGGACCGAGATGTCGGGCGTCACGATCCGCCAATCCATGTCCGCGAACCGTCGGCGAAAGAACTGCGCCGTCGGCTCTACCGTGTGATGCGTCGGCTCGAACCAGGCGGCAAAGGACCGGCGGGCATCCTCGGGCGCACCGATCTCGCGGAACCGCACGAAGGCCTTCATCTTGTGCTGACAGCGATGCACCCCTTTCTCCATCCCGCGCAGCCGCGCCAGATCCGCGTCGCCGCGATCCGACATCAGCTGCGGAGCCTCCCGCAGGCGCCAGAGGAAATGGTAGAGCCGTGCAAATCGGGACGGATCGGCGTGCCAGATCACGCTGTCGGCCATGGCGATGAAACTGCGCGGCACCCGGACCACGCCGCCCGGCGTCCCGGGTGTGTCATCGTCGAACAGCCCGCGCGGCGCGCCCGCCTCCTGCCAGACGACATCGGCGGGGGCGATCCCTTGGGCCAGCAGATCCCGCGCGGCATCGCGCCAGGCCTGGGCGGTGCCGATCCGGGGCAATGTGACGTTCCGCGTCACAATAGGGTCAATTGCTCGGGCCGGGGCGCGAACCTTGCGCGCAGGTCCGTGCTGTCGGTCATAGCCCCGGGTGTCCAGCCGCCCGCCGTCACGAAGGCCCGCGCCGTCTTCATCGAGGCACCCATCCGGGTGATGTCGTCATAGCGCAAATGCCGGTGCCGCCGCGTCGCCAGGATCCGGGTGACCGTCTTCACCCCGAACCCCGGCACCCGAAGCAACATCTCGCGCGGGGCGGTGTTCACATCCAGCGGGAACAGCCCCCGATGCGCCAGCGCCCAGGCCAGTTTCGGGTCGATCTGCAAGTCGAGGTTGCCATCGGGCGTCACGGACGTGATCTCGGCCAGCTCGAACCCATAGAACCGCAAGAGCCAGTCCGCCTGATACAACCGATGCTCGCGCTGCAGGGGCGGGCGCACCAGCGGCAGCTTGGCCGAACTGTCCGGAATCGGCGAAAATGCCGAATAATAGACCCGTTTCAACTTGTAGCTGGAATAGAGCCGCGTCGATTGCCCAAGGACCGTCGCGTCATTCGACCCATCCGCCCCGATGATCATCTGCGTCGACTGACCGGCGGGCGCGAAACGCGGCGGCCGCTTGCCGCCGTGCGACCGATCCCCCGCCGCCTCCTTGCGCAACCGCACATCCGCCATCGCCTTGCGGATCTGTTCAGGCTTCTTCTCGGGTGCAAAATGCTCCACCGCCCGATCCGTCGGCAACTCCACGTTGATCGACAGGCGATCCGCCAACAAACCAGCCTCGGCGATCAACTCGGGCGCGGCATCGGGGATTGTCTTGAGGTGGATATACCCCCGGAAATTCTCGTCGTGACGCAGGCGCCGCGCGATCCGCACCATGTCGGCCATCGTTGCATCGGGCGACTTGATGACCCCGGACGACAAAAACAGCCCCTCGATGTAATTGCGCCGATAGAACTCGATGGTGAGCTTGACGACCTCGTCCACCGAAAACCGCGCACGCGGCACGTTGGACGACACCCGGTTGATGCAATAACTGCAATCATAGACACAGAAATTCGTCATCAGGATCTTCAGCAGACTGATGCACCGCCCGTCCGGGGCATAGGCGTGACAGATCCCGCTCCCCTCGTTCGATCCTAGCCCCTTGCCGTCGCGCGAATCCCGCCGGGTCGACCCCGACGAGGCGCAGGAGGCGTCGTATTTCGCCGCATCGCTCAGGATCGCGAGCTTCTGATCAAGGGACATCTGGGCCATATGTTCCTGATACGTTCCATTTTCCTCCGTCGCAACTGCGACGGAACCCCGCAGGGACTTCGGGGATTGATCCTGAGTTTAAACAAACGGAGGTCCCGACCATGGCGTTTTCCCACGGAGCGATCCAGCAGATCCCCACCACATCCCCAACCGTCTATGCGTTCCGGGTATCCGGGCACATCGACGACGACGATTCCGAGGCGCTGGCCAAGTTCATGCTGGCCGCCTTTGACCGCCACGACGACAAGATCGATATGCTTCTGGACCTGACCGGCTTCACCGGCAGCGACTGGGACAGCATCTTCGACGGCGACGTGATCAAGTCGCGGTTCCGCGCGCTCAGCGGTGTGCGCCGCTATGCCGTGATCGGAGCGCCCTCGGCCGCGGCGACCATGATCGACTTGATGGACAAGGTCATCCCGGTCGAAGCCAAGTCGTTCAAGGCATCCGAGGCGGCTGCCGCCTGGGCTTTCGTCGGTGCGACCGAAGCGCCCGTCGGCACCTGATGCGATGCGCGGACTCGCCCTCAGGGTGGGTCCGCGCAATCGGCAATCATACCTTCGCGGACGGGAGGCCGGGGTTCATAGCGGCCACCCAGATGCTCAGTCTGAGTTCAGCCAGACAGCGGCAGTGCGGCCGGGGAGGTTCGTTTCGACAGGGCCAGAGGCGAAATCGGGACGCGTGTCGATCGGTACGGGGTCTTTGCCGAAATTCAGGACGACCGCGGCCTTGGGATAGTGCAGGCGGATTACGTCGCCGTCCCGGGACCAATCCTGCAATTCGACAGGACCCAGTCCATCGCGGCGGAAGGCGAAGGCGGCGCGGTAAAAGCGAAGGATACTTCCCTCATCGATATGCTGGACGGCGGTCGACACGCCCTCGGGCCAGGTCATCGGCAGCCATGGCGTTCCGGTGGTGAAGCCGCGATTGCCGCCCTCCTCCCACGGGATCGGCACGCGGGCACCTTCGCGGCCCGGACCGTCGGGCCAATAGAGCAGGTCGAGCGGATCGGTCACGGCGGCTCGGGGCAGATCGGGTTGAGTCAGGCCCAGCTCCTCCCCCTGATATATCAGGACGGGGCCGGGGGAGACGGCCAGAAGCAGGGCGAGGAACTTGGCGTCATGAGCCGAGCCATCCCCGGCCTTGCCCGCATGACGCGGTTGGTCGTGCGAGGACAGCCACCAGCCGATGCGGTCCGGGTCGGGCGCGCGGGTCAGGATGTCGGCATAGCTTTCGGCGGTGCAGCCGGACTCAGGCAGATCGGTGGAATAGGCGGCGTTCATCCGGCCTTCGGTCGTCAGGCGGCACGACAACTCGACCGACTGATTGCCCGAGGTGACTTCACCGATCAGGAAGGCGTCGTCGCCCGCCCAATCGCGCAGGTTGGCGACAAAGGCGATCCCGTCGCCGGGCAGGATGTCGTGGACGTGATCCTGCCGCGTATAGGGGACGAAATTATCGCCCGAGACCTTGTCGCGCACGTCGGGTGACGCCACGGGGTTGTCGCGAAACTCGGGGTCGCAGAGCAGCGATGTCACTGCGTCGATGCGGAAACCGTCGACACCCCGGTCGCGCCAGAATTGCATGATGGTACGCAATTCGGCCTGAACGTCCTCGTTGCGCAGGTTCAGGCTGGGTTGGTCGGCGGTGAAATTGTGGAAATAATATTGCTGGCGCTTGTGGTTCCAGGTCCAGGCGGGGGGGCCGAACTGCGACAGCCAGTTGTTGGGCGGAGTCCCGTCGGGCTTGGGATCGGCCCAGAGGTAGTAGTCGGAATAGCGGGGGTCGCCCGCGACCGAGAGCTTGAACCAAGGTGCCTCGGTCGAGGTGTGGTTGAAGACCTGATCGATGATGACCTTGAGGCCAAGATCATGGGCCCGGGCCACGAGACGGTCGAAATCATGCATCGTGCCCAGGGCGGGGTGGATCGACATGTGATCGGTGATGTCATAGCCGCCATCCGCCCAGGGTGACGGGTAGAAGGGCGACATCCAGACCGCGTCCGCGCCCAGAGAAGCGGCGTGATCCAGCCCCAGGATGATGCCATCGAGATCGCCGATACCGTTGCCCGTCGTGTCCCGAAAGGACCGGGGATAGATCTGATAGATGACGGGGGTCTTGGGCAGGGCGCGGTCGGTCATCGGGCAATATCCATTTGAAAAAATAGGGAGAAGGGCGCGCCCTGACTGGACGCGCCCCTTTGGGGTCAGATCAAGGGCGTCTTACGCGCCGACGACCATGCCGCCATTGGGATGAAGGGTCTGGCCGGTGTAATAACTGCCGTCCGACGAGGCGAGGAAAAGGTAGGCCGTTGCGACTTCCCAAGGTTGGCCCGCGCGCCCCATCGGGGTTTCGCTGCCGAAATTCTCGACCTTGTCGGCGGGCATGGTGCCCGGGATGAACGGCGTCCAGATCGGGCCGGGGGCGACGGAATTCACCCGGATTCCCTTGTCGGCAAGGTTGCCGGCCAAGGACCGGCTAAAGGCGAGGGACGCGCCGCGTGTCATCGAATAGGTGATGAGGCTGCCCATGCCGGCGAAGGCGTTGACCGAGGAGGTGTTCACGATGCTGGCACCTTCCTTGAGATGCGGCAGGGCGGCTTGGGTCGTGAACATGTATGCCTTGATGTTCGAGGCGATCATTCGCTCGATCTTGTCTTCGGAGAGGTCGGCGAAATCCGCGTCCAACCACTGCTGCGCACCATTGTTGATCAGGATGTCGAGCTGGCCGAAGGTGTCGATCACGGATTTCACCGCGGCCTCGCAATTGGCCTTGCTTCCCAGATCGCCGGGGATGAGCAGGGCTTCGGACCCCTCTTCCTTGATCAGGCGCTTGGTTTCCTGCGCATCGCGGTCTTCCTCGAGGTAGGCGATGGCGACCTTGGCACCTTCGCGGGCGAAGAGAACGGAAACGGCGCGACCGATGCCGCTGTCCCCGCCGGTGACAAGGGCGACCTTGCCCTTGAGCTTGCCGCTGCCCGGATGGCGGGGGCTGTAATCGGGGGCCGGGTCCATCTTGTATTCGGCGGCGGGCATCGCGTCTTGCGACTGGGCGGGAATGTGGGGGCTGTTCATGACGAAGCTCCTTGGCGTTTTTCGCTGTTCAGGTGTCCCAGTCGAACCTCGCGCCGGTCGCGATGGTTCCCTTGATGACCCAGTGACGGGGCAGCGAGTTGGGGGAACTCTTTGCCGCTTCGAGGGCTTTTTCCAACGAGACACACAGGAAAAACCCATCGGAAGGAAAAGCATCATGAGCAATTCGGCATTTGTCCTCGGGGGGTCGGCCGGCGTCGGTCGTGCCGTCGTCGGCGCACTGCGCGCCCGTGGTTTCGAGGTGGCGGTAATCGCGCGCGGTGCGGAGCGGCTGGCCGAGATGGAAGCGGCGGACGGCGGTATCCAAACGGCACAGGCCGATGTGGGCGACGCCGCGGCATTGGAGGCGGCGGTGAGCGACCTTCTGGGTCGGGTCGGGGCGCCGCGCATCTGGGTCAATTGCGCCATGGCCACCAGTTTTTCGACCTTCGACCAGATGGAGATCGACGAATTCGACAAGATCGTGCGGACCACCTTTCTGGGGCAGGTGAACGGCGTGCGCCTTGCCCTGCGGCATATGAAGAAGGGGAATATCGTGAATATCGGGTCGGGGCTTGCCTATCGTCCGGTGCCGGGTCAGTCGGCCTATTGTGCCGCCAAACACGCGATCAACGGCTTTACCGGGGCCATCCGGTCCGAGTTGCTGCGCGATGGTCGGCCCATTTCCCTGTCGCTGGTGCAATTGCCCGCGATCAACACACCGCAGTTCGATTGGGCACGCAACCGCCTGCCGATGAAGCCGCAGCCTGCCCCGCCGATCTTCGCCCCCGAAGTGGCGGCCCGCGCCGTGATGCAGGCCATTGACACGGATGCGCGCGAAATCCTGGTGGGCGGGTCGGTCCTGGAGTTGGTGTTCGGGGACATGGTGCTGCCCAACATGATCGATCACCGGCTGGCCGACAGCGGGATCGAGATGCAGAAATCGGATCGTCCCGAGGAAGGGAGCCGCGCCGACAACCTGTTTTCGCCGGTCAGCTATCCGGCGCGGGCCGAGGGATCGTTCTCTGACCGGGCCCGCGACAGGGCGGCCATCGTCGATGGCGACCTGATGCGCAAGGCGGTGGTGTTCGGCGGCCTTGGCGTGGCGGCGGGGCTGGCATTTCTGTTGGGGCGAGCGTCGCGGCTCTAGGCGATATGGTGGGCGATGCGGGTCAGCGTTGCCCGGGCTTCGGGCAGGGCGTCGGGCCAGAGGGTCCACATGTGAAAGAGGTCATCCTGCCAATCTTCGGCAACGGGGACGCCTTGGTCTCTGGCGGCGTGGGCCAGAAGGGTGGCGTCGCCCGCCAGCACTTCGGCGCGCGACGCGGTGAGGTAGGTCGGCGGCAGATCGCGGAGGTTGGCCAGCCTGGGGGAAACGGCGGGGTCGTCGGGCGGCAGGTGGGGCATGGCCATTTGCGCCAGCCTTGCATCGGTCGCATCGTCGTTCATCAGGTCCGTGGCTTCGTTGGCCCGGCGTGTATCGCTCTGGCCCGTGCGGTCGGTATTCGGCGAGATGAGGGCGAGGGAGGTGACGCGCGTGGGGTCGCACAGCGCGAGGTTGAGGGCGAGGTGGCCGCCCGCGCTGTCGCCAACCACTGGAATGGCATGGGGCAGGGCGCGGAGGACGGCGCGGACGTCGTCGAGCGGGGCGGGCCAGGGGTATTCAGGGGCGAGGCGGTAGTCGGGGACGATGACCTGACGCGCTGCCGCCCGGGCCAGATGGGCGGCACAGGCGGCGTGGCTGCGGCTGTCGCCGAAGACGTAGCCCCCACCATGGAGCCAGAGGACGGGCGCACCTTTTCCGAAAGCGCGGCAGGGAACGCCACCCAAGACAAGAGGTATGCTGTCTGGGCCCGGACCGGCCAAACGGCGAAAAGCCGCCCGCATGTCTGCGGGCGAACCTTCGACGGGATTGGATTTGATATGGGCCTCGACGTCGGCCCGGCCGTTCAGCATCAGATGTTGATGGAGCCGACGGCGCCGCCATCGACGCGCCAGTTGGAGCCGGTGACGAAGGACGACAGCTCGCTGCAGAGCATGGCAATGACGGGGGCAACCTCCTCGACCTGTCCGCGCCGCTTGAGCACGAGATAGGGGCGCTCCTCGTCCAGAAAGGTCTCGACGGCTTCGTCGATGGACATGTCCTTTTCCTCGGCCCGCTTCTCCATCATGCCATCGGTCATCGGCGTCTCGATAAAGGCGGGCGCGACGGCGTTGACCAGAAGGCCGCTGCCGGAATGGGCCATCGCCACGCTTTTGGCAAAGCTGAGCAGGGCCGATTTGGCCGAGTTGTAGACGGTTTCCTCGGGGTAGGGCTGTGCCACGTTTTCGGAGGTGACGAAGACCACGCGACCCCATCCCCGGTCGATCATCGCGGGGCAGAGGTGGCGGGCCATGCGGACGCCGGAGAGAAAGTCGATGTTGATGGCGTCCATCCAGTCGTCTTCGGCCATCTTGAGAGGGTCACCCTTGGCGCCCGTCACGCCGGCGGCATGGACCCAGATGTCGAAGTCGGTGCCGACGGCATCGATCAGCTTCTGGACGCCGTCGGGCGACGATAGATCGGCGGCTTGATGATTGGCACCGAGTTTGTCGGCCGCACGGGCCAGGTCATCGGCGTCGAGGTCGGTCAACGTCACGTCGACGCCCTCTGCGATCAGGATCCTGGCCGTCTCGACACCCATTCCGCCGGCCCCGCCGGTGATGAGGGCGCGGCGTCCCTTGATCTTCAGGTCCATGGTCTTGCTCCGTTCATATCTGCGAGGATTTCGGTCCAACCGTCGCATTGGCGCGGCTGCTGCGCCGGGTGGGCGCTCTGTCGGGCGTTCAACGGCTCAGCGCGGCGATGGTTCCGCCTGCGAGGCGGGACCGGTCACGTCGAAAGGCAAGATTTGCGATCGAACGCCGATCGGAGGAAATCGCGCTTTGCAGCCTCTTTAAAAGGATATGTCCTCGCGCTATCTTGAGGACCGTTTTTGGCATACTTCATGAAAATATGGACGATTCTTCTTTCCTGAATGAAGGTGGCGACCACCTTGATCTTCTTTTGGCGACGTCTGAAATCGGCGTTTGGGAGCTGGACGCGGCCACTGGGGATGCGGTTCGCAACCTGCGGCACGATCAGATTTTCGGCCATGACGCGCTTCTGGATCGTTGGAGCGCGGAGATCTTCCTGACCTATGTCTTCGAGGAAGACCGGGAGCGGGTGGGTGAATTGCTGCGATCCGCACTGAAGGATGGCGAGCCCTGGGCCTTTGAGGCGCGGATCCGGCGGGCCGATGGGGTCGACCGCTGGATCAGTGCGCGCGGCGTTCCGCGGCTTGCGCCTTCGGGCGAGGTCAGCAAACTGATCGGCCATGTGATCGACATTACCGAACTGAAACAGAATGAGGACCGGCTGAAACTGCTGTCCAGGGAATTGAATCATCGGGTGTCGAACACCTTCACGATCATGAATTCGATGATCCGCCATGCCTCGAAGAAAGCCTCTACGGTCGAGCAGTTCGCCGAGACCCTGATGGAGCGACTTGGTGCGCTGGCCCGGTCGAACCGCGTTCTGGTGGCCGAAGAAGCGAAACGGTCCAGCCTTCGGGAAATCCTGACGATGGAGATGGAGGCCTTTGCGGGCTGGCAGAAACGGATCTCCATCAACGGGACGACGGATTTCTGGTTTTCGGGCGAGGCGTCCGAAGCGCTGGCCATGATCTTCCACGAATTGCTGACCAATGCCGTCAAGCACGGGGCGCTGTCGATCTCGTCCGGCCATGTCGCCATCGACATCTCGACCGGGCCCGACCGGCAGGTCCGCATCGACTGGGTCGAGACGGGCGGCCCCGCCTTGCCCCGGGATCGTCGGCAGGGCATCGGCTCGACGATCTTGCAGAATGCCATGCGGGGCGAGGGGTCGGTGACCCTGGATTTCGCGCCCGAGGGTCTGATCTGCAGGATCGTGGTCAACGACGGCTTTCAGCGCGAGGTTCCCGAGGCGCCCCTCGCGCCCTCGACCTTGTCGGTGGAAGAGCCCCCTGCGGTCGACAAGTCGTTTTCGGGCGTCCGGGTCATGGTGGTTGAGGACGACCCGATCATCGGACTTGACCTGTCTGACATCCTCAAGGCGCGGGGTGCCACGGTTATGGGGCCGTTCACCACGGTGGCGACGGCGTTGGTCGCCCTCCGCGAGGGGCCGGATGTCGCCCTGCTCGATCTGAACCTCGGGCAGGAGACGACGGATGACGTGGCGCGGCAATTGTCGAAACTGTCGATCCCGTTCGTGGTCCTGAGCGGTCAGAACGATTTTTCCAGCCTGGACGAGGCCTTCGCGACGGCGCCTTTGATCAGCAAGCCATTTCGCGAACAGGATTTGCTGAACGGCCTTGCCAGGTTCGTCTGACGCGGAATTCGGCCGAGTAAAGACATATCGGACCAACGACCCCTGAGCGCCGGACAGGTCAAGCCGGCACGGTGAGCGCGCCCGGCCCGGAATCGTTAACCTATCCTTCATTGCTACGTAAAATCTTCGGCACTCTCAAACCGAGGTTATTTGCGATGTCCGAAAACACACCACGCCTTGGGATGCCCATGATCCAGTTGGGGCAGGCCCAGAAACATGTGACCCACAACGAAGCGATCGCGGTGCTCGACGCGCTTGTTCAACCCGTAGCGCAGGACGCTGACCGGACAGACCCGCCTGCAACGCCCGGTGAAGGCGACGTGCATGTCGTGGCCAACGGCGCGACGGGCGCCTGGGCCGGGCAGGACCACGCCCTGGCGGTCTATTTCAACAGCGGATGGACGTTTCACACACCATCAGCCGGCTGGACGATCCATGTCCTTGCCTCGGATCAAACACTTTCCTTCGACGGGTCGTCCTGGGCGACACGGTCTGTTGAGGCGACCGCCATGCTGGGTGTGAATGCGCAAGCGGATGAGACGAACCGCCTGACCGTCTCGGCCGCAGCCACGCTTTTGACCCACGACGGGGACGACCACCGTCTGATCGTCAACAAGGCGTCCCCCAGTGACACGGCAAGCCTTCTGTTCCAGTCCGGCTGGTCCGGACGCGCCGAGATGGGAACCATGGGAAACGACGACTTCGCCGTGAAGGTCAGCGCCGACGGGGCAGTCTGGCGGAACGCGGTGACCTTTGACAGTGCGTCGGGCGTCCCCAGTTTCCCCGCCCTGCCCGCCTTCGTCGCCGCATCGGTCGGCACATGGGCCGAGATCACGACGCCCAATACCGACCTGCCCTTCGAAACCATCACGACCGACCCGGGTGGCTATTTCGACACGGCGACTGGCGCATTCACCGCACCTGTCTCGGGGATCTATGCTTTCGTCCTGAACGGCTCTCTGGCGCAGACTACGAACGGACGGGTCAGCCTGGCCGTCAATGGCGTTACGCAGATCGCGCAGATGCAGGCCCTGGTCGGCGCAATGCCGCTGTCGTTCACCGTCCTTCAGCCTCTGGAAGCGGGCGACAACGTCACGTTCCGGACCGGAAACGTGAATGCGATGCTGCGCTACTACAAAGGTCATATGGTCTTTTCAGGCTGGAAGGTCGCCTGACCAAGTGTCGTTTTGGGGGCGCTGTTCGTGACAGGACCATGCGCCCCCCAATACGAAAACGCAGTACCCGCCTCTTGATCCTGGCGCGCAGCCCGAACGCGAGACCTTCGGGACAGGCCTGAAGACGACGCATTTCTGCCAGAGTTTCCGTTTATACGCAAACCACTGGATGGTGCCGGCATTTTTCAGTATTTCGCGATGAAGATCACTTGTGGCCATCTTGGCGGGAAACGAATGACAGGATCACGACGGAGTCTCCTGCTGGGTGGCCTGTTTCTGGCGGCGGGGGTTTGCATGGGCTTTTCAACATCTTCGGAGCAGGCGGGCCAAAGTCAGCGCCCCGTGATGGCGCTGGTCTGTGATCAGCCCTCCGATCCGCTGTGTCAGGCTCTGTTTCAGGCCCTTGCCAAGGTGGCGCCGCATCATGCCATCCGGTTCAATCCAGATCCGCCCGTGCCGAACGCGATCGAGGTGACCTTGCATCGTGGAACGACGGGCGACAGCCTGAGCTGGCGCGACGCAGGTGGTCCGCCACAATCCGGGGCCACGATCCGCAACACGGGTGAGCCGGCCGATCATGCCAGCGCCCTCGTGCAGGCGCTGCCCGATCTTGCGAAAGCGACAAGGATCGGCAATTCATCGCGCTAGGGTCATTCTTTCGACATCAGACAGCCCGAATTCGCCGCCAACCGAGAGTTTCCAACAAGAGAGAGTTCCGCCGATGTGCAATGTCTGTTTTGCGACCCAAACATTTGATCCGCTCCGCCATGGAAGCGATGGTCCCCAGGGCCTGATGATCACCGAGGGCGTCGACGCAGCAGAGAGCACATCGACCAGCTATCGGATCAGTGTCGGGGACACGTTCCGCGGCACCCTGTCGAACAGTTCCGACGAGGATTGGATCGCGGTCACGCTGACGGCGGGCGAAACCTATGCGATCAGCATGACAGGAATTACGCTGTCGGACCCGTTTTTGTCGCTCTACGACAGCAGCGGAACGCAACTTCTCGCCTTCAATGACGATTTCGCTGGTCTCAATTCCCAGATCACGTTCACGGCGACCACGACGGGAACCTACTATATCGAGGCCGACGCCTATTCGACCGAGACCGGAACCTACGATGTCCGGATCGTCGAAGTGGCGCCGCCGCAACCCGCCTCCCTGGCAACGCTCGACGAACTGGCCCTCTATCTGACCGAAGGCTATTGGGGCACCGAGATCACCTTCAACACCTCGTTCTCCAACAGGATCACGGTCAATCTCAGCCGCTTGACGCCGGAAGGTCAGCAATTGGCCCGTTGGGCGATGGAAGCTTGGGAAGCAGTGGTCGACATCGATTTCGTCGAAGTGGCCACAGGCGAGATGCTGACATTCGATGACAACGACTCGGGGGCCTATGCCTTTGCTCCGGGCGGACGGCGGCCCGATGGGGTTGAAATCAACATCGCGACCGATTGGCTGGATTTCAATGGCACGACGATCGACAGCTATTCGTTCCAGACCTATGTCCACGAGATCGGACATGCCATCGGACTGGGCCATCAGGGCAATTACAACGGCAATGCCAGGTACGCGATGGATGCGACGTTCCTGAACGACAGCTGGCAAGTGTCGGTCATGTCGTATTTCAACCAGAACGAGAACACGACGATAAACGCTTCTTTCGGCTATACCGCCGGACCGATGATGGCGGACATCCTCGCGATTCAGAACCTCTATGGCGCACCCGGCGCAGGATCTGCCACGGCGGGCGATACCGTGTACGGGCGGGGTTCGAACCTCGGAAACTATATGGATCAAGTCTTCGCCTGGATGGCGACGGGCACGACGACAGCCCGCGTGACCGGCAGCCCCATGGTCTTCACGATCTATGACCACAGCGGAAACGACCTTCTGGACTTCACCTACCTGACGGTTGGCGCGCGTCTTGACATGCGAGCGGAGCAATTCTCGGACATCGGCACGCAGATCGGCGCCATGGGCATCGCCCGCGGCACCGTGATCGAGAACGCATCGACCGGATCCGGCAACGACACCATCACCGGCAACGATGCCGCCAACGCGATCAATAGCGGTGCGGGGAACGATTCAGTCAACAGCGGCAACGGAAACGACACGGTCAATGGTGGCGTCGGCAATGACAGTTTGTTTGGCGGGGCCGGCAATGACAGGATGGAGGGTGGAGTCGGGGCGGATCTGCTGGAAGGCGAAATCGGCTTCGACACGCTGAACGGTGGTGATGGCAACGACACGCTGATGGGGGGCGATGGCGCGGATTCGCTTTATGGTGATGCGGGCAACGACCGAATCGAGGGCGGGCAGGGCTTCGATCAGCTCTACGGCGGCATCGGCAGCGACTCGCTGTTCGGCGGCGAAACCGCGGACCGGGTCTTTGGCGGCGCGGGCAACGACTTCATCAGCGGCGGCAGCAATTTCGGCATAACCGTAGATGGCCTCTATGGCGAAGACGGCGACGATACGATCTTTGGCGACGGCGGCTTCGACCTTCTGGATGGCGGCGCCGGGAACGATTTTCTCGACGGGGGCGACCAAGCAGACAACCTGTTCGGCGGCGCGGGCAACGACACTCTTTACGGCGGATCGGGCCTTGATCGGCTGTTCGCGGGCGAAGGCAACGACCTGCTGTTTGGCGGCGTGGGCAACGACGGTCTGTTCGGCGACGCCGGCAACGACACGATGAACGGTGAGGACGGCGACGACCGCTTCTTTGGCGGGTCGGGCAATGACCTGATGTTCGGGGGCGCGGGCAATGACACGATCAATGGCGGCTCGGGGTTCGACACGATTACCGGCGGCACCGGCGACGATCTGATGTTCGGCCGCTTCAACGCGGATACCTTTGTTTTCTCAAATGGCCACGGCAACGACACCATCGGAGATTTCGCGGCCGGCAACCAGTTCGAGCGGATCGACCTGTCCGCAGTCTCCGCGATTTCGGATCTGTCGGACCTGCAGATCGGAAACCCGAACGGCGGGGCGGCAACGCAGGTCGGATCGGACGTCGTCATCGACACGGGCGGCGGCAATTCGATCACTCTCCTCAATGTCAGCCTCGCCGATCTGGACGCCACCAATTTCATCTTCTAATGCAGGCCTGAAAACGCACTGACCTGATGGATCCATCCGGGGCATATCCAGGAGCTTCGAAGCCGTGTCTACGCCTCCAGTTTTCGGGAATCTGTTTCTCAGCATAGGTGCGATGAAAGCGGGCACGACATGGCTCTATGCGGTGCTGGCGCGAAATCCGGCACTGCATTTCGCGATGGAGAAGGAGATTCACTACTTCTATCACCGTCACGTCGATCCGTCCTTCCTGAGCGAAGAGCGGCGAATGACCGAGGTGCGCGATCGCTACGTCCCGCGCTTTGATCCCAAGACCTCTCATATCGACGTGGTTCGTCAGAATTTCCGTTGGATTTCCGCCTATCTGGACCGTCCGATCGATGATGTCTGGTATGCCAACCTGTTTCAGGTGCGTGGCCCCCAGGTCTATGCCTGCGACTTCTCCAACCTGAACGCGCATCTACCGACAGAAGCCTGGAGAAGTATCAGGCATCAGACGGATCGGCTGCGCGTGCTCTACACGATGCGCGACCCGGTTAAGCGACTTTGGAGCCACACCAAATTTCACCTGGAAGTCACAAACGAGCTTGATAAACTTGAGACTTGGACAGCAGACGAGTTTCATCAGTTTCTGCGCAAACCGCACATCTGGAATAATGCGGAATACGGGGGCGTGCTACGCCGCCTCCGAGAAGCTCTCGACCCGGAACAATACAAGGTGATCTTCTACGAGGATATGCACGCCGATCAGCGCGGCACCCTGCGCGGGATAGAGACATTCCTGGACGTGCCCGCCGTCGATTATCCGCAGGACCTGCTCGACAAACGCTTCACCGAAAGCGTGCGTCACAAGATGCCCGACTTCTTTCCCGAACTCGTCGCGGGGGATATTGCACGCATTCGTGCCGAGATCGAAGCCGAGGGATACGAGATCCCCGGCGGCTGGACCTGAGCGCGTTCGCGTCTCGATGGCAAATCCCCGCTCCGCCGCCCGCTTCCTGCGCAACACGTTTCGCCCCGTCCTCATCCGGCGCTTCGTCACTAGCCTGCGCGAAGAAGGCTGGGGTATGGCGACGGCAAAGGCGCGCATCTACATGGGCATGCGTCTGCGGGGCGAGGCGCTCAGCTCCCTCGCTCCGTCCGAAGCAGGAAACAGAGAGGGCGAAACCCTGCATGGCAGTTGGCTGCAATTGGCACAGGGTGGGGGCTTCCACGTCTCGTCACGCCGCATCGGCACCGCCCCGCGGCTCGCTTTGATCGGCGATCTGAATCTGCCACAGTGTCGAAAGTACCGTGTGGAACAGCTGGCGGATTTCTGGCGCGATCAAGGGGTCTATTGCGAATTCGCGCATTACCAGGACATTCCCCGCGCCTTGCGGTTGATGTCCACGGCGACGCATCTGATGGAGTACCGCCTGCCGGTCACCCCCCTGACAGAAATGCTGCGATATGAGGCGCGTCGCCTGCGTCTGCCGATCCTCTACGACATCGACGATCCGCTGTTCTCGGTGTCTGCCTATGAGACCTACGGCAACATGGCCGAAGTGGATCCCGGCATGAAGGCGCATTTCCTGCGCGAGGCGCCCAAGTACCTGGCAATGATGAACGGGGCCGACGTGCTGTCGCTCTCGACGCCGGGTCTGGCCGAACACGCAGCCCTCTATAGCAACCGGCCGATTTTCCTGCGCCGGAATTTTGCCGACGCCAAGACGCTGAAGGCTGGGACGCGGGCCCGGACGGCGCGGGTCGCGGAAGACGGGCTGTTCCGGATCGCCTTCGCCAGCGGCTCCCAGGGGCACGAGGCGGACCTTGCGACCATCGCCCCGGTGCTGGAGGCATTCCTGGCGGGGGGCAGCGACCGGCGCCTGATGCTCCTGGGTCATGTCGACCTGAAACGGCTGCCCGGCGCGCTGGCAGACAAGGCCGAGGTCGCGGCCTTCTCGACCTACGACAAGTATCTTGCCGCGCTTGCGCGCGCGGACGTGGCTGTGATGCCGCTCGCCGACGATATCTTCAACCGCTGCAAGAGCGCTGTGCGCGTGATCGACGCCGCCTCCGTTTCGGTTCCCGCAATCGTGGGACCCGTGGGCGACCTTCCGCAAATGATCCGGGATGGCGAGACCGGCGTGGTGGCGGATGGGCCCGCCGCATGGGCCGCCGCGCTGGAGATGCTGTCCACCAACAAGGGGCAAGCCGCCGCCATGGGCCGCGCAGCCCGCACCGATCTGGAGACGCGCTGGACCGGGCAGGCTGCGGATCACATCATCTCGCCGGGTCTGATCGACTGGGTCCGCGGATGACCGCCCCTCGTCATATCCTGCTGGCCAATGTCTTCTTCGCGCCCTTCACCTACGGCGGCGCGACCATCGTCGCCGAGGAGGTCGCTCGCGCCCTGCAGCGGCGGGGAGACTACCGCATAACGACAGTGTCGCTCTGCACCCGCGCGGAGCTGATGACCTACACCGTCCTCAAAACCGAAGTCTACGGGATCACGAACTACGTCATCAACGTCCCGCCGGGGCGGGGCTTTGTGCAGATGTACGACAACCCCGAAGTCACGGAAATCCTGGGCGACCTGATGGACATGCTGGCCCCGGACCTGGTCCATGCACATTGTCTTCAGGATATGGGAGCGGGCCTCCTTCAGGCGGCGAAAGCCCGCGACATCCCCACCATTCTGAGCGTGCATGACTTCTGGTGGCTGTGCGAACGACAGTTCATGATCCGCCCCGACCGGACCTACTGCGGCCAGAACCCGGTGCGCGTCGAGGCCTGCAAGGGCTGCGTCGAGGATATCTCCGCCACGATCACGCGCTTCAACTATCTGCAGGAGATATCCGCCCTGCCCGACCGCGTCACCTATCCCAGTCGCTTCGCCCGTGACCTGAGTGTCGCTTCGGGCTTCGCACCTGATCGCGGCACCATCTGGGAAAATGGCGTCCGCCTGCCGGGGCCCGGGTTCGCCGCGGCGCAGGCCGCGCGACGGGCCGCCGACCCGCGTCCCGTTTTCGGCTTCGTCGGCGGTCCATCCCAGATCAAGGGCTGGCCCGTCATCCGCGATGCCTTTCGCGCTCTGGGGCGCGAAGACTTCCGCGTCATCGTCGTAGACGGAGCCGCCACGGGCGGATGGTGGGACAACGTCAACCTCGGCGACCTGCCCGGAGACTGGAAGATCCATCCCCGCTTCAGCCAGGACACGATGGACGGCTTCTATACCGAGATCGACGTCCTGCTGTTCATGTCGCAGTGGAAAGAGACCTTCGGCCTCGCCATCCGGGAAGCTCTGGCCCGTGGCATCGGCGTGATCCAGACGGACAGTGGCGGCACCGTCGAACATGGGGCAGTTCCGGAACAGGACCTGATCCCGATCGGCGCGCCCGCGACGGTCCTGAGAGATCAGCTTCGGAATGTGATCACCAGTTTTCCGACCGAGCGCGCGCCGCACCCCGTGGCAGGCTATGACGATCAGGCCGCCGCCTTCGACCGTCTGGTGACCGAGGTCCTTGCCGCGCGGGGTCGGTCCTGATCTGCCTTGGTCGGCGCCTCGCAGGTGTGACCCAGGGCTTCGGCGTCAGCGGTCAAGAAGATCGCGATGATAGCGCAGGAGGAACAGCAAACCCACGACAAGGCCGATCATCGAAATCGCCATGACATAGGCCACGGAGGCATAGCTTGCGTCATAGCTGGCATAGAATCCGCTGCGCATGACCCCGACGACATGGACGAGCGGATTGAACCACAACCAATCCTGATACGGCTGCGGAATGCCGTCGAACAGAAAGAAGATGCAGGAAATCAGGAACAGGGGACGGGTCAGGATCGCCCAGATGATCTGCCACACCGGGAACTTGAGAATCAGAAAGCAATTGAGTGTCCCGACGCCGGTCGCCAGGGCCGCCGTCATGGCAAACGACAGGATGATCGCTGCAAAATCGAGTGATCCCCGCATGTCATAGAAGACCAGGACACCGGTGAAGACGACATAGCCCACGATGGCCTGGGTCATCGTGTTCACCAGAATGCGCGCCAGAATGGCGTCGACGAATGTGACGCTGGGATAGGCCAGAAGCTGTCTCGAGAACTGAATCGACTGACTGACTTTCGTGCTGACGGCGGTGAAGAACAGGAAGGGGACGATGCCGGACGCGTAGAACGGCGCGAAATCGGGACCGAGGGGCGGTGCCCGAAAGCCGATCGAGAAGATGATCGTCAAAAGCGCGATACCGGCCACCGGTTCGAGCAAAGCCCAGATGTATCCGCCGGGCGAGCGTCCATAGGTCGTCTGCATCTCGCGAAGCATCAGCGCGAAAATCGATCGAAACGACGCAAATCGCCGACGGTTGACGGCGCGCAGGGTTTTCGGTTCGCTCGACGAGGGCGACCGATCGTCAGAGGGAGAAGCGGATGACTGCACGACAAAGACCTGCGGCTATCGGAATAGGTTCTATCTGGTCACTTATGTGGGTAAGAAGACGGACAAACAACGGGGGCAGATGAAGCGTGCAGCGATCCGACGAAAAGTCTCCGGCAGCCCCCGCCCCGGCAAATGGGCCGAAACCGGCTGGCGGACAGCAGGCCCCGCAGGCCCCTAAACCCAAAGCCGCCGGTCAAGGCCCCGCGGCCCCGGTCGCACCGGCGCAGGTTCCGCCGACGGTGCCCCGCGCGACGGTTCGGCGTCGTCACATATTCGCGCTTTTCAGTTTTGTGCTGTTGGTCGCAATCCCGACGGCCATCGGGGCCTGGTATTTGTGGACACGCGCCGCCGATCAATACGCGTCCTACGTGGGTTTTTCGGTCCGCAAGGAAGACACGAGCTCTGCGATCGAATTGCTCGGGGGAATCACGGAACTCTCCGGGTCGAGTTCCTCCGATACGGACGTGCTCTACAAGTTTCTGGAGAGCCAGCGCCTCGTGCGGATCGTCGATGCCGAGCTGGACCTGCGCGCGATCTGGTCCAAGGCCGATCCCGATATCGATCCGATCTTTGCCTATCACCCGCCCGGAACCATCGAGGATCTGCTCGATTACTGGGAGCGCATGGTGAACGTGCACTATGATTCTGCTTCCGGATTGCTGGACCTTCGGGTCAACGCCTTCACCCCCGAAGATGCGCAGGCAATTGCCGAGGCGATCTTCCGGGAGAGCACGGAGATGATCAACGCGCTGTCCTCGATCGCGCGCGAGGACACCCTTCGGTACACCCGCGAGGAACTTGAGGTTTCGGTCGAGAGACTGAAGGCCGCCCGCACCGCGATGACAAAATTTCGGAACGACAACCGGATCGTCGACCCCGAAGCCAACATCCAGACGCAGGTCGGCCTGCTGGGATCGCTTCAGGCGCAGCTGGCCGAAGCCTTGATCGATGTCGATATGCTGACCGGCAATTCCAGCACCACAGACCCGCGCGTCGAACAGCAGCGACGCCGGGTAGAGGTGATCGAGGCGCGGATCGCCGCCGAACAGGACAAACTTGGCGGGACTGGCGGAGATTCAGACACGGTTTTTGCAAACATCCTGAGCGAATACGAAGGCCTGGCGGTGGATCGCCAGTTTGCCGAAGAAGCCTATCGGTCCAGCTTGGCCGCCTTCGACTCCGCCCAAGCCGAAGCCCGTCGCCAAAGTAGATATCTGGCCGCCCACGTAGAACCCACACTGGCAGAAGCATCGGAATATCCCCGTAGAGCTCTTCTTCTGAGCCTGATGAGTCTTTTCCTCTTCCTGTTCTGGTCCAGCCTGACGCTTGTCTTCTATGCCGTGAAGGATCGCAGGTAGGGCCGATGATCCATCTGCAGAACCTTACCAAGATCTATGCGGCCCGCGGATCATATACGGTGGTGGCCGACAATATCACAACGACGTTTCCGGACGGCCGGGCTGTCGCCCTGTTGGGCCGGAACGGCGCCGGCAAGTCGACCTTGCTGGAAATGATCGCCGGGACCCGGTCCCCCACGTCGGGGCAGATCCTGTCGAGCGGCCAGATTTCGTGGCCCGTGGGGTTTGCGGGGTCGTTTCACCCAGATCTGACGGGCGCGCAGAACGTCCGCTTCGTCGCCCGGATCTATGGCGCGGATACCGAGGCGACGATGGCTTTCGTCGAAGATTTCTCGGAGTTGGGGCAGCATTTCTTTCAGCCGTTCCGCAGCTATTCCGCAGGGATGCGGTCCCGCCTGGCCTTCGGAGTTTCGATGGCCCTGCCGTTCGACACCTACCTGATCGACGAGGTGACCTCTGTCGGCGACGCGAGCTTTCGCGCTAAGAGCATGGCCTATCTCGAGACGCGGATGAAGACGGCGGGGGCGATCATGGTGTCGCACAGCACACCGATGATCCGCCGCATCTGTGATGCCGGGGTCATCCTGGAGCGGGGCAGGCTGACCTACTACGAAGACCTGGAGGAAGCGATCGCCCGTCACGATCGCAACATGGGCGTCGCCTGAAGCGTCCGATCCGATTGTCCGGATCACACCTTGAGCGCGGCCAGCACGTCACTCAGGCCCGCGGCCCAATCGGGGCGGGCGATCCCATGGTCCCGCGCGATGTCCGAACAATCGAGCCGGGAATTGGCGGGCCGCGCCGCAGGCAGGGGGAATTCGCTGCTCGGAATGTCCTTGACCGCGCAGTCGAGCCCGGACCGGGCAAATATCGCCCGGGCGAAATCGGCCCAGCTCACATCCGGTTCGCCCGCGAGGTGATAGATGCCCGAGGGACCATCTTTCCGCGACATGTTCATCGAAAGTGTCAGGCAGGCGGCTGCGATGTCGGCAGCAGGCGTCGGGCCACCCACCTGGTCCGCGACAACCGAGATCATGTCACGCTCTGCACCAAGCCTCAGCATCGTCTTCACGAAATTGTTGCCATGAGCCGAGAACACCCAGGATGTGCGCAGGATCACGTGACGGACACCGGTGGCGATGATGCCCTGTTCCCCGGCCAGTTTGGAACGCCCGTACACCCCTAGCGGCCCGGTCGCGTCGCCGGGTTTTCGAGGGGCGGTGCCCGACCCGTCAAAGACGTAGTCCGTCGAAATCTGAATGAACGGAATGTCCGCGTCGGCACAGGCCCTGGCCATGGCCGTGGGTGCGTCGCCGTTGACCCGCATTGCCGTGTCGGGGTCACTTTCGGCCTTGTCGACGGCCGTATAGGCCGCGGCGTTTATCACGGCGTCCCAGTCACCCTCCGCAATCCGGGCAGCGCAGGCGGCGGGATCAGAGAGGTCAGCCGCCGCGCGATCCATAAAGGTCGCGTCGGGAGCCAGCTGTTGCAACTCGCTGGCGACCTGTCCGGTCCGCCCGAAGACCAGAAGCCGCATCATCGCGCCCCGGGTCGGGCGTTCGCGCCGATCCCCGAGATCGGCAACGTCTTGCAGGACGCGAAGGACCAGCTCTCAGAGATCGTCATTTTTGCCCCGGTTCCGCGTGATAATTCTCGCCCCGCAATTGCCGGACGGCATAGCCCATGTCCGCCAGAAGCGCATGGCAAGCGTCCTGCTGGCGGGAAATCTCGACGATCATCTCGGGCCGGTCCCGTTCCAGCCAAGGGCGCAATGCGGTCAGCAGTTCGAGTTCGTGGCCTTCCACATCGATCTTCACCGCTTCGATCCGACCGATGCGGGCCGCCTCCATGACGGTCTTCACGGCCCGGACGGTCGAGACGACGGTTTCGACCGTATTCACGTTCGGTTTTTCGTCGATGGAGTTCCCGGTGCCCAGAAAATCCGACACCCGGGGCATATGAACCTGCACGGTGCCGTCCCGGTCGGACAGGCCATAGGGGTGCAGGGTAATCCTGTCGGCCAGACCGTTGAGGCGGAAGTTGATCTTGGCGCGCTCCGCCGTGCGCAGCATCAGCTCGAAGGCATGGGTGGTGCAACCGTTCCGCGCGGCGACCATCGCGTAAAGCCCACTGTATGCACCGATATCGAGCGCCACGCCGCCGTGCTGCCCGACGTCTTTTGTCAGCCGGTCCCAAAGGTCCATGAGCGCCTTTTCATAGGCGCCGGTCCAGAAGAACAGCCAGGCCACCACGTCATCGTTGACCGAGAACATGTGGTATTCGTGATCGCCGACCGGACAGACCACGTTGCCCATATAGGGGTGCGAATGCTTGAGTTGGTCGACCGCCGCGATCAGGTCGCGGGCCGTGTCGAATGTCTCGCGGCGGAAGGCGTCGCGCCGGTCCAGGGCGATCCGGTTCCGGGCCTCGAGCGCCGGGAGCAGTGTCGAGGTGGGGGGCAGGCCGGACGACATCCGCTCAGCCCCGCCGCGCGACGGACATCAGGGGACCGGCGAAGCGCGGCAGAGACCCCCGGGCGCGCCGAACATGACGCGCGGCTCCGTCGGTCCACTGTGAATTTCGGCTATCCGGCACTGAACGCACCCCCCTGCTGGCCGCCCCGAATGCTGACATCCGGCGCTCCCTGCGGACGTGTCTAGCGGCAGGACCACCCTGTCGCAACGTTTCCTTGGGTCCCGGGCCGGGGGAAATCGTGATGAACCACGGGGGTTTCCGCGCCAATGTCGACGTCAGGACCTTCGGTTTCGACGAAGGCACATTGTTGTTCGCCGTGTAAGTGGCTTTACTCCTAGGTTCAGAAAGACCGACCGGAGCAGCTTATTGAAGGCCATGCCTCCGCCGAAGATCATAGTCTTCTGCGTATCGCTCTCGAACCAGTTTCTCCAAGCTTGGATTTCGGAACGCCGATTGAGGGGGAAACTGGCCTGCAACTCTGCGAAAGCCCGCGATGTCAGACCCGTCGAAGTCAGAGAGGTCCTGATTTATCTCCAAGAAGGAACGCGTGGCGTGAGGCGAAAATTCTCTCAGACTTACGTCGCGCAACACATCGCTCTTGTTCCAACTCTCTTTGAGCGATTCCATTTCTATCACCAACGTCGGCGTGGTGGCTCGAATGTGATATGTCTGGCTTTGCCAATGTTGATCGAGCAGCGTATCGTCTCGTACACTGACGTATTGGACAAACTCTCGGAACGATATTGTGCTTGCTTCAGACGGGCGTTCTTGATTTCGACGGTTCCGCCAGACGGTGTCGAGCACTTCTGCGGCGAAAGGCTCCTTCGCACTTGGAATAACAAGCTTGTTAAGATAGGCTGAAACAAGGCGATCGTAGGGATCTCTCAACACCGCAAGACAAGGCCATTCAGACGTGTCTTGATCTGTTTCAGTGAAAACGTGATCGAACTCATGGGGATTTCGATCTTGAATCACCGACCAACCAAGTGAATTGATAACCGTTGAACATGCGTTCTTCGGAATCTTGACGTATTTTATTTTGTGTTCTGGAAAGTAGAGCAACATTCTATTTTTCATCCTCTGCCTACCAAATAACGGCCAGGCATCTAGCCTAGACATCAACCGGCTTTTGATTTTCATCCTCAAGACCTAGATCAAAATGGTCCGTTATTTTTTCCGTTTTTCACCGAAGCCATCCACTCTGCCGTTCGCCGCATTCCGTCGACGAACGGGGTCCGCGCCTTCCAGTTCAGTTCCTTCTGTGCCAGCCGACAATCGAGCACGTTCACGCTGACATCCGTCGGGCGGCCAGGAAGGAAGCGGGTCTGTAGAGGGCTTCCCGTGACTTCGGCGACCGTCGCGACGATCTCTTTCACGGTCATACCCTTGCCGAACCCGATGTTGAAGACCGGCGTGCTGCCCCGATAGCGCAGCGCGGCCAGGACCGCTTCGCAGACGTCCCCGATATAGAGATAGTCGCGCACCGCCGACCCGTCACCCCAGATTTCGACCTGCGTGCCGTTGAGTCCGCGCCACAGGAAATTCGAGATGACGCCCTGACCATCGGAAAAGGACTGATGCTCGCCAAAGGGGTTCGACACCCGCAGCACCGTCGCGTCGAGCTTGTTCAGGTTCGCGAACATCGCGATGTACTTTTCGATCGCCAGCTTGGTGATGCCGTAGGACGACTTGGGGTTCGTCGGATGCTTTTCGTCCAGGGGCCAATAGACGGGATCGCCATAGACCGCGCCACCCGAAGAGATGAAGACCAGTTTCATCTCGTCGCAGTCCGCAAGCCGTTCGAGCAGACGGACGTTCCCGACCACGTTCGACGTGATGTCGAAGGGGATATCGGCGTTCGAGGAGCCGGGCTTTGTCGTGGTCGACAATTGGACACAGGATTTCACGCCCGCGAGCATGGCATCGAGGGATGAGACATCGAGCATGTCGCCCTTGACGTATTCGATCAGCGGATGGTCGAACGTCGGCTCGCCCGAACGCGACACGGCACGAACCGCAATGCCTTGGCCGGCAAGGTGCGCAACCAGATGGCGTCCGACGAATCCGGAGGCTCCGATGACGAGACAGGGGGAGATTTCACGTTTGATTGGACTGCTTTCCGTGGGTCGAAGTTTGTCGGTCAGATCGGCGAAGAGAAGAACGCCGGAATGGGTGCGTCCTGATCCCGCAGGGTCAGAAACGCCTCGGCCGCCGTCATCGCCTCGTGGATGGTGACGTCCATATCCATGTATTTGTACGACCCCAGTCGCCCGACAAAGCTGATGTTCTCCTGCGTCTGGGCGTATTCGACGTATTTTCGGAGCATGTTCGTCTCGTTGACGAGGCGGATCGGATAATACGGGATATCTTCCTTGCCGCAGAAACGACTGTACTCATGGAAGATCACGGTATCCTCGTGCGTCTCCCAGGGGGTGAAGTGCTTGTGTTCGGTGATCCGCGTGAAGGGGACGTCTTCATCAGGATAGCTCATCACGGCACAGCCCTGATAATCGCCCTTGTGACGGCTCATCGTGAAATCGAGCGTCCGATACCCCAGTTGACCAAGTTCATAGCCGAACCAGGCATCGATGGGCCCGGAACAGAAGACGTGGTCGTAGCCGTCGCAATCCGCCTGGGTGATCTTTCGGCCCAGCGTGACCGTTACAAGCGGATGGTCGAGTATACGGTCGACCATGGTCGTATACCCTTCGGCAGGTATCCCCTGATACCGATGGTTGAAATAGTTGTCGTTGTAGTCAAACCGGACGGGAAGACGTTTCAGAACCGATGCGGGAAGTTCGCTTGGGTGCATTCCCCACTGCTTGATCGGATACCCCATGAAGAACGCCTGATAGAGTTCCGGCCCGAGGAACCGCAGCGCCTGATCCTCGAAGCTCTTGACCTCCGTGATCGACTGCTCTGCACGGGCTTCGATGAAAGCCCGCGCTTCGGCGGGAGAGAAGGTCTTCCCGAAGAATTGATTGATGGTCAGCAGGTTGATGGGAAGCGAAAAGACGCGGCCGCCGGTCGTCGCCTTGACCTGACAGATATAGGGCCGGAAATCGGCAAACTTGTTCACATATTCCCAGACGGGTTCATTGTCGGTGTGGAAGATGTGGGGCCCGTGCTTGTGTAGCATGATGCCCGTCTCGGTGTCCGTCTCGGTATAGCAATTGCCGGCAACGTAGGGACGGCTTTCGACAATATCCACCTGATAGCCCGCTTCGGCGAGCCGTCGACCAATGACGGCGCAGGTCAGCCCTGCCCCGATCCCAAGGATGCGGCCGCGCGGCGGAACGGCGGGATTGGTGATCGTGTTCATTACTGATCCTTGTCTATCGCGCGCTTCACGCGATTGGCCAATGGCCAGATCTTGACCTTGATCCGGTGGGGCAGAGCACGCCAGGTGGCGGTCGTGGCTCTCCGCAGGACACCACGATCTTTCACCAGAGATGGGTCTTGGAGAGCCATCCTGGCTGCGTTTGGGTCATGTGGCAGGTATCTTCGATCAAGGAACTCGAAAAGGATGGTCTCATACCATGGAGTGCCACGCAGAGCCTCCCAATAGTAGTGTGACAATGGGTTCAACGAATTGCGCCACGGTTTTCCGATGCCCGCATAGTGGACGATTGCCGGGTTCTCGAAGCTCTGTTCATACATTTTCCGGTCGCCATCGCTCAGGAGCGATGAATGATCATGATCCATCCACAGCACATTCCACCGACTGGAGATGGACTTGATCTTCCCGAACAGATGCTTGTTCAGAATGTCCTGATCCAGAAACCAGTAGGTGTTTTCGGCAAGGTCGGTAATCGCGTCCCGCAGGATACCCGAGGCCCGAAGTCCCTTGAGATCCATGACCAGCGTTCCCGCCTGATGATAGCTTTCGATGGCCGGTTTGCCGTTCAGGCTCATGTTCAGATGGTCCGCGATATAATCTGCGGTTTTCAGCGACCCGGTTTCGTGAAGGGACGGCACACCCATCTTTGCGAAGGCGCGTATGACAAGGTCGGGCGCCGCAGCGATGAGGGCACCATCGAGGTCCATGTTGTAGAGAACGGCGATATCATCGACCACGACCATGTCGGTGTCGAGAAATAGAATCCTGTCACGTTTCGTCAGAATGTCGGGCAGGCTCAGCCGGAAGAACGTGGCCCGGGAAAAGCCGCTGTGGACGGACAGGCCGAGATACTTTTGCGTCATGTCCACGAAGGAGATGCTCGAGTCCGCGCGGGCCTGGCCGATTTTCCGGATCAGTCGCCGCCCGCCTTCTCCAAGGCCGCCGTCGAGAACGATGAAGTCCAAAAAATAGTCGGACGACGTTGTGCTGAAGATCGACTCGACCAACGCGCCCAGGTGCGGAATATAGGCGGCGTCGCAGGAGGCTACGACCGTTATGATGCTCTTGTCGGTTTCCGGCAGCGGCGGCTCTTCGGGATCCGCTGTCGTATCCCTGACAAAGACCCGCTCCAGCTCCTTGATGACAAGACGCGGCTTCGTCGCCTTTTGCCGCAAAATGAAGACCGTCAGGAGGCGCTCCGCAATGTAGCCCACGGCACGGGCTTCCTGCCACGAATACTCCGACACATCGATTTCGGCGTCCAGCCGTTCAAGGATCGGGAAAATCCACGAACAATACTCTTCGAACACCTCACGGGTGAACAGAAACATGTTGTTCGGGTAAAGCAGCCTTCCGGACATGGCCTTGTCGAAATACGGAACATATTCCGGCGATAATTCCCCCAGGATCCGACCGGCAAGGTCGAGGTCCTCGATATGATGGTGCGGCGCCGTTTCGTAGTGAACCCTCAGGTTTGCGGGACCCGCGCCTCGAACGTCGAACGGCGCGGGAACAAGCATATCGCAACCGTCCATTACCTTTTCTATCACGTCCCGTGTCAGGCCGTATTTCTTGATCAGGCTCTCATCAAGTTGGGGATGGTACATCAACCCATGCTGATCGATCTGCCGCGACGGCTCTGACCGGAAATCGAAAAAGCGACGATAATGCATGAAGCCGAAAACGTCCGATTTGCGATCGTTCTTCCAGGCCCAGTAGATGCCCGTCATCTCGCAATATGCGGGGTTGCGCGCCGAAATGTTGTCGCCGGTATCGTCCCCGATCATGTCGAGCTTGAGATCAGAGTTCGCTGCGCCGACCTGAATGGGCCTGAGCACATCGGTTTCGATTATTTTCGCCGGAGCGAAGTAATTGACGTAGATAGAGATCAAATTTCTCGTCCATTCGAGTTTTTAAATTCGGTTTGAGCGGACCTGCTCAAATATTGGTTCTTCAAACGATACAGGATTGAAAGTTAAGTCGCGTCAGTCATTATGATATTGTCATCTCTCTCGGGGTCGAGTCTGCGGCTTCTTTTGTTCCGGACCCTCGTGAGTTTCCACTCAGTGATCTTGAACGCACCTGACTTCGATCCGACGTGGTCTATACTGAGCAAAGCACGAGCAGGCAACCGCGACAGCGGCTCGGTCGCGCCTCGGCGGAACCATGCGAAGGCGCAGGCGCAGAGGATCAGGTTCTCTCTGCCCAAGCACATGAATTGACCCTTGGTATTTTGGTTGGACGCCCTGTCGGTATGTGTATCCACGCGAGCCCGTGGTCAGCGTTATGACGGGCCTTGGCAAACGGCTGGTCAGCGATAACATGCCCTTCTCGTGCGAATGACGCGGCCCGACATATTGGAAATCCGATTGGAGTCCAGGCAAAGCTGCAACCGGTTGCAGTCCGCGCATACGACTGGCACCCTGACCCGAACAGGAGGGGCCATGTCCGTTACCCTGAAAGACGTCGCACTTCGCGCCGGGGTCAGCCGGTCCGCCGTCTCCAGGACGTTCACCGAGGGCGCGTCGGTCAGCGTGAAGACCCGCGCCAAGGTCGAACAGGCGGCAACGGAACTTGGCTATGCGCCCTCCGCGCTTGCCTCGGCACTGTCGACGGGGCGCACCAAGCTGATCGGGCTGGTCTCCTCGAACTTCCATAACCCGATCTTCTTGGAAGTGTTCGACCGCTTCACCCGCGGCCTTCAGGAGCGGGGGCTGCGGCCGCTGCTGGTGAACCTGTCGGATGAAACCGATCCCGACGCCTCGGTCCGGATGCTGCGGCAGTATTCGGTGGACGGCGTGATCGTCGCGTCGTCGACATTGCCGCCCGGCTTTGCGCGGGCCTTTCGCGACGCCGGCTTGCCTGTGGTCCATTCCTTCGGGCGCTGGTCCGGCACGCCCGAAACCCATGTCGTCGGCATCGACAACGTCGAATGCGGGCGCATGGCAGCCCGAACCCTGATCGCCCGCGGATACACCCGCGTTGCCTTCCTGGGCGGGCCGGAAACGGCCACCTCGACCCAAGATCGGTTGTCCGGCTTCCTCGACGGGCTGAAGGCGCAACCAATCCGAGGCGTGACCACCAGCTTCGCTGCGGCCTATTCCTTCGACGCCGGGCGGACCGAGATGCAGCGCCTCGTGGCGAACGACCCTCCGGCCGAGGCCTATTTCTGCGGTGATGATGTGCTGTCCATCGGCGCGCTGTCGGCGCTGGCGGATGCCGGTTTGGCGGTTCCGGGCGACGTGGGTGTCATCGGGTTCAACGATATGGAAATCGCAGGATGGGCCAATATCGACCTGACCACGATCCGACAACCGATCCCCGCGATCATCGACGCCGCCATCGACCTTGTCATCGCCACGATCGAAGCCCCGGACCGCCCGCCCGAGGCGCGGTTGTTCCCCTGCCATGTGGTCGAACGCGGGACCCTTCGCGCGCCGTAATCCGGGAACGCGGCTCTGCTCAGAACCCGATGGACTGCAAGTATTCGCGGTTCGCCCGCGCGTCCCCCAGGCTGTCGTTGTCTCGGGTCGGATCGCAGTCCTGCTCGACGGTGCACCAGCCCTCGAACCCGGCCTCCAGGAGGATGCGGCGGACCGACCGGAAATCGACATCGCCCTTGCCGAGATTGCAGAAGATGCCGTCCCCGCACGCCGTATAGAAATCGGTGCGGTTGGCGACCGCATTTGCCTTCACCTTCGGATCGATGTCCTTGAAATGCATATAGCTGATGCGCCCGATATGCCGCGCCATGAAGGCCACGGGGTCGAAGCCCGCATAGGAATGGTGGCCCGTATCGAAACAGATTTTGAGAAGGCTTTCGTCCACCTCCTCAAGAAGGCGCTCCAGCTCCGGCTCGAAATCCAGAAAACCGGCGGCATGGGCGTGGATGCCCACGGTCAGCCCGAACTCCTCGGCCCCGATCCGGGCGACGGTCGCGATGCGGTCGCGAAAGGCGGCCCATTCGGCCTTGTCCATCTGCTCGGCTTCGGTCGCGCGGCCCGCCGTCGGCGCACGGCGCGGCGAGATGGAATCGATCAGGACAAGGTGCTGTGCGCCATGGGCCACCAGAGCCCGACAGGTGCGCAGCGCGCCGTCCATCACATCATCCCAGGCGGTCGGATCGTGGAAGGGGCGAAAGACCACGCCGCCGATCAGGCTCAGATCATGGCCGGCCAATGCCTCGGCCAGCACAGCCGGATCCTCGGGCATGAAGCCGACCGGGCCCAGTTCGATCCCGGTGTATCCGGCCGCCGCGCATTGCCGCAGCACCTCCTGCCAAGTGGGATAGCCAGGGCCGCTCGCAAACTCGATCCCCCAGGAGCAGGGCGCGTTGCCGATGCGAATTGTCATGGGACCCTCCCCCTCGCGAGACCGGAAAGGAATTGCAACCGGTTGCAATAGCCGTATGCTCGGGGTTGAAACCACGCAAGTGATTTCCGGGGAGGAGATCTGATGACCCAGACGGTTCGTCTGACCGTGGCGCAGGCCATCGTCCGCTGGCTCATGACACAATACATCGACATCGACGGGACGGAGACGCGGATCTGCGGCGGCGGTTTCGGCATTTTCGGCCACGGGAACGCCCCCTGTCTGGGCGAGGCGCTGTACCCCGTGCAACCCGATCTGCCGCTCTATCGCGGCCAGAACGAGCAGGGCATGGGGTTCGCCGCAGCCGCCTACGCCAAGTATCATCTGCGCCAACGGTTCATGTTCTGCACCGCCAGCGCCGGGCCCGGCACCGCCAATCTGCTGACGGCGGCGGCGCTGGCCCATGCCAACCGCCTGCCGATGTTGATGCTCTGCGGCGATACATTCCTGACCCGACTGCCCGACCCTGTGTTGCAGCAGCTGGAGCATTTCGGAAATCCGACCCTGGGGGTGAACGACGCCTTCAAGTCGGTCAGCCGGTATTGGGACCGCATCACCCATCCCGCACAGATCCTCCAAAGCCTGCCCGCCGCCCTCGCCACGATGCTCGACCCCGCCGATTGCGGCCCCGCGTTCCTGTCCCTGCCCCAGGATGTGCAGGGATGGGCCCATGACTACCCCGAGGTTTTCTTTGCCCGGCGCGTCCACCGCATCCGCAGGCAGGCCCCCGACACGGCCGAGGTTGCCGATGCCGCCTCCCTGCTGATCACCGCCAAACGCCCGGTCATCATCGCCGGGGGCGGCGTGCAGTATTCGCGCGCCGTGGCCGAGCTTGCCGCTTTCGCCGAGGCGCACCAGATCCCCGTGATCGAGACGATTGCCGGCCGCGCCAATCTGGTCGACACCCACCCGCTCAACATCGGGCCGGTCGGCGTCACCGGGTCGGACAGCGCCAATGCCGTGGCCGAACGCGCCGACGTGATCCTTGCGGTCGGCACCCGGTTGCAGGATTTCACCACCGGCAGTTGGACGGCCTTCGCCCCCGACGCCCGGATCGTCCACTTGAACGCCGCGCGCCACGATGCCGCGAAACACGGGGCCCAAACCGTGGTGGGCGATGCCAGACTGGGGCTTCGCGCCATCGGAGCCGAGATCAGTGGCTATGCCGCCCCCGCCCAATGGGTCGATTTCGCCCGGACCGCGCGGGCCAAATGGGTCGCCTCGGTCGCCCGGAACGTCAGCCCGGGGAACCGCCCCAACTCCTATGCGCTGGCGATCGGGGTAGTGAATGCGCTCTGCGATCCGTCCGACCGCATCATCGCCGCCGCCGGGGGCCTGCCGGCCGAGGTCACGGCCAACTGGCGCACGCTCAGGACCGGCACCGTGGATATCGAGTTCGGCTTTTCCTGCATGGGCTACGAGATCGCGGGCGGATGGGGCGCGCGCATCGCCCAGACCGAGCGCGAACCCGATCAGGACGCTATCGTCTTCACCGGCGACGGCTCCTATCTGATGCTGAACTCGGACATCTATTCCAGCGTCCTGACGGGCAAGAAGCTGATCATCCTCGTGCTCGACAACGGCGGCTTCGCGGTCATCGACAAGCTGCAGAGGAACACCGGCAACGAAAGCTTCAATACCCTGATCGCCGACACACCCACAGCCACGCACCCGGTCGGCGTCGACTTTGCCGCCCACGCCCGCGCCCTGGGGGCACAGGCCGAAACAGTCTCTGATCCTGGGGAATTGGCCGATGCCTTTCGCCGGGCCAAGGCGGCGGACACCACCTGCGTCATCGTCATGCAGGTCGATCCGTACGACGGCTGGACGACCGAAGGTCACAGCTGGTGGGAAGTCGGCATGCCCGAGGTTTCGGACAGCAAGCGGGTCCGCGACGCCCATGCCGAAGCGGAAGCAGGCCGCGCGAAACAGCGGCACGGGGTCTGAGCGATGTCGGACACCCCGCCAGACAAGCAGCCAGAATTTCCGCGCAAGCGCTTTCTCATCGTGGGACGGGCGGGCATGGATTTCTATCCCGACCCGCCTGGCACCCGAACCGAGGAGGCGACGCGCTTCGTTTCCTGCCTTGGCGGATCATCGGCGAACATTGCCGTGGCGCTTGTCAAACAGGGCTGCACCGCGGCGCTGGTGACACGGGTCAGCGACGACGCCATCGGGCGCTATGCCCTCAACCAGTTGGGCCACTATGGGGTCGACCGCCGTCACGTCAGCCCGGCGGGCGGCGAGGCGCGCAATTCTCTGGCGGTGGTGGAAACACGGGTCGAGGATCATCAGTCGGTCATCTACCGCAATGGCGCAGCCGATTTCGCCATGACGACGGCGGATGTGGAGGCGGTGGATCTTGCCCCCTTCGATGCGCTCATCACGACCGGCACCGTCTTTGCCGCCGATCCCAGTCGGACCGCCGCCTTCCGGGCCTTCGATCTGGCCCGCGCACGCGGCCTGCCGCTGATCTTCGACATCGACTACCGTCCCTATTCCTGGACCAGCGCCGAGTTCGCCGCCGATGTGCTGAGCCGTGCGGGCGAGATGTGCGACGTGATCGTCGGCAACGACGAGGAGTTCGGCTTCATGGCCGGGGCCTATGAAAAGGGTCTGGAAAAGGCTCGAACGCTGGCGAAAGCGGGCAAGCTGGTCGTCTACAAGATGGGCGAAAATGGCGCGATCACCTTTGCCGACGGTGGCGAATTTCGGACCGGTATCTATCCGACCGCAGCCCTCAAACCGACGGGCGCGGGCGACGGCTTCATGGGCGGCTTGATCGCCGCGCTGGCAAATGGCCATGACGTCAAGACGGCCGTTCTGCGCGGCTCGGCGACGGCGGCCATGGTCGTCGCGCGTGTCGGTTGCGCCCCCGCGATGCCCACGACACAAGAGCTCGAGGCCTTTCTGGCCGATCATCCCGGACCCACGGAGTAGCCGATGCACATCCCGCCCCACGACAACCACAACAAGCCCATCGTCGACGTGAACGACGCGCTGGTCCCGCTCAATTATTTCAACATCGTCAAGCTGACCGAAGGGCAATCCTTCGACTACCGCGTGCCCGGATACGAAACCTGCATCGTGCCCGCGACCGGCACGATCAATGTCCACGTCGATGGCGAGGTTTTCACCGACATCGGCGTTCGCACGATCGACGTCTTCGACGGCGACCCCGAGGGGGTCTATGTGCCGACCGACACCCACGCCCATTTTACCTGCCGCACGGCAGAGGCCGAAGTCTTCATCGCCGGGGCAAAATTTGCCGAAACCCTCAAGCCCTTCGAAGTCCGCACCAAGGACCTCGACAAGGTGCAGTTCGGCAGCGACAAGACCAAGACGCACCGCCGCATTTCCCATATCCTCGGGCCGCAATACCACGACCGCGTCGGGCGCCTTCTGGTGTCGGAGTTGTTCACCGTAGGCGCCGGCGGCTGGTCCGGGTTCCCGAGCCACAAGCACGACACCGACCGTCTGCCCGACGAGACGCGCCATGACGAGACCTACAATTTCCGGTTCAAGCCCAACTATGGCGCGGGCGTTCAGATCCTTCAGCGCGAGGACAACAAGCCGGGAGATGCCTATCATATCATGGATGGCTCAACGATTTGCCTCGACAAGGGCTATCATCCCTGCGCCGCGCTGCCGGGCTATGAGATGTATTACTTCACCATCCTGGGGGGTCTGTCGCAGCGGTCGCTGAAGCAATACTTCCAACCGACCCACGCCGAGCAATTGCACACGATCCCGGGCATCATGGACATGGTGGCCAAGTTCAAATGACACTGGCGACCCTTGCCCAGGTTCTTGAGCCCGCCCTGCGGGACGGCAGTGCCGTGGCGGGGCTGGTTTGCCTTGGGTGGGAGGATATGCGCGCCTATGCGATGGCGGCGCAAGACTGCGGTGTGCCGGTGATCCTGCAGGCGGGGCCATCATGTCGCGACCACACGCCCTTGCCGGTTCTGGGTGCCATGATGCGGTCGCTAGCCGCCGATATGGACGTGCCCGTCGTGGCCCATCTGGACCACGGATATGAAGCCGACGACTGCCGCGCCGCAATCGACGCGGGCTTCACGTCGGTGATGTTCGACGGCTCGGCACTGCCACTTGCCGAGAACATCGCCCGGACCCGCGCCATCGTCGAGATGGCCCATGCGGCGGGCGTGTGCTGCGAGGGTGAGATCGGCTTTGTCGGCTACGCGAACGGCGTCGAAAGCCGTGGGACCGACCCGGCGGAGGCCGCGCGCTTTGCGGCGGAAACCGGCGTCGACGCGATGGCGATTTCCGTGGGCAATGCGCATCTTCAGAACGCTCCGGGAGCGGGTCTGGACGAGGCGAAAATCGCCGCAATAGGGTCTGTGACGACCATTCCGCTGGTCATCCACGGCGGGTCCGGCGTGCCCCATGATCAACGCGCGCGATTGGCCCGCGAGACGGCCATCTGCAAGTTCAACATCGGGACCGAGCTGCGACAGGCCTTCGGGCGTTCGCTGCGCGACTCCGTCGCCCGCGACCCGGACCGGTTCGACCGGGTTCAGATCCTGCGCGACGTCGAAGACCCGATCCGTGCGGCCACCATCGCGGTCCTGCGCTCTCTGAAAGGCTGACCCATGCTGAAGATCGCCCTTCTGGGATGTGGCAGGATCGGTCGGGTCCACGCGGCGTCGGTGGCGCAGCTTCCCGGTGCCCGGATCAGCGCCGTGGTCGACGCCTCGGCCGAGGCCGCCGCGACCCTTTCCGCCTTGACCGGCGCGCCCGCGATGAACGGTGCCGACGCAATTGCCGATGCGGATGCCGTGATCATCGGCACCCCGACCGACACCCATTTCGACCTGATCCGGACCGCCGCCGAAGCGGGCAAGGCGATCTTCTGCGAGAAGCCTGTCGACCTGAGCACGGACCGCATCCTGCGGTGCATCGATATCGTCGCGCGCGCGGGCGTGCCGTTCATGACCGGCTTCAACCGCCGCTTCGACCCGAATTTTGCGACCCTGCGAGACCGATTGGTGGCGGGCGATATCGGAACCCCCGAAATCGTCACCATCCTGAGCCGCGATCCGTCGCCACCGCCGCTGTCCTACATCACGTCATCGGGCGGCTTGTTCCGGGACATGATGATCCACGACCTCGACATGGCGCGGTTCCTTCTGGGAGAGGAGCCGGTCATGGTGCAGGCCACGGGTGCGGCTCTTGTCGACCCGGAAATCGGGGCGGTGGGCGACGTGGATACCGCCGCGGTCCTGCTGACGACGGCGACCGGGAAGATCGCACAGATCAGTTGTTCGCGCCGCGCGACCTATGGCTACGACCAGCGGATCGAGGTGCACGGCTCGGGTGGTCTGCTTCGCGCGGAGAACCAGTTGGAAACCACGGTCGAACTTGCGAACGCGACCGGGTTTCGCCGCGCGCCCGCGCAGCACTTCTTTCTGGAACGCTATGCCGCCGCCTATCTGTCGGAAATGACGGCCTTCGTTGCAATGGTCACGCAAGGGACGCCGCCGAGCCCGTCCATCGAGGACGGCCTTCGGGCGCAAATCCTGGCCGATGCCGCGACCCGGGCGTGGTCGGAGCGCATGATCGTCATGGTCTGACCCGTGCGGGAAAGCGGAAACGATCGGTCACAAGATCTGCGACCGGTTCCAGATGCGCACCACGTCGGGAAAGAGCGTTGCAAATCGGCCTATATGCGTCCGCTTCTGGCGTCGGGAAGCCTTGAATATTCAACCTTTTCCGGCCGACGATCAGATCCGGTACTCTAATTCGCCGCGAGGCACATTCATGAACGCGACATTCAAACAGGCTGACCGACGCGGTCGTCTGAAAACGGCCCTTGGGACAGACAAGCTCGTCCTGTTGCGGATGGATGGCACTGAAGAGCTTTCTGGCGGATTCGAATGGCGTGTCGAAGCCTTGTCCGACGATCCCGCCGTCGACCTCAACAGCCTGTTGGGCACCCATTCGACTGTCGAAATCGATATGGCCGGTGGAACGCGATCTTTCGATGGTGTCGTGGCCGAAGCGACGCGCGGCGGGACGACCGAGAACGGCAACCGCTATGACCTCGTCCTGCGGCCCTGGCTTCATGTTGCGGGCCTGCGCCGAAACCAGCGCATCTTCCACGACATGACGGTCGTGCAAATCATCAAGGAAGTGCTCTCCGACTATGCCTCCCTCGGCTCTCCGCATCTGACGGTGCAGCTGACCGAAGAATATCCCCAGCTTGAGTACACCGTGCAGTACGGCGAAAGCGACGCGACCTTTGCGATGCGGCTGATGGAGCGGTTCGGGATCAGCTGGCGGTACAGGCATACCGGCGGCAACCATACCCTGATCCTCAGCGACAGCGCCGACACCCACCCGGATGTGGACGGATCAAGCAGACCCTATGTCGGGATCGAGGCGCATCATCACGCGGACCAGGAGCATTTCCGCGAATGGCGCGGTGGCGCGCGGATGACCACGGGCACTGTCCGCCTGACCGAATACAACTTCAAGATGCCCCGCGCCGCGCAGGAGGTCGACCGTCAGGGCGACGACACCTATGCCCATGGCCATATCGAGAGTTTCGACTGGCCGGGTGATTATCTGGACCAGGGGGCGGGCAAGACGGTGGTGGCCCGCAGACTTCAGGCCGAGGGTGGACAGTCCCTGCGCTGCGTGGCCAAGGGCGACGTCGTCAGCCTGTCGGCAGGGATGGGCATGACGCTGAGCGGCGAGGAGCTGGAGGGCATGACCGGCAAGCGGTTCATCTGCCTGAAGGCCGAGCATCGGTTTCGCGCCATGGCCTACGGCTCGGGCGACGCCCAAAGCGATGAGCGTGCCTATGACGGCACCTACGTCCTGCTGCCGGATACGGCGCCCTTCCGCCCGGAACGCCGCACCCCCCGTCCGATCATCCAGGGACCGCAGACCGCCGTCGTCGTAGGCGAAGGCGAAGTGGATTGTGACGAATTCGGCCGCATCCTGGTCCGCTATCACTGGGACCTCGCCGCCGAATGGTCCATGCGATGCCGCGTCAGCCAGAACTGGGCCGGGAAGGGATGGGGTGGCATGGTCATTCCGCGCATCGGCATGGAAGTGATCGTCGAACATCTGGAGGGCGACCCCGACAAGCCGATCGTGACGGGATGTGTCTATAACGGCGCGAATATCCCGCCGGCCGACCTTCCGGCGAACAAGTCACGGTCGGTGTTCAAGACCAATTCGCATCAGGGCGAAGGCTTCAACGAACTGACGTTCGAGGACCAGTCGGGCGAGGAATTCATCTATCTTCATGCCCAGAAGAACCTCGACATGCATGTCAGGAATTCATCCAAGCGCCGGGTCGATTTCGATGACAACGTCTCGGTGGGCAACGCCTCCAACCTCGATGTGGCCGCAAACCGGACTGAAACCATCGAGGGCAAACTCGACGTGAAGGTCACCGGCGCCATCGCCGAGAAAACGGAGGCCGACCGCGGCGCGGATGTCGCGGGAAATTATGCGATCAGGACCGGCGGCGATCTGACGATCAAGGCGGCGGGCGAAATCGTGCTGGACGCGTCCAAGATCACCCTGGTGTCGGGCGGAGCCGCGCTAACCGTGCAGGGTGGGGCCGTGAACGTCTCGCCGATGCTGAATGTCGGCTCGGCGTCGCCGGGGGCCGCAGCGATCCCCGCCATTCCGGCCGTGTTGCAGGCCGCGGCGGGCGAAGGCTCTCCGTTTGTGTCCCATTGCCCCCTCAAGGACGGCGCATGACCGACGTCTGGATTGCGACCTGCACCCTGGCCGCAGATACCCCGAGCAAACGTTTCTGGGGCACGCAGGATTCGCGCGTGTCGGTCCGCCTTCTGCTGCGCGCGCCGGACGCCGCGACCTTTGCGGCGAACATCCGTAAATCGGTCGAGGCGGGGGGCGCCCGTCTCGAGGCGATGACGAACATGCAGACCGTGGCGCAGCGCTACGACGGACGAGAGATGTCGGAGGCGATGCGCGATGCCGTCGCCCGCGCCGATACCGCAACCACCCTGATGGTCAGCAGGCCCGCCCCCGCACCTGCGCAATCAGGTGTCTACTGCAAGGAAATCGGCTGGCCCGACGTCCATCCCGGCCCGAACCTCTGGGCCGTCCTCGACGGTGTCGCCTGGCCGGGCCTTCCCCAATTGCTGGAGGGATCTGGCAATGCCTTCACCTGTCTCTACTCCTCGGCTGATGTGCAGATTCTGGCGGCGGCGCCCTGGCTTGTCCGGCTCGACCGGGATGCGGGGGTCCTGACGGAGCTGCGCAAACGGTCAGGCGATCTGCACAGCGGCATCATCCTGCGCTCGCGTCATCCGATGGAAGGGCTTCGCAGGCACCTGCGACGCTACACGATGCTGCCGACCCCGATCGGCGGAGAGGTGCCGCAGTATTTCCGCTTTTACGACCCGCGGGTGATGCTGGACGCCATGACGGCAATGACCCCTGATCTTCTGGGGCAGATGCTCGAACCGTTCGAGACGATCATCGCTCCACTCAGCCCGCTGTGCCTTCTGCCCGATGGGACGGATGTAACGGCGCCACCCGATGTCTTCTCGGAGATCAAGGACTATGATGGCCGTCTTGCCCATGTCACCTGGGGCCCGCCGGTCAAGGCCGGCCCGCATGTGCGCGTGGCGATCGACGACGCGAGTTTCGCACGCTTTGGTGCGCTGCAGTTGCGCCGGTCGGTCGGACGACTGGCACGCAAGCTGCACGACGAAGCGGACGGCGCCTATGGCACGCAAGCCTGCATGGATGCCGCAGAGGCCGCTCCGAAGGCCGCCGCGCTGTTCAATATGCACAGCAAATTGCAGGTCACGACGATGGCCCGTGCAATCCTGCATCACGGGCCCGACTTCTGGATGCGCCTGTCCGAGGCTCAGGCCATTCTGACCAAGGCCGACCGGCTGCCGTGGCAGCGCAAGGACGACCTTGCGGCCTGGCTGGCCCGCGTTCCGCCCTCGACCGGGGCCGCCCTTGCCGCAGGAGGACTTCGATGAAACCGACAGCTCGGCTCGGCGACACCCACATGTGTCCGGCCCATGGCCCCAATCCCATCGTTCAGGTTGCCTCCAAATCGACGTGCGACGGCCTGCCTGTGGCCACGGTCGGCGACAAGACAGCCTGCGGTGCGATCATCATGACAGGCAGCTCGAAGTGCCTTACCGACGGCAAACCGACCGCCCGGATCGGGTCCGAGACCAACCACGGCGGCAAGATCATTACCGGGTCGCCCAAGCAGCTTATTCCCTAGCATCCGCCGACGCCGATTTTCAGACCAGCAAAGCGATTTGAGATGACCACTTACACACCGACGGTAGATGACTACCGCTATCTTCTCGAAAACCATCCCGAGCGTTTCGCGTCGAGCCATGACGCCAGCACCGTTCTCCGTCAGATCGGCGGCCGCGACGCGCCGAACGATGACTACCGGCTTGGCGTGATCGAGCAGAATTACCTGGCCGGTGGAAACGAGGCCTTGGCCTATAGCCCGATCCCGATCCCGGACCTGGACGGTGATGGTGTGTTCGATCCGGCCTTCGCGGTTGCCTGCCCCGTCTGCGAGGCAGGGCAACCCTGCTGCTTCAAAGGCGGGACGATTACCGACTCGGACAACGGCACACGCAAATTGCACTGGCCCCCGCAGAACAATCAGACCCGGATGTTGGTCATCGCCGCCGAGATGGAAGGCAATCACCTGGTCGGCAAGGTCGACGTCGCGTGGGAAGGCCAGAACTGTCAGGTGAACCGGTCGGGCGTGCCGAATATCCAGACCGCGAACCTGGCCGACGGCACCCGGAGCATTTCGGCCAAGAGCAAGGAAGTCAGCATCGGCGATGCACAGGGCTTCAATACTGTTTTGGCGCTGCGCAACTATGTTCCCGAAGAAGTCCTCTATGCGCTTTTCGCCTTCGACGCGATCATGGCCTTGGGCCGGGCGCGGCGCGGTATGCCTGAAGGCCGGTTCGAGCCGTTCCAATGCGTCACCGACGGCCCCATGGCGACCAGCCTGTCGGTCATGGCCGTCCCGATGGCACGCCTGTCCGGGAAGGTCGAGCTGGCCACGCGCATCAGCTTCACCACCGGCGGCGTCAGTGCAGCCGCAGAGGCCAAGGGCAACCTGAGCGGTCAGTACGGCAACATCACCTTCGAAGCGAAGGGCAAGGCCGGTGGCACGACAAGCACAGGCAGTGCGCTGCAATCGGACGATGACAAGAATGCCCCCGGTCTGATCGGCACAATGGCAAGCATCATCGAAAGGCTCGACCACTATGTCGCCGTCGGCAACACGCAGGACCGGCGCAGATACGACCTGGGCCAGTTTGCATCAGGTTTGACACTCACCAAGGCGCTTGTGTTCGACACGACCGGCTTCCTGCTGATGTCCAAGGGCAACAGCCCCGATCTCAGCCTCCGGATCGGAACGATGACGTCGACCCTCTCGCTTGGGGTGTCCGGCCGGATCGATTTCATCGATGCGTTGGCCATGATGTTCACCGGACCCGGTGCCCAGGCGATCCGCCGGGCACGCAGCCTGATGGCGAGGGGCGAACACGTCAATGGCCGTCTGGACGCCTATCTGGAACTGGCCGCCACCGGCACATTGACCCATTCGGTCGACAGCGGTGCGACGATCACGATTCCGGCCGTCGGGGATATGGCGGCGGCCTTTGCGGGCATCACGCAGACATTCGGGGGCGCCCTGCGACTTCGGGCCATCGTCGCCATCGGCATCCACCTCGAAGCGAAAGTCTGGGTGTTTCACGCCAAAGCCGGGGCCGCTGCGTCGGCACATACGTCCTGGACTTGGGAGATGCGGATGCATGAAGGTCGGCGCCAGAAGAAGTACAAGTTCGAGGGCGTCGTCATCACCCTGCGTGCCTATGTCGACGCCGGGATCAGCACCGAAAGTGGCGGTTTCGGAGAGGATGTCGTCCGGTTCGCGGGCGAGGTCGAGCTGGAGGAGAACGCCGCTGACCTCTACGACCAAGTCGCGAGCGAAATTCACGACTCCGACCAGGATTCCAGGATGATGCAAAGGCTGCGCGCTATGGCTCCCTATGATACGGGAACTGAATCCTGGCCCATATTCCGACCCGAGGAAACCCAATGGGAAGATTACTGACGAATGCCACCGTCACCTGCGCGCTTGCCGCGCTCATCCTCGTTCTCACGCTCCTGAAGGGACCCGCCATGGCCCAGAACCTCGATCATGGGTATTACGCCCGGATCTCCACCCTGAATGTCGCCTGGTCTCTTCGCGTCAATGACATGTTCGTGCGCGAGAACGGGCAAGTCGACCTGGCATCGTCGAACGGTAGCATCGCGACCGAGGTGCAGCCGGGACAGAATACACTGTCACTGTTGTTTTCGCCGCTCACGGGTCGCGATCCCGTTACGGGTGAATTTCAATTCGAGCTGCGCGACGGAGTCGAGATCGAGATCGCCATCGACCGGCTCGACTTTGCCACACGCGCCGTTCAGTTCGTCGACGCTGTGCATCTGCGCTACGATGCCACCGAAGGGGCCTTCGTCGACGTCGCAACGACGATGGTCGGCACCGACCGCATCCTGAGCCAGCCGCTGATCCGCAGCGACGGCAAATACCGGCTGAGCGAGCTTGCGCCCGACAAACCATTCGTCCTGCGGTCGGGGCAGAAGATCGGGGGCTTTCGCCTCGACGTCGATTTCACCCTGGATGACGATGCTATTCCCCCCTTTCACTGGTCCGAAGACGCCGTACAACTTCGGGATACGCCGGAAATGCGTGCCGAATTGCTCCTGGCTTACCAGGGAATCCATGGCCTGATCGCGCGGGGCGACGGCGAGGCCGTGCTCAAGGCATCGGAGGCGGTCTGGACCCGGATGGCAAAGGTGTTGACTTCGCAGCCTGATGCCCGCGCCTTTGTCGAGGCTTCGGACCAGGGATTGGCGCGCTTTGCCCCGACGCGGCCCGATGGCGCGATCCTGCAACCACTGAAGTTCCTGACCGAACTGCAGGATGTATCGCTGCAATTCATGGCGGACAATCGGCTGGTCCGAATCCGTCCTGACCCGATCGCCTGGGAGCTTCTGCCCGAGGGCAGCAATCGATATGACCAGTTTCCGGTGGTCTTCTATCGGAATGCCAACGGTGACTGGCTGATCGGGGCGATAACCACAGGCCTGTGATCGGCGTTTGTCTCGGTTGGTCGGGCAGAGAGGATTCGAACCTCCGACCCCCTGCTCCCGAAGCAGGTGCGCTACCAGGCTGCGCCACTGCCCGACCGTTCCGAAAACCGCGCCGTTTCCACGCCCCGAAACCGGGACCGTCGGACAACGCGATCGACAGAGCGGCACATACCGAGACGGCCCAGACGTGGCAAGGGCAAATGGATCGCCCGGACCTCAGCGCTGGTCCTTCGGAACCATCCTCTCCTCGTCCGTCAGCATCGGAGAGACGCGCATTCCGGTCCCCGTCTCGGGCCGGGACCGGGTGCGCAAAACCGGCGAATTGCGCGATCCGCCACGCCCCTCGCGGAAGACGATGTAGAGACCCGAGGCGATGATGATCGCCGACCCAAGCGCCGTGCCCATGTCGATCGTCTCGTCGAAGAAGAGCCAGCCATAGAGCGCGGCCCAGAGGATCTGACTGTATTGCATCGGCGCCACCAGGACGGCGTCCGTCCGCCGGTAGGCATGGATCAGGCAAAGGCCCGCGACGAAGGCGAGACCCGCCATCATCGCCCAGAGGCCCAGATCGGGCAGCGGCATGGGTTTATAGACGAAGGGCAGCAACATCCCCATGATCGCGAAGTTCGCCATCATCGGATAGAGCATCAGGACGGCGGGCCGCTCATCCCGCCCGATCTTGCGCACGATGACCGAGGCCAGCGCGCCGGTGAACGCCGCCACCAGCGCCGCGACATGGCCCAGTTGCAACTCCAACCCGTCTTCTCCGCCGGGGCGCAGCACGACGAGAACGCCCAGAAGCCCCACAACGCAGGCACCGCCGCGATGAAGGCCCACCTTCTCGCCCAGAATCGGGATCGCAAGGAGCGTGATGAGAAGCGGAGAGGCGAAGATCATCGCATAGACCTGCGCAAGTGGCAGGACGGAAAAGGCATAGAAGGCCCCGAACCCGGTGATGACGGCGGCGACCGTCCGCAGCGCCGACCAATAGGGATGTCGCGGCAACAACGTCCCCGGCTCGCTGTCGCGCAGGAGAAGGAAGACGACCAGAGGGAAGGTCAGAAGGACGCTGATGAACACGATCTGGAAGACCGCATAGCCGCCGCCCAGCATCTTGACGGCAATGTCATGGGTCGAAAACAGCGCAAAGGCCAACAGCGCGAGCAGAATTCCAGAAAGCGGGGAGGATCTGTCTGGCATCGTGGTTCTCCGTCGAATCGTGTGCCGCGGCGCCCTCCTCCCAGAGGCGCCACGGAAGATATGTCAGGTCAGGCGGCGTCGAGCGCGGCCAGGATGGCGTCACCCATTTCCGTGGTCGAGACGGGCGAGCCACCCTCGGGGCCCATCAGGTCGGCGGTGCGGACGCCGTCGGCCAGAACCTTTTGAACGGCACCTTCCAGCAGGTCGGCATTCTCGCCTTCGTCGAAGGAGTAGCGCAGCGCCATCGCAAAGCTGAGGATACAGGCGATCGGGTTCGCCTTGCCCTGCCCCGTGATGTCGGGGGCGGAACCGTGGACCGGCTCATAGAGAGCCTTGGGCCGCCCGTTCGCCATCGGCAGGCCGAGCGAGGCGGACGGCAGCATGCCAAGCGACCCGGTCAGCATCGCGGCGCAATCCGACAGGACATCGCCGAACAGGTTGTCGGTGACGATGACATCGAACTGCTTGGGTGCGCGGACCAGCTGCATCGCGCCGTTATCGGCATACATGTGGCTCAGCTCCACATCCGGGTATTCCGCATCGTGGATTTCCTGAACGACCTGCCGCCACAGGATGCCCGATTCCATCACGTTGGCCTTCTCCATCGAGCAGACTTTGTTCGACCGCTTGCGCGCCAATTCGAATGCCGAACGGGCGACGCGGGCGATCTCGCTCTCGGTGTAGCGCTGCGTGTTGATGCCGACCCGCTCGTTGCCTTCCTTGTGGATACCCCGGGGTTCGCCGAAATAGACGCCGCTGGTCAGTTCGCGCACGATCATGATGTCGAGACCCGCAACCACGTCCTTCTTGAGCGAGGAGAAATCGGCCAGCGCGTCGAAACACTGCGCCGGGCGCAGGTTCGAGAACAGGTCCATCTCCTTGCGCAGACGCAGGAGGCCCCGCTCCGGCTTCACCGAGAAATCCAGATCGTCGTACTTCGGGCCCCCAACGGCCCCGAGCAGGACGGCGTCCACTTCCTGGGCGCGGGCCATGGTGTCGTCGTGCAGCGGCGTGCCGTGCTTGTCATAGGCAGCACCGCCGACCAGATCCTCGGACACGTCAAAGGCCAGATCCCGATTGGCACCGAACCAGTCGATCACCCGGCGCACCTGCGCCATGACTTCGGGACCGATACCGTCACCGGGAAGGATCAAGAGAGAGGGGTTTGCCATATGTCCGGGCCTTTCGATTTACCTTGCCTCCGGCGTTAAGCGGAGAGACTTCGGGCGTCAAGGAATGGCCACATCCACCCAGACCAACCGACCGGGGCCCGCACGCTCGACCATCTGCGCCAGGGGGTCGCTCGCATCGGGCCAGATCACCCCGGCGCTGACCACCCCAAGACCGCGCGGCGGCAGGACATAATCGACGCGCATCGGCCCCACACTGTCCCAGACGACGGTCGCGCGGCCAGCGCTGGCACTTTCCGGCATCGGATCAACCAGTTTCGGGTGTGTCAGAAGGGATAGCAACGCCGCGCGATCCCCCTCGCCCCGGTCGGGGTCAAGGTTCGCGCGGCCAAGCACCAGCGGCAGCGCCGCATCCTCTGCCAATTCGGCGATCCATCGCAATTCATCCGCGTTGCGCAGACCGTTCCTGTCCTCGGGTCCGTCAAAAACGGGCGTTCCGGCCGCCATCGTGATCAGCGTCAGACGCGTCCCGCCGATCTGAACGGGAACGACCCATTGGGCGGTGGTGGCCAGCGGCACAACGGCGCGCGCCGCCTCGGGCAGGACATCCGCGGCATCAGACCGGCTGGACCAGAGGACGGCGCTGCGGTCGTCGATCTCATCCAGCGGCAGGCGCGACAGGATCGCCAGACCGCTGTCGCCCGTGAACCACCCATAGCCCAGCGCATCCCGCGCCTCGTGCGCCACCCCGTTGCCATCCAGATCGACGCCTGACGGCAGGCCGGAATTGGGACGAAGCGCGACGCGATAGGGATAGTCCAACCCGCCATCGCGCAGACGATCGGTCAGCGCGGTCAGACCGACACCGTCCAGATCCCAGTCGACATCCGCCAGAAGGATCACATCGGCCCGCGCGGCCAGAATGACGGCCAGCGCGGCTTCGGCCTGGTCGTCGCGGCCCGATTGCAGGTCGCGCAGCATCAGACCCGGACCCTTGCGCCCCAGCCCGGTGTCGAAAGTGGCGAAACGAAATGTGTCCGGCGCGGCGCAGGTCGCGCAGACCAGCCAGATCAGGCCGGCAAGAAGGCCGGATCGGGGATGCCGTCGGGGTTGGCGAAGCGGCGACGCTTCTGCGAGATCATGAGGGCGAGCCTGCGCATCGCGATGCCGCGCAGGAACAGCGATGCCGGAAAGAAGGCCCATAGCGTCATCACCCAGGTCATCATCAACGGGCTTTCGAGCATCGAGACCCCGTAGGACCGCGCGATGAAGACGGCGAGCGGCGGTGTCAGATATGGCAGCAAAAGGCCTAACAGAATGTTAACGCTGCCGTCGCGGTTCAGTCGCTTGACCACATCCGCCCCGGCGGTCGGATCGAAGGTCGGCAGGTTGATCCAGACGTTGAACGTTCCCGTGGGCGATGGCCAGCCGCGCAGGCGGATCATGATCGCGAAGACGGTCAGACCCACAAGGCTGACCAGATAGGCGAGGCCCGCCGCGGCACGAACCGATCGCGCTTCGGTCAGCGTGGTGCCTTCGGGCAGAAGCCACATAACCAGGCGCACCGGGCTGAAGGGGAAGTCGGTCGATTGACCCAGAAGAACGCCGACCGCCATCACCAGCCGCGACAACACCGACGAATCCCAGGCCTCGCTTTCGGCCAGAGCGATCAGGGTCAGCGTCAGGAACAGGATACCGAAGCGCACCCGGTTAAACGGCGGCGCGCCCCGGAATTCGACGAGACCCGGATAGGTCGACCCGTATTCGACGATGACGAACAGGGCGGCAAACAGGGCAATCAGAACGGCAGCATCCGTCACTTGCTGGTCGCCCGCAGGCAGCAGCAGCGATGGTGTCAAAACCATCACGGCCACGAGGAATGCACGAATGCACGCACCTGGGAGCTGCGAAATCACTGCCTGTCGATCCTTGTCGGTCGATCCCTGTTGCGGGACCTTGTTTGTCTTGTTGCCCTCGTTGGGGCGACTGCCTCATTCTTGCCCTGAACCTGCCTTGTTTAACTTCGCCCCGCAACCTTCTGGGTTCTAACGAAAAGCCCTGAGCGGTTTTGTGTGCCCAGAAAGCCGCAAACCCTCCCCAAATCATGGGAAGGGTTTGCAAAATCAAATATTTACGATGGGATGTTAAAGTTCTTGACGTCAGACCCAGGGTCTGTCCTGTGCCAGCTTCGCCTCGAAGGTATCGATCGAAGCGGCCTTCTCCATGGTCAGCCCGATGTCGTCCAACCCGTTGAGCAGACAATGCTTCTTGAAGGCGTCGACGTCGAAGGCATAGGTCGTGCCGTCGGTGCCGCTGATGGTTTGCGCCTCCAGATCGACGGTGATGCGCGCATTCTCGCCGTTGCGGGCATCTTCCATGAGCGCGTCGACCTGATCCTGCGGCAGGGCAATGGGCAGAATGCCGTTCTTGAAGCAGTTGTTATAGAAGATGTCCGCGAAACTGGGCGCCACGACCACACGGATGCCGAAGTCGAGCAGGGCCCAGGGCGCATGCTCCCGGCTGGAGCCGCAGCCGAAATTGTCGCCCGCAATCAGAATCTGCGCGTTGCGATAGGCCGGCTGGTTTAGGACGAAGTCCGGCAATTCGGCGCCGTCGTCGCCATAGCGCATCTCGTCGAACAGGTTCACCCCGAGACCCGACCGCTTGATCGTCTTGAGGAACTGCTTGGGGATGATCATGTCGGTGTCGATGTTGATCAGCGGCAGAGGGGCGGCAACGCCGGTGATTTTGTCGAACTTGTCCATGGGATCCTCCGGAGAATGACCCGAACCGCTTACTACTGCGGCACCGCGAAGGTCAACGCGGCCCAATGCGTCTGCCACACCGGATCGCCTTCGAGGGCGGGCTCCACCGGCAAGACGGTGACCGAATCCAGCAGGTATTCGTGGCCGGCCACCACCGGCAGCGTCACGCGGCCGTCCGCATCGGTGCGATGCAATGTGACCTCCACCTCTCCGTTCGGGGCCTTGGCGAACATCTCGACCTGGGCATTCGCCTTGGGCGCGTCGTCAAAGAAAACCTGCACGGGCAAACCACCGCTCAGATCGTCGGTATAGGGGTTGGCCCCTGCCACGATCTCGGCCCGCAGACCGCGCCGGGCATCCGATCCGGCGCCATCGCCCACGGCAATAAGGGCCTTCGCATATCGCAGATAGCTTTCCTTGAAGCCCTCTTGCGGCAAGCCGCGGTCGATGTGGGCCTGCTGCGCAAAGGTGAAATCCTTGTGTTCAGTGAATTTCACCCATTTTTCCCATTCGCTGTAGACCAGGGTCTGCGCCGTCGTCTCCTGAATGACGGTCAGCAGGCCATCGGGCAGGCCCGCGACCTGAAAGGCGGGGTTGTTGCCGATGCGGCTTGAAACCGGCACCACCTCTTGGCCCACAACCATGTCGAATCGCGCCGACCGGGCGGGGATATAGCTGAGGACGGCACCGGAGAGTTCCTGGCCGTTGCGGAACGTTGCCGAGACGGTCGTGCCACTCGCCGCGGTGTAGTCCTCGGCCTCGATCCAGAATTCATGCGCTTGAAGCGGCGCGCCGATCATGCACATTGCCATGATGGTAAACTTGGAAAGGCGTGTCATGTTCTCTCTCCTGCGGGTTGCGATCAGGGTGGCCCTTGCCGCCGTCTTGTCAATGGTCGGGGCCGTCACGGTTTCGGCACATGAGGTGCAGCCCTCTGTTTCGGATGTCATCATCACCGAAAGCGAGGTCACGATCACCCTTACCACGGCGATCGAGCCATTGATCGCGGGGCTGAACCTTGACGAAATAACCGACACGAACGACTCGCCCCTTGCGGGGTTTCACGACCGCCTGCGCGCCCTTCCCCCGGCCGAGCTGAGCACGGCCCTGACCGAGGCCTGGCCCGGCATCGCAGAGCAGATCACCCTGCGGGCAGGCGACACCGACTTGCCCATCGTCCTGGGCGAAATCGACATCCCCGACGTGGGCGATGTGGAGGTGCGGCGTGACAGCAGTTTGACCCTTACCGCCGATCTTCCGGATGACGGAACGCCGGTCGTCTTCGGCTGGGACGCCTCGCTCGGCGGGTTGATCGTGCGGCAGGGGGACGGCGAGAGCAGCTATGACGCCTATCTGACCGGCGGCGCCATGACCGATGCCATGCCGCGCGAAGGGGTGGCCGAGCAGACCCTGGGACAGGTGATCGCGCGCTATGTCGTGTCGGGCTTCGACCACATCATTCCCAAGGGCCTCGATCACATCCTGTTCGTCCTGGGTCTCTTCTTCTATGCGCTCGCCTGGCGGCCCATGCTCTGGCAGGTGACGGCCTTTACTGCCGCGCATACCGTGACGTTGGCCCTGGCTACCCTCGGCTATGTCCAGCCGACCATGTGGATCATTGAAACGCTGATCGCGCTCAGCATCGTCTGGATCGCGGTCGAGAACGTGATCGGCGGGCCGAAAAAGGAGATCGGCTGGCCGCGCATTGCCGTGGTCTTCGGGTTCGGTCTCCTGCACGGTCTGGGGTTTGCATCGGTGCTGTCGGAATTCGGCCTGGGTCAGCATTTCGTGGCCAGCCTGATTTCGTTCAACATCGGGGTCGAGATCGGACAGCTTGCCGTCATCGCCACCGCCTTCCTGCTCCTCGGCCTGCCCTTCGGGTCAAAACCGTTCTACCGCAAGGCCATCGTCATTCCGGGGTCGTTGATCATTGCGGCAATCGGGACCTACTGGGTCTTCAACCGGATCGGGTTGGTGGGCGACCTGCCCTATCTAACCTAGCAGCTTCAGAAGCGCCCGTTCCGCCTGCCGCAGGCCAGTCGGGCCTTCCGGCACCTTCGGGTCGCGCCAGGTTTCGGCCAGATCGATGACGTCGGGGTGGATATACGACGTCCGCGCGATGGTCGGCGTGTTGTGCAAGGCCTCCGCCGCCGCCTCGGACATGGCCTTGATCGTGACGCCGGGACCTATGTCCAACGCACGGGCAAGGGCCGCAACCGATCCGTTCCAGGTGCGAAAGGTCTTGGCGGTCGCCGTGTCCAGACCGGTCGCATCGCGCAACCAGTCGTTCACCTGATCGGCCTGAACAGTGTGCCGCGCGTCGCCCTCGATCCATTCGAACAGGGGCGCGCCGGGCAAGTCGGCCAGATCGTGCAGCGCCCGCATCAGGGTGCGATCCGACAGCTGCCGCCGGACCCGTTTTCCGCCCTTGGCCCGCCAGTCGAGGCGAAGGCCCCCCTCGCCGCTGCGCAGATTGCGCGACCGCAGGGTGGTTGCCCCCTCGGTCCCGTTTTCGGCCCGGTAGATTTCAGAGCCGATCCGGATCGACGTCCTGTCGATCAGGCGCAGGATCGCGGCAATCGCGAAATCCCGCTCGCCAGCTTCACCGCCAAGGGCCCGGACCACGCGACGGCGGAGTGCGGGGAGCGCGGCACCGAAGGCCGGAAGGTCGTCGTATTTCCGCAAGGCCCGCCATTCCGACCAGTCCGCGTGATACCGGTACTGCTTGCGCGCCCGCGCGTCATAGCCGGTCGCCTGAAGATGGCCGCGATGTTCCGGACTGATCCAGACGTTCTCATAGGCAGGCGGCACGGCGAGCGACTCGATCCGGTCCCGCTCGGTTGTGTCGTCGATGGTGGTGCCGTCGGCGGCCCGATAGGACCAGCCGCGTCCGGCCCTCCGGCGGGAAATGCCGGGGCGGTCATCGGGATAATAGATGAGGTCGGGATCACTCATGCGGGTCAACGCCCGACAGGGGCCCGCCGGTTCCCGCGATGCGGTCGAATCCGCCCCCGGTCCAGCTTGCACCCGTCGCCAGCCCGTGACACCCTTCGCCATGTCGCCCGAGACCCTCCCCTCCTGGCCCGAAGTTGCCGCCGACCTGATCGCCATCGCTGCCGGACGGGCCAGCGCGACGACGGTCATTCGCGGCGCGAAGGTGGCCAACGTCCACACCCGCGAAATCCTGAACTGGCAGATCGCCATCGCCCATGGCCGATTTGCCTATGTCGGCCCGGACGCCAGCCATTGCATCGGTCCCGAAACCGAGGTGATCGAGGCCGAGGGTCTATTTGCCATCCCCGGCCTCTGCGATGCCCACATGCACGTCGAGTCGGGCATGCTGACCCCCGCCGAGTTCTGTGCCGCCGTCATCCCCCATGGCACCACCGCCATGTTCACCGACCCGCACGAGATCGCCAATGTCCTGGGCCTGCCCGGCGTCCGCCTGATGCACGACGAGGCGCGGATGCAACCGTGCAGCATGTTCGTCCAGATGCCGTCCTGTGCGCCCTCGGCCCCCGGCCTTGAAACCACGGGTCACGAGATCACGCCCGACGACGTGGCCGAGGCGATGGCCTGGCCCGGCATCATCGGCCTGGGCGAGATGATGAACTTCCCCGGCGTGGTCCACGGCGACCCCAAGATGCTGGCCGAGATGGCGGCGACGGCCCGTGCGGGCAAGACCATCGGCGGGCATTATGCCTCGCCCGATCTTGGCCCCGCCTTTCACGCCTATGTGGCGGGCGGCCCGGCCGACGATCATGAGGGCACCTGCGAGGCGGATGCCATCGCCCGCGTGCGTCAGGGGATGCGGTCGATGATGCGCCTCGGGTCGGCCTGGTATGACGTCGAAACCCAGATCACCGCCGTCACCGAAAAGGGCCTCGACCCGCGCAACTTCATCCTGTGCACCGACGATTGCATGGCGGGCACACTGGTCAACGATGGGCACATGAACCGCGTCTATACCCATGCGGTCGCTTGCGGCTGTGACCCGATGGTCGCGCTTCAGATGTGCACGATCAACACCGCGACCCATTTCGGGCTGGAGCGTGAACTGGGCTCCATCGCTCCCGGTCGGCGCGCCGATGTGATCCTGACGTCCGATCTTGCGACGCTGCCCATCCACCGGGTGATCGCCTTGGGCCAGACGGTCGCCCTCGATGGCAAGCTGGTGGTCGATTGCCCGCACCTCAATTGGCCCGGATCGGCGCGTGATACGGTGAACATGGCCCGCGACCTGACCGATGCGGATTTCGAGATCGCGGCCCCGCCCGGGGCCAACGACGCCACCGTCCGCGTCATCGGCGTGGTCGAGAACCAGGCGCCGACCAAGGCGCTCAGCCGGGACCTGCCGGTGCGCGACGGGTTGATCGAAGGGACGGGCGACACCTGTCAGATCGCCCTGGTCGAACGGCACCGCGCGACAGGCGGCGTGGTCAACGCCTTCGTCTCGGGCTTCGGATATTCCGGCCCGATGGCCATGGCCTCGACCGTGGCGCACGACAGCCACCACATGATCGTCGTCGGCACCGACCGCGCCAATATGGCGCTGGCCGCGAACCGTCTGCGCGAGGTGGGGGGCGGCGTCACGCTCTTTGCCGAGGGTCGCGAACGCGCGCTGGTCGAACTGCCGATTGCGGGCCTCATGTCCGACAGCCCCGCCGCCGAGGTCGCCGCCAAGGCCAGCGCCCTGATGCAGGCGATGCGCCAGGCGGGATGCACCCTGAACAACGCCTATATGCAGCATTCCCTGCTGGCCCTTGTGGTGATCCCCGAATTGCGGATCAGCGATCTGGGCCTTGTGGATGTCACGAAATTTGAACTGACCGAGCTTATCGAGAGCACATGACAAGCGACCTTTCCCCGATCTGCGCGCCTGACCACACCGCGCACCACGCCTTCGACAACGCCGCCGATGCCGTGGCCGAGTTGTCCCGCCTCTATGACGCGGCGACCGGCTATCTGCGCGCCCACTTTCAGGAGGCGATCCGCGACGGCATGCCTGCCTGTCGCTACCGCGCGTTCTATCCCGAAATCCGGATCACCACGACAAGCTACGGGCGCACCGACAGCCGCCTGTCCTTCGGCCATGTGGCCGAGCCGGGGCATTACGCGGCGACGATCACCCGGCCCGATCTCTTCGCCAATTACCTGACGCAGCAGATCGATCTTCTGATCCGGTCGCACGATGTGCCGGTGACCGTCGGCTATTCCCAGACGCCGATCCCGATCCACTTCGCCGTGCTGAACGATGCCGACCTGACCGTGCCGCAGGACGGCGTTCTACCCTTCCTGATGCGCGACGTGTTCGACGTGCCCGACCTTCAGACGACGAACGACGCCATCGTCAACGGCGTGGGCTTTACCTTCGAAGACGGGGCCAAGCCGCTGGCCCCCTTCACCGCCCAGCGGGTGGATTATTCGCTGGCCCGCCTGTCGCATTACACCGCGACCGACCCGCGCGACTTCCAGAACCACGTTCTCTTCACGAACTACCAGTTCTATGTCGACGAATTCATCGCCTACGGCCGTCAAGCCCTGCGCGATCCGGAGTCGGGCTATGTCGCACTGGTCGGCCCCGCAGGCCAACGCCTGACCGCCGAAGACCCCGACGGCGCAATGGTCGATCCGCCCAAGATGCCGCAGATGCCCAGCTATCACCTGACCCGCAAGGACGGTCAGGGCATCACGCTGGTCAACATCGGTGTCGGCCCGTCGAACGCCAAGACCGCGACCGACCACATCGCCGTGCTGCGTCCCCATGTCTGGCTGATGGTCGGGCATTGTGCGGGTCTTCGCAATTCCCAGAGCCTGGGCGATTTCGTCCTGGCCCACGCCTATCTGCGCGAAGATCACGTGCTGGACGACGACCTGCCCGTCTGGGTGCCCGTGCCCGCCCTGGCCGAGGTGCAGATCGCGCTGGAAAACGCCGTGGCCAGCGTGACCGAACTCGAGGGTTACGAGCTCAAGCGGATCATGCGGACCGGCACCGTGGCAACCATCGACAACCGCAACTGGGAGCTGCGCGAACAGGCGGGCCCGGTGCAGCGCCTGTCGCAAAGCCGGGCCGTCGCGCTGGATATGGAAAGCGCGACCATCGCCGCCAACGGCTTTCGGTTCCGCGTCCCCTATGGAACGTTGCTCTGCGTTTCCGACAAGCCGCTGCACGGCGAGTTGAAGCTTCCGGGAATGGCGTCGGACTTCTACAAGACGCAAGTCAGCCGACATCTGCTCATCGGAATCCGGGCGGTTGAATCGCTTCGGGATATGCCTTTGGAGCGCTTGCACAGCCGGAAGTTGCGCAGTTTCGAGGAAACAGCCTTCCTCTGAGCGTTTTTTCCTCGCTCACAGGCACATTTCATCACTACAAATTCTTGTGACCGGCTGACTCCCTAGGATAAGGTCGCCACAATTCGAAGCCTCACGGTAACAGGGAGAAGACCACATGGCTACCAAACCGATGACCAAGACGCAGCTCGTTGCAGCGCTTGCCGAAAAGATGGACGCGGACAAGAAGACCGCATCCGGCGCGCTTGATGCGATCGTCGAGATCATCACCGAGGAAGTATCCGGCGGTGGTGCCGTGACCCTGCCGGGTGTCGGCAAGATCATGTGCCGCGAGCGTCCCGAGCGTATGGTTCGCAACCCCGCCACGGGCGAGCAGTTCAAGAAAGAGGCCGACAAGGTGGTCAAGATGACCATCGCCAAGGCTCTGAAAGACAGCGTCAACAACTGATCGGTTTCCGATCCGGAGCATCACTCCGCAACGATACGAACGAAGGCCCCGCTTGGTGGGCCTTTTTTCATGTGCGTACGGGTTCGCACCCCTTGCCGTCAGATGCCGAATGCCGAAAGGTGCGGGAAATCGAAAGTAGCAGGTCCGATGGACGTCCGCGCAATCCTCTACGGTCTGCTGTTCGCCTTGATGTGGTCCTCGGCCTTCACGTCCGCCCGCATCATCGTCGCCGAAGCCCCGCCGATCCTGTCGTTGTCCCTGCGCTTTGCCATTTCGGGCGCGCTCGGCCTCGTGATCGCCTATGGTATCGGGCAGCGCATGTCCCTGACACGCGGGCAGTGGCGCGCCGTGATCGTGTTCGGCATCTGCCAGAACGCGCTCTATCTGGGCCTGAACTTCGTCGCGATGCAGTGGATCGAGGCATCGCTCGCCGCCATCATCGCGTCCTGCCTGCCGCTTCTGGTGGCGCTGGCGAATTGGGTGATCTTCTCGGAAAAGACGCGCCCCCTGGGTGTCGTCGGTCTTGTGGCCGGCACGATCGGCGTGGTCCTGATCATGGGGACGCGGCTTCAAGGGGGCGCAGACCTGACCGGCATCGCCCTGTGCATTCTGGCCGTCGTCGCCCTGACCGTCGCCACGTTGTCGGTCCGCAGCGCGTCGGGCGGCGGTAACCTCTTGATGGTGGTCGGGCTTCAGATGCTGGTCGGCAGCGCGGTCCTGCTGCCCATCGGCCTCGCGTTCGAGACATGGGTTGTCACCTGGTCGCCCCGCCTCATCGGCGCGCTGGCCTATACCACTCTGATTCCCGGTCTTGCCGCGACCTGGATCTGGTTTCTTCTGGTGGCCCGCATCGGCGCGACCCCGGCGGCGACCTTCCACTTTCTCAACCCATTCTTTGGCGTGGTGATCGCCTGGGCCCTTTTGGGCGAACGGCTTGGCGCGCTCGACCTGGCTGGTGTGGTGATCGTCACCTTGGGGATTCTGGCGGTTCAGCTGTCTCGGCTGCGGCGAAATTGACCGCCGTCATGGAACGCATCCGACAATACCTGCGTTAGTGCGGCAGAGACAGACGACAAGACGTCGTTTGGTCAAACCCATGAAACCCAGGAGGCATCCCATGCACAGCATCTTTTACATCATCGGCGTCGTTGTCGTTGCCCTTGCCGTGGTCAACTTCGTCGCCTGAGGCGACCAGACCGACCTTTCCGACATTTCCAGAATTTTTAGAGGAGGATGAAGATGTCCGCCAACAAGACACATACGCCAAAATCCGGATCCAAGCATGCCGCAGGTGACAGCATCGGCGGATCTGGGTCTCCTGCGGACATCGCCGCCGACAAGGTGACGAAGCTGCGCGACAAAGCCGCCCAACAGGCGAGCCATCTGGCGGACGAAGCCCGGCATGCCGCCGACGAAAAGGTCGAGGATCTGAAAGGGCAAGCCACATCCCGGATCGAGGAGACCGCCGAGAACATCCGCAATGCGGGTCATGAGTTCGGTCACGACAGCTATCAGGCACAGGCCGCCGATTATCTGGCATCCAACCTGACGCAGGCTGCCGAAATGATCCGCGACAAGGATCTCGGGTCCGTTGTCGAGGATCTGAGCACCTTTGCCCGCCGCAATCCGGCATTGTTCCTTGGTGGCGCTGCCCTTCTCGGGTTCGCGGCGGCCCGGATGATGAAGGCCTCCGAACGGCAGATGACCCATCCGGTCATCACCTCCGACTACAAGCGGCCTGCCGATCCTTCGATGTTGGTGACGCGATGAAGGACGAAACCCAGGCACGCGGTACGACAAGCATCATTTCTGATGTGCTGGCTCATATTTCGAACCTGATCCGCAAGGAAATCGACCTCGCCAAGGCCGAAGTTTCCGAGAACATCAGTCGGGCCGGTATTGCCATCGGACTGATCGCGGCCTCGCTGATCATCGCTCTCGTCGCACTCAACGTGCTGGCAGGCGCGCTGGTGGCTGGCCTCACCGCTCTCGGCCTCGAGGCAGGATGGTCCGCCTTGATCGTCGGTGTCACCTTCGCCGCCTTGGCGCTGGGCATGACGCTGAAAGGGTTGAAGGACCTTAAGATGACCTCGCTCGCCCCCACACGCACGGTCAAGAACCTGCGCCGGGATGCGGATGCCGTGAAGGAGACCTTGTGATGACTGATCGCACAACGGACGAAATCGAGCGCGAAATCGAAGCGGAACGCGGCGCATTGGCCCGCTCCCTTGACGAGCTGCAGGGCCATTTCAGCCCCGAAGCCATCATCGATACCGCCTCGGGATATCTGCGGGACCACGGCGGAGAGGTTGCCGAAAACCTGATGCGCCAAGCCAAGCAGAATCCCATGGCCGTTGCCTTGGCCGGGGCAGGAATTGCTTGGCTGATCGCCGGGCCGGTGAAAGCCCGCGACACATCCGAAGACATGGCTTCGCGCCATCGTCCTTTGGCCCCGAAGCCAGCCTTCGACCCGGTCGGGCAGGAAACCGTCAGCGGGTTCCGGCATGCCGAACCCCGAATGGCGTCCTTTGACGACCGGATCGCGGCACTCGAGCCGGAGGAGGACGACACGAACCTCTGGCAGAACGTAAAGAACCAAGCGCGCGATACTGGCGCGCAGTTGAAAGGAGCATGGACCGACATGACCCATACATCATCCCACAGCGAATCCCTCCGCGACCGCCTTGCCCATGGAACGGAGCATCTGTCCGACATCGCCCGCGACCGCGTCATCGCCGCGCGCGCCGCAGCCTATGACGCGCAGCAAAAGATGTCCGAGCGGGCGGGTGACTATGCCGCCGCAGGACGCGATGCCTTCATCAGTCAGCCGCTGGTCGGCGGTCTGCTGGCCTTGGGCGTCGGCGCGATGATCGGGGCGATGCTGCCCCGGACCCGCAAGGAAGACGCCTATCTCGGGGCGCACCGCGACCGCGCGGTCGCCGAGGCAGAGCGAATCTTCCAAGAGGAGAGCGCCAAGCTGCGTGCCGTCGCCGAAGCGGCCGCCGGTGAAGCAAAGGCAGTCGCCGCCGAGACGCTTCGCAGTGTCAAGGAAGGCACGCCATCCGCCGACGAAGCGATGCAGCGGACCGAAGCGTCTTTGAAATCGGCCACCGACCGGGTCAAGGATGCCGCCAAAGCAGAGGCGGACCGCCAGAAGGTCGGCAGTTCCTTCAACTGACCCTCCGCTGGAGCAATGATTGCGCGCGTCCCGACCGGGGCGCGCGTTTTGTCATGAGCCGATGCGCCCGCCCGCATCGCCGACCTGCCCACGATGCAGCAGCAGGTGGTCAAGCACGACACAGGCCATCATCGCCTCGGCCACGGGCACGGCGCGGATGCCGACGCAGGGGTCATGCCGCCCTTTGGTGATGATCGTGGTGTCTTCACCCGACCGGGTGATCGTACGCCGCTCCGACAGGATCGAACTGGTCGGCTTGACTGCAAAGCGCACGACCACGTCCTGCCCCGTGCTGATCCCACCCAGAATCCCGCCCGCGTGATTGGATGAATAGACCGGCCCGTCCGGCCCCATCGAAATCTCGTCCGCGTTGTCGCGCCCGGTCAGGCGGGCAGCGTTCATGCCTTCGCCCACCTCGACCCCCTTGACCGCGTTGATCGACATCATTGCCGCCGCCAGATCGGTGTCGAGCTTGCCATAGATCGGCGCGCCCAGACCCGCTGGCACCCCGCGCGCCACGCATTCGATGATCGCGCCGACCGAATTGTGGTCATCCTTGCGCAGCCAATCGAGGTGGTCTGCAAATTCCTGCGCCGCGACCGGATCGGGGCACCAGAAATCGTTGCGCGCGATCTCGTCCCAGTCGAACCGGCTACGGTCGATGTCGAGCGGTCCCATGGCCGTCATGTAGCCGGTGATCCGGACCTCTGGCGCCAGTACCCCCAAAGCCGCCCGCGCCACACCGCCTGCCGCGACCCGCGCCGCCGTTTCCCGCGCCGAAGACCGCCCGCCGCCGCGATAGTCGCGCACGCCGTATTTCTGCCAATAGGTGATGTCGGCGTGGCCGGGCCGGAACTTTTCGGCGATGTCGCCATAATCCTTGGAACGCTGGTCGGTGTTGCGGATCATCAGCTGGATCGGCGTCCCGGTGCTGACCCCCTCGAACACCCCCGACAGGATCTCGACTGCGTCAGGTTCCTTGCGCTGCGTGGTATGCTTGGATTGCCCGGGCTTGCGCTTGTCCAGCCACTGCTGAATGTCTTCGGCCACGATCCGCACCCCCGGCGGACACCCGTCGACCGTCGCACCCAGCGCGGGCCCATGGCTCTCGCCCCAGGTGGTGACGCGGAACAGGTGACCGAAGGTGTTCAGGGACATGGGCGGACCTCACGATTGCGCCCCGGCCCTAGCGCAGGACCAGGCCCAAGGCAATCGAGGCGGGTGGCGCGAATGGCTTGCGATCCGGTGTGACGGAGGCGGTGCGTGACGGCCCTTGGCGGACGTTCATGCCACTTGCGGCGAAGGTGCGGTGCGAGGCCTGAATCACGAAATCTGCGGCGCTCTTGAATGGCAGCTCTTCAGTTGCAGCTAGCAAACTTCAAAGCCGGATGATGATGCCGCGAAAGTTGCGACCAATTTCGCCGTCTCTTCGTCAATGTCCTTTGGCAGGGCGTTGTTGTTAACAAGCCTCGTCAGATGTTCACAGATCGCAGCCGCTTCTGGCGCGGTCACTTGCGTGCACAGATGGTAGGCAAGCATTTGCCCTCGTTCGCCATCTACGATCTCTGCCCGTACAATCTCAGATGCTACGGGCCTCCAGACGATGTTCCTGAGTTGAAGGTCATGCAAACCATCTTTCAGGCTGATAAGAATAAATGTCATTGAACAACCGTAATGGCGGCATGTGTTTAAAACAACGATGCAATCTTTCACAAGCCGACCTTTCTATCGCTAAGAACTATGGCAGCGTCGTCCGCTCAGCGGAAGTCGATGCCATACGCGGTGAAAGTCCGGAAAGAGCCCAGAACGACCGATGCTGCGGTATGCTCGAATGGCCGGGTTTCGTATGTTCATTTCATTGGTATACTCTTTACTTGAGAGCATTCCGGGAGAGATAAAACCGTGATCACAATTGATGCTGCCCGCGAGATTGCAAAGCGGCATGTGCAGTCTTTGGGCGAAGACCTGATGCTCTTCGATAAGCCGATCACATTCGGTGACTACGGTTGGGTTTTTTCATTCCAAAGCAAAGTATTTATTGAGACCAACGATATAAGGGACGCTTTGGTAGGGAACGCTCCAATACTTGTCGATAGCGACAAAGGCCAGATTTTCACTCTGGGTACCGCTTATGAGGTGAGCAAATACATTAATATTTATCAGCGCTTTGGCGACCCGCACGCAGAGCCCGGCTCGTTCGTGGAGTTATCTGGTTGGAGCGAAGGAGCCAATAAGGTGATGGCCACAAAGATCATCAAAGAACTTACTCAACTAGGTCTGAAAGATGCTAAGGGAGCGGTTGAGGCTTGTCTGGAGGGGCAAAGGCCGATTGTGCACTGTGCTGACCCAGAAAGCGCAGAAATACTCGCTCACGAGCTTAGCGTTGTTGGGTTCGACGCAAGACAGCTTGCCCTCTAACTACGGTTGGCCAAACCGAACCAACGATAACTTCTTTCGACAATAAGCGCCTCTCCAAAGCCGCCGTTCGCGCATCTGCACCAACCGTCCGCTCCCCACCCAATCCCGGCGACGCCGGTCTGTTGCATCCAGCACATTGAACAAACGAACGACACGGGCTCCAACCGAGCGCACCGGCGCTCAGCGCGCAGATCACTCCGCAGCCTCCGAAGTTGACCGCACCGTTTACCTCTGCATCCTCCCTATTTGTGCATTTTTAAGGGATGACGCAGATCACCCGTAGATCACCCGTGGATCATACCTGAAATCCGCCGCTGGACCCCGGCGTTCAGGCGGGCTATCCACCCCCTACCTCGGGGGGCCTTCACTGGCTGAGATGCGCAAGCGGACCCGTTGAACCTGAACCGGTTAAGACCGGCGGAGGGAAGGTGCGATGCTCTCACCCGAACCCGTCCGGCCAAAGGAGAGAGACATGAAAAAGACCCTCACCCTGGCCCTGATGATGATCGCCACCTCGGCCAATGCCGAGCCGCTCACCATCTATGCGCCCGATTATTTTGCCTCCGAATGGGGCCCCGGCCCCGCCATCAAGGAGGCGTTCGAGGCCTCCTGTTCCTGCGAAATCGAGTACGTCACCGGCGACCTTCTGCCCCGCCTTCGGCTGGAGGGCGACGCGACCCCTGCGGATGTGGTCATCGGCCTGAACACCGACGACGCGGAACGCGCCCGACAGACCGGCCTGTTCGCCCCCCACAATGTGGCGATCGAGGGGCTGACCATGCCCATCGACTGGACGGACGACACCTTCGTCCCCTTCAACTGGGGCCACACCGCCTTCGTCTATGACACGACCAAGATCACAGATGTTCCCACATCTTTTCAGGCACTTCTTGACGCCGACGACAGTCTGCGTATCGCCATTCAGGATCCGCGGACCAGCGTCTCGGGCCTGGCCCTGGCGCTGTGGGTTCACAAGGTCTTTGGTGACGGGGCCGAAGATGCCTGGGCCGCCCTGGCCCCCAAGATCGTGACCGTCACGCGCGGCTGGTCCGAAGCCTATGGCATGTTCACCGATGGCGAGGTCGACATGGTCCTGAGTTATACGACCAGCCCGGCCTACCACATCATCGCCGAAGAGGACGAGACCAAGAAGGCGGCGCTGTTCGACGAAGGCCACTATGTGATGGTCGAGACGGCGGGCCAGATCGCGACCACCGACCAGCCCGAACTGGCGCAGGCCTTCCTCGACTTCATCCTGACCGAGCCATTCCAGTCGATCATCCCGACCGGCAACTGGTCGCTTCCGGCCAAGCTGGACCCCGCAAAGATGCCCGCCGGGTTCGAAAAGGTCGCCCTGCCCGAAACGGCGCTGATCTATGGGTCCGCGGAGGCCGAAGCGCTGCGCGATACCGTCGTCGCGGAGTTTGAGGCCGGTCTGGGACGCTAGCCGATGACCTTGGGCGCCCGCCTTGGCCTGATCGCCGCGCTTTGCGTGGCGGGCGCCCTGATCCTGCCGTTGATCGCCGTTGTCTGGCGCGCCGAAACGCTGAGCGGGTTCAAACCGTCCGACGCGGGCGTCCTGTGGTTCACCCTCTGGCAGGCGGTCGTTTCGGCGGGCCTGTCGGTCCTGCTGGCGATCCCGGTGGCCCGCGCCCTCGCCCGTCGGCAGTTCGCGGGGCGCGGGGCCGTCATCCTGATTCTGGGGGCGCCGTTCATCCTGCCGGTGATCGTCGCGGTCCTGGGCCTGATCGCGGTCTTCGGGCGATCCGGAGTGGTCAATGTCGCACTGGCGGCCGTCGGGATCGACCCGGTCACACTCTATGGACCACAGGGCGTCATCTTGGCCCATGTGTTCTTCAACATGCCACTGGCCACACGCCTGATCCTGCAAGGTTGGCTCGCCATTCCGGGGGAGCGGTTGCGCCTTGCCGCGACACTTGGTTTCGCGCCGCCCGACACGTTCAGACGGCTGGAATGGCCGATGTTGCGGTCGGTGGTGCCGGGGATCTTTCTGGTGATCTTCCTGATCTGCACGACGTCCTTTGCGGTGGCGCTGGCATTGGGGGGCGGTCCGCGCGCGACCACGGTGGAGTTGGCCATCTATCAGGCCTTCCGCTTCGATTTCGATCTGTCGCGCGCGGCGATCCTGGGGGGCCTGCAACTGATCCTCGGGGTCGGGGCCGCGATCCTGTCGCTGCGGCTGACGTTGCCGTCGGGCCTTGGCGCGGGCCTCGACCGCGCGGTGCCCCGGTGGGACAGCGCGTCGCCCTTGCTGCGGGCGCAGGATGCGGTCGTGATCGCGCTCGCCTGCGGGTTCCTGCTTCTGCCCATCGTTCTGGTGCTTGGCGAAGGGGTCTGGCATCTGACCGCTTTGCCGTCCTCGGTCTGGCTGGCGGCAGTCAGGTCGTTGGCCATCGCCCTTGCCGCGGCCATCCTGACCCTGACGCTGGCTTTGCCGATGGCGCTGGCTGTGGTGACGACGACGCGGGGCGGCTGGATCGAGGTGGCGGGGACGCTGTCCATCGCCGCCTCGCCGCTGGTTCTGGGGACGGGGCTTTATATCCTGCTGCTGCCGCTGACGAACCCGGTCAAGCTGGCCCTGCCGGTGACGCTCTTTGTCAATGTCGTGCTGGCCCTGCCCTTCGCACTTCGCGCGCTGATCCCAGCAATGCGGGACCTCGACCGGGATTTCGGGCGGCTGTCGACCTCCCTCGGGATGCGCGGCCTTGACTGGGTCCGGCTGGTCGCCATTCCTCGGCTTCGCCGTCCGGCGGGGTTTGCCGCGGGGCTGACGGCGGCGCTTGCGGCGGGCGACCTCGGGGTGATCGCGCTGTTTGCCTCGCCGGATCAGGCGACGTTGCCGCTGGTGCTCTACCAACTGATGGGCAGCTACCGCCTGGACGAGGCGAAGGCGGCGGCCCTTCTGCTTGTGGTTCTGTCGCTCGGGTTGTTCTGGCTGTTCGAACGGGGGACGCGCCATGCTGAAGCTTGAGGCGGTCACGCTCAGCCAAGGCTCCTTCACCCTGCGGGCCGACATCGGGTTCGAAAATCGTGGCGTCACCGCCCTGATGGGGGCCAGCGGTTCGGGGAAATCGACGCTTCTGTCGGCCGTCGCGGGTTTCCTGCGGCCCTCGGCAGGGCGCATCACCATCGCAGGGCAGGACGTCACCGACCTGCCACCCGGCGCGCGGCCCCTGTCGATCCTGTTTCAGGACCAGAACCTGTTTCCGCATCTGACTTTGGCCCAGAACACCGGTCTGGGTCTGCGTCCGGACCTGCGCCTGACGGACGACCAAAGGCGAACGCGGGACGAAATGCTGGAGCGGGTCGGCCTGGCGGGGATGGGCGACCGTCTGCCCCGGGATCTTTCGGGCGGACAACAAAGCCGTGCCGCGCTGGCCCGCGCCCTGGTTCGGGGCCGTCCCTGGCTTTTGCTGGACGAGGCGTTTTCGGCCCTTGGCCCGGCCCTGCGCAATGAAATGCTGGACCTGCTGCGCGACACGGCGATGGATCAGGGGCTGTCGGTCCTGATGGTGACGCATGATCCGGCGGACGCCCGGCGCATCGCGGATAGCACGGCCATCGTCACCGACGGCGAGGTGACGGCACCGTTGCCGACGCAGGCTCTGTTCGACGCTCCCACTGCGGCGCTCCGGCGCTATCTCGGCGATTGATCTAGACCTGTTCGACTCCGACGCGGCGCGGCAAGGCGGCGGCAAGCGCCTCGGCCCCGGCAATGGCCCCGGCCAAACCCCCGGATACGCCGCTGACCAGATTGTAGATCGGCCCGTGTCCCCGCACCCGACTGCCACGGGGGGCGGCAACGCCATGGGGCGAAAGGTAACGGTCCCGCATGTCTTCGGGCGTCATGGTCAGGCTGGCGGCGATCCGGTCGGCAAAACCCGGGATCACCCCGTCAAGCCGCGCCATGACCCGATTGCGCAAGACGGGTGCGGCATCCGACCATCTCAAGGGGGTCCGATGCGCCAGGTGCGGCACGGGCACCAGCACATAGAACGTATCACCGCCCGAGGGGGCAGACGCCGGATCGGCAAGGGTCGCACGATGCAGGTGAAGGACCGGATCGTCGGGCAGTTGCCCACGCTCGATCTGGTTCAGGTTCGCGCGCATGTCCCGGCTCGACAGGATCGTGTGTTGCCCGACGTCGGGCCAAAGACGGGCCGTATCGCGCGTGCCGAAATGCCAGATAAAGGCGCTCGTCTCGTCGGGTTGCGGGCGGGACGTCGTCACGGGTGGACAAGCCGTGACGACCACATCGGCCCGGATCACCTCACCGTCGGCAAGCTGCAGACCGGGGCGCGGCGACGGGTCCAGAACGGCGGTGACCTCGCATCCGAGCCGCAGCATCCCGCCGCGACGGACAATCACATCCGCCATCTTCTGTGCCACGGTCCCAAGCCCGCCGCGACTTCCGACAATGCCCCCTCGCAGGATCTCGGGAAGCGAATGATCCAGCCCGGTGCGGCGGGCGTTCCGCGCCATGAAAACAGACGGAAGAGCCAGCGCCATGCGAAGCTGCGGATCCTTCACCTGCCGTTCGACCCGGGACATCAGGCGCGGACCGGGCAGGAGGCGACGCAACCGGGCGATCACGTCGGAGGGTGTTCCGGGTTTCTGGGGCACCCCGTTCTCACGCCACATCTGAAGCCAACCCGTCAGGTCCGACGGCGCATGGCGGCGCACCGTTTCGGTCATGTCGTCGCCGAACGAGATGGGCAGTTCGCGGCCATCGGGCGCGCGAATCGTCCACAGCGGGTTCGAGGCCGACAGGGACAGGGCGGTATCGGGGTCTTCGCCGCAATCGAGGAACAGGCGCCGCAGCAGATCAGGCTCGGTCAGAAGTGTGGGGCCAAGGTCGAATCTGTGCCCCCGCGTGGTGATCGCGGTCGCCCGGCCACCGGGCGTTTCAAGCCGGTCCACGACAGTGACGTCCCACCCGCCAGCAGCCAGCCGCATGCCGACCGCCAGCCCGCCGAACCCGGCGCCAAGGATGGCCACACGCGGCGCGCTCTGGCTGAAGTTGTCGAACATGTCGGACATCGAACCGTCTGAAAAATATTACACTCGACGTTACACGCGACAGGACCGTTGCAACAACTGTACAACTTCCGGATGCGGCGAAAGGTCCGGCTATCTGGCAGAGAAAAGGCCCCGACCAGATGGTCGGGGCCTTCGATCCGGGCAATCAGCCCAAAGTTTCGTCAGCTGGCTTCGTCAGCGAACTGCGCCAGGAACGCATAAAGATTGATCGCATCCTCTTCCTTGCGGACCTTGAAGGACATCTTGCCCCGGCCGGATTCGCCCGAAGCTTCGCGCAGGTGCTCGGTCGGGTCCATGACGTAGGGCACGAAATTCGCCTCGTCATAGATCATCCCGGCTTCACCCGCGGCGATCATCAGGTCGGAATAGGCGAAACCTTCAACGGTGCCGGCGGTGCGGCCGACGACACCATAAAGGTTCGGGCCCGTGCGCCCGTTGCGGCCGGCCAGGACTTCGCCATCGCCGTTTTCGACGACATGGCAGGACTGGCACTGGCGGAATGCGGATTCGCCTTCGGCTGCATCGCCGGTCGCGGCGAGGTGGCCATCGGCGAACGCGGGCGCGGCAACCAGCACGGCTGCGGCGATCGTGAGGCTTCTGATCATCATGGGGTCTCCCTTTTCGATAGTCTCATTAGATATAACCTGAGCGGAAGGACAATCCATCCCCCGTCTTCGCAACACATAGCTGTGTCGAAATGCCGAAATGTCCAATGCAATTTGGATTCTTTCCGGTTTGGGTTATGATTCGGCATCCGGCTCGGGAATGACCAAACTTCGAGCAGGCGCCATGCATGCCCCATCTGATCGCGGAGTTGCGCGAATGAACAGCCGTACCCAACGCGACGTGCCCCTCCCGGTTGGCTCCGACCTGGAAAACCTGACCGTTGTCCCGCTTGCAGACGCCATCCTGCGGGTTGATTCGCGCGGTCGCATCGAGGCGGCCCCGACCCTCGGGTGCTTTGGCGACCTGTCGGATTGGCAAGGTCAGGAGATGGCGGCCATTGTCGACCGGGCCGACCGTGACATCGTCGACGCGGTCCTGTCAGCGGGACCGAACGCCACACCCGTGCGGGTGGTCGGGATGAAGTTGCCGTCGGGGCGCATCTGTCCCGTGTCGGTGTCGGCCGTCGCCGATCCGCAGGCCGATGTGGTCTGGCTCTATCTTCAGGACGCCCGGCCGATGGCGGACCTTCAGGCCCGGCTTGCCGTCGCCCAATCCAGTCTGAAGGACGAGCTTCGGGCCGATCGATCGGTTGCAACGCGGTACCGCGCACTCCTGTGGCATCTATCCGAGCCGGTCGTTCTGATCGATGCGTTTTCGGGGCGAATCCTCGATCTGAACGCGGGGGCCGCAGGTCTTCTGGGCGGATCCGTTTCGTTTCTTGTGGGGGCGGCGTTTACGCAGTGTTTCGAAGGTCGCAGGCGCAGCGAATTTCTCGACGCGCTGATGGCTCTGGGCCTGGCCGACACGCGCGACACCATCACGAGCGAGCTTCGCCACAACGGCCAGCCCATCGACCTGTCGGCCAGCATCGCGCGCAGCGGGCCTGAGACGGTCATCATCTGCACCCTGCAGGGTGAGATGGCCGACCCGTCCATTGACCTGACCGAGGCGCTTGCCGATGGCGTCGTCGAACTGTCGCCGGAGCTGCTGATCGGGAGGACGAACGCGGCGTTCATGGAATTGGTCGGCGCGACGGCCCCGGTACAGGTGAATGGCCGTCCGTTCTCCCAATTCCTGGCGCGGGGCGCGATCGACCTGAGGGCCCTGACAGACCCGGACGAGCACAGTGTCGTGACGACGCAATTGCTGGACCTCGTGGGCCAGCGTCAGCCCGTCGAGATTTCATCTGCCCCGCTCCCGACCGGGGGCCATGCCCTTGTCCTTCGGCAGACCGCTCTCATCGAGGTGTCACGCGGAACCCCCGAGGCACAGCGCGGCGGTGGCGGCGTTCCGGATGCGGCGGGCCGTGTCGGAACGGAATCCCTTCGCGATATCGTCGCGTCGATGACGGATGTTCTGGAAAAGCAGTGTATCGAGGAAGCGCTGAGCCTGACGCGCAACAACAGGGTCGCAGCCGCCGAGATGTTGGGGCTGAGCCGTCAGAGCCTCTATGTGAAGCTGCGGCGGTTCGGTCTGCTCAACACCGGCGAGAGCTGACGCAGGACGGCAGCTTCTCTTCCGCATCGAATGACAATATAAGTTTACACATTCGATGCCAGAGCGGACGCCCTCCATGCCGAACCGACCCCTTTCAGACATCATGATTCCGGCGTGGGTCGATGGAAAGCTGACGCCAGTCGAGAAGCTGGACGCCCATTTGCGCGGTCTGCGACACAAGGCCGTCTCGGTGTTCGTGATGGAAGGGCCGCGCGTTCTGATCCAGCAGCGGGCCTCCACGAAGTACCACACACCCAACCTCTGGGCGAACACCTGCTGCACGCATCCGGAGTGGGACGAGGACGGCGCGACCTGTGCGACGCGCAGGCTTTCCGAGGAATTGGGGATCACTGGCCTGACACTGACGCAGCGCGATACGTTGGAATACCGGGCCGACGTCGGCGGCGGTCTGATCGAACATGAAGTCGTGGAAGTCTTTATTTGCCAAGCGGATAAGGACCTGAAACTTGATTTGAATCCGGACGAGGTTCAGGCTGTCAGATGGGTCGACCTGCACAATCTGGCCGCCGAGACCTGGCAATCACCCGAGCGGTTCACGCCCTGGATCCGCATCTACATGCAGGACCATTTCGACCGGATCTTCGGAATGCTGACCCGCGCCTGACACGTCTTCCGCCATCGGCATGCAGGGTACTCGCGCCACCCACGGCAGGGAACGACCAGACCCGCCGTTAGACCGGGTGGCGCGAGCTATCCCTCTCGGCAAGCCGTCGGGGAATTCGGATCCCTTGCCAAACTGGGCTGACATCGATCGACCCAGGGGGAATGGCAACTGATCACTCAGGTGTAAATATAATCTGACACTTCGTCCGTCCAGACAAATTTGCATCGGGGCATCGAACCAGGTGCAACCGACCCCCGGGGCTGGCACTCGGGGGGCACCCGGGCCATATCGGGGCAGGATCACAGGAGACACGACATGAGCAAAGACAGCTTTCCCGGGTGGCACGGCACCACGATCATCGGCGTCCGCAAGGGCGGCGAAGTGGTCGTTGCAGGTGACGGGCAGGTCAGCCTGGGCCAGACGGTGATCAAGGGCACCGCCCGGAAGGTGCGCCGCCTGTCCCCGGGCGGTCATGATGTCGTCGCGGGCTTCGCCGGATCGACCGCCGACGCCTTCACCCTTCTGGAGCGGCTGGAGAGCAAGCTGGAGGCGACGCCCGGGCAACTGGCCCGCGCCGCAATCGAACTGGCGAAAGACTGGCGTACCGACAAGTATCTGCAAAAGCTGGAGGCGATGCTGATCGTCACCGACGGCACCGATCTGTTCGTCATCACCGGCGCAGGTGACGTGCTGGAACCGGAACATGACGTCGCCGCCATCGGATCGGGCGGCAATTTCGCCTTGGCCGCGGCACGTGCCCTGATGGACAGCGACCTGTCCGCCGAAGACATCGCGCGCAAGGCCATGGCGATCGCCGCCGACATCTGTGTCTATACCAACGGCAACCTCAAGGTTGAGCGCATCAAGCCATGATCGACCGTGACGCGCTTCAGGCCGCCGTCGGATCGGGACTTGTCACCGAGGCCCAGGCTGCCGGTCTTCTGTCGCTGGCCAACGCCCGCGCGACCGCGCTCGACCAGGCCCGCAGCGGGGAAGAACCGTTCGAACTGTTCAAGGGCTTCAACGAGGTCTTCATCGTTGTGGGCCTCGCCATCCTCACCTTCGGCTGGATGGCGATCTGGGCGCTTGTTGCGGGAACTTCGGGCGATTTCCGTACCACGTGGTTGATCGCGGGTGTCGCGACAGCGGGGATCATCGTGCTTCTGTCGGAATACTTCATCCGGCGTCGTCGGATGGTGGCCCCGGCCATTGCCCTTGCCTGCGGCTGGACGGCCACGGCCTTCGGGTTCTGGTCGCTGGCCTTCAACAGCATCACCGTTTTCCACGGTCTCAAGGTGCCCGAGTCCATCCTGCCGCTGGCCCTGACGACGGTCACCATCGGTCTGTTCTGGTGGCGGTTCCGCGTGCCCTTTGCCATGGCTTTGATGGCGGGGACGGCGTTCATCTGCCTGATGTTCACGCTTGTGGCTACATCCGGCCAACAGGCGGGCTTTGCAGAGATGTTCCTGCTGTCCGCCTCCGGTCCCTTTGCCTGGGGGACGTTGCTGTTCGGCCTGTTCCTGTTCGCGGTGGCCATGTGGTTCGACATGTCCGATCCGCACCGCGTCACGCTTCGCTCGGTAAATGGCTTCTGGCTGCATGTCATCGCCGCACCCGCCATCGTGAACACGATTGCCCTCACGCTGATCTCGGCGGGCGGTGCGGTCGCGCTGGTCGTCCTGTCGGTCTTCTTGCTGGCGATCGCCTTCGTCGCCGTGGTCATCGACCGGCGGTCGTTCCTGATTTCGGCGGTTGGCTATCTTGTGGCGCTGCTGTCGACCTTTGCCGAAGGCTGGCAGGTCGCCGCTTCGATCTTCCTTCTGGGCGCGGGCCTTGTCGGCCTCGGCGCCGGGTGGCAGGCGGTTCGGCGCAGGTTGATGGGTGTTGTGCCCGACCCGCTGCGCGACTGCCTGCCGCCATCACATTAGCCGATCTTGGCGACACCAAGCGGCACGTTGAACCGTTCGCACCAGATCCAGATCTCGTTGTACTGATTGGGGTCGATACCAGCGGGCAGCGTATAGCTGGACGCGCCCGACGTGCTCTTGAGCGGACCCATCAGCGTGGCGGGATCATAGCCATCCCGGCCAAGGGCGACCTTCGGGTCGGGCGCACTGCCAAAGCGGAAGTCGTCCAGCAGGTTGACCTGATTGCCGACAAGCTCGCCCGATCCGCCGATGCCATAGCGTTCGGCACCCGAGAACGTGCCGACGCGGCCGTGGCCGCCCGCGATCAACCGGGTGGCGGGAAGCACGGCAAGGCCCGTGGCGGCGAGGGTCAGAAAGGAACGACGGTGCATGGAAATCTCCGGGTGTTGTGTGTGGGCAGACCCTGCGCGGCCCCGCGATTCGAAACCAGCCCATCCCACGGACACGTGAGCGGCGTTGCGTTTCCGTGAACGGCGATTAGGTAGGGCTGACGTGAAGGAGAGACCCATGACCGACCTGACCCCGCGCGAAATCGTGTCCGAGCTGGACCGTTTCATCATCGGCCAGAAAGACGCCAAGCGGGCCGTGGCCGTCGCCCTGCGCAACCGGTGGCGGCGCAAGAAGTTGGGCGATGATCTGCGCGACGAGGTCTATCCCAAGAACATCCTGATGATCGGACCCACGGGCGTCGGCAAGACCGAGATTTCGCGGCGTCTGGCCAAGCTGGCCCGCGCGCCCTTCCTCAAGGTCGAGGCCACGAAATTCACCGAAGTCGGCTATGTCGGGCGCGATGTGGAACAGATCGTCCGCGATCTGGTCGATGCCGCCATCCTTATGATCCGCGAACAGATGCGCGAGGAGGTCAAGGCCAAGGCCCATGGCGCCGCCGAGGACCGCGTCATCACCGCCCTGGCCGGTGTCGATGCCCGCGAAGGCACGCGCGAGTCGTTTCGCAAGAAGCTGCGCGCGGGCGACCTCGACGACAAGGTGATCGAGCTGGAGGTGGCCGATACATCCAACCCCATGGGCATGGCGATCCCCGGCCAACCCGGCATGGACCAGATGGCGGGCCTTGGCGAATTGTTCGGCAAGATGATGCAGCGCACCGTGAAAAAGCGCCTGACCGTCGCGGCCAGCTATGAGCTGTTGATCGACGAAGAGGCGGACAAATTGCTCGACGATGAAACCGTCAAGCGGGAGGCGGTGCGCGCGGTCGAACAGAACGGCATCGTGTTCATCGATGAGATCGACAAGGTTTGTGCCCGGTCGGATGCGCGCGGCGCCGATGTCAGCCGTGAAGGCGTGCAGCGCGACCTGCTTCCGTTGATCGAGGGGACGACGGTCTCGACCAAGCACGGCGCGGTCAAGACGGACCATATCCTCTTTATCGCTTCGGGCGCGTTCCACATCGCCAAGCCGTCCGACCTGCTGCCTGAATTGCAGGGCCGCCTGCCGATCCGGGTCGAGTTGCGCGCCCTTACCGAAGAGGATTTCGTCCGCATCCTGACGGAAACCGACAACGCCCTGACCCGGCAATACACCGCCCTGATGGCAACCGAGGAAGTCACGGTCAGCTTTACCGACGATGGTATCGCGGCCCTGGCCCGCATCGCCGCCGAAGTGAATGGCACGGTCGAGAATATCGGAGCACGGCGGCTCTATACGGTGCTGGAACGGGTGTTCGAGGAGCTGTCGTTCGACGCGCCCGACAAGGGCGGCACCAGCGTCACCATCGACGGCGCCTTCGTCGAGGATCAGTTGGGCGAACTGGCGAAATCGACCGACATATCGCGATATGTCCTGTGACAGGTCCCCGCGCCTATGCCGCGTTTGTCCGTGACAATGCGGCGTTTCTGGCAGCGGGGGTCCTTATCTGCTTCACCTCGAACTTCGGTCAGACCTGGTTCATCTCGCTGTTTGCCGCCGGCATCCTGCGGGATTTCGGGCTGACCGACGGGCAATGGGGTCTGGTCTATATGGTCGCCACGGGGGCATCGGCCGGCGCGATGATCTTTGCGGGCGGCCTGACTGACCGGGTGCGCGTGCGCGTGCTGGCGATGATCGCCTCGGTCGGCCTGGCGCTGGCCTGTCTGGCGCTGGCCACGGTCGAAGGGGTCGCGGCGCTCCTGTTGACGATCTGGGCGCTGCGCTTTTTCGGGCAGGGCCTGATGACCCACATGTCGGCGGTCGCCATGTCCCGCTGGTTCGTGGCCACCCGGGGCAAGGCGCTGTCGATCTCTGCCATGGGGTTTTCCCTGGGTCAGGCGACCCTGCCCATCATCTTCGTGGCGCTTCTGGCCACGACGAACTGGCGCAACCTCTGGTTCGTGGCGGGCCTTCTGGTCCTGCTGGCGATGCCGGTGATCCTGCGCCTGCTGCGTGCCGAACGGACGCCGCAATCCCTGGCCGCCGAGGCCCCTTCTGTCGGGATGGACGGGCGCCACTGGACGCGGGGCCAGATGGTGCGGCACTGGCTGTTTTGGGCGGTGATGCCCCTGATGCTCGGCCCCTATGCTTTCGTCACGGCGCTGTTCTTCCATCAGGTGCATTTCGTGGCCGACAAGGGGTGGGATCTTGTGGACTACGTCGCGCTCATGCCGCTGTTTACCGCCGTGACGGTGGCGATGACCTTCGCCTCGGGCGCGGCACTTGATCGAATGGGCACGGGGCGGCTCATGTCGCTGTACTTGTTGCCGTTCGTGGGGGCCTTCCTGATCTTCTGGTCTTCCGAGACGCTTTTCGGGGCGGCGCTCGGGTTGGCGGTCATGGGCCTTGGGACCGGGGCGCAGGCGACGGTGCCGAATGCGTTCTGGGCCGAATACTACGGCACGCGGCACCTGGGGTCGATCAAGGCGATGGCCATGTCGATCATGGTTCTGGGCACGGCCATTGGCCCGGGCCTGACCGGAACGCTCATCGATCTGGGGTGGGAGTTGGACGATCAATCCCTGGGCATCGCCGTCTATTTCGCGGCAGCGGCCCTGTTGGCGACACTGGCGATCCAGCGGGCGAAGCGCGGTCTAGCGCCGCAGATAGACGTAATACGCCCCTGATCCGCCATGGGTGCGATGCGCCTCAGTCACCTGTTGCACGACGCCGGACAGCGGCGCCATCCGAAGCCATTGCGGCACCTGATGCTTGAGCACACCGATGCGGGTCGGAATGGGGCCGCCGCCGTCCCGTGCCTTGCCCTTGCCGGTCACCACGATCACCAGACGCCGCCCCTGTGCCTGCGAAGACAGGATGAAGCGCGTCAGGGCCGGATGCGCCGTGTCGAGGGTCATGCCATGCAGGTCCAGCTTGCCTTCGGGCCGCAACTTGCCGCTGCGCATCCGGCGGTGCGTCTTGGCATCCATCCGCAGGGGCGCGCGGGCGATGTCTTCGGAAATCGTCGGCGTCGGAGTGAAGGTCGAAGCGCGATGGTTGACCCTCTGCCCAACACTGAATTCGGGGATCGGATCGGCCAGCGGGGCGGCGTCGGGTTTCGGTTTGGGCGTATCGGGCGCCTTGCTTCGCTTGATCGGATGCAAGGGGTCCGCCGTCCGGGAGTAGCGAGACCACAGATCCCGGTCCTCCTCCGTCAAGCCGCGCCGCCGCTTCATCGTGGCACCAGCGGGATGAATGCGCCCGGATGGTTCAAACGACCTGCGGCCTGTCCTGCGCCCTTCCCGGTGCCGAAGAACAGATCCGCCCGTCCCGCACCCTTGATGGCGGAGCCGGTATCCTGTGCGATCACAAGGCGGGCGATGCCGTCCACCGCGATCCAGACCGGCGTGCCGAGGGGGGTGTGATCGGGGTCGACCGCGATGGACCGGCCTTGCGTCACCTCGCAAAGCGTCCCCATCGGTCCGGCGTCGGGGGCTGTCGGGCGTTCCGCGAAAAACACATAGCTCGGGTTTTCGGCCATGACCGCGCGGCCCCGGTCGACGTCCTCGCGCAGCCATACCTTGAGCGCCTCGGCGGTGATGTCCGGCCCGAACACCCCGCGTTCGATCAAGAGTTTTCCGATGGAGCGATACGGGTGCCCATTCGACCCCGCATAGCCGACCCGCAGAGTGGCCCCGTCGGGCAATCGCAACCGACCGGACCCCTGAACCTGAAGGAAGAACCGGTCCACCTCGTCGCGGACCCAGGCAATCTCCTGTCCCACAAGTTGCGCATCGAGTTCGGCGCGCGGGGCCGACACGCCCCCGGGCGGCATCGTGTGCAGCGGGACGGGATGGCTTGGCGTCCGGACCCGGCTGCCCGAAAGCTCGGGTTCGTAGTAGCCGGTGAAATGGCCGTTGATCGGACCAGAAGGCGTGAAATGCGCCTCGAAAAAGGATCGTCCGTCCCGGGCCTGCGCCGCCACACCCGACAGCGGACCCGCCGGGTTCTTGCGAAAGACCGTCAGCGCGAGGTCCAGATCGTCATCGCCCCAACCTGCCAGGTCGGAAAACGAAAACCGCCCCGTTTCGGGGGCGGTCAGGGGTGTCTCGCTTGGTAACACGTCAGCCGTCCGTTGCGACCAGCTTCCAGTTGGGATTGTCGGCGCCCATTTCCCGGGCGAACGTCCAGACATCCCGCTGCTTGCGGATCTCGTTCGGGTTGCCCTCGACGATCGTGCCCTCGGCGTCGCGCACCACGCTGGTCAGCTCACCGACGAAGCGAAGGGAAATCTGTGCTTCGTTCCGGTCGCGGTCGAATTCCGCAGAGGTCAGGCTGGTTTCACGCACGCCGATGAAGTTCGCCTCGACCTTCAGGCCCTTGTCTTCACGGTCGGCGATCACTTCGACGAAGGCGTCACGCACATCGTCGGACAGGAAGTCGTCGACCGGCGACAGATCGCCGTTCTCGAAAGCCATCAGGATCATCTCATAGGCCTGACGCCCACCGCTGACGAATTCGGTCACGCTGAACCCCGGTTCGGCCAGTTTCATCGCGGCCAGCGCCTTGGCGCTTTCGGTGCCATCGTCGACGTGGTCGGTGATGTCGCGGTCCGGGCCGCCCTCGATCACCTCGAAATCGCGGCGAACCTGCGACGGACGTTGTGCGTCGGTCACGGTCGGTTTCTCGAACCCGGTCCGTGTTCCCAGGACATTCTTCAAGCGAATGACCAGGAACAGGGCGATCGCTGCCAGTACCAAAAGTTGTATCACGGCGTCGTCCATCCCTCTCTCCGGTTTGTACGGGGTTGGTATCCCGCACCGTGGACATATGTAAGTGCGACAAGGGGTCAAGGGAAGCGACCCAGCTAAATACGAGGCCCGAAATGTGGTTATTTGCCTTTTTCGTCGCAGTTCCGATCATTGAAATCGCCCTGTTCATCCAGGTTGGCGGGTGGCTTGGACTGCTCTGGACCCTCGCCATTGTGGTCGCGACGGCCATTCTGGGCACCTATCTTGTCCGCCGACAGGGGTTGGAGCAACTGGCCCGTATCCAGGCGTCGTTCAGCGAATTGAGCGATCCGACCCGGCCGCTCGCCCATGGCGCGATGATTCTGGCCTCGGGCCTTTTGCTTCTGACGCCGGGGTTTTTCACCGATGCCGTCGGTTTCGCCCTGCTGATCCCGGGTGTTCGGGATGCGGTGATGGCCTATCTGGCCAAGCGGATTTCGGTCCGGTCGTTCACGATGGGCGGCCAGCCCGGCCAGCGCCCGATGCCCGACGATGTCGTCGAAGGCGATTTCGAAGAGGTGTCGCCGCGGACCGGACCGTCGGGCTGGACCCAGAAGGACCTGCCCGATCCGGGCAAGCCGAGGTTGTGAGGCCACGGCCGCTCTGATATCGAAGCGCGACCCAATCGACAGACCCGAGGATTTCGCCAGATGGCCGACGAAGACCAGACCAGCACCGCCACCCCCGCCGCCGATCAACCGAATGGCGCCGCGCAACCCGTCATGCCGCAGATGAAGGTTCTGGGTCAGTTCATCCGTGATCTGTCGTTCGAAAATGTCGCCGTCCAGAAGGGCCGGTCCTTTGAGGGGCAGCCGGACATCAACGTGCAGGTTGGCCTCGAAGCCAAGAAGCGCACCGCCGAAGGCCAGTACGAAGTCGTCACCAAGCTGAAGGTCACCGCCAAGGGCAAGGACGGCGATGAGCCGATCTTTGCGATGGAGCTGGATTACTGCGGTATCTTCCAGATCGGCGGCGTGCCGGAAAACCAGATGCACGCCTATCTGATGATCGAATGCCCGCGGATGCTCTTTCCGTTCCTGCGCCGCATCGTATCGGACGTGACGCGCGACGGTGGCTTCCCGCCGCTGAACCTTGAAAACATCGACTTCGTTGCACTTTACCGCAACGAGATCACGCGCCGCGCCCAGGCCGAGGCCGCACAGGTCACGCCGTCCTGATCAACGCCGCCTAGGACGTCTTTTTCCAGATTGCGCCGTCGCCCAACCCGTCCACAAAGGCGGCATGGGCGGCGGCTTCTTCGTCGGTGATGCGGGGCTTGAGCGGCTGAGGTCGCGGCCTTGGTGTCCAGGTGCCGCCCATATCTTGCCGGTTCCCGGTATCGGCCACCAGCGACATCGTCGGCTGCCGCCCCCCGATCAACTCAAGATACACCTCCGCCAGGATTTCGCTGTCCAGCAACGCGCCGTGCTTTGTCCGGGCGGTGTTGTCGATGTTGAACCGGCGGCACAGCGCGTCGAGGGAGGCAGGCGATCCGGGATATTTGGACCGCGCGATGGCCAGCGTGTCGACAGCCCGGTCATAGGGCAGCCGCGGCAGGCCCATCCACTCAAGCTCCGCGTTCAGGAACTTCATGTCGAAGGCGGCATTGTGGATCACCAGCTTGTCGGTGCCGATGAAATCGAGAAATGCCTGCCCGATGGATTTGAACACCGGAAAATCCTTGAGGAAGTCATCGCCCAGACCATGCACCTCGAACGCGCCGGCGGGCATCGACCGCTCGGGGTTGATGTACTGGTGATAGACCCGGCCCGTCGCCACATGATTGAGCAACTCGACGGCCCCGATCTCCACGATCCGGTCGCCGCTTTCAGGCTCGAACCCAGTAGTTTCGGTGTCGAGAACGATCTCTCTCATGTCAGCTCCTCGATGATTGTCGCCACCATATCGCGCGCGGTCTCCATTGTCGAAGTGTCGATGACATAGTCGGCCCGGGCCCGTTTTTCAGCATCGGGCAGCTGACGCGACAGAATGGCGTCGAAGTCCGCCTCTGACATCGTGCCGCGCGCCAGAACCCGGGTCCGTTGTGTTTCGGCATCGACCGAGACGACGGCAATCCGGTCGCAGATCGCGTCGGCCCCGGTCTCGAACAGAAGCGGGACGTCGAGGACGACAAGCCCGCTCTTGTTCCGCAGGAATTCGGCGCGGTCCCCGGCCACCAGCGGATGGATCAGGGCATTGAGTTGGTCCAATACGCCCGGGTCCTTGGCCACGAGGGCCCGCAGCACATCACGGTCCACGCCGTTTTCCCCAACGCATCCGGGAAAGGCGGCCTCCAACAGGTCAAGCGCCGGGCCGCCCGGCGCATAGAGGCGACGCACCACATCATCGGCGTCCCAGACCGGAATGCCCTGTTCGGCGAACATGGCCGCCGTTGTCGACTTGCCCATGCCGATTGAGCCGGTCAGCCCCAGGATCATCCCAGAACCGCCCTGCGCAGGTCATCGTCCACCGTTGGCGTCACGCCGAACCAGCGGGCGAACCCGGGAACCGCCTGATGCAGCAGCATGCCGACACCATCGACCGTCGGGTGCCCGGCGGCCCGTGCCTGCACCAAAAGCGGCGTATCGACGGGCGTATAGACGATGTCGGTGACGATCGCTGTCTTCGGAAGGCCGGACAGATCGATCTCGAGCGGCGGCTGACCCGCCATGCCAAGGCTTGTCGTGTTCACCAGGAGCCCCTGCGAAGCCATGGTGTCCGGCAGATCGGACCAATCCGCCACCTCGACCCCGTCGTCGAACAGATCGGCGAGCGCGTCGGCCCGCCCGCGTGTGCGATTGACCAACGTGACCTGCGGCACGCCCGCATCGAGGAGGGCCGCGATGACACCCCGCGCGGCACCGCCCGCGCCCAGAACCAGTGCCGGTCGATCTGCGGTCCAACCGGGCGCGCCATCCCGAAGGTTGGCGATGAAGCCATAGCCATCGGTGTTGTCGGCGTGAATCTCCCCTTCCACGAAGGTCAGGGTATTGGCGGCCCCGACCGCGCTGGCCCGGTCCGTCACATCGTGGGCCAGATCGAACACCGCCTCCTTGTGGGGGATGGTGACGTTGATCCCGGCAAAGCCGAGACGTGGAAGCAGGTCGAGCGTGCGCGACAGATCGTCGGGGAGCACGTGCAGGGGGACATAGTGCCCGTCGATCCCGTGACGTCGAAGCCAGGTCCCATGCAGTCGCGGAGAGCGGCTGTGCCCGATGGGGTCGCCGATCACGCCGGCCAGTATCGTCATGTCCGGATATCCCCCCGTGTCGCCAGAAAATCGATCAGGGGCAGAAGCGGCAGCCCCAGAACGGCAAAGTAATCGCCCTCGACGCGGTGAAACAACCGCGCGCCTTCGCCTTCGAGGGTATAGCTGCCGGCCGAATGGCGGATGTCGTCCCAGTTCCGCGCGACGTAATCTGCGATGTAGTCCGGCGATAGCTGCCGCATCGTCATGATGACGCTGGAGATATGGCGCCAGATCGGCTTGCCGTCCTCGACGATCACCGCTGCGGAATGCAGCCGGTGCTTCCCCCCGGACATCGCGGTCAACTGATCGACCGCATCCTCGGGTATCGTGGGTTTCGACACCAGTTTTCCCTCGTGGTCCAGCACCTGATCACATCCAAGGATCTTGCCCGGCTCCCGCAGACGCAGCGCCTTCAACTCGGCCAAGGCGTCGGCGATGCTGCGCGGGGAGTGCCCCTCGGCCAGAAGCGATTCCTTGACCATGCTCTCGTCCACGCGGGCGGGTTTGGCCTCGAAGGGAATCGCGGCGTTGCGGAGGAGCGTCGCCCTGATTTTGGACGTGCTGGCGAGGATCAGCATGGGTATCATCCTGTGGGAAACCGAGGGGAGAACCCTGTCGGAGAATCTGGGTATGGTTTGCGACCTTCCCGTCCGGAGGACAAGTCACCCGATTTCCCATCCTCGCACCGGATTGATCGACACCCGTCGCCGAATTTTCAGCCATGTGGATATGCCGGGATGCCCACGAACGATCCCGGATCCATCCCGTATGTCCTCCACAACGCATGGCACGACAGGCAAAAGAAATTCCCCGATTCCTCCCCAATGCTGTGTCGTTTTCCAGGCCCCGGGTCGCTCCCTGTGTGCGATGACGTGGGCAACAAGTAATCCCCGTTTTCCACTGCCCCTACTATGAACATCATCCTTCTTTTCTTCTTTCATATTGTTAAGAGGGAGGACCGGAACGGGGGACGAGATGGGCGATCTATATCTATGGCTGAAGGCAGGACATGTGATCTCGGTGATCGCGTGGATGGCAGGGATATTCTATCTCCCCCGGCTTTTCGTGTACCACGCGGAGCAGCGTGCCGCAGTGCCGCAGATGGTCCCCACGCTGGAAGTGATGGAGCGGCGTCTGCTTCAGGCGATCATGACGCCTGCGATGATTGCAACATGGGTCTTCGGGTTGATCCTGATCGGTATGGGCGCTTTCGACTGGGGTGCGGCGTGGTCCTGGATCAAACTGGCCTGCGTCATCGGGATGACGGCCTTTCACATGTGGTGCGCGGCAGAGCGAAAGCGGCTTGCGACGGGAACGGCGACGATGACGGGGCGGAATTATCGCATGATGAACGAGGTGCCGACGGTTCTGATGATCCTGATCGTCATCGCGGTCATCGTGCGCCCCTTCTGATTGACTTCGGCGGCTTTCAACCGTATCTGCCCCGACAACGGTGGGCCGTCCTGGCCCGGATACCGGTTTCCAGATTTTCAAAAGACGTGCGGCACCCCGGGTGACTGCGCGCGCGGCAACGGAGATTTGCCATGCCCGACGATCAGATCAATGACATCGATATCGACGACGACGGAGAGTCCACCGGGACCCTGAACCTTCGCGATCTCAAAGCGCAGTCCCCGAAGGACCTGTTGTCGATGGCGGAAGAGCTCGAAATCGAGAATGCCTCGACCATGCGCAAGGGCGAGATGATGTTCTCGATCCTGCGGGAACGGGCGGATGAAGGATGGGAGATTTCGGGCGAAGGCGTCCTCGAGGTGCTTCAGGACGGTTTCGGCTTCCTGCGTGCGCCCGAAGCGAATTACCTGCCGGGGCCCGACGACATCTATGTGTCGCCCGAAGTCATCCGCCAACACTCCCTGCGCACCGGCGATACGGTTGAAGGGGTCATCCAGGCCCCGGACGACAATGAGCGCTATTTCGCGATCACCAAGGTCACGCAGATCAACTTTGCTGACCCCGAGATGGCCAAGCACAAGGTCAGCTTCGACAACCTGACCCCGCTCTATCCGGATGAGCGGTTCAACATGGAAATCGAGGATCCGACCATCAAGGATCGCTCTGCCCGGATCATCGATCTGGTCGCGCCAATCGGAAAAGGTCAGCGTTCTCTGATAGTTGCGCCACCTCGCACGGGTAAGACCGTGCTGTTGCAGAACATCGCGAAGTCCATCGAGACGAACCATCCGGAATGCTATCTGATGGTCCTGCTGATCGACGAGCGTCCCGAGGAAGTGACCGACATGCAGCGGTCGGTGAAGGGCGAAGTCATCTCTTCGACCTTCGATGAACCCGCCACGCGGCACGTCGCGGTCAGCGAAATGGTGATTGAAAAGGCCAAGCGCCTGGTGGAGCACAAGCGCGATGTCGTCATCCTGCTCGACTCGATCACGCGTCTTGGTCGTGCTTTCAACACCGTCGTGCCGTCGTCGGGCAAGGTCCTGACCGGCGGTGTGGATGCGAACGCCCTGCAGCGGCCCAAGCGGTTCTTTGGTGCCGCCCGGAACATCGAGGAAGGCGGATCGCTGACCATCATCGCAACCGCTCTGATCGACACCGGCAGCCGGATGGACGAAGTCATCTTCGAGGAATTCAAGGGCACCGGTAACAGCGAATTGGTCCTGGATCGCAAGGTGGCCGACAAGCGCGTCTTCCCCGCGATGGACATCCTGAAGTCCGGCACCCGGAAAGAGGAGCTTCTGGTTGATCCGAAGAACCTTCAGAAGACGTTCGTGCTGCGCCGGATCCTGAACCCGATGGGCACGACGGACGCCATCGAGTTCCTGATCTCCAAACTCAAGCAGACGAAAACCAACGCGGATTTCTTCGACTCCATGAATTCCTGACCCAGAGGCGATCAAATGGGCGATACGATTTTTGCCCTTGCGACCGCCCAAGGGAAAGCTGGCCTTGCCGTCATCCGTCTATCGGGACCCGATTCCGTCGCGGTGCTCCAGGCGCTTGGCGGCACGGCGCCCGACGCGCGGTCATCGCGGGTCTGTGTGCTGCGCGATGCAGGTGGTCTGATCCTCGATCATGCGCTGGTGCTTCATTTCGCCGAGGGCGCAAGTTTTACCGGCGAGACGACGATTGAACTGCACCTGCACGGCAGCATCGCCGTCGTTCGCGCGGCCTTGCGCGCCATTGAGGCGACGGGCCTCGCCCGGGCGGCGAACCCCGGCGAATTCACGCGCCGGGCCCTGATGAACGATCGACTCGACCTGACCCAGGTTCAAGGTCTGGCCGATATCATAGATGCCGAGACGGAAGCTCAACATCGCCACGCCATGCGCGTTTTCGGGGGGGAGATGGCCGACCGGGTCACCCGCTGGCGCCACGATCTGACACGGGCCATGGCGTTGCTGGAAGCGACGATAGACTTTGCGGATGAAGAGATTCCCGAGGATGTTTCGCCCGAGGTGGGGGTTCTTCTTGCGACGGTCGCCCGCGATCTTCGGGATGAGATTGATCGGCAAAGTGCCACTGCGCGGCTGAAGGCGGGGTTCGAAGTAGCCTTGATTGGCGAGCCAAACGCCGGAAAATCTTCGCTTCTCAATAGATTGACCCAAAGCGACGCTGCCATCGTTTCGGAGTTCGCCGGAACGACCCGAGATGTGATCGAGGTCCGGATGGACGTGGAGGGAATACCGGTGACCTTCCTTGATACGGCTGGCCTACGCGATGCGCAGGACCCGGTGGAGGTCATCGGGATCAAACGCGCCCTGAGCCGCGCGCGTCAAGCAGATTTGCGTTTGGTCCTGACCGAATCTGGCGCGGTCCCCGATCGGCTGGTAGAGGGGATCGCCGTCGACCTCGTCGTTCGAACAAAATCTGACCTGCATGGTGGCGACGGCGTTTCGGCTGTTACTGGCGACGGGATCGCGCCGCTCCTGAAGTCGATTGCATCGATTCTCTCGGATCGCGTCGGTGACGTCGGGCTGTTCTCGCGGGAGCGGGATCGGATCGCGCTCGAGGAGGCAGCCGCCCATATTGAGTTGGCCACACAATCTGCTATGCCGACAGAACTGCGGTCCGAAGAATTGCGACAGGCCGTTCAGGCGCTCCAGAACATCGTGGGGGGCATCGATGTTGAATCCATATTGGGTGAAGTTTTTTCCACCTTCTGCGTAGGGAAGTGAGATGTTTCACGTGAAACATACCGATTTCGATGTTCTCGTGGTCGGCGGCGGCCATGCAGGGTGTGAAGCTGCCTTGGCGGCGGCACGTCTTGGTGTCCGCGTGGCCCTCGTCACCTTTCGGAAAACTGACCTCGGTGTGATGTCCTGCAATCCGGCAATCGGCGGCCTTGGGAAAGGGCATCTGGTTCGCGAGATCGACGCCATGGATGGCGTCATGGGCCGTGCCGCGGATTTTGCCGGAATCCAGTTTCGGCTTTTGAATCGGAAGAAGGGCCCCGCCGTTCAGGGACCGCGCGCGCAGGCGGACCGTGAGCGTTACAAGGCCTTTATGCAGGCACAGTTCGCCGCTCAATCGGGTGTTTCGATCATCGAGGGCGAGGTTGTCGACCTTCTGGTAGGTGATGGAAACCGTGCTCAGGGCGTCAGGCTTGGCGACGATTCCGAAATTCGTGCCGCCGAAGTCGTCCTTACCACAGGAACCTTCCTCGGCGGGACAATCCATATCGGTGGAGAGCGCAAATCTGGCGGTCGCATGGGCGCGAATGCCTCTGTGCGCTTGGCCGACCGCCTGCGCGCCCATGCGCCGGGGGTGGGTCGTCTCAAGACTGGAACGCCGCCGCGTCTTCGAAAATCGTCGATTGCCTGGGACGGTCTCGCCATGCAGCCGGGCGACGATGCACCGGGTTTCTTTTCGTTTGATACGTCACATGTCGCCTGCGCGCAGATTTCCTGCGGTGTCACGCATACCAACGCGGAAACACATGACATTATTCGGCGAAACCTTGAGCGGTCGGCGATGTACGGTGGGATGATCGAGGGTATCGGGCCAAGGTATTGCCCGTCCATCGAAGACAAGATCGTGCGGTTCGAGGACAAGACATCACATCAGATTTTCCTTGAGCCAGAGGGGCTTGAGAGTGATCTGGTCTATCCGAACGGCATATCGACATCGTTGCCCCATGACGTTCAGATCGCCTATGTCCAATCGATTTCCGGGCTCGAGATGGCCGAGATCGTCCAACCGGGCTATGCAATCGAATACGATTATATCGACCCTCGTGGCCTTTCGCGGTCACTGGAACTGCCTTCGATCCCCGGGCTTTCGCTGGCGGGCCAGATCAACGGAACGACCGGGTACGAAGAAGCGGCGGCACAGGGCCTTGTTGTCGGCTTGAATGCCGCGCTTCGTGCTCTGGGCCGGGAGCCGTTGGTGTTTGACCGCGCAACCTCCTACATCGGCGTCATGGTTGACGATCTGGTGACGCGCGGCGTGTCGGAACCGTATCGCATGTTTACCTCTAGGGCCGAATATCGTCTGACGCTGCGGGCGGATAACGCGGATCAGCGGTTGACGCCGACAGGTCTGGCTGTCGGATGCATATCTGCGGCACGTGGCGCGGCGTTTGCCGACAAGATGGCGCGTCTGGACCGGTGCACGGCCGATGTTTCTGCTGTCATGTTTTCGTCAGGCCAGTTGTCCGAGCATGGTTTGCAGGTCCGATCTGACGGGAAACGTCGCAACGGGATCGAGACGCTCGCAATCGCCGGTGTAGAGGTGTCCGACATCATCGCCTTGGAGCCATCGCTTGCGGCGCATGACCCCGAAATTCTGGAACAGGTGGCGCGGGATGCGCTCTATTCAACGTATATCGAACGGCAGGAGCGCGACGTCGCGGTTTTGAACCGGGACGAGGCGATTTCAATCCCGACCGACTTCGATTTTGCGTCGGTCGGATCGTTGTCGGGCGAGATCCGTGCGAAGCTGAACGCAAGTCGGCCGGAAACATTGGCGCAGGCAGGACGGATCGAGGGGATGACGCCGGCCGCGCTGGTCTCGCTTCTGGCCGCCGTTCGCCGGGCCGAACGCGTTTCTGCATGAGCGGTCTGCCGGTCGCTCTGGATGTTTCACGTGAAACACTCGAGAAATTGCGCGCTTATGAGGCCTTGGTCCGGAAGTGGAATTCAAAGATCAATCTGGTGGCACAGGGAACGCTCGACGATTTCAGCTCAAGACACATCCAGGATTCTATCGCCATTGCGCGCGCGACAGCGATGCATGGGCAATGGCTTGATCTGGGTTCCGGTGGCGGATTGCCCGGAATTGTCGTCGCCATCTTGGCGGATCCAGAACGTTCCGTGACGCTGATTGAAAGCGACGGTCGAAAGGCGGCCTTTCTGAACACTGTGCGTCGCGAATTGGGGCTTGATCTACGTGTGATTCCTGACCGGATTGAAGATGTTGACCCGTTCGCTGCCGATGTCGTCAGCGCCCGTGCTCTTGCCCCCTTACCCCGTTTGCTGGAACTTTGCGTGCGCCACGGACACCCTCGGACCCGGTATATTCTTCCTAAGGGCCGCAATTGGCGGCAGGAAGTGATGGAAGCGGAGGCATCCTGGGTCTATGATGTGGAGATAATAGAGAGTCCGGTCGATCCGTCGTCGGTCATCTTGAAAATAACGAACCTGGATCGAGCGTGACATGAAGGCCAAGATTATCAGTATTGCGAACCAGAAGGGCGGCGTTGGCAAGACCACGACCGCGATCAATCTGGGCGCGTCGCTGGCAATGCGGGGGAAGCGGACGCTTCTGGTTGATCTGGATCCGCAGGGAAATGCATCGACTGGCCTTGGTGTGCCGCGAAACACCCGGGGTCGGAGCACCTATGACGTCATTCTGGGCGATGCCGCTCCGTTGGAGGTCGCGGTCGAGACCGAAGTCGATCATCTGTCGATAATTCCCGCGACGATGGACCTGAGTTCAGCCGACGCGGAGCTGATGAAAAGCGCGCGGCGCGTCGTTCATCTGCGCAATGCGCTGCGTCTGCGGGAAGCGCCCTACGATTATATCCTCATCGATTGCCCACCCAGTCTGAACCTGCTGACCGTGAATGCCTTTGTCGCATCCGATAGCGTCCTTGTGCCTCTTCAGGCCGAGTTTTTCGCGCTGGAGGGTCTATCGCAGCTGCTTTTGACGGTGCGCGAGGTCCGCTCATCCGCGAACTCGGACCTGCGGATCGAGGGGATCGTGCTGACCATGTTCGACAAGCGGAACAATATCTGTCAGCAAGTCGAAGAAGATGCGCGCGAGAACTTGGGCGATCTGGTCATGCAGACCAAGATTCCGCGAAATGTCCGTCTGAGCGAGGCGCCAAGCTACGCCATGCCGGTCACAAATTATGATCCGACGTCGAGGGGGGCGATTGCATATCGTAGCCTCGCGGCGGAACTCCTCCAACGCGAAGAAGAAACGGCGGTGTCCTATGGCTGAAGCTCCTCAGAAGCGCGCGATGCGTCGGGGTCTGTCTGCCCTGATGGCCGATGTGGGTGTGTCCGCCTCCGACATGGGGGGTCGCGGAAACGCCGAGCGGACGCTGCCAATCGAGCAGCTTCATCCCAATCCGGATCAGCCGCGTCGGACCTTTAATGAGCAGGAGCTTTCGGATCTTGCCGCATCGATCGCGCAGAAGGGGATTTTGCAGCCTCTGATCGTACGACGCGACCCCAAGCGCGAAGACGGCTATCAGATCGTTGCCGGTGAGCGTCGCTGGCGCGCCGCGCAGCGCGCGGGTCTGCACGAGGCGCCGGTGGTCATTCGCGATCTCGACGACACCGAAGTCCTTGAAATCGGGATCATCGAGAACATTCAACGTGCGGACCTGAATGCCATCGAAGAGGCTCAAGGCTTCCGCCAGCTGATGGAACGTTTCGGCCATACACAGGATCAGCTGTCGACGGTGCTTGGCAAATCGCGCAGTCACATCGCCAACCTGATGCGCCTTCTGAAACTGCCCGACAGCGTGCAGGAGTATGTTCGCCTTGGCACGCTGAGCGCCGGGCACGCGCGGGCGTTGATCAATGCGCCCGACGCCGAGCGGCTCGCGCGGAATATCATCTCCAAGGGCTTGTCGGTTCGGGAAACGGAGCGGCTTGTCAAATCTGCGACCGAAGGCGAGACTCAGCCCAGGGCCAAGACGGCCAGGGCGGGGTCCGACAAGGACGCCGATACGCGAGCATTGGAGGGCGACTTGTCCGCAGCTCTGTCCATGGCAGTGTCCATCGACCACGATTCGTCGTCCGAAGGTGGGTCAGTGATGATCCGTTACAAGAGCCTCGATGATCTGGACCGTCTCTGCGGCTTGTTGTCGTCCGGGGCCTAGCCTGGGATGATCTGACGCAGGATCGGATTTACCAGCATCGCGCCACGATCGGTCGTGGCGAGGTAGCCGTCATGGGACATGAGCAGACCCTGATCGATGAGGTCATCGACGGCCTGCTGATCCAGATGTGCGCCCAAGGCAGCAATGTGGGACAGGTCGGCACCCCGCCGCGTACGCAGGGACATCAGGATGTATTCTTCAAATATATCAGATGTTTGCAGGATTTCATCGGACACCACGCCCGCCCCGTTTTGTTCGACCTTTTGAACCCAGTCGCCCGGCATCCGCGCGGCGACCGTGGCGTGACGTGATCCGTTGATCGCAAGCCGGCCATGGGCTCCGGGGCCGATGCCCAACCAATCCCCGCCTGCCCAATAGATCAGGTTGTGGCGGGACGCAGCGCCCTCGGCCGCGTGATTGGACGTCTCGTAGCGATGCAAACCGGCAGCTTCGCACAGGCCCTGCGTCACTTCGTACATGTCTGCCGACATGTCCTCGTCCGGCAGGCCGCGCAGCCCGCCCGCCGCATGACGCGCGCCGAAGGCCGTGCCGTCCTCGATGGTGAGTTGGTAGAGTGACAGGTGTTCGCCCGCGAAAGTCAGCGCCTCGGTCAACTCAGCTTCCCACATGGCGGCGGTTTGATCCTGACGCGCATAGATCAGATCGAAAGACACGCGGTCCGTCGCGGATTTCGCGATCTCGAACGCGCGTCGCCCCTCGCTCGCGGAATGCAGCCGGCCCAGGCGACGCAGGTCCACATCGTTGAGCGCCTGGAGCCCGACCGAAAACCGGTTGACCCCCGCGCCCGTGAAATCGGAAAAGCGCGCGGCTTCGACTGAGGTGGGATTTGCCTCGAGCGTGACCTCCAGATCGTTTGCGGGCGTCCAGTGCCCGCGCGCGGCTTCGATGATCGCGCCGACGGTCTCGGGTGGCATCAGGGATGGGGTTCCACCGCCGAAGAAGATGCTGGTGAGGATGCGCCCGGGCGTCCGTTCGGCCCAATGGGCGAGATCGCGGAGCAAGGCCTTGCGCCACCGGTCCTGATCGACGGCGGCGACGACGTGGCTGTTGAAGTCGCAATAGGGACATTTTGCAGCGCAGAACGGCCAATGGACATAGAGGCCAAAGCCCCCGCGCTGCCAGTTCTCCATCAGGTGCCCCGGAAGGCCGTCACTTCGACCTCATAGAGCATTTCGGGCTTCATCAGCCCCGCGATCACCATGGTTGCCGCCGGACGGACGTCGCCCAACTCCGCGCCAAGCACGGGGATGACCGCGTCCACCAGCGCCCGATCGGCGACGTAATGCGTGACCCGAACGATATGCGCCACTTCGAACCCCGCCTCGGCCAGAACGGAGCGCACGGTCGCAAAGCAGTTGCGCGCCTGGTCCGCGATCCCATCCGGCAGAGTCATCGTCTTGTAATCATAGCCCGTCACCCCGGCCATGAAGCACCAATCGCCCTGCACGACCGCGCGGGAATAGCCGACCTGTGCCTCGAACGGCGATCCGGTGGAAATCAGTTTGCGCGCCATCGCTCAGGCCTTCCCGAAACAGGCGGCCATTGCAGCCAGGGCCTTGGCGCGATGGCTCAGGTGGTTCTTCTCCTCAAGCGCCATTTCCCCGAAGGTCCTGTCATGACCGGCGGGCATGAAGATCGGGTCATAGCCATGCCCCGTGGCACCCCGCATGGGCCAGACGACCTGACCCTCTGCCTCGCCCACGAAAACCTCCTCGTGACCATCTGGCCAGCGGAGCAGGAGTGTCGCGTGAAACCGCGCAGTCCGGGGTGTCGGCGCCTTGCGCGCCTCCAGCTCCTGCCAGGCGCGGGTCATGGCGATCTTGAAATCGCGCCCCGTCGGCGTCTCAGCCCAATCGGCGGTGTGAACACCGGGCGCGCCGTCCAGACCGTCGATGATGATGCCGGAATCGTCGGCCAGCGCGGGCAGACCCGTCGCCGTCACCGCCGCCACGGCCTTGATCCGGGCATTGCCCTCGAACGTCTGCTCCGTCTCTTCGGGCTCCGGCAGGTCGAAATCGACATTCGACCGGCAGGTGATCCCCAGAGGGCCGAGAATGGCCTGAAATTCCTCCAGCTTCCCCAGATTATGGGTCGCGATCAGAAGTTCAGAGCCTTCGAACCGTCTCATGCGGTGGCGGCCTTCTGGGCTGCGACCAATTCACCGACACCCTTCTTGGCCAGACGCATCAGTTCGGAAAACTCGTCCTGACCGAAGGTCGCCCCCTCGGCGCTGGCCTGAATCTCGATCATGCGGCCAGTGCCGGTCATCACGAAGTTGCCGTCGGTCCCGGCCTCGGAATCCTCGGGGTAGTCGAGGTCGAGGACCGGCTGACCGGCATAGATGCCGCAGGAGACGGCGGCGACGTGATCGACCATCGGGTCGGTGACGATATCGCCCGCCTTCATCAGCTTGTTGACCGCCAGCCGCAAGGCAACCCACCCCCCGGTGATCGACGCACAGCGCGTGCCGCCGTCGGCCTGGATCACGTCGCAGTCGACGGTGATCTGACGCTCGCCCAGGGCGTTACGGTCAACCCCGGCCCGCAGGGACCGACCGATCAGGCGCTGAATCTCCTGCGTTCGGCCCGACTGCTTGCCCGCCGCAGCCTCGCGCCGCATCCGGGTCGTCGTGGCACGGGGCAGCATGCCGTATTCCGCCGTCACCCACCCTTGCCCGGTATTGCGAAGAAACGGCGGGACCCTCTCTTCCAACGACGCGGTGCAAAGGACGTGGGTGTCGCCGCAGCGGATCATGCAGGACCCTTCGGCGTGGCGGGTGACATCCACCTCGATGGAAATGTCGCGCATCTGGTCAAGGGCCCGTCCCGAAGGTCGCATCTGTCTCTCCTATGGCTGTTGCCCCGTGACATGCCCCCCCGACCTGCGCCGCGCAACCCCGAGTTTGGCGCGGCGGATTGACCGTGGGCCCGGACCTGCATACATGCCTTACGCCCATGAACGATAACGCCAGAATCCTGTCCGAGATGAACGACCGCTCCCGCGAGGTGTTTCGCCGGGTGGTCGAAGGCTATCTGGGGTCCGGCGAACCCGTGGGCAGCCGCACCCTGACGCGGACGATGACGGAGCAGGTGTCGGCGGCGACGATCCGCAACGTGATGCAGGATCTGGAATTCCTGGGCTTGTTGCAGGCCCCCCACATCAGCGCGGGGCGCATCCCGACGCAGGCGGGTCTGCGCATGTTCGTCGATGGCCTCCTCGAAGCGCAATTGGGCGACGCGGACCGCGAACAGATCGAGGCGTCGGTCGGCTCGTCCGAAGACGACGTCTCGGCGATGATGGACCGGGTGGGAAATGCCCTTTCGGGAATTACGCACGGCGCGTCCCTGGTTCTGGCGCCCAAGCGCGAGGCGCCGATCAAGCACATCGAATTCGTGAGCCTTGCGCCCGACCGTGCCCTTGTCGTGCTGGTCTTTGCCGATGGTCACGTGGAAAACCGTGTCTTCGTTCCGCCCCCCGGTCAGACTCCGTCGGCCATGCGCGAGGCGGCGAACCTGCTCAATGCCCTGGTCGAGGGGCGGACCCTGTCGGACCTTCAGGGCATCATGACCAACGAAGTCGCCGCCCGTCGCCAGGAAATCGACGTTCTGGCCCATGACCTGATCGAAAAGGGGCTGGCCGTCTGGGAGAATTCCGGCGAGCGCAGCGAACGTCTGATCGTGCGCGGCCGGTCCAACCTTCTGGACGAAGGCACCGATGCCGCCGCCCTTGAACGTATTCGCAGCCTCTTCGACGATCTGGAGCGCAAGCGCGACATCGCCGAATTCCTGGACCTGACCGAACAGGGTGAAGGCGTGCGCATTTTCATCGGGTCCGAGAACAAACTCTTCTCACTTTCCGGTTCATCTTTGGTGGTTTCACCCTATATGAACGCGGATCGAAAAATCGTGGGCGCGGTCGGCGTGATCGGCCCGACCCGCCTGAACTACGGTCGGATCGTTCCGATCGTCGACTATACAGCACAACTTGTCGGTCGGATGCTCTCCGGCCCCGGAAGATAGAGGAAGACCATGGCTGATCCGAAGGAAGACGCGTTTCTCGACGATCCCGAAATGCTGGAGGAGGATTTCGACCTCGATGCAGCGATGGAGGAGGAGCCCGATGCGCCCGCGCAATCGGGACGTGCCGCCATGGAGGCCATCGTCGCCGAACGGGACGAGATGCGTGACCGCCTGATGCGCTCCCTTGCGGAGGCGGAAAACGTGCGCAAACGCGCCGCCCGCGACCGGATCGAGGCCGAGCAATATGGCGGCTCCAAATTGGCCCGTGACATGCTGCCGGTCTATGACAACCTGCGACGCGCGCTCGACGCGGCGGGCGAGGCGAATGATGGCGTGATCGAGGGGATCAAACTGACCCTCAAGGAAATCCTGAACGTCTTCAACAAGCACGGCATCACGCTTGTCGCGCCCGAAGTCGGCGATCGCTTCGACCCGCAGCTGCATCAGGCCATGTTCGAAGCACCCCTGCCCGGCACCAAGGCCGGCGACATCATTCAGGTCGCTGCCGAAGGCTTTCTGCTCCACGACCGCCTTCTGCGACCCGCCCAGGTCGGCGTGTCGTCGACACCCGCGTGACGGCTCAGCCGTCGGTCAGACGCTTCAACTCATAGAGCAGGTCCAGTGCTTCGCGCGGGGTCAGCTCATCGGGGAAGACATCGCGCAGCCGGGTTTCGGCTGCGCTTTCCTTTTGGGGTCGGGGCGCCGGAACCGGCGTGGCACTGAACAAGGGCAGATCGTCGATCATCGCCTTGGGCTTTGTTCCCCCTTCCCGCTCGCCCTCCTCCAGCGCGTTCAGGACGGCGCGGGCCCGAGCCACGACAGCCTCGGGCAAACCGGCCAGCTTCGCGACCTGCACACCATAAGACCGGTCCGCAGCACCATCCCGCACCTCGTGCAGAAAGATCACGTCGCCGTCCCATTCGCGCACGGCTACGGTTGCATTCTCGACCCCCGCCAGCTTGGCCGACAGGGCCGTCATCTCGTGGTAGTGGGTGGCAAAGAGCGCGCGGCACCGGTTCACGTCGTGCAGGTGTTCCAGCGTGGCCCAAGCGATGGACAGGCCGTCATAGGTTGCCGTGCCCCGCCCGATTTCGTCCAGGATGACAAAGCTGCGGTCGTCCGCCTGGTTCAGGATCGCCGCCGTCTCGACCATTTCGACCATGAAAGTGGAGCGTCCGCGGGCCAGATCGTCGGACGCGCCGACACGGCTGAAGAGTTGGCTGACGATGCCGATATGCGCCGCCTCGGCCGGGACGAAGGACCCCATCTGGGCCAGGACCGCGATCAATGCGTTCTGCCGCAGCCACGTGGATTTGCCGGCCATGTTCGGCCCGGTCAGCAGACGAATGGCCGCGCCATCGGTCGCATCTAGACGCGTGTCGTTGGCGACGAAGGGCGCGCCCTGGGCCTTGAGCGCGCGTTCGACGACCGGGTGGCGTCCCGTATCGATGGTGAACGCCCGGGTGCTGTCCACCTTGGGGCGGCACCAGTTTTCGCCGCGCGCCAGATCGGCGAGCGCGGCCGTCACGTCCAGTTCCGCCAGCACGCGGGCGGCGGCAAAAATCGCGTTCGAGGCGGACAGAACGGCATCACGCAGACCCGCGAAAATGCGAACCTCGATCTCCTGCGCCCTGCCCCCGGCGTTCAGGATCTTTGTCTCTAACTCAGACAATTCGACAGTCGTGAAGCGAACCTGATTGGCCGTCGTCTGGCGATGTATGAAGATGTCATCGGCCCGCATCTTGTCGACATGGGTGGCCGTCGTCTCGATGAAATAGCCCAGAACGTTGTTGTGCTTGACCTTGAGCGAGGCGATGCCCGTCCGGTCGGCATAGGTCTTTTGCAACGCCGCGATGACCCCTCGCCCCTGATCGCGCAGCTGCCGCGCTTCATCGAGGTCCGCGTCATGCCCGGATGCGACGAAACCACCATCGCGCAGCATCAGGGGCGGCTCGGCCACGAGGGCGGCATCGAGCAGCGCCGTCAAGGCCTCCTGCCCGACCAGATCTACCAGATCGAGCGGCAAATCAGTCTCTGACAAACAGGAAAACAGGCTTTGCCCGGCCATCAATCCGTCCCGAATTGCCGCCAGATCGCGTGGTCCGCCCCGATCCAAAGACAGACGCGACAGGGCACGGTCCATGTCGGGGGCGCGGCGCAACGCGGTGCGAATGTCATTGGCCAGCCGGTCATTGGCGCAGGCCCAGTCCACCGCATCCAGCCGCGACCGTATCACCCCTTCGACCGTCGATGGTGCCGAGACGCGGCGCTCCAGCAAGCGGCCGCCGCCCGCCGTGACCGTCCGGTCAATCGCCCACAACAGTGACCCGTCGCGCCCGCCCGATGTGCCCCGCGTCAGTTCCAGACTGCGCCGGGTCGCGGCGTCGATCGCCATCAATTCGCCGCTGGCCTCGGGGCGTGGCGGACGCATCAGGGGCAGTTTGCCGCGCTGTGTCAGCTCGATGTATTCGACCAGCGCCCCCATGGCCCCCAGGTCGGCGCGGGTGAAGGTGCCGAACGCGTCAAGCGAGGCGACATCGAACAGCGTCTTCAATCGCACTTCGGCAGAGGCGGAATCGAAGGCACTGCGCCCAAGCGGCGTGACGGCGACCCCCAGTTCGCTGGCGATGTCGGCCACGTCCGACTCGTCTGTCAGCACGATTTCCCGAACGACGAGGCGCGACAGATCGGGCCCCAGACGGACACGCGGACAGGCCGAGACATGGAACGCCCCGGTCGAGATATCGGCCCAAGCCAGCGCCCCCTCGCCCCGCACATCGCACCAGGCGGCCAGGTAATTATGCGCGCGGGCGTCCAGCAGCGTATCTTCGGTCAAGGTGCCGGGCGTCACCAGCCGCACGATCCCCCGCTTCACGACAGACTTGGAGCCGCGTTTCTTCGCCTCTTCAGGGGCCTCCAACTGCTCGGCCACTGCGACTCGAAACCCCTTGCGGATCAGCGTCATCAGGTAGTTTTCGGCGGAATGGACCGGCACGCCGCACATGGCGATGTCCTGTCCCAGATGCTGGCCTCGTTTGGTCAGCGCGATGTCGAGCGCGGCGCTGGCGGCGACGGCATCGTCGAAGAACAATTCGTAGAAATCGCCCATGCGATAGAACAGCAAGGCATTCGGCGCCTCGGCCTTGATGTCGAGGTATTGGGCCATCATCGGCGTGACTGACATGGGACCCCTCCGTTCGCGCAACACGTCTACCGTCACGCGCGCGCGTCCGCTACACCGAAACTCCTGAGGGAGGACACCATGGCCGAACGCACGAGAATTACCGACGCAGAAGCACTTGCCTATCATCTGGAGCCGCGGCCCGGAAAGATCGAGATCAATGCCTCGACCGCGATGGCGACACAGCGCGACCTGTCGCTTGCCTATTCGCCCGGCGTGGCCGTCCCCTGCGAGGCAATCGCGGAAAACCCGGCCTTGGCCTATGATTACACCACCAAGGGCAACCTGGTGGCCGTCATCTCGAACGGAACGGCGGTTCTGGGTCTGGGGAACCTTGGCGCGCTGGCCTCCAAGCCGGTGATGGAGGGGAAAGCCGTCCTGTTCAAACGCTTCGCCGACGTGAATTCCATCGACATCGAGTTGGACACCGAAGACGTCGACGCCTTTGTCGCGGCCGTGAAACTGATGGGTCCGTCCTTTGGCGGGATCAACCTTGAGGACATCAAGGCCCCCGAATGCTTCATGATCGAGAGCCAGTTGAAAGAGGCGATGGATATCCCCGTCTTTCACGACGACCAGCATGGTACCGCCGTGATCTGTGCCGCCGGGCTGATCAATGCGCTGCATATCTCGGGCAAGAAGATCGAGGATGTGAAGATCGTGCTGAACGGTGCGGGGGCGGCGGGGATCGCCTGCATCGAACTGCTGAAATCCATGGGTGCGCGGCACGAGAATTGCATTACATGCGACACCAAGGGCGTCATCTGGCAGGGTCGCACCGAGGGCATGAACCAGTGGAAGTCGGCCCATGCGATCAAGACCGATCTGCGCACCCTGGAAGAGGCGATGAAGGGGTCGGATGTCTTCCTCGGCGTGTCGGCCAAGGGGGCGGTGACGCCCGAAATGGTCTCTAGCATGGCGGAAAACCCGGTCATCTTCGCCATGGCGAACCCCGACCCGGAGATCACGCCCGAAGAGGCCCACGCCGTGCGTGCCGATGCGATCGTGGCCACAGGTCGGTCGGATTACCCCAATCAGGTGAACAACGTCCTGGGCTTTCCCTATCTCTTCCGCGGCGCGCTCGACATCCATGCGCGGGCCATCAACGACGAGATGAAGATCGCCTGTGCCGAGGCGTTGGCCGCCCTCGCGCGCGAGGATGTGCCCGACGAGGTCGCCATGGCCTATGGGCGCAAGCTGACGTTCGGGCGGGACTATATCATCCCGACGCCGTTCGATCCGCGTCTGATCCATGTGATCCCGCCCGCGGTCGCGCGTGCGGGCATGGACACCGGCGTCGCGCGTCGGCCCATCGTCGACATGCCGGGCTATGCCGATAGCCTGGCCGCACGGATGGATCCGACGGCGAGCATCGTTCAGGGCATCTCCGCCCGGGCGCGACAGGCGCAGGCGCGCATGATCTTTGCCGAAGGGGATGATCCGCGCGTGCTGCGTGCCGCCGTCGCCTATCAGCGGAACGGCTATGGCAAGGCGCTGGTGGTCGGGCGGACGGACGACGTCCGCGAAAAGCTGGAGGCGGCGGGTCTGGCCGATGCGGTGCGCGAGCTGGAGGTGGTGAACGCGGCCAACACCCGACACCTCGAGACCTACAAGGACTTCCTGTATGAGCGGTTGCAGCGGCAGGGCTATGATCGACAGGACATCCACCGCCTTGCCAGCCGTGACCGCCATGTCTTTGCCGCGCTGATGCTGGCCCACGATCATGGCGAGGGGCTGGTCACCGGGGCGACCCGCAAATCGGCCCATGCCCTGCGGCTGCTGGATCATGTGTTTGACATCAAGACGAACAAGGAAGCGGTCGGGATCACGGCGCTTCTGCATCGGGGCCGGATCGTCTTGATGGGCGACACGCTGGTTCACGAATGGCCCGATGAAGAAGACCTGGCCACCATCGCCGAGGCCGGTGCGCGCATCGCCCGCGGTCTGGGGATGGAACCGCGCGTCGCCTTCGTCAGCTTTTCGACGTTCGGCTATCCCGTGTCGGAGCGTGCGACCAAGATGCACCTGGCCCCGGGTGTTCTGGAACAGCGGGGGGCGGATTTCGAATACGAAGGCGAGATGACCGTCGACGTGGCGCTCAATCCCGAGGTCGCGGCGCATTATCCGTTTTCCCGCCTGACAGGACCGGCGAATGTACTCGTCGTGCCGGCGCGCCACTCGGCGTCGATATCGGTCAAATTGATGCAGGAAATGGCGGGGGCCACCGTGATCGGCCCGATCCTGACCGGGATCGACCGACCGGTGCAGATCGCATCGACCAGTTCGACATCGTCGGATGTGCTGAACATGGCGCTTCTGGCGGCCTGCCGGATCGGGGGGTGAGGGCCGGGGGCCAGCCCCCGGACCCCCGGAGTATTTGAGAAGCAGAGAAAAGGCGCCCGGGATCAGGGCGCCTTTCATAGGTTATTGGGTCATGCCATCCCAGAAGCCTTTGACCTTGCGGAAAAAGCTGTCGCCCTGGGGGTTGTTGTCGGCGTCGATCTTCTCGAAGTCACGCAGGAGCTCTTTCTGACGCGAGGTCAGGTTCACCGGGGTCTCGACCGTCAGTTCGATCAGCATGTCGCCGGTACCGCCGCCCCGCAGGGCGGGCATGCCCTTGCCACGCAGGCGCATCTGTCGACCGGTTTGCGAGCCAGCGGGGACCTTGACCCGTGACCGACCGCCATCGATGGTCGGCACCTCGACCTCGCCGCCCAGGGCCGCCGCGATCATGGAGACGGGAACCGAGCAGAATAGGACAGGCCCCTCGCGCTGGAAGATGTCGTGTTCCTGCACCTCGATGAAGATATAGAGGTCACCGCTCGGCCCGCCGCGCAACCCGGCCTCGCCTTCGCCCGAGAGGCGAATGCGGGTGCCGGTCTCGACCCCGGCGGGGATATTGACGGAAAGCTGACGCTCTTTCTCGACGCGACCGATGCCGCCGCAGGATTTGCAGGGGTTCTTGATGATCTGGCCCGCGCCCGAACAGGTCGGGCAGCTGCGTTCGACGGTGAAGAAACCCTGCTGCGCCCGGACCTTGCCCATTCCGGCACAGGTCGGACATGTGGCGGGTTCGCTCGCCCCTTCGGTGCCTTTCCCGGAGCATGTGGAACACTGCACCGCCGTCGGAACGGTGATCGTCTTTTGCTTGCCCGAGAACGCCTCTTCCAGGGAGATACGCATGTTGTAGCGCAGATCGGAGCCACGGGTGGCGCGCGGCCTGCCGCCGCGTCCGCCGCCCTGTTGGCCACCCATGAAATCGCCGAAGAGGTCTTCGAAGACGTCCGAGAAGGCCGAGGCAAAGTCACCCTGCCCGCCCGGCGCACCGCCGCCACGGGGCCCGCCGCCCATGCCACCCTCGAAGGCGGCATGGCCAAAACGGTCATAGGCCGCTTTCTTGTTGCCATCCTTCAGAACGTCGTAGGCTTCGTTCGCTTCCTTGAACTGGGCTTCGGCGTTCGGGTTGTCGGAGTTGCGGTCGGGATGCAGCTCCTTCGCCTTCTGGCGATAGGCCTTCTTGATCTCTTCGGCGCTGGCGCCCTTCGAGACCCCAAGCGTCTCGTAGTAGTCACGTTTCGCCATGCTTCATTCTCCAACGGAAGGGCCGACCCGCTTGGGGTCGGCCGCGTCCGTGTTTTGCTCAGGGACGGTCAGGCGCGCTTTTCGTCGTCGAGATCCTCGAAATCAGCGTCGAGGATGTCGTCGTCGGCGCCATCTGGCGCATCGGCAGGGCGTGCATCCCCGTCGTCGCCGTCATTGGCGCTGGCCTTGTAGATCGCCTCGCCCAGACGCATCGCCGCTTCGGTGACATTTTGGATGCCGGACTTGATCTTGGCGGTGTCCGAACTCTCCATCGTGTCCTCGAGGGCGGAAATCGCCAGCTCGATGGCTTCGACGGTGGATGGGTCGACCTTGTCGCCATGCTCCTCGACCTGCTTCTTGGTCGTGTGGATCAGGCTTTCGGCCTGGTTCTTGGCTTCGACCAATTCGCGACGATCCTTGTCGGCTTCGGCATTCGCCTCGGCGTCCTTGACCATCTGTTCGATATCCTCGTCCGACAGACCGCCCGACGCCTGGATGGTGATCGCCTGCTCCTTGCCGGTACCCTTGTCCTTGGCGCCGACCGACACGATGCCGTTGGCGTCGATGTCGAAGGTCACTTCGATCTGCGGCATGCCGCGGGGCGACGGGGGAATATCCTCGAGGTTGAACTGACCGAGCATCTTGTTGTCGGCCGCCATCTCCCGCTCGCCCTGGAAGACGCGGATCGTCACCGCATTCTGATTGTCCTCGGCGGTCGAGAAGACCTGGGATTTCTTGGTCGGAATGGTCGTGTTGCGGTCGATCAGGCGGGTGAAGACACCACCCAACGTCTCGATCCCGAGGGACAGGGGTGTCACGTCGAGCAGGACCACGTCCTTGACGTCACCTTGAAGAACGCCGGCCTGAATGGCGGCACCCATGGCCACGACTTCGTCCGGGTTGACGCCCTTGTGAGGCTCCTTGCCGAAGAACTTCGTCACTTCCTCGATGACCTTGGGCATGCGGGTCATGCCGCCGACCAGAACCACTTCGTCGATATCATCCTTGGACAGGCCCGCATCCTTGAGCGCGGCGGCACAGGGTTTCATCGAGGCCTTGATGAGATCACCGACAAGCGATTCCAGCTTGGCACGGGTCAGCTTCATGACCATGTGCAGCGGCTGGCCGTTGCTGCCCATCGAGATGAAGGGCTGGTTGATCTCGGTCTGCTGGCTGGACGACAGTTCGATCTTGGCCTTTTCCGCCGCCTCTTTCAGGCGCTGGAGGGCCATCTTGTCCTGCTTGAGGTCGGTGCCATGCTCCTTTTTGAACTCCTCGGCGAGGTAGTTCACGATGCGCATGTCGAAGTCTTCACCACCGAGGAAGGTGTCGCCGTTGGTCGACTTCACCTCGAAGAGGCCGTCGTCGATTTCGAGGATGGTCACGTCGAAGGTACCGCCACCAAGGTCATAGACCGCGATGGTCCGCGTTTCCTTCTTGTCGAGACCGTAGGCCAGTGCGGCGGCCGTCGGCTCGTTGATGATGCGCAGCACTTCCAGACCGGCGATCTTGCCTGCGTCCTTGGTGGCCTGACGCTGCGCGTCGTTGAAATACGCCGGAACCGTGATGACGGCCTGCGTCACCTCCTCGCCCAGATAGGATTCGGCGGTTTCCTTCATCTTCTGAAGGATCAGCGCGGAGACCTGAGCGGGGGAATACTTTTCGCCCCGAACCTCGACCCAGGCGTCACCGTTGCCGCCGTTGACGACATTGTAGGGGAGGTTCTTCTTGTCCTTCGCCAGATGCTCGTCGTCGAACCGGCGACCGATCAGGCGCTTGACGCCGAAGACGGTGTTTTCCGGGTTGGTGACGGCCTGGCGTTTGGCGGGTTGGCCGACCAGACGTTCATTCTCGGTGTAGCCGACGATGGAAGGGGTGGTCCGGGCACCTTCCGCGTTCTCGATCACGCGGGGCTGCGACCCGTCCATGATGGCGACGCAGGAGTTGGTGGTCCCGAGGTCGATACCGATGACTTTTGCCATTTCGAATGGTCCTCTCTTGGCGATGTGTGCGGCGCAGGGCCCAATAAGGCGCCCCGAGCCATATCCCGTTTGAATAACGGACAGGGTGACCCGGCCCGCGGTTCGGTGGGTATATAAGGAGGGGGTTTTGACCTCGCAAGGACGTGAAGGGGATCAAAATGAATGGACCTGACGGTCGTGACATTCGCGGCGTCCGTCTGTTCGACGGATTCCTGGACGCGGCGGCGCAGGCGGCGATGGTTTCGGATGTCCGGGATATCGTCCGGGCGGCGCCGCTGATCGCGCCGGTCACCCGGCGGGGTCAGGCGCTGTCGGTGCGGATGACCTCGGCGGGTGACATGGGCTGGATCACCGATCGCGGCGGCTATCGCTATGCGCCGCGCCATCCGTCCGGTGTGGCCTGGCCACCGATCCCGGCATCGGTTCTGGCCGTGTGGAGAACCGTCGTGCCGGATGCCCGCACGCCAGAAAGCTGCCTTGTGAACTGGTATGCGCCCGACGCCCGGATGGGTCTGCATCAAGATCGGGACGAGGGGGATTTCGACCAACCTGTGGTGTCGATTTCGCTTGGGGACGATGCGCTGTTCCGGATCGGAAATGTGGCCAGGGGTGGATCGACGGAAAGTATCTGGCTGCGGTCGGGCGATGTGCTTGTGATGGGCGGGGCCGCACGGCTGATCCACCACGGGGTCGACCGGATCGCGCCCGGCACATCGACCCTGTTGGAGGCGCCAGGCCGCATCAACTTGACGCTGCGCGTGGTCAGTTAGACAGAACGCAGCAGCCCGACAACGTGCTGTGACCGCGTGCCCCCACGTAGATCAGCGTGATCGAGAGGCCGAAGAGCCGGTCGCTCATCCCGTCACTACAGAGTTCGCGGCGCAGCACTCCCCGCGCCTCACCCTCCGCATCGCCGGCGGCAAAGCCGAAGATGTCGATCCGGTTCGCGGAGCGTGTCCCGTCCCGCAGATATCCATCGACCAGGGTCTCGCCTGACAGCGTCAGCTGCGCCTGTTCGCCATCGGTTTCGAGCGACCAGTAGGGCTCATTGCCATAGCAAGCGGTGATGGCGGGATAGCTGTCGCCGGTCTGACCCGGCTGACGGCTGAGGAAGCGCATCGCGACCCAACCCGTCCGCTCACCCGCGCGGATCTGGCCCCACCGACCGTCGAGTGAGGGAAAGACGACCTCCACGTCGGTCGCATCGGGGGCAAGGCCCGCGATGATGTCCGCGTCGGCATCGGCTAGTGCGCGAATGTTCAGGACGTCGTCGGCGGCAACGCCGGTCACGTCGAACAGGGCGGGCCAATCTTCGGTCTGGGCCAGCGCGGGTGCGCCCCAAACAAGCGTCGCGATCAGCGCCCCGCGAACCAGGACAAGGAGGTGTGCCGCCGCGTGTAGAATTCGCCCATCATTCCGATCACCAGACATATGACACCTATCATCAGGGGGTATTCCCAGTTCGTGTAGTGCGGATTGTAGTTGATGAAGGCATATCCGCGCGACTGGTCGATTGCATGGAACAGCGGGTTCCAGCTGAAGAACGGCAACATCGTCGCCGGAAGGGAGTTGGCCACGAACATCTTGCCGGATGCGATCATGTTCACGCGGGAATAGACCGAATTCACGATGTTCACGAAGTTCGGCGCCCAGGGCTTGAGCGCCAGAAGAACCATGCCGATGCCGACGCCCACAAACCACGCCAGCAGGAACATCATCGCAAAGCCGCCCATGTCGTAGATCTCGATCGGGGTCCAGGCGACGTGGACGGCGAACAGGATCAGGACAACCGACAACACCTGAATATAAAGCGATGACAGGGCCGCCGCGAGGATCGCGATGGCGGTGTTCATGGGGGCGTGTTTCATCATCGCTGACGCCGGGCCCTCGGCGCTGACAATCGCGCCCATGGCCTTGATATGGGTCATGAAGAGGAAGATGCCCGACATGATGTAGAGCACGAAGTTGCCCCGGATCGCGCTGCCCCGGATGCCCAGGATCGTGAACATCAGCACGAAGGCGCCGATGAAGATGACCGACTGCAGAACGTTCATGACCAGCGCCATCATGCCGGTGCCGTGGCCCTTGCGAATCTGGCGGACCGTGGCGTGGAACACCAGTTCCGACAGGGTAAATGCCCGGGACAGGGCGGAATCACGTCGTTCGAATCTGAACATGAGCCCCCTCCGTCAGGATTGCCGGGGTCGTCTGCTTGCCCCGGGGATGTCGAATACCATAAGCCTTGCCGCGTCACCAAGGTATTAAGACGGGAGTATGGGTATGGATTTCGGCGAAATGATGGTTGTCCTTCGGAAACTCGCACTCGAGGCGGGGGACCGGATCATGGAAATCTATGACGCGGACGACTTCGATCTGCGGTCCAAGTCGGACGACAGTCCCGTAACTGCCGCGGACGAGGCGGCCGATGCGCTGATCTCGGCCGGGCTACGGTCGGCGTTCCCGGATGCCGCCCTGGTGACCGAAGAGCAATCGGCCACTCACGATCTGAAGGTCAGCACCTTCTTCATCGTCGACCCGCTGGATGGCACCAAGGAGTTCGTCCAGAGGCGTGGCGATTTCACCGTCAACATCGCCTGGGTCGAAGACGGCGTGCCGGTGCGCGGTGTCGTCTATGCCCCGGCCAAGGGACGCCTGTTCTGGACCCGGGCCGACGGCCAGACGGTCGAGGAAACGGGCCCCTTCGACAAGGACCGGATCGGCGCCTGCACCGAGATTTCGGTCTCGACCCCAGATCAATCCGCGCTGCTTGTCGTGGCCTCCAAGTCGCACCGCGATCAGGCGACGGACGACTACATCGGCAAATACGCCGTCGCCGACATGAGGTCGGCAGGCTCGTCGCTGAAGTTCTGCCTTGTCGCCACCGGCGAGGCGGACCTCTATCCCCGGCTTGGCCGAACGATGGAATGGGACACTGCGGCGGGTCACGCCGTTCTGTCGGGGGCCGGAGGTCATGTGGTGCGCTTCGACGACCATCAGCCGCTGACCTATGGCAAGCCGATATTCGAGAACCCCTTCTTCATCGCCTATGCCCCCGGAGTGACCCTTCACCAAGGCTGAATGCCCAATTGGGGCCGCATTTCCCTGTCAAATCGGGGTTAAACGGGCATCAATCGCCCGCAACTGGAAGAGCTGAAGCATGAAGCGAAACGTCACCAAGGCGATTTTCCCCGTGGCCGGGTTGGGGACACGGTTCCTGCCTGCAACGAAATCCGTCCCCAAGGAGATCATGACCCTCGTCGACCGTCCGCTGATCCAATACGCGATCGACGAAGCGCGGGCGGCAGGGATCAAGGAGTTCATATTCGTGACGTCGCGCGGGAAATCCGCGCTCGAGGATTATTTCGACGACAGTCCCATCCTGGAGCAGGAGCTTCGCAAGAAGAAGAAGCTGGACCTTCTGGAGGAGTTGAAGCGGACCACGATGGATTCGGGCCAGATCGCCTATATCCGCCAGCACCGCGCACGGGGTCTTGGCCATGCCGTCGCCTGCGCGCGCCGCATGATCCACAACGAGCCCTTTGCCGTGATCCTGCCCGATGACGTGATCGCGGCCGACAAACCCTGCCTTGCGCAGATGGTCGAGGCCTATGCCGAAACCGGCGGCAGCATGGTCGCCGCGATGGAGGTCGCGCCGGATCGCACGTCGTCCTATGGCATTCTCGACGTGGCCGAGTCGGACCAGCAGACGATGCGCGTCAAGGGCATGGTCGAAAAGCCGCCCTCGGGCACCGCGCCGTCGAACCTGGCGGTGATCGGTCGCTACATCCTCAGCCCGAAAGTGATGAAGAACCTCACGGGTCTGGGGGCCGGGGCCGGCGGCGAGATCCAGCTGACCGACGCGATTGCGGGCGAAGTGGACAGCGAAGAGGGCGTTCACGGCTTCCGCTTCGAAGGGCAACGGTATGACTGCGGCTCCAAGGCGGGGTTCCTTCAGGCCACGGTCGCCTTCGGTCTGGCCCGCGAAGACCTTCGGGACGAGTTGCGCGGTTTTCTGGCCGATCTCAGCCTGACCGGACAGATCTGACGGGCGATGGCCCGGGCCCCGGATCTCTGGCAAGCCTACAAGCTGCGGTGGAAGCGGCGGCGTCTTCTGGCGCGATCCTTCGCCAAAAGGGGTCAGCTGTCCGCGCGACAGGACCGGACCGACCGGATCGGTCCGGGTGACATCCTGGCCTTCGCCACGGTCCGGAACGAGATGTCGCGCCTGCCGTGGTTCCTGCGCCACCACCGGGCGCTTGGCGTCGCGCATTTCCTGGTCGTCGACAACGACAGCGACGACGGCACCGTCGATTACCTGGTGGAACAACCGGATGTCTCGGTCTGGACGACGCCCCACGGCTACAAGGCGTCGCGCTTCGGGGTCGATTGGCTGACCGTGCTTCTGGCCCGTCATGGGCACGGGCATTGGTGCCTGACCCTCGATGCCGACGAGCTGTTCGTCTACGCCCACCATGATCGCCGTCCCCTGCGGGCGCTGACCGACTGGCTCGACCTGACGGGGCGGGAGTCGATGGGGGCGCTGATGCTCGATATGTATCCGCGCGGTCCCCTCGGACAGGCGCGCGTCGATCCCCAGGATGACCCGATAGCGACGTTGTCGCACTTCGATGCGGGCAATTATGTCATGATCCGCCAACCCGTCCTGCAGAACCTCTGGGTGCAGGGCGGTCCCCGGGCGCGGGCCTTCTTTGCCGACGATCCCCGGCGCGCCCCGACCCTCTCCAAGGTGCCGCTGATCCGCTGGAACCGGCGCTATGCCTATGTCAGCTCCACCCATTCCGCCCTGCCCCGGCATCTCAACCATGTCTATGACCAGAGCGGGGGCGAGGCGCCGACGGGCGTCCTGCTGCATACAAAGTTCCTCCCCAACATCCTGACCAAATCCACCGAGGAAAAGGAACGGCGGCAGCATTTCGAGAATTCGACCCTCTATGAAGGCTACTATGACGCGTTGATCTCCGATCCCGTCCTGTGGTGCGAGGCATCGACCCGCTATGCCGGATGGCAGCAACTGGAGGGCCTGGGGCTTTTGTCTCGGGGGGGATGGGAATGACCTTCGATCGCCATAAAGAGTTGCGAAATGGAATCATGGTTCCGCGACGCGGACCGCGATTGATTGCGTCCGAATTGGAAACAATGGTTTATCGAGTGCAAAGGTCGGGAGCGATGGCGCTGGTACGGGAAGGCAGAGCAAGTCGATGGGGCTGATCGCGTCCTATAGAATGCGCCTGCGCCGCCGCTATTGGCGACTTCGGGCCCTGCGAAGGCGGCGTCAGCTGACGGTCGTCAAGGATCGGACACGCGCGATTTCCTATGGGACGATCCTTGCATTCAGCACCGTGCGGAACGAGCGGACGCGCCTGCCCTACTTCCTGGAGTATTACCGCAAGCAGGGCATCGATCACTTCCTCTTCGTCGACAACGACAGCGTGGATGGCACCCGCGAATACCTGGCCGATCAGCCCGACGTGTCCGTGTGGACGACGCCGGACAGCTATGCCAAGTCGGCCTTCGGGATCGATTGGCTCAACTGGCTGATGCGCTCCCATGGGCATGGACATTGGTGCCTGACCGTCGATGTGGACGAATTCCTGGTCTATCCGTTCTGCGACACGCGGCCCTTGCGCGCGCTCACCGATTGGCTGGACGCGAGTTCGATCCGCAGTTTCGGGGCGATGCTTCTGGACATGTATCCCAAGGGCCCCGTCAACGCGCAGCCCTATCGCGAGGGGCAGAACCCCTTCGAGATCGCTGCCTGGTTCGACAGCGGCAACTATATGTTCGAGCGCAATCCCCGCTTCGGAAACCTCTGGATCCAGGGCGGCATCCGGGCCCGGGCCTTCTTTGCCGATGCCCCGAAAAAGGCGCCGGCGCTCAACAAGGTGCCGCTGGTCAAATGGCGTCGGGAGTTCACCTACATCAGTTCGACCCACATCCTTCTGCCCCGTGGCCTGAACCTGACCTATGATCCGGCGGGCGGCGAAAAGACGACGGGCGTCCTGCTCCATGCCAAATTCCTCAGCCTGTTCGTCGAACGCGCCGCCGAGGAGGCACAGCGGGCCGAACACTACCGCGCGGCGGGCGAATACAGGGCCTATGCCGACGGTCTGGAGGGTTCGGACGATCTGTGGTGCAAATGGTCCGAGCGCTATATCAATTGGCGACAGCTCGAAATTCTGGGCCTGATCTCCAAGGGGAACTGGGCATGAGCCTCGGGTTCATCATGCTGGTCCACACGGCCTTTGACCGCGCCGAACAGGTGGCGCGCTATTGGGCGTCGAACGGCTGTCCGGTAGTCATCCACGTCGACGGCAAGGTGCGGCCCGCCCGGTTCCGCGCGTTTCGCGACCAGTTTCGGGATGATCCGATGATCCGCTTCTCCAGGCGGACACGGGTCGAATGGGGCAAATGGTCCCTTGTGCGCGCCACGCAATTCGCGGCTGAACGCCTGCTGGCCGATTTCCCGGACGTGCGGCACGTCTTTCTGGCGTCGGGATCCTGTCTGCCACTGCGGCCGGTGTCCGAGTTGCGCGACTATCTCGATGCCCATCCCGAAACGGATTTCATCGAAAGCGTGACGACAGAGCAAGTCACCTGGACGGTCGATGGCCTGGAGGCCGAGCGCTTTACCCTGCGGTTCCCGTTTTCGTGGCGCAAGCAGCGCAAGCTCTTCGATGCCTATGTCCGGTTTCAGCGGCGCTTCGGTCTTCGCCGACGCATCCCCGAAGGCGTCTCCCCGCATCTGGGAAGCCAATGGTGGTGTCTGACCCGGCGGACGCTGTCGTCGATCCTGTCGGCCCCGGATCGGGCCAGCATGGACGCCTATTTCGCCAAGGTCTGGATACCGGACGAAAGCTATTTTCAGTCTCTCGCACGGCGCTATTCGACCCAGATCGAAAGCCGGTCCCTGACGCTGTCCAAGTTCGACGTGCAGGGAAAACCCCATGTCTTCTATGACGACCACCAACCCCTGCTGGAGCGGTCGGATTGCTTTGTCGCGCGCAAGATCTGGCCTCGTGCGGATCGTCTCTACGAGGTCTTCCTCGATGATACCCGTCTTGCGAACCGCGGGGCGGAGCCGAACCCGGGCAAGATCGACCGGGTCTTCTCCAAGGCGAACGAGCGGCGGGGTCAGGGCCGGCCCGGGCTCTATTCCCAGGCACGCTTCCCGTCACCCGGGCTTGAGAACGGGCTGACCTGCGCGCGCTACAACATCTTTTCCGGATTCGACTTCCTGTTCGACGGGTTCGAGCCATGGCTCGCGCGGCGGATCGGGGGCCGTATCCATGGGCACCTCTATGCGCCCGAGCGTGCGGAGTTCGCCGGGGGCGAGACGTTGATGAACGGTTGTCTGTCCGACTCCGCCGCCTTGCGCGACTATCGCCCGACGCAATTCCTGACCAACCTGCTCTGGTCCACGCGCGGCGAACGGCAGAGCTTTTTCATCGGTCCACATGATGCGCAGGACGTGGTGCCCTTCGTCACGAGTGATCCGAACGCCACGATTGCCGCCGTGACCGGGGCCTGGGCGGTTCCCCTTCTGACGTCGAACCTGGGCTTCGATGCCATCAAGGCCGAGGCCGCGCGTCTGCAACGCGTCGAACTCGCCTTCCTGAAGGAACTGAAATCCCCGGGTCTGGCCGCCCGGGTGCATGTCTGGCCGCTGGCCGATTTCGTGGCCCAGCCGACAGAAAAACTTCAGAATGTCCTGTCGGAGATCACCGGTCCCAGTCCGCGACGCCTGACCGATCTTCCGCCGATGCGCGATCTGACGGGCTTTCGCGACTTCCTGTTGCGGCTGCGTGACGGGGGCGTGAAACCGCAGGTCATGGGGGATCTTGCCCTCTTCCCGACCAAGACGGACGGAGGTGCGAAACATGGCAGCGTTTGATGCCTTCGTCCTCTTTGCCGAAATGCGCACCGGGTCCAACCACCTTGAGGAATCGCTCAACGGGCTCGACGACGTCCAGAGCTTTGGCGAGGTGTTCAACCCCGTCTTCCTCGGCGCGCACAACCGGACCGAACTTTTCGGCATCGACATGGCCGCGCGGGAGGCGGACCCGATGCCCCTGCTCCGCGCCATCGTGGCCCAACCGGGGATCAGCGGCTTTCGGTTCTTCCATGACCACGATCCGCGCGTTCTGGGGCCTGTCCTGGAGGATCCGCGGATCGCGAAGGTCTTTCTGACGCGCAACCCGCTGGACAGCTATGTCTCGCTGACGATCGCCGCTCAGACCGGGCAATGGCGCCTGACCAATCCGAAGATGGCGAAGGTGGCCAAGGCGACCTTCGTGCCTGCGGATTTCGACGCCCTTGTCGAACGTCAGCGCGTCTTCCGCGACGAGGTGCAGCGCCAGTTGAAAATCAGCGGGCAGGGGTCGTTCTGGGTCAGCTATGACGACATCGGCGATGTCGAGGTCATCAACGGAATCGCGCGGTTCATCGGGTCGAAGGGCCGTCTGGAAGACGTGCCCGGAAAGCTCAAGAAGCAGAACCCCGGCGAGATCGAGGACAAGGTCGAGAACCCCGATGTCCTGCGCGCGCATCTGGCGACGCTCGACCCGTTCCTTCTGTCGTCCTCCACCAACCTGGAGCCGCAGCGCGGACCGTCCGTGCCGGGCCTGATGGCCGCCGCCGACAGTGCCCTGATCGCTCTGCCGGTTCCCGGTGGGCCGACCGATGCCCTGCGCGACTGGCTCACGGCGCTGGACGGGGCCGCCCCGATCGAGGGAATGTCGCAAAAGCAGCTTCGCCCCTGGATGCGGCAGCACAAGGGGTTCATCAGCTTTGCCGTGGTGCGCCACCCCCTTGCCCGCGCCCATGACGCGTTTTGCGATGTTCTGGCCGCCAAGGGGCCGCAGGCGAATACGCTGCGCCGGATTCTGACCAATCAGCACGGCGTCGACCTGGACGGCGATGCGGCGGCGGCGTTCCTTGGGTTCCTGCGGTTCATCAAGGCAAACCTCGGGGGGCAATCGTCACTGCCGGTGCAGCCGGAATGGGCCAGCCAATCGGCCTTGCTGGCGGGCATGGCGCAGGCGGTCCTGCCGCAGCGCCTGATCCGGGAGGAAGAGGTACAGGCGGAGCTGGACCGCCTGGCGAACCTTGTCGGCAAACCCGCAAGGCCGCTGATCCTGCCCGGCCGGGCCGCGCTTGCGGAAATCTGTAGCGACGAGATCGAAGACGCCTGCATCGACGCCTATCGTCGCGACTTTCTCAATTTCGGATTCAAGCGCTGGAGGAATTCCTAGGCGGCGTCTGCCGTCTGTGCTTCGGTCAGCACGGTATAGAGCAGGGACGGATCGTCATTGGCGCGCAGCTTGGCGCAAAGTCCCGGATCGCGCAGCGTGCGGGACACCAGCGCCAGCGCCTTGAGATGCGCGACACCCGCGCCTTCGGGCGCAAAGAGCGCAAAGATCAGATCGACCGGCTTGCGATCCATCGCATCGAAGTCGAGCGGCGATTCAAGGCGGATGAACACACCATGCACTTCATTCAGGTCGGGCAGGCGCGCATGGGGCAGGGCGACACCGTCGCCCACGCCCGTCGTGCCAAGCGCCTCGCGTTCCTGCAACGCCGCGAAGGCAGCGTCATAGTCCAGCCCGTGCAAATCCTGCGCGACCTCGGCCAGATCGCAGAACAGCCGTTTCTTGCTGGACGCCTTCGGCAATACCTTCACGGCCCTCTGGGCAAGGATTTCGCTTAACCGCATCTGCTCTCCCTTTATCCGCCTTCGGGCGTTTTCAGGTGCCTGTTGCGGGGTCGATCCATCCAACGTTTCCATCGTCGCGCCGATAGACAACGTTCACGCCGCCGCTTTTCTCGTTCTTGAAGACCAGCACCGGGGCACTGGCCAATTCCATCTGCATAACCGCTTCGCCAACGGAAAGCGACGGTATCTTGGTCGACATCTCGGCCACGATCACGGGTGCCAGGCTGTCGGGTTCTTCCAGGCTCTCGTCATCAGCGGCGAGGATATACGAGGCCGCCCCCGAGAGTTCAACCGGCTGTGCGCGATCCTGATGATGATCCTTCAAGCGGCGTTTGTAGCGTCGCAGCTGCTTGTCCATCTTTTCGGCACAGGCATCGAAAGCGGCATAGATTTCAACGGCTTTACCCTTGGCCTGGGCCGTCAGTCCCGTCGAAAGATGCACTGTCGCCTCGCAGACGTTCTCATGCGCGGACTTCGAAAACACCACCATCGCATCCGTCGGTCGGCCCGCATACTTGCCGATGACTTCGCCCAGTTCGGTCTTGACGTGGGTCTGAAGGGCCTCGCCGATGTCGATCTGCTTGCCGGTGATTTGATAGCGCATGATGCCTCCTACTGGAATGGCGGGCCTGAACCTGTCGGTCTAACCCATTGGATGGCTTGAGTTTCTGGATACCGTGCCGCGATATGCCGCGGCGGTCTTCTCATCGGTCCCGGCGGGCGGGACAAGGTCGTGAGAGCGGGGCTCCATGCTCCGATTGGGCGTCGAATGCGCGCGCAAGTCAATCTCGAATCACATCAAGCGATTAACGGGTGAAGCTTTCGCCCAGATAGACCCGACGGACATTGTCGTTGGCGACAACTTCGTCCGGGCTGCCCGACATCAGGACACGCCCGTCGTGCAGGATATAGGCGCGATCAACCAGTTCCAGGGTTTCGCGGACGTTGTGATCGGTGATCAGGACGCCGATTCCGCGCGACTTCAACTCGACCACAAGGGCGCGGATATCGCCAACGGCAATCGGGTCGACACCCGCAAAAGGTTCATCGAGCAGGAGGTAGCTCGGGTTCGCGGCCAGGCATCGCGCGATCTCCACCCGCCGCCGTTCACCGCCCGAGAGCGCCATGGCCGAAGCGCGGCGCAGATGTTCGATGTGGAATTCGCCCAGAAGCTCCTCCAGCCGTTCGCGACGGCGGTGGCGTTTCGGTTCCGCCACTTCGAGAATTGCCATGATGTTCTGTTCCACCGTCATGCCGCGAAAGATCGACATTTCCTGTGGCAGGTATCCGATGCCCGCCTTGGCGCGCCGATACATCGGCAGCCAGGTGACATCGCGGCCATCCAGACTGACCGTTCCGCCATCGGGGGTGACGAGACCTGCGATGCAATAGAAGGTCGTCGTTTTCCCCGAGCCGTTCGGTCCCAGAAGGGCCACCACCTCGCCCCGGGCCAGGTCCATCGACACATCGGTGATGACCGGGCGCTTGCGATAGGATTTGCGCAGGTTGCGGATGCGCAGGCCGCCGTCGCCTTCGGTGACCGAAAGCGTCACGGCTGCAACGTGGTCCGCACGCGCCCGGTGACGGTGCCCGCCCCGCTGGCCAGATTGATCGAAAGGCGGTCACCGGCCAAAACGCTGCCCGCCTGGGTGACGACGACATCGCCGGTCAGCAGGATGTCGGAACTGGCCAAGGTATAGACCGCGTCCTGACCCTCGGCGGCATCCTCGCCCGCCACGATCAGGACATTGCCCGAGGCGTTCAGCCGCTCGATCTGGCGATCCCCGCCGCCCGTCGAATAGTCGACCGTGACGATGTCCGCCGAAAGCCTGAGGTCGCCCTGGGCGATCACGACGTTGCCGGTCAGCGTGGCACGCCCCGTCGCCTGATCCACCTCCAGGCTGTCGGCGGCCACTTCGACCGGAGCGGATCGGTCGAAATCGCCCTGGCCAAAGCCGACTGCCGCCGTTTGTGCGGCGGCCATCACCGTGGTGGCCGACAGAAGGACGAGGGAAAGGGCCAGGTTGCGCAGGAGCATCGGGATATCCGGATCAGGTTGGGGGTTGGTATAGCAGGTCGACGCCTCCGGTGAACAGCAATCGCGTCCCGCCGTCGGCATCTTCGTTCAGGCGCATCTCTCCGGCCCTGAGGCGACCCAGGGGGCCATCACCCGAGACAGGCCCCGGCGACACCACATCAAGACGGCCGAGCGACCCCTCCAGACGGTCCGTGGTCAGGCTGTATCCGGTGGATGTCTCGATCTTCACATCCCCCGTCAGGACCAGGGTCCGGCGCGCCGTATCGACGTCGCCCGCGTTCGAGATGACGGTGGATTGCCCGCCGTTCAGACCGTCGAGCACCAGGCGCAATTCTTCGGCGGTCATGCGGCGCGGGTCCGTGGGATCCGGTCGTGCCAGCCGCGCCGACAGGTCGAATGCCGTCCCGTCCTGCGAGACGCCTGTGAAACGCGGCATCGTCAGTTGCTGATCCCGCGCCCGTTCGGACACATCGACATCGGCCACGGGAATGGCGTCATCGGGATTCACCGACCGCGCCAGCAGGAACAGCGTGCTCAGCAGCATCAACGCCAGCACCGGCAGGACAAGTTTCGCCATCCGCACAAGGCGGCTGTGAAGGCTTTCGGACAGGGGGCGCGCAGATGCCATGGCGGCAGTCTGTCATGTATGGGCGAAAATGTCCGTCTCGGGATAGCCGATCAGGTCAAGTTTCGCGCGCGTCGGCAGGAAATCGTAGCAGGCCTGTGCGATCTCCATCCGATCCTCGCGCGCAAGCCGTGCGTCAAGCTCGGCCTTCAGGCGATGCAGGTAGAGGACATCGGACGCCGCATAGGCCAGCTGCGCCTCGGTCAGGGTTTCGGCACCCCAATCGCTGGTCTGTTGCAGCTTGCTGATGTCTTCCTGGAGCAGCTCTTGTAGCAGCACCTTCAGCCCGTGACGGTCGGTATAAGTCCGCACCAGTCGGCTTGCGATCTTGGAACACCAGACCGGCGTCGCAAGCGCCCCGAAGGTGTGGAACATCGCCGCGATGTCGAAGCGTCCGAAATGGAACAGCTTGAGCACAGAGGTATCGCGCAGCAGCCGCTCGAGGTTTGGGGCCGATGTCTGCCCCTTGGCGATCTGCACCAGATGCGCGGTCCCGTCGCCCGACGACAGCTGCACAAGACAAAGCCTGTCGCGGTGCGGGTTCAGGCCCATCGTCTCGCAATCGATCGCGACAGAGGAACCAAGGTCCAGCCCGTCTGGTAGATCGTTCTGGTGCAGGGTGATGGTCATCGCGGGCCTCCGGATCAAAAACGCGAACGCCCGGCCGCCGTTGGTAGTCGGAGGCCGGGCGTTTCGTGTTGGTAGACCGTGGTGCCCAGGAGAGGACTCGAACCTCCACTCCCTTGCGAGAACTGGCACCTGAAGCCAGCGCGTCTACCAATTCCGCCACCTGGGCATCCACGGTGCGCGGTGCGTATATCCGGGTGCGAAGACTGTCAATCGGTCAAACTGCGAAAATTGGCGCACTTGCCCGGACGGCCCCCGGCGGCTATCCGAACGCATCTCATTCGGCAGGAGCGACCCCATGCAAAAGCTCGTCACCATTTTCGGCGGTTCCGGTTTCATCGGGCGCTATGTTGCCCGCCGCATGGCCAAGGACGGCTGGCGCGTGCGCGTCGCCTGCCGTCGCCCGAACGAGGCGGGCTTCGTGCGCATGTACGGCAGCGTCGGTCAGGTGGAGCCCGTGCTGGCCAATATCCGCGACGATGCCTCGGTCGCCGCCGCTGTCATGGGGGCGGATGCGGTGGTGAACTGCGTCGGCATCCTGGCCGAGGCGGGCAAGAACCGGTTCGACGCCGTTCAGGCCGAGGGAGCGGCCCGCGTTGCCCGCCTGTCCGCCGCCGCCGGTGTCGCGCGTCTGGTCCAGATCAGCGCCATCGGGGCCGATGCCGACAGCGACAGCGACTATGCCCGCACCAAGGCCGCGGGCGAAGCAGGCGTGCTGGAGCATATGCCCGATGCCGTGATCCTGCGGCCGTCCATCGTGTTCGGCCCCGAGGATCAGTTCTTCAACCGCTTCGCCGGCATGGCCCGCATGATGCCGATCCTGCCGGTGGTGGGGCCCGACACCAAGTTCCAACCCGTCTTCGTCGACGATGTGGCCGCCGCCGCCGCCCTTGCCGCGGAAGGCAAGGCCGCGCCCGGTGTCTATGAGTTGGGCGGCCCCGACGTCGATACCTTCCGCGAGCTGATGCAGACGATGCTCAAGGTCATCCGTCGCCGCGCCCTGATCCTGACGGTGCCGTTCTTTGCCGCGCGGCTGATGGCCTTCGGCCTCGACATGGGTCAGAAGCTCAGCCTTGGCCTGTTGCACAATGGCACCCTGACCCGTGACCAAGTGCGCAACCTGGCCCATGACAATGTGGCGACCGGCCCCGGCTTCGACGCCTTCGGGATCGCGCCGACCGCGATGGAGGTGATCCTCCCGGGCTATCTCTATCGCTTTCGCCCCTCGGGTCAGTATTCGGACATCAAGGACAGTGCCCGCAACCTGAAGACCTGACGGAACTGCTGCGCCGCGCCAACGGTTGGCCCGCGAAACCAAAAGACTGGCAAGGGACGGCACATGGCGCGCAATTCGAAGGACCTGACCGAAGGGCCGATCTGGCGTGCGCTGGCCGGGTTATCCCTGCCGATGATGCTCGGCATTCTGGCGGTGATCTCCACGGGTCTGGTCGATGCCTATTTTCTGGCCAAGGTCTCGCCCGAGGCGCTGGCCGCCGTGGGCTTCATCTATCCCGTGACCACCGCCATCTCGTCGCTCTCCATCGGGATGTCGGCGGGGGCCAGCGCCATCATCAGTCAGGCATTGGGCCGCAAGGAAAGCGAAGACGACGTCACCCGTCGCGGACTGCATGCCCTTGGTCTGGGCCTGACCTTCGCATCCATTGCGGCGGCGCTCTTCTGGCTGGTCGACCGCCCGCTTCTGGCGGCCCTGGGAGCCGAGGAAGAGGTGCTCGAGACGGCGCTGCGCTACACGCCGATCTGGTGTTTGTCCTTTCCGTTCCTCGTGTCGATGATGCTGATCAACGGGGTGTTCCGGGCCCATGGCAACGGCACGCAATCGGCGGGCGTCATGGTGTTTTCGGCCATCGTGAACGTGACGACCACACCCGTTTTCATTCTGGGCCTTGGCCCGGTGCCCGAACTGGGGGTTGCCGGGGCGGCCCTTGGCACGCTGGTGGCCATGCTGTCGGGCAGTGCGATGGCCTTCTTTCTGGCGCTGCGCGATGGCATCCTTCAACCCTGTAGCGAGCCGTTTCTGGACCTGTGGCGGAACCTGCGCAATGTCGTCGCCATCGGCGGCCCTGCGGCCACATCCAATGCGATCAACCCGGCCGGCATGGCGCTGGTGACGGCGGCGGTGGCGACGGTGGGTGCCGATTACGTCGGCGGGTTCGGCGCGGCCACGCGGGTCGAATCGCTGGCCGCCGTGCCCCTGTTGGCCCTGTCCTCGGGGATCGGGCCGGTGGTGGGTCAGAACTGGGGTGCGGAAAAGCAGGATCGCGCGCAACAGGCGCTGCGCCTCTGTCTGATCTTCTCGGTCGGTTATGGCCTTCTGCTGGCGCTGACGCTGACCATCTTCGGCGACTGGATCGCCACTGCCTTCGGTGCGGGCGAGGGCAGCACGCAGGCTGCCGCCGCCTATCTGCGGGTCGTCGGATGGTCGATCTTCGGCTACGGAATGCTGGTCACTGGGAATGCGGCGCTCAACGCGATTTCCAAGTCCGGCCATGCGATGACCCTGTCTGTGGCACGGGTGCTGGCGATCTATGTGCCTTTGGCGTGGCTTGGCGTGACCCTGTTCGGCTATGGCGGCATCCTTGCCGCGGCGGTGGTCGCAAACGTCTTCGGGGCCTGGGCCATTCTGGTGGCGGCGCGGGCGACGGGTCTTCTGGCATGGGATATCCCGCCGGTCTCCTGGCCCGCGCAGCGCGTCCCGTCCTAGGTGTAGGCCCAGGTCAGAAGGGCAAGCCCCAAGAAGATCCGATAGATCACATAGGGCGTGAAGCTGACCGACCGCAAAAGCCGCATCATCAGGGCCAGCGCGCCCAAGGCCGCAAGAAACGACAGAACCGCGGCGATTGCCCCGTCGCGAAGCAGCGCGCCGCTGGTGTCGTTCATCACGTCCAGCGACAGAAGCGCCGCCGAGGCGAGGATCGTCGGAATCGACATCAGTATCGAGATCCGCGCCGCATCCTCGCGCCCGTAGCCCATGGAGCGGGCTCCGGTGATGCAGATGCCCGACCGCGATGTGCCGGGGATCAGGGCGATGGCCTGCCAAAGCCCCAGCTTCAGGGCCTGTCCCGGGGTCCAGTCGGCCACGGTGCGGTCATGCGCGCCCCGGCGGTCGAACCAGAACAGCAACAGTCCGAAGCCCAACGTCGCCCAGCCGATCACGGTGACGGAGCGCATCGCGTCGCTGGCCCCGGTCACCTTGAGGATCAGGCCCGCGATGATGACCGGCACCGTCGCGATGGCGAGGCCTGCGGCCAGACGCTCGTCCGGGCCCCATTTGCGGCGGAACAGACCCAGAGTGCCGACCAGGGCGCGGGCGACGTCGGCGCGGAAATAGAGGACGACGGCGCCGAGGGTGCCGAAGTGCAGGGCGACGTCGAGGGCGGTGCCCTGATCTTCCATTCCGGTCAATGCGGGCAACAGGATCAGATGGCCAGAGGAGGAGATGGGCAGGAATTCGGTTACGCCCTGGATCAGCGCCAGAAGGATGAGATGCCACAGCGCCATGATTGATTCGTCCTTGGTTTCGCGCACAATGAATCACCTGTGCCGAAAGGAAAAGATTGACATTTAGGACCAAGTCGGACCTAAAATAACTTCACCGGAGCGAAAAACTCGCCTCAGGACCTCGAAAATCTGAAACTAGGTCAGCAATGCTGACTTTATTCCCCGAAACACCTCGTGTAGAGCGGGGGTCTGATGTTGGTGGGCGCTTTGAAAACAAGGCGCAGGGAGGAGACCCGGATGGCCTCGAACAAGATGCTCAAGTTTGTCACGGTAGAACGCCAGACGCCAGAAAAGCGCGAGGCCGAGGCGCGCAAGGCCGACTTCGGGGAGATCTATCGCGAATACGCCGCCGAGAAGGCCGCCGAGCAAGCGGGGCGGTGCAGCCAATGCGGCGTCCCCTATTGTCAGAGCCATTGCCCGCTGCACAACAACATCCCCGACTGGCTGCGCCTGGTGGCCGAGGGACGCCTGCAGGAGGCCTATGAGGTCAGTCAGGCGACCAACACCTTCCCCGAAATCTGTGGCCGCATCTGCCCGCAGGACCGTCTGTGCGAAGGCAACTGCGTGATCGAGCAGTCGGGCCACGGCACCGTCACTATTGGCGCGGTCGAGAAATATATCACCGACACCGCCTTCGAAATGGGCTGGGTCCCGTCGATCAAGCCGCATGCTGAGCGCGCGGAAAGCGTGGGCATCATCGGGGCCGGCCCCGGCGGGCTGGCGGCGGCGGATGTGCTGCGCCGCGCGGGCGTGCAGGTCACGGTCTATGACCGCCACGACCGCGCCGGCGGGCTGATGATCTATGGCATCCCCGGCTTCAAGCTGGAGAAGGACGTGGTCATGCGCCGCAACGCGCAGCTGGAGGAGGGCGGCGTGACCTTCGCGCTGAACACCGAAATCGGACGCGACATCACCTTCGACGAGATCCGGGACAAGCATGACGCCGTCATCATCGCGACCGGCGTCTACAAGTCGCGGGAATTGTCCGGTGCGAACCATGCCGCCAAGGGCATCGTGCGGGCGCTGGACTTCCTGACCGCGTCCAACCGCAAGTCGTTCGGCGACGATGTGCCCGAATTCGACAGCGGTGAGCTCAATGCCAAGGGCAAGCGCGTCGTGGTGATCGGCGGGGGCGACACGGCGATGGACTGTGTGCGCACGTCGGTCCGGCAGGGGGCCACGTCGGTCAAATGCCTCTACCGTCGCGACCGCAACAACATGCCGGGATCGCAGCGCGAGGTTGCCAATGCCGAGGAAGAGGGCGTCGAGTTCGTCTGGCTGACCGCGCCCGACGGGTTCACCGTCGACCTGCGCGTGACCAAGGCCGACGACAGCGGCGCGGCCGGTCCGGTCAAGGGCGTGCGCGTCCAGAAGATGAAACTGGGCGAGGCGGATGCCACGGGGCGTCAGGCGCCGGAACTGATCGAAGGGGCCGACTACGTCGAGGAGGCCGACCTGGTCATCAAGGCGCTGGGGTTCGAACCCGAGGCGCTGCCGAAGCTTTGGGAAAAGCCGGAGCTGGAAGTGACGCGCTGGGGCACGATCAAGGCCGATTTCCGCACCCACGAGACGCCGCTGGACGGGGTCTATGCGGTGGGTGACATCGTGCGGGGCGCGTCGCTGGTCGTCTGGGCCATTCGCGACGGTCGCGAGGCTGCCGATGCCATCCTGGAGCGGTTCGCCGCCGCCCAGTCCAGCGTTGCCGCTGAGTAGAGCGGATGTCCGGTCAAGCGGGATATTTCGGCCATGCATTTCACGCAATGTCGGCCGGGCGGGACGGGTGCCCGAAGGGGGTGTCAGCTGTACACCCCCCGTACACCCCCCGTGCATCCCGGGCCGGTATGCAGGTCGCGCAATGTGTCAGCGCGGCTGACCCGTTCTCTGGCCGCTTGACGTGATGGCCGTTCAGCCCATCGACACCGTCTTTCAGGACGAGGACCTGATCCTGCGCTGGCTGCCCGGGCGGACGCGGCGTCTGGTCGTGGTGTTCACCGGGATGAAGGCCGGGTTCGGCGGCGCGCCGCTGGATGAGTTCGCGGGCTCGGCCAGCGGGCGGGGCGATAACAATGTGCTGTTCGTCACCGACAAACGGGCGAGCTGGTACGCGGCCCCCGGTCTCTGGCGGCGCGTGGTGAAGTTCATCCGCTACCTGCGTCGCGCCGAAGGGATCGAAGAGGTCATCACGCTGGGCACCTCCATGGGCGGGTTCGGCGCGCTGCTGCTGCCGCGCGACCTGCGGGTGCGGCGCGCGATTGCCTTTGCCCCGCAGGTCAGCATGGACCGCAGCGTGATCGAGGACGACCGCTGGCCCGATGTGCACAAGCGCTATGGCAGCCTGCCGGTGCGGAACCTGGCCGACGAGATGGGCGAGACACGGACGCATTACTTCGTGCTGGCCGGGTCCGATTGCCCCGACGACCTGCGCCATCTGGCGCTGATCCCGGATGATATGCCCCGGGTGCAGCGCTGGATCCTGCCGCAGGGTCGGCACAACCTGGCGCGGACGCTCAAGGATGCGGGTCTGCTGGAGGCCGTGATCGGCGCCATCGTCCGGGGCCGCGCGTCGCGGGTCGATGGATTACTGGGCCGCTATGCGGCGCGGGTGGCGTGATGGCGGACCATGACGTGCGCGGACGGATCGTCGGACACTGCCTTTGCCGGTCGGTCACCATCGAGGTGGACGGCGCGCATGTCGCCGCCGTCGGTGCGTGCCATTGCCGCATGTGTCAGGCGTGGTCAGGCGCGCTATTTGCTGCGTTCGACGCCGATGCGGCGGCGGTGACGGTGACCGGAGAGGTCGCGCGTTACCAGTCGTCGAATTTCGCGGAGCGGGCCTTTTGTCCGCGCTGCGGCAGCCACCTGTGGTTGCGCGATACGGACCCCGAGGGCGAGCCCTATGAACTGATGCCCGGCCTGTTTGTCGACGCGGCGGCGTTTCCGCTGGCATCCGAGATCTATATCGACCGGCGACCGGCCTATCTGCCGCCTGCCGGGGAGTACCGAACCCAGACCCGTGCCGACTATGAGCGGGACCACCGATCTATCGAGGGAGATACCCCATGACCCATTATTTCAGCGACTGGGAACGTGACGAGTTGGCCCGCCGTCAGGCGATGGCGGGGACAAGTCTCTATCACGAGGAGAGCGAGCATTCGTCCTGCGGGGTCGGGTTGGTCGTCAACATCTCGGGCAAGCGGTCGCGCAAGGTGGTCGAGGCGGGGATTTCCGCGCTCAAGGCGATCTGGCACCGGGGGGCCGTCGATGCGGACGGCAAGACGGGCGACGGCGCGGGCATCCACGTGCAGATCCCGGTGGAGTTCTTCAAGGACCAGATCCGCCGCACCGGCCACGAGCCGCACGAGGGCAAGCGCATCGCCGTGGGCCAGGTGTTTTTGCCGCGGTCGAATTTCACCGCGCAGGAGGTCTGCCGGACCATTGTCGAGACCGAAGTGCTGCGGATGGGGTATTACATCTATGGCTGGCGCCATGTGCCGGTGAACATCGATTGCCTGGGCGAAAAGGCCAATGCGACGCGGCCCGAGATCGAGCAGATCCTGATTTCGAACCTGAAGGGCGTGGACGAGGATACCTTCGAGCGGGAGCTGTATGTCATTCGTCGCCGGATCGAGAAGGCGGCCATCGCGGCGCAGATCAATGGTCTGTATCTGGCGTCGCTGTCGTGCCGGGGGATCATCTACAAGGGCATGATGCTGGCCGAGCAGGTGGCCGAGTTCTATCCCGACCTGCAGGACGAGCGGTTCGAGAGCGCCTTTGCCATCTATCACCAGCGGTATTCGACCAACACCTTCCCGCAGTGGTGGCTGGCGCAGCCGTTCCGGATGCTGGCCCACAACGGCGAGATCAACACGCTCAAGGGCAACATCAACTGGATGAAGTCCCACGAGATCCGCATGGCGTCGGGGGCGTTCGGGGATTTCGCCGAAGACATCAAGCCCATCGTGCCCCAGGGGGCGAGCGACTCTGCGGCGCTGGATTCGGTGTTCGAGGTGCTGGTGCGGGCCGGGCGGTCTGCGCCCATGGCCAAGACCATGCTGGTGCCCGAGTCGTGGTCGCAATCGGCGGTCGAGCTGCCGGATGCGTGGCGCGACATGTATGCCTATTGCAACGCGGTGATGGAGCCGTGGGACGGACCCGCGGCCCTGGCTATGACCGACGGGCGCTGGGTCTGCGCGGGTCTGGACCGCAACGGGTTGCGGCCGATGCGCTATGTTCTGACCGGTGACGGGATGCTGATCGCCGGGTCCGAGGCGGGGATGGTCCCGGTGGACGAGGCGACGGTGATCGAGAAGGGCGCGCTTGGCCCCGGTCAGCTGATCGCGGTCGATATGGAAGACGGCAAGCTTTACCACGACACGCAGATCAAGGACCGGTTGGCGGGCAGCCTGCCGTTCGGGGATTGGGTCGAGCGGATCACCAACCTGGAGGACGTCACCAAGGGCGTGCCCGAGACGGCGATCCACAGCGGTGCAGAGCTGCGCACGCGGCAGGTCGCGGCCGGCTATTCCATCGAGGAGCTGGAGCAGATCCTGGCGCCCATGGCCGAGGACGGCAAAGAGGCGCTGGCCTCCATGGGGGACGATACGCCGAGCGCCGTCCTGTCCGAGAAGTATCGCCCGCTGAGCCATTTCTTCCGCCAGTCGTTCAGCCAGGTGACCAATCCGCCCATCGACAGCCTGCGCGAATTCCGGGTGATGAGCCTGAAGACGCGGTTCGGGAACCTCAAGAACGTGCTGGACGAGAGTTCCAGCCAGACGGAGATCCTGGTGCTCGACAGCCCGTTCGTGGGCAACTCGCAGTTCCAGACGATGTTCGCGCATTTCGAGGATTCGGTGACGACCATCGATTGCACCTTCCCGGCGGGCGGCATCAACGGTGCCCTGCGCGACGGGCTGGAGCGGATCCGGGCCGAGGCCGAGGACGCGGTGCGCTCGGGCGCGGGGCATATCGTGCTGACAGACCGCTTGCAGGGCGAAGACCGCGTGCCGATGCCGATGATCCTGGCCACCAGTGCGGTGCATTCGTGGCTGACGCGCAAGGGGCTGCGGACCTTCTGTTCGATCAACGTGCGGTCGGCGGAATGTATCGATCCGCATTACTTCGCCGTGCTGATCGGTTGCGGCGCCACGACCGTCAACGCCTATCTGGCGCAGGACAGCCTGGCCGACCGGATCGAGAAGGGCCTGCTGGATTGCACCCTGGACGAGGCGGTGACGCGGTATCGCAACGCGATCGACGCCGGTCTGCTCAAGATCATGGCGAAGATGGGGATATCGGTCATCTCCTCCTATCGCGGGGGTCTGAACTTCGAGGCGGTGGGCCTGTCGCGGGCGATGGTCGCGGAGTATTTCCCCGGCATGCTGAGCCGGATTTCGGGCATCGGCACCTGGGGCCTGCAACGCAAGGTCGAGCAGGTCCATGCGGCCGGCTGGCGGGGCACTTCGAACGTGCTGCCCATCGGCGGGTTCTACAAGGCGCGGCGCTCGGGCGAAAAGCACGCCTGGGAAGCGCAGACGATGCACATGCTGCAGGCCGCCTGCGACCGCGGGTCTTACGAGCTGTGGAAGCAGTTCAGCCACGCGATGCAGGCGAACCCGCCGATCCACCTGCGCGACCTTCTGGCGATCAAGCCCATGGGCAAGTCGATCCCCATCGAAGAGGTCGAGAGCATCACCGCGATCCGCAAGCGGTTCGTCACACCGGGCATGTCGCTGGGCGCGCTGTCGCCAGAGGCGCACAAACTGCTGAACGTGGCGATGAACCGGATCGGGGCCAAGTCGGACAGCGGCGAAGGCGGCGAGGACCCGGCGCATTTCGTGCCCGAACCCAATGGCGACAACCCGTCGGCCAAGATCAAGCAGGTCGCGTCGGGGCGGTTCGGCGTGACGGCGGAATACCTGAACCATTGCGAAGAGCTTGAGATCAAGGTCGCGCAGGGCGCCAAGCCCGGCGAGGGTGGTCAGCTTCCGGGCATGAAGGTCACCGACCTGATCGCGCGGCTGCGCCATTCGACCAAGGGTGTCACGCTGATCAGCCCGCCGCCGCACCACGATATCTATTCGATCGAGGATCTGGCGCAGCTGATCTATGACCTCAAGCAGATCAACCCACGCTGCAAGGTGACGGTCAAGCTGGTGGCGTCTTCGGGCGTTGGCACGATTGCCGCCGGCGTGGCCAAGGCCAAGGCCGACGTGATCCTGATTTCGGGGCACAACGGCGGCACGGGCGCGTCCCCCGCGACGTCGATCAAATACGCCGGTCTGCCGTGGGAGATGGGTCTGACCGAAGCGCATCAGGTTCTGGCGATGAACAAGCTGCGCGAGCGGGTGACGCTGCGCACCGATGGCGGGCTTCGGACCGGGCGCGACATCGTCATGGCCGCGATGATGGGGGCCGAGGAGTATGGCATCGGGACCGCCGCGCTCATCTCCATGGGCTGCATCATGGTGCGTCAGTGCCAGTCGAACACCTGCCCGGTGGGCGTCTGTACCCAGGACGAGGCGCTGCGCGCCAAGTTCACCGGGACGGCGGACAAGGTCGTCAACCTGATCACCTTCTATGCGCAGGAAGTGCGTGAAATCCTTGCCGAGATCGGCGCGCGGAGCCTTGATGAGGTGATCGGGCGTGCGGATCTTCTGACTCAGGTCAGCCGGGGATCGTCGCATCTGGACGACCTGGATCTGAACCCGCTTCTGATCAAGGTCGATGGGGCGGACCGGATCAAGTACGACCGCAACAAGCCGCGCAATGCCGTGCCCGACACGCTGGACGCGCAGATCGTGGAGGATGCCGCGCGGTTCCTGAACGACGGCGAGAAGATGCAGCTGTCCTATGCGGTGCAGAACACGCACCGCACCGTGGGCACGCGCATTTCCAGCCATATCGTGTCGAAGTTCGGGATGCGCAATTCGCTGCAACCCGATCACCTGACGGTCAAGTTGCAGGGGTCGGCGGGTCAGTCGCTGGGCGCCTTCGCCGCTCCGGGTCTGAAGCTGGAAGTGTCGGGGGACGCCAACGACTACGTGGGCAAGGGCCTGTCCGGGGGCACCATCGTGGTGCGCCCGCCCATGGCCTCGTCGCTGAAGGCGGATGACAACACGATCATCGGCAACACGGTGCTTTATGGCGCGACGGACGGATATCTGTTCGCCGCCGGTCGTGCGGGCGAGCGGTTCGCCGTGCGCAACTCGGGCGCGTCGGTGGTGATCGAGGGCTGTGGCTCCAACGGGTGCGAATACATGACCGGCGGTGTCGCGGTGATCCTGGGGACGATCGGCGCGAACTTCGGCGCGGGCATGACCGGCGGGATGGCCTATGTCTATGATCCCGACGGCGATGCGGCCCCGTTGATGAACATGGAGACGCTGGTCACCTGTCCGGTCACGGTCGCCCATTGGGAGCGGCAGCTGCGCGGCCTGGTCGAGCGCCACGCCGCCGAGACCGGATCACGCAAGGCGCGCCTGATCCTGTCGGATTGGGATCGCGAGAAGGGCAACTTTCTGCAGGTATGCCCGAGAGAGATGCTGATCCACATCCCGGCCCCCCTGACCGAGGAAGCGGGGGCGATTCCGGCGGAATAGTCTCTGCCCGGTGACGCTTTGCCCCGTCCGCCGCTTGGTGGGCGGGGTTTTTCTTGACCCCGGGCGTGTGGCCCGGTTCCTAGGGCCACCATGGCGCGCAAGACGACTTCAAGGAAGACGGCGAAGAAGCCCGGCCTGCGGGCGCGGGGCGGGGCGTTTTTGCGCCGTGTTCTGCGCTGGCTGGTGCGGGGTGTGTTCTGGGGGGTCGTGGTGATGCTGGTCTGGGTGCTGGCCTATCGCTGGATCAACCCGCCGACGACGATCTATATCGAACAGGAGCGGGCGCGGCTGGGGTCGGTGGCGCAGACCTGGGTCGATCTGGAGGACATGGCCCCGGTGATGGCGCGGGCGGCGGTGGCGGCCGAGGACGCGAATTTCTGTCTGCACTGGGGGTTCGACGTGGAGGCGATCCGCGAGGCCATCGAGGATGGCAGCGGGCGCGGAGCCTCGACCATCAGTCAGCAGGTGGTGAAGAACGCTTTTCTCTGGCAGGGGCGATCCTGGGTCCGCAAGGCGATGGAGGCGGCGCTGACTCCGGTGATGGAGACGCTCTGGCCCAAGCGGCGGGTGATCGAGATCTATCTGAACGTGGCCGAATTCGACGAAGGCGTGTTCGGCGTGGGGGCCGCGTCGCAGCATTATTTCGGTCGCGATGTCGCCGATCTGACCGCGCGGCAGGCGGGACTTCTGGCCGCGATCCTGCCCAGTCCCAAGACGCGCAGCGCCGCGCGGCCCACGGATTTCGTCAGCCGCCGGGCCAATTCCGTGGCCGACGGGGCCGCGACGATCCTTGCCGACGGGCGGGCCGATTGTTTCGAGGATTGAAAAGCGCGGGCAGGCGGGGCAAATCATCGGGATGATCCAGCTTCATCACTTCGCCCTGTCGCCGTTTTGCCGGAAGGTCCGCCTTGTGTTGGCCGAGAAGAAGCTCGAGGTCGAGCTGATCGATGAGCGGTATTGGGAGGCGACGGCGGAGTTCCTGCGCCGCAATGCCGCCGGGAAGGTGCCGGTTCTGCGCATCGACGGGCATAGCCTGTCGGATAGCACGGCGATCTGCGAATACCTTGAAGAGACGGTGCCCGAGCCTGCGTTGATGCCCAAGGATCCGCTGGAGCGGGCCGAGGTGCGGCGGCTGGTGGCCTGGTTCGACGACAAGTTCCACCACGAGGTGACCTCGAAACTGGTCTATGAGCGGGTCAACAAGAAGCTGACGCGGGCGGGCTATCCCGACGGGACGAACGTCAAGAACGGCGTGAAGGCGATCAAGTTCCACCTCGATTACATGGGATGGTTGCTGGACCGGAATCGCTGGCTTGCCGGGTCGTCGCTGACGGTGGCCGATTTCGCGGCGGCGGCGCATCTGTCGTGCCTCGACTATTCGTCGGACGTGGACTGGAACCGAAATCAGGCGGTGCGCGACTGGTATGCCAAGATCAAATCGCGGCCCGCGTTCCGGTCGATCCTGGCGGATGTGGTGCCGGGGTTCCGGCCTGCGAAGCACTACGCCGATCTGGATTTTTGAGCTTTCGCGCGCGTCTTGAGGCCGAGGCGCAGGCAGCGGGTTTCGTGGCGCTGGGCGTCTGTCGGCCCGATGCGATCCCCGAGGCACCCGCGCGGCTGGCCGCATTTCTGGACGCCGGACACCACGGTCAGATGGGCTGGATGGGCGAGCGGACGGCGTGGCGTGGCGACCCCGGCGCGCTCTGGCCCGAGGCGCGGTCGGTGGTGATGCTGGCGCAATCCTATGCGCCCGAGCATGACCCGCTGACCGACCTCGAACGACCCGAACACGGGGCGGTTTCGGTCTATGCGCAGGGGCGCGATTATCATGACGTGGTCAAGAAGGCGCTGAAACGGGTGGCACGGTGGATGGTTTCGGTGGCCGACTGCGAGGTCAAGGTCTTCGTGGACACCGCGCCCGTCATGGAAAAACCGCTGGCGCAGGCGGCGGGTCTGGGGTGGCAGGGGAAGCACACCAACCTGTTGAGCCGGGAGTTCGGCAACTGGGTGTTTCTGGGCGCGATCTTCACCACCCTCGACCTGGAGCCGGACGCGCCGGAGGGGGAGCATTGCGGGACCTGCCGCAAATGCCTCGACGTCTGTCCGACCGATGCCTTTCCCGCGCCGTTCCAGCTGGATGCGCGGCGGTGCATTTCCTATCTGACGATCGAACATCGCGGCCCGGTCGACGAAGGTTTGCGCGCCGCCATGGGCAACCGGATCTATGGTTGCGACGATTGTTTGGCCGTCTGTCCGTGGAACAAGTTCGCCGTGGCCGCGTCCGACATTCGCTATCACGGGCCGCACCGCGCGCCGCCGTTGGCCGACCTGGCCGTGCTGGACGATGCGGCGTTCCGGGTGCGATTCAGTGGGTCGCCCATCAAGCGGATCGGGCGGGACAGGATGGTGCGCAATGTGTGCTACGCCATCGGCAATTCGGGAGAAAACCCCTTGAAACCCATTGTGCAGAGCCTTTGCGACGATGCCGATGACGCCGTGGCCGATGCCGCGCGCTGGGCGGTGGGGCGCCTATGAAAACGCTTCTGAGTTTTGGTCACGGGTTTTCGGCGCGGGCGTTGACGCCCCTGCTGCTGGCCGATGGATGGCAGGTCATCGGGACGACCCGGTCAGCCGAAAAGGCCAATGCCCTGCGCGCCGAAGGGGTGGAGCCGGTGATCTTCGGTGAGCCGCTGGAGGCGGCGATGGCGCGGGCGAGTCATGTCCTGACCTCGGCCGGGCCGGACACGGATGGCGACCCGGTGTTGAATGCCTATGGCCCCTTGTTGGAGACGCATCTGGGGTCGAAAGCCTGGGTCGGATACCTGTCGACGACGGGGGTTTACGGCGACCACGGTGGCGATTGGGTGGACGAGGAGACGCCGCTGACCCCGGCGACCCGGCGGGGCCGAATGCGGGTCGAGGCCGAGGCGGCGTGGCAGGCGCTGGCCACCGCGACCGGCGCGCCGCTGCACATCTTTCGACTGGCGGGGATCTATGGTCCGGGGCGCGGGCCGTTTGCCAAGGTGCGCGATGGCACCGCCCGGCGGATCGTCAAACCGGGGCAGGTGTTCAGCCGTATTCACGTCGAGGACATCGCCCAGATCCTGGCGGCGAGCATTGCGCGACCCCGGTCCGGCGCGATCTATAACCTGTGCGACGATGACCCGGCCCCGCCCGAGGATGTGATCGGCCATGCGGCGGAATTGCTTGGTTTGCCGGTGCCGCCCGCCGTGCCCTTCGAGACGGCGGAGATGACGCCGATGGCGCGCAGTTTCTATGCCGAATCGAAGCGGGTGCGGAATGACCGGGTGAAGCAAGAGCTTGGCGTGACGCTGAAATTCCCGGATTACCGCAGCGGGCTGGCCGATTTGTTGCAGCGGGAGCGCCTTGCGCCAAAGTGATCGTTTGCCCCGTTCCGCAATCGGCGGAATTGCGCTATTGGGTATCGAGACAGTGCAACACAGAGTGCAGGCAGACATGGAACGGTACACACGACGCAGCGCGCTGGCGCTGGGCCTTGGCGGCACGGCGTTGCTGGCGGGATGCGGCAGCAAATTCATCAATTACGACGGTCCGCAGGTGACGCGGGTCGAGATTCAGAAGGGCAACCGGGCGATGTTCCTGTTGCACAATGAACAGGTGCTCGAGGCGTATCAGGTGCAGCTGGGCTTTACCGCCGCCGGACCGAAGCAATTCGAAGGCGATGGCCGGACCCCCGAAGGGCGCTATCATATCGACCGCCGTAACCCGAATTCGGCCTTCTACCTGTCGGTCGGGATCGATTACCCCAATGCCGAGGATCGCGCCTATGCGGCGTCGATGGGCAAGAAGCCTGGCGGCGACATCTTTATCCACGGATGGGGCGACAAGCGGCGTCAGCGCAGCGCGGACTGGACCGCGGGCTGCGTGGCCGTGACCAACCGGGAGATGAAGCTGGTCTATGCCATGGTGCAGAACGGCACGCCGGTCGACATCTTCGCATGAAAAAGGGGGCCGCGATGGCCCCCCGTTCGTCCGAATGTCGGCGCGATCAGGTGCCGACGTTGAGCGTGTACCAGATCTTGCCGTTGGATTCCTGATAGAAGGCAAAGCCCATGCGCCGCCCGTTCGGGTCAAGCAGGACGCGGCGGGGACCCGGTTCCTGCAGCCAGGCGGCGACGGTTTCCAGCTCGGTCTCGTAGGTTTCCGAAATCGTCTCGCCCAGAAGGCGGCCGTCGAAGCCCACGCGTTGTGCCCGGTCGATGGGGGAGGAGCCGTCCGAACCGAAGTGCCAGGGACGGTTCTGGACCGACATGTCGCGCGAATGGGTGGCGGCGGCGGCGGACAGCTTGGAATCGAGGGACAGCGGCGGCGCACCGGCCCCCTGGCGCAGGGCGTTCACCGCGTCGAGCGCGCGGAACGGCACGCGCCGCGCTTCGGACCCGGAGATCCGGTAGATCTTGGGAAGCGGTTTTCCATCGGGGCCGAGCGCCGGCGGCGGCGGCGCACAGGCGGCAAGAGCGGTCGATCCCAAAAGAAGCAGGGCGGTACGGCGGTTCATAGAATTTCCCCAAGGTCGTCTGGACTTTGAACGGCATTATACCGGAGCAGGCGGCAACGCAAACGCCCCGACCCCCTGAAAATAAGCGAATCATTGCCCGTTGGCGGTCGATTGATTTGAATAGTCGGGCTTTAATCCCTAGCAATCGGGTCAAGCCGCGTATTTGCGACACCCGCCGGATGCGACACTCCGGAAGAGAATCAGGAGTATTTCATGCAACGTTTCGACCGTCGTGCGTTTCTGGCCACTGGCGCGGCCTCGCTGCTGGCCGCACCGGCCATCGCCCAGAACCTTCCCGATACCGTTCAACTGGAGGCCGAGATCACGTCGGTGACCCGGCGCAACACCTCGAGCTTTCGGGCGCTGGATTGGCGTCCCTATTTCCGCACGCTGAACCGGGGCGCGATCCTGGTCGATATCGACAGCCGGGTGCTGCACCACTGGCAGCCGGACGGCAGCTATGGTCTCTATCCGTCCTCCGTGCCCATGTCCGAAGATCTGACGCGCCGGGGCCGGACGAGCGTTGTGCAGAAGGTGGTCGGGCCGACCTGGCGCCCGACGCCGAACATGCGCCGCCGCAATCCCGAATGGCCCGCGGTTGTCGGGCCCGGGCCGGACAATCCGCTTGGCACCCATGCGCTCTATCTGTCGTGGACCTATTACCGGATTCACGGCACCCATGACACGCGCAAGATCGGGCGGCGGTCGTCCTCGGGCTGCATCGGGCTTTACAATGAACACATCGCAGAGGTGTTCGGGCGGACCGTGGTGGGGACACAGGTGTTGCTTATTTGACGAAAGTCCATGTTTTCCCCCGATAACCGGGGCGAGTCGCCGTTGCATTGCCCGCTCATCCCTGCTTAATCGACTCGCACGAGGTACAGTCTTGGGTGCCATATGGTGTGGCAACTGTCGCCTCACCGATGGCGTATCTTGGAGGATACTGATTATGAAGAAACTCGCTCTCGCCGCCGTTCTGTCGGCTACCGCTTCGGTTGCTTTCGCTGGCAACCCGGCTCCCGCCCCGATCGAACCCGTTGTCATCGTTGAGGACACCTCGTCCTCTTCGGCCGGCATCATCGTTCCGATCCTGGCCCTGATCCTGCTGGCCGCCGCCGCTGCTTCGGACTGATCCAAGCACGACGACGAACCACTGCGTTCAAGGAAAAGGCGTCCCTTCGGGGGCGCTTTTTTCGTTTTGGATGTGGGGTTTGCGGCGACTGGCGGACAAAAAGAACCCCTGAACCCGACAAGCGGGAACAGGGGTTAAGGTTGCACCAGCCGGACATTGGACAGCCGGTGCGGGCGGTAACTGGTTTCGGTCAGTTGAGACGATTGCTCGCCATTTCCTCGCGAATTTGTTGGCGCAGGGTGTCGATAGGCACAGCCTTCCCCTCGCGCTTGAAGTGCCAATACGTCCAGCCGTTGCAGCTGGGCGCGTTCTCGGCGGCTGCCCCGACCTGATGGATGGAGCCTTTGACGCCGTCGCCCGCAAGGGTGCCATCGGCGCGAATCTTGGCGCGGTGGCGGCCGTTGACGGACAGAAGTTCCTCGCCCGGGCGCAGCATGCCGCGTTCGACCAATTGGCCGAAGGGCACACGCGGTTCGGCACGCTTGCTGGTCGTCACCTCGATCGCGGTGGTGTCGAGGGGGCGGACATTGGCAATGCGTTCGGCGGCGAGTTGGCGGTACTCCTCCTCCCGCTCGATCCCGATGAAGTGACGGCCAAGCATGGTGGCCACCGCCCCGGTCGTCCCGGTGCCGAAGAACGGATCGAGGACGACATCGCCCGGATTGGTCGTCGCCACCAGAAGTCGGTGCAGCAACGCCTCGGGCTTTTGTGTCGGATGGGCCTTTTCGCCGCGCGCATTCTTGAGCCGCTCATGTCCGGTGCAGATCGGGAAGGTCCAGTCGGAGCGCATCTGCACCCCGTCATTGGCGGCCTTCATCGCCTCGTAGTTGAAGGTGTATTTCGACCCTTCGGACCTGGACGCCCAGATCATCGTCTCATGCGCATTGGTCAGCCGCTTGCCGCGAAAGTTCGGCATCGGATTGGTCTTGCGCCAGATCACGTCATTGAGAAGCCAGTACCCCTGATCCTGGAGGGCGGACCCGACGCGGAAGATGTTGTGATAGCTGCCGATGACCCAGATCGCCCCGTCGGGTTTCAGCACCCGGCGCGCGGCCTTGAGCCAGTTGCGGGTGAAGACGTCATAGGCCTTCAGGCTCTCGAACTGGTCCCAGTGGTCGTCGACGGCATCGACGCGGCTGTTGTCGGGGCGGTGCAGATCACCGCGCAATTGCAGGTTATAGGGCGGGTCGGCAAAGATCAGGTCGACGGACTCGGCAGGCAGCGCGTTCATTGCGGCCACGCAGTCTCCGGACATGATGGTATCGAGCGGAAGCACGGGGGCCTCCGGGTTGGGTCTTGCCATTGTCTGTCGCCTCGGTCGGGACCCTCGTTGATCGGGGCCGCCTTGTTGTTTGTGAGACCAAGATGACGGGGTCGGCGTTAACCGTCCACTGAGCGATTGGGGCGTATTTGTGTCAGCCGGTCTGACACAATATCTTGTGGATCGGCGCGAAGCTTCTCCGATGATATGGTGTCACACCGTGGTTTTTCAGCCCCTCCTGATGGGCCTTGGTGCCGTAGCCCGCGTTACGATCCCAGCCGTAGCCGGGGAATTGTTGCGCCAGGGCAACCATGCCTTTATCCCGCCGTGTTTTTGCCAGAACCGACGCCGCGGCGATCGACAATGACCTGCTGTCGCCCTTGACGATGACGTCGCGGGGACAATCGACCCAGGCGGGGCAGTCGTTTCCGTCGATCAGCAGGTAGTCGGGCAATTGCGGCAGGTCGGCCACGGCACGGCGCATGGCCAGATGCGTGGCCTGCCGGATGTTGAGGGCGTCGATTTCCTCTGCGCTGGCTTCGCCGAAGCCGACCTCGCAACAGGCCAGCAGGAGCGGGACCATCGCCTCGCGCCGTTTCGCGGTCAGCTTCTTGCTGTCGTTGAGGCCTGCGGGGGCCGGGCCGATCAGGCGCGCGGCGCAGGCAACCACGGGTCCGGCCCAGGGTCCGCGCCCCACTTCGTCAAGGCCGACGATGAAACGCGCCCCCGTCTTGGCGGCGGCGCGTTCGAAGCTGAGGTCGGGAGCAACCTTGGGCATGGGCGGACCCTGCCCCCCGGTCGGGTCGGCGTCAATCAGCGGCGGGCCGTGCGGACCGACCAACCCTCAAGTGCCATGCAGCGGGGATCATAGAGATTGCGCGGGCCCCGGTGCGCGCGGACCTGTCGGATGCAGTTGGGCGGCAGCAAGCCCGGGCGGGCAACAGCGTTCTGCATGCAGCGCGCGCCATAGCCGGTATAGCGGCCCCGATCCGTCGGGACGGTGATATAGCATTGCTCGGGCAACAGGCGGACATCGCGGCGCGGAGGGGTCCGGCGCGGCGGATGCGGGCGGGGCGCGACATAGCGGGGCGGCGTCGGTTGCACGACACGCGCGCCCCGGTCGCGGTCCCGGTCGAGCGCTTCCTTGAGGATATAAAGCGCGGCCAGCCCGCCCAGAACCTTGGCGATATCGCGGTTGTCGGCATGGGCGGGGGCAGTTGTCATGGGCAGAGCCAGGGCCAGCGACAGGGTGGCGGCAAGAAGATTGCGGAACATGGGACAGGTCCTTTCGGTTGGCAGGTGCCCCAATGTCCCCCGTGCTGTCTTCGTGGCTCAATGACAGGGGGATGTCATGGGATAACAGTGCCCGGACCCCCGGTTGTCATTGCCTGACGCGCCCGGATCGCCCATCAAGACGCCATGAAACTCGCATTCTCCCTTTCGATCCTTGTGCTCATGGCTGCGCCTGCGTCTGCGGCCTGCTATGCGGACTACAAGGCCAAGCAGGACAATCCCCTGCAGCTCCACTACGGTGTCATCGAAGTGCCTGACGCCCAGTGCACCCCCGCCGGTGCCGCCGCCCAATTGGCGAGTCGCTTGCGCGACGGGTGGCAAGTGCTGCAAGTGATGTCCGTGTTTGGCCCCGAAGGTCTGGATCAAAGGAAAGCGAGTGCCGGCGAATACTTCCTCCGTTACTGAGACGCGCGCCGCATCGGCCCGTGTCGTGGGCCTTGGCATCGCGGCGATCGTCGTCATCCTGCTGGCCGCCGCGATCTTCCTGTTCGCCACGCTGCCCGACGCCAATGCGTTCAACGCCCGGGTCGAACGGCTGTTCATCGAATCCGACCTGACCGCGCCCGCCGAGATCGGCTTGCTCGAGGTGCTGGCCCAGTCGGGCACCGCGTTTTCGGACGTGTTGGTCAGTTACCGGGTCATCATCTTCGTGCTGCTGGTGTTCGCCACGGCGCTGCTGATCGCCTGTGTCGTCCTGTTGCTGGCCATCGTGACGCTCAACCGCAAGATGGGCGAGATCGAGCGATCGGGAATACAGGTGACGTCGCTGGTTCTGGCACGGGCCGAAAATGTCGTGATGCTCAACGATATCGAGCTGAAGCTGACCGAGGCCGCAATGGAGACGATGGCCGTTCTGGCCGAAGCGCGGCTGGACGGTGAAATGCTGACCGGGACCCAGATCGAGGCGATGATATCCGGCAAGCCCGAGACCGACTGCGAAGAGGCGGCGGGGGCGACCCGGATCAAGCGTCTGCGTGACGCGCTGGGCAACCAGATCGTCACGCATCTGCTGATCCGGAATATCACGCGGCAGGGGTATGTCCTGGCGCTCGACCCCAAGGTCATCCGGATGATGTGACGGGGGTTTCCCCCCGTCCCGATCCTCAGCGGTCGGTCAGACTTGCACCCAGTTCCATCAGTTCGACCAATTCGCGGCGGCGCCCATCGGTGTCGTCGCCCAGGCCGCCCCGCGCCAGCGCGATGACATCGGCCCATTCCACATCGTTCAGACCCGGTGCCCCGCGCAGTTTTTCAGCGAACCCGGCGGCGGCGACCGAAAAGCGGACGTCGTCCGACGTCTCGGTCAGGGGGATCGCGTCGCCCACCACGATGGGCGCGGTGATCAACCGGCTTTCGTCGCCGTCTGGTGCCTTGTAGCGGATCTGCAGGAAGCCCAATTCGTCGGCCAGAGTCGTGGTCGTTGCGGTCTCGGTCGCGGTGTCGCCCTCGGCATAGCGCAGGGGCGGGCCATCGGGGCGAACCCCCTGCGGCAGGACTTCGTAAATCGCGGTGACGCGGTGGCCCGCCCCGATCTCGCCTGCGTCGACGCGGTCATCGTTGAAATCCTCGCGCGACAGGGCGCGGGTCTCATAGCCGACCAGGCGATAGCTTTCGACCACGGCGGGGTTGAACTCTACCTGCAGCTTCACGTCCTTGGCGATGGTGAAGATCGAGCCGGTCGCCTGTTCCACCAGAACGCGGCGCGCCTCGCTCAGGGTGTCGATATAGGCGGCGGTGCCGTTCCCGGCCTGGGCCAGCGCCTGCATCGTGTCGTCGCGCAGATTGCCGGTGCCGAACCCCAGGACCGACAGGAAGACGCCCGTCTCGCGTTTCTCCGCGATCAACCGCTCAAGGGCCAGCGGGTCGGAGGGGCCCACGTTGAAATCGCCGTCGGTGGCCAGGATCACGCGGTTCGCGCCGCCTTCGATGAAGGCCTCTTGCGCCAGGTCATAGGCGGTTTCGATGCCCGCCGCTCCGGCGGTGCCACCCCCGGCCCGAAGGCTGTTGAGCGCGGCCCGGATGCGGGTGCGTTCGCGGGCCGGGGTCGGCTCGAGCACGATGCCCGCATTGCCCGCATAGACGGCGATGGCGATGGTGTCTTCGGGGGCCATCTGATCGACCAGCATTTCCAGCGAGCGGATCAGCAGGGGCAGCTTGTCGGGCGATTCCATCGACCCCGACGCGTCGATCAGGAAGACGAGGTTCGCGGGCGGGCGGTCCTCGCCGACAAGATCATAGCCCTGGATGCCGATGTGCAGCAGTTGCGCGCCGTCGGTCCACGGGCTGTCGGTCAGCGTCGTCGTCGCGCGGAAGGGCACGTCGCGCGTTTCGGGCACGGGGTAGTCATAGGCGAAGGCGTTCAGCACCTCTTCGGGGCGGATCATCTCGGGCGGCGGGACCTGACCGGCCAGGATCGCGCGCCGCATCCGGGCATAGGAGGCGGTGTCGACATCCGCCGAGAAGGTCGAGACCGGGGCATCGGCCACGGATTGGTAGTCGCCGACCGCGCCGGGGGCGTAGCGTTCGGAGCCGGTGGGATCGTTGGTAAAGCCCGGGCTGACCACCATGTCGGCGCTTTCGCGAAAGGCGCCCTGGACCATGGGTTCGGCCATCTCGGACCTTGCCCGCAAGTCCGGACGCGCCGTGTGCGTCGGTACCGGGACGGCCGAAACCTGGGGCGACACGGGCACCGGGGCCCGTGGTGTCGCGATCTCCGACGTCGTCGGCTGCGGGATGGCGATGGGCTCGGGCGCGGCTTCCTCGGTCGGCGCGACGACCGACGTGCTGGGCGCATCGGCCTGGACGCTGCGCGTATCATCTTGCGCGACGAGGCCGCCTTCGGTCCGGGCCGGCACCAACGCATCGGTTTCGGCAATGGTATTCTGTTCGTTGATCACGAAGATCGTGGTGGGCAGCGCCACGCTTGCGACCAGCAGGGCGGCAAGGGCGGGGCGGGATCCGGCGGGGAAGAAATTGGGCATCGAAAGGCTCCTCAGGGTGTTGATGACACCCCTGAGACGCCCGCCCGTCGCGGATCCTTTGGTCGTGGGATCGGAAAATTCGCCATCGAAGGCAGAAAGTCCCGCCGACAGCGCCGCATCGCGCGCCGATTGACGTGGCGCGGGCACAGGCCCGGACAGTTTGTCGAGATCGTCGGTCATGCGGCCTCTTCCTCCATCAGGGTCTTCAGGCGGGCCCGTGCGGCGTGAACATGATAGCTGACCGTGGCTTCGGCACAGTCCATCGCCTCGGCGGCCTCGGCGTGGCTGACCCCTTCGCCATAGACCAGCGTGACGGCCATGCGCTGTTTCGGCGGCAGTTGCCGCACGGCCTCCCACAGACGGGTGGCGGCTTCGTCGTCACACCCGGGGTCGGGGGCGGGTTCATTGGCCCAGGCTTCGCGCAGTTTGCCGTCGCGCGCCAGTTTACGACCCTGATCGCGCGCGGCGTTCAGCACCACCTTGTAGAGCCAGGTTTCGAACCGGCCCTTGCCCGACCAGCTGCGCAGGGCGCGCGGCAGACGGATGCAGACATCCTGCGCGACATCTTCGGCATCGGCGCGGCGGCCCGACCAGCGATAGGCGGCGCGATACATCAGGTCGTAGTGCCGGCCCAGAAGGCAGCCGAACGCCGCGCGGTCGCCGCCAAGGGCGCGCTGCGCCAATTGGGCGTCGCTCAGGGTGTCGATCTGGGTCACGATCCGCATTTGATCATGAGACGTGTGTCGGGGGCCATTCCTTTGGTCGCCCCCCCGAAATAATTTCACAAAGGCCTCAGCCCTTGGACGGGCCCTTTTGCGCGGCCTTCTTTTCGGCGGCCCGGGCGCGGTTTTTCTTGCTGCTGGGCTTGCCGACGGGGGTCTTGCCGGGCGCGGGTTTGCCGGGCTTGCCGCCCTCGGGCTTGGCCCAGGGTTTCGCGCCGGGCTTGCCGGCGGTCTTGGTGCGCGGCTTGCGGTCGGGTTTGCCGTCGGGCCGGGGCGTTCGCTTGAATTCCTCGACCACGCCTTCGGGGCGGTCCTGATGGGGTTTGCGCGGCTTGGCGTTCGGATGGGCGACCTTGGGCTTTTTCGGGCGGGGCGCCGGATCGTCGTTCCATTCGACGGGTTTCGTCGTGCCCTTGGACTTGGCATTGTAAGCGGGTTTGTCGGCTTGCGGCGGCGCGCTGTCATAGGCGGGCTTGTCGGCGCGGGGCGGGCGGTTGCCGCCCTCGGGCTTGCGGTAAGCCGGGCGCGGGCCTTGGGCCGGGGGCGCATCGGAGGGGCGGACGGCCTCGCCCTCGATCTCCATCGCGGGGCCGAGCGATTTGGTGAAGGCTTCGGCGGTGGCCTCCGAGATCTGGAAGAAGGTCTCGTCCTCCCGGATGCGGATCGCGCCGATGTCGTCGCGGGTCAAACCGCCGGCCTTGCAGAGCATCGGCAGCAGGCGACGGGGGTCGTGATGCGCCTTGCGCCCGCCCACCATCGCGAACCAGCGGGAGGGGCCGAATTCCTGACGACGCTCGGGCTTGCCCGCGACTACTTCGGACAGATCCTCGGGCGCGGTCTGGCGGGTAGCCATCAGGCGCAGATAGGCGGCGGCGAGTTGCTGGGGCGTGAAGCGCGCGGCCAATTCATTGACCACGTCCGATTCGTCCTCGGTGATTTCTTCGTGCCAGGCCGGATCGTCGAGAACGCGCTCGCGGTCCTTGGCGCGCACCTCGTCGGCGCCGGGGGCAGGGGCCCAGGTCGCCGACAGCTTGGCCCATCCCAGAAGGCGGTGGGCCTTTTTCTTGGCGGCGGGCGGTACGATCAGGGCGCTGACGCCCTTGCGCCCGGCGCGGCCCGTGCGCCCCGACCGGTGCAGCAGCGTGTCCGACCCGGTGGGCAATTCGGCGTGGATCACCAGATCGAGGTTCGGCAGGTCGATGCCTCGCGCCGCCACATCGGTCGCCACGCAGACCCGCGCCCGCCCGTCGCGCATCGCCTGAAGCGCGTGGGTACGTTCGGCCTGGGACAATTCGCCTGACAGGGCCACAACAGAAAAGCCCCGGTTCGACAGCCGGGTGGTCAGGCGGTTCACCATGGCCCGCGTGTTGCAGAAGACGATGGCATTGGGCGCTTCGTGAAAGCGCAGGACGTTGATGATGGCGTTCTCACTGTCGCGGGCCGACACCTCGAGCGCGTGGTATTCGATATCCGCGTGCTGGGTCTTGCCGGTGACGGTGGCGACGCGCACGGCGTCTTTCTGATAGCTTTCGGCCAGTTTGGCGATGGCCGCGGGAACCGTCGCGCTGAACAGCAAGGTCTGACGGTCTTCGGGGCATTCGCCCAGGATGAATTCCAGGTCTTCGCGAAAGCCGAGGTCCAGCATCTCGTCCGCTTCGTCCAGCACCACGGCGCGGATCGCCGTCAGGTCTATGGAGCCGCGCATGATGTGGTCGCGCAACCGGCCCGGCGTGGCCACGACGATATGCGCCCCCCGGGCGAGCGCGCGGCGTTCGTCGCGCATGTCCATGCCGCCCACACAAGACGCGAGGTCAGCCCCTGCCTTGGCATAAAGCCAGGTCAGTTCGCGGCGCACCTGAAGCGCCAGTTCCCGGGTCGGCGCGATGATGAGGGCCAGGGGGCTGCCCGCCTGGTCGAACATCTCGTCGTCGCCCAGAAGTGTGGGTGCGATGGCCAGGCCGAACCCGAGTGTCTTGCCCGAGCCGGTCTGCGCCGAGACGAGCATGTCCGCGCCTTCGAGGCCGGGCTCCAGCACGGCGTCCTGAACGGGGGTGAGGGTGACGTATCCGCGCTCGGACAGCGCTTCGGCAATGGCTTGTTTCACGTGAGGTCCTGACCGTCATCGACCCACCGACAGGGTGTCGGTCGGGGCAAGGGTCCGCTGCTACGCCGAAAGGCCCGTCATGTCGAGAGTTGGGCCGCATTCGCCGTCACGTCAGCGGGTTGTCTGCCGCCGGGTGCTCAGGGAGCCGCTTGGATCGTGACGGTGAAATCTTGCCCGGACCCGTCGACGCTGATGGGCAGCCCACTCGGCAGGGCGGTGGCCAGCTGTGCGCCGGACGATGATGACACGACTGCCGTCGAGATCGAGGAAGAGCGGGTTCAGCTCGAACACCGCGTCGGTGGCAATGTCCTGCCCGGTCGCGAGATCGCGCAGGACAAGCGTCCCCGTCTCGCGCGCGACGGCAAGCAGGTGCGAGCCGTCGCCCAAGGTGTCGAGCGTACCGTGACCGTCCAGCCAGTCGCCCGGCAGGGTATGGGAAAGGGCCCGGTCATGTGGAGGAAGGTCACCCCCTTAAGCACCCGAATCGACCCATTGCGCGGGTCGGTCAGGGTTGTGCCGGTTTCGGTCGGCGTCAGAGCAGGGCCTTGGCCATCATCATGTGCACGCCCTTCTCGCGGTTCACCGTCTGCGTCACGCGCAAATCGCCTGCCAATGAGCAGAGCATATAGGCTTCCTCCCGCGTGATCCCCGCCTTGTCCGAGACGAGCGCGATCATGTTGCGCGTCGCGGTGCGGGCGCAGTCATCCAACGATGCATCGGTGGCCAGCGTGATCCAGTGGGTCGGCGTCTCGGCCAGGATCACGGGAGGCATGTCATCGCACAGGGTCAGGCGGAAGCGCCCTTCGAGCGCGGTTTCGATGGCTGTGACGTTCACCTCTCCGTCGCCCTGCGCGCCGTGCCCGTCGCCGACGCTGAAGAGTGCGCCTTCGGCATGGATCGGCAGGTAGAGCGTCGTGCCCGCGATCAGCTCCTTGCAGTCGAGATTGCCACCATGGGCGCGCGGCTCGATCGTGCTGATCCGACCCCAGGCGGGGGGCGGGGCGACGCCCATCACCCCGAAGAACGGGGCCAGCGGCAGGTCGAGGCCCCAGGGCATCCGCGCGGTCATCGCGGCCTTGTCGAGGGGGATGTTGACCTGCGTCGTTTCGTGGAAATCCATCGGCAGGGTTCCCGCGAGGGGGCGGATGAAGTTGTAGCCCCAGTTCTGCCGAAGGCCTACGTCGAGAATGTCGATTTGCAGCACCTGACCCGGTTTCGCCCCTCGGACAGCAACCGGGCCGGTCAGGATATGGCCCGGGGCGGCGGGCACCCCGGCAGCGTGGATATCGTGCAGTTCTGGCGGCACGTGAAAGCCGTCGGGCGGCAGGGCAGTCGGCCCGCCCGACACGGTGCGGATGGTCACCTCATCCCCGCTGGCCACCTCGGCCACGGGTGCCAATGTTGCGTCGAAATAGCCCCAGTGCACCGTCGCGGGAGAGGCTTCGACGATCATGCCGAAAGTCTCTGTTCGGCAAGTTCGACCCACCAGGAGCAGCCGACGGGAATGATCTCGTCGTTGAAATCGTATTCCGGGTGATGAAGGCCCGCGCTCGGCCCGTTGCCGACCTGGATATAGGCCCCGGGGCAGGCCTGCAGCATATAGGCGAAATCCTCGCCCCCCGTGGTGCGCGGGGCTTCGGTATTCACGTCGCCCGCCACGGCGCGCGCGGCAGAGGCGGCATGGCCCGTCTCGGTCTCGTGGTTGACCATCACGGGATAGGGCACTTCGTCGAAGGCCAATTCAGCGGTCGCACCATAGGCCGCGGCGGTCGCGTCGATCAGCCGTTTCATGTCGGCGATGCATTTGTCGCGGGTGGGGCCGTCGAAGCTGCGGATGGTGCCGCGCAGGGTGGCCATGTCGGGGATGACGTTGAACGCATCGCTGTCGGTGCGGAAGGCGGTGACCGACACGACCAGAGGCTGCTGCGGATCGGTGTTGCGGCTGACCACGGATTGCAGCGCCATGACGATGGCGCTGGCCGTCAGGGTGGTGTCGACGGTGTTGTTGGGCCGCGCGGCATGGCCGCCACGCCCCTTCACGTCGATGCGGAAACTGTCGACGGCGGCATAGAAGGGACCCGAGCGGATGGCGAATTGCCCGGCAGGCAGCAGGGGCGAATTATGCATGCCGTAGATCTCGGTGATGCCGAAGCGCGGGATCAGGCCGTCCTGCACCATGGCGTCGGCCCCGGCGCCGCCTTCCTCGGCGGGCTGGAAGACGACCGCGACGGTGCCCGCGAAGTTGCGCGTCTCGGCCAGGTACTTTGCCGCCCCGAGCAGCATTGCGGTGTGACCGTCATGGCCGCAGGCGTGCATCTTGCCGGGTGTCTTGCTGGCATGGGCTGCGCCCGTCGCCTCATGGATGGGCAGGGCGTCCATGTCGGCGCGCAGGCCGATGGTTTTCCCCGGTTTAGAGCCTTTGATGAGACCTACGACTCCGGTGCGTCCGACCCCCTCCACCACCTCGTCGCAGCCGAAGGCGCGCAGCTTGCCCGCCACGATCCCGGCGGTGCGGTGGACGTCGTATTGCAGCTCCGGGTTCTCGTGCAGGTCACGCCGCCAGGCCGTGATCTCGGGCAGCAGTTCTGCGAAACGGTTGCGGACGGGCATGTCAGATCTCCGGTCTGATGTGGTGGACGTCGAAGGCGGCTTCGAGGGCTTGGCCGACCGATAGCATCGGCCCCTCGTTGAACAGCCCGCCCCAGAGTGAAATCCCGTGGGGGACGCGGTGCAGGGTGCCGTCCGTGGGCCGTGCCGGGCCGGCCGATGACCCGAGCGCACCGGGCGGTCGCGTGGCAAGCCGGTCGAACCCGCTGCGCAGGTGCAGGCAGGGATGGCCGGTGAAGTTCGTCGCGGTCAGCATGTTGGCGGTGCCCATGGGGCCGATCACCACGTCACAGTCCCGGAACAGCGCGTCGACGGCCTGCATCACGCGATACCGCAGGCGGTCGAGTTGCACGTGATCGACAGCCGACAGGAACCGCGCCTTGCGGAAGGCATTGGGCCAGGCGGGCGCGTCCTGCCAAGTCAGCTCATCGTCGCGGCCCGACAGGGTGAGGTTTTCGAAGGCGGCGGCAGCTTCGGCGAAAAGCACGTTGGTCAGGCTCTCGTAGGGGAGGTCGGGCAATGTGAGCTCGACAGTCTCTAACCCCAGCGATTTCGCGGTATTCAGAGCCGTGCGGTCCAGGTCGGTCGCCCCCCCGCCGAATGCTTCGGGCAGATAGCCGAGGCGCAGCCCGGCCAGAGGTTTGCTTGCATCCCAGTGGAACGGTGCCGCGATGCTGCCCCGGTCGGCGGTATCGCCCCCGTTCAGCACCGACAGGACCAGCCCGGTGTCGGCGACCGTCCGGCAGATCGGCCCGACCTTGTCCAGCGACCAGGCCAGCGGCATTGCACCCGCGCGCGACACCCGCCCGAACGTCGGGCGCAGACCCGTGGTGCCGCAGCGCTGCGAGGGCGAGACGATGGAGCCGAGCGTTTCCGTGCCGATGGCAAAGGCACAAAGACCCGCCGCCGTCGCACTGGCCGATCCGGCAGAGGAGCCGCTCGACCCTTCCTCGGGGTTCCACGGATTGCGCGTGCGGCCCCCGTACCAGAGGTCGCCGTAGGCCAGCGCGCCCAATGTCGTCTTGCCCAGCAGGACCGCGCCCGCCCGGCGCAGCTTGCCGACGATGGTGGCGTCGGTGTCCGGCACACGGTCGGCATAGGGTTCGGCGCCCCAGCCTGTCGTCACGCCCTTGGTGTCGAACAGGTCCTTCAAGCCGTAGGGCACCCCGTGCAGCGGCCCGAGCGACACGCCTTCGCGGGTCAGGGCGTCCACCACCTCGGCTTCGGCCCGGGCGATGTCGGGGGTGACGGTGGCCCAGGCGTTGAGGGTCGGGTTCAGGCGGGCAATCCGCGCGAGATAGATTTCGACCAGTCGCGCCGAGGTCAACGCGCCTTGCCGGATCCAATGTGCCAGATGGGTGACGGGTGCAAAGGCGATGTCGTCGTCATCGTCGGGCAGCGGCGCATCGACGGGCAGCAGGCGCAGCATCCCGGTCCCCTGGGGCATGACGAAACCGGGCAGGCGTGGGTCGAAGGTGCTTGCGGGTGGCGCATCGCCAAGGTCGACGCCGCGTCGGACGCGGGCGCGGATGATCTGCGCCTCGAGATTGTCGAGCATCAGGGCCCGTTCGTCGATGGTAAAGGTGACGCCCAGGATCGTTTCGGCGGCGGCAATATCGGCGGGCGTCATTCCCCCGCCTCGCGCAGACCGTCGGTGAATTCGGTCTTGAGCGCGGTGAACCGCGCGGACAGGTGGTCATGCATCGCTTGTCGCGCGGCGTCCGGATTGCGCGCGGCGATGGCGTCGATCAGAACCTCGTGCTCGCTTTGCGGCACGGTCAGGGATGTGCGGCTGCGCGCCCGGGCGCGGACCTGCACCCAATCGGGGTTCGACCGGATGCGATCGAGGAGGGCAAATGCCGTGAGCAAGGGTCTGTTGCGGGCACATTGCGCGATCAGGCGGTGAAATGCGCCGTCCCAAAGCTCGATCGTCTGGGCGTCGGCGGCCACATGTCGATGGGCCAGGGTGCGCAGGCGGGCGAGCTCTTCGTCGGTCATCCGCGTGGCACAGAGCGCGGCCAGCTCCGGCTCGATGCACAGGCGTGCCTCCATCACCTGGATCGGGTCGGTTTCCCCCGCGATGCGGGCGGCAAGATCGCCGGTCGGGTCCTCGGGTTGCCCGGCATAGGTGCCCGACCCCTGTCTGCGCCAGACCAGCCCCTCGGTCTCCAGTTGGTCGAGAACCTGTCGGACCACGCGGCGGGAGGTGTCGAAGCGTTCGGCCAGCGCCCGCTCGGTGGGCAGGCGCCCGTCGGGGGGCAATTCGGCCTCGATCAGCTGGGTGATGGATTGGCGAAGGGATTGGGTCATGTCTCGACGGCGTGCGATTGGCTGGGTCTGCCCGAGGCTATCCGCTGCGCTTCGGCTTGGGCAATGGCCGCGTCGATGTGGTCGCGCGTCGGACTGCCGGAAAAGGCGGCGCGGGTCGGTATGCCGAGGGTGAAATGCACATAGCGTTCCTGCGCCACCTGCCAGAGCCGGTCCAATTCGCCCAGGGGGTCGGCATGGTCGTCGGCGCGCAGCGACAGCCAGGGATGATCTTCGCCCCGGTGGATGGTCAGGCCCGCCGCCTGTCGCCCGCGCTTGTCGCCGCCCGCCGCTTCGCCCGCTTTCATCGCCGCGATCAGACGGTCGGCGAAGGGACCGCTGGCCTTGGTGAAGGCCTGTGACGTCGCTTCGATGACCTTTGACCCGGCCAGCATGTTGCCCGCAACGGAATGGTCGTCGCGGATCAGGTGGCCCGCCCAATCGACGCAATCGCCCCCGGTGTGGGCGGCGAAGTTCCCTTGGGCGTCGATCATATGCGCCTGCCTGATGGCCTGGCCCTCGTCACGCGCCACCAGATCGGCCAGCACGTCGGCAGCAGGTTCGGTTTCCAGGCGCGCGCGGCCCTCGGTGCCCCAGATCGGGTTGCAAAAGGCCTGACTCGCCACGGCAGTGCGAGGGCCCACGTAAGGAACGACCGCGCCGCAGGCGAAGAACTTCGACGCGACGATCAGCCCGATGTCGTCTCCGTCGCGCGCGATCAGGCTCCAGGTCATCGGCCCACCGCATAGGCCTGCATCAGGCGCGGGGTGGCCGCGGCGCGCAGGGTGCCGTCCGGTTCGCGCAGGGCGGCGGTGAGGCGTCCGACGGACCAGGGTTCGGCCACGTGGACGATGTGCCCGCGTGCGCGCAGACCCTCGATGACTGCCTCCCCAAAGGCGGGTTCAAGCATCATTTCTGCGGGCTTGGCCTCGCGCGGATAAAAACTGCCCTGGAAGTGCATGGAATGGAACAGCGGCGCGTCCATGCAGGCCTGAAGCTCCATGTCCCAATGGACAAAACGCAAGAACCAGACGAGTTGCCACTGATCCTGCTGATCGCCGCCGGGGGTGCCGAAGACCATCCGCCGCCCGTCGGTATGGGTAGCCAGCGACGGGGTAAGGGTGGTACGGGGCCTGCGACCGGGCGCCAGGGTGGTGGGAAGACCCTCCTCCAGCCAGAACATCTGCGCGCGGGAATTGAGCGGGAATCCGAGGCCGGGCACCACCGGGTTCGATTGCAGCCAGCCGCCCGAGGGGGTGGAGGCGACCATGTTGCCCCAACGGTCGATGATGTCGAGGTGGACGGTATCACCGCGCTTTTCCGTCAGGTGGGCCATTGTGGGTTCCTGCGGCGCGGCATCGGCGGCCCCGAAATCGCGCGCGGCGCGGGCGATATAGGCGTCGGCCAGATGCTCCAACCCCGGCACGCGCCCGGGCCGCTGTTCGGTGCTGGCCTGCGCGGTGATCAGCTTGGCGCGGTCCGTGTTGTAGGCGTCGGACAACAGGTGCTCCATCGGGATCGTCGAATGGATCGGATCGCCATAATAGGCCTCCCGGTCGGCATAGGCGAGCTTCATCGCCTCGATCACCGTGTGGACGAAGTCGGCCCCCATAGGGTCCATCGACGCGAGGTCGTGGTGTTTCAGGATGGCCAGCGCCTGGAGCAGCACGGGGCCTTGCGACCATGGGCCGGTCTTGTGGACCGTCCAGCCGTGGTAGTCGTAGTGGAGGCTCCGCTCGTAGGTGGCTTCCCAGCCCGCCATGTCGGCGCGGGTCAGGACGCCGCGATGCTTTGCGCCCGACACGTCCATGACTTCGGCGTCTGTCAGGAAGTTTTCGATCGCCTCGGCCACGAACCCGACGGACCATTCGCGGCGCGCCGCGTCGATCTGGGCGACACGGTCATCGCCCGCCGCTTCGCCGGTTTCGACGAGGCGTTCGTAGGTGCGGGCGAGGTCTGGGTTCTTGAAGAGCGCGTTGGGTTCGGGGGCCTTGCCACCGGGGGTCCATGTGTCGGCCGAGGTGGGCCAATGTTGGGCGAAATAGGCGGCCAGACCGGCAATCTGGTTGGCGACGCGGGGCAGGACGGGATGGCCGTCGCGCGCATAGCTGATGGCGGGCTCCAGCACCTCGCGCAGGGTCATGGTACCGTGGTCGCGCAGCATCAGCATCCAGCCGTCGAAGGCCCCGGGGATCACCGTTGCCAGAAGGCCGGACCCGGGGATGAGGGTGAGGCCCTGCGCCTTGTAGTGCGCCAGCGTGGCACCGGAGGGGGCGGGGGCCTGGGCACAGATCACCTGAACCTCCTCACCCGCCTTCTGAAATATCGCGGGCATGTCGCCGGCGGGGCCATTCAGATGCGGCTCCACCACTTGCAACGTGATGGCGGTGGCCACGGCGGCGTCGAAGGCGTTGCCGCCGCGTTCCAGCATCGACATCCCGACGGCGGACGCGATCCAGTGGGTCGATGTGGCAACGCCGAAGGTGCCGCGAATTTCGGGACGGGTGGTAAAGGTCATGATGGGCCCTTCAATGTTCGCGGGGGTCGAGGGCGTCGCGCAGACCGTCGCCCAAAAGGTTGAAGCCAAGCACCACAAGGAAGATGGAGATGCCGGGCCAGAGCGCCATCCACGGCGCCTGATTGAGGAAGTTCTTGGCGGTGTTCAGCATGGACCCCCAGGACGGCGCGGGGGGTTGCTGGCCGAGGCCCAGGAACGACAGCGACGCCTCGGCGATGATGGCGGTGGCGATGGTCAGCGTCGCCTGCACCAGGATCGGCGGCAGCACGTTGGGCAGGATGTAGCGCGACAGGATCAACCGGGTGGGCAGGCCGATGGCGCGGGCGCTGTCGACGTAATCCTCCACCTTGATGTTGATGACTTGGCCCCGTGTCAGGCGGATGAAGACCGGCGTGGCCGAAATGCCGATGGCGATCATCGCATTGGTCAGGCTTGGCCCAAGGAAGGCGGCAAGCGCGATGGCCAGGATCAGGAAGGGGGCCGCCAGCAGCGCCTCGGTGCAGCGGGAAATAACGGCGTCGGTCCAGCCGCCGAAATAGCCCGCCACGACCCCAAGCGGCACGCCGATGGCGACCGCGATGCCGACCGAGATGACGCCCGCCAGCAGCGACGCCTGCGCGCCCCAGATCATCCGGGACAGCATGTCGCGTCCGATTTCGTCGGTTCCCATCCAATGCGCCGCCGAGGGCGCCTTGCGCACCAGGCTCCAGTCGGTGGCCGCCGGATCGGGGATCGGCAGGATCGGGGCCAGAAGGGCGATGGCCACGAAGAACACCACGAGGATGCCGCCCAGCATGGCCGATTTGTGGCTGCGGAATTTCTTCCAGACCCGGTTTTCCGGCTTGGGCAGGTCGAGGGCGGGATCGGCGGCGACCATCAGGCGCTCCTCAGGCGGGGGTTGAGCAGGAAATAGGCCATGTCCGCCAGCAGGTTCATGACGATGAAGCCCACGGCGGTGACCAGAACGATACCCTGCACCACGGCGTAGTCCCGGTTGAAGACCGCATCAACGACCAGTTTGCCGAAACCCGGAATGGTGAAGATCTGTTCGGTCAGGACCGCCCCGGCGATGAGTTCGCCGAAGAGGAGGGCTGTCAGTGTGACAATGGGGGTCAGCGCGTTGCGGAAGGCGTGTTTCAGCACGACCTTCCGTTCGGACAGGCCCTTGGCCCGGGCGGTGCGGACGTAGTCGGAGGTCAGCACACCCAGCATGGCCGACCGCGTGTGCCGCATCAGCGTCGCGGCCAGCGCCGTGCCAAGGACGAAGGCGGGCATCAGCATGGTCTTGATCGAGAGCCAGAAATCCTCGCCCGGGGGGACATAGCCCGACGCGGGCAGCAGTTGCCATTTCACCGACACCAGCAGGATCAGCATGATCCCCAGCCAGAAGTTCGGGATCGACAGGCCCGACAGGGCGACAACGTTGGCGATGTAGTCGGTCACCGTGCCCTTGCGATAGGCCGAGACAATGCCCGCCGGGATGCCGATGGCGATGGCGAAGATGAGGGACATCACCGCCAGTTGCAGCGTGACGGGCAGTTTCTGGGCGATGAGTTGCGTCACCGGCTGATTGGTGCGGAACGATGTGCCGAGGTCGCCGGTCAGGGCATTGCCGATCCAGGTCAGGTACTGGATCGGGATCGGGTCGTTCAGGCGATACTTCTCGCGCAGGAATTCCAGCACCTCGGGGTCGCGCTCCTCGCCCGCCAGCACCAGCAGCGGATCGCCGGGCAGTAGTTTCTGCAACGCGAAGACGAAGACCGAGATCAGCAGGATCGTCGGGATCGCGATGGCGACACGGCGCAGGAAGAAAGCGAGCATGGGAGGCCCTTGCCTGGGTCAATTGCGGGGATGGCCCGCCCCGCGATCGGGGGCGGACCGGGGGTCACGTCACTCGGACTTCGAGACGCCTTTGAGGCGGATCATGCCGTCGGGATAGGGCACAAAGCCTTCGATCGCGCTGTCGAGCGCCCAGAGCCAGGTGTCATGCCACAGGTAGACGATGGGCAGGTCCTCACTCAGGATGCTTTGCGCCTCGGCATAGAGCGCCTTGCGCTCGGCCGTGTCGTTGGTCTGGCGGGCGGCGTTCAGCAAGCGGTCGACCTCGGCGTTGGAATAGCCCGAGTCGTTGATGCCGCCGTCCGTGGTCACGAACTGGTGTATGTTGCCGTCCGGGTCGACCCGGCCGGACCAGCCGACCAGCGATGCGGTGTAGCTGCCCGCCGACTGGTCGGCCAGCATGGTCGCGAACTCCTTCGAGGTGATCGTCAGGTTGATCCCCGCCTCGGCGACCATGGCCTGGATCACCTGCATCACCTGCTGGCTGTCCGTGTCGTTCGGGGCCTGCACCTCGATGTCGACCCCGTCGGCGAAACCGGCTTCGGCCAGCAGGGCCTTCGCGGCCTCGATGTCGCGGGTCGGCACCGGGTAGGCGGCGGCATAGAAGTTCGAGCCGGGCGAATACTGCTGGTTGCCCGGCGTGGTCACGCCGTCGAACACCACCTGGCTCAGCGCCTGGCGGTCGATGGACAGGCTCAGCGCCTGGCGCAGCAGCTTGCCGTCGGTACCGAACGGGTTGTCGGCCCTGTCGCCGTTGCCGACGTTGAACGTCATCCCGTCATAGCCGAGCGACGTCGCCCGTTCGACGATGATGTCCTCGTCCGCCTCGGCCTGCGCGAGGTCGGTCGCCGACAGGCGCTCGATCATGTCGAGGTCGCCGGACTGGAGGTTCGCGAGACGCACGGTAGTGTCGGGGATCGGCAGATAGGTGACCGTATCGAAGTTGATCGCCTCCGCGTTCCAGTAGTCGGCGAATTTCTCCAGCACGATGCGGTCCTGCGCGATCCGCTCGACAAATCGGAACGGGCCCGAGCAGATCGGGTTTGCGCCGAAGTCCGTCCCGGCCTCGGTCGCGGCCGTGGGCGAGATCATCATGCCGGCCCGGTCGGCCAGCTGCGCCATCACGGTCGCATCCGGGGCCGTAAGGTTCAGAGTCAGAGTATAGTCTCCGGTCACCTCGACCGAGGCGATGGAGGCCAGTTCCGACTTGCGGCGGCTTTCCTCCAGCGTCTGCGAGCGCGAGATGTTGTCGGCCGCAGCCTGCGCATTGAAAGGGGTGCCGTCATGGAAGACGACGCCTTCGCGCAGGGTCATGTCGATGGACATGCCATCCTCGGCCACCGTCCATTCGGTGGCGAGTTGCGGAATGATCTCCAGGTCGGGCGTGATGTCCACCAGCTTGTCGCAGAGCGCGGTATAGACGATCCGGCCGACGAAGGTGCGCGACTGGTCGGGGTCGAGGACGTCCGGGTCCTCCTGCAGGCCGATGCGCAGGTCTTGCGCCATGGCACCCGTCGCCATCAGGGCGAGCGCGGCAGTGGTGAGGGTCAGGTATTTCATGTGAGTTCCTCTCTGTCGGGGGTCTTGGATGCGACGGGGATGATCTTCGCCCCCTCCGTCGCCTTTCGATAAAGCTCCAGCCGCGCTTGCGTCGCGGGGCTTCGGCTGCTTGCGGTCGTCTGACGGGGGGTCAGGCCAAGGTCCTGCCAGTGGTGGCAGGCTGTCATGTGCCCGTCCGGTGTCGTCTGGGGCATCGGCACCTTCGTGCGGCACAGGTCAGTCGCGTGCGGGCAACGGGTGTGAAAGGCACAGCCGGGGGGCGGGTTCAACGGACTGGGCATCTCGCCCTCGATCCGCGCGCGGCTGGCGCTTCCGCGGTCGTCCGGGTCCGGGATCGCGTCGAGAAGCGCGCGGGTATAGGGGTGGCGTGGTCGCTCGAACAGGTCGTCGGTTGTCCCCTGCTCCACGATCTTGCCCAGATACATGACGGCCACGCGGTCCGACATGTGCCGGATCACGGCGAGGTCATGGGCGATCAGGATCAGGGTCAGGCCCAGGTCACGGCCGAGGTCACCCAAAAGGTTCACCACCTGCGCCTGGACCGAGACATCCAGCGCCGACACCGGTTCGTCCCCAATGATGAGCCGGGGCCCGGAGGCCAGCGCGCGGGCGATTCCGATCCGCTGTCGCTGGCCGCCCGAGAATTCGTGCGGATAGCGGTCGGCATGTTCCGGGCGCAATCCGACCTGGGCCAGAAGCGCCGAAACCTTCGCCTGCCGCTCGGATTTCGACAGGTCGGGGGCGTGGACTTCGAGTGGTTCACCGACCAGCCGTCCGACCGACATGCGGGGATTCAGCGACGAGAACGGGTCCTGAAAGATGAACTGCACGTCGCGCCGCAGGTCCGACAGGGCCTTGCCGCGCGCCGTCGTCACCTGCTTGCCATCAAACACCACATCGCCGGTCGTCGCATCGATCAGGCGCATCAGAAGGCGGGCGAGGGTCGATTTTCCGCAGCCGGATTCGCCCACGATGGCAAAGGTCTCGCCGGGGGTGATCGACAGGGAAACGCCGTCGACCGCCTTGACCAGACCCTTTTTCTGAAACAGGCCCCCGCCGGTCGGGAAATGCTTGGTGACGTTCTGCGCTTCGAGGATCGGTTTCATCCCGCCACCGCCAGATGCTGTTCCAAAGGCGCGAAGTGACAGGCGACGGCATGGCCCCCGGTCAGACGCGTGGGCGCCGGACGGGTGGCGCAGAGGGGGGCCGCAAAGGCGCAGCGCGTGCGGAACCGGCAACCTTCGGCCATCGCGTCGGTCGTCGGCACGGTCCCCGGGATCGTGGTCAACCGGGCGCGTGGGCCGGTCAGGCGGGGAACGGAGGCCATCAGGCCGATGGTATAGGGATGCTGGGGGTTCTCGAAGACCTCGGCCACGGGGCCGGTCTCGACGATCTGGCCGCCGTACATGACGGCCACGGTGTCGGCGACTTCGGCCACGACGCCAAGATCGTGGGTGATCATGATCGTGCCCATGCCGGTGTCGCGTTGCAGGTCGCGAATCAGCTCCAGGATCTGGGCCTGAATGGTCACGTCCAATGCGGTCGTCGGCTCATCCGCGATCAAAAGGCGGGGGTCGTTGGCCAGGGCCATGGCGATCATCACGCGCTGACGCTGACCACCGGACAATTGGTGCGGATACTGGTCGAGGCGTTGCTCGGGCGACGGCAGGCCCACCCGGCGCAGCATCTCGAGCGCGCGGGCGCGGGCGTCGGCGCGGCTGCATCCCTTGTGACGTTCCACCGATTCCGCGATCTGGTCGCCGATCCGGAACGCCGGATTGAGGGATGTCATCGGTTCCTGAAAGATCATGGCCATGTCGCTGCCACGCATGTCGGACGGGATGCCTTCGGTCGTCAGATCGAAGGTTCGCCCGTCAAATGTCATCGATCCGTCGGGAATGCGGGCCGTGTCCGAGGGCAGAAGCCCCATCAACGCCATGGCGGTCACGCTCTTGCCGCATCCGGATTCGCCCACGATGCAGAGGATTTCACCCGCCGCCACGTCGAGGTCGACGTTCTCCACGACACAGGCCCCCTGGCCGCGAAAGCGCAGGCTGAAATTCCGCAACATCAAGAGAGGAGGCGACTCGGTCAATCTCGGGCCTTCCGCGATGGTGAACCAATTACCTATTGGTTCAATCCACGGGGGCGAGAGTCAACGGATTCCCGCCGCACAGTCCGGCATCCGACCGGAACGCCCAAATATTGTGCAGTTGTCCGGCATTCGACCATGGCTTCGTCGGTTTTCAGCCGCTCCGACGCAATTCGACGACCCCGCCGATTGTGGCGGGATCGTCGGGTGTCATCTGCGCCCGCGCGTCTTGCGGGTGAAGCGCGGCAGCTCACCGGCCATGATGCAGCCGTAGGGGTCGATGTGGTCGACCACTTCGGCCAGACCGAAGGAGCCGATCTGCTCCGCCACAGCCGAAGCCGGCTTGTAGCTCGACGGCAACTCGGAAGCATCGACCTTGCCGCTGGCGAAGCGGACGTCGAGTCCGACGGTCTCCTCCAGCAGGGCTTCATTCGCCGTCTTCGACCCGAGCCTGCGCATATGCTCCGTCCGGGACCAGTTGCGCCCGGCCCCGTGCGGGCTGAACCCCAGGGCATGGTCCGCATCCGATCCGCGCACGATCAGCACCGGCTCCGCCATGTTGAGCGGAATGATGGTGCGTCCCTGCGCATCGGCATCCGGCGCGAACCCGTCCCAGGCCGGGGTTGCCCCCTTGCCGTGCAGATAGATGTCGCCCCGCCGGAAGACGAAGTTATGCTCGTTCCAGAACCGCTCGCCTGCCGACGCCCGCGCCGCCTCCATCGTCGCCTGATGGATGGAGTTGTGGTTGGTCTTGGTCCACTTGCGGATCAGCTGCAGCGCCTCCCAATAGGCCTGACCTTCCGCGCTGTCGGCGGGAATCCAGGCGTTCTGCTTGAGCGTCTGCGGTGAATGAAGCTTGCGATGCGCCTCTGCCACTTCCATGCCGGCCTTGTAGAGCTTCGCCCCCGGCCCGCGAGAGCCGTGATGCGTGATCAACGTGGTCCGACCCGTCGCGCGCGACCGCCCGACGAACAGGAAATGGTTGCCATCGCCCTGCGTCCCCATGTGCTCCTGCGCGGCGCGGATCGTCTTCGCGTCGCTCAGGAAGGGGTTCGCCCGGAATGCATCCAGCAGGTCGAGCGACACGGTGAACCGTTTGCCCTGCGCCCGCCCGCCGGGGCCGAAATGCGTGACTGACGCGGCGGCATCCAGGACCGTCGCTGGGTCGGCATCGCCAAGATCCGTCAGCATCAGCGAGCAGCAGATATCGGCGGAATGCATCCCGGGATGGATCGCGTTGCGCGCCGCCACGACACCGCCCACGGGGATGGTGCCGACGGGACCCGCCGGACAGGCGTCGGGCATGATCGCGCCGCCGACCACAGTCGGGGTGCGCATCACGGCACGCATGGTCTCGCGGACCTTCTCGAGGTTGCCTTCCTCGTCCGCGTCGGCGGGGATCAGGTTTTCGTGGAAGGGGATGGCACCCGCAGGATGCAGGTCGACCTGAACGGGCGGCACCGGGATTTCGCTGGCCAGCGTCTGCCGGATATCGTCCAGCCCCGTGCCTTGGGCGAGCATCGCATTCGCGCGCTCGATCAGGGAGGGGAACTGCGCCCCGGGGCGATGTCCCCACTCCTTGAGGGTGGTTCCGGTCACGGGTGTGAGGGTCAGGTCTTCCATCATTTCGTCCTCTTGGTCAGTGCTCCCCATTGGGGGTGACGGGTGGTGCGGCGGACCGGGAATGGGCCCGGTCCGCCGTCTGTCTTCGGATGCGGATTCATCCGTCGCTTCAGGTCTTTCTCTTCTGGTGAGAGCTTTCTGACATTGGACCGGATCGATTCCCAGGAAATCTGGAAAACGACGTAAAGATCTGTTATAGTTGGAAAATATTCAGGTTTGTCGAATGAAGGCGTGACATATACGATAGCTGAGTATCGTAACTTATCCGTAAGGATCGCACATCATGCGCAACGTCGTCCTCGGCTTTCTCGGCACGCAGCTGGACATGGGAAAGCGGCGGCGGTGGCGGCCCAGCATCAGCCTGTGCCAGACCGAGGGGTTTCACGTCGATCGGTTCGAATTGCTCTATGATCGCAAGTTCAGCCGCCTGGCCCACGATGTCCGACGCGAGATCGAGCGTGTGTCGCCCGACACCGAAGTCCTGCTGGTGCAGATGGATCTGGACGACCCCTGGGACCTGCAGGAGGTCTATGCCAAGCTGTTCGACTTCGCCAAGGACTACGGCTTTGACGAGGATCGGGAGCGGTATCACATCCACCTGACCACCGGCACGCATGTGGCGCAGATCTGCTGGTTCCTGCTCTCGGAATCGCGCCATATCCCGGCGGCCCTGATCCAGACCGGCCCGCCGCGCGGGGACGAGGAGATCGGGACGTTCGACCTCATCGACCTGGACCTTGGCCGATACGACGCGCTGCAACAGAGGTTCGATCAGCAGACGCGCGAATATGGCGATCTGCTGAAGGGAGGGATCGAGACGCGGAACCCCGCGTATAACGCCCTGATCGACCGGATCGAACAGGTGGCCAGCATTTCGGACGCGCCGATCCTGTTGATGGGGGAGTCGGGGACGGGCAAATCGGAACTGGCGCAGCGCATCTATGAGCTGAAGCTGCAGCGGCGCCGGGTGAAGGGCCGTCTGGTGCAGGTCAATTGCGCGACGCTGCGCGGCGGCGGGGCGATTGCGACACTCTTTGGCCAGCGCCGCAGTCATACGGGCCAGCCGGGGACAGAACGGTCAGGCCTGCTGCGCGAGGCGGATGGCGGCGTGCTCTTTCTGGACGAGATCGATGAGCTGGGGATGGAGGAACAGGCCCTCCTCCTCCATGCGCTCGAGACGGGGCGATATTATCCGCTGGGCTCCGACTCCGAAGTCACCAGCCGTTTCCAGGTCATCGCCGGTGCCTCGCGCGATCTGGCCACGCTCGTGGCCGAGGATCGGTTTCGCCTTGACTTGTTGTCGCGTCTCAACCTCTGGACGTTCCGCCTGCCGGCACTCCGCGACCGGACCGAGGATCTGGAGGCGAACCTGCGGTTCGAACTTGCCCGGGCGGAAAAGATTCTGGGCACGCGAGTCGGGTTCAACGCGGATGCCGCCGACGCCTGGCTCCGGTTCGCCCGCGCGCCCGACACGCCCTGGCCCGGCAATTTCCGCGATTTCGGCGGAGCGATCCTGCGGCTTTGTACCCTGGCCCCCCGTGGACGGATCACGCGCGCGCAGGTCGACGAAGAGGTGGAGACGCTGCGCCGACGCTGGCGCATGGCAGAAAACGACCCGGACGCCCGTCTGGTCGGCGAGGTGACGGACCTGACGCTCGATCCATTCGACGTGCCGCAACTGGCCCATGTGATCCGGATCTGTCGCACCGCCCCCACGATAAGCGAGGCGGGCCGACGCCTGTTCGCCGCCTCACGCGAAACGCGGACCAGTCGGAACGACGCGGACCGGCTTCGCAAGTATTTGGCTCGGTTCGACCTGACCTGGGCCAGCCTGCACGACGACACATAGGCACGCGGTCAGGCCCGGTCGCCGAGGGCATTCTGCGCAAGCGCCAGAAGATAGGCCGTGGGAAGGGCCGTCGCGGCGGTTCCGTCCAGCGAGTCCAGACCCTCTGCGATGCGCGCCAACCCGATGGCGCGGGTCTGGTCGATGGGGCGAGGCGCGTTCGGGCGGGTCAGGCTTGCCAGCACCGCCTCTGCTGCGCGATCCAGCGCCAGACGGAGCGGGTCGGGCGGCGCAGGCGGGCGCGCAGCAGGCGCCGCGACCTTGTCCCGGATCCGGTCAACCAGCGCCGTCCAGCCGACCGGTTTGGGCAATGTGTCGAACTGCAGGACGTAATGTCCGGCCGCGCTACCCCCAAGCCAGAGGGACATCAGCCGCATCGCACCCCCCGGGGCCAGCGCCACCAGCCCCCGCGTCACGCGCCGGGTCAGCGGGTCGAGCAGCCGTGGGTCACTGAGCATATCGGTTGGCAAACGCAGGTCGACGGCCACACCCTCGGCATCCTGCCAGGTCCAGACCCACCGCTGCGCATAGGGATCGAAGACCGGCGCGTCGGTCGTCTTTGGCGTAAGCAGCAGCAGGGCTTCGCCCGGACGCTGGCGCAGGCCCCGACCCATCTGGGCGTCGAAGGCGGGTCGCAGGTCGGCCCAACTGGTGATGCCGGCCACCTCTCCCCCCTCGCCCGCGTCTGTGGCTTTCTGGGTCAGACCAAGGCCACCATCGGGGGCCAAAGCCGCATCCGGCAGATGCAAAAGGCGGCCCTTCATGCGGGACGGGGGCATCAGACCCCAGAGCGGCGTCGACCAGGATTGGCGCGGCTCGAACGTCAGATCGGTCCCGGCGGCGCGCGCTTCGGTGGCGCGGTGGATCGTGCCGGTCGCGGGGTTCACGAAGACGGAGGTGAGGCCGCGCGCCCCTGCGAGCGTCCGCCAGGATTCGCTCCCCAGATAGATCACATCCATCGGACCCGAGGGCGCAAAGCTGCGCGCCAATGTTCCGACCAGCGCCGGATCCTCGGGGTTGAAGCGCAGGGCCCGGGTCAGCGCGTGGGTGCGCCCCAGGGCCAAAAGCAGCTTTTCCGGCGTTTCGTCTGCCCGGCGCAGGGCCTCGTCGGTCATCCGTCGCGACAGGCCCCGCAGTTCCGCCGCAAGGCGCGGCACGGCCTCGGCGCGGGTCGAGATGGCAAGGGTGAAGAGGCGCGTCGCAGCCTGGGGCAAGGCCCCGGCGGACAGGGCGACCGCCGCTTCTCCCAAGGCCGCTTCGATCCGGTCCAGTGTCTGCGGATCGGCCCGGGCCGTCGCATTTTCGACGGTGACCTCGGGAAGGTCGCGCCCGCTTGCGCGGGCCAGAACCAAGGCTGCGGCGGCGACGGCCATGCGCGTCCGGCTGGCGCTCTTTCCCTTGTAGAGAGCCTGTTTCAAACCCAGGCCGACGGGAAAGGTCACCGTCTCTGCGGTCTCCGGAAAGGTGACGGCGCGGGTGGTGTCGCCCGTGATCTGCGCCGCCTCGCCGGTCAGGGCAAGCGCCCGGCTCCAGTCGGTGCCTGCGAACGTCTTGATGTCGGAAAATGGAAGCGTCGCGATGTCGATTACGTCGGGCACCTCGGTCGCCGACGGCGACGGTTCGCCGGTCGACGCAGGTGCCGTCATTCGAAGGGCAATGACCGCCGCAATCACATGGCGGCAGGGAAAGGGCGTCCCGCAATCGCAGCGCGCCGCGCGCAGGTCAGGGGCCGTCACGCTGACGGTCGCGCCCCCCGTCACCACTGTCGCGCCACCGTCGGAGCGATCCCGGATGGTGGCCGTCGCCGCGTCCTTGCCCGCGCGGATCACGATACCCTTGGAGACCAATCCGGTCAGCGCGGCCTCGTCCCAGGTGGCCAGCATCTGGGCGAGCGCCGTCACACCATCACCTCGGCCAGCCAATCGGCAAAGGCAGAGGGGGTGAGGGCCGCGACCTCCATGCCCAGGGCGGCCAGCTTGCCCGCCATGACCCGGTCGAAATCGGCGCGCCCGCTATCGTCGAGGGCGGCAATGCCCAGCATCTTCACCCGGGCCTCGGACAGGCGGGCGACCGTCGCCAGCAGGCGGCGCGGTCCGGCCCCTTCGTAGAAGTCCGAGATCAGAGCGACGACAGTGCGTGTCGGTTGCTCCACCAGCCCCTCGCAATAGGCCAGTGCCTTGCCGATGTCGGTGCCCCCGCCCAGTTGCACCGACAGCAGCAGCGCAAGGGGGTCGTCCAATTGATCCGTCACATCCACCACCGAGGTGTCAAACAGGACCATCTTGACCCGCACCCCCGGCAATCCCGCCAGAATGGATGCCATCAGTGCCGCGAAGATCAGGCTTTCGGTCATCGACCCCGACTGGTCGACGCAGAGGATGATGGTCCAGTCGAGGTGCCGCTTCTGACGTGCCATGAAACGCAGGCGATCGGCCACGATCCGCTGCCGTTCGGCATCCCAATTGGCGAGGTTTGCGCGGATGGTGGCGCGCGCGTCGAAGTTGTTGGCCGACTTCATCGGCGAGCGTTGGTGTCGGTTGCGCCGTCCGGTCAGGGACCGCATGACCTGCGTGCGCAGCTTTTGCAGGATCTCGTCGATGACGGCCTGCGCGATGCGGCGCAGCTCGGCCTGCATGGCCGGGTCGGCGCGGTCCTGAAACGACAGGAGCGTGCGCAGGGTCGCGGGGGAGGCTTCCAGATCCTCCCAGACCTTCGGGTCCTTCAGAAGGTCGGTCATCTGGTAGCGGTCGATCGCATCGGCCTTCAGCTTGTCGAACACCGTCTCGGGGAACAGGCTCCTGGCCTCGCCCAGCCAGTCGAGGGCCTTCATCCGCGTGGGGTCGAGGCTGGCCTCGCGCGGACCCGTCTCGATCCCGCGTTTTCCGTATTCGCGGCCATAGAGGTAGTCGAGTGCCGCGTCCCGGCGCTGGTCGCCCGTGCCCAGACAACCGCCCATCCGCCGGTCGGCATAGCGGCCCAGCATCAGACGCCAGCGTTCGATCGGGCTCCGGCTCATGCCAGACCGTCCACGCGCAATGCCTCGCCCAGGGCGCGGTCCAGCGCCATGCCGCGATGCAGGTCGGCTTCGGAGAACGACTGCCTTTGCCCAAGGGTCGCTGTGTTCTCGCCCAGGATCAGGGTCAGCTCTTCGGCAAGCCGGTCCGTCTCGTGCGGGTTGAGCGCGGTCAGGCTGCGCCGCAGGGACGGCAGCAAGGCGAGAAAGCCGTCGTCGTCGAGGGCGATCAGCGTGGCATTCGCGGCCTCCAGCACCGCGCGCGCCTGCCACAGAAGCATCGGTGCCGTGGTCAAGAGCCCGTCCAGAGCGGCTGCGCGGGCGTCCGGGGTGCCGCCGATGCCGCGCAGGCTGCCCGAAAGCAGCCGGGCGAGATCGCCATCGTCGCGCCGTCCCGCCCGCACCAGGAGGCCCATGACCGCCCCCATCAGGCGCGGCGGGCAATCCTCGGCCTGCAGGATGTCTTCCATCGCGGCATCGAAGCGGTTCCCCTCGAACCTGTCGGCATTCGGCCCACGCAGCACGCCAGCCAAGGTGCGCAAGGCCGCAATGGCCGGGTCCAATTCGTCATCGGGCCGGTCGGGCAGGTCGGCGCAAAGATAGACCAGCCGGTCGAAGGCGCGCCGGGCCAGCGCCAGCAGGTCGGGCGCGTCCGCATCGTGGAGCGGATCGCCCGGCGCGGCGGCCGCCTGAAGGCGGTCGATCATGGCGGCCAGACCGGCCAGATCGCCCGTGTTCGTGACGGACTCGGTCAATTCACCGACCATGGCCGACAGGCGCGCGCCCAACCCGGCGCGAAGCCCCGTGATGACGAGTGTCAGAAGGGCGGCGATGTCGTCACCCCGGCCCTGCTCGAACAGGGCTGCGCGGCGCGCCAGCAGGACGGCTCCGGCGGCCTGGGGCACGGTGGCGCCCTGGTGGGCCACGTCGATCAGCCGGCCTTCGACGAAGGGCGACCAGCCAATGTCCCATTCCTCGAACAGCAGGTCGACGCGACTGCCGGTGACGAAATCCGGACCGCTGGTCAGACTGGCAAAGCCTGTGTCCAGCAGGTTCATCTGGTGCAGGAATTGAGACGCGGCGCGATGCGCCGGTTTGCGGCGGATGTCGAGCTTGCGCGCCTTGCGGGTGCTGTCATCCAGGTCGATCCGGGCGCGACCGGCCCGGTCGCGGGCGTCGGCGACGATGGGTGGGCGTCCGGCGGCGCGGGGCGCGGTGCCAAGCCGCGTGCCCCGCAGAAAGGCGTGCAGGCCTTCGGTGAACGGCTCGCCCGGGCCCGCCTGCCCCTTGATGAGGGCGGTGCGCGCGCCGTCGAACAGATCGGGCAGAAGGGTCGCCGTCCGTCCCTTCATCGCGGCCAGCCCCTTGGCCATGGTCAGCATTTCGACCAGTTGCGGCTGTGCGATGCGACGCTTGGCGGCCTTCATGTGGGCGGCGAAATCGGTGCCCGTCTCAAGCAGAAGCGCATCCCAGTCGGGCGGCCCACCCTTCGCCTCGGCGGCGGCCATGGCGCGGGCATACCACGCGGGGTGGCGCAGGCCGGCGGCATAGCCGGACAAGGCGTCCAGCGCCTCTTCGCCGTAGGAAATCAGGTAGGACTCGGATGATTTGTCCGGTTTAGGGACTGAATCGCTGCCCTCGCCGATCAGGGCGGGGGTGTGAAAGCCGCCGGTCACGACGACCATGCGCTTGCCCGCGCAGGCGGCGATATGGGCGCGCATGGCGGCTTCGCGCGGACGCGTATCGTCGCCGTCGATCCGACCTTTCGGCGTGGTTTCGCGGATCGCGAGGCAATAGGCATGCACATCGGCAAAGAAACGACGCCAGTCGTCCTCGCCCAGCCGGACCTCGAACAGATGGTCCCAGAGTTCGTTGCCGTCGCGCAGGCCCAATCGCTGGCAACTGGCGGCGATGAAGGCGGCGGTGTCGAAGGGGTCTTCGGGTTGCGGGATCGGGCGCGCGTCGTCCTTGACGCGCGCGCCAGTGGCCAGGTCGATGAACCGCACTTCTGCCCCAAGGCGTGCGGCTTCGCGCAGGGCCATCAACTCGGGCGAAGTGTCTGAAAAGGGATAATAGGCCACGGACCGCCCGGCCTCTGCCTCGGGCCCAAGGGCGGCGATGGCGACGGGGGCCACGGTTTCGGGGTCGGTCAGGTGCGGGATATGTGCCGCGAGGTCGGCGGGCATCTCGATCAGGATGACCTCGGGCGCATGGTCCCGGATCATCGCGCGCAGCATCCAGGCACAGGCGGGCGAATGATGCCGGATCGGCGCAAAGAGACAGGTGCTTCCCCGCGTGCCGAACAACTCGGCCTCGGCCCTGTCGCGCGTGATGAGCGGTTCGGTCACTTGGCCGGATCTTGGGGCCCGAGGGCCGCCTGCGCCGCCTTGAAGAAATCGCGCCAGACTGCGGATTTCCCGGCCCGGTCGCGGGCGACGATGTCGATGTAGCTGCGGAACTTGCGCGCGTCCTCGGGGTCGTCCTTGAAGACCACGCCCTGCAACTGCCGCGCCAGATGACGGCCCGCGACGGCGCCCTGATCCAGATAGGTCGCGTCCAGCAAGGCGGCATGGGCCACATTGACCGACTCGGCCGTCGACATTACCGCCCTGGGGGCCGCAACGGTGGTGCCATCTTCCAGCCGCCCGCGCCGCAGATCGCGAAACACGGTCACCAGGAGGTCGAGCACGTCGGTATCGGCAGCGGGCGCGCCCGGGTGATCGGCCATGCGTTCGGCGACCTGACGCGCGACCAGATCCCTTTCGAAGGCGGCATCGGCGATGGGATGCACCGTCTCGAAGTTGAAGCGCCGTTTGAGAGCGGACGACATGTCATGCACGCCGCGGTCGCGCAGGTTCGCCGTGGCGATCACGTTGAAACCGGGGCGGGCGCGGTATTCGACGTCCGACCCCAGTTCGGGCACGGTGATCGTCTTTTCGGACATCAGGGAGATCAGCACATCCTGCACCTCGGGGGCGCAGCGGGTCAGCTCCTCGACCCTGACGATCTGACCGGCCTGCATCGCCTGAAGGACTGGCGACGGGACCATGGCGCGCGGCGACGGCCCTTCGGCCAGCAGCAGGGCATAGTTCCAGCCATAGCGCAGGTGATCTTCGATGATCCCGGCGCTGCCCTGCACCACATTGGTGGACCGCCCCGAGATGGCGGCGGCCAGCAGTTCGGACAGCAGGGACTTGGCCGTCCCCGGCTCCCCCACCAACATCAGGCCCTGACGCCCCATCAGCGAGACGATGCAGCGGTCGACCAGGGCGTCGTCGCCCACGAACTTGGGCGCGATGTCGAGCGATGGATCGCCCGTGATGAAGCGCCGTACGGCGCGCGGGGTCAGGTGCCACCCCGTCGGGCGCGGGCCATCGTCCGCGGCAAGACGCGTCAATTGGTCGGCGAAATCCGTCTCGGCGGCCTGACGGAGGGTCTGTTCTGTCATGTATAGAGACCTTTCTTGCGCCAATCGGCATCGAACGATCCGACGGCGGCGATATCGTGCAGGTCGTTCCAGCATTCCGACAGCAGCAGCGGTGGCACGTCCCCCAGTTTCATGATGCGCGCCTTCTGACGGAACTGCATCGACATGATGGCCACGGGGATGTTGTCTTCGGGAACGTAGCTGCCGGTGAATTGCAGCTCGGCCACGATGCCCGCGCTGCGGAAGGTCTTGGAATAGTCCTGAAAGCTCGCGCCATCCTCGACCGAGCCGCGATCGTAGCCCAGCTTGCCGGTTGCCGACCGCAGTTTGAGCGCCTCCATCAACCAGCCTTCGCGGTCGGTGATGGCGGTCAGCGCGCGCTGGTCCGGGGTCAGGTCGTGGACTGGGCGGGTCAACTGCGCGAACAGCGGCGTCACCTCGAAATCCTTGATATGCTCCAGCCAGGCCGCGCGGGCCTCGGCGTCCATGGTGGCGGAATGGGCCAGGTCGATCCGTACCGCCGCGTCAAGGTCGACATCGTCGCCCGCCGCATCGAAGAGATCACCTTCGGGCGTGGGGCGAAATGCGGCGATGGGGGTGCCGTCTTCGGCCAGCGCACGCCAGACCAGACGTTCGGTCAGACGCGCCATGATGGGATGCGCGTTCAGGTCGTTCTGCCAGTCGTCACGCGTCCAGGTGCGCCCGGCCATCATCGCTTCGTAGAGGCGCATCCGCTGCTGATCGGTGACGGTCTTGATGGTCTTCTTGAGACCCGAAAGCAGCGATTTCGCCTCTTTGGTGGCGGCATCCTTGCCGGCGGGCAGGGATTTGACCTCTTTCCCGGCCGGATTGGTGATCCGCACGGCCAGGTCGCTGTCGAGACGGATGGTATAGGTCTTGAGCTCCTCTCCGACCTCTAGCTCCATCGCGCCGCCGTCTTCCAGCCCGCCCGACGGGATCGACCTGTCGGCCAGTTCGTCGGCGGTCCAGCCGCGATCTTCGGCCAGCGCCGTGACCAGCGTTTCGGCCATCTCTCGGACCGAACGTTGCTTGAAGCGGGTGGATGTTGCGACCAGAACCTGGATCGACTCGGACGTACCGGCAGAGGCCAGAACCTCGATCATGGCCTTGGCCTGCGAGACGCGCTTGCCGTGATCCTTGAGGTAGGCCGAGCAGATCCTGGCCATAACGGCGGGCGTCGCGCGATGGGTCATCGCCAGCAGACCCTTGGTGTCGCTTCCCGAATTGGGATAGCTCTGCATCTGGTAGCGGACCAGCATCGCCACGATTTCGTCGAGCGGCTTGTCTTTGTAGTATGTGTATTGCGACTGGTATTGCTGCGCCATCGGCAGGACCGCCGCGCGCATTTCGGCCAGCGAGTCGCGGAAGGTGTCATAGCCGATCCAGCTGGTCAGCAACCAGTTCGCAAAGGCCTCTGCGTCGCCCTTATCCAGTTGGTCGAGGTAGAGGTTGAACAACGCCCCGTCGCCCGGCGCCTTGAGCTTGACCGCCAGTTTCGTCCAGGCGTCGATCACCACCGGCTCGACCGTGGCCCCATCGCGCCAGCGCAGGCCGGGGGCCTGATCGAGGGGCAGCCAATCGAGCTTGCCGCCGGGCAGTTTGGTGGCCAGCTTCTCGGCTTCGGCGACCAGTGCCTTGCGGCTCAGGTAGGGCGTGGTGTCGCCGCCAAGATCGGCCACCGCGGAGATCATCGCGGCGCGGGCGGTTTCCGATTTCTCGGCCTTCAGGCGCTTGACGATTGCGGGCAGCGCGGATTTGGCCCCGCGCTGCGCCAGGAAGGATGCGGCGTTCGCGCGCACGGCCTGTCGCTTGTCGGTCAGCGCCTCCGAAATGGCCTCGTCCAGACCCGGCTGTTTGGCCAGAACGGCGCGCGCCCGGTCGCGGGCCACTCGACTGTCGCCCAAGGCCACGAAGAGGATCGGCTGGACGAATTGCGCGGGCAGGGCGGGAAGCAGTTGCAGCATCGCAATCGCCCCCGCGTTGGCCTGCGCATTCAGGTTCTGCGGCGGCAGGGCATCGGCGATGACGTCGAGGTGTTCGGCGATGGCGGGCCAGCAGGGCTCCTTGCCGAAGCTCTGTTCCAGGGATTGGGCGGTCCAACTGCCGGTCTGCGCCGATCCGCCGATCCAGACCCGGGCGAAATCGGCCGCCGCCGGGGTCTTGACCGGGATGAGATAGTCGCGGCTGCGATACTGGATCGAAGCCTGGCCCGCGCCATTCAGCAAGTCGCGCAGATCCAGGGTTGCATCGCGCATCCGGTCGCCGATCCAAGTGGTCATCGGGGTCGATTGCCATTGTTCGAAGATGCGGTCGAAATCGTGCAGGCTGGCGAGACAGATCTGCATCGCTCGGTCCGTCGGCGCGCGCGACAGCGCCTCGGAAATCCAGCCGTGATAGGCGTTCGGCAGATAGCTGATCTGGACCGCGTCCCGATTTTTGGAATTTACATAGGGCGTGACGGGGCGCTCCCCATTGAAGACGTCGATCAGGTCACTGGCGCGCTTGACGGGCCGCACCACATGGGGTTTGTGCCCGGCCTTGACCCGGTTCGCCTCGTGCTCGCGCTGGCTGGCCTCAAGCTTTGCATCGATGGCCGACAGGATGGCCAGGTCGTCCTTGCCGAAGGGTTTTCCGTCGCCCTTGGGCAATGCGCGGCGTGCGGGGATTTCGACCGTGCTGCCGTCTGCGGCGATGTATCCGACGGCCGGATCGACCCCGGCGGTTTGGGCGACCGCAGATGTGCCGAGGAACTGATCGATCAGAAGTTGAACCGCTTGGGTCTTCTCGATCTCGCGCCGCGCCCGAAGCGCATCCATCGCCGTGTCGGTTCCCAATTCCCCCAGCATCTGCGCCGCCGAAGTGCGCAAGGCGGCCTTGCCCGAAGACGCCAGCGGCACCACGCGGTCGGTGACCGTGCCCGCATCCTGGGTCAGCAGGGCCGCGCGGGCCGCATCGCGGACCTTTTGCGATCCGGATTCCAGCCCGCCAAGCAGGAAATCGAGATAGGCCGGGTCGGACGCGATCTTGCGCCAGGTCATTGCCTTGATGGCGTTCGCGAGGGTGTCGGCCTTGTGACGGGTCAGCCCCGCGATGACCTCGGTCGCGGGGAGGGAGAGCGCGAATTGCTCGAGCGCGTCACGGTCCCGGAAGAACGCCGTCATCACCGACCAACTCGATCCCATGACGTGATCGACAAGGTCCGCCGGACGACCGCCGAGCATCGCGATCAGCTTCAGCAAATCGTCCGCCGACAGCCGTGTCGTCGATATATTGCCGGGGGCCCGCGAGACCTGTCCCACCGTCTGGATCAGCGACTTTACCAGGTCTGGCATGTCGTCGGATCCCCCGGCGTAAAGCGTCACATTCAAGAAGTCGGTCAGCGCCAGAACCTTGACGTAGCGCGCCGCGATGTCGAGGTTTTGCGCCCCGTCCAGCACGAAGGCCCTCCGGCCCTGAGCGGCCTTGGGATCACCATAATGCGCCACGTAGCCGCCGCCCTGTATCTTGGCGGCCCGTGCCTTCAGGATGGCTTGGGATTGTGCATCAAGACTGGCGATCACCGTCGCGGGCTCGCCGGTCAGGATGTAGGACACGGTCTTGACGGTCAGGTCGGCTTCCACCTTGTCGAGATATTCGATCTCCTTGGCGATCCGCATGTCAGTCTTCGGTCCGTCCCCCGATCCGAAGATCCGTTTGAGCCAACCGCCCGCCTTCCCAGTGTCCGCCATAATCGATCCTCTCTCGATACTTCGGCGACGCTAGCGGCCTGTCGTGCAGGGTGGAAGGCTCAAATATGGCGGAAGCCGTGCGGAGGGATGGCCAATTGCCGGCTGGCCCGTCGATTGAACAGGTCACACGAACGAAATGGGGCTGACTGGTGATCCCGGCAGGACTTGAACCTGCAACCTATCCCTTAGGAGGGGATTGCTCTATCCAGTTGAGCCACGGGACCCCGCCGTGGTCATAGGCCGTTGCGCGCGCCTTGTCACCCGCCTTGCAACCCGTCGGTGTCGGTCATCTCTGGCGCAAGGTCGCCAAAAGGCTTAGCTTCCGCAGCGACAGGCAATGCCCGGAGTGCGACGGTTGGTGCGACCCCCAAACAGACATCTGACACTGCGCGACGTGTCCGAGGAATCGGGCGTCAGCGAAATGACCGTCAGCCGTGTCCTGCGCAATCGTGGCGACGTCAGCGACAAGACCCGTGCCAAGGTGATCGAGGCGGCCAAGCGCCTGGGATATGTCCCCAACAAGATCGCGGGCGCGCTGGCGTCGAACCGGGTCAACCTTGTGGCCGTCATCGTGCCAAGCCTGTCGAACCTGGTCTTCCCCGAGATGCTGGCCGGTGTGGACGAGGTGCTGGCGACGACGTCGCTGCAACCGGTGGTCGGCACCACCAGCTATGACCCCGCCAAGGAAGAGAAGACCCTGTTCGAGATGCTGTCCTGGCGTCCGTCGGGTGTCATCATCGCGGGCCTCGAGCACACCGACGCAAGTCGCGCGATGCTGGCCAATTGCGGGGTGCCCGTGGTCGAGGTGATGGATGTCGACGGCGACCCGGTCGATGCCGCCGTGGGGATCAGTCATTGGCGCGCCGGTTATCAGGTCGGGACCGAAATCGCGGAGCGCGGCTATTCGCGGGTCGGCATCCTGGGCACCAAGATGGACGGGGACCACAGGGCACGCAAACGCATCGAAGGGCTGGAGCGGGCCTTGTCCGAGGCCGGGATCGGTGTCGCGGACCAGATGGCCTATTCCGGACTGTCGGGCTTTGCCAAGGGACGCGAGATGACGGCCGCCATGCTGGAGCGGACCCCGGACCTCGACTTCCTGTTCTACACCAACGATCTGACCGGGGCGGGCGGGCTGCTCTATGCCTTGGAAAAGGGTCTGGATGTGGGGGGAAACCTGGGCCTTGCCGGGTTCAACGCCTTCACCCTCCTGGACGGTCTGCCGCGCAAGCTGGCCACCGTCGACAGCCGCCGCCGCGAGGCGGGTCAGGTGGCCGCGCGGATCATCGCGGGCGATCATGTCTTCGACAGCGACGACCGGCGGGTCGAACTGGTGCCGACGTTGCTGCCGGGTGACACCATGCGCGACCGCTTGGCGTAGGCCCGCGCCTTCGCTATGATCGTGGGGCGCGGGCATTGAACGATCCGCAACCAAAGCAGCGACCGCACCACGGGGAGCAGACCCATGGCAGTTCCAGACAAGTTGCAGGCCGGCTATCTTCGCCGGTACGATTTTACCGCGCCCGTCATCATCGACGTGGGCGTCCTGAACGGCACACCGTTCCTGTACGACGCTTTCCCCGACCGAAAGTTCCTGCTGATCGACCCGCTGGAGGAAAGCCGCGCGGCCGTTACTGCCGCCTGGTCGAAGCTGGATTTCGACTTTCACGTCACGGCCCTGGGCGCGCGCAAGGGCAGTGTCGAGCTGGAGCTGGAACCGGGGCGTCTGGCCCGGACGTCCGGCGGGCGGCGGATTGACGCCGTCGAGGTGCTCGAGCGCCGAAAGGTTCCCGTCAGCCGTCTCGATACGATTACCGATGGGATCGAAGGGCCCTTCGGCCTGAAGATCGACACCGAAGGTCACGAGCTCGAAGTGCTCAAGGGCGCGACCCGCACCTTGAAACGTTGCGAGTTCGTCATCGCCGAAGTCTCGATCAAGAAGCGGTTCGAGGGCGGCTATCGGTTTTCGGAGGTGATCGCGTTCATGGCATCGCAAGGTTTCGAAGTGCATAGCTTCCTGAGCGGTCTGACGCGGGCGCCGCGCATGTCGGATGTGCTCTTCATTCCGGCCGATAGCCCTCGTTTTGACATGGTTTCGAAGGATGCGTGAGACATGAACAAGAAAGCCTCAGCCAAGACCTTCAACTTCCAGCATACGCGCAAGGAAGGTGTCTTTCGCACGTGGTTCCGTGGCGAACACACGAACTTCAACCCCGATTTCGAGAAGATGGCCGAAGCCGACGCCGCCCTGAAATGGGTGACCGAAGGCTGGCAGCCGGCCACCCGGATGGTGACGCCGTCCACCAAGATCACCGCCTTCGGGTCGTGTTTCGCGGCCAATATCTCCAATTGGCTGGCGGGCCGGAATTACAACATCCTGACGCGTGACGAGGGCTCCAACGCCTATGTCGTCAAGTGTGGCGAAGGGATGGTGAACAGCTTCGTCATCCGCCAGCAGTTCGAATGGGCCTTCGAGGGCAAGAAATTCGAAGAGGACCTGTGGCACGGCTATGAGGCCGAAAGCTATGGCTATGACGAGGATATCCGTCAGCAGACGCTCGACATCTTTTCCAAGACCGACCTGTTCATCCTGACGTTCGGCCTGTCGGAGGTCTGGTATGATGAGGTGACGGGCGGTGTCTTCTGGCGGTCGATCCCGCAGGAGGCCTATGACCCCGCGCGTCACAAGTTCCGCGTGACCACCGTCGAGGAAAACAAGGACAACATCCGCGCCATCTACGATCTGATCCGCAAGCATCGCCCGGATGCCAAGATCATCACCACCCTGTCGCCTGTCCCGCTGATCGCGACGTTCCGGCCCGTCAGCTGCATCAGCGCCAATTCGGTCAGCAAGGCCGTGCTGCGCGTGGCCCTCGATGAATTGATGCGCGAGTTGGGGGACGAGGGCTATCTGCACTACTGGCCCAGCTACGAGATCGTGACGGATGTCTTCCATTCGCCTTTCAAGCAGGACCGCAGGCATCTGCCCCGCGCGGTGCTCGATTTCATCATGATGTTGTTCGAACAGGTCTGGTGCGAAAAGCAGCCGACGGACGAAGAGATGCTCCGCCACTGGATCGCCGCGCTGTCGTCGGCGGGAATGGTGTCAGACCGGCTGGAAGCGGCAGTGCGCGATGACAGCCTGGCCGCGCTCAAGCGGATCATGAGCAAACGCAAAGTCGCCCGTCACCCCGAAGCCGAGGCGGCGATCCGCGTGCAACTGGAACGCCTGGAAGGGATGCTGAAGGGGTGACCATCCTGCGCGACAATGCCCGGTCGACGATGGATCTTCTGCCCAAAGGCGGCAGCGGAGCGGAGGTCGGAACGAACAAGGGGCGCTGGACCCGGTGGCTTGCCGAGGTTGCCGTCCCGACCAGCCTGACCCTGATCGACCCCTGGGCCGAAGACGAGGCGCAGGACAGCCGACCCCACGCCTTTGTCGCCCCGCAGGAAGAGCGGGATGCCGACCATGACGCCATCCGCGCCGCCTATCCCGAGGCGACCATCCTGCGCAGCGGGTCCACCGATGCGTTGACGATGATGCCGGATGCGACGCTCGACTGGATCTGGCTGGACGGCAACAAGCAGTACGACGTGATTCTGGCCGATCTGGAACAGGCCGCCCGTGTCGTGCGGCCCGGTGGCGTGATCGCCGGGGGCGGTTGGCATTGGGGTGTTGAACTGGGCCGCCCCGTGCGCGAGGCGGTGTCCGATCTCGCCGCCCGGATCGATGGTGCGGAGGTCGCGCAGCAGGGGCAATTCTGGTCGCTTCAGTTGCCCGAAAGCGTGAGCCTTCGGCCCCGCCCGACCGAGGAGCGGTTCCTCATCATCTCGACGATGAAGAACGAGGCGCCCTATATCCTCGAATGGGTCGCGCACAATCGGGCCATCGGCTTCACCGATTTCCTGGTCTTCACCAACGATTGCGATGATACGACCGACGCGCTGCTCGACCGGCTGGAGGCGCGGGGCATTCTGACCCATCAGGTCAATACCGTTCTGAAACGCGGTCCGCACAAGTCGGCGCTGCGCTGGGCCAAGGATCACGTGCTGCGTCACAAGGCGACCTGGATCCTGATCACGGATGTCGATGAATTCATCAACGTGCGGTCCGCCGATGGCACAATCCAGGGTCTGCTGGCCGACTTGGGGCCCGAAACCGATGTGGTGAGCTTTCCGTGGAAATGCTTCGGCAATGGCGGGATCGAGCCGTTCCGCGACAAGCCGCTGACCGCGCAATTCACCGTTTGCGAGCCGGTGCCGCGTCGGGGCGGGCGCAAGTCGCGCGATGTGAAGACGCTCTTCCGCAATCCGGACGCGATGTATCATTTCGGCCTGCACCGCCCCCGCGTGAAGGACGAGTGGAAGGACCGCATCGTCTGGAAATCGCCGTCGGGCGAGGACATCAGCGCGCGGATGAACAAGGGTCAGAGCTGGCTGATGAAGTGGGATGGCTGTCAGGAGACGGCTTATATGCACCATTACCCCCTGCGTTCGCTCGAGGCGTATATCCTCAAGAAGAACCGCGGCCGCGCCAACCACGTGGGCGAGGATCTGGGGCTGGACTACTGGGACAAGTGGAACATGACCGGCGGGCGCGACAAGACGCTGGTCGATGGCGCCCCGGGATTTGCCGAGGCGCTGGCCGATCTGCGCTCCGACCGGGCTACGCGGCAGCTGCACAAGCAGGGGGTCGCCTGGCATCGGGCGCAATTCGCCGAATTGATGGAGGATGCCCGGTACCGGGACCTCTGGGATGAACTCAAGACCAGAAAAACGGCGAAATCGGACGCCTGAGGGGGCAAAATGGCAGGAAAACGTGATGAGACCCGGCGCAACATGCTCGAAGCCCTGCCCAAGGGCGGGATCGGGGCAGAAGTCGGTGTCTGGGAGGGTCGGTTCAGCGAGGTGATCCTGGAGGTCTGTGAACCGACGAAGCTGCATCTGATCGACCCGTGGGAATACGATCCCCGGTTCAACAACACCGGCTTCGGGCGAAAGAAGAACGCCGACCGGATGCCGGAAATGCACGAGATGGTGGCCGAGAAGTTCGCGGGCGACGACCGCGTCGTTCTGCACCGCGCCACTTCGCAGGAGGCATTGCTGGAGATGGACGATGCCAGCCTCGACTGGGTCTATATCGACGGCAACCACAACGAGCCGTTCATCGGCATGGATCTTGCGCTGAGCGTGAAGAAGGTGAAGCCCGGCGGCGTGATCGCGGGGGACGACTATCACTGGAACGATGGCAACGGCACGCCGGTCAAGGACGCCGTGGCCAAGCAGATTGCCAAGCTGGGCGATGCCGCCACGCTCGAAGTGATGGGCCAGCAATACATCATCCGTCTTTCCAACTGACAGGTCGGATGCCTCCGGCGGGAGTATTTTCAAAGCAGAGAAGCCGCCATTAACCTTAACGCAACCCTGCGATGGGTAGGGTCGGGATGCGGTACAGGCTGGAGAGCCGATGACCGCAAGCGGAGAAGCCCCTCGTCACCCGGACTTGCGGCGGGCGAGGGGTGGACCGGCTTTCTCTGCTTTCCAAATACTCTCGCCGGAGGCAGTCCTCAGCCTGCGTGACGATACGGCTCTGAACCGGACGTCATCAGCACTCCGGCAGGTTGACGGCCAATCCACCCTGGCTCGTTTCCTTGTATTTCTCGGACATGTCGCGCCCGGTCTGGCGCATGGCTTCGATGCAATTGTCGAGCGGCATGAAATGCGTGCCGTCCCCGCGCAGCGACAGGGACGCCGCCGAAACCGCCTTGATCGCGCCCAGGCCATTGCGTTCGATACACGGCACCTGGACCAGCCCCGCGGCCGGATCGCAGGTCATGCCGAGATGATGTTCCAGCGCGATTTCGGCGGCATTCTCGATCTGTGCATTGGTGCCCCCAAGGGCTGCGCAGAGGCCGGCGGCCGCCATGGCCGCCGCGCTGCCCACCTCGCCCTGGCAGCCGACTTCCGCGCCCGAGATCGATGCATTGTGCTTGATGAGGCCGCCCACGGCGGCAGCGGTCAGAAGGAAGGTCCGGATCCCTTCGGCATGGGCGCCGACGCAGTGGTCGCGGTAGTAACGGATGGTTGCGGGCACCACGCCGGCCGCGCCATTGGTTGGTGACGTCACGACCTTGCCACCGGCCGCGTTCTCTTCGTTGACGGCCATGGCATAGACGCTCAGCCAATCGTTGACGACATGGGGTTGCGCGAGGTTGCGGCCCGCTTCGTCCAGAAGTTGCCGGTGGATCGCCCGGGCCCGCCGCTTGACGGACAGGCCACCGGGCAGGATCCCCTCCTGTGCCAGACCCCGGTCGATGCAGCCGTCCATCGCCGACCAGATGCCGTCGATTCGGGAGCCGAGGTCGCTCTCGGGTGTCAGGACGCATTCGTTGCGCCATTTCATCTGGGCGATGGTCAGCCCGGCTTTGGACCCCATGGCGAGCATTTCGGCGGCGGAACCGAAGGGAAAGGGAAAGCCCGCTTCGGCCTTGGCGGCATGCAGATCGGGGGGCAGGGTCAATTCCCGCTCGGTCACGACAAAGCCGCCGCCGACCGAATAGTACGTCTCCTGCATGTGCAGGTTTCCCGCGCCGTCGAAGGCGCGCAGCACGATCCCGTTGGCGTGCCCCTCCAGCGGTGGACCCCAATCGAAGACCACGTCCGATGCAGGGTCGAAGCGCAGCGGCGGCAGGCCTTCGGGGTTGAGCGTCAAGCTCTCGTTCAGGGTGGCCAGGGTCGTCTCGGCGGCATCCATGTCGATCGTCGCCGCCTCGAACCCCAACAGGCCCAGACAGACGGCGCGGTCGGTGGCGTGGCCCTTGCCGGTCCAGGCGAGCGAGCCGTGGAGCGTCGCGGTGACATGGGCCGGGGCACCAGACCCGGGTTCGGGATCAGCCCCGCCGCGCAGTGCGCCCAGAAACCGGGCGGCGGCGACCATCGGTCCCATCGTATGGGACGAGGAGGGGCCGATGCCGGGCTTGAAGATATCGAAGATGCTCAGGAACATGGGATACTCCGCGCGCCGCGTCAGTCAACGGTCACCGTTCGGGATAGCGCTTCCACCGTCGGTGAAGCCAGTGCCATTGCGACGGATACCGCGTCACCCACGACCCGAGGCGCGCATTGTAGGCGGCCATCATCGTCTGCGCGTCGCTGTGCGGGATCGGGTCTTCGAAGATGATGCGCAGGGCTCCGTCCTCTTCGGGGGCGAAGGCCGGAACCAGCAGAAGGTCGTAGCGCAGCGCAAGTTCCGCTGCCCCGAGTGATGTCATGGCCGGATGCCCCAGAAAGGGGATCAACACACCGTCATCCGCCGCCTGATCGGGGAGCAGCGCCATGAAGCCGCCGTCGCGGATGTGGGCAAGCATCTGGCGATAGCCCGCGCGGCCCTTGGGGATGATGGGCTGGCCGCCCAATTCGATGCCATCGCGAAAGATCGGCTCGTAATAGGGGTTGTTGTTGGGGCGATAGATCGCGCCCGTCTCCATCCCCTCGCGGCGCAGGATATGGCGGATTGCCTCCCACTGGCCGAAATGCCCCGACACGATGATGGCGCCCCGTCCCGCCGCATGGGCGTCGCGCAGGGCGGCAAGGCCGGGCCCTTCGGCGGGTTGGTTGGCGAGGGATCGGGCGAAGTCGGCGTTGAACCAGATGCCGGTCAGACTGCGCCCGACATTGCGCCCGACCGCTTGCACCATCGCGGTCCGGTCGGAATTGGACATGTCCGGAAAGACGAGGTCCAGATTGTCCAAGATTCGGCGGCGCAGGGGCGTGAGCCGGACCACGGCCGCGCTCACCTGACCGATGATGGCACGTCGCCACGCCAACGGCATCAGGCGGGCAAGGGCCAGAAGACAACGCAGGAACGCGCCCTGAATCCAGTAGATTGTCCGTCTCATCCGACCGGGGTGGCGCAGTCGACCACCGGTTGCAAGCGCGGGACTCCGCCGATGCGCGAAAGAAGGGTCCCCAGAATGCGATTTTTGGGTTAACCGCGCAAAAAAAGACCGAGGGATCACATGTTCCGTTTTCTACTGCCGCTTGCGTTCGTCCTTGCCGCCTGCGGGGGGCCGACGATCGCGCCCGAAACCACACCTGCATTCCAGGCGGCCTCTGCGCCCGTGCTTTATCCGGGCGAGACGCCCGAGATGCGGCGCCTCGTGAACAAATGGGCGGACTACTACAATATCCCGCGCAGCCTGCTGCACCGGGTGATCCAGCGCGAGAGCGACTATCGTGCCGGGGCGCGCAACGGTCCGTACTGGGGCATCATGCAGATCCTGCCCGCGACCGCGCGGAACATGGGGATGGTCGGCGGGCCCGAGCAGCTCCTCGACGGCGATATCGGGCTGAAGTATTCGGCGCGCTATCTGCGGGGGGCCTGGATGCTTTCGGGGGGCAGCGAGGACGTCGCCGTGTCGTGGTATGCCAAGGGCTACTACTACGAGGCGCGGGATCGCGGGCTGTTGCAGGAGACCGGCCTGCGCGGGAACCTCTGGCAGCGCTATGACGCGGGCGAAGCCAAGATGCCCCGGATCGACGAGAAGGGCCGTCTTCTGCCGCAAGTGGCCGAGGTGGAGTGTGTCTCTCCGACCGGTATCGGGCGTCTCCTGCGCGAGGATACTTGTTCCTGATCATTCCCGACCGCTAGGGTCGGCGCGATGACGAACCGCCTCTCTGCTCCGTTGACCGAACTGGCCGCCACGCTTTGCGCGGGCGGGATCGAGGTCTTTGCCCGCCTGGTCACTGCCGTGCGCGCCGAATGGGTCGGGGTGGAACCCGTTCCGGGCAAGCGGGTCTATTACGCCAACCATTGCAGCAACGGCGATTTCGTCCTGATCTGGACGGTGTTGCCCGACCCCCTGCGCCGGGCGACGCGGCCGGTGGCGGGGGCGGATTACTGGACTGCGACGAAGCTCAAGCATTTCATCGGGCGCGACGTGTTCAACGCCGTTCTGATCGACCGGACGGGCGAAGGCCCGCGCGAACGCCCGGTCGAGTTGATGTCCGAGGCGCTGGACGAGGGGTCGTCCCTGATCCTGTTCCCCGAAGGCACGCGCAACCTGACCGATGCGCCGCTTCTGCCGTTTCGGACCGGGCTGTTCCATCTGGCCGAGGCCCGCCCCGAGGTCGATTTCGTGCCCGTCTGGATCGAGAACCTGAACCGCGTGATGCCAAAGGGCGAGGTCGTGCCGATCCCTCTCTTGTGTCGTGTCCGATTTGGCGCGCCCCTGCGGATCGAGATCGGCGAAGACCGGGACGCGTTCCTGACCCGGACGCGCGACGCCCTGCTGGCCATGTCGCCGGAGGCTGCGAAATGATCCCCGATCTTGTGACGCTTCTGTTGTGGATCGGGGTGATCCTGATCGTGGCCTCGGTCGTCGGGCGGGTGTTGCGCATGCGCCTATCGCCCAATGGCGAGAACGAGGGGATCGAGAATCTGGTCGCCCGCATCCGTGCCTGGTGGGTGATGGTCATCCTGATCGCCGTCGCGTTTCTGGCTGGGCGGACCGGCGTCGTCATCCTGTTCGCGCTGTGCAGTTTTGCGGCCCTGCGCGAATTCCTGACGCTGACCAATGCGCGCCGGGCCGATCACTGGTCGCTGGCCGGGGCGTTCTTCGTGGTGATCCCGTTTCAGTATCTGATGGTCTGGGCCGGGCAATACGGCATCTATTCGATCTATATCCCCGTCTATGTCTTCCTGCTGATGCCGATCATCAGCGCCCTGCGCGGCGAGACGCAGGGCTTCCTGGTCGGCGTGGCGGAAATCCAGTGGGCGCTGATGATCACTGTCTTCTGCGCCAGCCATGTGCCCGCCCTCCTGACGCTTGAGATCGAGGGGTATGAGGGGCGTGGCGTCTTGCTGATCGCCTTCCTGATCGTCGTGGTGCAGCTGTCGGACGTGCTGCAATACGTCTGGGGCAAGCTGATCGGGAAGACGAAGATCGCGCCCCGGTTGTCGCCGTCAAAGACGCTTGAGGGGTTTCTGGGCGGCATCCTGTCGGCCACGGCCATCGGGGCCATGCTCTACTGGATCACGCCCTTCACCCCGGTTCAGGCGGCGGCAATGGCCTTCGTCATCACGATCATGGGCTTCTTTGGCGGCCTTGTGATGTCGGCGATCAAGCGCGACCGGGGCGTCAAGGATTGGGGCCACACCATCGAAGGGCACGGCGGTTTCATCGACCGGCTTGATTCGGTGGTGTTTTCGGCGCCGATCTTCTTTCACCTCACCCGCTATTGGTGGACCTGATGGAGAATCGCCGCCCTCTGGCCAGCCGTCAGACCGGTTGGGCCGCTTTCGTCACCCGGCGTCTTGCCGCGACCTCGATCACGCCCAATCAGGTGTCGGGATTCAGCGTTCTGGCCGCCGCCCTGGCCGGGCTGGCCTTTGCCGCCGTGGATTGGGTCGATGGCGGTGCGGAATTGCTGGTTCTGGGCATCGGGGCCGCCTGCGTTCAGCTACGGCTGCTCTGCAATCTTTTCGACGGCATGCTGGCCGTCGAGGCGGGGCGCGGATCACCCACGGGGGCCTTCTGGAACGAGGTGCCGGACCGGCCCGCCGACATGCTGATTCTGGTGGGGGTAGGCATCGGAGCGGGGGTGCCCTGGCTGGGTTGGGCCGCCGCCGCGCTGGCCGTCTTCGTGGCCTACCTGCGTGCCTTCGGCCAATCGCTGGGTCAGGCTGCGGATTACCGAGGGCCCATGGCAAAGCAGCATCGCATGGCCATGGTGACCGTCGCCGCCGTCGCGGGCATAGTGCTGAGTCCCTGGATGGCCCCCGCGACGCTGCTGGCGCTGGCGCTCTGGCTGATCGTGGCGGGCAGCGGGGTGACCGCAGCGCGGCGCGGCATGGCCATTCGGGACGGTTTGGCACAGGCATCCGCAGGGCCGGACGGATCGGCCTGAGCCGGTCTGACGCCATCGGTCTGGAAGGAAGTGGTGAGCCCGTCGGGGTTCGAACCCGAGACCTACTGATTAAAAGTCAGTTGCTCTACCAACTGAGCTACAGGCCCACTAGAGGCGCGTCCTATCGGGGGTCGACGGGTGCGTCAAGCCGTGGGTCTTTCAAAAGTTTCCCGTCGCGCGTATCTGCGCCCTGATGGATACCGCACCCGCCTCCGGCCTGCCGTTCATGAAGATGCACGGGCTTGGCAATGACTTCGTCGTCGTCGACGAACGCGTCACCGGTCCGCGTGTCGACGCCGACCTGGCGTGCGCCATCGGCGACCGTCATCGTGGCGTGGGCTTTGACCAACTGGCGGTAATCCGCGACGGCACCGACACCGATCTGGAGCTTCTGTTCTGGAACAGTGACGGCAGCACGGCCGGGGCCTGCGGCAACGCGACCCGCTGCATTGCCGCCTGGGAAATGGCGCGCCGCGATGCGACCACTCTGACCCTGCGCACCGAACGCGGCATCCTGCACGCCCGCGATGCGGGCGGCGGTTTGACGGCGGTGAACATGGGGGCGCCGCTGCTCGGTTGGGCCGATGTGCCGCTGGCACGCGATGTCGACACTCTGCACCTGCCCATCGACGGCGATCCGGTCGCCACCGGCATGGGCAATCCGCATTGCAGCTTTTTCGTCGCGGATGCCGAGGCCGTCGATCTTGCGACCTTTGGCGCGGTCCATGAACATCACCCCCTGTTTCCCGCACGCACCAACGTGCAGGTCGCACACCGGATCGGCCCGGATCACCTGCGCATGCGGGTGTGGGAGCGTGGGGTCGGCCTGACGCTGGCCAGCGGATCGTCGTCCTGTGCCGTGGCCGTCGCGGCCGCGCGCCGCGGGATCACCGGGCGCCAGGTCCGCATCGACCTCGACGGCGGCACCATTCACGTCGACTGGCGCGACGACGGCGTCTGGATGACCGGGCCGACGGCCCATGTCTTCGACGGCGTGTGGCGATGAGCGTGCCGCGCCTGTCCAACCACGGCTGTCGCCTGAACGCCTATGAGGCCGAGGCGATGCGGGAGCTTGCGGGGGCGGCGGGTCTGACCGATGCGATCATCGTGAACACCTGTGCGGTGACCGCCGAGGCGGTGCGTAAGGGACGGCAGGACATCCGCAAGCTGCGCCGCGAAAACCCCGACGCGCAGATCATCGTCACGGGCTGCGCGGCCCAGACCGACCCCGACAGTTTCGCCGCCATGGCCGAAGTCGATACCGTCATCGGCAACACCGAAAAAATGCAGCCCGCGACCTGGGCCGGGCTGGCCACCGGCACGACCGAGGCGGTGCAGGTGGACGACATCATGTCCGTCACCGAGACCGCGGGCCACCTGATCGACGGGTTCGGCACGCGCAGCCGCGCCTATGTTCAGGTCCAGAACGGCTGCGATCACCGTTGCACTTTCTGCATCATCCCCTTCGGGCGCGGCAACTCGCGGTCGGTTCCGGCGGGCGTCGTGGTGGATCAGATCAACCGCCTTGTCGCGCGCGGCTTCAACGAGATCGTTCTGACCGGCGTCGACCTGACGTCCTGGGGGGGCGACCTGCCGGGGCAACCGCGTCTTGGCAATCTGGTGCAACGTATCCTGCGCCTGACCGATGTGCCGCGCCTGCGCATCAGCAGCATCGATTCGATCGAGGTCGATCCCGATCTGATGCAGGCCATCGCCGAGGAGTCGCGCCTCATGCCGCATCTGCACCTGTCGCTGCAACACGGGTCCGACCTGATCCTGAAGCGGATGAAGCGGCGGCACCTGCGCGGCGATGCCATCGCCTTCGCCAGGGAGGCGCGGCGGCTGCGCCCGGACATGACCTTCGGGGCCGACATCATCGCGGGTTTCCCGACCGAGACCGAGGCGCAGTTTCAGGACAGTCTCGCCCTGGTCGAGGAATGCGACCTGACCTGGTTGCATGTGTTCCCCTATTCCCCCCGCGCGGGCACGCCCGCCGCCCGGATGCCTGCCGTCGACGGCAAGCTGATCAAGGCGCGCGCCGCCCGTCTGCGCGCCGCCGGGGAAAGCGCCGTCGAGCGGCATCTGACGGCACAGGTCGGGCAGCAGCATCAGGTTTTGATGGAAAGCCCCCGCATGGGCCGCACGGCACAATTCGCCGAAGTGACGTTTGACGCGGATCAGCCCGAGGGACGGATCGTGCCCACGACCATCACCGGGCGCGCAGGCCTGTCCCTATCGGGCGTCCCGACAAGGCCGTCATGAGGCCTGCCGTGGTGATCAGGGCGATCCCCACCCACCCCCAGGCCCCCGGCAGATGCGCGAAGATCGCGAAATCCAGGATCACGGCAAAGACGAGCCCGGCATAGTCGAAAGGCGCCAGTGTCGACACCGGGGCGCGCGCCACGGCCTCGGTGGCGGTGATATGCGTCGCCGCCCCCAGGAGCCCCGCACCGCCAAGCCAGGCCCAGAGCGTCGGTGTCATCGGCACCCAGCCGGTCACCAACACGCCCAGAGCGCCCAGACAGGCCCCGATCACCGCAAAGGACAGGGCGATGGAGACCGTGGTCTCGGTCACCGTCATCGCCTTTATGTGGACCCGGACAAGCGCCATGATCCCGGCCGAGGCGATGCCGGCGAGCATCCCGGTCAATTGCCCGACACCCCAGTCCGGCCGCGCCACCGAGGTGTAGAGCATCGCGATCATCCCCGCGAAGCCGAGCGCCACCGCAAGGACCGTGCGCACCGACAACCGCTCACCCAAAAGGATGACTGCCGCCGGGATCGACAGCACCGGGGCCAGATAGGACAGGGCCTGCGCATGGGTTACCGGCAATTGCCCCAGGGCATAGAAGTTCAGCACCATCGACAAGCCGCCCAGCAAACCCCGGATCAGGTGCTTTCCGGGGGCTTTGGGGCGCATGTCGGCCAGCGGCGCGGTCAGCGCGGCCCAGAGCAGCAGGGGCGGGATCGACAGTGCGGCACGGAGGAACACGATCTGGCCTGTGTCGGCCTGTTGCGCAGCTCCGTGGATGCAAAACCCAAGACCCGTGGCAAACCCCGCCGCCGATAGGCGAAGCAGGATCGCCGATCGGACACCGGACGGGACGGTTGCGGGCGCGTCTGTCATTGCCGCCACATTGCGCGGGGCGCGCGCCTTGGGCAAGCTGCGACCTCATCACGTTTCACAGGTTCCCCGCCATGCATCCGAACCCCGCTTTTCGCCAGACCCCCGAGGCGCGCGCCCTTGCCTTCGCGGCCGAACGTGGGTTCGGCATCCTGTCGGTCAACGCCGATCCGAGCCCGCTCCTGGCGCATATCCCGTTCCTGCTGTCGCCGGATGGTGCGTCGGCGGATCTGCATCTGGTACGGTCGAACCCGATCCTGCGGTTGCTCGATTGCCCCGCGGTCATCGCCGTCAGCGGGCCGGATGCCTATATTTCGCCCGACTGGTACGAGGTGACCGATCAGGTGCCCACCTGGAACTATGTCGGCGTTCACCTGCGGGGTCGGCTGACGCGCCTGCCGGACGAGGCGATGCGCGACATGCTCGACCGCCAGAGCGCGGCCTATGAACACCGCCTGACACCCAAGGCCCCCTGGACCGCCGACAAGATGACGCCTGACGTTCTGACCCGGATGATGCGTCAGATCGTGCCCTGCCGGTTCCTCGTCGAGGAGGTTCAATCGACCTGGAAACTGGGCCAGAACAAACCCGAGGCGGTTCGTCTGGCGGCGGCGGAACAGGTGGAAACCTCTGGCATCGGGTCCGAGACCCTGCTTCTGTCTGCCTTGATGAAATCCCCGGAGTGATCCCGATGCAGCTTCTCAGCTCACCCGCCTCGCCGTTCGTGCGCAAATGCCGTGTTTTCCTGATCGAGACGGGTCAGGACGATATCGAGGTGCGAGAGGTCACGTCCAGCCCCATGGGTGGGGACGCCGACCTGAACGCCGCCAATCCGTCCGGCAAGATCCCGGCGCTGGTGCGCGACGACGGTCCCGCGATCTATGACAGCCGGGTGATCTGCCGCTTTCTGGATGCCCGGGCTGGAGCCAATCTCTATCCCGATGCGCGGCTTTGGGACGTGCTGAGCCTTGAGGCGAATGCTGATGCCATCATGGAGGCCGCCGTCGGCATCGTCTATGAACGGCGCCTGCGCCCCGAAGAGCTGTGGTATCAGCCCTGGCAGGACAAGCAGTGGGAAAAGGTGACGCGCAGCCTCGATGCGCTGGAAGCGCGGTCGATGCCCCTGCTCGAAGGGCCGCTCAATGCCGCGCAGATCGCGGTCGGCTGTGCCTTGGGCTATCTCGACTTCCGGCATGGCGACAAAGATTGGCGACCGGGGCGTCCCGCGCTTGCGGCCTGGGCGGAAACCTTTGGCGCGCGCCCGGCCATGGCGCAAACCGCCCCCTGATGCCTCTGCCCGTCGGTGTCGCGGTGGAGCGTGTCACCGATCTGACCTCACCGCTTGCGATTCGGGCCGAGGTCTTCATCGAAGGGCAGGGCGTCAGCCTGGCCGACGAGGTGGATGGCCGCGACCCCGATTGCCTGCACTGGCTGATGACCGATGCGGAGGGGCCGGTCGCGACCCTTCGTGTCCTGCCGATTGATGCGGATCGCGCCAAGGTGCAGCGCGTCGCCGTGCTGGCCCGCGCAAGGGGACGGGGTCTGGGGGCGCTGTTGATGCGTTTCGTCCTGTCTGATCTGCAATTACAGGGGTTTAGCCGCATCACTCTGGGGGCGCAGGTCGATGTGATCGGCTTCTACGAGCGGTTGGGGTTTGCTGCACATGGCCCGGTTTACGACGATGCGGGCATACCGCACCGGGATATGGACCTGACTTTCTGACAAAACAGTGGCGTTTATGGCCCCCTGCGCGCGTTTGTCCGCTGGAACTCCGCTGCGGACCTGCGGTATGGGAGGCAGGACGCAGGCCGGGTGGAAACCTTTCGGCCTGTTCACGTATTAATAAGACTGACCCGTCAGGGTCGCCACAAGGATCGGGAGAAGGCTTCGTGTCACACGCAGACGATCACGCGGGCACCCGCCGCGATTTCCTCTATTATGCGACGGCCGCCACGGGCGCCGTCGTCACCGGTGCTGCCGGTTGGGGGTTGGTGAACCAGATGAACCCCTCGGCGGATGTGCAGGCGCTCGCCTCCATCGACGTGGACATCTCGGGAATCGAGCCGGGGACGCAGCTGACGGTGAAATGGCTGGGCAAGCCCGTCTTCATCCGCCGCCGCACGCCAGAGGAAATCGAAGCCGCGCGCGCCGTCGAACTGGACGACCTTCCCGATCCGCGCGCCGAGAACGAGAATCTCGAGGCGGATGCGGACGCATCCGACGCCAACCGCTCCATCGCGCCCTTTGTACCCGAAGGCGGCGAAGCCGACCCCGCGTCTGACGGTGAATGGCTGGTCATGATCGGCGTCTGCACGCACCTGGGTTGTGTGCCCTTGGGCGATGCCGGCGATTTCGGCGGCTGGTTCTGCCCGTGCCACGGGTCGCATTATGATACCGCGGGCCGCATCCGTCAGGGGCCCGCACCGCGCAACATGGAAATTCCGGTCGCGCAATTCACCAACGAAACCACGCTCAAACTGGGCTGAGGAGGCTGCTATGGGTGGTATTCCCCACGACCATTACGAACCGAAATCGGCTGGCGAGAAGTGGGTTCATCGCCGGATTCCGATCATCGGGCTGATCTATGACACCCTGATGATCCCGACCCCGAAGAACCTGAACTGGATGTGGATCTGGGGCATCGTCCTGACGTTCACGCTGATGCTTCAGATCATCACCGGTATCGTCCTGGTCATGCACTACACGCCGCATGTCGACTTCGCGTTCAGCTCGGTCGAGCATATCATGCGCAACGTCAACGGGGGCTGGGCGCTCCGCTATATCCACATGAACGGCGCCTCGCTGTTCTTCGTGGCCGTCTATGCCCATATCTTCCGCAACCTCTACTACGGCTCCTACAAGGCCCCGCGCGAGATCACGTGGATCATCGGCATCGTCATCTATCTTCTGATGATGGGCACGGCATTCATGGGCTACGTGCTGCCTTGGGGTCAGATGTCGTTCTGGGGTGCCACGGTCATTACCGGCCTGTTCGGCGCCATCCCCTTCGTGGGCGATGCGCTTCAGGCCTGGCTGCTTGGCGGACCGGCGGTCGACAATGCGACGTTGAACCGCTTCTTCTCGCTGCACTACCTGATGCCCTTCCTGATCCTGGGCCTGACCGTCGTGCACATCTGGTCGTTCCATTCCACAGGCAACAACAACCCGACCGGGGTCGAGGTGCGCCGCACCTCCAAGGCCGAAGCCCAGAAGGACACGCTCCCGTTCTGGCCCTACTTCGTGATCAAGGATCTGTTCGCCCTGGCGGTCATCCTGCTGGTGTTCTTCGCCATTGTCGGGTTCATGCCCAACTATCTGGGTCACCCTGACAACTATATCGAGGCGAATGCCCTGGCGACGCCTGCGCACATCGTGCCCGAATGGTACTTCCTGCCGTTCTACGCGATTCTGCGGGCCTTCACCGATGATGTCTGGATCGTCATGTTCTCCAGCTTCATCACCGGCGGCATCATCGACGCGAAGTTCTTCGGCGTGCTCGCCATGTTCGGCGCCATCGCCATCATGGCCTTCGCCCCCTGGCTCGACACGTCGTCGGTACGCTCGGGACGGTATCGCCCGATGTTCAAGTGGTGGTTCTGGCTTCTGGTCGTCGACTTCTTCTTCCTGATGTGGCTGGGGTCCATGCCGGCTGAGGAGCCTTGGGCAAGCCTGTCGCTGATCGCGACGACCTATTGGTTCGCCTACTTCCTGGTGATCCTGCCGCTGCTTGGCGTGATCGAGAAGCCGCTGGCCCGTCCGGCGACGATCGAAGACGACTTTGCAGCCCATTATGGCAAACCCGGTGACATGACCGGCCAACGGTTGCCCGGCGAAAAAGCCGGAACGCCGGCGGAATGAAGGAGACGCGACGAATGCTGTCGAAACTGACAACGACCCTCGCAGCGGTCGCCCTCGCCACGGGTTTCGGGATCTCGGCCGCTGAGGCGGCCGGGCCCTCGGACACTCACATCACCGATTACGACTTCTCGTTCGAGGGGCCGTTCGGGACCTATGACCAGAACCAGCTTCAGCGCGGCCTGAAGGTCTACACCGAGATCTGTTCCGGCTGTCACGGCCTGAAGTTCGTTCCGATCCGGACCTTGGGCGACCCCGGTGGCCCAAGCTTCTCGGAAGAGCAGGTCAAGGTCTACGCCAGCGAGATCGAGGTTTTTGACCGCGAACTCAATGACGGTCAGGGCGACTTCCGTACCGCGACACCGACCGACCACTTCCCGAACGTCGTCGCCGTTGGTGCGCCGGATCTTTCGTTGATGGCGAAGGCCCGTGCGGGTTTCCACGGCCCGGCCAACCTTGGCATCAATCAGCTGGTCAAGGGTATGGGTGGCGCGGAATATATCGCCTCACTCCTCGCTGGCTACACCGGCGAGGAAAAGGAACAGGCCGGAACCGTGCTCTACGAGAACACCGCCTTCCCGGGTGGATGGATCAGCATGAGCCCGCCGCTCTATGGCGACGATGTCGAATTCGATGACGGGTCGCCGACCGATTTGGAAAGTACCGCACAGGATGTGGCCGCCTTCCTGATGTGGACCGCCGAGCCGAAACTGGCCGCGCGCAAGCAGATGGGCCTTACCGCCATCATCATGCTGGGCGTGCTGTCGGTTCTTCTGTACCTTACCAACAAGCGGATCTGGGCTCCGGTAAAACCGCGCAAAGACGGCTGAAAGACGTCTGTCGGCAGAAAACAGGGCCGCCCCGGTTGGGGCGGCCTTTTTGATTGGCCTTGACCGTCGATCAGTGCAGAATCCGGCCAAAGACAAAGGGCATGTCATGGAAGAACCGTTCAAGAAAACCTATCCGGCCGGGCGCAGTATCGCGTCTCTCTTTGCCAAGGTTGGCTGGGGAATCGTTCTGATCGGCGTTCTGTTGGCCCTGGCGGGGGCACTGCGCGGGGCGACCCCCGGAACCGCCGTTCCGGTTGACGCCGTCAGCATCGTGGCCCGCATCGCGGCCATGGGCGTTGGCCTTGGTGTGATGTTGTTCGGTCTGTTTTCCGTCATGATGGCGGCGCAGACCCGTGCGGCCATGGATACCGCCGACATGACCCGAGAAATGCTGGGCCTTGCCCGCAAGCGACCTGCCGACAACGCGAGGCCCGCCGCCCCGGTTGCCGTGGCCGAACCGCGCCCGATAGCCGCGGCCAAACCGGATCCCGTCGCTGTGGCAGAGGAAGAGCCGATCCTGGATGATGTTCCGCCGATGCCCACGATCCTGCGGCCCCGGCCCGTCACCCTGAGCGCCACCAAAGCAGAGCCGGTTGCCGCGCCCAAGGCAGAACCCGCACTTCGGGCCGAGCCGTCCCTGGGACCGCGTCCGAAGACGGAGCCTGTCCCGGAGCGCAAGCCGCATCCGATCTTCTCGGCGAAACCTCCGCACTGACAAGCCGACCGAAACGAAAAAACGGGGCCCATTGCGGGGCCCCGTTTCATTTTCGGTGTCCTGCCGGAAAGCGTCAGGCGAGCGACCGCTCGACCTCCTCACGCGTGAAGATCTCGATGACGTCGCCTTGGCGGATGTCGTCGTAGTTCTCGAAGGCCATGCCGCATTCCTGGCCCGACTGCACTTCCTTGACCTCGTCCTTGAAGCGCTTGAGCGTCTTGAGCGTGCCTTCGTGGATTACCACGTTGTCGCGCAGCAGACGCACGCCGGCGGACCGGCGGGCAACGCCTTCGGTCACCAGACAACCGGCAACAGTGCCGACGCCGGTGACGCGGAACGTTTCGCGGATTTCGGCGTAACCGATGAAGGTTTCCTTGATCTCGGCCGACAGCAGGCCGGACGCGGCAAGCTTCACATCGTCCACAAGGTCATAGATCACCGAGTAGTAGCGAATCTCCACACCCTTCTGGTTCGCCGCGGCCCGTGCGGGCGCATTGGCCCGGACGTTGAAACCGATGACCGGCGCGCCCGAGGCTTCGGCAAGCGTGATGTCGCTTTCGGTGATGGCGCCGACACCCGAGTGCAGGACGCGAACGCGCACCTCGTCGTTGCCGACCTTTTCCATGGCCTGCACGATCGCTTCGGCCGACCCCTGCACATCAGCCTTCATGACGATGGGCAGTTCGGCGACGCCGATGTCGGCCTTGGCCTTGGCCATCAGCTGATCCAGGGTCGCTGCGGCACCGGCTGCGGCGCGCTTATCCTTGGCCGCCTGCTCGCGGTATTCCGCGATTTCGCGGGCCTGCGCCTCGGTCTCGACGACGTTGAGGACGTCACCGGCTTCGGGTGTGCCGTTCAGGCCCAGAACCTCGACCGGAACCGAAGGGCCGGCTTCGTTCACGCGCTCACCCTGATCGTTGACCAGCGCGCGGACCTTGCCCCACTGCTCGCCCACGACGAAGATGTCGCCGCGCCGCAAGGTGCCGTTCTGGACCAGGACGGTCGCCACAGGGCCACGGCCCACGTCGAGCTGTGCCTCGATCACGGCGCCGGAGGCGGCCCGGTTCGGGTTCGCCTTCAGTTCCAGGATCTCGGCCTGAAGCGCGATGGCCTCCAGAAGTTCGGGCAGACCCTTGCCGGTGTGGGCCGAAACCTCGACGTCCTGCACTTCGCCGGACATCGCTTCGACCATCACCTCATGCTGCAACAGGCCGGTGCGGACCCGGTTCGGATCGGCAGCGGGCAGGTCGGACTTGTTGATGGCGACGATCATGGGAACACCCGCCGCCTTGGCGTGGTGGATCGCCTCGACCGTCTGGGGCATGACCGAATCATCGGCCGCCACGACCAGCACCACGATATCCGTCACCTGCGCGCCACGGGCCCGCATGGAGGTGAAGGCCGCATGGCCCGGCGTATCAAGGAAACTGAGCGTCGTGCCGTTCACCTCGACCTGATAGGCGCCGATGTGCTGGGTGATGCCGCCGGCTTCGCCCGACACGACCTTGGTCTTGCGGATCGCATCCAGAAGCGAGGTCTTGCCGTGATCGACGTGACCCATGATCGTGATGATCGGCGCGCGCGGCACCAGGTCTTCGGGCTTGTCTTCCGTGCTGTGGATGACCTGCTCGACGTCGGATTCGGACACGCGCTGAACGGTGTGGCCGAATTCCTCGATGATCAATTCCGCGGTATCCGCATCGATCACCTGGTTCTGGGTGACCATCATACCGTTCTGCATCAGCGCCTTGACGACGGCGGCGACACGTTCGGACATGCGGTTGGCCAGTTCCGAGACGACGATCGTCTCGGGCAGCTGGACGGTGCGCATCACCTTTTCCTGCGGCTGGCTGCTGCCGCCACGACGCTGACGCTCCTGCTTGCGGCGCATGGAGGCGAGCGAACGTTGACGCCCGCCTTCACCACCGCGCAGGGCCTGGTTCACGGTCAGCTTGCCCGACCGGCGGTCGGCTTCGCCGCCCTTGGGCTTGCCCGAATCGTCCTCGCGCTTGCGCGGCGCGTCGTTGCGACCGGGGCGTGCGTCGGGGCCGAGGTTGCGCTGACGGGGCATGTCCTCGCCGGGGGCGGGCGCATCGGCCGGAGACACGACGGACTCCTGCGGGCGATTGCGGGCCTCTTCGGCTTCCTGCTTGCGGCGCTCGTCTTCTTCGGTCCGCTTGCGTGCCAGTTCCTCGCGCTCTTTCTCCTCGCGCTCCTTGGCCTCGATCTCCTCGCGGCGGCGCTTGCGCTCTTCGTCGCGCTCCTGCTCTTCGCGGGCGCGGCGCTCGGCGTCTTCGGCCTCGCGCGCCTTGGCGGCCTGGAGCGCCTTGAGGCGGCGGTCCATCTCAGCATCGGTGGTGCTGACCTGCTTGCCGCCCTGAGCGTTGACCGCTGCGGCCGATTGCGCACCCGGTTTGGGAACCGAAACGCGCTTGCGCTTGGTCTCGACCACCACGTTGTTCGTGCGCCCGCGGGCAAAGCTTTGCTTTACCGTGCCGCTGCGGGGGCCCGAGATGCCGAGGGGTTTCTTGCCGTCCTGATCGCTCATGCGTTCTTCGTGTCCTTCTTGGCGGCCGGAGTGCCGCCATCTGATTGTCTGATGCCTTGAAGCCTTGTGGCTTCCTCTACAATACGACGGGCCAAGGTTCCAGACGCGACCGCAGCGTGGATCACGCGGTCGCGCCCGAAGGCCAGTCCCAATTCATCTGCGGTCAGAAAGCCGATCCATTTGCCGCCCTCGGGCGTGCTCAGCTTTCCCTTGCCGCGTTCGGAGCCGTCGCAAGCCTGCAGGAGAACCCGCGCCTCGCCCCGGTCGAGCATTATCTTGACCTTCTCATATCCCGCGATCGCCTTTCCGGCCTTGCGGGCCATGGCAATCGCGTTTTGCAAGCGAAGGGACAGGCCCGTGTCGACCAAGTCGAACAGGTCATCCGGGATCTTGACCGGTTTCTTCGCCCCGCGAGAGAATATGCGCTTTGCGATGGCTTTTTCCAAGGCCTCTCGCGTGGCGGTCACGTAAATTCCACGGCCTGGCAGCTTGGCCGCCAGATCGGGAAAGATCGTGTCTTCGGGTCCGACCACGAAACGGATCAGCCCTTCCTTGGGGCCGGTCTCGCCTGTGACGATGCAGCGACGATCAGGCTCGTCGCGGATTTTGTCTCTGCCGCCGCGCGTCAGGGGAACGATCCGGGGCGATCACGCCCCGGCCTCCTCTGGTGTGGCGGCGTCTTCCTCGCCGTCTTCGGACTGGCCGAGCGCATCTTCCGGCGTGACCCAGCCCAGCATCACGCGGGCGGTCATGATCATGTCCTGCGCTTCCTCGAGCGACACGCCATGGGGTTCCAACAGGCCTTCGTCCTTCTTGCGTTCGCCGTTCTCGATGGTCCAGCCTCCGGCCAGTTCCCAGTCGGCGCAGGTCGCGAATTCCTCGAGCGTGGTGACGCCATCGGCTGTCAGAGCCTGCAACATTTGCGGCGTCAGACCCTCGAAGGTCGCCAGATCGTCCTGCAGACCGGCCTCGCGGGCGGCTTCCATGGCCTTGGCGTTCTGCGCCTCGATGTAATCGCGAGCGCGGGCCTGAAGCTCGTTGGCGGTATCAGCATCCACACCGTCGATCACCAGAAGCTCGTCGACTTCGACGTAGGCCACTTCCTCGAGATTGGTGAAGCCCTCGGAGACCAGAAGCTGGGCAAAGAATTCGTCCAGATCCAGCGTATCCATGAAGAGCTTGGTGCGCTCCTCGAACTCGGCCTGGCGGCGTTTGGATTCCTCTTCCTCGGTCAGGATGTCGATATCGAGACCGGTCAGCTGCGACGCCAGGCGCACGTTCTGGCCGCGCCGCCCGATGGCGAGGCTCAGCTGCTCCTCGGGGACGACGACTTCGATCCGCTCCGCATCCTCGTCGATGACGACCTTGGTCACCTCGGCGGGCTGGAGGGCGTTCACGAGGAATGTCGCGGCATCGTCGTTCCACGGGATGATGTCGATCTTCTCGCCCTGAAGCTCGTTGACGACGGCCTGCACGCGGCTGCCACGCATACCGACACAGGCGCCGACGGGGTCGATGCTGTTGTCATAGGAAATCACGGCGATCTTGGCGCGGCTTCCGGGGTCGCGGGCGACGGCCTTGATCTCGATGACACCGTCATAGATTTCGGGCACTTCCATCTTGAACAGCTCGGCCATGAACTCGTTCGCGGTGCGCGACAGGAAGACCTGCGGGCCACGCGGTTCGCGGCGGACGTCCTTGATATAGACGCGGATGCGGTCGCCGGGGCGATAGCTTTCGCGCCCGATCTTGTCATTGCGCCGCAGGCTGCCTTCGCCGGGGTTCAGGTCGACGATGACGTTGCCGTATTCCTCGCGCTTGACGGCCACGTTGATGATGGTGCCGACGCGGTCCTTGTATTCCTCGAACTGCTTGTCCCGCTCGGCTTCGCGGACCTTCTGGAGGATAACCTGCTTGGCCGATTGCGCGGCGATCCGACCCATGTCGACGGGTGGGACCTCCTCGACGAAGGTGTCCCCGATGGCCGGGTTGTCCAGATACTGGCGGGCCTGCGCGACCGTCATCTCGGCCTTTTCGTTCTCGATCAGCTCGTCCTCGACGACCGTGCGCACACGGGTAAAGGTCGGGCTGCCGGTCTTGCGGTCGATGCTGACCCGGATGTCCATCTCGGACCCGTAGCGCGACTTGGCGGCCCGGGCGAGCGACTCTTCCATGGCCTCGATCACCAACGCGGGGTCGATCATCTTTTCGCGGGCGACCGCGTCGGCAATCTGGAGCAGTTCCAGCTGGTTGGCGGATGTAATGGCCATTCAGTCTTCCTCACCGTCAATGAGTGTTTCTACTTCGTCGAATTGGGTCTCGTCGATCTGACCCTTGTCCTTGCGCGATTTCAGCACTTCGCGGATCAGGTCGTCCGTCAGGATCAGCTTGGCGTCGCTCAGCCATTCGAACTTGAGCCCGATGGTCACGTCCTCGCCGCCCTGCTCGATCTCGACCAGAACCTCGCCGTCTTCGGTGCCGCGCAGGAAGCCCTTGAACCGCCGCTGACCATCGATCAGCTCGTCGGTTTCAAGCCGCGCCTCGTAATCGGCCCAGACGTCGAAATCCTTGAGCCGGGTCAGCGGCCGGTCGATTCCGGGGCTGCTGACCTCGAGAGTGTATTCGTCCACGATCGGGTCTTCCACGTCCAGCACCGCCGAGAGTTCGGTCGAGATGCGCGCGCAGTCGTCGACCTCGATCCCGCCGTCGGGCTTGTCGGCCATGATCTGCAAGGTCGGCTGCTTGCCCGACATCAGCCGCAGACGCACAAGTTCGAACCCCATGTCTTCGATGACGGGGGTGACGATGTCGGCCAGACGTTTGTCCAGCGCGGTCTTGGCGATCAGATCGGACATGGGTCTCCGAGGCATAAAAAAACGGGCCGTGCGGCCCGTTGGAAATTCCGGTGGGGCCCGAAGGCCGCCGCTGTTGTGGGGGTCATAGGGGAGTCGCGGCCGGGATGCAAGCGATGGTTTGGCGGCGTGGCCTGTCGGCCAACAGCCCCTCGTTTTCCCGTCGTGCGGGGCGTAGACCATTGGCGTTCAACCTGACCATAGCCCCGGGGGCAAGACGTTGAGATCCCTTCTCGCCATCGCGATGATTGCCGTGTCGCTGGTCCTTCTGGAGCTGGCTCGGATGGGCGTCGCCGTGACATCCGTCGAGGCGGGTCGCACGCCCGTCACCCTTTATGCGCAGCCCGATGCCACCGGCCCGGCGGTCATCCTGGCCCATGGATTCGCAGGTTCCGAGCAGATGATGCAGGGATATGCGCTGCCGCTCGCCCGTGCCGGTTATCGCGTCCATGCCTTCGAGTTTCTGGGCCACGGCCGCCACCCCGACCCGATGTCGGGCGACGTCACGTCGGTCGACGGCACCACACGCCTTCTGGTGGATCAGACGCTGTCGGTGATCGACGCGATCGGGCCGCAGGATGCACCCCTTGCCCTTGTCGGGCACTCCATGGCGACCGACATCCTGGCGCGCGTCGCCAATCGCCGCCCCGATGTCGGGCCTGTCGTCCTGATTTCCCCGTTCTCGCAGGCGGTGGATGCCACGACGCCCGCCGACCTTCTGCTCATCTCGGGCGCATGGGAGCCGCGGTTGCGCGCCTTCGCTCTCGGGGCGGCGCGGATGGTCGATCCGCGCGCCGTTGAAAACCAGACGGTCGGTGCCGACGGCATCCTGCGCCGTGCCGCCGTCGCCCCGTTTTCGGAACATGTCTCGGTTCTGCACAGTCGTGTCGCGCGCGCCGAAACGTTAGCCTGGCTCGACCGGGCCTATGGGCGCGGGTCCGACGTCGCCATTCTGCCGACCGGTTGGGCCATTCTGGCCTTGCTTGGCGGACTGGTCCTGCTGTTCCGCCCGGTCGCCCGCGTGCTGCCCGTCGTCCAGCAACCTGACCGCAGGCTCAGCCGGGGGCGTCTTGCCTGCGTGATCCTGCTGCCTGCCGCTGTTGCGCCGCTGGTCGCCGTGCCGCTCAACCCGTCGTTTCTGCCGGTGCTGGTGGCAGATTACCTCGGGCTGCATCTGCTGGTCTTCGGCGGATTGCAGTTGGCCATGCTGGTCTTCTGGAAGGTGCCGATGGGCCGTCCGTCCGGGCGGGGCCTCGCTGTCCTGCTCCTTGGCTGCGCGGTCTTCGGCCTGGCACTGGACCGATATGCCGCGAACTTCTGGCCCACCCCGGACCGTCTGGTCGTCATCGCCATCCTGACGGTCGGGGCCGTGCCGTTCATGGTGGCCGACGCGATGCTGACGGCCAAGGCGTCGGTGTTGCGGCGTTTGGCCCTGCGCGCCGGGTTTCTGGCCTCCCTCGGCGTTGCCGTGGCGCTCGATTTCGAAGGATTGTTCTTCCTGATGCTGATCGCGCCCGTGATGATCCTGTTCTATCTGGTCTTCGGAACCATGGGTCGTGACACGGCCCGGCGGGTCGGGCCGCTGTCCTCCGGCCTTGTGCTCGGGTTTGTGCTGGCCTGGGCCCTGGGCGCGAGCTTTCCGCTGTTTCTCGCCTGAAGGCCCCGTGAAGAAAACGCCTATCTGTTGGGCGGTTCCCGGATCATTTGCTTAAAACCCAAGCGATGCCATGACCTCAAAGTGGTGCCACGATCCGGGGGTCAGCGAGGGCAAGTTTGATACGAGTGGTGAACACCATGACATTGATGAGTCGCCGCCACGCCCTTGCAATCATGGGCGCCGCTGGCCTTACGACAACAAGCGCTTTCGCGCAGGAAACCCCCAGGATTGGCTTCGTTCGCGCCGACAACATGGCATCTATTCGGCACGCTGGTACGAAGGCCGTGTGTCGCAGGGCCTGATTGCCGGTGCCAACACGTAGAGCAACCGGATCGGATACATGGGATCGTTCCCCATCCCGCAAGTGGTTCGCGGGATAAATGCCGCCCAACAGGCGGCCCGTTCGGTGAACCCGGACGTGGAGTTCGATGTCGTCTGGCTCAATTCCTGGTTCTCTCCGGAAACCGAAGAGTCGGTGTCACAGTGATTGATCGACCGTGGCGCGGATGTGCTCATGGCGCATACCAATTCCACCAAACCGGTCGAGGTCGCCGAAGCTCGGGGTGTCCATGCCTTCGGTCAGGCGTCCGACATGACGAAATACGGCCCGAACGCCTGTCTGTCCGCTTCGATCAACAGTTGGGGCCCCTAATACGTTCGCCGGATCGGCGACCTGCTGGCGGGCAGCTGGACCGCCACCGATACCTGGGGCGGCTTCCCCGAAGAGATGCTGTCTGTCGGGGCGCTTTCGGATGCGATTCCTGGTCCGGCGAAGATTGCCGTGATCGACGCCATCGAGCGGATCCGCAGTCGCCAGACCCGTGCCTTCGTCGGCCCGATCCTGCGTCAGGACGGCTCGACCTGGCTGCGAGCCGACGAGACGCCGACCGATGACGCGCCGGAGAATATGGATTTCTACCTCCGAGGGCATGACCAGCGTTTATCCAAGCGCCTGACGCGTCGCGCAGGTCTGTCCGCGACCCGGTGGTATCCGGGGGCCGCGCGTTCTACACCTCGTGGAATGCCCGGGCCCCCGTGCCCCCAATCGTCCGGAGAGACCCATGCCGCAACGTGATCGCCCCCTTCTTGCCGTTCTTGTCGATGCCGACAACATTCCGGCCCGGTATGCGCAGGCGATCCTCAAGGAAATCACGGGTTTGGGCGAACCGGCGCTGCGCCGTGTCTATGGCGACTGGTCGTCCGATCGCCTGCGCGGATGGTCGGACAAGGTGCTGGAACTGGGCCTTGTCGCGCATCAGGAGACCGCAAATACCAAGGGGAAGAACGCCAGCGATATCGGCCTTGTGATCGACGCGATGGACATCCTCCATTCGGGCCGCTTCGACGGGTTCGTGCTGGTCAGCTCCGACAGCGATTTCACCCGGCTGGCGTCGCGTATTCGCGAGGAGGGTCTGGACGTGATCGGCATCGGCGAGGGCAAGGCCCCCGAAAGCCTGCGCAATGTCTGCAACCGCTTCATCCTGATCGAGAACCTGATCGATGAGCCGACCGGCGCGCAACCCGGCAAGGCGGCCGCGCCGACCAAGCGCAAGGCGCAGGACGCGCTGCCCCTGATCCTGCGCGCGATGGAGCGGATGAGCCAGGACGACGATTGGTATGCGATGGGCGCTCTGGGCAGCCAGATCATGGCCGAGGTGCCCGACTTCGACACGCGAACCTATGGCAAGCGCAAGCTGAGCGATCTCGTGGCCGACATCAAACGGCTGGAGACCCGGATGGAAGGCACGCAATTGATGGTCCGGCGGGTCGATTGACGGGGTTCGATGACGCGGACGCCCGCCGGTCGCGGCCCCGGTCTTGCGCGCAACGTTTCGCGTGGTGTTGCGGGGGGCCTTGCGATTGCAGTGACTGCGGACGTGGGCCGACTTCTCGGCGCAATCGTCGGATGGGGCGGCTCGCTTCTAGCGCCCCGACTTTCACCAGGGCCACCGGATGTTCCGGTTCGATCGAGTTGGTTCAGACCCGGCCTACACACAAAGGCATTCGTCCGTTACCCGACCCCTATTCGCCCTCACCGAACCGCATTCGCATCTCGCGGAGGACGGGAATGGCGGCGCGGACGCGGTCTTCGCCGATCTCGCGGACGGCTTGTGACATGATCGGGCGGATGGCGGCGAGGGCGCCTTCGCGGGCGGCCAGACCGGCGGGGCTGATGGCGACGCGTTTGCGACGGGCGTCGTCCCAATCGGGCCGGACGTGTACATGCCCCGCCCATTCCAGCTTGGTCAGCGTGTTGGTCATCGCCCCCCGGGTCAGGTGAAACACGCGCGCCAATTCGCCGGGCGTCCGCTCCACCTGATGTTGGGCCAGATAGTTGAGTACGATGAAATGCGACAGCTCCATCCCCTTGGGCAGGGCCCGGGACAGGCGGGCGCGCACAAGCTGGTCAGCCGTCAGCATCTCGCTGAAGAGGGCCACTGCCAGTTTGTCCGCGTCGTCGCTCATTCACGGTCCGTCCCAAGGTTGCTCCGCCGTGAGAGAGGGGACGCGACGTCGGGCGTACGCCACCTCGGCGGGGTCGATCTGCGCCAGATAGGCCCCTTCCTCGGTCCCCGCGTCAAGCAGGACCTCGCCCCAGGGGGCGACAACCATCGAATGACCGTGCGTTTTCCGCGACTTGCCCGTCCGGGCGGCATGGCTGCCTGTCTGTGCGGCGGCCAGAACGAAGCATCCCGTCTCGATGGCCCGGGCGCGCAGCAGAACCTCCCAATGGGCCGCGCCGGTCACGGGTGAGAAAGCGGCAGGCACCGTCAGAAAGTCCGCCCCGGCCTGGGCCAGACGCCGATAGAGGGCTGGAAACCGGATGTCGTAGCACACCGTCATTCCGAGCTTGCCCCAGGGCATCGCGGCCAGCGTGGCGCGGGCCCCGGGGCGATAGCCGCTGGATTCGCGATAGGTTTCCGTCTCGGTCACGTTCACGTCGAACATGTGAATCTTGTCATAGCGCGCGACGATCTGCCCCTTGGGATCAATCAGGAAGGACCGGTTCGCGAACCGACCCGCCGGGTCTGCGGTGCGCAGCGCCAGGCTTCCGATTTGGATCCAGACGCCGTGCTCGGTCGCAGCTTTGCGCAGCGCGGCCAACGTAGGGTCGCGCGCCTCGGGCAGCAGGACGGTTTTCTGATGGGTACGGTCGGCCGAGACGCAGTTCGTGACTTCGGGCGTCAGGACGATGTCCGCACCCTGGCCCACGGCGTCGTGCACAAGCGTCAGCGTCCGTTCAAGGTTCGCATGCGGATCGTCCGAAGACGTCAGCTGAAGCAGACCGACCCGCATCACCCTTTGAGCAGCGTGTCGAGCTTGCCCGCGTCCTGCAGCGCAAACAAATCGTCGCATCCACCGACAAAGGTGTCTCCGACGAAGATCTGTGGGGTTGTATGCCGACCCTTTGCGCGCTGCATCATCTCGGCGCGTTTTCCCGGCATGCGGCTGACGTCGTACTCCGTCACCTGCGCGCCCTTGGTCGCCAACAGGCGCAGCGCCGCAGTGCAAAAGCCGCAGCGGGGTTGGGTGTAGATTTCGACGGCTTTCATGGCGTGGCCCTTCGGGGTGCTGTGATCGGCCATGCATATATGGGTTCAGCGGTCTTTCGCAACGCGCGCCAGCAGCAATATCGTGATCCGCGCCGCCCCGGCCTGGCGCAGGATATCCGAACAGACCGTCAGGGTCGCACCCGAGGTCATCACATCGTCCACCAGCGCGACATGGGCACCGCGCACGTCGGGGCCGCCTCCGATGCTGATCGCGCCTGCGATATTCGCATATCGGTCGGCGACGGAGCGGTGGTCCTGCGACGGGGTTTCGCGGTGGCGGCGCAGGGCCAACGGGCAGAACGGCGCATCGTTGAGCGTCGCCAACTCGCGGGCCAGCAAGGCCGACTGGTTGTAGCGCCGCTTGAGCAGGCGCCAGCGATGGATCGGGACCGGCACGAACAGGGTCTGGGGCGTCAGCACGTCACGGGCGCGCCGCTGAATCCATCGCGCCCCGCCCCGTGCCAGTTCGGTCCGGTCGCCGTGCTTGAGCGCCAGCACCATCTTGCGCCCGACCCCGGCATAGGCCAGCGCCGCACGCCCCTCGTCCCAGGGTCTGGCCAGCGTCAGACATTCGTCGCAGCGCGCGGGGCCGTCATCTGCCCCCGGCAGGGGGGTGCCGCAAAGGCCGCAGCAAGCCCCCGACAGGAAGGGCGTCTCGGACCAGCAGGCGGGGCAGAGGCCGCCATCGTCCTGCACCCGATTGTCGCACATCATGCAGGTCGTGGGATAAATCGCCTCGCGCAGGGCATGCAGGGCGCGATGCGTCACCCTTTGCAACCTCGTGTCCATGCCCTAAGTCCCCGCCATGTCCTTGCAGATGCCGTCCCAAACCCAGCCCAAGCTGACCGATCGCGACGCCCTTGCCGTGCGCCGCGCGCGGGCGGCTGCCGACGGCAGCGCCTGGTTCTTGCACGAGTCGGCCATCGACGAGATTCAGGAAAGGCTCAAAGACGTTAACAGAAGGTTTACGTCGGCCGCGATTGTGACCGCACACCCGGATGTCTGGGTCGATGCAATCCCCGGAGCCACGCTGGTGGCCGAGGGCGAGGTGCTCGACCTGCGGCCCGGGGCCCATGATCTGGTGGTCCATGCCATGTGCCTGCATTGGGCCGATGATCCGGTCGGCCAGCTGATCCAATGCCGCCGGGCCCTGCGCGAAGACGGGCTGTTGATGGTCGCGATGCTGGGCGGCGAGACGTTGCACGAATTGCGCGCCGCCCTGGGGCAGGCCGAGAGCGAGGTCATGGGCGGCCTGTCGCCCCGTGTGGCGCCCATGGGTGAAATCCGCGATATCGGCGCCCTGTTGCAGCGCGCCGGGCTTGCCCTTCCGGTGGCGGACCTGACCACTCTGACGGTTCGCTATCGCGATCTGTCCCATCTGGTCCGCGACCTGCGCGCCATGGGCGAGACGAATGCCCTTGCCGCGCGCCACCGTCGCACGCCGCCGCGCGCCCTGTTCGAACGGGCAAACCTCCACTATGCAGACGCCTTCGCCGACCAGGATGGAATCGCCGCCACTTTCCAGACGATCTTTCTGACGGGCTGGGCCCCGTCCGAGACGCAACAAAAACCGCTCCGCCCCGGTTCGGCGCAGGCCAGGCTGGCCGATGCGCTCGGGGTGCCAGAACTGGGACCAGACGAATGAACATGATGAAGGCGACGCCCCCCGTCACCCCGCTGCCCCATGCCCCCGGCGATCATCCGCAGGTGCGGATGGGCAAGGTCGGCGTCCTGCTGGCGAACCTCGGCACGCCTGACGATTACACCTATTGGCCGATGCGCCGGTATCTGAACGAATTCCTGAGCGACCGGCGCGTGATCGATTATTCCCCGTTTCTCTGGCAGCCGCTTTTGCAGGGCATCATCCTGACGTCCCGGCCGTTCCGGTCGGGTGCCGCCTACAAGTCGATCTGGAATCACGAGGCGGGGGAAAGCCCGCTGGCCACCATCACCAAGGCCCAGACGGCGCAGATGGCCAAGCGGCTGCGCGCCCGGTTCGGGGACCGTGTCGTGGTCGATTACTGCATGCGTTACGGCAATCCCTCGACCATCTCCAAGGTCGAGGCGATGCAGGCGGCGGGCTGTGACCGGATCGTGTTCTTCCCGCTCTATCCGCAATATGCCGGCGCGACCTCGGCCACAGCCAACGATCAGTTCTTCCGCGCCCTGATGAAGCTGAAGTGGCAGCCATCGGCCCGCACCATCGCGCCCTATTTCGATGATCCCCGCTATATCGAGGCCTTGGCCCAGTCGGTCGAGGAGGCCTATGCCAAGGCCGAAGTCGAGCCGGACATCCTCGTGTGTTCCTACCACGGGGTGCCGAAACGCTATCTGATGGAGGGCGACCCCTATCATTGCCAGTGCCAGAAAACGACGCGCCTGCTGCGCGAACGGCTGGGCTGGGACAAGAGCCGGATCAAGACGACGTTCCAGTCGAAGTTCGGGCCCGAGGAGTGGCTGAAACCCTATACCGTCGAGGAAGTGGCGCGTCTGGCCGAAGAAGACGGCAAGAAGAACATCGCCGTCATTGCCCCGGCCTTCTCAGCCGATTGCATCGAGACGCTGGAAGAGATCAACGAAGAGATCAAGGAAAGCTTCGAGGAGGCGGGCGGCGAGCATTTCACCTATATCCCATGCCTGAACGACGGCGACGCGCATATGGATGCGCTGGCCGATATCGTGGCCGACAACCTGTCGGGCTGGACCTGACGGGTCAGCCCCGTGGGTCAGCGGTTGATTGGATGCCCGGTATACACCGTTTCACCGACCTTCACCTGACACAGGCCGCCCTGAAGCATTTGGACGAACCGTCCCTGCACAGACGAATATGTCCCGATCATTATTGTTTTAAGCACTGCTGCCCCTCCACGGACGTGCATCTGTCGGCGAGACCGACAAGATCGTGCTAAGATTATGACCAAATCGTGCAAATAATAGCAATTTGTTTCCGCAGCGGATCAAAAATTGCAGGCGTGTCGCCACGGGCACAATGGTCCTGGCGAGTGGTCAGAGCCAGTCCCGCAGGATCGAGATCAAGGGAATGTCCGCAGGCGGCATCGAATAGTCGCGCAGATCGCGGGCCCGGACCCAATTGAGAACCTGGCCTTCCCGGGCCATCGGCTGACCCTCCCACTTGCGGCAGGCGAACAGCGGCATCAGCAGATGGAAATCGTCGTAGGCGTGGGATGCGAAGGTCAGCGGGGCCAGGCAGGACGCCCAGGTGTCGATGCCCAATTCCTCTTGCAATTCGCGGATCAGGGCGGCCTCCGGGGTTTCACCCGGCTCGACCTTGCCGCCGGGAAATTCCCACAGACCCGCCATGGATTTTCCCTCCGGGCGCTGCGCCAGAAGGATGCGCCCGTCCACGTCGATCAGGGCCACGGCCGAGACCAGGACGACTCTCACGGCTGCCCCCGCACCACGAGTGACCCCATCATGAGCGGTAGTCTGCGTTGATCTCGATGTAGCGATAGGTGAGGTCGCAGGTCCACATCGTGTCGCTCGCCTCGCCCATGCCGAGGTCGACGCCAATCTCGATCCGGGCGCGGGTCATGTAGGCCGAGGTCGCTTCTTCCGAATAATCCGGGGCCCGCATGCCGTCCCGGGCGACGACGATGTCCCCGAAGCGGATCGACAACTTGTCGCGATCGGCCCGCGCGCCGGACTTCCCCACGGCCATGACGACGCGGCCCCAGTTGGCGTCCGCGCCCGCGATGGCCGTCTTGACCAGGGGGCTGTTGGCGATGGCGCTGGCCACGCGGCGCGCGTCAAGGGCGTTGGCCGCGCCCGTCACCTGCACCTCGACCAGTTTCGTCGCCCCTTCGCCGTCCATTACCAGTTGCAGCGCAAGGTCGTGGAGCACGGAATGGAATGCCTCGCGGAAGGCCGCGCCCTCGGGGCTGCGCGACGATTTGATCGGTTCATTTCCGGCCCGCCCCGTCGCTGCGACGATCAGCGTGTCCGAAGTCGAGGTGTCGCTGTCGACGGTGACGGCGTTGAATGTCTCGCGCGTGATTTCGGACAGCATGGTCTGAAGGGCGCGGTCGGTCACGGCGGCGTCGGTGAAGACATAGGCCAGCATCGTCGCCATGTCGGGCGCGATCATGCCCGACCCCTTGGCGATGCCCGCGATGGTGATCGTCTTGCCCTCGATCTCGACCGTGGTGGTTGCGCCCTTGGGGAAGGTGTCGGTCGTCATGATGGCGCGGGCGGCATCGCCCATTCCGTCGGGCGTCAGCCCCGCGGCAATCGTATCGACGGCTTCGACGATGCGTTCGTGCTTCATCGGCTCGCCGATCACCCCGGTCGAGGAGGTGAGGACGCGCGAGGCGGGGATGCCAAGCGCCTGCGACGTGGCCGCACAGACCGCGTCGACCGATGTGACGCCGACCTTCCCTGTGAACGCATTGGAATTGCCGGAATTGACCAGGATGGCCCATCCCCCGGAGGCGGCGCGTTTGGCCAGCTTCGCCTGACAGTCCAGAACCGCCGCCGACCGCGTGGCCGAAGTCGTGAAGACACCCGCGACCGCCGAACCGGGGGCGATTTCGGCCAGCATCACATCGGTCCGGTTCTTGTATTTGACCCCCGCCGCCCCGGTCGAGAAGCGGATGCCGTCAATAGCCGGAAGGTCGGGAAAGGGCGGCGCCAAGGGCGAGACGAGCGGCCCCTTGGGGCCGTTCACCTGTGCTTCGAGCCCCTTGATCCGCGCCTTCAGGTCCTTTTTCTTCGGACCCTTTGCCTTCTTGTCCTTGCCGCCCTTGCCCATGGTTCACTCCGTCAGAAGATCGGTGTTGCGGATCAGGGCGGGGTCGATCTCGACCTCGCTCCGGGTGATTTCGGCCCCGGCGGCCAGACGGGCAAGCTCGGCCTCGATGGCCGCTTGGCGCACCTCGGCCTCGAGGTCCGCGCGGACCTCGTCCAGGCTCGGCACTTCGCTGTTGCGCGCTTCGTTCAGGCGGATGACGTGCCAGCCGAATTGCGTCTTGATGGGTTCGCTGACCGTGCCGACCTCCATCGAGACGACGGCTTCCTCGAACGCGGGCACCATCATTCCCTTGCCGAACCAGCCCAGCTGACCGCCGTTCGGGCCGGACGGACCCGTCGACTTTTCGCGCGCCAGTTCCGCGAAATCCGCCCCGCCGTCCAGTTCGGCGATCAGCGCGCGGGCCTCTTCCTCGGTCTCCACGAGGATGTGGCTGGCGTTGTACTCCATCTCGGGGTCGGCCGCGCCAAAGGTGGCGTCATAGGCGGCCTGCACGGCGGCTTCGTCCAGATCGGCTTCGGCGATCTTGTCGAGCGCCCGGGACGCGATGAACGTCCGCACCTCGTTTTCGAGGCCGATGACATCGGCGGGACCCTGCTCATAGGTGTCGACCATGACCTGCTGCTGGATCATCTGCTCAAGGATCCCGTCGAAAAGTTCGCCATCCGGAAGCTGCTGATACTGCGGCGGCAGGCGGTCGCGCAGGGCGATGACGTGACCAAGGGTGATGTCGGTTCCGTTGACCGTTGCCAGAACAGTCGAGGCGTCCTGTGCCTGCGCGGGCAGGGCGAGTGTCAGGGCCAATGCGGCGCTGGTCAGAAGTCGTGTCATGGGTGTGATCCTTTCAGGCCGCAGGGGCCGTTGATTCCTGTTGTCCCGAGGGGCGTTCGTTGACACCCGATAGGGCGGGTCTTAAGTGCCGATGAACGCAATTTTCACCGCGTGCACCACATCGGCCCGACCCTGGTTGACCCATCTGATATGGGGCCTGTCGGCGGTCGGCAAGGGCGCGAAGGGCAGGACGACGATGCTGGGACTTGGATCAATCGCAAAGAAGGTGTTCGGAACACCCAACGACCGCAAGGTGAAGGCCACGTTGAAGATCGTGACCGCGATCAACGCGTTGGAGCCGGAATTCGCCGCGCTGACGGACGAACAGATCCAGGAGCGGACCGAGGCGCTGGCCGCCCGCGCGATGAAGGGCGAAAGCCTGGATGACCTGCTGCCCGAAGCCTTCGCCAATTGCCGCGAGGCCGCGCGCCGGGCCCTGGGCCTGCGCGCCTTCGACACCCAGCTTCTGGGCGGGATCTTCCTGCATCAAGGTAACATTTCCGAGATGAAGACCGGCGAGGGCAAGACCCTTGTCGCCACCTTCCCGGCCTATCTGAACGCCTTGTCGGGCAAGGGCGTCCATGTCGTCACCGTCAACGACTACCTGGCCCGGCGCGACGCCGAATGGATGTCCAAGGTCTATTCGGCCCTCGGTCTGACCACCGGCGTTGTCGTCCCGCAGCAACCCGAGGATGAAAAGCGCGCCGCCTATGCCGCCGACATCACCTATGCCACCAACAATGAGCTCGGGTTCGACTACCTGCGCGACAACATGCGCTCCTCCAAGGCCGACATGATGCAGCGGGGGCATAACTTCGCCATCGTGGACGAGGTGGACTCGATCCTGATCGACGAGGCGCGCACGCCCCTCATCATCTCGGGCCCGTCGGATGACCGCAGCGACATGTATGTCCGCGTCGACCAGCTGATCCCCGAAATACGCGACGAGCATTTCATCAAGGACGAAAAGCAGCGGTCCGTGAACTTCACCGATGAAGGCAACGAATGGCTGGAAGAGCGTCTGGTCGTGGCCGGTATCCTGCCCGAGGGCCAAAGCCTCTATGATCCGGAATCGACCACCATCGTCCACCACGTCAACCAGGGCCTGCGCGCGCACAAGCTGTTCCAGAAGGATCAGCACTACATCGTGCGCGACGATCAGGTCGTCCTGATCGACGAATTCACCGGGCGGATGATGACGGGTCGGCGCCTGTCGGACGGTCTGCACCAGGCCATCGAGGCCAAGGAAGGTGTGACGATCCAGAAGGAAAACATCACCCTCGCCTCGGTCACGTTCCAGAACTACTTCCGTCTCTATTCCAAGCTCTCCGGCATGACCGGCACGGCCACCACCGAGGCCGAGGAATTCATGTCGATCTATGGTCTGGGCGTGGTCGAGGTGCCGACGAACCGCCCGATCGCCCGGACCGACGAACACGATCAGGTCTATCGCTCCGCTGCCGAAAAGATCAGCGCCGTTGTCGAGGAAATCAAGACGGCGCACGCCAAGGGCCAACCGGTTCTGGTCGGCACCACGTCCATCGAGAAGTCCGAGATGCTGTCGCAACTCCTGACGCAGGAGGGGCTGACGCATAACGTCCTCAACGCCCGCCAGCATGAACAGGAGGCGCAGATCGTCGCCGATGCCGGCAAGTTTGGCGCGATCACCATCGCCACCAACATGGCCGGGCGCGGCACCGACATCCAACTGGGCGGCAACGTCGAGATGCGGGTGCTCCAGGCCCTCGCCGCGCAGCCCGAGGCCGACCCCGAAGCGGTGCGCCGGCAGATCGAAGGCGAAGTGGCCGCCGACCGCCAGAAGGTTCTGGACGCAGGCGGCCTGTTCGTTCTGGCGACCGAGAGGCACGAAAGCCGCCGCATCGACAATCAGCTTCGCGGCCGCTCGGGCCGTCAGGGTGACCCCGGGCGTTCGGTGTTCTTCCTGTCGCTCGACGATGACCTGATGCGCATCTTCGGATCGGACCGGCTGGAAAAGGTCCTGTCCACCCTTGGCATGAAAGAGGGCGAGGCGATCATCCACCCTTGGGTGAACAAGTCGCTGGAACGCGCGCAGGCCAAGGTCGAGGGACGCAATTTCGACATCCGCAAGCAGTTGCTCAAGTTCGACGATGTGATGAACGACCAGCGCAAGGCCGTCTTCGAACAGCGCCTTGAGATCATGGATGCCGATGACATCGGAGAAATCGCCCAGGACATGCGCCATCAGGTCGTCGACGATCTGGTGGACCGGTTCCTGCCGCCCAAGACCTATTCGGATCAGTGGGACGCCAAGGGCCTCTATGCCGAGGCGATCGAGACGCTTGGCGTGGATGCGCCCGTGATCGACTGGGCCGACGAGGATGGCGTCGATCAGGACGTGGTGCGCGAGCGGCTCTATGAGGCCACCGACAAGCTGATGGCCGAAAAGACCGAAGCCTTCGGCGCCGACCAGATGCGTCAGATCGAGAAGCAGTTCCTGCTCCAGACCATCGACGGCAAGTGGCGCGAACATCTGCTGACGCTGGAGCACCTGCGTTCGGTCGTGGGCTTCCGGGGCTATGCGCAGCGCGATCCGCTCAACGAATACAAGACCGAAGGCTTTCAGCTGTTCGAGACGATGCTCGACAGTCTGCGGGTCGATGTGACCAAGAAGCTGGCCCGTGTCCGCCCCCTGTCGGAGGAGGAGAAAAAGGCCATGGTCGAGCAGATGATTGCCCAGCAACGCGCCGCCGCCGGTGCCGCTGCCCCCGCGTCCGCCGCTCCCGCGCCTGCGCCCTTGGCGCAATCCGCCGCCCAGCCCGAAGCGCAGGAGGCAGAAGTCGCCGCAGGCGAAGCCGCCCCCGGTTTCGATGAAAACGACTCCTCGACCTGGGGCGAACCCGGCCGCAACGATCCCTGCCCCTGTGGGTCGGGCAAGAAGTTCAAGCACTGCCACGGCGCATTCTGAGCCGTCTTGAAAGGATTGTGAGGGTTGGTCCCGGACGCTTTTTTTTCCAGCGACCGGGGACTGCTGCGCTTCAATCGATCAAAAAGCAGCCATGCTCCTTGTCGATGGTCCTGGCGAGCGTCAATCCGGTCGCCTGTGACACGCGGATCAGATCGCGGGCCCTGAACTCCGATCCCGTCTGACTTGCTCGCTCCAGTCTTGCCCGGATATCTTCGCCAAGCGCGAAGAAAGCCGCATCGACGACACCAGCCGAGGCCTGGGCGCGTTGCGCCGTGTCGACCGCGGTCGGGCCTTGCCGAAAGGCGATGACGACATCGCGCTCTAACTTGGGCAAGGAGAATGCGAAACGTTCCAGATCACCGGATGGCCTTTAAGCATTGCACGCGGCGAGCATGGTGACCGCCGCGCTGCAGATGATCCAGACAGCCGTTTTGGCCTGCCTGCCCGTCATGTTCACATCATCTCGCGAACGTCGGTCAGACGTCCCGTGACGGCGGCGGCGGCGGCCATGGCGGGTGACATGAGGTGGGTGCGTCCGCCCCGACCCTGACGCCCCTCGAAGTTGCGGTTGGACGTGGCGGCACAGCGCTCGCCCGGCTGCAATTGGTCGGGGTTCATCGCCAGGCACATCGAACAGCCGGCCAGACGCCATTCGAACCCGGCCTCCTTGAAGATATCGGCCAGACCCTCTTCCTCGGCCTGGGCGCGGACCAGACCCGAGCCGGGAACGACCATGGCGCGCAGGCCGTCCTTGATCTTCTTGCCCTTCAGGATGGCGGCGGCGGCGCGCAGATCCTCGATCCGGCCATTGGTGCAGGAGCCGATGAAGACCGTATCGATGGCGACCTCCGACAGCGGCGTCCCCGGAGTCAGACCCATGTAATCGAGCGACCGCTTCGCCGCATCGACCTTGCCGCCCGTGAAATCGGAAGGCGAGGGCACCCGGGCGGTGATCGGCAGCACATCCTCGGGCGATGTGCCCCAGGTGACGACCGGGGCGATATCCTCGCCCGCGATGGTGACGACCTTGTCCCAATGAGCGTCGTCATCGGAATAGAGCGTCTTCCACCAGGCCAGCGCGGCTTCCCACTGGGCGCCCTTGGGGGCGTGGGGGCGACCCATGCAGTATTCAAACGTCTTCTCGTCCGGCGCGATGAGGCCTGCGCGCGCGCCGCCTTCGATCGCCATGTTGCAGACGGTCATCCGACCTTCCATCGACAGGTCGCGGATCGCCTCGCCGCAGTATTCGATGACATAGCCGGTGCCGCCCGCCGTGCCGGTCTTGCCGATGACGGACAGGGTGATGTCCTTGGCGGTGACCCCGGGGCGCAGCTTGCCCGTGATCTCGACCTTCATGTTCTTGGCGCGGCGCTGGATCAGGGTTTGGGTGGCCAGCACATGCTCCACCTCGGAGGTGCCGATGCCGTGGGCCAGGGCGCCAAAGGCCCCGTGGGTCGCGGTGTGGCTGTCGCCGCAGACGACGGTCATGCCAGGCAGGGTCCAGCCCTGTTCGGGGCCGACGATGTGGACGATGCCCTGACGGACGTCGGACACGGGGTAATAGTGGATGCCGAAATCCTTGGCGTTCTTGTCCAGCGCCTCGACCTGGATGCGGCTGTCCTCGGTCATGGTCGCGGCATTGGCGCGGTCCAGCGTGGTGGGCACGTTGTGGTCGGGCACGGCGATGGTCTTGTCGGGCGCGCGGACCTTGCGGTTCGTCATGCGCAAGCCTTCGAAGGCCTGGGGCGACGTGACCTCGTGGACAAGGTGGCGGTCGATATAGAGAAGGCAGGTGCCATCCTCGGCCTCATGGGCGAGATGGGCATCCCAGATCTTGTCATAGAGTGTGCGGGCTTTGGTCGTTTGGCCGGTCATCGCGTCGGATTCCTTGGCTGATGTGTCTGGATGTCTGTCGAACGGAGGGATCGGGCGCGTCAACCGCGCGCCGTCGCACCATGGGCACGGCCAAAGAACCGCCAGGGCAGGAAGGCATGATCGGACAGGTCGTGCACGCGTTTCATGTCTGTCCCATAGCCGGTCCGGGCTTCGGTCACAAGAAACGCTCGCACTGGATGCGGATCGAGAAAACATGATTGCGGGGCGGGGGGCAAACCCGCAAACAGATCGTTGAATGACAAGGGTTTCAGCCATGAAAATGCGGATTGTCGGGGTCCTGGCTGTCGTGGCCGTGGTTGCGGCCGGTGTTGTCGCCTATCTGCAGACCGTGAGAACGCCTTGGGCCGAGGTCAAGACGCCCGTTCTGTTGACGGCGTCCGAGTTCAAGTTGATCGAAGGGCTCGATGGACCGGATCTGACCGTAACTGGCGAAACTCACGGATTTTTCGCGGATGCAATCATTGATCTCGCGAACCAGCTTTCGGCGATCCTGGACGAGGGGTATGCCGCTTTCGACCCCGATGCAGGGACGCTGACGTTCTACATTGCAGGTCAGACCATGGTCTCTCCGGTGTCGATGACCGATGGCCGCGTGCAGTTGGCAGAGATGCCCGGTTCCGGTGCTGCTTTCATCGACCCGTCGACCGATGCGTTGGCCTTTACGTTTCTGGCACCGATCGAAGGCTTTGGTGATGATATCGCCCTGAGCGTGACGTTCGTTACGACCGAAGATGTGGCCGACCGGATCGCAGGCCAGCAGAAGCTGCAGGAAGATCAGCGCGTCGCATTGGCCGCATGGCAGGTGGAGGTCGACAGGCTCACGCAGGCCTTGGCGCAGGAGCCGTCTTTCAGCGGGCCGACCCGGCAACTGCGACTGCCGGGCTGGAGGCACTGGATTTCGGTGCCCGTGGATCTGACCTGGGGCAATTGGCCCGACTTCCCGCGCCTCGAATTTCAGGATCCGGCCGGTCTACTGGCGACCCTCAACGTATTCATCACACCGGAAGGGGAGGCCGGTCAGGTCCTGGCGGCGGAGCGGGCGGCGGCCATCGACGCCCCGCCCGAGCAACTGGCGCTGCTGCATGATACGGACGACGGATTCGTGATCGCCCGGGTCGGTCAGCCGCATTTCGCGATGTTCCGGGCGGGATCGAACGGGGTAGAGTACCTTGTCTGGACGAAGAGCGCCGATGTTGACGATATCGCGACGGTACGGGCTGCGGCGTCGTCGATCGTCGAGAGGGATATGGATGCCGCGGAGGTCCTGACCGCACCGGCGGACATGCGGGGCAGGATGGCAGGGCGTGGCCTTGATTTGACGCTTGATCCCGACAGCGCCGCGCGTCTGGTCGCCGAGATGTCCGACCTGTTCAAGACGACTGCCCTGATGTCGAAACACGGGTTTGCAAAGGCCGAAAGCTCGATCTACATCAAGAAGAACGCCGAGGATTTCCCCTTCGCCAGTGTCGGCGTTCTGTGCCGTCCTGAACCGGACGCGGGTATCGACCTATCGACCTATCACCCGGAATTCATTGCGAGCGCTGGCTTTCGGTTCGCGGCGTTCGCCCATTCCACGCAGTCGATCGCCATTGCCGTCGAGACCGGTGCCTTTGCGCAAAACCGAGAAATGACCGAGGAGGAGCAGAGCGCGTCGATGACCCATGGCAACGACCTTCTGCCCGAGGCCCTTTGGTTGGCGGACGGGCCCGATCGGTCTGTCGGCGTCGCGGGACCGATGTTTTTCGTCTATCTGCGCAGGCCCGGGGCCGCGCTCGACATGATCTGCGGACTGTCGCACGAAGATCCGGTGACTCTGCGTCTGTTCGAGCAGGGCTTCGCCAGTCTGGAATTTCCGGCAGGACCCGAAAATCTCCCGCTTGCCGCTGAAACGATGTTCCGACGCTATCCTTTCGTCAGGGATTTTGCCCCGGACCTGTTCGAGGTCCCGGATACCGAGACGGGTGGATCGCGGATCGTTCGGGCGGATGGTACCGACCTTTTGGGTCGGGCCTATGATCAGTTCCGAACCCATGACGCCGTCGGTGTCTTCACGGCGCGGATCGTGGAGGGGCAGGAGGGCCTCTGGACGTTCGACGGAGAGCAGTTACTGCCACCGATCTACACGGACTTTGACGAAGCCGAAGATATCGCGCCGGGTGTGATGCGCGTCGAGAGCGGTGACCGAGTCCGCTATTTTTCCGTTCCGGAGCGCCGTTTCATCAACGTGACCCGCTGACCAAAGGCCGCACCCGATTGCCAAGCGCCATTGGGCACGCGAAGGTGAGGCATGGAAGAAGATATCCTCGAAGCAATCCCCCTCAAGGATGAGCTGCTGCGCATCTGGGGCAATGTCACCGGCTTTACGAGCGACCTGCTTCAGCCGGGTTGGAAGCTGTGGCAGGTGTTGATCGTTCTGGCGATCATGGTCATCGCGCTGTTGTTGCGCAGATGGGCCGCCGACCGCATGACGGCCTGGATGCGCGGTCAGACGGGACGGCCGAAGTGGCAACTGCGGGCCCTGGTCATCGTTCGCAACCGGCTTGGGCTGATCATCTTTGCCTTGCTCGCCTGGGCCGTCTTCATCGCCATGCGCGAGATGACCTGGCCATCGCGAAGCTATCTGGTGGGACTGTCGGCCACGATTGCCAACGCCTGGGTGGTGGTGGCCTTCGTGTCGCGACTGGTCAAGAACCCCTTCCTGCGCAAGATCGTGACCTGGGGCCTCTGGGGCTATGTGACTCTGTTCTACCTCGGTATTCTGGAGGAAACGAAGGCCGCGCTCGAGGCCGCCGCGATCCAGTTCGGCGAATTCCGCCTGTCGATCCTGGGCGTTCTGACAGCGCTCGTGGCCATCGGGATCTTCTTCGCCGTCGCCCGGTTCCTGGCGGTGACCACGACGGCGCGGATTTCCAAGGTCGAGGATATCAGCCCGTCGATGCGCGTGCTGATGGTCAAATTGCTACAGATCATCCTCTATGCCGGGGCGTTCTTTCTGGGTCTCAAGGCCGTCGGCTTCGACTTGACCGGGCTTGCGGTGCTGTCGGGCGCGATCGGTGTGGGCCTGGGTTTCGGCCTGCAAAAGGTCGTGTCGAACCTGGTGTCGGGTGTCATCATCCTGCTCGACAAGTCGATCAAGCCGGGCGACGTCATTTCGGTCGGGGATACCTTCGGCTGGATCAATTCGCTGACGGCGCGCTACGTGTCGATCACGACGCGGGACGGCAAGGAATACTTGGTTCCGAACGAGGATCTGATCACCGGCCTCGTGGTCAACTGGTCCCATACGAACCAGCTGGTCCGTCTCGATATCTACTTCGGCACCGCCTATTCCGACGACCCGCACGTGGTGCGCCGGGTCGCCATCGAGGCGGCGCTGGCGACCGAGAGGGTGCTGTCGATCAAGGCGCCGGTCTGCCACATCGTGGGCTTCGGGGATTCCAGCGTCGACTACATCCTGCGGTTCTGGATCAACGATCCGACCGACGGGCTGACCAACATTCGCGGCAATGTCTACCTCGCCCTGTGGGACGCATTCCGCGAGAACGGGATTTCGATCCCCTTCCCGCAGCGCGAAGTCCGGATGCTGGGCGACGCCCCGTTTCACCCCGACGAGGCGGGCGAGGCCTCCAGCAAGTCGCCCGGCTGACAGTCGAGGACCTCGCAGAGCTTCGCCAGCGTCTCGAACCGGATGCCCTTGACCTTGCCGGACTTCAGAAGGCTCAGGTTCTGTTCGCTGATCCCGATTTCCGCGGCGACGTCGCGGCCCGTGCGTTTGCGCAGGGCCAGGACGACATCCAGTCGTACGATGATCTCCATCACACGAACCCCCGGTTTTCGTCGGCCTGTCGCGCCGCCTCGACCAGGGCCCAACCGACCACCATCAGCAACCCGCCGGTCAGCAGGAACCAGATTTCCGTATTCGATATGCCGACGGCCAGCTGTCGTTGTCCGGGCGGATTGGCCCAGGTCAAAAGGACGCCCTGCACCGCCGTCGCCACGATGTTGCAACCCGCGAGGGCAAGCAGGCCGCCGCCCGCCCGCTGGAGGGTCTGCGCACTCTCAAGCGTCAGGATGTCCCCCGCCGCATAGGCCCCGAACAGGGCGCGCACCTGCCAGAGCACGTAGATGCCGACAGCCATCAGAAGCGCCTCGATCAGGACATAGCCCGTCACGGCGCCCGCGCCCGGTGGTGTCACGATATTCAACGTCGGATTGCCCGCGATCAGGGCGTCGACCGTGAAAGCCCCGGTTGCCAACCCGAACAGGATCAGGGCGGGAACAGCGCCGATCAGCACCGTCGTCAGCAGGCCAAGCCAGCGGGACGTTTGCATTACTCTCTTGACGGTCATCTCATCCCTCGTATTCAATGTTTAATGTAAAACAGTAAAAATATGAGAATCAGCATGAAGTCAATATCCCTTCTTCCCGCCCTTGCCCTGATCCTTGCGGGGTGCGGCTCGCTCGTGCCCTCCACGGTGCTGCGCGCCTCCTCTCTCGATCCCCTGACGGCCGATCCTGCCGTGCTGGCGGCCTATCCGGTCCTGCCGGACGGCATCGGCCTCGTCCCCGGCGAAAGCCGCCTGATCCTGTCCGGCGTGCGCGACGACACCGGCGAGGAGAACCGACAGGAGTATGTCCTGATCGCCCAGGACGGCGGCTATCGAATCGATCCCCGCGATCATGCCCGGCTGCGCGGGCAACAGGCCGCCCTCGCGGAGTGGAAGACCGGTCCGGGGATGGAGGGCAGCCTGAGCATCTTCCTCGCCCCTTGTCGGATCGGGGACGGTCCGTCGGCGGATGCGCGCTATGCCGTGGACGTGTCTTTCGCCGCCGATGGCGAACGATTGCCGCTCCTGCGAGACGCGCCGTTGTCGGATCTGGGGATCGACGTGGAGGGGATGCCCGACTGCCGGACGTGACGGCGCGCCTTGATCCCCGGCAGCAAAGGGCCCATGTCGCCCTGTGATTGTTGCCGGGGCCGCCCCCCGGTGTTACCCTGTTGCCATGCTGCGCCCCGACAGGCGCCCCATTTTTCCGGAGGATCGGACACTGTCTGCCGATACTGTTGCTGCCCACGAGGCCGCCACCGCCCCCAAGGGCACCAACCTCAGCGCCGAGACGCTGGAGCTTATCCTGACCACACTGGATGCCGAAAAGGCCGAGGAGATCGTGCAGATCGACCTGGCCGGCAAGTCCACCATCGCCGATCACATGGTCGTCTGTTCGGGTCGGTCGACCCGTCAGGTGACCGCGCTGGCCGAGAAGCTGTCCGAAAAGCTGAAGACCCTTCTGGGTCGCACGGCCCGGGCCGAGGGCAAGGCGCAGGGCGACTGGGTTCTGCTGGATGCGGGGGATGTCATCGTCCACATCTTCCGTCCCGAGGTGCGCGAATTCTACCAGCTCGAAAAGATGTGGCAGGATCCGTCCGCCCAACCGACCCGCCCAAGCTGACGTGAAGCTGCAGCTGATCGCCGTCGGTCGGCTGCGCAAGGGGCCGGAAAAGGTCCTTGTGGACGACTACCTCGACCGCTTCGCCAAGGCCGGTCGTGGTCTGGGGCTGCCGCCGCTTCACCTTGCCGAAGTCGAGGGCAAGGGTGCGGGCATGGCCCCCGAGGCCGAGGCCATCGAGCGGGCCCTGACCCCCGGTGCGCTGATCGCCATTCTGGACGAACGCGGGCAGGTGATGTCGTCGCCCGATTTCGCGGATCGTCTTGGCCAATGGCGCGATCAGGCGCGGGACGTCAGCTTCGTGATCGGTGGGGCCGACGGCATCGACCCCGCTCTGCGCGCCCGCGCAGATGTCGCGATCAGTTTCGGGTCGATGGTCTGGCCGCACATGCTCGTCCGCGTCATGCTGAGCGAGCAGTTGTACCGCGCCGCCTCGATCCTGGCCGGGTCCCCCTACCATCGGGTGTGATCCGGGCTTAGAACGGCTGCGACCCACCCCGGAGGCCCCATGCAGAAAAAACCCGTGATCCTGTGCATCCTCGACGGTTGGGGTATCAGCGACCGGCCCGAGCAATCGGCCCCCGACTGCGCGCACACGCCGAATTTCGACTGGCTGATGGCGACGTGCCCCCATGCGACCCTGACGACCTTCGGCCCCGCCGTGGGCCTGCCCGAGGGGCAGATGGGCAATTCCGAGGTCGGCCACATGAACATCGGCGCGGGCCGCGTCGTCTGGATGGACCTGGGCCTGATCGACAAGTCGGTGGCCGATGGCACCTTTGGCGATGAACCGACCCTGACCGACTGGATCGCCGGGCTGAAGGACAGCGGGGGCCGTGCGCATCTGATGGGCGTGATCTCTGATGGGGGGGTGCATGGCCATATCGAGCACCTGCTGGCCGCCTGCCACGCGGTGACAGCGGCGGGCGTGCCGGTCGTCGTCCATGCCATAACCGACGGACGCGACGTGCCCCCCCGATCCGCCGAAGGCTTCGTCGATCAAGTGCTTCAGGGTTTGCCCGACGGGGCCACGGTCGGCACGCTGACAGGGCGCTATTTCGCCATGGACCGCGACAACCGGTGGGACCGGGTCCAACGCGCCTGGGCCGCGATGGTCTGGGCCGAGGGCGAGCATGCGGAGGGCGCGACCGAAGCCCTGTCCGCCGCCCGCGCGCGCGACGAAAGCGACGAGTTCATCCAGCCTTCCGTTCTGGGCGATTATGACGGGATGGAGGATGGCGACGGTGTCTTCTGCCTGAACTTCCGCGCCGACCGGGCCCGCGAAATCCTGGCGGCGCTGGCCGATCCGGACTTCGACGGTTTCGAGACGAAGGACCGCCCCAAGCTGCGGATGCTGGGCATGGTCGACTATTCCAAATCGCACGACGCCTATATGGCCACCGTCTTTCCGAAACAGACGGTCCCGAACACCCTGGGACACTGGGTTTCCGGCAAGGGCCTGACCCAGTTCCATCTGGCCGAGACCGAGAAATACCCCCATGTGACGTTCTTCCTGAATGGCGGGGTCGAGGCACCGGAGCCGGGCGAGGATCGTTTCATGCCCAAATCGCCGGATGTCGCGACCTATGACCTGCAACCCGAAATGTCGTCCGTCGAGGTGACGGACCAGTTCGTCGCCGCCATCGAAAAGGGCTATGACCTGATCGTGGTCAATTACGCCAACCCCGACATGGTCGGCCATACTGGCGATCTGGCGGCGGCGACGAAGGCCTGCGAGGCCGTCGATGCCGGTCTGGGGCGCGTGCTGGCTGCCCTTGAGGGGCGGGACGCGGCGATGATCGTCTGCGCGGACCACGGCAATTGCGAAACCATGGTCGATCCGGTCACGGGCAAGGCGCATACCGCCCATACGCTGAACCCCGTTCCGGTCATCCTCTATGGCGGGCCCGACGGGGCGAGTCTGCGTGACGGCAAACTTGGCGACATCGCGCCGACCCTGCTTGCGCTGATGGGCCTCGACACGCCGCCCGAAATGACCGGGAAGACCCTTCTGGGATGATCTGGCGCGCGACCCTGTTGCTGGCCGTTCTGGCGTTTCCGGCTTTGGCGCAGACGCCCGTGGCCTCGGCGCGGTCGGCGGCGGTCGACCTGGCGCGGGCGGCCCAGACCCTGCAACAGGCACAGGACCCTGCGGCCCGCGTGCGGGCATTGACCGGCGTCGTCGAAGCCTATGAGGCGGGCCAGTCGGCCCTGCGCGCGGGCCTGCGGCAGGCCGCGGTGCGGCAGGCCACCCTGACCGAGGATCTGGCCGCGCGCGAGGCGCAGATCGCCCAACTTCTGGGGGCGTTGCAGGCGATGGACCGGATGCCCGCGCCCCTGATGCTGATCCATCCGACGGGTCCGCGCGGCACCGCGCAGGCCGCGATGATGTTGCAGGATGTCGCGCCCGCCCTGTCGGCCCAGGCCGACGACCTGCGCCGTGACCTGGCCGAGATCGAGGCGCTGGAGACCCTGGAGCAGACGGCCGCCACGTCCATCGACGGGGGCTTGTCCCTGGTGCAGGACGCCCGCGTCGCCCTCTCCGAGGCGATGGCCGAGCGCACCGACCTGCCCGTGCCCGTTGCCGCCGACATGAGCCGGATCGCCGATCTTCTGGCGCGAGTCGATGACCTGACCGCCTTTGCCGATCAACTGGAGGCCCTGCGCCTCGATCAGGCCGCCGATCCGCAGCGCCCCTTGCCCCTGCCGGTGCCCGGCACCCTGCTGCGCGGCTTTGGCGATCGCGACGCCGCCGGGATCACGCGCCCGGGCCTGATCCTTGAAACGCCCCCCGGGGCGCTCGTGTCGGCGCCCGCGCAGGGGACCGTTCGCTATGCCGGACCGCTCCTCGACTACGAAAACGTGATCGTGCTGGAGCCGCGCGCCGACCTTCTGCTGGTGTTCGCAGGCCTCTCGACGGTTTATCTTGAGGCAGGGCAGATCGTGGACCGCGGGGCCGAAATGGGCCTGATGGGGGATGGGTCGCCGGTTTTGGCCGATTTGCCGCAGGATAATGAAACGGATGGTGGCGCATCCCGCGCCGAAACGCTTTATATCGAAGTCAGACAGGGCGGAACGCCCATTGATCCGGCGACATGGTTCGCCACCGAGTAGGGGAACGAGATGAAGAAGTTTGCAATGGCCGCCGGATGCGGCGTTCTGGCCGGTATCCTGGCGACGACCCAGGTGGCCGGCCCGCTTCTGGCGCAGGAAGCCAAGGAGGCGACGGTCTACGAACAGCTCGACCTCTTCGGGATCGTGTTCGAGCGCATCCGCAACCAATACGTGGAGGAAGTGGACGAGGGCGAATTGATCGAAGCGGCTATCAACGGCATGCTGACGTCGCTCGACCCGCACAGCTCCTATCTTCCGCCAAACGATTTCGAAGAAATGCAGACCGATACCCGCGGTGAGTTCGGCGGTCTCGGCATCGAGGTCACGCAGGAAGAGGGCTACGTAAAGGTCATCACGCCGATGGACGGCACCCCCGCCTATGAGGCCGGGGTCGAGGCGGGCGATTTCATCACCGCCGTCGATGGCGAAAGCATCCTCGGCCTGACGCTGGAGGAAGCGGTGACCATGATGCGCGGCCCCGTCGGCAGCGATATCATCGTCACCATCGTGCGGGAGGGTCTGGAAGAGCCACTCGACATCACAATCACCCGCGACACCATCAAGCTGACCGCCGCCCGCGTCCGCCAGGAAGGCGACAGCGTCGTGATCCGCGTCTCCACCTTCAACGATCAGACGATGCCGAACGTCATCGACGGCTTCGAGAAGACTGTCGAGGAAATGGGCGGCATGGAGAACGTGAACGGTATCGTCCTCGACCTGCGCAACAACCCGGGTGGCCTGCTGAATGCGGGCGTCGATCTTGCGGATGCCTTCCTCGAGCAGGGCGAGATCGTGTCGACCCGCACCCGCAATGCCGAAGGCGGCGACCGCTTCAATGCGCAGTCGGGCGACATCGTGACCGGCTTGCCGATGGTCGTGCTGATCAACGGCGGCTCGGCCTCGGCCTCGGAAATCGTGGCGGGTGCCTTGCAGGATCACCGCCGGGCGGTGGTCGTCGGCACCAAGTCGTTCGGCAAGGGCAGCGTCCAGACCATCATGCCGGTCCAGGGGGATGGCGCGATGCGCCTGACGACGGCGCGGTATTACACGCCCTCGGGCCGGTCGATCCAGGCGCTCGGCATCAGCCCCGACATCGTCGTGGTCCAGCCGCGCCGCGACCCGGATGCCGAGACCGAGGAAGAGACGACCGCACCCCGCCGCTCCGAAGCGGGGCTGCGCGGCTCGCTCAGCAACGACAGCCTGACCGAGGATCAGCAGGAGCAGGTTCTCAAGGAGCAGGCCGCCGCCGAAGAGGCCGCCAAGCTGCGCGAAGAGGACTACCAGATGGCCTATGCCATCGACATCCTCAAAGGTCTGAACGCGATCGAAGCCAATTGATCGACAATCCGGGGCGGGCGCTGGCCTGCCCCGGATGCGGACCGCTCCCATGACCCCCGATGATATCGCCAAATTGCCCTATCGGCCCTGTGCCGGGGTCTGCCTGACCAATCCGCAAGGGCTTGTCTGGGTCGGTGAACGCATCGACCGACCCGCCGGTGTTCCCGCCGCCTGGCAGATGCCGCAAGGCGGGATCGACCCCGGTGAAGACCCTCGCGACGCCGCCCTGCGCGAATTGCAGGAAGAGACCGGCCTGTCCCCCGATGCGGTGGTCCTGCACGGCGCGTTGTCGGCCCCGCTGCCCTATGATCTGCCGCACGACCTTGTGCCCAACCTGTGGAAGGGCCGGTATCGCGGGCAGATGCAGCATTGGTTCCACATGACCTATGACGGGCCGGACGATGCCGTGGACCTCGATTATCACGTGCGGGAGTTCAGCCGTTGGGCCTGGATGCCTGCCGCCGAGGTGGCGGAGCGGATCGTGCCCTTCAAGCGCGACATCTATGCGGCGGTCTTCCGGGAATTCGGCCTGCTCGACGCCGGGTGATCGGCGGAACCTCGCCCCCGCGCCGCCCTCGTTATTGTCTATCGGCGGCCCCGCGCTCAGGTCTGGTGCAACCCCGAAACACCAAGAGGCATCCATGACCCGTCTGATCCTTGCCAGCCTTCTGTCCACCGCCATCGCCGGGCAGGCCAGCGCCCTGTCCTGCCTTCGGGCGGATGTCGCCCGCACCTTCGCGACAGCAAACGAGGCCGAGGCGCAATATGTCATCGCCGTCGGAACGATGCGCCTGCTTCCGGGTGAATCCATCCCCGAGCAGGCCGGCGATCCCAACGAAAAGCAGGGCTATTCCGTCAAGACCCGCTTCGACGGGCGGCTGGCGGCCCTTGACGGTTTCACCCAGGATGCCGCCTTTCCGCTGACGGTCGAGGTCGAATGCGCCGGACCGTGGTGTGGCGGTGTGCCGGTCAATCGCGTGCTGGTCTTCATCGAACGGCGCGGAGACGAGAACGTGTTGGTCGAAGGCCCCTGCCCGCAATTCGCGATCCCGGCCACGACCGAGACCCTGGACAGCGCCTTGTCCTGCCTGCGGGGCGAGGCCTGCGAGGCGGGTGACTTCTGATCACTCGCCGATGGCCACGCCCTCGCGCCGGGGGTCGGCCCCGCCGGTCAACCCCTCGCCGATGGCAATGGCATGGAGGCCCGAGTTCAGATCGCGGGCGCTTACCTCGAACCCGAGGGCCGTCAGCTCTTCGGACAGGCCTTCTGCGGTCGTCCCCGCCTCGACGTCATAGGTGCCGAACCGGTTGACCAGATGCGGCAGGCTGACGGCGGCTTGAACATCCATGCCCCAATCCATGTGGGCGATGATGGTCTTGGCGACATAGCCGATGATCCGGCTGCCGCCCGGGCTCCCCACGACCAGAACCGGCTTGCCGTCCTGCATCACGATTGTCGGCGCCATGGAGGACCGGGGCCGCTTGCCCGGCTCCACGCGGTTGGCAATCGGGACGCCGTCGGAATGGGTCTCGAAACTGAAATCCGTCAATTCGTTGTTCAGAAGGAACCCGCCCGGCGCGAGCAGGCGGGAGCCGAAGCCGTTCTCGATCGTCGTCGTCATCGACAGGGCGTTTCCGTATTGATCGACAATCGAGATATGCGAGGTCGAGGGCAGCTCCAGCGACCGGTCATCGGCCCAGAGCATCGCGTGATCCCAGGGGGGCGAACCTGCGCTCACCTCGGTCAGGGCCATGTCGCCCGACAGAAGCTGCGCGCGTTCCGCCAGATAGGCCGGATCGACCAGCCCCTTGGTGGGCATGGGCACGAAATCGCTGTCGGCCATGTAGCGGCCCCGGTCCGCAAAGGCGAGGCGGGAGGCGTCGCCGATCAACCGCCAGGCTTCGGCGGAGTCGGGACCGAGGGTGGCCAGGTCGTAGGGCTCCAGCAGGCCCAGGATCTGTCCCACGGTCAGCGCGCCGGACGACGGCGGCCCCATCCCGCAGACATCCGCACCGCGATATTCGACGCAGACGGCGGGCCTCTCCTTGATATCGTAGGCTGCCAGATCGTCCAGCGTCATGACGCCGGGCTGTGCCGCGCTGCGGATCGTGGCGACGATCCCTTCCGCCACTTCGCCGGAATAGAAGGCATCCGCCCCATCGGCCGCCAAGGCACGAAGGGTTGCGGCATAGGCCGGGTTTCGTAGCGTCTCGCCCTTTTGCAGGGGCGCGCCATTCGGCAGGAAATAGGCCGCCGTTGCCTCGGATGTCGCCAGCCGCTCCGCGTCTTCGGTCACCAGCATGGCCAGACGGAGCGAGACCGCAAAGCCGTCTTCGGCGTGGCCGATGGCCTCGTCGAACAGGCTGCCCCAATTGGTGCGGCCCCATCGGCGGTGCGCCTCCTCCATCAGCATCGGTGTTCCGGGCGTTCCGACCGACAGTCCGCCGACCACCGCATCGAAGAAGCCCAGAGGCTCGCCGTCTTTCTGGAACAGCGTGGGGGTCGCGGCCATGGGTGCGGTTTCGCGTCCGTCCAGCGTGGTCAGCGCGCCGGTCGCCGCGTCATACCAGACGAGGAAGGCGCCGCCGCCCAGACCCGAGGACTGCGGCTCGACCAGTCCCAGAACCGCCTGAACCGCGACCATGGCATCCGCGGCGGTGCCCCCTTCGCGCAGGACCCGCGCGCCCGCCTCGGCGGCCAGCGGATTTGCCGCCGCGACCATCCAGTTGTCGGACGTGACGGGGGCCGAGACCTCTCCGACAAGGCTCGTTGCGGCCTCGGGGGCGACGGAATCGGTGGCTTGCTGGGCATAGGCGGGGCTGACCAGAAGCAGCAGGGCAAGGGCTATGCGCATCGGGGGTCTCCTGTCGGGCTATGGGATGCCCGCAGGGTTGACGCAAATTGACCCAAGGGCAACCCTTCAGGTCGCGCGCAGGCGCAACGGCACTTCCTTGATCGGCAGATGCACAATGGCCGACAGCAGGCCCACGCCGACGCCGACCCACCAGACGGCCACATAGCTGCCGGTGCTGTCATAGAGCGTGCCGCCAAGCCAGACGCCCAGGAAACTGCCCAACTGATGGCTGAAAAACACGAGGCCATAGAGCGTGCCCATGTAGCGCAACCCGTAGATATGCGCGACCAGCCCCGAGGTCAGAGGCACCGTCGCCAGCCAGAGCGACCCCATGGCCACCGAGAACAGGATCACCGAAAGCGGCGTGATGGGCAGCGCGATGAAAAGTGCGGCAACGACCGTCCGCCCCAGATAGATGCCCGCCAGCAGGTATTTCCGGCTGTAGCGTTTGCCGAGGTATCCGGCATAGAGCGTGCCCGCGATATTGGCGAGGCCGATCAGGCTGATGGATACGGCGCCCAGGGCCGATGTCGTCGTGATCCCCATGGAATAAAGCGTGGACCCTGGGTCGATGGGCCCGCACATCTCGGTCACCAGCGCCGGAAAATGCGCGGTGATGAACGCCAGCTGATAGCCGCAGGAAAAGAAACCGACGAAGATCAGGCCGTAGGACGGATCGCGGAACGCCTTGTTCAGGATCGACCCCAGGCTTTCCTCCAGCTCTGCCTTGCTGGCCGACGGGGCGCGCATGAAAGGCAAGGCGAACAGGGCAAGGCCGGTCACGGCGGCGAAGATCACGAAGACCTCCTGCCAGGAATAGAACCCCAGCAACCACTCGGCCACGGGGGCGCCGAACACCTGACCCAGCGACCCGGCCGCCGTCGCGATGGCCAGCGTCATGGAGCGGTTCTCGTCCGAAGATGCGCGTCCCACCACGGCCAGGATCACGCCGAACCCCATGCCCGCGATGCCGAAGCCCACCAGCACCTCGAGCAGTTGATGCGCCCCCGGCGTCGTGGCGAAGGACGACAGGACAAGGCCTGCCGAATAGCAGATGACCCCTAGGATGATTGCCTTGCGGTCACCGAAGCGGTCGGCAATCGCGCCGAAGATCGGCTGTCCGATGCCCCAGGCGAGGTTCTGGATCGCGATGGCCAAGCTGAATTCGGCGCGGGGCCAGCCGAACTCGGTCGCAATCGGAAGCTGGAAGACGCCGAAACTGGCGCGGATCGCGAAGCCGATCAGCAAAACGATGCAGCCGGAGATCAGGACGGGGGTCATCAGGCGGGAGGTTTGGGTCATGGACGACGTTGAGCCTGCCGGGCGCGGCCCGTCAATTCAGGAATTATGCGCGTCGCATCAGATTTCGTGAAGTCGGGCCAGCGCCGCCTCTGCCGCCTCCAGCGCGCCCTCGATGAAGCCGCCGAAGGTGGGGGCCGTTTCCGTCCCGCCAAAGATCAGCCGCCCGTCCCAGAGTGGGGGCAAAGCGGCATAGGTCGGGTGGTGGGTCAGCGGGGCCAGATCATGATCCGTGGCCGTCAACAGGTCGCGCGCCCAGTCTTTCAGGTGCAACGCCACGGGGGTCGCCGCCGCAGGCCCGAAGAGGCGCGCCAACTGGTCCAGTGTGGCGGCGCGCAATGCCGCCTCGTCTTGTCGGGCCTGCGGTGGCACGCCGAAAAAGCCGAATATTGCGGCGGGCGTGCCCGAAACGTCGCTCGCGTCATGCAGTTCCACCAGGGGGCCAAGATGGCTCATGGCGTCGCCCGACAGGCCCGCGTCGCGCCAGAACGGTCGGTCATAGACGGCGACGGCCTTGGCGTGACCGGCCATCCAGGTGGGCACGCCGACCATCGCAGCCTGGTCCGCGTCTGACAGATCCGGCAACAGACCCGCCGCCAGCCGGGGCGGCAGGCACATGATCACGCGGCCCGCTGTCATCGTGCCCTCCGTCGTTTCGACCCGGATGCGACCCGCCTCGGGCCGCAGTGCCGTGACCTTGCAGCCAAGGCGCAGGTTGTCCTTCGGCAAGCCATCGGCCAGCGCCGCCGTCACCCGCGCCAATCCGCCGGCCACGCGCAGCGACCCGGCCATGCTGCCCGGGTTTCGCACGGTCTGCGCGGGGCCGCGTCCGTCTTCGTACATCATGTGACCCGTCGCGACCTGCGGAAACGTGCCCAGCCCAAGGTCTGCCAGCAGGGCGGCGATGCGCGGTTGCCCGGGCCAGATCCAAGCCGGGCCGAGGTCCATCCCGCCGGCCGACAGGATGCGGCCACCGACTCGGTCCCGCGCCTCGATCACCAAGGCTTGCCGGCCGCTGCGCAACAGGTCGTGCGCCAGGGCCAGGCCCGACAGGCCGCCGCCCAGGATCAGGATCGGATGATGGTCCATGGCGTCCTCCAGCCCCTTCGACGCGACGGAACAGATCAGGCGACTTGCCCTTCACGCCAACTTCGCGGACCCTGCACCAGACCCATTCCGGAGCCCGCCATGACCGCCTACCCCCATATGCTCGCCCCGCTCGACCTTGGCCATATCACCCTGAAGAACCGCGTGTTGATGGGGTCGATGCACACCAATCTGGAAGAGACGAAGGACTGGAACCGCGTGGCGGAATTCTATGCCGAACGGGCGCGCGGCGGCGTGGCGCTGATGGTGACCGGCGGCATGGCGCCCAGTCGCGAAGGCGGCGTCTTTCCTGGTGCGGCCGGCCTGTTCTCGGATCAGGACATTGCCAATCACCGCATCGTCACCGACCGGGTGCATGACGCGGGGGGCCTCATCGCGATGCAAATCCTGCACGCGGGGCGCTATGCCTATGGTCCCGAATGCGTCAGCGCCTCGCCGATCAAGTCCCCGATCTCGCCCTTTCCGCCCAAAGAGCTGGACGCCGAGGGGATCGAGAAGCAGATCGAGGATTTCGTCACCGCAACCCTGCGCGCCCGCGAGGCGGGCTATGACGGGGTGGAGATCATGGGGTCCGAAGGGTACTTCCTGAACCAGTTCCTCGTGACCCATACCAACAAGCGCACCGACGAATGGGGCGGCTCCTATGCCAACCGCATGCGCCTTCCGGTCGAGGTCGTGCGCCGCTGCCGCGAGGCGGTCGGCCCGGATTTCATCATCATCTACCGGCTGTCGATGATCGACCTGATCCCCGACGGATCGACCCATGCCGAAGTCGTCGAACTGGCACAGGCCATCGAGGCGGCGGGGGCCACCATCCTGAACACCGGAATCGGCTGGCACGAGGCGCGCATCCCGACCATTGCCACCTCCGTTCCCCGCGCGGCGTTTTCGTGGGTCACCCGGAAACTGATGGGCAAGGTCGGCATCCCGGTCATCACCTCCAACCGCATCAACACGCCCGAAGTCGCCGAAGAGGTGCTGGCAACCGGCTGCGCCGACATGGTGTCGATGGCGCGCCCCTTCCTGGCCGATCCGCAGTTCGTGGCCAAGGCGGCGGCGGGCAAGGCGGCGGAAATCGCGCCCTGCATCGCCTGCAACCAGGCCTGTCTGGACCACACCTTTCAAGGCAAGATCAGCAGCTGTCTGGTCAACCCCCGCGCCTGTTTCGAGACCGAGCTGGCGATCACCCCAACGGACACGCCCAAGACCGTGGCGGTTGTCGGCGCGGGGCCTGCGGGCCTGTCGGCGGCGATCACGGCGGCGGAACGCGGCCACCGTGTCACCCTGTTCGACCGGGCGTCCGAAGTGGGCGGCCAGCTCAACATGGCCAAGGTGGTGCCGGGCAAGGAAGAGTTCTGGGGCCTCGTCGACTGGTTCCGCACCATGCTTGACCTGCACGGGGTCGAACAGCGGCTGGACACCGAGGTCGGTGTCGATGACCTGACAGGATTTGACGAGATCATCGTCGCGTCCGGCGTGGTGCCGCGCGATCCCGGCATTACCGGGCAGGATGACGCCAAGGTCGTCAGCTATATCGACGTCCTGCGCGGTCGGGTCACCGCGGGCCCCCGTGTCGCCGTGGTCGGGGCCGGGGGCATCGGCTTCGACGTGTCGGAGTTTCTGGTGCACGAGGGCGCGTCGGTGACCGAAAACCTGCCGGACTGGATGGCGGAATGGGGCGTCGCTGACCCCGAGGCGCATCGCGGGGGCCTGGCCCCCGAAGGCGCGCAACCCGACGCTCCGGCACGTTCCGTCACGCTGCTGCAACGCAAGGCCGAGGCGCCGGGCAAGCGTCTGGGCAAGACGACGGGCTGGATCCACCGCATGGCCCTCAAGATGAAGAACGTGAAGATGATGGGCGGCGTCAATTATGAACGGGTCGAGGATGGTGGCCTTCTGATCAGCCATGGCGAGGCGCGCGAAAAGCCGACCCTGATCGAGGCGGATACCATCGTGCTTTGCGCCGGTCAGTTGTCGGACCGGTCGCTGGCCGATGCGCTGGCCGCGAGGGGCATCGCCTGCCACGTGATCGGCGGGGCCGATGTCGCCGCCGAACTGGACGCCAAGCGCGCCATCGATCAGGGCACCCGGCTGGCCGCGACACTCTAGCCGCATTGACAGGCCGGGGTCGCGCCCGTCACCCTCGGTGCCAAAGGGGGGATGCGACATGACCAAGCCAGAGGTGACCAGTTTCTTTGACGAGGACACCAATGCCGTGTGCCATGTCGTGCGCGACCCGGGCAGCCGGTCCTGTGCGGTGATCGACTCGATCCTCGATTTCGACCTTGCGTCGGGGACGATTTCGACTCGGTCCGCCGATGCCGTTCTGGCGGAAATCGAACGTCAGGATCTGAGCGTCGAATGGGTGCTGGAAAGCCATGTCCATGCCGACCACCTGTCGGCAATGCCCTATATCGCGGAAAGGACCGGCGCCATGATGGGCATCGGCAGCCGCATCGACGAGGTGCAGCGCGTCTTCGGCAAGGTGTTCAACGCGGGCACTAATTTCCAGATGGACGGCAGCCAGTTCGACGCCCTGTTCCCCGACGGCGCGACCTTCGACATCGGCGGCCTGGAGGTGCGGGTGATCCACACGCCGGGCCATACCCCGGCCTGCGTGACCTATGTGATCGGGGACGCGGCCTTCGTGGGGGATACGCTTTTCATGCCCGACTACGGCACCGCGCGCTGCGATTTTCCGGGTGGGTCCGCCGAGGAGCTCTATCGCAGCATCCAGAAGGTTCTGGCCCTGCCGGATGCGACGCGCCTGTTCCTGTGCCACGACTACAAGGCGCCGGGTCGCGACGCCTTCCGGTGGGAGACGACCGTGGCCGAGGAGAAGGCCGCCAATGTCCACGTGGGCGGGGGCAAGACGATGGAGGAATTCGTGGCCTTCCGGACCGAGAGGGACGCCAGGCTGGGCATGCCCAAGCTTATCATCCCGTCGATCCAGGTGAACATGCGGGCCGGTCGGATGCCGCCGCCCGAAGACGACGGCGAAGTCTATCTGAAGGTGCCGCTGAACCGGCTTGGCAGCGTCTGACCCACCTCAGTTCGACAGGCCGCGCTTCTGCAATTCCAGCGGGATGTTGAACAGGCTGGCCCCGAGGGTCGCCCCCGTCTGCATGTCGCCCAGGATCACGGTGGTCTGTGACCCGGAATCGTCGGTGATGACCCATTGGCGCAGGGTGACGGGGTTGGGTGTAAAGACCAGTTGGATGTTGCCGTATTGCGGGTTTTCGGGGTCCTGCAACGTCACCGCGGTCTGCGTGGCGTCGCCGCCGTGCTGCACCAGAAAGTTCGAGCGCCCGAAATCCACGTTGTCGGCAAGGATCAGGTTCAGGGGCGTCTGGCTGAGCGGATATTGCTCGGGCGGGGTGTTGGACACCGGATCGAAGATCGCGACCTGCCCGCCGCCCGCGATCACCAGCCCCTTGTTGGGCGCGTCGTAGTCAAAGCGCGCCCGCCCGGCCCGGCGCAGGGCAAGGTTGCCCGTCGAGATGGAGCCGTCGGCGTTGATCTGCGTGAATTCGGCTTGCGCGGTGCGGAAGCTGTTGAGGTAGCGGCTGATCTCGTTGACCGAAATCTCGGCCCGCGCGGGCAGGGCCAGCATCACGGCTGCGGCGGCAAGGGCAAGGATACGCATGGGTCAGGTCTTTCCGTTCAATGGTCCATTGGGGGACATATAGGCCCTGATTGCCCGAATGCCCCCTGCTATCCAATGTCAAAACCCCGTTAGGCGGTTCCCTGCGTCGGGCCATTGGGCAATCAACCCGCAATCCTTGCCCTGTCACCGGATGACTCAGGACTTGCGCGTATCCGGATGCATGGACGAGGCGAGGATATGGCCCGAGTCGTGGATGACGTGGCCTGCCTGATGCACGATCTTGGGATCGGGGGGTGTGGCCACGGTCAGGTCCTTGTCGGGATAGTCGAGCGCCCACAGGAAATGGCGCATGCAGTTCAGCCGCGCGCGCTTCTTGTCGTTCGACCGGATCACCGTCCAGGGCGCGTCGGCGGTGTCGGTGTAGAAGAACATCGCCTCTTTCGCTTCGGTGTATTCGCCCCATTTATCAAGGCTCGCCTTGTCGATGGGGGACAGCTTCCACTGCTTGAGCGGGTCTGTCTGGCGGGCGTCGAAGCGCTTGCGTTGCTCGCCCTGGGTGACCGAGAACCAGTATTTGAACAGCCGGATGCCAGAGCGGACCAGCATCCGTTCGAACTCGGGCGTCTGGCGCATGAATTCGAGGTATTCGGTCGGCTCGCAAAAGCCCATGACCCGCTCCACCCCGGCGCGGTTGTACCAGGACCGGTCATAAAGAACGATCTCTCCTGACGTGGGCAGGTGCTTGATATAGCGCTGGAAAAACCACTGGCCCCGCTCTTCCTCGGTCGGCTTGTTGAGGGCGACGACGCGGGCGGCGCGGGGGTTCAGGTGTTCCGTGAACCGCTTGATCGTCCCGCCCTTGCCCGCGGCATCGCGGCCCTCGAAGAGCATGACATACTTCTGGCCCGTCTCCTGCAACCAATGCTGCACCTTCAGAAGCTCGACCTGAAGGGCGGCTTTCTCGGCCTCATAGGTCGCGCGGTCCAGCCGCGTGGCATAAGGGTATTCCCCCTGCTCGAAGGTCACGGCGGACGAGTCCGGCGCGTCGGTCGGCATTGCGGGAAGGTCGGTCATGGCAGCCTCCTGAAGGACGGATTCGAGGTGCCATGGTGTCAACGCAGATGCGTGCCCGCCTTGATCTGGCGCAAGGGCGTGCGTCCGGTCAAAGCATTCCGGTGCCGAAATGCGACGGGTGATCCATGGGTGACCAGCGGGTGATCCACGTCGGACGTCGGGCGCCCTCTCAGCCTTGGGGTTCCGGCAGCAGGATGTCGCGTTTGCCGACGTGGTTGGCGGGGGTGACCGCGCCGTTGTCCTCCATCTGCTCCACCAGGCGGGCGGCCTTGTTGTAGCCGATGCCGAGCTTGCGCTGGATGTAGGAGGTGGAGCACTTGCGGTCCTGCGCCACGATAGCCAGCGCCTGATCATAGAGCGCGTCTTCGCCGCCGGTGTTGCCGCCGGTCAGGCCCAGCACCGCGTCGATGTCCGAGGCGCTGTCGCTGTCGGGGCCGTCCAGAACGCTGGAAGCATAGTCGGGCGGGCCGAAGGACTTCAGGTGGTTCACGATCTCCTCGACCTCTTCGTCGGAACAGAAGGGGCCGTGGACGCGCGTGATCTTGGAGCCGCCAGCCATGTAGAGCATGTCGCCCATGCCCAGAAGCTGCTCGGCGCCCATTTCGCCAAGGATGGTGCGGCTGTCGATCTTCGATGTCACATGGAAGGAAATCCGCGTCGGGAAGTTCGCCTTGATCGTGCCGGTGATGACGTCGACCGACGGGCGCTGTGTCGCCATGACAAGGTGGATGCCGGACGCACGGGCCATCTGGGCCAGACGCTGGATGCAGGCTTCGATCTCCTTGCCCGCGACCATCATCAGGTCGGCCATCTCGTCGACGATGACGACGATGAAGGGCAGGCGTTCGGGCATCGTCTCTTCGGTTTCGAACACCGGTTCGCCGGTTTCGTCGTCGAAACCGGTCTGGACCGTGCGGCTGAACTTCTCGCCCTTGGCCAGGGTGTCCTTCACGCGGGCGTTGTAGCCCTCGATGTTGCGCACGCCCATCTTGGACATCTTGCGATAGCGGTCCTCCATCTCGCCCACGACCCATTTCAGGGCCACGACGGCCTTTTTCGGGTCGGTGACCACCGGCGACAAGAGATGCGGAATGCCGTCATAGACGCTGAGTTCCAGCATCTTGGGGTCGATCATGATCATCCGGCATTCGGCCGGCGTCAGCTTGTAGAGCAGCGACAGGATCATCGTGTTGATGGCCACCGATTTGCCCGACCCCGTGGTTCCCGCGATCAGCAGGTGGGGCATCTTGGCGAGGTTCGCCACGATGGGCGCGCCGCCGATGTCCTTGCCCAGCGCCAGAGGCAGGGCCATGGAGCTGTCGCCGAAGTCGCGGGACGACAGGATCTCGCGCAGGACGACCTTTTCGCGCCGCTCATTCGGGAGTTCGATGCCAATGACGGTGCGGCCCGGAACGGTCGAGACGCGGGCCGACAGGGCCGACATGGAGCGGGCGATATCGTCGGCCAGACCGATGACGCGGGACGCCTTGACCCCGGCCGCCGGCTCTAGCTCGTACATTGTGACGACGGGGCCGGGGCGGACCGACACGATCTCGCCCTTGACGCCGTAGTCATCGAGGACGGTTTCCAGCATCCGGGCATTTTCCTCGAGTGCCTCGTCCGACAGGACATGGCGTTCCACCGTGCCGGGGTCGGCCAGCAGGGCGAGGGGCGGCATCTCGTAGTCGCCGGAGGTGTCCTCGAATTGCAGCTTGGGCTGGGCTTCGGCCTGCGCGCGGGTCGAGGGTTTGGCCGGCTTGGCCGGGGCCTGCACGACGGTGCGCGCGGTCGCACGGGGCATGATGGCGGGCGCGGGCGCGGCCTCCTCGATCAGGGGATCGGTGTCAAACGCGGGCGCCGTGGTGGCCGCGGCGGCCAGCGCCGAGGACAGGACCGGCTCCGCCCGCTGCGGGGCGGCGGGGACCGGGGCAAGGGCCTGGGCGATGTTTGCCCGGCGCACGCGGGTGCGCACCGCATTGGCGATCCGGGCCTGGATGCGGTCATCTTCGGGCATGTCGTCGGCATAGCCGTCGTCGTCCACCTGATCCCGGTCGTGTCCGTTCAGCGCGGCCCCGAGGTTCGGGAGCCATGACATCAGGCTGCGGCGCGGGGGCGCGTCGCCCGCCAGGGCAAAATCCTCGTCGGTGCCGTAGATTTCCTTTTCACGCTCGGCGGCCCGCGCCGCGCGCGCTTCCTTGAGGGCCTGCGCCCCCTTCAGCGTGCCGCGAAAGGTGCCGCGCGCCGCCGACCCGGTCGCAAGGCGGCCCAGATAGACCGCGCTCCCCAGCCCGGCGAGGAAGAACATGCTGGCCCGCGTCAGATCCTCGCGCGTGAAGCCCAGCACCCAGGCGCCGCAGACGACGACCCCGCCCGCGATCAGGATGGACAGGAACTTGAGCCCGATGCTGGCCGTGATCGGCAGGACCGACAGGAGCGCGCCCAGGGCCGTATCGCCGAACAATCCGCCCAATCCGAAGTCATGGTTCCAGTCCGGCCCCGGCACGAGCGACGCCGAATAGAGCGACAGGAGCGGCACCCAGAGCGCCACGAAGAGCGCGCGGGGCAGGGCGCGTTCGGACCCGGCATGAAGGGCGAAGCGCAGGCCCCAGACCACCAGACCCGCCGCCAGCCCGAGCGACCCGTGACCCAGAACCAGATAGAGCGGCGCCGCCAGTGACGCGCCGAACACCCCCAGCCAGTTGCGGGGCGCCGTATCGGTCGAGGCCAGCCAGTTGGGATCTTCGGGATGATAGCTCAGCAACATGACCGCGATCAGCAGGCCGAAGACCACCATCAACGCCCCCAGACCTTCGCGGCCCCGGCGGGCCAGGCTGATCTGCACGTTGGTATCCAGAAGGGGATCGCGTTGCCGCACCTGATAGGTCATGGGGTCCTCTTACGTGTACAGGCAATCGTTCAGCCGGGTCAGGCCGTCGATCGTCTCGTCGATTGGCGCGACGAGGGCCGCGCGGATGTATCGGTCGCCGGGGTTTCCGGCCTTGGTGTCGCGGGCGAGGTAGGCCCCGGGAAGGACCTTCACGCCGGCTTGCGTCCACAGCTTCATGGCCGCCGTCTCGCCCGACATGCCCTCGGGGGTCGGCAGCCACAGGAAGAACCCCGCTTCGGGGATGTGCTTGCGGCCCAGGATGCGGGCGGCGGCGTCGAACTTGGCAGCGTAGAGCGCGCGGTTCTCGACCACATGCGCTTCCTCGCTCCAGGCGCGCGCGGCGGCCATCTGGAGCGGCAGGGGCAGGGGGGCACCCGCATAGGTGCGCAGCTGTTTCATCCGCGCGATGTTGCCCGGTCCCGATACCGCAAAGCCGGACCGAAGCCCCGCAAGGTTCGACCGCTTGGAGAGTGAATGGAACGCCACGACCCGTTCGGGGTCGGCCCCGGTCGCCTTGACCGCCTCGAGCACGCCGGTTGGGGGCGTGTCGCGGTAGATCTCGGCATAGCATTCGTCGGCGAAAATCTTGAAATCGTGCTGTTCGGCCAGACGCAGGAGGTTCGACCAATAGGCGAGGCTTGCCGTCGCGCCCTGCGGGTTGGCCGGCGAACAGATGTAGACGACCGCCGTGCGGTCCAGCAGGGCCGGGTCGACCGCATCGAAATCGGGCAGGTGGCCCGTCGCCTCGGTCGCGTTCAGATAGACCGGCTCGGCCCCGACCGACAGGGTCGAGACGGCATAGACCTGATAGAACGGGTTGGGCATCAGGATGGCGGGTTGCTGGCCGTTCTTCGTTTCGGGGCAGAGCGCCATGGACGCATTGTAGAGCCCCTCGCGCGTGCCGTTCAGCGCCAGGATGTCCGTCGCGGGATCGGCGTCGTATCCGTACCGCCGCGACAGCCAGGCGGCGCAGGCCGACAGCAACTCGGGCGCGCCATCGTTGGGCGGATAGGACATGAACCCGGCCTGATGTTCGGCGATCACCTCGGCCACGAAGGCGGGCGGCGCATGGCGCGGGTCGCCGATGGTCATCTGCACGGGAGCGTTGCTGCCCGGTGCCAGATCGCCAAACAGCGTCCGCAAACGCGGAAACGCATATTCGGGCAGTTCGGAGAACCGCTGCGGAGAATTCATGCCTGTAGCCTCTTGCGGGTGCTCTGATGGCCCCGTTTGGGACAGGATAGCAAAGGGATGGCCCCGGGGTCTATGAAAAACCTGCGCCGGCGTCGTGGGTGTGGCTTTGGGGTTGGAAGACCGGGGCGGTTCGGTCGTGAACCCGGTCCGCGTCAGGGCGACCGCCCTTGCAAGACTTCGATGTTCTTGTAATGTTCTCATCGAAAGCCACCTAGGAGAATGAACATGCTGGACGGAAGTTGCTGCTGCGGGACGGTCAGGTTCCAACTGACCGCCGAACCGTCGATGATGGGGACATGCCATTGCATCCGGTGCCGAAAGGTCGGGGCCAGCACCATCGTCTTCGTCAGGAAGGAAGATCTGAAATGGGTCTCGGGCAAGGAGAACGTTCAGCTTTTCAAAGCGGTGCCGCCCTATCGGTATGACCGGTGCTTTTGCCGCACCTGCGGCACGTCCCTTGGCGAAATCCTGTCGGACATGGACAGTTTTCCGATCGCGGCCAATGCCATCGACTCGGAGTTGACGGTCAGGAACGGCCTCCATGAATTCGTGAACGAGAAGCCGTCGTGGTATGAGATCTGCGACGATGCCAGGCAATCAGGCGATCATCCGCCGTCCTCTTGATGGTGGCATGGGCAAGGGGTGGACGTGACCATTGGTCCGGTGGACTGCCCGTCATCCAGATCCGCGCAAGCGGACCTGTCGGCTGACGCAGCGGCGTTGGCCCTACTCGTTTGCCGCCGCGTCGCGCTCGATTTTCCGGCGGAACAGGTTGCCATAGGCGCTCGGCCTGAAGGCATAGCTGAACTGAGACCACAACGTCCGATCGATCTTGTCGGTGACGACGCCGAGCGGGCCGTTGCAGGGACCCGGGACATAGTGGGTGCCGAAGGCCCAGTCCCAGAGCCCGAAGACCGTTGCGAAATTGGTGCCATAGGCCACTTCGTCCGCGGAATGGTGCCAGCGGTGCATGGCGGGCGAGACGAACAGGATGTTCCACTTGCCATAGGTCCACGGCAGGTCGGCGTGAATGAAGAAGCCGTAGTAGTGACGGACGAGCGAATTGGCGACGATGGCATAGGGCGGCAGGCCCAGGATGAGCAGGGCGCTCGAGTCGATGGCAAATGTCGTGAGGCGATTGATCGGATGGAACCGCTCCAGCGACAGCCATGTCATTTCGGTATCGGAATGGTGCACCGCATGGGACGGCCAGAGGAACGAATTATGCTCGAACCGGTGGCGCCAATAGCCCACGAAATCACCGATGACGATCGCGATGGGAACCACGAGCCAGACGGGCCAGTTGCCCCAGTCGTCGGGCGTGAACAGCACCAGCCCTGTCGCGTGCCAGAACTTCCACAGAAACGTTGAGGCGACCACGATGACGGGCACGGTAAAGACAAGATTGAACAGCATGATCTTGAGGTTCAGGCCCGTCTCCGGAAGGGCGCGGCGAATGTCGGTAAAGAGCGTCTTTCGCTTCACGACATAGCCGAGACACAAAAAGAACAGGGCGGGCGTCAGGATCCCGATGCCGGCGGTCACGACCGAGTCGAGCGATGTTCGAAGGAAATCAGCCAGCAAATCCATATTCGCCTCCTGTCGGCCCCAAAAACTTGCGGACGTGCGTCGCACGGAAATGCGACAAAAGTTGGATCAGGAGGGGAAACAATTCGGGTAATCTATCACGCATTGGCTTTGATCGGGCCTGCGCCGCCGACGTTTTCGTCCGCCCGATTTTCGGTCCGGGCGGATCTTTTCACGCTACCGGCCCCAAGGTCGCCTTCGCGCTTGGGGCCAGGCCGTCATACCAAAGCCGCTTCCATCGCGGCCCCCAGCCGCAGCAACCGTTCTTCCTGCATCGGCGGACAAAGCGCCATGACGCCGCACATGGGCACGCCGGTGGGCAGGGTCAGGCCGCAGAGGCCCAGGACGTTGCCGACCCGGGTGTTGCGCAGCGCCATCAGGTTCTCGCTGACGTAATACTGTTCATCCTCCATCAACCGTTCCCGTTCCGGGGGCAGGATAGCGCTGGTCGGCAACAGGATCGCGTCATAGCCCGCCGTCTCGTGCAGGTAATCCTCCTCGGCCGTCGCGCGGGTCCGGCGGGCGGCCAGAACGTCGGCGGCGTCCACCCCGCGCCCATTGCGGAACCGCTCCAGGATGCGGTCGAACATCAGGTGCGGGGCCGCCTCGATCGTGTCGCGCCAGATGGCATAGGCTTCGGGCGCGAAGAGAAGCGGGGTCAGGTCCATCGCCGTCTTGACCGCCGCGACCTCGCCGCGCTCGACCATGGCGCCCGCGCTCTGGAACCGCTCGACCGCGTGTTCGAACGCGGCGCGTGGGGCGTCGCGGCTGCTGTCGGCGTAGTCGGCCAGCACCAGGAACCGCTTGCCCGACAACGTCGCGTCGGCCAAGTCGGGTGCGACGCCGCCTTCGATCAGCGCCAGCGTCAGGGCCGCATCCTCGACCGTGCGACACAGCGGGCCGATGGTGTCCATGCTTTCGACCAGCGGCACGGTGCCGCCCACGGGCACCCGCCCGAGTGTGGTCTTCAGCCCCACAAGATCGTTCCAGGCGGCGGGGTTGCGCACCGATCCGCCGGTGTCGGACCCGATGGCCACAGGGGCCAACCCAAAGGCAACCGACGCCGCCGCCCCCGACGATGACCCGCCGGGGACCAGATCGGCGTCATGCACGTTGGGCGGGGTAGCGGTGACGGGGTTCAGGCCCAGACCCGAGAACGCCAACTCGCTCATGTGGGTCTTGCCCAGGCAGACCGATCCCCCCGCCGTGGCATTGGCCAGGACGACCGCGTCTTCCTGCGGGGTGCGTCCGCGCAGAAGCGCCGATCCGGCCTCGGTCGCGGTGCCCGCGCTGTCGAACAGGTCCTTCCAACTGACCGGCACACCGTCAAGCGGGCCGCGGCGCAATCCGGCCCTGGCCCGCGCGGCGGCGGCCCCCGCTTCGGCCCGGGCCCGGTCCTCGGTGATGCGGGCATAGATCGTGTCGCGGTGCGGGCTTGCGGCCATGGCGGCAAGATAGGTGTCGCACAACGACTCGGCGTCGATCTCGCCCGAGGCGATGCCGCGACCCAGGTCGCCCGCGCTTCTCCACAACCAGTCCTGCATCCCGACCTCCGCCATATCGTCGCGGGTGACGCTAGAGGGGCCGGGTCGGTTGGACAAGCGGCGCAAAGGCGGCATATCAAGCGGCATGGACGCAGATGTCATCATCACCGGCGGCGGGCTGACCGGCCCCCTGACTGCCCTCGCTCTGGCCGATATCGGCCTGACCAGCATCGTGCTCGACGCGCGGCCCCGGACCGATTTCGACGCGGCCTTCGACGGGCGGTCCTATTCGATGGCCCTGGGGTCGATCCGCGTCTTGCGCGCCCTGGGCCTCTGGGACGCGCTGGCCGACACCGCGCAACCGATGGTCGGCATCCGGGCCAGCGACGGGCGTGCGGGTGAGGGGGCGTCGCCCCTGAATCTGTCGTTCGATGCGGTCGAAATCGGCGAGGCGTTCATGGGCCAGATGGTCGAAGACCGCTACCTGCGTCCCGCCCTTCTGGCCGCCTGCGAGGCCAGCGACCGGATCGACATGCGCTTCGGCCAGCCCGTGACCGGACAATCGGTGGAGGGTGGCGTGGTGACGGTAGAGGCCGGGACCCCGCTCACCGCCCGGCTTCTGCTCGGATGCGACGGGCGGGCCAGCGGCGTGGCCGAGCGGGCTGGGATCCGGCGGACCGGGCGCGACTATGGTCAGACGGCGCTGGTCTGTGCCGTCGAACACGCCCTGCCGCACAATGGCGTCGCGCATCAGTTCTTCATGCCCGCCGGACCGCTCGCCATCCTGCCGCTGCGGGGCAACCGCTCCAGCATCGTCTGGACCGAGGCGACGGACGTGGCACAGACGCTCAACGACCTGTCCGATGCGGCCTATCTGGAGATCCTGCGCCCCCGGTTCGGGTCGTTCCTGGGCGACATCTCCCTGACCGGCGCGCGCTATACCTATCCGCTCAACCTGACGCTGGCGAATGCCTTCGCCGCCGACCGCGTGGCGCTGGTGGGGGATGCGGCACATGGCATCCATCCGATTGCGGGGCAGGGGCTGAACCTTGGCGTGAAGGACGTGGCCGCGCTGGCCCATGTGCTGGCCGAGGCCAAGGGGCGGGGCGAAGACATCGGCGCGCCCGACGTTCTGGCCCGGTATCAGCGGTGGCGGCGCTTCGACACCTCGGTGATGGGATTCGCCACGGATGCGGTGAACCGGCTCTTCTCGAACGACAACCCGATCCTGCGTTTGGGCCGCGATCTGGGCATGGGTGCGATTTCCGCCATGCCCGGCCTGCGCCGCCGTTTCATCCGCGAAGCCGCCGGGATCAGCGGGGATCTGCCCCGCCTGATGCAACCGTGATGCGCATCCCCCTCATCTCTCGTGCGGGGCCCGCCGGGCGGGGTGAGCGGACGCAGGTTCTCGCCGCCCTGCACCAAAGCCTCATGTCGCGGGAAATGCCCGAGACGGTCGCCCGGACGCTCTATGACCATCCCGACCTCGTGGCCGACGACACGGTCAAGGGACTGATCGGCAAACGTCTGAAACGGGGCCGCACGACGTCCATGTCCGAAGGCTGGTTCGAGCCGGTGCACATGTCCCGCCAGATGGCCCGTGTCCGCGACCACTGGGCCACGGAACTGGCCGCCAGCAATGATCCGCGGGCCGCGATCACCGACGGAAGTGACCCCGAACAGATCCGCCTGTTCCTCGGATATCTGTCGGAACGCATGGGCCTGCGCCATGGGCCCGCGTCGTTCAAGTACGACCGCCCGACCCGTGAGATGCGCCCCCACATCCTCGACATCGGCAACCACGCCTACAACAAGCGGTTCCGGCAGTTGAACCGGATGTATGCCAAGCTTGAGCGTTATGCGCGCGAACGCCGTTTCCTGACCTATCGCATCGTCGGCAAGGCCGGTCTGGTGGCCGACATCACCCCGGCCGATATGGCGCGCGACATCTGGTCCGCCGCCTTCGTGGCCTATTACGCCGCCCGCAAACGGCGGCGGAGCGTCTTCACCAACACGTCGCAGGACCGGCCCTTCGACGACCTGTGCGAGGCCCTGCTGGCGCGGGCGACGAACTGGCCGCTCATCGCCCGCGTCCTGCCCGAGGCCCGCGTGATGGAACGACTGTCCGACGCCGAGAAGGGCGGACTCATCGGGGAATGGACGATGGTCCTGCGCGATATCGCCGGTGATCTGGAGGCGCTCTGGCGCGACACGGACATCAATCTCGACACGATGGTCGTCAAACGCGGCAACGATTCCAGCAGTTGGAATCTGACGGCGCAGGCCTGGAACACGGCGCGCACCGGCTGGATCGCGACGCAGCAGGCCATGGGGATGGACCGGGTTCTGGACCACTTCCTGCCGGGCAAGGTCATGCGCCTGATGGCGGGGGACGTGGCCGCGTATCATGCGATGACGGGCGGCGATATCCATCCGGACACCAAGGTCTGGGCCGACCTGCCCTTCCCGTGGGAAGTGATGCGCGGCACCGCGACCTGCGGGCGGCTCAGCATCGAAGCGTCGTGCAGGCGCCACGACCTCGATCCCGTCAAATCCGGCTGGTCAGCCGCCCGCGTGTCGACCACGGCAGTCGACTATGCGGCGACGCCGGAACTCGTTCACGGGGTCACTGTCGCCTCGCCGGAAATGGCCGCGATCCTGCGCAAGGCGGGGTGGTTTTCGGGGAAATGACACGCTAGGGTCACGCTGCGAGATAGCTCAGCTGGCAGAGCGGTCGGCTCTTGGACCGATTGGACGTGGGTTCGAACCCCACTCTCGCTCTTCAATCCAGCTTGCGCGCCTCGTCGATCAACATGATCGGAATGCCGCCCCGGATCGGATAGGCCAGCCCCGCCGATTTGGAGATCAGCTCCTGCGCCTCGGCATCATAAGACAGCGGCCCCTGCGTCTGCGGACACACCAGCGCCTCGAGCATGTGGCGGTCATGGATCGGATCGGTCATTGGATCATCTCGTCCGATGTGCCGCCGCGCAGCGCGAATTCCATCAGGGTGACGACCGTTTCCCGCCGGGTGGCCAGCGAAGGCGCCTCCAGCAGGGCCTGCTTTTCCTCGGGCTCGAAGGGGCAGAGCATCGACAGCGAATTGATGAGCAGTTCCTCCTCCGCGTCCTTCAGGCTGTCCCAATCGGTCGACAGCCCCTGATCCTCGAAATAGCGGTTGAGCAGGTCAAGGAACTTCGGCCGGTCGAACCTGTCGTCCACCTCGGGGCGGCCCAGATCGCGGTCGAACCCGTCCCAGGTCACATCGGCCTGCACATAGGGCTGAAACCCGGTGACTTCGCGGGTGATACGGAACCGGCTGATCCCGCTCAGCGTAATCATGTATCGCCGGTCTTCCGTCTCGCTCACCTGCGTCAATCGTCCGGCGCAGCCGATGGTCTGCAACTGCCGCCCGTCGCCCGTGGTCTGGGCGCGGGGCTGAACCATCCCGATCAGGCGATGCTCGCTCTTGAGGCAATCGTCGATCATCTGGAGATAGCGCGGCTCGAAGATATGAAGCGGCAGCCGCGACCGGGGCAGCAGCAGCGCACCGGGCAGCGGGAACACCGCGATCTTGGGGGGCAGGTCATTTGGACGATACATGACGCTCAGGTAGGGCGCGAATGCGGTCAGGCAAAGATCATCGACGACAATCGACGCCGCCCTTTCAGAACGACCGGATCTTTCGGCCCCGCCGCATCGAAAATCGTGAACAACTGGGCGCGGGCGGCTCCGTCGTTCCACTCCCGGTCGCGGCGGAACAATTCCAGCAATTCCTCCACCGCGGCCTCGGTCTCGCCATTGGCGAGGAGGGCTGCGGCCAGATCGAAGCGGGCCTGATGGTCGTCCGCGTTGGCCTCGACGGCGGCGCGCAGGTCGTTGACCGGCCCCGCGGTCGCGGCCTGCCGCGTCAACGCCAGCTTGGCGCGCGCGGCTTCCACCTCGCCAGCGGTGGCGATGGCGGCCGGCGCGGCGGTCAAAAGCGCCTCGGCCTGGTCCAGTTCACCCATGGCGATGTGGGCGCGGACCAGACCGCCATAGGCGACGGCGTTCTCGGGCTCTTCGCCCAGGATGGCCGCGAAGGTCTGCGCCGCGTCTTCCGCGGCCCCCTCGTCCAGCATTTCCTCGGCGGCGGCGATGGCATCGGCCAGACCGCCGTCATCGGGGTTCAGCGCCGCCGTCCGCTCGACGAAAGCCTTGACCTCCGCCTGGCTGACGGCGCCCTGAAACCCGTCGACCGGCTGGCCCTGCCAGAAGGCATAGACCGTCGGGATCGACTGAATCCGCAACTGGGCGGCGATCTGCTGGTTCTGGTCGACGTCGACCTTGGCCATCGTCACCTTGCCCTTGGCGGCGGTCACCGCCTGCTCCAGCTGCGGGCCAAGCGTCTTGCAGGGGCCGCACCAGGGCGCCCAGAAGTCCACGATCACCGGCGCTGTCATCGACGCCTCGACGACATCGGCCATGAAGGTGGCTTCGGTCACATCGCGGATCAGGTCGGTCTGGGTGTTCGGGGTGGGGGTCGTGGCTTGGCCGAATTCGAGCATGGGCGGATTCCTTGTCTGTTGGCCGCTATATGCGACTTCGGGTGTCCGTTTCCAAGCCCGTCACAGATCGAAGGTGGCCAGAACCGGGGCGTGATCCGACGGTTTGTCCCAGCCCCGCACATGGCGCGCGACGCGGCTGGAATGGCCCGCTCCGGAAATGTCGGGCGTGGCCCAGACGTGGTCCAGCCGCCGCCCCTTGTCCGCCGCGTCCCAATCGGCCGCGCGATAGGACCACCAGCTATAGAGGTTGCCGTCGGGAATATCCTGCCGGGTGACGTCGACCCAGGCACCCGCGTCCTGCGTCTCGGCCAATGCGGCGACCTCGACGGGCGTATGGCTGACCACCTTGAGCAGTTTCTTGTGATCCCAGACATCATCCTCGCGCGGGGCGATGTTCAGGTCGCCCACCAGGATCGACTTCGCCGGACGGTCCGCATGGAAGGCATCGCGCATGTCGCGCAGGTAATCCAGTTTCTGACCGAACTTGTCGTTCACCGCACGGTCGGGGACATCGCCGCCAGCCGGGACATAGAAATTGTGGATCGTCACACCGTTCCCCAGCCGCCCCGCGATGTGGCGCGCATGGCCCAGACCCGCGTGATCCGCGGCCCCGACCTCCTCGATCGGCAGCTTCGACAGGATGGCCACGCCGTTGTAACCCTTCTGTCCCCGCGCAACCATGTGACCATAGCCAAGGGCGGCGAACTGCTCGCGCGGGATCTTGTCGACCGGGCTCTTGCACTCCTGAAGGCACAGCACGTCCGGCCCTTCCTCCCGCAGGAAGCGCAGCACCAGGTCCTCGCGCAGGCGGACAGAGTTGATGTTCCAGGTAGCAAGGGTGAACGGCATGGTCTCTCCGGTGGCGCAAACGACGATGCCGCAGGGCTACCCCGCCCTCCGCCGCTATGCACCCCCCTTTGGGCCCGGGGCCGGTTCGGCGAATTGCCTTGCGTTCTTCGCGGCACGGGCCTAGAGCGACCGGGCGACGTTACCTCTATCGACTTATCTGCTCCTCACGGCCCAGTCTCTCGATCTTGCACTGACTTGGCCGAACTGCCGCATTCCGCGGGCAGGATTAATAAGGAGTACGACGATGGCTACTGGCACCGTCAAATGGTTCAACACAACTAAAGGCTTCGGCTTCATCGCCCCCGATGGCGGCAAGAGCGATGTGTTCGTGCACATCTCTGCTGTCGAGCGCGCGGGCCTGACCGGTCTGGCCGACAATCAGAAAGTGACCTTCGACATCGAGTCGGGTCGCGATGGCCGCGAAAGCGCCGCCAACCTCGCTCTGGCCTGAGGCCGCGTCCCCGCAAGGGGACTGAAGGTGAGATATCGAAACGGGCGCTCCTGCGAGGGGGCGCCCGTTTTCCGTTCCGGGTCGGGATTCGGCCACCCCGAGTCACGTCCGACGCAGATCACCCGTGGATCACCCGTCCATCCGCTACAGTTTTCGACGCATTTTCACGGCCCGGTGAGGCCCGAGCCCCGGATCGTGAGGGCGGTGCGGGCCTGCGACAGGTCTGTGCGTATACGCGCCGATATTCGCCCGTTCTCACGCTTCCGTGCATTGAAGGTGAGCCCGCAGAGGTCCAGGTTAGCTCCATCAGCAGGGCAACACCGCCCCGCACATCAAACCCCGGACCCGCCGCAACGAACAGGGTCCTCGCAACACACAAAGGACTAACACAATGAAAACCTTCATCACTTCCGCCCTCATCGCCGTCGCAACCCTGGCCGCCGTCCCCGCGTCGGCCGACGTCTACACCAAGCTGCACGGCTCCCTCGAAGGCGGCGACCGCGCTTCGGTCGCCAAGCTCGGCCAGGCCGACAATGGCGTGACCGTCTCGACCCGCTCGGGCACTTCGGGCCTCGCCTACGACATCTTCAACGCAGACCAGGACAGCCCCTCCGACCTGCGCGGCCTGAACGGCGCCACGTCCTTCTCGGGCCAACCCACTGTC
>NZ_FORA01000012.1 GCF_900113875.1 Jannaschia pohangensis | reverse complement strand
CCGACACCGAGACCAAGGACACCGACGATGGGGAGGAGAACGAAGATGTGGCGATCGCCTGAACCCCGCTACGACGCCGCTTCGGCAATCGCGCAAGGTGGCCGCAGCTACCAGGAAGACGCGATCGTCACCGACTTTCCCTTCGGCATGGACAGCGGCGTTGCCGTGCTGGCCGACGGGATGGGCGGCCATGCCGCCGGTGACGTCGCCTCCAAGATCGTGGTGACCGAAGTCTACAGCGAGCTGAAATTCCAGAGCGCCAACTTCGCGGAATTCGAATCCGAGATCCCGAGCTACATGAAGGCCGCCGCCGAAGGCGCCAACCAGGTCATGCGCGAGCATGTCGAGGATCATCCCGAAACCCACGGCATGGGCGCCACCCTGGTGTCGCTCGTGCTGGTGGAACACCGGATGTACTGGATGTCGATCGGCGACAGCCCGCTGTACCTGCTGCGGGACGGCAAGCTGCAGCAGCTCAACGAGGATCATTCGCTGGCCCCGCAGATCGACTTCATGGTCGAGCAGGGCCTGATCTCCAGGGAAGACGCCCAGAACCACCCGGACCGCAACTGCCTGACCTCGGTCATCCTGGGCGGACGCGTGGCCCGGCAGGATTGCCCGTCGCGACCCTTCGAACTGAAGATGGGCGATATCGTCGTCGTCTCGTCGGATGGTCTGCAGTATCTGGACAACGCGAAGATCCAGAAGCTGCTGTACAAGTACCGCCGCAAGAAGGCCGCCGAGATCGCGGGCTATCTGCTGGAGGCGCTGGACGATCTGGGCGACCCGGAGCAGGACAACATCTCCTTCTCGGTCATCAAGCTGAACCACATGAAGCCGGTCGAGCGGAAGATCGTCGCCAAGCCCACGGGCCTGGTGGAAGCCGACCGCATGCTGACGACCCGTGTGGCCGTCCTGCCGGATGGGCCCAAGGGCCCCGATCCCAAGGAAGAGACCCCCGCCGAACCGGTGGTCGCCGCCTCTGACGGGCAGGTGCCCGGACCCGGCGAGCATCTCGAAACCTATAGCTACCGGGGCCAGAGCTATACCCGCGTGGTGCCCGACAAGACGGCCGAGACCACCGAGGACACGTCCGAGGCCGAGGCCGACGCCATCGATCCCGGCCTGACCGCGACAGAGACCACGATCCCGCCCGGAGCCGTGAGCCTCGATACGGTCGAAGACGACGCCAAGGCTGACGGCGCGGCCGCGAGCGATGAGGACGACGACGATGACGAGGGCGACCGCAAGATCGCCGTGGGGGCCTGAGCATGGCACAGGACCCCGACATCCAGGACGCCCTGGCGCGGGCCCTTTCCGAGGGCGCACTGCCCCAGGACGCCCGTGCGACCGCCCAGAAGATCCTCACCCGGCTGGAAACCCCCGTGCGCGTCACGCTCATGGGGCCGCCGGGGTCGGGCAAATCCCGCGTCCTGGCCCTTCTGGCGGGGGCCGACATCGTCCCCGACGGCGTCCGCCTGCCCACGCTGGAGCTGGTGCAGGGAACCACGGTCACGCCCCGCGCCCGGATCACGTTGCCCGACGGCACCGTCAAGATCCTCGAGGAGGCCACGCCCGAGATCATCTCTGCCTTCAACCCGGTATTCGTCGAACAGAAGATGGACCTGCCCGCCCTGGGCAAGATCTCCCTTCTGGAAGTCGTCACCGGACCCAGTGACGAAGAGCTGACGCGCGCCGCCCTCTGGGCCGCCAAGCGCACCGATGTCGCCATCTGGTGCACCCGTCGGTATCGCGCGCCCGAGCGGACCATCTGGAACGCCATGCCCGAGGTTCTCAAGGATCACGCTGTCCTTCTGGTCACCCATGCCGAGGAATTCGGAGATGCGGACGCCCGGGCCGCCGCGCTGGAACCCCTCGAAGAGGCCGTGGGCGAAGACTTCATCGCCATCCTGCCCATCGACACGCCCGAAGCGTTGGCCGCACGGGGCGAGGACGGCAATGTCGACCGCGACCGCTTCCGCGCCTCGGGGGGTCAGGCCCTGATCTCGACGGTCCTGCGCGAGGTGAAGACCGGCCGGCAATCCATGCTGGACCAGGCCGAGATCCTGTTGCGCCGCAACGGCATCGACCCGGCCCGCCAGCCCCATATGGCCAGCGAGCCGACCATGGTGCCGACACCGCTGCCGCCGATCGCGAACCCCGCGGTCTCGAAGGCCGCCAGGCCCGCGGACAGCCTGCCCGCCGAACTGCGCCCCTCCGAAGCCACGCGCGCCGCCTTCGAGGCGGCCATCGCCCGCCTGTCGAAGACCGGCGCGGAACTGGTGGCCGAAACCGACATGGTCCCGGCGGCCATCATGAAACGGTCGGTGCGGGAAATGCAGTGGCTCAGCGACCATCTCGACGACGTGGAAGCCCCTGGCGATCCGGTCCTGATCTCCCTGCGCGACAGCGCCATGGAAGCCACCGACATGTTGCAGCTGATGCAGATGGAGAAGACCGACAGCTCGGCCGTGGAAGCGATCAGCCTGATGATCCAGCTGCGCCGCAGCCTGCACCAGGGCCTGCATCTCGAAGGGGCGACGCTGCACTGAGACTCGGTGGGGCCGGGCGGGCAATGCCCCGATCCGGCCCCGCCATTGGACCCGAACCGGCATCAATCCCGGCACAAAGGTTCCAATGTCCCAATTTTCACCTTTTTTGAGCCATATCCTGAACAATGCCGGTGGGCATCTTCGACGCTGAGATACTGCGCCTGTGCCCGCTCCGGACCTCCGGACTCCGGTCATGGCCCCGCACATAGGTTCGCCCGAGGATTATCCGATGGAAATGTCGAAGATTAACGATGACGAAGTGTTGGAAGTGAACCTGCCCGCAGCCGCGTCGCAGGCGCCGATCTTTGCCGGCGCGGTTCCCGAATACCTCAGCCACGGTCTCGACCCGCTCCACGACTTCTGCGAGGAGGTCGAGGCGCTTCAGGAAATCCTGCAGGACATCGAGGCCATCGGCGGCACCGAAGTCGGCAAGAAGGTCCGCCAACTGATGGTCGAACTCGATGCCTTCGAGCCTTCGGTGACCATGATCGGCCAGATCAAGTCGGGCAAGACCACCCTGGTCAACGCGATGTCGGGTCATCCCGACCTGCTGCCCGCCGACGTGAACCCCTGGACCTCCGTCGTGACCTCGCTGCACCTCAACACACCGCGCGATCCGGGCGATCCGGGCGCGATCTTCCGGTTCTTCGACCGCGACGAATGGGATCACCTGGTCGAGAACGGCGGCCGCATCGGCGAGCTGTCGGCCCGTGCCGGCGCCGATCAGGAGCTGCAGAAGCTGCGCGAGCAGGTCGCCAAGATGCGCGAAAAGACCCGCGAGCGTCTGGGCAAGCGGTTCGAGCTGCTGCTCGGCCAGACCCATGACTACGGCGAGATCGATGACGGCCTGATCAAGCGCTACGTCTGCATGGGCGACGATTTCGACGAGATGTCGCGCGAGGAACAGCAGGGCCAGTTCGCCGACATCACCAAGTCCGCCGACCTGTTCCTGCAGGCCCCAGGCCTGCCGATGCCTTTGTGCATCCGCGATACGCCCGGCGTGAACGACACCTTCATGATGCGCGAGCAGATCACCATCCGCGCCCTGCGCGACAGCAAGACCTGCGTCGTCGTCCTGTCGGCGCATCAGGCGCTGTCGTCCACCGACATGGGCCTGATCCGGCTGATCTCGAACGTGAAATCGCGCCAGGTCATCATCTTCGTCAACCGCATCGACGAATTGCCCGATCCCGCCGCGCAGGTTCCCGAAATCCGCGCCAGCCTGGTCGACACCCTGGCCCGCAACGACGGCCCCGAAGGCGCCGCCATCATCTTCGGCAGCGCCTATTGGGCCAATGCGGTCCTGACCCAGGGCGTCGACGACATGGTCGATGACAGCGCCGCGGCGCTGCAGTCCTATGCCGCCGACCAGTTGGGGGCCGATGCCGCCGACATGGATGTGGCCGACATGGTCTGGACCCTGTCCGGCCTGCCCGCCCTCTATCACGCCATCTCCGAGCGGGTGGTCGAAAGCTCGGGCGCACGCATCCTGTCGACGATCCGCAAGCGGGCCGCCAACTATGTCGCGGGCCTGCGCGCCTCCTCGACGATCGTGTCGCTGCGCACCGGCGACGGCGACGTGCAGAAGATGTCCAACGACGAGGTCGCGGCCCTGCTCGACGGCATCCGCAAGCGTATGGTGGCCGAACTCGACACCAAGCTGGACGCCGTCTTCTCCAAGTTTTCCGAACGGGTCGATCAGGTCCATGACCGCTTTCTGGAGCGGGCGCTGGAATCGCTGCTGCAACACCTCGAGACCGAGGGTCAGGACAAGATCTGGAACTACAGCGCCGACGGCCTGCGGATGCTGATGCGCACCAGCTATCAGGTGATGCGCCGCAATTTCACCAACAGCTGCGACGATTGCTATTCCTCGGCCGCGCTGGAACTGACGACCGCCTATGGCCGCATCTTCGACGTCCAGGCCGAGAATTTCCAGGTCGAGGCGCCCGCCGCCCCCGAGACCCCGCCGCCGGTCACCCTGGCCCAGACCATCGCCCTCGACCTCAAGACGTCGTGGTGGAAGGGCTGGTGGGGACGCCGTCGCGGCTACCGCGCCTTCGCGCAGGGCTTTCACGAGCTGATCGAGGCGGAAACCGCGCCCATGGTCAACGAGCTCAAGATCGAACAGGCCCGCGAGATCCGCGAGATGGCCCAGGCCCGGCTGGAGGAATTCCTGTCCGAACAGCGCGGCGTCCTGTGGGACATCTGCGAAAAGGCCCAGATCAGCCTGGAAGAACTGCACGGGCTTTTCGGGGTTTCCGCCCAGGAAGAGCGTGAACAGCTCTTCGACCTCATCTTCGAGGAACTCGATATCGACGACATCAGCACCGGAGACGACGACCAATGACCGTGATGAGCCCTTTCTCCGACGCCGACCCGGTCGAGGTCGACGAAATCCCCGGCAAGCCCCAGGTGGACAAGCTGCGCAAGCCGCGTGTCGCGATCATGGGCGAATTCTCGGCCGGCAAATCGACGCTGTCGAACCTGCTTCTGGGGGCGCGTCCGCTGCCTGAGAAGGTGACCGCGACGCGGCTGTCGCCGGTCTGGATCGCCAAGGGCACCGGCCTGCCCTACCGCGTGGGCACCGATGGCACCGAAGAGACGATCCTGCTGGAAGACATCGAATCCGTCCCCGTCGAGGAGACCCGGGTCATCCGCATGTTCCTCGATGCCGAGATCCTGAACTACTGCGACCTGATCGACTTTCCGGGCATCTCGGATCCCAACATGGACAGCGTCGTCTGGGAGCGCGTGCTCGACGAGGTCGACATGATCCTGTGGTGCACCCATGCCACCCAGGCCTGGCGCCAGTCCGAATCCGCCGTCTGGGAGATGATCCCGGAGTCGGTGCGCGAGCGCAGCGTCCTGCTGATCACCCGCTTCGATAAGCTCACGACCGAGCGCGACCGCGCCAAGGTGCTGCACCGCGTCACCGCCGAGACCGAGGGCCTGTTCGAGGCGATCTTCCCGATCTCGCTGACCCAGGCGCTGGCTGCGGCCGACGACCCGGACAAGTGGATCGAAAGCGGCGCCGATGCCTTCGCCGATCACCTGATCGCCCATCTGCAGACCGCGATGATCGATCCTGCCGCCCCCGCATCTTCCAGCGCGGCTTCGGCCCCGGCCGAGCCCGCCCCCGCCCATCTGTCCCGACCCGGACCGGCCGAACCCGCAGAGCCCGCCGCCCCCCGCGTCGTGCCCCGCCGCGTCCGCGCCGCCGGTGGCAGCCGACCCCGGCCCGCCGTCTGACAGACCCCTCTGCCCCCGGATCCGTCCGGGTTGCACCCCGCCCCCCGTCCCTCGGGGGCGGGGTGTCGGCATTGATGCACGGGGATTCTTTCCTCTGGGCGCGTCATGGCATAGCTGTGGTGTCGAACGGGGTTTGACACGGGAATGACAGGGCATGGTCGCTGAGCTGCTTGATGGGCTGACAGCCAGGCACGGGGCGTGCCGGGTGGTGGCCTATGCCGACCTGTCGTCCCGCATGGTCCTGGTCACGAATTCCGCCGCATCCACCCCGCGCGAGGCCCTCAACGCCCTGTGCAAGGAGGCCGCCGCGGCGCTGCAGGACAATCCGCTGACCCCGCCCGAGACCTGCGATGTGGCCATCACCACGGCCCCCGACCGGGTGCAGGTCTTCCTGCGCCTGCCCACCGAGGACAGCGAGGCCCTGTGCTGCATCTGTGATCCCCACCTCGATCTGTCGGCTTTCGTGGAGGAAGCCCGCGATTGCCTGGTCCGGATCGCCGCCCCCGAAACAGACGACGACGGGGACGACGCATGACCGATGCCTTGCGCGAAAAGCTGGCCCGCCTGGCCCGCACCGACGAGGAATGGACCGTCACCGGCCGCGTCCTGGCCGCGCCCGAAGGCGCCACCCGCGAGAGCCTGTTGCAGGCCCTTCTGGACGAGATCGACGACACGGTCCTGACCGCCCGGCTGGTCTTCGGCTATGGCGGCGAGGGGCCGCGTTCGGGCCGGCTGACGGTGATCGCGGGCGGCCGACGCCTGCGCGGCATCCTGGCCGCCACTGACGAACTGGGCGCCGATCCGGACCTTCTGGGCCGGGCGCTGGACGCCGAAACCGACGCCGATGCCGGCACCGTGGGCGCGCTGTTCGACCGCTTCGTGGCCGGCGCGCTGCAGGCCGTGGCCCCGATCACCGTCATCGCCACACCCCGGCCCGAGGGGGCGGGGGCGGACCTGAGCGAAGGCGGGATCGGCGTCCGCCAGCTGGCCGCCGCCTGGGACCTGGAAGCCGACGATCCGGGCATCCCCGACATCACGCGATTGCTGACGCGCTGCGGGGCCGACCTGACGGCCAGCCTGATGCGGAACGCGGACGGAACCGAGACCGCAGAGCCCGACGCCCCGGCCGAGATCGCGGCCACCTTGGGCGACCTCGTCGCGCGCGCCGACAGCGGCAAGGACGCCGCCGCGCCGACCCTGACGATCTGGCTGCCCCACATGGGCAGCACCGCCCCGGCCCTGGGCCTGGCGCGCGGGGCGCAAGGGGGACGGCTGGCCATGGCCTTCGCCCCCGGCAATCTGGCGAAAATCCAGACGGCCTGGGTGCGGATCACCCGGAAATCCTGATTTCACCCGGGAAAGCCCCGCCCGAAAACAGAATAACCACCTGAATAGAAAAGCCTATTTTTGGTGCCTGTCCTTTTTTCAAGAGGACAGAATGTTTCCCTATTTTGCCTCAAATTGAGCAAAAAAGCCCATCATCTTCGCGATTGTATCGTCCAGACACCCGTCGCAGCAGACGCCGGCATTGGGCAAAAAAACACGCTGTCCTGACGGCGTACCGAGTACATTGAGGAGATGGACCTATGACACTCAACCGGTTTTCGAAGGGCAATACCCTCCGCGGCCTCGCACTGGCCGGAGCAGCCCTGCTTCCGACTCTCGCCCCCACGGCTGTTGCCGCCGAAGACGTGAACCTGATCTCGTCGGACGGCACGATCAACATCGTCGGCGAATTCGTCGATTTCACCGAGAACAGCTACGTCATCCGGACGGCCCTGGGCGAGCTTCGCCTGTCGGCGGCCCGCGTGCGCTGTGAAGGTGCCGCCTGCCCCGTCATCGAGACGACCAAGGCCGGGCTGCAGTTCGCAGGCTCCGACACGGTCGGCCTGGGTATCATGCCCCTGCTGCTGGAAGGCTACGGCGGCTTCCTCGACGCCGAAGTGACGGCGACCGCCACCGGCAAGGAAAACGAGCTGCTGGCCTCCATGGTCGGCGACGGCGGCTTCGGCGACGAGCTGGGCTCCTACCTGGTCAGCTCCTCGGGCTCCAGCGACGCATTCCGCGCCCTGCTCGAGAAGTCGGCCGAAATCGGCATGGCCTCGCGCCGGATCACCCCGAACGAAGCCCGCGCCCTGCGCGACTCCGGCGCCGGCAACATGGTCAGCCCCGAGAACGAGCATATCGTGGCCATCGACTCGATCGTGGTCGTCACCCACCCCGACAACCCCGTCAAGCGCCTGACCATGGTCGAGCTGGCCGGCATCTATTCGGGCCAGATCACCAACTGGTCGCAGGTCGGCGGCCCCGATCTGCCGATCAAGGTCATCGACCGGTCCTCCGACTCGGGTACCCACGCGGTCTTCGCAAGCAACGTCCTGGGTGACAGCGATGCTCCCGCCGCGCCGAACGCCCTTGTCGCCGACGACAACAACGAAGTGGCCCGCCTGGTCAACGAAGACCCCGCAGCCATCGGTTACACCGGCTATGCCTTCCAGCGCGGCACCAAGGCCCTGACCCTGGTCAACGAATGCGGCCTGGCCATGGTCCCCGATGCCTTCTCGGCACGGACCGAGGAATACGCCCTGCAGCGTCGCCTGTATCTCTACAACCGCGCGGACGCCGCCTCCGATCAGGCCAAGGACTTCCTGTCCTATGCCATGTCCAAGGATGCCGACGAAGTGGTCCTGAAGTCGGGCTTCATCGACCTGGGTGTCGAAAGCCGCCCGCAGCCGCTGGACGGCGACCGTGCCCGCCAGCTGCTCGATCCCGCAGCCGACGCCTATGAGGGCGGCCTGATGCGCGAGATGCTGGGCACGATGGTCGACTATGACCGCCTGTCCACCACGTTCCGCTTCCGCACCGGTGCCTCCAAGCTGGACGAACGGGCCGTGATCGATATGGCCCGCCTGGTCGAGTACCTCGAGAACAAGCCCGAGAACGCCAAGCTGATGTTCGTGGGCTTCACCGATGACATCGGCGCCTTCGACAGCAACCGCACCCTGTCGGTCGCACGTGCTGAGCAGGTGATGACCGAGCTCCAGGCCTTTGCCGGCGACAAGCTGGCGGGTGTCGAGATGGCCGCCATCGGCTTCGGCGAGATCGCCCCTTCGGCCTGCAACAGCTCCGACACCGGCCGCGCGATCAACCGCCGCGTCGAAGTGTGGATCCAGTCTGCCGGCTGAGACCCTTCAAGATCTGCGGGGCCACGTGAATGGCCCCGCACACCCTGTCTTGTATGAGTGCCTCACCCCCGATGTTTCCATCGGATCGTTCCGATTTTCTTCCTTATCCGAAGGTAGAACCAAGATGCCCTTTCCCCTGCCTCTTCTGCGCACGACTGCCCTTGCCTGCGCCACCGCCCTTTGCGCCACCGCCGCCTTCGCGAACAACGGCAGCACGAACCACCTGTCCGCCATTCAGGACACCAGCGCCAGCACGAGCGCCCCGGCACCCGCCGTCGACGTGACCCGCATCGTCGAGGTCAACGGATCCGAGCGGATCGACTATGCCGGCAAGCTGCGCATGCTCAGCCAGCGCATCCCCGCCTCGGCCTGCAACTGGGCCGCCGGGATCGGTGGCTGGGAATCGATCGGCTACCTCCAGGCTTCGGTCGGTGAGTTCAACCGCATCATGAACGCCCTCGAGAATGGCGATGTCTTCATCAGCATCCGCGCCCCCGAGCGCGACCGCCGCGTCCTGGGCCGCATCAACCAGATGAACACCGCCTGGGAGCCCATCAAGACCGACATGCGCGCCATGGTCGAGGCGAACGATCCGTCGATCGACCAGGTGCAGTACACGGTTCAGGCCGCGCCCAAGCTGCTCGACATCACCCAGGCCCTGGTGGGCGACCTGATCGGGGAATACGCCGATCCGACCGCCCTTCTGGCCGCGGACGCCGTGGTTCTCGACATCGTCGGTCGCCAGCGGATGATGCCGCAGATCATCTCCAAATCCGCCTGCATGGCGATGGAAGGGATCGACGCTGCCGACGCCCGCACCGAGCTGGCCGAAGCCATGGCGCTCTATGACCTGTCGATGGGGGCCCTGCAGAACGGCATGCCCGAAGTCGGCGTGACCCCCCCTCCCAACGACGCGACCCGCACCGGTCTGGACGAGATCGCCGGACGCTGGCAGGCGGTGCGCCCCCTGCTCGAGCAGGTCGCCACGGGGACCGTCCTGTCGAACGCGGATCGCGAGCATGTCTACAGCGAGATGAACCATCTCACCGCCGCCATGAACACGGTGTCGGCGGATTACGCAAAGGCCAGCAAACTGGGCCTCTGACCCCCCGGATGCCCGCTGTTTCGGGATTTGACGAGTAAAGGATGTAACGATGTTTTCCAGGACGCCAAAGAACAACACAGAGGACGCCACCCTTGCGGTGGCGTCCTCGGGCGTTTCCGATGCAGGCGGATCCTCGCCCCTTGTGGGCCCGCTGTCCTATGTCTCCAGCCGCGCCCTGGCCGGACTGGCCAGCCTGGCCGCGCTGAGCGAACCCGCCTTTTCCAAGTCGGCCGTCGATAATCCGTTGCCGATCCTGACGGATGCGCAGTTCGTGCCCGACGAAGGCGCCGCATCGCGGATGTATTACGCGGGCGAGCTGCGCATGCTCAGCCAGCAGATCCCGACCGCCGCCTGCGCCTATCACGCGGGCATTGCCACCGATGTCAGCCGTCCCCTGCTGCGCGATGCGACCGCCGCCTTCGACCGGATTCTCGATGCCCTGATCCTCGGGGACGAGGAATTGGGCATCTTCGGCGCGGAAACCGACCGGATGATCCTGGCGGATGTGAAGGCCGTCCACGACATCTGGGACCCGCTGCACCGAAACGTCGACGCCATCCTGGCCGATGGCCCCACCGACGCCGATGTCACGGCGCTGGTCGACGGGTCGCTGCCGCTTCTGAAGCTGACCGGCCACATGGTCAGCGTGGTCTCGGGTGAATACGCCGATCCGTCGATCCTGATGCAATCGGATGCCGTCATGCTCGATATCGTCGGGCGTCAGGAAATGCTGACCCAGGAGATCGCCAAGGACATCTGTATGGTCAAGATCGGTCTGAAGACCGAAGCGGCCCGCGACGAGATGCGCGGCGCCCTGCAGACCTATGACGTGACCCTGGCCGCCCTGATCGACGGGATGCCCGCCGCCGGCGTCAGCCCGCCTCCGACCCCGGAAATCGCCGCCGGTCTGGACAGCATCGCCGCCGACTGGGCCACCCTGCGCCCGCAGCTTGTCGCGGTGCTCGACGGGACCATCCCCGACGACGCCGGGCAGCTTCACATCTTCACCACGCTCAACGACCTGACGGCCCGGATGGCCGCCCTGGCCAAACTCTATGCCGAGGACAGCAAGCTCGGTCTGTAATCCATCATCAACCGCAAGGACGAGATCATGCCCCATCTACTTCGCCGCACCACGGCCTTGGCCACCCTGGCCTGCACACTCGGCCTGACCGTGGCTGGGGCCCTGTCCTTGGGCACCACACCCGCCGCAGCCCAGCAGACCGACGCCGCGGTCTATGACGGCGCCAAGGCCCGCGTGAACCGCTCGGCCAGCCTGCGGGCGCTGAGCGAGGCGATCGCCTCGGCAAGTTGCCGCATGAGCGCGGGCATCGAGACGGAAACGGCCACGCAGGAACTGGCCGATTTCCGCGACGATTTCCGCGCGATCCTGGCGGCACTGGAAAACGGCAGCGACATCATGGGCATGCCAGGCGCGGAAAAGCGGGCCCGCCTGCTCAACGTGATCCACGAGACCGAAAGCCAGTGGAACCCTATGGATGAGGCCATCGCGCATCTGCTGGACGGGACCGGGTCGCAGGCCGATACGGCCGTGATCCGCACCTCCTACAAGCCCCTGTTCGACCAGACCGTCATTCTGGCGGCGGATGTGTCAGGGCAGTACTCCGACCCGCTGGAACTGATGCAGAGCGATGCGACGGTCCTGAACTTCGCGGATCGCCAGCGGATGCTGGTCCAGCGGATGACCCGCGACATGTGCGAGCTGGCGGCGGGAACGGCCTCCGAAGGCACCCTGGAGGAACTGACCGCGACGGTCGAGCTGTTCGATCTGTCCCTGACGGCGCTGCGGGACGGAATGCCCGCCGCCGGCGTCAAGCCGCCCCCCAGTGACGCCATCAAGGCCAGTCTCTCGGCGACCTACGGGGTCTGGCAGGAAAACCACGGCATCTTCGATGCGGTCATGGCCGGACAGACGCCGACCCCCGAAGACGTGGTCGCCTCTGCACAGCTGTCGCGCGACCTGTCGGTCGCGATGAACAACGCCATCACGCTCTATCTGATCGCGACCCCGGGTCAGGACGGCGTCTATCGCGTCCCGCTCGAAGTCTATGCCCGCACCGAGCTGGCCGAATGGCTGACCGATCCGGCCCTGATCGAAGCACTGAGAGCCCAGAACAGCCAGAACGCCGATCTTTCGGAAGCCGATATCATCGCCCTCGACCAGCAGTGGCGCGCCGAGGCGGCCGCCGGTGACGGCCCGCTGATTGCGAAGCTTCTGAACGACCCCGTCTCACAGTGGCTGGCACAGCAGCAGACCGCGACCGCCGGCTTCGTGACCGAGGTTTTCGTCATGGACAACAAGGGCCTGAACGTCGCGCAGAGCGTGGAGACATCGGACTACTGGCAAGGTGACGAGGCCAAGTGGCAGCAAACCTACAGTGTCGGACCGGACGCGCTCCACATCAGCGATGTCGAATTCGACGACAGCACGGGCTTCTACCAGTCCCAGGCCTCCCTGCCGATCCAGGACCCCGACACCGGCGCCGTCATCGGTGCCGTCACCTTCGGGATCAACGTCCAGAACCTGATGTGACCTCGGGCTCCGAGGTCCGAACCCAAAGATGCGGTCCCAGGGGAGACCGCGCCAAGACCAAAGCCCGCCTGGCGGACATCGTGACCCAATATGAACAAGTAACGTGAGAACCAGTATGATTTATTTCTCTCCCCCCTCGATCCGCCAGAGCCTGGCCATGATCGGCCTGACATGCATGACCGCCCTGCCCGCGGCCGCCATGACGGGCACGCCCCTTGAAACCGAAGCACCTGTCGTGCTCGACGCCCAGTTCATCCAGGACGTGGGCGGCGGGGCACGCATCGACATGTCGGGCAAGCTGCGCATGCTCAGCCAGCGCATCGCGGCCTCCGCCTGCAACGAGGCCGCGGGCATCGCCCTGGACCAGAGCGTGCCCATGATCGCCGCCGCCGTGGCCGAATACGATCGCATCATCGCGGCGCTGGAACACGGCGACGACGAGTTGGGCATCTTCGGCGCCGAAACCAACCGCAAGATCCTGGCCGATATCCAGGCGCTGCATGCCGTCTGGGATCCGCTGCATGTGGATCTGGACACGGCGATCGCAGGCGATATCACGGCCGAGGAAGCCTTCCAGATCGAAGCCGTGTCGGACGAGCTTCTGAAGATCGCACAGCACATGGTCAGCCTGATCTCGGGCCGCTATGCCGACCCCGCCGCCCTGATGCAGGCCGATGCGCTGACCATCGATATCGCCGGCCGGCAGCGGATGCTGGCCCAGCGGATGTCCAAGAACGCCTGCCTGATCGCCTCGGGCCACGATGTGGAGGCCTCGCGCGCCGAAATGCTCGCCGCGCTGGAGATGTATGACACCTCGCTGACGGCCCTGCGGTTCGGAATGCCCACCGCCGGGATCAGCCCCCCCCC
>NZ_FORA01000010.1 GCF_900113875.1 Jannaschia pohangensis | reverse complement strand
TTTCAGCGAGGCTACATCATCCAGATGACCAACCCCAAGGCGGCGTTGGCATGGATCGCGATTATCTCGCTGGGTCTTCAGGAAGGTGCGCCGCTCTGGGTCGGCGCCGTAATCGTGCTTGGCACATTCGCACTGTCGATCATCATCCACCTGCTCTACGCGGTCGCGTTCTCAACGCCTGTGATGGTGCGCATCTACGGCAAGGCGCGCCGGGGTATCCAAGTGGTCTTAGGCACATTCTTCGCGCTCGCAGGGTTGCGTCTGTTGACCAGCAGGACCTAAACCCATGACGCACTATCCCGACTCCGCCGCCGCCAATCTGAACGAAGGATTTGTGGTAGCCATAAGCATCATTGCTAAAGAAGGCGAAGGGGATGCCGTCGCAGACATTCTTGAACGCCTGATTGCACCGACGATGGATGAGGAGGGCGTGAAGTTTTTCATGCCTTACCGGTCACCGACCGACCCAAACGCTTTCTTTGTGTACGAACTCTATCAAGATGCCGCTGGATGGGATGCACATAACGCGTCTGCACATTTCCAAAGCGCCGTTGAAGAGCTGTTGCCGAAAGTTGACGTGCGAGAGCGCGTTCCCTTTGTGCCGTACGTAGACTGAGAGAAGTTTAGAGCCGACATTCGCCACTTTGCAGCAAGTTGGTAAGTCTGGGCTCGCAGTTAGGTTTCGCCGCTCAGAGCGCGAACGACAGCCGCTGATCAGTCAACGAGTGCTCATCGCAGGACCAGCTGCGATTTCAGTGGCTTGGCCAAACGATCAGATGGCCGGTGTTGGTCGGCCCGCCGCACCGGCATTGCCGCGTCAGCATTAGGCGGCTCTGAGCCCAGATCAACCAACTTGCGGCATGATAGCGCACGGCAACTTTGTAGCTCTAGCATTGACGCATTTGAGATCGAGCTAGAGCACCTAGGATTGGACAATCTGGCAGCAGCACGCCATCTGATACAAATGATTACATCAGGGATACACGCAATCACTGCCCGATAAAGTCCGCACGCTTTTCCAGCAGTGCAGCCGAGAGATAATCGACAAGCAATCGCGCGCGGCGCACTCGGCGCAAATCGCCGTGAAGCAGAATCCACGTTGACCGTCGGTGGTCCAGTACAGTGCCTGGCACCCGTTGCACCTCGGGAAAGACGGTTGTGACCCAGTTGGCGACAAACGCCATGCCCGCCCCATGCCGTGCGAGGTGCAGGTGCATTTGTGGGTCTTGCACGGCGTGACGGACACGCGCCTGCGGAAATGGCGAGGCGTCGATCATGGTTTGCAACTCTGGCACATCGCCGTAGCCAATCCATGTCAGCCCTTTGCCTTTTGGTCCGGCTTCAGGCAATTCTCGGTCAATATAGTCTCGCGACGCGAACACGCCGATGGACAACGGGAACAGTTTACGGCCAACCGCGTCTTCTTCGACATCCACGACATGGCAGATCGAAATGTCGGTCTCGTCTTTTTCAATTGAGTCAATAAAGTAGGACAGCTTCAACTCGATCTCAATCTCGGGATAAAGCGTCGCAAAATCTGCCAAGGCGGGGGCAAGCAAATAATGCGCCGTCATCGGATCGACGGACAATCGAATGCGCCCTGACGCTTCGCGATCTAGGCCCTGTACGGCGCTAAACCCTTTAAGCAAGGCCGCCTCAGCTTCGAGTGCCTGAGGCAGCAAACGCCGCCCCGCAGGCGTCAACGTCAGTCCCGCTGCGTTCCTGCGAAATAGTGTCGTGCCAAGTTGGACCTCCAGCCCTTCAATCTGGCGACGGACGGTGGCGTGGGTGCCCTCTATCTGTTCTGCACCTGCCCGAAGAGAGCCTGAGCGCGCGACAGCAAGAAAGGCAGGTAGCGATTTCCAATCCATGACCACTGTATCGTTTTTGAACCTATCTGGTTCATCTTAGGCAGTGATCGTATTAAAATAAATCCGGTATTTCTTTGATTATTCAATCAAGGAGATCATCATGGAAACGACATTTACTGCTTGGGACGTCAGCCGTTACGGCGGCCCCGAGGTCCTCAAACCCGTATCACGCACAGTCCCAACACCGAAATCTGGACAAGTTCTGATACGCATCCGCGCCTCTGCCGTCACACGCGCCGATGGCATGATGCGGGCGGGCCAGCCAAAGTTTGCCCGCCTTTTTCTGGGGCTCAAGCGGCCATGGACCGGATTGGTTGGCACCTGCTTTGCGGGTGATATTGTTGCGGTCGGCCAGAACGTAACCGAGTTTCGTGTTGGCGATGCCGTCTTTGCGGAGGCCGGCCTCCAGTTCGGCGCGAATGCCTCGCATATTTGCGTCGATGCCAGCGGCAGCCTGTTGTTAAAGCCTGACGCCGTGACCTACGAGGAAGCCGCGACCCTCTTTGATGGCGCGATGACCTCGTGGCATTTCCTGACGCGGGTGGCGCAGGTGCAGCCGGGTGAGACCGTGTTGATCCTTGGTGGATCAGGCGGTCTTGGAACGGCTGCGATCCAATTTGCCAAAGCCCTTGGGGCCAAAGTGACAGCAAGTGCAAGCGCGAAGAACGCCGATCTTCTGCGGTCCCTCGGCGCGGATCAGGTTGTCGATTATCACAGCGAAGACCCGCTTACACGCCGTGCCACGTATGATGTCGTGTTCGACACGCTTGGAGTTTCGTCATTCGGCACGGCTAAACCTGCCTTGACCAAAGGTGGTCGCTACATGTGCCCCGTGCTGGGACTTGCTTTGCTGCGGGACATGGTCACGACCGGAATAGTCGGCAGCAAAAAGGCCAAATTCGCGGCCGCCGGATTGTTAAAGCCCGCAGTCCATCGCGAAGAGCTGGCAGAGGTCCTCGCGTTAATGGCCAAAAGCCAGTTTTCGCCCGTCATGGATCGCACCTATCCACTGGCCGATCTGGTCGAGGCGCATCGTTATGTCGAAACCGGCCGCAAGCGCGGCAACGTCGTTGTGGTGTGAGGGGGACGTGACATGAATACGCTTTCAATCTCACCGCAGCAGTCGCGTTTTGCAGGGGTTTGCTACCTTGTCATCATTCTTTGCGGCGTCGGGTCCGAAGTCGCTTTGCGCGGACCGCTGATCGATTTTGGTTCAGCGGAACAGACCATGCAGGCAATCAATGCCGAACACATGCGGTTCCGTCTTTCGATCATGGCGGACGTCGTGATGGCGCTGGCGGATGCCGCCCTTGCAGTGCTGCTGTTCCTGATGTTCCGGTCCGTATCAGCGGGATTGGCATTGGGCGCGCTGGTCTTTCGATTGCTCCAATCAGGTTTGATCGCGGCGGGCCTTCTGAATTTGCAAGCCGCGCTTTTTTTTGATGACGCAGAGCATGCGCTGAGCTTCATGGCGTTGCACGCCTATGGTTATGATCTTGGCCTGATCTTCTTTGCGGTGAACTGCTTTCTGACGGCAGTTTTGATCGTCCGATCCGGCTTTGTCCCGCGTTTTCTTGGGATCGGGATCGGCCTGTCGGGGGTGGTTTACCTGACCGGAAGTGTCCTGCGCTTTGTGGCACCGGACATGCACGGCTTCATCGCCCCCGCCTATGTCCTGCCATTGATTGCAGAAACCGCATTCTGTCTGTGGCTGCTTGTCTTACCACGCCAGAGCCGACGCACCGCTACGGCCTGACATCTGACCGTTCACCAAAAAACTCTTTTGAAAGGAAAAACAAATGTCCGAACATCCAGTTCTTGAATTAATCAAACAAGCCGACCACGCGATCAGCGTCGAGGATTTTGACGCACTCATGGCGTTTTATGCTGATGATGCGGTTCTCGTCGTCCAGCCCGGTCAGGTCGCCAAAGGCAGGCCCCAAATCAGAGAGGCATTCGTGGCAATCGCGAAGCATTTCAAAAATGCGCTGACCGTCACGCAAGGGGAGGCGCAAGTCATCGAAGGTGCAGACACTGCCTTGGTCATCATGGAAACGCTTCTTCATATCGCAAACACTCCCGCGCCAATCACACGTCGGGCAACCTATATTTTCAAACGTGATCAAATGCTCGGTTGGCTCTGCACGGTGGACAACTCCTACGGTACGGACCTGCTAGGCGCCGGTTAAGGCAAATCACCAGCTTCGGCGGCGAAGGGCAGTGCGCTTTGTCCGCCGAATTTTCCAAAAACTTTGCATTACGGAGATCGGATATGATCACACCACTGATAGTTCTTACAATCTTGTTTGTCCCGCTACTTATCGCTTCCGCCATCGCGCGCAGAACGCCCGCTAATGGCGTCATCAACCTTGGTGGCGTGCTGGGCTATGCCGCTGCCTTTGCGTTTTTCTCAATTGGACATTTCGTCATCACCGACGAAATGGTGTCCATGTTGCCAGACTTCATCCCCGCACGCAGGCCGCTTGTTTATGCGACCGGTTTGCTTGAGGCTGGACTGGCCCTCGCGCTTTTGCCGAAACGTACGCGGGCATACGCCGGTCTTGGCTGCATCGCAGTATTGATCCTGTTCTTTCCAGGAAACATCTATGCTGCAGTCCATGGTTTCGGCCCAGGGGGGCACCAGTGGGGCCCGGTCTATTTGCTGGTGCGCGCGCCCTTGCAGGCTCTGTTGATCTTTTGGGGATATTGGTTTGCGGTGCGGGGCAGTGGATTTTCTAGCTTGCCGCGACGCCTTGCGGCACACTGATTGGAGCAAAGGAAGTTCCCATGGAAGCATTCCGTCCGACACTGCATATGCTGTGCGGTAAGATTGCTGCAGGCAAATCGACGCTTGCAGCAAATCTGGCTGCGGCAGAGAATACGGTTCTGATCACCGAGGATGCGTGGCTTGCCGAGCTCTTTGCCGACGAACTGCAAAATCCAAAAGACTATCTGCGTTGCACCGCCAAACTGAGGCGCGCAATGGCTCCGCATATTGTGGCAATACTCGACGCTGGAATATCCGTGGTGCTGGATTTCCAAGCCAATACCGTTGAAAGCAGAACGTGGATGCGTCATCTGCTTGATCAAACCGGTGCGGATCATCAACTACATGTTCTAGTGCCACCAGATGAGGTTTGCCTGTCGCGGCTACGAAGCCGAAATGCGAGTGGCGTTCATCCCTTCACGGTGACCGAAGAACAGTTCCATCAGATCAGCACCTACTTCGTTCGACCGACACCCGATGAGGGTTTCAAAGTTTTCTGTCATGACGAAGGGTGTGAAACTAGTCCGTAGTGTACAAAGCTACCGTTTCATTAGAGATAACCTACGGAAGCTTCGTCCCACATGTTGCCAATTCTTCAGACATGTAGTCAGCAGAGGCCTTCGTACACAGTGACCTAATATGTTCGCTGGCAAGGTGGTCTATGACCTGGCAATCAAGTTAGACCAACCACCCTGTGCAATTTCCTGTGCCAGATGATCAAATGTGATACGGATCCGTTTGTTTGTTTGTATTTCACGGTGTGTGACCAGCCATGTCTCCATGTTGAAGACCGGTGCATCTTGCAGGATGCGCCTCAATCCCAGACGCCCCTCAGCAACAATCGTTGGCAAGAAAGCAATGCCAGCACCCTCGCGGACCAGTTCATACATCGTGCTCCCGTTTGAGGTGGTGATGCCAAAGTTAGCCTTGGAGACCGGAATGCCCATGGCGTTGATTTGCGGCACAAGGCGTTCAGGGTGGCCGTATCCAATGAAATTTGCTGCGGCAAAGCCCGCCAAATCGTCAACTGATCCAAGCGACGCTAGGTAGTCCTTTGAAGCAAAGAGTGAGATTTCGATGTCCGCGATCCGCTTGGCGACGAGGTCAGGTTGCTCAGGCCGTGCGTGGCGGATTGCAATGTCTGCATCGCGCCGTGTCAAATCACTCATCTCATTTGATGGTACCAACTCGACACTGATGCCAGGATGTTTCTGCCGCAAAGAGATTAGGCAGGGTGGCAAGGCATAGGCCGCCATCGCGTCGCTGGATGTGATCCGGACACTGCCTTCAATGGCCTGACTTTGCCCAGCCGCGACCCGCGAGATTTGTGTCGCAGCATCCGCCATACCCCGCACATAGGTCAGCAGTTCTGTTCCCGCATCGGTGAGACGCATGTTGCGCGTACCACGCTCAAAGAGTGTAAGCTGCAGTGCCTCTTCGAGCAATGAAATCTGTCTGCTCAAGGTTGGTTGCGTCTGTTTCAGAGCGCGCGCTGCTGCCGATAACGACCCTGTCTCGACCGTCGCTAGGAAAGCCCGGATGTGGTTCCAGTCGAATGATACAGAATCCCAGTTCATGGTTTTTTCTATACCTGGAATCAGATTTTCGTCAATTCTATTTGCTTTCCGCATACCTCAGAAGAGAACGTAGAGGGCCCGATCCTCAACATTTTAATTCTGCTGTCCTCACAGATTTTGGCGTGGGGCCAACATTCCGAAAAGGCGAACGACATGTTCAAACCACGAAACGCAGAGACCATTGGAAACGTCATTTCCCGTCTCTGGATCTTCATTTTCTTCACATTGGTTTACCGCGACATCCACGAAATGGCCGTCGCCAGCACGATTGAAGATATTCTCGTTGGCACCTATGAGGGCAACCCGGTTACCGACGCCGGATTGGTTGCTGGTGGTGTCGTCATGATCATTCTTCTTGCGACCTATGTGCTAACACCAATTCTCAAGCCCAATTTAGCTCGGCGGCTCAATCTGTTCACACCCCCGATTGCAGTCGTCGGCGTATTTTACCTCATCCCGAATGATCCCGATGATTTTGTGTTGGCGACTGCAACGGCCGTCGCCCTCCTGACGATTTTTATCATCAGCCTTTTCTGGCAGACGGAACAATCCATGAGCCAAGTGAACGAGGTGCGCCATGGCGTATGATACGCGTATTGAAGCCGCCAACGACGTTGCCACACGGGTTATCCCTGTCTGGTCCCGATCGCTGGGCAGCTGGACATTCTCTCTTGGTCGAAAACCATTCGAGTCTCACGAACTTGAAGGACATTACGATAAGGAAGCGGACACGTGGCACGAGACGATCTCCAGACTGGGTTTTGAGGATGCATATGCCAACCTGATAGAGCAGGCGCTATCATCCGCCCCTATTCTAGCGGTGAAAGACGCGCTGCAAGTTCTGGACGCTGGCATCGGAACGGGTGCGATGTCTGCTGCCTTGGCAGACACCTATTTGGACCCCATCGCACTGACCGGTGTCGATGTTTCTGGTGATATGCTCAAACAGGCCGAACAGCGCCTAGATCATAGTCATCTTTCCACGCGCTTCTTGCAGGCTGATGTGAACTGTCTTCCATTCGCCGACAATACCTTCGACGTGGTTCTGGTTGCGCATGTTTTGGAACACATGGCCTATCCGAAACGGGCTTTGGCTGAGCTTCACCGTGTACTGAAGCCGGGTGGCATTCTTGTGGCGTGTGTCACGCAACGGTCATCTGCTGGCGTCTATATCCAACTGAAATGGCGCACCCATCGCGTTGATACGTCGACCGTTCGCGAATGGCTTTGGGATTGCGGCTTTGTCCATGCTCGTGCCGTCGCTTTGCAAGAAGGCACAAGAGCCCAACGTTTTAGCTGCGGCTACATCGGCCAAAAAGCTTATTACCTCAATCAATCTCCCTCAGAGTAGGTCCAGTAATGTCACAATCCTCCGAAGCATTTTGGGATCGTCATGCTCCAAAGTACGCAGCAAAGCCAATTGCCAATCCGTCGGCATATGAGGCCAAGCTTAATCATGTTAGATCGCTTTTAGCACCGACCGATCATGTTCTCGAAATCGGATGTGGCACAGGCGGCACCGCATTGAAACTGGCGGCGTCCTGCGCCCAGATCACGGCCTCTGACATCTCGGCCAAAATGATAAACTATGCGCGGTCCAAGAGACGACAAGTGACTGTCAAAAATGTGCGTTTCGTGCATGCCTGTGCCAATCGAACTCTGCATGATGCACCGTTCGACAAGATCATGGCCTTTAGCCTTATGCACTTGGTTTCAGATGTCCCTGAGGCGCTTAGCGCAATCCGTGATCAACTCAAGCCTGGGGGGCTGTTTGTCTCCAAGACGGTTTGTTTGAACGAACGGCATCTTGCGATCAAGCTCATGATCCGGGTGTTTAGGTCGCTTCGGATTGCGCCGGATATTCAGCTGCTGTCGCAGATAGAGTTGTTTCATCAGATCGAGAAAGCCGGTTTTGAAATTGTCGAAACTCGGTACTTCGGGGATCAGGCGAATGACCCCTATGTTGTGGCCCGGCGCAATGTCTAGCTCTCTTCAGTTGAACGTTGGTCCGCACACAGCAACTTCACAAGAGGGTCAGTATAGCCTTGGCAAAATTGCCGCAGTCTGGGCGCTCGCTGCCGTCCCTATGCCAATTCTGGCCTTTCTTGTCGCGCCCATGATTCCGAAATCAAGCACTGCACATGCAGTGCTGGTCGTGTGGTACCTTATGATTACCGGAATGGTCTGGCAGTTCATTCTGTCGCTGATCCTGCTTCAGCAGGAATGTGGTCTGCAGAACTGGCAAGCAATCAAGGCGCGTATTTGGCTGCAAGCGCCGCAGGACCCGCGCACTGGGGCCTCGAATGCCAAGCTGTTTGTGTGGCTCTTACCGGCATTCTTGTTTTACCTGTTGGTGGAGATGACCGGGATGGGAGCGGCAATTGGTGAATTTATTCTGATCCCGCTTCCAATTCTGATAGAGTTGCCATTGCTTGATCTTGGAGAGTTGGTGTCCCCCGAATTACAGGGCGCATGGTGGCTAGTTGGCGTCGCACTCGTCTCTTGCCTGTTCAACTATCTGCTGGGCGAGGAGCTGCTGTTCCGGGGCATTCTTCTACCAAAGATGCGCGGTGTCTTCGGGCGATGGGACTGGGTCGCAAATTCAATCTTGTTTGCCCTCTACCACCTGCACCGCCCCACCCAAATGCTGGGGTTCATTGTAGGCGGTCTGGCATGGACATTGCCGACCCGTCACTTCCGCAGCATCTGGTTCGCGGTCATCCTGCATGGAATTGAGGGAGTGTTCGTTTTTGCCGTCACTATTGTGATTGTCGTTGGACACGATTTGTAAGTTACCTGCTCTCAATTAGAGTCGAAAAAGCAGACCTTGAACAGGGTCTGGTGAACGGCGGCTTTGTCCCGCGACTCGATCCTTGAGCGTTTCGTTCTCGCTGCGCTTTGTATGAATGGCCGGTCTTCACGCTGCGTTGCGACACCGAGTTCTTAGCTGTTGCAGCATAATCCGCGCTGCGGGCGCACGCAGCGAAGAATCTGTTGGTCTCCTGTGGGCTCACAGCCGCCATTTTCCGCACTGCCGCGATCTGGACAAAACCCTACCTTTCTGACCAGATCACGGCATGATCATCGGATATGCCCGCGTCAGCACGGACGACCAAAGCCTTGATGCCCAGACCGACGCCCTTGAAGCCGCCGGAGCTGGCAAGCTGTTCGCGGACAGGATCAGCGGATCGAAGCGCGAGCGCCCCGAGCTGGACAGGATGCTGGACCAGCTCCGAGACGGCGACGTTGTGACCGTCACCAAATACGACCGCCTTGCACGGTCCCTGAAAGACCTTCTAGAGATCGTGGAGGCGATCCGCGAGCGCGGTGCCGGCTTCCGGTCCCTGGCCGAGGACATCGACACAACGACGCCGGCCGGCCGTCTCGTGTTCCACGTCTTCGCATCCATCGCACAGTTCGAGCGTGAGCGGATTTCCGAGCGAACCAAGGAAGGTCTGGCATCCGCCCGCAAGCGCGGTCGGATCGGAGGCAGGCCCCCTGCCCTGTCGTCCGCTCAGAAGGACGAGGTACGCCGCATGAGGGACGACGAACACCGCGCGGTCCCTGAGATTGCGCGGTTGTTCAAGGTCAGCGAGAGGACCGTGCGTCGGGCCTAGTAGCCCCGTGAAAGACGCCGCATTAAACTTTGGTGAAAATCCTGAACGCCGCGCTTGGTCACTCGCGTTCGTGCCGTCTCGGTATAGGCATCGCGCATATTCAATGCGATCTCCGTTTCAGCGCTCTTGCTGAACTGACAGTAGAGGTCGATGTCCTGATCCGAGTGAAGCTCTGGCCACTTTTTGAGGTAGCTCGGCAAGGAAACATAGCTGCGTGAGTAACTCGCCATGCGGAAATTTTTCTCGGAGCCGACCCCGATTTCCCATGGAACCCACCACGAATCCTTTGTCTGGTCGGACACAACAGCAATCAACTGCTGGCACTGCCCCATACGCTGCAACAGAAGGTCAGCCAAGTCGGGGCCATCTTTCACTAGCGCGTCGTCAATGGTGTCCAGATAGGTTTCCAACCCGTTTGCGCGAACGCGCCTGGCAACGGCTTCCGCCAACGCGGAGTCTGTGTTCTTGTGCGAAATAAATACTTTACTCGGCATATACGCCCCTTAGATCTTCTTCTTTTCCGCCAACCGCCGGTAGTGCGCTCCGGTAGCCGTCAGGCGACAGCCCCCGGAAAACACAGCCGTGTGCCACATATATTCATGGTCGGTCGGGGCGATCAGACCATGCTGGTGGCATTTCTGAAGCTCCCGGTAGATGCGGACGTTATCCTGATCGACGGGAACATCTTTCAGGCGTTCGGCTTCCTCCCCCCGATCCGGTTCAAAGGAAGGGTCGAGCATGAAGACATGCGATGCTGCGGGAAAATACTGCGGCAGACGGCGAAGAATTTCCTTCGGAACCTTCGGGCTTACTTCTCGCAGGCTGATGAAGCTCTGGACATTCGCCTTGTAGATCGGGCGCTGTTCCCAAGCTCCAAGTGTCTGATCGACATGCGCGTAAAGCGATGCGGGCGTGACACGCCCGATCACGTCACTAGCCGCGCCACCCAGCCCGTCAATCATGATGTCGGTGAATTTCCCGTGCCCATTGGTTTCGGCCGCGAAGCCCTTGCGGTGACATGCTGTCAGAATGGTGACGCCGTTGCCAATGTGCGAAACCGCTCCGTTCTCGCCCAGACCGGACACCTCTCCGGCAAAACCTGACTGACAGCTATCCAGAAGGATCACAGTTGATTTGATCCTGGGATGTGCCTTGTTTGCTTGCTGAAGAATCCCGCTGAGACTGATGCCCCAGTTGGGGTTTTTACCGTCCTGCGTGACGAGGTATCCGTTATTGGTTTCCTCATCCATGAGACCATGACCGGCGAAATACAGCACCACAGTGTCCGCATCGCCTGTGAATAGCTCGCCGATTGCGCTGTGCAGTATTTCACTCGTGACCGCGCCTTCGGAACTGACAATACGGCGGACATCGAAGTTTGGAGACCCGTCGCCGTTTGATTCCAGCAGTGCAGCCAGCTCGACCGCATCGTTCACGCAGCCGTTGAGTTGGTTCGGCGGATCATAGCCATCAATGCCAACGATCAGGGCTTTCTTCATGGCTGTTCTCCTTAGCCCAGACGGTTCAGGAAGCTGACAACATTGTCCTCGGTCCAGAGATTCACCTGACGCCCGCTGATGACAGATGGCAAGGTCGCCAGCTTTCGCTCAGGTGCGCTGTAACCGTGAATGAGCATCAGCGGGACGCCTTCCTCGATAGCGCATTTCAACTCCCAAAGCTGGCCGTCCGCCTTCGGCGTGTTTGGCGTAACGATACCGATCATTCCCCGACAGGATTTGATCCGCTGGCGGCAGTTGGTTTTCCAGCTCGATGACCACGGCTCCTTCACCGAATAGTCTGTAAAATCAATCTGCGTGCGCGCGTTCCGCTTCTGCCCGACAAGGAAATCCCTCAGGTTTCGGTCTTCCATCGCAAAGCTGATAAAAACACGCGCCATACTAAATCCCTTCTACATTCTGCGTCAGATTCGTCTGTCCCCACGAGATATACCATGAGGGTAAGAAGTACAAAAGTAGAACATGTGCCACTCCCGTGTTAACCAGTCATTAGAACAAAGTATGAACAACTGCCAAGAATGGGGTTCCCAAAGCCGCTGGGACAGATTATGACATGTTGTCAATAACAGACACAGAGCAGGGGCAGGCACATGAACGCGCATCCACGGACAGAATTTGCAGAACTGATGGAGCGCGCCGGTCTCGACATCGACACAGCGGCGGAACTTCTGGGCGTGAGTGACCGGACGATCCGGCGCAACATGAAAGGCGAAGGCAAGCGCATCGACCAGCTCCGCCTGGAGAAGCTACGCCAGACGGCCGATGCGCGCTGCACGGGCGAACGGCCCACTGGGTTCCGGTTCATCGACCTTTTCGCCGGGATCGGGGGCCTGCGCCTTCCCTTCGAGGCCATCGGCGGGCGGTGTGTGTTCACGGCCGAATGGGACCGGTTCAGCCGCGAGACCTACAGTGCCAACTTTCCCGAGCCTGCCGACAGCAAACACGTTTTCGCGGAGGACGTTCGGCCCTATGCGGATGCCCCGGAGACAATCCCGGACCATGACGTTCTTCTGGCCGGTTTTCCGTGCCAGCCGTTCTCGATTGCCGGTGTCAGCAAGAAGAACGCCCTCGGCCGTCCCCACGGCTTTCTCTGCGACACACAGGGCACGCTGTTCTACGATCTGGCCAAGATCATCGACCACCACCGCCCCCCGGCCTTCCTGCTGGAGAATGTGAAGAATCTTGAGCGCCATGATGGAGGCAAGACTTTCGCGACCATCATCCATGTGCTGGAGAAGGAGCTGGGCTACCGTGTCTTTCACAAGGTCATCAGCTCGACGCCCTGGGTGCCGCAGAAGCGCGAGCGTATCTTCATTGTCGGCTTTAAGGATCACAGCATCGAGTTCGACTTTGACCAGCTCGCCGTGCCGGAGGGCGACGGCCCTACCCTCGGCTCGATCCTCGATAAGGCAGTCGATCCGAAATACACACTGACCGAACACATGTGGACCTACCTTCAGGGCTACAAGGAGAAGCATCGCAGCGCCGGAAACGGGTTCGGATTCTCGCTGTTCGGCCCCGACGATGTGGCCCGCACCCTGTCCGCCCGTTACTATAAGGACGGCTCCGAAATCCTGATCGAGCAGAAAAACAACCGGCCGCGCCGTCTGACGCCGCGCGAGTGTGCCCGCCTCATGGGGTTCGAGAAGCCCCGGCAGACAGATTGGAAAATTCCCGTTTCCGACACACAGGCCTACCGCCAGTTCGGCAACGCCGTTGTCGTGCCGGTCGTGAACGCCGTCGCGCAGCTCATGCAGACGAGGATCGCCGAGGCGATGGAGCTGGACGGCCGGGACGTGCCGGAGAACATCCAGGCGCAGCTTCCACTTGACGAGAGACGCGCCTACGCCACCAGCGAAATGCCAGCCGAGCATCCGGAAGTGCCGGAGGCCTCGCTGGCGAACGCGTAATGCCAGCCGACACTGTTTCCACAGCCGTCCGAAGCCGGATGATGGCCGCTGTAAAAGGGAAGAACACCAAGCCGGAATTGGCAATCCGGTCCGCGCTTCACAGGCGCGGATTCCGCTTCCGTCTGCATCGCAGGGACCTTCCCGGCAAGCCGGACCTGGTGTTCACCCGCCGGAACGCGGTGATCTTCGTGCACGGGTGTTTCTGGCACGGCCATGACTGCCACCTGTTTCGCTGGCCCAAAAGCCGCGAGGACTTCTGGCGCGAGAAGATCGGCAGCAACATCGAGCGCGACCGGAACCAGCGCGCGGCGCTGGCGGACGCGGGCTGGCGTATAGGCACAGTCTGGGAGTGCGCGCTGAAGGGAAAGACCCGCCTGCCCTTCGACAGCGTTGTCGATCGGTGTGCCATGTGGTTGAAATCGGATATAAAAACACTGGAGGTGAGCGGTGATAAAACGCGGGCAACTGTCTGACTATTTCGAGGGCGTCGGGGTCAAGCGCCTGTCCGCCGTGGACGCCGAGCCGAAGACATCCAACCAGCACGAGGTCGGCACGACGAAGAAGATGCGGGACGACTTTCTGGGCGAGAACCACCAGGAGAAGTTCCCCGCGATCTATATCTGGTTGGGCGGCGATCAGGAGGGCTTCACCGAGGAGAGCTGGGCCACGCACTACGACGCGCGCCTCAACAAGCCCCGCGCCGCCGAATGGCGGCTCTACTACCCTTCCAACCCTGTCACGGAGGCCATGAAGGCCGGAGACACCCTGTTCCTCGCCAAGGACCAGGGCGGCGTCCTGTGGTTCATCGTGGCCCCGGAGGGGTCCACCAGCGAGCAGCAGCTCTTCTGGCTGTTCGGTCTGCGCCCCGAGGGCAAATCCTTCGTGTCCCGCGAGTTCTCCGACGAAGAGCCCGAGCTGGACTTCGCGGCCCGCTTCATTCTGGACGAAATCGGCGTCGAGTTCGAGGAACCGGAGGCCGACAAGCTGGACAGCCTCATCGACAGGTTCGGCACCACCTTCCCGAAGACGGCCGAGTTCTCCGATCTTGCCCGCCTCACCCTGCCCGAGGTCCGCGCCGAGGATGACCCGGACGCGGCGCTCATCGCGTGGCTGGACCACGAGGAGGCCCTGTTCAGGCGGCTGGAGCGCCGGGTCGTGTCCTCGCGGATCGAGGCGGGGTTCACGAGCGCGGATGGCACCGACGTGGACGGATTCATCAGTTTCTCCCTGAGCGTCCAGAACCGGCGCAAATCCCGCATGGGGCATTCACTGGAAAACCACATGGCCGCTGTTCTCAGGGCGCATGACATCCGGCACGTCCGGGGGGCGATCACGGAACACAAACACAAGCCGGATTTCCTGTTTCCCGATCTGGAGACCTATCAGGCGGCCCCGGCCGTTGGAGACCCCCGTCTGACGATGCTGGGGGCAAAGTCCACCTGCAAGGATCGCTGGAGGCAGGTTCTGGCGGAGGCCGAGAAGATCAGCCGCAAGCACCTTCTGACACTTGAGCCGGGGATTTCGGAGCCGCAGACAGACCAGATGGAGGCGTCCAGCCTTCAGCTCGTGGTCCCCTCCCCTGTTCATGGCAGCTACACCGATGCGCAGCGCGGCTGGCTCTGGTCTGTCGGGGACTTCATCGGCGAAGTACGCAGACGCCAATCATAATCCATAACAGATAACACTTACCGCCTTCGACCGTCGATTTCAGCCGTTGCAGGTATGTCGATCCCGCCTGCGCGGAGACATTCATAAAGCAATTCTTTCTTGGTCAGGCCGCGCTTGCGAGCCTCCTGTGCGAACGCTTCCTTGATCGGTTCCGGCACATTCGTGAAGGAGAACTGGACCCGTCGAGCGCCCTTAAGAGCGGAAGACTTTGCCTTGCTGACGCTCGGCAGCGGTGCGGCCAGATCCTTCAGCTTTCGGGAGCCGGTATCATCATCCAAATCGTCATCGAGATTTACGCTGACTTTGGCCATGAACCACTCCTGTAGAAGCTCAGCAGGCCCCTGCCTTGCAAATCGGCAAGCACAGACTTCGCGGATCGGCGGGCCGATCCCTGTGGTGACTGGCCGGTTGAGGTCATTTCCTTGAACCCGGTGCGATGTGCGCACATGGCATTGAGGCGCGGAACGCCTTGTGCATCGAGCGCATCGGTAATGGCTTGCGTAATGTTGGTGTTCGTATCCACGTCCATCATCACCACAAGCGCCGGAATCTCCTTCTCCATCGTCTCGGCAACACTTTGGACATGCGAGTATGTGCGCTTCGCACCCTTCGCATCCGCTTCGTTTGCCTTGGATGGAATCAAGATCAAATTTGCGGCTGCGATGGCGTGCATCGCCATGGCGGACTTGAAACCGGCCGTATCGACAAAGATCACATCATAGGCAGGTTCGGTCTTCTTCAGTGCCTTTACTGTCGGGATCAGCTTTTCGTCGTTCTCTTCGTATAGCCAATCAAGGTCTGTCCCATCCTTCTTCGCCCATGCTTCCAGATGCCGTTGCGGGTCGGTGTCGATCACCGCAACCCTCGCACCATCTTCCACCATGAGGCTCGCCAGTGCCGTCAGCAGGGTTGTTTTCCCGGCCCCGCCCTTTTCCTGAACTACGCTGATTACCTGCGCCATTTTCTGCCCTTGTTTTCGGGAAAACTAGCAGATAACACTTAACAGTCAACTGATAACAGGTAACAGGTAAGTAATAATTGTTATCTGTTATCAGTTATGGAGCTCTACCCTTGCGCTCATACCATTTGCGGCAGAAACCGATGAACGCGCCGTCAGGGTGGCGCGGTGGTTCGCTCATCCACATGCGCCATTCCCGTTCAAGGAAGTAGACATCCCATGTCGGCGCGACCTCGCGTGCCTTTTCATACGCTTCTGACGAGAGTCGAACCGAAATTTCGGATGTGATCGCCGGAGCATCCCCGTAGATGTCGAGAAATTCCGGCTTGGGAGAAATTTCAAGCACGTCGTGCAGAAGCCGAAAGCTGTAGTCAGGCATGTGGGACTGGGCCGCGTCGGCTTTGCAGATCAGCTTCACGAGGCGCTTGAACTCTTTGGGTGAGGAGGTCGAGCCAGTCTTGTGTTGCAACTTGTCGAGACCGATCCGCCAGACCTCCTGCTTTCCGCAATGTTTTCTGGCCAGCTCATACAAACGCCGCTCCAACGGCTTGCGAAGCTGAAAATACGATCTGTTGAGCGTGAGGACGTTTTTGTTTTCAATGGCTTTAACAAGCCAGTCGCCCATTTCCAGCTCCACGCTCAGAAGCCGTCCCGTCGAGTCTTCCTTGACGATCCGCGCATCGGTGATGAACGAAATGGACCGCCATTCGCCGATGCCATGGTCATGGATGTTGGTTTCGATCTGGGTGAACTGGAGGCGGGTGAGGGCGCGCCGCAAGGTTGCGTAAGCCTGTCCGGTCGTGTGCCGGTTCGTGGCTTTCAGAAGATCGTGCGCAGAAATTCGAACACGGCGACCGATTTCCTGGCCCTCGTTCTTCGCAGCCATCAGCTGACTCAGCACATAGATCAGAATATCCCTGTCGAAAACGTTGGCGCGGCCTTCTTCGGCTGCTGGCGTGATCTTAACCTTCACATTGCCCTGTTCATACTCGAAGGCAGCGAGGTCTTTTTTGACGGACAACGAAAACAGAGGATGCTCCATCGAAGCGCGGTCACTCTTCGGCGTCGCGTCCAGAATGTCGCAGACAAACAGGTCCGGCTCAGTGTGCCGCTGCGGTAGCAAAGCTGTTCTTTTCCGAGGCCGCGCCATTATTCGATACTCTACCCACTATTATTCGACAGTCTGCCCACCATGCAGATGTATTCTTCGATACTCTACACACCTATCTTCGCTAGTCTACCCACCATTCTTCGATACTCTACACACCGAGGTCGTGCAATCAAAGGGATTCAACACATTATTTCAAATACTTACGGCGAGGCCGATTCCCGTAACACCTTCTATAACACATATATAACACCCAAGATCAGCAGGGTGATGGCTCCTATCATGGATCAATTGAGCATAATCAAAGCACCAGACACTTACTTAAAGTCACAGCTCCAGTGTCGAACCTTTGGACTTTGGTGAAGCGTCAGGATCGGGCTGAGAAAGCTCCAGCGCCTGTTTCGAGCGCACCGAGTCGATAAGGCGGGTCACCAGCGGCTTGAGCGTGTTCCGGTAGAAGTCAGCCAAACCGCTGCGCTCACAGATGCTCTTGATCGTCGTTGTGAAGATGTGTTGGGGGCTGTCACCGTCCCAGTTCAGCACGCGTTGCTGACCATAGAAGTCGATGATCTCGCGGAACGCGTGCCTGCGCCTTTTCCAGTTTCGGCCCGGCTCCTTGTCCATTCGCTGGTCGAGGACATCGACGGCGCTGACAAGCGCGCGGCCCTGAGCCGCTGATAGGTTGGTGAGCGCTCTGCGGAACCCCCCGGGATCATCCACCGGCAGATTGAACCTTTCGTTCAGAAGCTGACGCAGCTCGGGCTGCTGTTTGTCCATGGCGCGCAGGGCCAGCGCCATGTTCCATTCCATGGCCGGATTTCGGGTTCTGTCCCACTGGAGCCCTTGCCTAGTCTGTTCGCGCTCGTAGGCGCAGAAGAAGGCATCGAACACTTCCGCCTCAGGACGCTGCTTCTCGGCTTCCAAACGCGCCCTGTGGGCTCCTTCGGCAACCTCCTGCGCCTCGCGGCCCCTTCTGTGCTCCTCCGACGCCTGAGCGCGTCTCTGAGCCTCCTGACGCCTCTCCGTGGCTCTGTCGTGCTCAGCGGCTTCCTGGATGGCCTGAGGGCGCTCTCTGGCCTCCTGAGAGGGCAGGGGAGGGGGATCGGCCGTGACGATGCCTCCTGCATCGCTCATGGCGTCCAGCTCGACCACCGATGATTGCCGCTCGTCGGCCTTTGCAATTTCAGAGGCGGCGCTATCCGCGATCTGGCTCTTCTTCCGCTCTGCGTCAGCTCGCACCTGTGCGGCCTTGAGCTTGTCCCATCGCTGGTTCTTTGGGCGGATCGGTGAGCGCTCTCTGGCCTCCTTGCGCTTCTGCTCGACATAGGCACGCCGCTCGGTATCGTCCGGCCACATCTCCTTCGCCTTGGCCATCCGCCGGAACTTGGCCGCCCGCTGCTTCGTCACGATGTTTCCGCGCCGCAGCTCGTACTGGTTCGCCCATTTGTCCAGTTTCCGGTGCGCGTTCGGGAAGGTCGCTGTCTTGCCCGTGTGGGGATGGACGCGGTTGATCAGCAGATGGATGTGTGGATGCGGGCGGTCCCGATGGCAGTAGATCGCGATCTGATGCTCCTCGATGCCCAGGAGCTTGATCACCTCGTTGGCAGCCGATTCCATCTCAGCGCGGGTCGGGGTCTCGCCGGGGTGCCAGGCGAGGGTCAGCTCCTGCACCGGCTTGGTAGTCTTTCGCCCCGTCGCTTTGATGCCCGCTTCGCGTTTCAGGCCCTCCGCCGACATGGCGGTCGCGAACATGATGTTGCGCGCGATCAGGCTATCGTCGGTCATCAGGTTGCGTGTCGAGACCCACGCGACACGGTTGCTGGTCCGCTTATGCCGTGGGACCGGGATCGGCTTGTCATCGTCGTCCCGCTCCGGCTCGATCTTATCGTGCGCGTAGTACTCTTCCGCGCTCTTGAAGCTCGCCGTCGGTTTGTTCATTCCAGGCACCATCAGTCCGGTCCCGCGAGCGCTACGATAGCGTCCCGTACTTCACCAATTGCCAGCCGCAGATCAGTCTCGGACATGCTGCCGTGGCGCAGCTCCATAAGGAGCTGACCCATGGTTACGCCGACACGGTTCAGTTCCGCGACCGCGCCCGCATCCACGGCGGCTTGTATCCTCGCCGGTGTCGAGGGTCGGGCAGGGTCCCGTTCTGCCACAGCACAGGAGCGCGCGAACGCACCGACGCTCAGGTGGGTGGCTGCGGCGGCTGTTTCGATGGCGTGCAGCTCGTCATCGGTGACACGGAAAGCGACCTGATGCCGTCTGCTTTGAGCGGCGGCTTTCGGAGGACGTCCCGGTGTCTTCTTCGCATTCATATTCGGAACCATATTCGCAATTATGGCGGCCACAAACAGAATTATGACAAGCTGTGTTTTTGTAGGACAAAAACGCTTGCCTCGCGCCGCTCGGAATGCGCGCAAATGCGCGTCGGAACCGATGTCAAAGACAGAAGGGATAGCCGCCGAGAAGGTGGATGGTGCTCGTGGTCAGGCGTCTACCGACTGCGTGAACCGGGGCACATGGCCGGTCGTCGAGGACAGCTTGAGGCGCTGGACAATGCTTCGATCTGGTGACTTGCGCGTTCGGTAGAACGCCGCTTTAGAGGCCGCCTGGATTTATCGAAGGTCACCTCAGTTTGTCGGTACCATCAGGAGGTCTGGTTTCCGAACTTTGCCGCCGTGAACCGGGCCAGCAGAGGATCAATCGCCGCCGTCCTGAGCCTCCAGCCATGCCATCATTTCGCCGAGCCAGTCGGGGTCCTTGCTGCGCAGCATCACCGCGAACAGCAGTTGAACATTCGGCTGAACCTCCATGTCGTCGGGGCTGTTCGCCAGGACAAATTCCCGCTCGCCATCCGCCGTTGCAACGAGGACTGACGCGTCGGCAGGAAGGATCGTTTCGGTCTGCTTTGCGGTGTCGGTCGTCAGCTTTCTGTCCCCGGTTTATTTCCGCTCAAAGCTCCATGCCGCGTTCAACATCCTGCCAGTGCTTGTTCTCCGGCAGGGTCCTCGCGCGCTGTGCGATGTCCCTGAGTGTGACGGGCACGTAGCCCCAGACGTCGACACCGATGTTCACCGCATTCCTGCTCCCCATCCACTGGTCATGGACATGGCCGAAAAGGTGCAGCGCACCCTTCCGCGCACGGTGCCAGGTGATCATGGGGTAGTGGTTGAGGACGGCAGGCGCGCCGTTCCCATCGGCGACCTCGGCCGTGTGGGAGACAGAGGTCCAGGGCAGGCTTTGGGTTGCCTCGCCATCGTGGTTTCCGACAACCAGGTGCCGTTCCTTTCCGGGCAGCCGGGCGAAGAGGTTGGCGAGCCATTTGCGATCCTTCGCCCTCGGTCCAAAGGCAAAGTCGCCGACGATCCAGAGAGTGTCCTGTGGCCCGACTCTCGCCGAGAGATTGGCAAGCAGCATCGCGTCCATGTGCGAGGCGGATTCGAACGGACGGTTGCAATGCTTGATGATGTTATCGTGGCCGAAGTGCAGGTCGGCCGTGTACCAGATGGTCATGTCAGTCTCAGGTCGTCTTGCGTTCGCCGGGGAGGGCGTGGAGGTTTCAGATTTCTGTTCAGGTGCGGGTGGCAGGGATTGGCTTGGCTGTCAGCAAGCGGTCGATCTCGTCCCGTAGTGCCCGTGCCCGTTCGCGGTAGTTCCTAGACCAGATCCTCAGACCCGCATAGACGCAGGCAATGAGAACAAACGCGTAGAGCTGGAATCCGGCGGCAGTGAAGGCGTGGTCTCCGAGGCCGATGGTATCGAGGAGCGCTGCCCAGACCAGCGCGCCGGGGAGGGCGAGCAACACGCTTAGGCCAAGCGTGCTGGTGATAGTCGAGCCGACCGATGTGCTGATCGTCAGCTCCTCGCCATCATGCACCATCCCGGTCGTGAAATTGGCGAAGGCGACGGGTTTGCCGGAGGTGCGCCTTGTGACGACGGCAACCCGATGTCCCGGCTGCGCGGCCCCGAACATGCCGCCCTGATATCGGTGTTCTTGGCCTTTCTCATCACGGAGCCACAGTTCCGGCGTCGTGTTCACCCGTCCGTAGCCGCTGTGTCGGTCCACGCGCACCGAGTGGATCTGTTCCTTCGCGGCCGTCACTGTGCCGCGCACCATGGCGAGCTGCCCGCTCATGTCGGCAGCAGCCCGGCGAGCTTGTGAAGGGGCAGGGGGTTCCGGCGTGGCCTGAGCGTCCGCTTCCGCAGCTCGTAGCCGTTCAGGGCGAGCCTGATTTCGTCAAGCAACCGGTCGATCTCGGATCTGACCCTGATGAAATCGCGGGCCGGGACCGGAATGAGGGTCTCCGACGGCTCGCAGATCAGCCGCGTATAGGTGGTGAAGAGATGCCCATCGACCGAAATGTCGGCCAGCTGCGGCGAGTACGGTATGCCATGAACGAACAGACGGCCCGCCGTGAAGGCGGCGGAAACCGCACGCTCTTCCCGCTCGTTGCAGGCGTCTCCGCATCTCAGGCCGTAAAGCGGTGCCTCACACAGATCGATCCCGTCCAGTGCTTCCGAGATCCGCAGCGCCGCCAGCGCATCCATGAAGGGCACGATGATCAGATCGCTACAGTCGGCAGCGAGCAGCGCAAGATCATCGAGGCGGGGTCCTGTATCGATCAGGACCATGCCGTAGTCCGGAAAGCGCGGTCCGACATGCGCCTCGATGATCGCGGTCAGCTCGTCCGGGTCGCCAGCGTGGCGAACCAGAAGCTGATCCCGCTTCACACCTGTCCGATACATCTGACGCTGCCACTGTCCCAGGGTCGTATCGCGGGCCGGGCGGAGACGTGCCTCGGGCGTGGCATCGATCACCAAAGGCGGGAAGCCCTTTTCCTCAACCAGCGCCGACGCCAGAGCCATCACGGCCGTGGTGCGACCAGCTCCGCCCGCAGGCGCAAGGAAAGAGATGACCTTTGGTTTCATGAGCAAGCCAACAGATTGATAATTACATACTTTAGTTGATAACATTATAGTATGTAATTCTCAATCGTCCTGCGCATGGATATGCGCAAACTGGTCGGACGGAATTTTGCTCGCCTGCGACGGGAGAAAGGCCTGACACAGGAGGAGGTCGAAGCACGCTCGGGGTTCAGTCAGCAGTACCTGAGCGGCCTTGAACGAGGGCAGCGAAATCCGACCATCATCACGCTCTATGAGCTGTCACAGGCTCTCGGAGTCAGTCACATTGATCTCGTGGACGACGACCGGCCGTAAGGCGTGTGATTTCCAATGGTGTCCGGACAGCAGGGGAAGGGCGCAGCCCTCCCCCTCGGGCAACCTTATTCGACGGCACCGGGTCCTCGCGCCTATGCGCTGCGGGCCGCACCACTGCCATCGAATAAGGTTGCCTCGCCCCCTCCCGCGTTCGCCACGTGGCAGATTTGCCAGGCGAACTCCTGCAAATCGGCGAAATTATTGCAAGACCTGACCATCCGATGCTGGCCATCACGAAGCCAGCGGCAGAAGCAGACAGGGTGTCCGATTATCCCGCTGACCAAGACCACCAATGCGCTTTCTCCTAAGGCTTTAGCGTCACCAGGAGCACAATGAGCACCAGAAGACCGAGTCCGACAGGCAAGAACACGCGTCCGCCCGCCACGACCTGATCAGAGCTATCCCAGATGGCGCGGCGCAATTTCCCCACGAGCGCGCCGTGCAGACCCGAGAGAACGAGGACGAGCACGATCTTGATGCCGAGCCAGGCGGAGGTGAACCAGCCGCCCTGCACGCCGAGCAGGATGCCGAAGATCAGGGCCAGGATCATCGCGGGCGTCGTGACGGCGCGGTCATAGGCCTTGAGCGGTTTCATGTGGATCAGCGCGGGGTATCGCAGCGCCAGGGCGACCGCGACCATACCGCCGATCCAGACAAAGAGCGAGATAAGATGTGCGGCTTTGGTCAGCTCGTAAAGCATCAGGTGTCCTCGGATTGATGGCGCAGCCAGCGTTCGTTGACGAAGCCGCCGAAAGGGATGAAGGCGCCGATGAACAGGCGCAGGGCACCGAGGGCATTGATCAGCCCCTCGGCCCAGGATCGGATCACGAACCAGAGGAAGACCATAAAGGCGAGCCCGTGGATTGGTCCCATGATGGAAACTGCCTGTGGGATATCCGCGTAGTATTTGAGTGGCATGGCCACGCAAAACAGTGCGAGCAGCGTCAGAGCCTCAAAGATGGCGGCGCGGGTGAGTCCGGTCATGTGGGAACAGGCTCCCCGCGTTTGCTCTTCGCGATTTCGATACCTGCCTTGAGCGGACCATCACCCATAGAGTTGTGCACCATCGCCACCATCTCCGGTCCTGCCGTGTCGGGATGACCGGTGTTGAAGGGCGGCTTCGGGTTGTACTCGATCATCAGCTGCGTGATCTTCGCGACATCCTCGCCGCGCAGTTCGGCCAGCAGGGTCAGGCCAAAGTCGATACCCGCCGTGACACCGCCGCCCGTCATCCGGCTGCGGTCGATGACCACGCGGTCGGGGGATGTCACGACGCCCATGGCTTCCAGCACGGGATAGACGGCCCAGTGGGTCGCGGCACGGTAGCCATCGAGGAGGCCCGCCTGGCCGAGGATCAGGGCACCGGAGCAAACGGACGTTACGTAGCGCGCGGTCTTTCCCGCTTCGATCAGAAAATCGAGTATCTCATCATCGGCCATCTGGTCGTTGGTCGTGAACCCGCCCGGCACGAACAGCACGTCCAGATCGTCCGGCACCTGATCGAAGGTATGGGTCGGGTTGAGCGACATGCCGCTGTCGGTTGGCACCGGATCCAGCGTCTTCCAGATCAGATAGGTCTCGGCGTGCATGCCCAGAACCGCCTGCGGTCCGGCGAGGTCCAGCAGGGTGAAGCCCGGATACATGAGCATCCCGACCTTGAGCGGTGCGGGAGATTGCTTGGGGATTTCATGTGTCATGATAGGTCCTTTCGGGGTGTATCGGGAGAACGGGTCGCTGTGACAGCGTGCGAGGCAAGTTCGATCTTATGCAGGGTGAGGAGCGTGATCGTCAGCGTCAGCGCCGCACAAAGGGCAATCGCCGCGATCATCGGCAGCGCCGTCCCGTCAAAGAAAAAGCCGGTCAGAACGACGATGAGTGCACCGCTGACGACTTGCAGGGTGCCGCCGAGCGACGATGCGAGCCCGGCGATGGCCCCGTGCGGATCGAGCGCCATCACCATCGTGGTCGGAATGATCAGCCCGAGGCAAGCGTTGGCGAGGAAGAGCCCTGCGATGATGACACCCAGCGTGGCCTGACCGGCCATGGCAATGGCCAGCAAAAGCAGGGTGAACCCTGCGAACCAGACCGCTGCCCAACGGATGACGCGCAGGATGCCAAGCCTCTCGCTGAGCGGACCGGCCGCCTGACTTGCGGCAAAAAACCCGACCGCGTTGATTGCAAAGGCGAGGCTGAACTGTGTCGGGTTGAGGCCGAAGTGGCCCGCATACACGAAGGAGGCACTGGCGATAAAGACCATGAAACTGGCGAAGCCGAAGCCGCCGATGAAGGTCAGGCCCATGAAGACCGGATCGCGGAACAGGGTTTTGCAGCCTGCCCAGAGATTGCGCGGGTTCACCCGGACCCGATCCTGCGGGGCGAGCGTTTCCGGCAAGGCTTTGGCGGTCAGCAAAAGGCTGAGTGCGGCGGCACCTCCGAGCGCCCAGAAGATCAGCGGCCAA
>NZ_FORA01000004.1 GCF_900113875.1 Jannaschia pohangensis | reverse complement strand
TCAAACCCCGGACCCGCCGCAACGAACAGGGTCCTCGCAACACACAAAGGACTAACACAATGAAAACCTTCATCACTTCCGCCCTCATCGCCGTCGCAACCCTGGCCGCCGTCCCCGCGTCGGCCGACGTCTACACCAAGCTGCACGGCTCGCTCGAAGGCAGCGACCGCGCTTCGGTCGCCAAGCTCGGCCAGGCCGACAATGGCGTGACCGTCTCGACCCGCTCGGGCACTTCGGGCCTCGCCTACGACATCTTCAACGCCGACCAGGACAGCCCCTCCGACCTGCGCGGCCTGAACGGCGCCACGTCCTTCTCGGGCCAACCCACTGTCGGCGCTGACATTTTCGCTCAGATCAAGGCCGCGAGCGCCGAAGACGAATGATCTGAGACCTCAGGTTTCCAGCAAAAAAGGCGCGTCCCGGCCCCGGGGGCGCGCCTCTTCCTATCGGGCCTAGTCCGCCAGTTTTCGCAGGATGCGCGCCCAACTCCGCACGCCTTTGCGGAAGCTTTCGACGTCGTATTTCTCGTTCGGGGAATGGATCTGGTCATCGTCCTTGGCAAACCCCGCCAGCATCGACTGCATCCCCAGAACGCTCTGGAAATAGCCCGCGATCGGGATCGAACCGCCGCCGCCGATGAAGGCCGCGGGCAGGCCCCACTCCTCGGTCAGCGCGGATTGCGCGGCAACGAAGACCTCGCTTTCGGTCTCCATCGCCGAGGCCGGCGCGGCGCCGTGCTCGGCGAAGGTAACCTGGCAGTCGGGCGGCATCTGCGCGATGACCCAATCGCGGAAACTCTCGCGCAGGCGGATCGGATCCTGTCCGCCGACCAGCCGGAAACTGACCTTGGCCGAGGCCTTGGAGGGCAGCACCGTCTTGAACCCGTCACCGGTGTAACCCCCCGTGATCCCGTTGATTTCCGCCGTCGGCCGCGACCAGATCTGCTCCAGCCCGCTCCGCCCGACTTCCCCCGCCGCATGGCTGAGACCCACCTCACCGAGGAAGGCTTCGGTCGAGAACCCGAGATTGTTCCAGCTTGCCTTGACCTGGCTCGGCGGCTCTCCGACGCCGTCATAGAAGCCCGGCACCTGCACCCGCCCCTGATCGTCGTGCAAACCGCCGAGGATGCGCGTCAGGACCCGGATCGGGTTCATGGCCGGGCCGCCATACATCCCCGAATGCAGGTCGCGGTCGGGGCCGGTGATGGTGACTTCCTCGCCCAGAAGGCCTCGCAGTGTCGTGATGATCGCGGGCACCCGGTCGTCGAACAGGCCCGTGTCGCAGATCAGGGCGATTTCGGCCCGCAACTCGTCGGCGTTCTCCTTGAGGAAGGGAACGAGCGAGGGGGAGCCCGATTCCTCCTCGCCCTCGAACAGGATCGTCAGGCGACAGGGCAGCCCGCCAGTTTCCGCCTTCCAGGCGCGGCAGGCTTCGAGAAAGGTCATCAATTGACCCTTGTCATCGGAAGCGCCCCGCGCGCGGATCACCGGACCCCGCGCCGTCTGTTCGACGGCGGGATCGAAGGGATCGCGGTTCCACAGCCTCAGAGGATCGACGGGTTGCACATCATAGTGGCCATAAAACAGGACGTGCCGCGCGCCTTCGCCGCCATGGGCCACCACCATCGGATGGCCCGGCGTGGCGCGTTTGGAGGCCTTGAAACCAAGGTCCGTCAGCTCCGCGACCAGCCAATCGGCAGCCGTTTCGCAATCGTCGGCATGGGCCGGATCGGTCGAGATGGAAGGGATGCGCAGCAGCTCCATCAAGCGGTCCAGGGCACGCGGCTGGTCGGCATCGATCCGCTTGAGGATGGCGGGAATGGGGTCGGACATGAGGCCTCCGGGCGTCGGTTCGGGTGTTTGCCAACCTTGGTGCGCGCATGGCCCGGCCCTGTCCAGTGGGTGGCGCAATTTGGGATCGCGCGTCCGACCTGTTAGGGTGGGGGCATTCCGTGATTTCCCCCTCGATGTCGGAGGCTCCGATGCACCTGTCCCTGTCCGCTCTTGCCGTCACCACCCTGCTTTGCGCCACCGGTGCCGCGAATGCCTTTGGTCTTTCGTTCACCTGGGACGGGCTGGCCCCCTGTACCAACGGGCGGCCCAATACGGTTGGCAGCCCGGCGTTCGTCGTATCGGACCTGCCGCCCGGCACCACCGAGGTGCGATTCCGCCTGGTCGATCTGGATGTTCCCGGCTTCAACCACGGCGGCGGCCGGGTCGGGATGTCGACGTCCGGTCAATTGCCGGCCGGGATCTTCCGCTACAAGAGCCCCTGCCCGCCGAACGGCGTGCATACTTATGAATGGCGGGCCGAGGCGCGCGGCGGCGGCCGGACGTTGGGCACGGCGACGGCGCGGCGGCGCTATCCCGAGTAGGGAATTCCGGACTTTGACTTGGGGCGGGATGCCTTATAGAGGCACGCAACCGTCCTGCCAGCCGGAGTTCCGTGATGATCCGTTCCGCCCTCATTGCCTTGATGCTGACCAGTATGCCCACATTGGCGCAGCAGGTTCCCGACCAAAGCGCCGCCAAGCGCCTGCTGTTCGGGACGCGCGGGGCCACGGTGCAGATCGTCGCGCAGCCGTTCCTGAGCCAGGCCGATATCGCCACCCTTGGCCAGATGCCCAAGGTCGCGCAGCTTGACTACTATGGGGCCATGGCCGCCGCGCCGTCCGAGGGCCTGCAATCCGAGGCGACGCGCGGGGCGTTCAACTATCACACCATCGAAGCCGCCCGCGCCGCTGCCGTAGAGGGCTGCAACGCAGCCCGTGCCGGTGGCCCCGCCTGCGTCATCATCGCCGAGATTCTGCCGCGCCAGTATCAGACGGGTCGCGCCCTGACGCTCAGCCAGGCGGCGACCAAGGCGGTCGACGGCCGCGATTTCGGACGGGCGGGCCGCGAGGCCGCCCTGGCCATCTCGCCCACGACGGGGGCCTGGGGTCTTGGAAACGGGCGGGCCGCTGCGGTGGCCGCCTGCGCCGCGAAAGGCGCGCGCGATTGTGAAGTGGCCGTCGCGCAGTAGGAATTGCGCGACAATCTGTGATCTGGATCAATGCAGGCCACAGACCTATGTGCTCAAAAACCGGACAGGTGACAGGACGCCGACGACCCGGAACGATGAAGAAAGTGACAAGATGACGGATTACGCGGCAGGCCTGGACAGGGCGCTTCAGGCGCTTCACGACGAAGGACGCTACCGGACCTTCATCGACATCGAGCGTCGCCGCGGTCAGTTCCCGCATGCCGTCTGGACGCGCCCAGACGGATCCGAAAAGGACATCACCGTCTGGTGCGGCAACGATTACCTCGGGATGGGGCAGCAGCCTGTCGTCCTGGCCGCAATGCACGAGGCGCTTGACGCCACCGGCGCCGGATCGGGCGGCACGCGCAATATTTCGGGGACGACGGTCTATCACAAGGCGCTGGAGGCGGAATTGGCCGACCTGCACGGCAAGGAGGCGGCGCTTGTCTTCACCTCCGCCTATATCGCCAATGACGCGACGCTGAGCACCTTGCCCAAGCTGTTTCCGGGTCTGATCATCTATTCCGACGCGCTCAACCACGCCTCGATGATCGAGGGGGTGCGCCGCAACGGTGGGGCCAAGCGGGTCTTCCGGCACAACGATGTGGCGCATCTGCGCGAATTGCTGGCGGCGGATGATCCGGCGGCCCCCAAGCTGATCGCCTTCGAATCGATCTATTCGATGGACGGCGATTTCGGCCCAATTGCCGCGATTTGCGACCTGGCCGAGGAATTCGGCGCGCTGACCTATATCGACGAGGTGCATGCGGTCGGGATGTACGGCCGTCGCGGCGCGGGCGTCGCCGAGCGGGACGGGCTGATGCACCGGATCGACATCATCAACGGCACGCTGGCCAAGGCTTACGGCGTGATGGGCGGATATATCGCGGCCTCGGCCAAGATGTGCGACGCGGTCCGGTCCTATGCGCCGGGGTTCATCTTCACCACGTCGCTCACTCCGTCGATTGCGGCGGGTGCCGCCGCCAGCGTGCGGCATCTGAAGACTGATCAGGCATTGCGCGACCTGCATCAGGAACGCGCCGCCGTCCTGAAACTGCGGCTTCGCGGGCTCGGGTTGCCGATCATCGACCACGGCAGTCACATCGTGCCGGTTCATGTGGGCGACCCGGTGAAATGCAAGATGATCTCGGACCGGCTGCTGTCGGATCATGGCATTTACGTGCAGCCGATCAATTTTCCGACCGTTCCGCGCGGCACGGAACGCCTGCGCTTCACGCCCTCGCCGGTGCACAGCCCCAGGATGATCGACGGATTGATCCACGCGATGGACAACCTGTGGTCTCATTGTGCGCTGAATCGTGCCAAAGCCGTTGGATGAAGCTTGACGTGCATTGTGCCTGAAATTCTGCTAGTCTAGGGCTAGCAGTAGGAATCCGATGGGGAGTCGGGGTCCATTCCATAGGCGGAAACGCGCACAGTCAAAGAGGCGCGTCCACAATTTGCGGGGCAGGCCCATGTTCGGCCGGAAATCGAAGTTCCTTTCCAAGGCTCAGACTCCTGCGCGGGGGTATGACAGTTTCGAGATGCGTCTGGGCGACGAGATGCGCGGTGAACGTGCGACTCTCGGCAAATCGCTCATGGATGTGCAGCGAGAGCTGCGCATCAAGGCAAGCTATATCGCCGCCATCGAGAATGCCGATCTGACCGCGTTCGATTCGCTCAGTTTCGTCGCCGGATACGTGCGCAGCTATGCGCGTTATCTCGACCTCGATCCCGAAATCGTTTTCGCCCGCTTCTGCGAAGAATCCGGATTTGGCGGGTTCCAGGCCCTCAAGCCGATGGAATCCGAAGTGTCGCGCCGTCAGGCGATTTTCGACCTGGCTCCGGCCCCGCGCACCGCCGTCGCAAAGGCCCGCGCCAAGAAAACCGCCGTGCCAGTCGACCCGATCCTGAGCGGCAACCCCTTCGCTAACAAGGCCACGCCCGTCTTTGCCGGGTTCGAACCGGGCGCGCTCGGCTCCCTCGCCGTGCTGGTCGCGCTGGTGGCCGGTCTTGGCTACGGCGGCTGGACCATCGTGCAGGAAGTGCAGCGGGTTCAGGTCGCGCCGGTGGAACAAGCCCCTGAACTCATTGCGGAACTCGACCCGCTGGCCCCGACCGGGATACAGCTGGCCGCGCCCGACGACAACGGGATCGAGGCGCCGACGCAGGATGCGCTGGCCCGACTCTATCGTCCGCAGGCGCTGGATGCGCCGATCCTGACCGCGCGGGACGCGCCGATTGCCAGCATCTCGCCGGGCTCCTTCGGCGCGCTGGCCTCGGCGGAGCCTTCGGGCCTTGCCGGACCGGATGCCGCCAGCATCGGCAGCTCGGTGAACGCAGCACTTGCCGAAGCGCTCGGCTCCGACGCGCCCGCAACGCCCCGCGTCTTGGCCCAGGGACCGGACTCGGTGGTTCTGGTTGCTGTCCGCTCCGCTTGGGTCCGCGTTCGGTCGAGCGAGGGCGACACCCTGTTCGAGAAGATCCTGGAGCCGGGCGAAACCTACGAAGTGCCCGCGTCCGAGGCGCCCTCGACGCTGCGGACGGGCAATTCCGGCGCGATCTATCTGGCCGTCGCAGGCGAGACGTTCGGCCCGCTGGCCCCCGGCGCGCAGGTCGTGTCCAACGTGGCGCTGACCGCCGAGTCCGTGCGCGAGACGCTCACGGTCGCCGACCTGAACGACGATGCGGACCTGGCCCGCGTCGTGGCCGAATTGACCGCCGAACCGGCCCTTCCGCTCGTCGACTGATCCGATGTGACAAATGGGCGGCGGCAGTTGCGCCGCCCCCGTCCCGGCATTAGCTGTCACAGCTGAGACCGCAGGAGAGTCCGCCGATGTCGCTTCATGCCATTCGTCCCTGGCGCCAGATCGATCGCCGCAAAAGCCGTCAGATCATGGTCGGTTCCGTCCCCGTGGGGGGCGACGCGCCGATTTCCGTGCAGACCATGACCAACACGCTGACCACGGATGTGGCCGGGACGATTGCGCAGGTGCAGGCCGCGGCCGATGCGGGGGCCGACATCGTGCGGATCTCTGTGCCCGACGAGGCGTCGTCGAAGGCCTTGAAGGAGATCGTGGCCGAAAGCCCGGTGCCCATCGTCGCCGACATCCATTTCCACTACAAACGCGGGATCGAAGCGGCCGAGGCCGGGGCGGCGTGCCTGCGGATCAATCCGGGCAACATCGGGTCTGCCGACCGCGTGCGCGAGGTGATCAAGGCCGCGCGGGACCACAATTGCTCGATACGGATCGGGGTGAACGCCGGATCGCTGGAAAAGCATCTGCTTGAAAAATATGGCGAACCCTGCCCCGAGGCGATGATCGAAAGCGGTCTGGACCACATCCGCATCCTCGAGGACAACGATTTCCACGAGTTCAAGATTTCGGTGAAGGCGTCGGACGTCTTTCTGGCCGCCGCCGCCTATCAGGGGCTGGCCGATGCGACAGATGCACCGATCCACCTTGGCATCACCGAAGCCGGGGGCCTGACGTCCGGGACGATCAAGTCGGCCATCGGTCTGGGCAATCTGCTGTGGATGGGGATCGGAGACACGATCCGCGTGTCCCTGTCCGCCGATCCGGTCGAGGAGGTGAAGGTCGGGTTCGAGATCCTCAAATCCCTCGGACTGCGCCATCGTGGCGTGAACATCATCTCCTGCCCGTCCTGTGCGCGGCAGGGGTTCGACGTGATCCGCACGGTCGAGGCATTGGAGCAGCGGCTGGAGCACATCAAGACGCCGATGTCGCTGTCGATCATCGGCTGCGTGGTCAACGGCCCGGGCGAGGCATTGATGACCGATGTCGGCTTTACCGGCGGCGGGAACGGGGCCGGGATGGTCTATCTGGCGGGCAAGCAGAGCCACAAGATGAGCAACGACCAGATGATCGACCACATCGTCGAACAGGTCGAAAAGAAGGCCGCCGAGATCGATGCCACCGCCGCAGCCGAGACACAGGCCGCCGAGTGACCCACGGGGCCGAGGCGATTGGCCATGACATTCTGGCGGAAGATGCGGCGCCCGATGCCTTGGCCGCTTTCGTCTTTCCACCGAACACCCGAACGATCGCAGTCGTCGAGGGTGCGCGCGTCTTCGGCCTGCGCGAACTCTTGGCCGAAGCGGGGGCCGAGCATCTCTGCCTGTTCGACATCTCGCAAAATGACGGAATGGGCGACACGGCACCCTGGATCTTTGTGGCCGACCCCAAGAGCGATCTGACACAGCGCCTGCTGAGCCCCGCGCCTGGTCCGCAGGGGTTTCTTGCGGCCAAGGCGACGGTGTTTCTGACGACGGATCAACCGCTTGCAGAGGTGCGCGATCATCTGCGCCGCCTGCACCGTCTGCCACCCACGGACGACGGGCGGCAGCAGATCCTGCGGATCTGGGCGCCCGAGACGATGCATGCGCTGCGTCCGTTCCTCCGGCGGCGTCCCGATCTGGTTGCGGCGGTTTTCGGCACCGGGATCCGGGCGATCACCCTGCCCCATCCGACCGGCGCGGCATGGTGGCGGCTTCGCCCGCAGGAGGCCGTGCGCGAGGCGAAGCGCCTGACCCTCGACCCGCCGCTGGTGCAACGTCTGACGCTGGCCGGGCGCGCGATGCGGGCCTTGCGGTTGGGCCAGGATGCAGAGGCGTTGATCCGCGACCGGTCGCCCACCCTGGTGCCGCCGATGGACGCGCTGCCCCTGCGGCGCAGATACGCCTATGCCCGCCGGATCGACGCCATGGGCATCGAAAGGCCGGAAACGACAGCGGAACTTCTGGCGATCATCTATGCGACGGGAATGGACATCACTTCCGAGCCCGCCTTCCACTATGCGACGCGGAATCCAATGTTGATTCCCGAAGCGAAAGCCCGGCAACTGACGATGGCGTTCCACATGATCGCCCGCATGCAACAGGAGGGATGACATGGGAACGATGGTCGCAGGGGCACCGCTTCTGGCGGGTGGGCCGCCGGGATGGGTGGCCTATGCCGGATTGGGTGTCATCACGCTGGTCGGCGGCATCTATGTGATGAGCCAGTCGCGCAGTCAGACCCGCACCGTGCCCGCGACGGGCACCCAGACCGATACGTCCGAACGGCGCTGCAACCGCCCGTGGTCCGTCCGCGTCCACGCGCAGGGGTCCATCATCGGCGGTCGTGGCGGGGCCACCCTTGGCGCGCCCCCGATCGTCAGCCCCTCGGCCCCGGTCACGTCGATCGCCGGGATCGCTCTGGCCGAGGCGACCTATGCCATGCTCAGCCGAAGCCAGAAAAGCGCGCTGGCGGACGCCAAGGTGCGCCTGCAAACCTGGGTGGGGAACCGTCCTCCGGGCGGCTTCCTCGGGCAGCAATCCTTTCGGGATCGTCCCGGATCGCGCGGCAGCAACCGCTTTGACGTGGACAGCTATGGCTGCACCCCGAACTTCATCACATGACACTGGACGAGCTCCGGGCGCACAGCCTCTTTCCCTTTGCGGATTTCCGGGAGAACGACGCTTCGTTCCTGATGCTGGAGCTCTATTGGGCCGCCCTTGCGCGCGAGGCCCTGGGCGAGGATTTCGCGGCCCGCTGCCAGCCGCTTCAGGCGGCCGAGCGGGACGCGGAGGACGTCACCTATTGGGAGCCGGTGATGCTCGACTTCTGGCGTCCCGACCTGCGTCGCGGGGCGCGCATCCTTCTGCTCGAAAACCCCGAGGGCCTGCCGTATTGTCGCGATGTCGCGTCCAAGACGGATTGCGCGGTCTCGGTCGACCTCTATTTTCAACGGCGCGGCGTCACCGGCCCCGAAGACGAGATCGACCAGATCGTCCTTCTGGCCGACATGTCCGACCTTGCCCGCACCGTGACGACCGGGGCCTTGCGCCGGTTCCTGATCGATGGGGCCACGCCCGCAGAGATGGAGGCGGAATGGGACGATTTCCTGACCCGCACCGGCGAGGGGCCGACGAACGCGCAACTGGCCGCGCAGCAAGGCGATGACGCAGATTGAGTGGCTGACCGGAGAGGCTTTGGGCCTTGCCGTGCGGGGCGATCCCGAAGTGGCGCGCGAGGTCGCGACCTATTTTGATCTGCGCAATCCGGGGGCCCGTCACATTCTGATGCATGAACGGGGCCTGCCGCAGATATTCGTGCATTTCCCGGGGCTTCGCCAGATCGGTCTGTGGATGCATCCCGACCTGCGCGGCTATGGCCTGTCGCGGGCGTTCTGTTCCACCTGCCTGGGGCAGATCACGGACCGACCGCTGTTCGCGATGGTCGATGCGGGCGGCGCGTCGGCCACGACGCTGGCCGCCTGCGGGTTTCGGCGCATGGGCCGATCCGGCCCACGCGAGGTTCTGACGCTGACCTGAGGCCCGCGCTATTTCTCGGGGAGCAGCCCCCGGGGCGAGAACCGCAGCACCAGCAGCAGGATCAGGCCCATGGTCAGGAGACGCATATGCGCCACCGAGTCGAGCAGATGCCCCTTGAGCCAGGTGCCATCGGCCATGCCCGCCGTGATCCCCTCCATCAGGAGGGCGCCGAGCGGCTCGACCTGAACCCAGAGCCACCAGATCAGGAACCCGCCCAGAACCGAGCCGAAGTTGTTCCCCGATCCGCCCACAATCACCATGACCCAGATCAGGAATGTGAAGCGCAGCGGCTGATAGGTGCCGGGCGTCAGCTGACCGTCGAGGGTGGTCATCATCGCCCCGGCCAGACCGCAGATCGCAGAGCCCAGGATGAAGATCTGAAGGTGGCGGGCCGTGACGTCCTTGCCCATGGCTTCGGCCGAGACCTCGTTGTCGCGGATGGCGCGCATCATGCGCCCCCAGGGCGACGCGAGCGCGGCCTGCGCCAGCCACAAAAGCCCGATCAGGACGACCGCGAAGATGCCCGCATAGGCTAGCTTGACCGTGATGGTCGAGGCGGTCACCGGGTCGAAGCCGAACTCGGTCACCGTTTCGATGAAACTCTGGCTGTTCTGAAGGTCGATCTCATAGGGCACGGGACGCGGCAGGCCGATGACGTTCTTGACGCCCCGGGCCAACCAGTCTTCGTTCTTGAGCATGGCGATCACGATTTCCGCGATGCCGAGCGTGGCGATGGCCAGATAATCCGACCGCAGACCAAGGGCCGTCTTGCCGATGATCCAGGCCGCCCCCGCCGCCAGCAGACCGCCGACGGGCCAGGCCAGGATGACCGGAAGGCCGAGGCCACCGATATTGCCCGAGGAGGCCGGGTTGACCGCCTCGACCGCGATGACGCCCGGGTCCATGACGGCGCGGTAGGCAAAGAAGCCCACGAACAACACCGCCGCAACGGCCCACCCCCGCCATTTGCCCGCTTTGCGGAACACCAGGATCGCCCCGATCACGGTGGCCGCGCCTAGGGACAGACCGGCGACGATGCGCAGGCCGCCAGCGGCCAAAGCCTCGGTATTGGGAGGCATGGAGACGAGGACCGCACCAAGGCCGCCCAGGGCCACAAAGCCCATGATCCCCACGTTGAAGAGGCCGGCATAGCCCCACTGCATGTTCACCCCAAGCGCCATGATCGCCGAGATCAGCGCCATGTTAAGGATCGTCAGCGAGACGTTCCAGGATTGGATGATGCCCGTCCCGACGAACAGCAAGGCCACGCCGGTAAAGAGGAGGATTGCACGCATGTTCATACCGATTTCCCCTTGAACAGACCGGTCGGCCGGAACAGCAGCACGATGATCAGGATCACGAAGCTGACCGCGAATTTGTAGTCGGTCGACAGAAGCTGAACCAGACCGTCGGGCGCCAGGCTGTCGGGCAGCAGGTAGCCGAGCAGTTTCTTGAGCGGATAAGTGATCGTCACCTCGGCGAAGGCGATCACGAAGCCGCCCGCGATGGCCCCGACCGGACTGCCCAGGCCACCCACGATGGCCGCCGCGAAAATCGGCAGCAGCAACTGGAAGTAGGTGAAGGGCTTGAAGCTCTTGTCGAGGCCGTAAAGCACGCCGGCAATCGTCGCCAGACCGCCCACGATCAGCCAGGTGTACATCACCACCCGCTCGGGGTTGATGCCCGACAGAAGCGCCAGATCCTCGTTGTCGGAATAGGCGCGCATCGACTTGCCCGTCCGCGTCTTGTTGAGGAACCAGAACAGGATCGCGACGACGATGATGGCGACGGCGACCGTGATGACCTGCGTGGTCTTGATCGCCAGACCTTCCTCCAGACCCGTCATCGTGCGGAAGTCACGGGCTGTGATCAGAAAGCGCTCGCCATCGGCAAACTGCTGATCGTCGACCCCGATGATGAAGCGGACGATGCCGTTCATCACGAACATCACGCCAAGCGAGGCAATCACGAAAATCACTGGTTTCGCCTTTTTCACCCGGTAGAACTTATAAACCAGCCTATCTGTGCCAAGCAGCAGCAGACCCGTCGCCGCAATCCCGATGGGAAGCGCCAAAAGCGCCGTCGGCAGCACCCCAAAGCTGATCCCGGCCGATTGCATGGCCCAAGTGGCAAGGATCGTAGCCATCGTCCCGAAGGCCATCGTGTCGCCATGGGCGAAGTTCGAGAACCGCAGGATGCCATAGATCAACGTCACGCCGAGCGCACCGAGCGCCAATTGGCTGCCGTAGGCCAGAGCCGGGACGATCACGAAGTTTGCAAGCGCCACAAGGGCGTTCAGAAAGTCCATCAGTCTACCTTTTTCGAGAGCGCCCGATCGGACAATTTGCGCGCGGGTTTTACGAAACGCATCGGCTCAGCCCCCCAGAAAGCTGCGCCGAACTTCGTCGTCCGCCAGCAACTCTTTCCCGGTGCCGGTGTGGGCATTTCGCCCCTGCACCAGCACATATCCCTTGTCCGCGATCTCGAGCGCCTGACGTGCGTTCTGCTCCACCATCAGGATCGGGATGCCGGTGCGGCTGACCTCGATGATCCGGTCGAAGAGTTCGTCCATGACGATGGGGCTGACCCCCGCCGTCGGCTCGTCGAGCATCAGGACCTTGGGCTGCGTCATCAGGGCGCGACCCACGGCGACCTGCTGGCGCTGACCGCCCGACAGCTCGCCCGCGGCCTGCCGACGCTTGTCGCCCAGAATCGGGAACAGCTCGTAGACCTGTTCGATCGTCTTGCGGAAATCGTCGCGCCGGATGAAGGCGCCCATTTCCAGATTTTCCTCGACCGTCATTGAGGTGAAGATGTTCGAGGTCTGGGGCACGAAGCCCATGCCCTTGACCACCCGGTCCTGCGGAGACAGCGCCGTTATGTCCTCGCCGTCCAGCCGCACCGCGCCCTTGCGCAGGTTCAGCATGCCGAAGACAGCCTTCATGCCGGTGGATTTGCCAGCCCCGTTCGGGCCGACGATCACCGCGATTTCGCCCTTGTTCACCGCGATGGTGCAATCGTGGAGGATGTCGGGCCCCTGCCCGTAGCCGCCGGTCATGCTGTCGCCGATCAGATAGGCATCCTGCGTGCGCGACCGCTCGCCGCTGGCGGTGCCCGCACTCATGGTGCCGCGACCGTGCGGGTTGGTGATGGACGCGTCCTTGTTGCCGCGGTTGTCCTGGTAGGGGTCGCTCATGTCGGCGCTCCTTCCAGTTGATCCTTGTTTTTCAGGCCGGTGCCCAGATAGGCCTCGATCACCTGTTCGTTGGCCTTGATCTCGGCCAGTGATCCTTCGGCCAGGACCTTGCCCTCGGCCATGCAGATGACGTGGTCGCTGATCTTGCCAATGAAATCCATGTCGTGTTCGATCACGACGAAGGTGTAATTCCGCTCCTGATTGAGCCGGATGATCGCGTCGCCGATGGTGTTCAGGAGCGTGCGATTCACGCCGGCCCCCACCTCGTCGAGGAAGACGATCTTGGCGTCGACCATCATGGTGCGGCCCAGTTCCAGCAGCTTTTTCTGACCGCCGGAGATTTGCCCGGCACGCTGTTCGGCCAGGTGCGACACGGTCAGGAACTCCAGAACCTCGTCCGCCTTGGCCCGGAGCGCGCGTTCTTCGTTCGCGATCCGCTTGCGCCCGAACCAGGTGTTCCAGAGCGTCTCGCCCGATTGCCCGCCCGGCACCATCATCAGGTTCTCGCGGCAGGTCATCGACGAAAATTCATGGGCGATCTGAAAGGTCCGCAGCAGCCCCTTGTGGAACAAGACATGCGGCGACAGGCCGGTGATATCCTCACCCGCCATGGTCACGCGCCCTGATGTTGGTTTAAGAACGCCCGCTATCACGTTGAAAAGCGTCGTTTTTCCCGCGCCGTTCGGACCGATCAAACCGGTAATCGACCCGGGTTCGATCCGCAGGCTTGCGCCGTCCACAGCACGAAACCCGCCGAAATGGCGATGCAGGTCCTGGACCTCGATCATAGAGATTTCCCCGTTGTGTGCCGCACCATGTCCCCGTGGCGGCTTTTGTGGAACGGCCCCGGTGTTCAACCGGGGCCGTCCAGATGCGCAATGGCCGGGATCAGCGGTAGCCGATGACCTTCAGCTCACCACCTTCGAAGCCGACTTCGCGATAGTTGCCAGCCGACTCGCCGGGCCCGATCAGCTCCACTGCGGACGCACCGACATAGTCGATTTCGCCACCGTCAGCGAGGATCTGGAGAGCCTTGGCCAATTCGCCGGGCAGGATCTGCTCGCCCGGGGCGTTGGCCACATCCATGACTTTGTCCTTGTAGACGCTCGGATCGGCAGATCCGGAAGCCTGCATGGCCAGCATGATGAGCGCGGCTGCATCATAGGCTTCTGCCGAGAAGGGCGAAGTGCCGTCAATATCGACCGCTGCGGCCATTTCCTGGTACAGCTGTGCGCCGGGGCTGTCGGTGCCGGGGTTGGCGCCCGAGGAGCCGTCGATCTCGTCGCCGAAGTTGTCGACGAGGGCCTGGGAAATCATGCCGTCGGGGAAGTGGAACGTGTCGAAGGCGCCCGAGTCGAGAGCCGCGCGAACGATGCCCGAACCGCCCTGGTCGACGTAGCCCGCAACGACCAGACGCTCACCACCGGCGGCGGCCAGCGCGCCGACTTCGGCGGAATAATCGGCCTTGCCGTCTTCATGGGCGGCCGAGATCGTGACGGTGCCGCCAGCTTCCTCGAAGGCGGCCTGGAACGCATCGGCAAGACCCTTGCCGTAGTCGTTGTTCGTGTAGGTCAGCGCGACGCTCTCGATGCCCTGCTCCTTGAGGATGTCGGCGATGATGACGCCCTGACGCGCATCCGAAGGCGCCGTGCGGAAGAACAGGCCGTTGTCTTCGGCGGTCGACAGACCGGGCGAGGTGGCCGAGGGCGAGATCATGACGACACCATTGGGAAGCGCCACGTTCTGAAGCATCGCACCGGTCACGCCCGAGCAGTCGGCACCGACGATACCGGCAACGCCGTCACCGGTGATCAGACGCTCGGTCGCCGAAGTGGCCGCCGCCGCATCGATGCACGTGCTGTCGCCGCGAACCGGCTCAACGGTCACGCCGCCGAGCAGCAGGCCGGAGTCGGTCACTTCGGACATCGCCAGTTCCGCACCGCCGGCCATTGCCGGGGCAAGGCTTTCCAGCGGGCCGGTGAAACCGAGCACAACGCCAAGCTTCACGGGCGAGTGGCCATCGGCGAAAGCCGCCGACGCCGCCAGCGTCGCAACCGAAGCGAGCAAAAGTTTTTTCATATGTAGTCTCCCTGAGTTCGACTCTTTGATGAGCCTTGGGGAGCGAGATTATGCAGCATCTGCCTAAGATGAAAGCGCTCAAATGACGCCGTTTGCAAATTTAATCGCGGCCAAAGACGGGCTTCACAGAGAAATCCCCTGCCGTCCGGCCAGATCGGTAAAGAATTGCCATGCAACGCGTCCGGAGCGTGATCCGCGTGTCGCCTGCCACTCGATTGCCTCGGCGCGCAGATTCGCAGGCTCCACCGTCACCCCGTAGGCCGCGCAATAGCCGTCGATCATCGCCAGGAAACTGTCCTGATCGCAGGCATGGAACCCGAGCCAGAGGCCGAAGCGGTCCGACAGCGACACCTTCTCCTCGACCGCCTCGCCGGGGTTGATGGCGCTGCCGCGTTCGTTCTCGATCATGTCGCGCGGCATCAGGTGGCGGCGGTTGGACGTCGCATAGAAGATCACGTTGTCGGGCCGCCCCTCGATCCCGCCATCCAGAACCGCCTTGAGCGACTTGTAGGCAGCGTCATCGTGGCTGAAGCTGAGGTCGTCGCAATACAGGACGAAGCGGTGCGGGGCATCGCGCAGCAGGTGCAGCAGGCGGCCGACGGTCTGGATGTCTTCGCGCTGCAATTCCACCAGCTTGAGGCCGGTCGCTTCAAGTTCGCCGTGTACCGCCTTGACCAGGCTTGATTTTCCCATTCCGCGCGCGCCCCAGAGGAGCGCGTTGTTGGCAGGCAGGCCATCCGCGAAGCGCCGGGTATTCGTCAGAAGCGTATCCCGCGCCCGGTCGATCCCGACCAGCAGGTCGAGGGCGATCCGATTGGGCTTGGGCACGGCCACCAAACGGTCGGGGAAAGTATCCCAGACATAGGCCGACGCGCTCCAGTCCGGGGCCGCGGCGGGCCCGGGGGCCAGACGATCAAGCGCCGCGGCAATCCGCTCCAGAGCCGGTTCCGACCCGCTCACGATGGTTTCTCGTCCTCGACGGTGCCCGATCCGTGTATGTCTTCATCCCACAGACCGTCCGCCTTGAGCTGCTTTTCGCGTTTGTGCTCGACCCACCGGACCAGCCAGATCGACACCTCGTAGAGGCCGAAGACCACCACAAACAGGATGATCTGGGTGATCACGTCCGGCGGCGTCACAAGGGCAGCAAGGATCAGGATGCCGACGACGGCATATTTCCGGACGCCTGCCAGTCCCTTGGCCGATACGAGACCCGCCTTGCCCATCAGGGTCAGCAGGACCGGCAACTGGAAACACAGCCCGAACGCCACGATCATCTTGAGCGTGATATCGAGCGATTCATTGACCTTGCCGTCAAAGACGATGTCGATCCCGGTGTCTTCCGTCACGGCGGGCGCGGTGATGACGACTCCGTCCGGCACCTCGGTCGGGATGGCCCCGGCAACCACGTCGCGCACGTCGGCAAAGCCCAGAAAGAACTGCATGGCCAGCGGGACGACGACGTAATGGGCAAAGGCCGCACCGAGCAGGAACAGCAGGGGCGAGGCGACGAGGAACGGCAGAAAGGCGTTCTTCTCGTTCTTGTAGAGGCCAGGGGCCACGAACCGCCAGAGTTGATGTGCAATGACCGGGAAGGAGACGATCAGGCCGCCGACCACAGACACGCGGATCTGGGTGAAGAAGTATTCCTGCGGCGCGGTGTATTGCATCCGGGGGCTTGGGTCGCCGAGCGCGCGCATCGTCTCTTCGATGGGCGTCAGCAGAAAGGCGAGGATGTTGTCCGCGAAGGCGAAACAGACAATCATTCCGATCAGAAAGGCCAGCACCGACTTGATCAGCCGGGTGCGCAACTCGGCCAGATGCTCGATCAGCGGGGCAGAGCTTCCCTCGATGTCGTCCTGCGCGGTCATGCCTTGGTCTCCGGCGTGGCGGGCTCGATCTCGGGCTCACCTGACAATTCGGCAGCTTCCGAAGCAGCCTTCGCCTCGGCCTTGGCGGCATAGGCGGCATCGATCTTGGCCTTGGCGGCCGCGCGATCCGGGCTCAGCCCGGCACTGGCCGAGGGCGGCTTGCCATCCGCCTCGTCCGGGTTCCAGGCTGACAGATCGCCGGTCGCATCCTTCAGCGCGTCCATCCCGAACTTCTTGGGGTTGGCCATCTTGCGAAGATCCGCGGTCACATCGTCGATCCCGCTGTCGCGGGCAGCGTCATTCATCGCGCCCTGAAACTCGCGTGCCATGCGGCGGGCCTTGCCGGTGAACTCCCCGAAGGTGCGGAACATCTTGGGCAGGTCCTTGGGGCCGACCACGATCAGCGCCACAACGCCCACGACGAGCATTTCACCAAAGCCGATGTCGAACATCAGGTCTCTCCCGCGGGTCGGCGATCAGACCTTGTCTTTTTCGGTCTTCTCGGGCGTCACGTCCCGGGCCGAGGTGCCATCGGCCAGCGCCGGATCGGTATCATCGTCCTTGGCGCCGTCGGCGACGCCCTTCTTGAACGAGGTGATGCCCTTGCCGACTTCGCCCATGAGCGAGGAAATCTTGCCCCGTCCGAACAGCACAAGAACGACAACAGCGATGAGCAGAAGGCCCGGAAGGCCGATATTGTTGAGCATTTCAGTTCTCCCTCAGGGGCCGTGGTCCGGCCCCGCAATCACATCCGGCTTCTATCTACGCATTGCGACCGCCACATGAAAGCGGTCGCACGCAAAATTGCGCGACCCTACGCGACTGTCAGCGCAGGAGCGGCTCCGGATCGATGGCGTCAAAGCCGCGCCGCACCTCGAAGTGCAGGAACGCGGGATCGCCGCCGCCGACACTTGCGATGCGCTGGCCCGCGCTAACGCTGTCGCCCTTTTCGACCCGGATGTCCTTGATATTGGCGTAAACCGTCAGCAACCCGTCCGCATGGCGCAGAACCAGGATCGGCACCTGATCGGTGTCCCGGGTGATCGCGGCCACGGTTCCGGCGGCGGCGGCGCTGACCGGGCTGCCTTCGGCCGCGCGGAAATCGACGCCTTCGTTGCGCGACGAGAAGCCGCGCAGGACGCTGCCGTCCACGGGTTTGCGCAACGCGGGCACCGTGGCCGGTGCGGGGGGCGGGGTCGTCGGCTCGGGGTCGGCACTGGCCTCGGTGCGGAACTGGTCCAGGTTCGGGCTGTCGGGAAGCGGCGCGGATTCAACGGTCTCCGGCAGTGCGGAAGAGGCCGAGGGCGGAACCGGCGTGGTCGTCCCCTGCCCGGGATCGGGTGTCGCGATTTCGGTCGCACCGTCTTCGCCGATGACCAGCGGGATCAGCAGGAACTGCCCCTCGCGCACGGCAAGGTCGGAGGGCAGGCCGTTCCACTCCGCGAGGCTGGACGGGCTGACACCGTAGAGGCGCGCGATGGAGAACGCCGTCTCGCCGCGCGCGACCTGATGGCGCACAGGCTCCTCGCCGCCCTGGACCGACACAGGCGTCGCCGTCGGACCGGAGGCACGGTCGATGGCTGCCCCAGCAATTGTCGTGATGTCCGTCCGACCGCCGGGCGCGGCACCGGGGTTCACCCGACGCGGAAGCGCCAGAACCGCGTCCTTGTTCAGCGTGTCGCCCGTATTCAAGCCATTGAATCGTGCCAATTCCCCCGCGGGAATGCCGACGCGCGATGCAACCGAGGCGACGGTATCGCCCCGCCGTGCCACGGCGACCTGATAGTTGGGATAGGTGATCAGCCCGCTGTCGTCGGGCCGGGGCCGGTCGGCCGGTGCCTGACGCACCGCACTGGAGGTATCCAGCGATCCGGCCGTGTTGCGCAGATCGAAATCCAGCCCGTTCGGACTGATCCCCTGACAGCCCGCCAGAATGATCACGCTTGAAAGAAGCCCCGCCAAACGGGTCTGCCTGCCTGTTCCGGACATCTCTGTCCCCCATGTCTTCACGCGATGTTTGCCGCGCGGCCCCGTGTTCGGGGTCTGCCCCAATGTCTGGCGGTGACGGTCTTCAGCCGTTCTCCACCCCTTCCACCAATGGCACGAAGCGCACGGTGGAGAGTTCGTCGTAATCGTACCCACCCGGCGTGCGCGTCACCTTGATCAAGGTCTGCACATGGTCGGACACACCCACCGGTACCACCATGCTACCCCCGATCCGCAGTTGTGCCAACAGGGGACCGGGCGGATCCTCTGCGGCGGCGGTTACAAGAATGCGGTCGAAGGGCGCCTGATCAGGCAGGCCGTGGCTGCCGTCGCCCGTGATCTGGGTCACATTGGTCAGGCCAAGCGCCTCGTGATTGGCCCTCGCGGTCTGTGCCAGCGCGCGGTGACGCTCCACGGTATAGACCCGGCGGGCCAGCTGCGACAGGATTGCGGATTGATATCCGGTGCCGGTGCCCACCTCCAGAACCTTGTCGCGCGGCTCCACGCCCAGGGCCTGGGTCATGATGCCCACGACAGATGGCTGGCTGGTGGTCTGGCCCGCGGCGATCGGCAGGGGCACGTCGGCATAGGCGCGCGACGCGAAGGTCTCGGACACGAAACGCGCGCGGTCCACCCGCTCCATCGCCGTCAACACCCGCTTGTCCGTCACACCGCGCGAGCGGAGCGTGACCAGAAGGCGCATCGTATCCTCGGGTGACATCCGCGCCCTACCCCCTGTAGTCGTCCAGAACACCGCGCAGCGCGGCAAGCGTCGCCTGGTCGGTCAGATCGCAGCGCATCGGCGTCACCGACACCCAGCCCTCGACATTGGCCTTCACGTCCGTGCCGGGCTGCGTCGGCTCACCCTGGGCGCTTCCCTGGATCCAGAGGTATTTGCGCCCGGAGGGCGAGGTTTGCGGCGCGACGCCCATGCGGCCATCCCCGCGGTAGCCCTGTGCCACGGCGGCAAGCCCGCGCACCTTGTCGGCCGGCAGCGGCGGAAAATTCACGTTGTAGAACAGCTTGTAATGGTCCCCGCCCCAGGGCGCATCGGACACAAGTCGGCGCACGCAGTCGGCTCCGTGGACAGCCGAGGCCTCGAAGGGATTGTCCAGATCGACATTTTCGGGGCCGTAGAACTGGCTCATCGCGATCCCGCGCACGCCTTGCAATGCCGCTTCCATCGCCGCGCCGATGGTGCCGGAATAGACCGTGTTCTCGCCTGCGTTGTTGCCCCGGTTCACGCCCGACAGGACCAGATCGACCGGCCCATCGACGATTTCGCCAAGGCCCGCCAGAACGCAGTCGGCGGGCGAGCCTTCGACGGCATAGCGCCGCTCTCCCATCTTCGAGACCATGGACGGCTTGACGTAGTTGATGCAATGCCCGACGCCCGATTGCTCGAACGCGGGTGCCACGGTCCAGACTTCGCCCCCCTCGCCCGCGACGTCGCGGGCAATCGCCTCCAGCACCTCGAGGCCGGGGGCAGCGATGCCGTCGTCATTGGTGATCAGAATTCGCATGCTTGTCCCCTTTGCCTAGCGCTTTACGGGGGTGGGTTCGGTCATGTCCAGCGGGGGGCACGCTTTTCCAGAAATGCCTGTATCCCCTCTGCCGTATCCGCGTGGCCCAGGTTCTCGACCATGGCGTCGCGGGCGAGCGTGTATGCGGCATCGACGGGCAATTCGGCCTGCGCATGAAAGATGCCCTTGCCGACCCGGACGGCTGTCGGCAGTTTTTTGGCCAAACGCCCGGCATAGTCGTCCACGCAATCGTCCAGCACCTCGGGCGGCACGGCCCGGTTGACGAGGCCCGCGTCCCGCGCCTCCTCCGCCGTCAGAAACAGACCCATCGACAACATCTCGAACGCGCGCTTGCGCCCGACATTGCGGGTGAGCGCCACCATCGGGGTGGAGCAGAACAGGCCGATATCGACACCGTTCACGCCGAATTCCGCATCCATGGATGCAATCGCCAGATCGCAGGTCGCGACCAGCTGGCACCCCGCAGCGGTGGCAAGGCCATGGACGCGGGCGATAACCGGCTGCGGCAGGTTGCGGATCTGACCCATCACGGCGGCGCAGCGGTCGAAGAGGTCGGCAAAGGCCGCGCGCCCGCCATCCTCGGCCTGTCGCATGGCCTGCATCTGTTTCAGATGGTGACCGGCACAGAACGCCCGCCCCTCGGCGGCCAGAACGACGACGCGGGCATCGCTGGCCGCGATGTCGGACAGCTGTGCCGACAGCGCGGCCAACATCTCGTCCGACAGGGAATTGAGGGTGCCCGGATCGTTCAACGTCAACCTGACGATGCCGCCTTGGTCATCCCACCTTAAGATGTCAGACATCGAATACACCTCCGCCACACGTGGCGAGGGTGCGCAGGCAGCAGAGGTTTTGCAATGACGAAGATGGACATCCCCGCGCTCGGTGCCTTCCTTGCAGAGGCTTTCCCGCAGGTCCGCGACGACTTCACCGTCGAAGAAGTCCGCGCGGACGGCCTGACCGTTCGCTTGATTGTATCAGAGCGGCACCTGCGGCCCGGGGGTACAATCTCGGGCCCGTCCATGTTCGCCCTGGCCGATGTGTCGGTGTACCTTGCCATCCTGGCGCGCATCGGGCCGGTGGCCTTGGCGGTGACCACGAATTGCTCCATCGACTTCATGCGCAAGCCCGTCGCGGGCGTCGACCTTTTGTGCGACGTTCGTCTATTGAAACTGGGCCGCGTTCTGGCCGTGGGCGATTGCCTGCTGCACTCGGTCGGCGACGATCGCCCCGTGGCGCGCGCATCCCTGACCTATTCGATCCCGCCTGTCACCTGAGCGAAAAAAGACCGGATATTCCTGGGAATACCCGGCCAGGGGGGAAGAGAATGGATATGGATCAGGCGCGCCAGAACGGCTTGTCAACTTCCAGCAGCACCTCGGCCGTGGTCAGACCCAGATCGGCATAGCGACTGGGGCAGATGTCGCGAAGATGCCGACGGGTGCGGCCCCGCATCTCCCATGTCGCGAGCACCGTGCCAGCCGTGACAAGCGCCTGGGCCACCGGGGATGCGGCGAAGGGGATATTGGCGTTGAGAGCAGGATTGGCGAAGACTGCGACAGTCATGGGAGGCTCCTTTCAAGGACCGAAGGGGCGTGATGCTCCGTGCTTGTGTTGATACAATTTCACCGATATGGTGTGAATCAGTGATACAATTCCGCACCTGAAACAGCCAGCGAAACATTGTCATGGGTACAATAACGGATCGGAATGTCATCGAGGTCGATTTCGACACTGACAACCGCGCGAAATACATCGTTCTGGAATCCGCGATCCGCGCGGCCATCACCCGGGGCGACCTGGCGCCGGGCACGAGGCTTCCGCCGGTGCGCGATCTGGCCTGGAAGATCGGGGTGACGCCCGGCACGGTTGCGCGGGCCTATTCGCGGCTGACCGACGGCGGCGTCCTCGAGGCCGCCGTGGGACGCGGCACATTCGTGGCCGAGGTGACGGGCCCTGCCCCGATCTACCGCGAATTTCAGGCGCTGGAGGTCGATTCGACCCCGCATCTGACCGGCACCGACGAGACGCGGGTGGTGAACCTGCTGTCACCGCATCTGCCGTCCGTCGGTCAGGCCGATCTGATCCGCAGACTTCTGGGAGAGATCGCCGCCGATCCGCCCTCGGGCATGATGCACTATCCCAGTCACGCCGCCGAACGCCCCGCACGCGAGGCGGTGCGCCGCTTTCTCGACCATCCGACGCTTGGCCCGCTGGAGGCTGATGACATCACCCTGACCAACGGCGGGCAGCACGCCATCGGGCTTGTCATGCAGGCGGTGCTGACCGGGCGACGGCCCGTCGTCCTGATCGAGGAGCTGACCTATCCGGGCTTTCGCCGGGTGGCCGAAATGCTGCGGGCCGAGGTGATCCCGGTCGCCATGGACAAGGACGGCATCCTGCCTGACGCGCTCGAAGTGGCGGCGCGCGGGGCCGATGTGCAGCTTTTGTGCACCTCGCCCGATGTCCACAATCCGACCTGCATCGCGACACCGGTGGCGCGCCGGCGCGAGATCATCGAGGTGGCGCGGGCGGCAAATATCCAGATCCTCGAAGACGACTGTTACCAGATGCAGCGCGGCGACGTGGACAGCTATCGCCTGCTGGCACCGGAACGGACCTGGCATGTCTCCTCCATCGCCAAGACGATCACCCCTGCCCTGCGACTTGGATTTGCGATGGCACCGCGCAGCCATCGCATGGCCCTGCGACGGGCGGCGGAATACAGCTCCTTCGGGCTGGCCACGCCGTTCAGCGATCTGGCGGCGCGGCTCTTCGTCGATCCGGCCCTGCCCGGTCTGATGGCCGAAACCCGCGATGTCGTCGGCACCTACGTGCGGGCCGCCGCCGCGATCCTGTCGGACCACGAGTTGCACTGGCGCGACGATGTCTCGTTCCTGTGGCTGATACTGCCCGACGGCTGGCGCGCCTCGGCCTTCTGCCGTGCGGCCGAGGCGGCGGGCGTCAAGGTCCGCGCCGCCGAGGAATACACGGGCCGGGACGCCAACGCCCCCCATGCGGTCCGTTTTGCCGTCAATTCGGGCGTGTCCCTGGCGATCTTCGAAGACGCGGTCCGCCGGTTGCGTCGCCTGCTGGATCAGCCGCCCGAGGGGCTTCGGGTGTGATGGATGTGGGGTAAAATAGAACCCCAATCACAACCTGTTGAAATAGAACATTTTTCAAAAGACCGGGGGCATTGACGCGGCCAATAGCCTGTCTATAAGCGCGCAATCAGCCGGGGTTCGCTCCGGACGGGGCCTCGGCCCGCCGATATTCACCGATCAGATAGGAATTGGGCCGTGAAAACCTTCACCATGACCCCCGACAAGATCGACAAGAAGTGGATCCTGATCGATGCCGAAGGCGTCGTTCTGGGCCGCCTCGCCTCGATCATCGCAATGCGCCTGCGCGGCAAGCACAAGGCGACCTTCACGCCGTCCATGGACATGGGCGACAACGTCATCGTGATCAACGCCGACAAGGTGCAGATCACCGGCAAGAAGCGTGACAAGCCGAACTACTGGCACACCGGTCACCCGGGCGGCATCAAGTCGCGCACCACGCAGGAGATCCTCGACGGCAAGTTCCCCGAGCGGGTCCTGACCCAGGCCGTCAAGCGCATGCTGCCGGGCAACAAGTTGTCGCGTCAGCTGATGACCAACCTGCGCGTCTATGCGTCGGCCGATCATCCGCACGAGGCACAGTCGCCCGAAGTCCTCGACGTCAAGTCGATGAACCCCAAGAACACCCGGAGCGCTTGATCATGGCTGAGCAACTGAACTCCCTCGAAGACCTCAAGGGCGCCGTCGAAGGCACCCCGGCCGACGGCGGCGACACCGTCCTGCTGGACACCTCCGCCCCGCGTGAGCCGGTGCGCGACTCCTTGGGCCGTTCCTATGCCACCGGCAAGCGCAAGGATGCCGTCGCCCGCGTCTGGATCAAGCCCGGCTCCGGCAAGGTCATCGTCAACGGCAAGGACGTGAACACCTATTTCGCGCGTCCCGTGCTGCAGATGATCCTGCGCCAGCCGTTCCAGATCACCGACCGCGAAGGCCAGTTCGACGTCATGGCCACCGTCAAGGGCGGCGGTCTGACCGGTCAGGCGGGCGCCGTGAAGCACGGTGTCTCCAAGGCGCTGCAACTCTATGAGCCCGGCCTGCGTGGCGCGCTCAAGGCGGCAGGCTTCCTGACCCGCGACAGCCGCGTGGTGGAACGCAAGAAGTACGGCAAGGCCAAGGCCCGCAAGAGCTTCCAGTTCTCCAAGCGCTGATTTCGATCACGATTTCAAAAAGGCCCGCCCGGTTTGGCGGGCCTTTTCTTTTGGTCTGTTGCATATAACTATATTTCTGGTTATTTAGTCTTCATGGACAGACTCGACACCACAGCCCGATCCCTCGCCGCCTTGGGGCACGAAGCACGACTGCAGATCTTTCGCCTGCTTGTCCGCGCCGGTGACACCGGGATGACGGTCGGCCAGATCGGGCACCACCTGGCCCTCGCCCCTTCGACGCTGGCCCATCATTTGCGAAGCCTGACCGACGCAGAGCTTGTCACGCAGGAACGACAGGGGCGCGAAGTGGTGAACCGGGTCGATTACGCCGTGATGAACCGGACGCTGGCGTTCCTCACCGAAGAATGCTGCGCCGGGATCGCAGATGCCAAAGATACGGCCTGACGTGCTTTCTATTTCCCTAATATAACTACAAAACTGGATATGTAGCCATGACTGACATCACCGCCCCTCCCCCGCCGAAGCCCATCTTAACCGCCATGAAGCGACAGAGAGTATGGCTGGCCTCTGCGACGATCCTTGCCATCATCGCCGCCCTCTCGCCGTCGCAAGCCACCGACAGCGCGACCTTCATCGCCTCCGCGCTGCTGTCGACCGGTCCCTTCCTCGCCCTGTCCGTTCTTGTCGCCGCAGGCGCCGGGGCGACAGGCGCCGATAGCCTGATCGCCCGCGCCTTCACCGGCTCGACCGCGGTGATGGTTTTCCTTGCCGCCCTTGCGGGCGGGCTCTCGCCCTTCTGCTCTTGCGGGGTGATCCCGCTGATCGCAGCCCTATTGACGATGGGCGTGCCATTGTCGGCCGTGATGGCATTCTGGCTTGCCTCACCGATCATGGACCCGTCGATGTTCCTGCTGACGTCGGGCGTTCTGGGCGCAGAGTTCGCAGTGGCCAAGACCCTCGCCGCCATCGGCCTCGGCCTCCTCGGCGGGTATACCGTTGCGTTGCTGATGGCCGGCGGATTTCTGACCAGCCCCCTGCGTGATGGCATCGGCAACGGCGGCTGCGCCTCGGCCTCGGTTCGCGCGCCGAAACCCGTCGTCTGGCATTTCTGGTCAGAGCCTGCACGGCTGCACCGCTTCAAGCGGGAAGCACTCAAGACGACCCTGTTCCTGCTGCAATGGCTGGTCCTCGCCTTCCTGCTCGAAAGCCTGATGCTTGCCTTCATTCCGGCCGAAGCCATCACGCAGATCCTGGGTGGACAGGGTCCGGGCCCGATCGCGCTGGCCACGCTCGTTGGCGTCCCTGCCTACCTGAACGGCTACGCGGCGCTCCCGCTCGTTGGCGGGCTGATGACGCAGGGCATGGCACCGGGGGCGGCGATGTCGTTCCTCGTGGCGGGTGGCGTCACTTCCCTGCCAGCTGCGATCGCGGTCTGGGCCTTGGTCCGTCCGCCGGTCTTTCTGCTCTACATCGCGATCTCTCTGGCGGGCGCGCTGGCGGCGGGATTGGCGTTTCAGGTGTGGACGATGGGCTGATGGAACCGGGCAGGCCCCGTGCAGATCGCCGCGCATCCATGGCCCCAAAGGCCACGCGCCTTGCCACTTGGGGGGAAGATCGCCCTAATCCTCGTCATGTTCGCCCCCTTCTCCCGCATCACCCTCTTCCTTGTCGCCTGCTGCGGTTGGGGCGTGCTGTTCTTCGGCGGCTGGATCGCCGGACGCGGGCTTCTGCTCTACGACTGGGATCCGGTCCTGATGGGCACCGGCGGAGGCTTGGCCATCGGCGGCCTTCTGGTCGTCGGGCTGACCATCGGGGCGAGCGCACAGGTCTCGACCGCCCGCGATACGGCTGCTGTTCGCAGGTTGATGGAAAGCGGGGCGACCGTCGCCCCCGCCACGGCCGGGTTGCGCGCCGTGCCGACATTGCGGCGTGATCCGCCGATGGGGCGCGGCGTCTCCTGATAGGCCCTTCGGAAAGCTGCGGACCGCAGCCTTCGATTTTCGCCCCGGATCGCGCGGGCCCGGCACGAACTCGACGGCGTACCGGAAAGCGGATCGCCGCCCGCGTGACGCCCACGTCCAGCACAAGAGCAGAAAATCCGTTGCCAGATGGAAGACCGTTGCTATGGTCTAACCATTCTTGGGGGAATAATTGGAGGTCAGTTTTGACCCGGGTTTCAAGTTGTTTTGCCGTGTTTTTTGCGGCCATGGTCTTCCACGCCAATCCAGTCGCAGCCCAGGGCACAGCCCCTGAGATCGGTGCCTGTGCTGTCGTCGCCCCGAACGGAGAGGTGACGGACTTCGCCACCTGCGAACGACTTCCCGACCTTTGTGGCCCCGAGGGATGCGACCTCTATTTCCGCTGGCCGTCAGGGTCGCTGACCGTGGTGTCATCCGCGACGCCGGACATGGCGGCCGGAACGCGGATCAACGGCAAACCCGCCCAGACAATCAGCAGCCGCCCCGTGAATGTCGGCGGCAGCTGCCTGCGCAACACGGAATCGGCGCGACTCTTCTGTTGGGACGCGGGCGTCGGCGCGCAGACGTCGGGCGCACCCGAGTCGACCCTCCCCGCGCAACCGGCACCCGCCGCCACGTCGCCCGCGTCCCTGGCCCGGCTGCAAGGGCTTTACCGGCTCAGCTCATCCTGGTCCTGCCGCGCAGACCAGATCGGGATGGACGGCGGGGCCATGGCCGTCGAGGGCGACAAGTTGATGGCTGTCGAATCGGTGTGCACCCTGGGCAGCCCCAGTCCCGTGGGCGCGACGGGTGCCGTGCTGACCCGCGCCGAATGCAGTGGAGAGGGCGAGGCCTTCTCCGAGGACATGATCCTGTTCCGCGACGACACCAGCCTGACCATCATCCGCCCGGCGGGCAAGATTACCTGGATGCCCTGTCCCTGAGATCGCATCACGGCCCTTGCCCCCGGCGCGACAGTCGCGCAATTCTATCCGCAGGAACCGGGGGCGCATTTGAATCAAGACAGCAAACGCGGACTGACGCTGATTGCCCCGCCGCTGGCCTATGCGCTGGCATTGCTTGCGGGGCCTATGCTGGCCATCGTCCTGTTCAGTTTCTGGACCCAGGATTACCTGACCATCAACCGCACGCTCAGCCTCAAGAACTATGCCGAGGCGCTGAGCGATCCGTTCTATCGCGCGATCATGGGGCGCAGCCTTGTCGTGTCGGGGTCGGTCACCGTCATCACCGTGCTTCTGGCGTTTCCGGTGGCCTATTACGTCAGCTTCCGGGTGCGGCCGGACCGCAAGTCGCTCTGGCTGTTCCTTATCACCATCCCGTTCTGGACCAGTTACCTGCTCCGCATCTTCCTGTGGAAGGTGATGCTCGGCTATAACGGGGTGGTCAATTCCGCCCTGACCGGCCTTGGCCTGCGGGACGAGCCGCTGACCTGGCTGCTGTACAATGCCAATTCGGTGGTCCTGACGCTCAGCCACGCCTTCGCGCCCTTTGCCATCCTGCCGATCTTCGTGGCCCTCGAAAAGATCGACCGCAGCCTGCTGGAGGCATCGCGCGACCTTGGCGAAAATGCCTTCACCACCTTCTTTCGCGTCACCCTACCGCTGGCCGCGCCGGGTGTGGTGGCGGCCCTGCTGATCGTCTTCATTCCGACCGTCGGCGACTATGTCACGCCCGCTCAGGTCGGCGGGCCGAACGGCATGATGATCGCCAACGTCATCCAGGCACAGTTCCGCGACCTGAACAACGCGCCCCTTGGCGCAGCCTTGTCGGTGGTGGCGATGCTGATCGTGACCGTGATCGCGCTTGGCACCGTCTGGCTGGCGCGCCGCCTGTCGCGAGGAACCTGACGTCATGCTGCGCACCTATGTCATCGCCTTCCTGATCTTCCTCTATGCGCCGATCGCGCTGCTCCCGATCTTTGCGTTCAACTCCGGGTCGGTCATCGCCTTCCCGCTCGACGGGTTCACGACCGACTGGTTCGCGCAACTGGGTCAGCAGACGGAACTGCACGCCGCCCTTCTGAACTCGCTGTTCGTCGGGGTGCTGGCGTCGATCCTGTCGGTCCTTCTGGGTCTGGCGGCGGCGCGGGCCAACGTGCGCTACCGCTTTCCGGGCAAGACAGCGGCCATGGGCCTGATCATGGTGCCGCTGGTGCTGCCCGAGATCATCGTGGCGACGTCGCTTCTGGTGGTGATCGTGCGGTTCTTCGACTGGCCGCTGTCGCTTTGGTCGCTGATCGCGGCCCATGTCCTGATCTGCACGCCCTTCGCCATCGCCATCCTGAACGCCAGCTTTCAGGCCCTCGATCCCGCGCTGGAAGAGGCGTCCATCGACCTGGGCGAGACGCGGCTGTCGACCTTCCGCCTTGTGACCCTGCCCCTTGTCATGCCGGGAATCGTGGCGGCGCTGCTGATCTCGTTCACCATCTCGCTGGATGAATTCATCATCGCGTTCTTCCTGACCGGGTCGGATGTCACGCTGCCGGTCTACATCTGGTCGACGCTGCGGTTTCCGAAATTGCTGCCGGTCATCATGGCGCTTGGCACCATCATGGTGGTCATCTCGATCCTGATCCTGACATTGGCCGAATGGAACCGCCGCCGAGGCCTGCGACGGGTCGGCGCCAAAGATACCGGAGGGTTCCTGTGAGCCTCGCACCCGAGACCGAACCGCTGATCCGCCTGCGCGGCATCCAGAAGTACTACGGCGAATACCATGCCCTGCGCGGCATCGACCTGGACATCAGGCCGGGCGAATTCTTCTCGCTTCTGGGGCCCTCGGGCTGCGGCAAGACAACCCTGCTGCGCACCATCGCGGGCTTCGAGGGGGTGAGCGAGGGGACGGTGACCCTGGGCGGCCAGGACATGACCCGGGTGCCGCCGAACAAGCGGCCCACCAACATGGTATTCCAGTCCTATGCCATCTTCCCCCATCTCAGCGTGGCGCAGAACGTGGGCTTCGGTCTGCGCAAACGCAGCGACCTGAACGCCGCCGCCCGCCAGACCATGGTCGAGGATGCGCTGGATATGGTCGGCCTCGACGGTTACGGCAGCCGGGGCGCCAACGCTCTTTCGGGCGGCCAACGGCAGCGCGTGGCCCTGGCCCGCGCCCTTGTCCTGCGGCCCAAGGTGCTGCTGCTGGATGAGCCGCTCAGCGCGCTCGACAAGAAGATGCGCGAACAGATGCAGGTTGAATTGATCCGCCTGCAACGACAGGTCGGCATCACCTTCATTCTGGTCACCCACGATCAGGAAGAGGCGCTGGTCATGTCCGACCGCATCGCCGTGATGTTCGAGGGCGAGATCGCGCAGCTGGCCGAGGCCGAGGCGCTCTATCGTCGCCCCATCGACCGGCGGGTGGCCGAATTCATCGGCACCATGAACTTCCTGCCCGCCAGCGTGTCGGGTGACCGGGTCACCGTCGCGGGTCTGGGCGACATGGCCCTGTCGGAGCTGCAATCGACGGCGACCACCAAGGGCGACACCGTGGCCGGATTTCGCCCCGAGACCGCGACCCTGCTCTTCGAGGGCCAGACGACATCGGACCGCGTGGCCGAGGGGACGGTGAGCGAAGTCGTCTATTTCGGCGACATGACCTATTACGACGTCACCTTGGAAGGCTGCGAACAGCCGGTCCGAATCTCCATGCGCAATGTCTTCGGCCGCCCGGTTCTCGAAATCGGAACCCGGGCCCGGCTCGCCTGGTCGCCGGGTGCGGTGACGCTGTTCCGCCCCGGCGGCTGAAGCGGCGCTTTCCTTCGGGTATCTTCCTGCGGCCCGCCCCCAAGGGTTGATCCGACCGGCCAGACAGGTCACCACTGGGACACCGCAATTCGACACCCGGAGACCGCGATGCGCCTTGCAACCCTCCTGCTCGTCCTGCTGCTTTCGCCGCTCGGGGCGATGGCACAGACGCTTTTTGTCTCGCAGAATGATGACGGCTACCTCAACCTGCGCTCCGGTCCGGGGACGCGGTTCGACATCCTGCGCCGCCTGTCGCCTGGCGATTCTGTCGCGGTGCTGGAAACCGTGGGACGCTGGTACCGGGTCCGCGTGTCGTCGGGACAGGAAGGCTGGGTCGCGGGCGATTTCCTGGAGCGGGGACCGGCAATCCCCAAGGCGTTGTTCGTCGACCAGACCAATGACGGATACCTGAACCTGCGCGCCGGGCCGGGAGTCGGGCATCCGATCCTGCGGCGGATGTATCCGGGCGACCGGCTCACGCCGCTGGCCACCTCGGGAAACTGGGTGCAGGTCCGCCACGTGTCGGGCGCGGTCGGTTGGGCGCACTCGGGCTACATCTCGCCCTGAGATCGCGCGTCAGAGCGAGATGATCTTGACCGTCTGCCCCTTGCAGGCGAGCGCGATCTGACCTTCGCACAGGCGCAGCGCATCGGCCCCGAAAACCTCAAGGCGCCAGCCATGCGCCCAGTCGCCGTCCCGCGACCCGGCGGCGATATCATCAAGGTCGGAGGCCGTCGCGATCAGCTTGGACGCCACGCCCGCCTGTTCCGCCTTGGCCTTGAGCAGCACGCGCAACAGGTCGGCAAGCGCCCCGTTGATCTGGTCGCGCGACTTCTGGTTCGGCGGCTCGGGCAGGTCTTCGCGCGGCATCTCCAGCCCCCTGGCCACGGCGGCGAGGATCCCATCGGCCACCGCACCGCGTCGCCCTTCGCGCAAAAGAAGGCGCGCCTTCGACAGCTCGGTCAGGTCCTTGGGCTTGAGCGAGACCAGCTCGATCAGCGCATCGTCCTTGAAGATCCGGGTGCGGGGAATGTTGCATTCCTGTGCGTGGGATTCGCGGAAGGCTGCCAGTTCCCGCGCAATGGCCAGAAACCGGGGCGACGGGTTGCGCATCTTGAGGCGCAGGTAGGCCTCGCGCGGCTCGACCCGGTAGGTGCCGAAATCGCGCAGGACGGCCATTTCCTCTTCGACCCAGGGGGTCCGGCCGGTCTTGGCCAGTTCCGCAGAAAGATGCTCATAAATCACCCGCAGATGCGTCACATCGGCAAGGGCATAGCTCTTCTGTGCATCCGACAGCGGGCGGCGCGACCAGTCGGTGAAGCGGCTCGACTTGTCGATCTGCGCCTTGGCGACGCGGCGGGCCAAGGTTTCATAGCCGACCTGTTCGCCGAAGCCGCAGACCATCGCGGCCACCTGCGTGTCGAACAGGGGTGCCGGAATGACCTCACCCTCGATCGCGAAAATCTCCAGGTCCTGACGGGCCGCGTGAAAGACCTTCACCACCCCTTCGTCGCGAAACAGGTCGTACAGCGGCGCCAGCGACAGACCATCGGCAAGCGGATCGACCAGCACCGCATCGGTCTTGCCGTCGCCCGGAAAGGCCAGCTGGATCAGGCAGAGCTTGGAGTAGTAGGTCCGTTCCCGCAGGAACTCGGTGTCCACGGTGACATAGGGTGCCTTGGCGGCCTCGGCGCAGAATGCGGCCAAAGCGTCGGTCGTTGTCAGCGTTGTGATGTGAGGGGCAGAAATTTGACGAAGCCTTTCAGATTTCGTCCCGGTCTAGGACAAATTCCCGTCCGGGGAAAGGTCAAGCCGACGGCGGTCGCCACACGCAAACCGGCGCAGGACAGCCGGATAGAGGCGATGCTCCTGCACCAGCACACGGGCGGCCAGCGTATCGGCGGTGTCGTCCGGCAAGATGGGCACCCGGGCCTGACCCAGGATCGGGCCACCGTCCAGATCGGCGGTGACTTCGTGGACGGAACACCCGGCCTCGTCATCGCCCGCCTCGAGCGCGCGGGCATGTGTGTGCAGCCCGCGATACTTGGGCAGAAGCGAGGGATGGATGTTGAGCATCCGACCGGCCCACTGCTCGGTAAATGGCGCGGTCAGGATACGCATGAACCCGGCCAGCGCCACGATGTCGGGAGCGGCCTGCTGCAACTGCGCCTGCAAGCCCGCCTCGAAGGCCGGACGGTCGGCAAAGGCGCGATGATCGACCACCGCGGTCGGGATACCCAAACTCGCCGCGCGCGCCAGGCCAGCCGCGTTCGCATCGTTCGACAGGACCAGAACCGGCACGGCGGGATGATCTGCGTCGGTCATATCCTCGACCAGGCGGAGCATGTTCGACCCGCCCCCCGAGATCAGGATGGCGACCCGCTTGCGCGTCTCGCTCACCAGCTGATGGCTCCGGAATAGCGCACGCCCGCACCCGGGGTCACGGTGCCAAGGCGCGACACCGTCTCGCCCGCGTCGGTCAGGAGCGCGGTCAGGGCTTCGGCCCGGTCGGGCGCGCAGACGAGGACCATGCCGATGCCGCAGTTGAAGGTCTTGAGCATCTCGCCTTCGGCCACGCCCCCGGCCCGGGCCAGCCAGCCGAACACCGGGTTCGGTTGCCAGGCGGTCAGGTCGATCTGTGCGCCCAACCCTTCGGGCAGGACGCGGGGCAGGTTCTCGGTCAGGCCGCCACCGGTGATATGGGCCAGCGCGTGCACCCCGCCCGCCCGCACCGCAGCCAGAACCGACAGCACATAAAGCCGCGTCGGCGTCAGCAGCGCCGCGCCAAGCGTGGCGTCCGCAAAGGGGGCGGCATCATCCCAGGTCAGGCCCGCGTGCTCCGCCACCCGCCGCACTAGCGAGAAGCCGTTGGAATGCACGCCATCGGACGCCAGCCCCAGAAGGACATCGCCCTCGGCCACGTTGCGGGGCAGGTCGTGGCCCCGTTCCATCGCGCCCACGGCAAATCCGGCCAGGTCGAAATCGCCCGCATGATACATGCCCGGCATTTCCGCCGTCTCGCCGCCGATCAGAGCCGTGCCGCTCGCGCGACAGCCGACCGCAATACCTTCAATGATCTGCGCGGCCTCGTCGGTGACCAGCTTGCCGGTGGCAAAGTAGTCCAGAAAGAACAGCGGCTCTGCCCCCTGACAGACCAGGTCATTGACGCACATCGCCACAAGGTCGACGCCCACGGTATCCAGTTGCCCCGTGTCGATGGCCAGGCGCAGCTTGGTGCCCACCCCGTCGGTCGCCGCCACCAGAACCGGGTCGGAATAGCCCGCGGCCTTCAGATCGAAGAGCGCACCGAAGCCGCCCAGACCGGACATGGTGCCGGGCCGTTCGGTCGCGCGGGCCGCAGGCTTGATCCGGTCGACCAGCGCATTGCCCGCATCGATGTCCACACCCGCTTGGGCATAGGTCAAACCGTTCTTGGCATCTGTCATGGCGTCTCCCGTGTGACTTGGCCCGCGCCCTAGCAGGCCGCCGGATGCGCTGCAATCCGGGGTATGCGACCTCAGGCCTTCAGCGCCGACTTTGCCCCGAACGTCAGGAACAGGCGTCCGACCCCCGCCGAGACGACGCAGAGGACGGCGAGCAACCCGAAGGTGATGAACAGCCGGTCAGGCGTCACCACGCCCTCGGTCACCCGCGACAGCGAAGCGAAGGCTCCGCCCGCGACCACGATCTGCATCATGAAATAGAGGAGCGCGCCGACGCAGGCCAATTTCCAGGCGGGTCCATTGGGCGGCAGCGCGCCGGTCTGGCGCGCCCAGGCCTGCCCGGTGACCATCGCCGCCGCGATCGGCGGCAGGATGGCCACGGCCCCGCCCGGCAGACTGATCCCGGCAAACCGCGACAACAGGACGCCCACCACCATCAATCCGCCCCAGGTCAGGACAAGGGTCAGCGCATAGCGCCCGATCCATGGTTGGATTTCCTGCATTTCGACCCCTCTCCTGCCCGTTCTTCTTGACCGTCCGTCCCTGTCTGCTACGCCCTAGCGGACGGGGGCCTGTAGCTCAATTGGTTAGAGCAGAGCGCTCATAACGCTTTGGTTGCGGGTTCAAGTCCTGCCGGGCCTACCAAAAATTCATCTCAATGCGTCTCAGATTGACGGTAATCTACTTCAAAACAGTAGGTTACCGTCATTTCGCCTGTTCATACGTCTCAGTGCGTCTCCATACGTCTCAGCTTTTGTTGGTATCATTTGTTGGTATGATGGCGGCGATACCAACAAATCAGAGTCGCCTGGATGCCCCTCACCGATGCCCAATGCCGCGCGGCTAAGCCTGCCCAAAAGGTCCAGAAGCTATCGGACGGACGCGGGCTATTCCTGCAAGTCACGCCAGCCGGATCGAAACTCTGGCGCATGAACTATCGATTTCAGGCCAAACAGCGCACCGCCGCATTCGGATCATACCCCGATGTGTCGCTTGCAACTGCTCGTCTCAGGGCCGCCGAACTCAAGGACAAACTGGCAGCCGGGGCTGATCCCGCCTTGAAGGACGGCGAAACCGCAACGCCCGTGAAGACTTTCAAGGAAGCCGCCCGCGAATGGTATCGCGCCCGCGAAGCGCAATGGGTCAGCGGCTACGCGGCGCGCCTCTGGGCACGGCTAGACGGGGACGTGTTCCCAAGGATCGGCCACAAGGACGTGGCAGCGGTCACCCCTGCCGAGGTGCTGGCGCTATTGCGTGAGGTTGAGGACCGGAACGCTTTGGAGATGGCAAAGCGCATCCGACAGACCATGAGCGCCGTGTTCAAGTATGCCGTGGCAAATGGATGGGCGACTTCTGACCCCGCCGCGCCGCTTGCCGGTGCGATGAAGTCGGCCCCGCGTCAGAAGCACCGCGCATCCCTCAAGGAAGATCAACTGCACGACTTCTTTGCAGCACTCGCCACCTACAGCGGGGACCGCGCAACCGCGCTGGGCTTGAAGATCATAGCGCATACATTTGTGCGAACGTCCGAATTGCGCCTGGCCACATGGAATGAAATCGACGGCGACACATGGCGCATCGAAGCAAGCAAGATGAAGATGCGGAAGGAACACATCGTTCCCTTGTCTCCGCAGGTCCGGGCCATGTTCGCAGAACTGAAAGACTTGGCAGGCACCTCCCCTTTCATCCTGCCCGGCCAGTCCGATCACAAACCCATATCCGAGAATACGCTAATCTATGGCCTGTATCGTTTGGGCTATCACAGCCGCGCATCGGTTCACGGCTTTCGCAGCACCGCGTCGACCATCCTCAACGAGTCTGGCTTGTGGCGCGCGGACGCAATCGAGAGACAGCTTGCCCACGTCCCCGCCAATGAGGTTCGCAGTGCATACAACGCAGCACTGTATTTGGAAGAGCGGCGGAAGATGATGGTTTGGTATTCCGACCTGATGGAACAGCACGAAAAGAGAAAGCCAAAAGGCCAGCCGGTGAGGAGAAAGTCAGACACTGACTTGACTGATCTGCTGTCATAGACTTTCACATTGAATGTGAAACTTTATTTTTTATTTTCAACGCCTTGACTGGATTTTAGGTCGCAACCATGTTGAGGCCGTGGCCCAATTCATTTTTCGCATGGTGCGCAAAAGGAAAAGGCCACCGGGGTGCAACCCGATGACCTTTAAGGTTTATTTATATGGATAGAGATAGCGATGACTCCGGCTTTTTTCAAGAGAGTAGCGCAACAAATCTGAGTAATTTACTCGGATTTGCAAAACCCAAAGCACTCTCCTCAATTAGCTTGCACGATCTGTTCGGGTTGAACGATCAAGGCTGCGATGTGCCTTTAGCGGTTTCTATGTTCGCTGATGTGAAAGCGCAGCGGATCGAACCGGCGCGGCTTTCCCTTCGGCAGATTCACGCCCGGTTGACTGCCACAACCGCCCCCGCAAAATCCGACCTGCCCCTTGTGAAGCTGGGCACCTTCGGGGATGTGCGAACCGAAAAGGGCAGCCTACGCCACGATGCGAACCTCTTGAGCGTGTCAGGGGTGGAAGGCGACTATGACGCGGGCGAGGTGTCACCGCAGGAAGCCGCTGACCGGCTCGACCGGGCTGGCATTGCCGCGCTGGTCTACACCACGCCTAGCCATACCGCAGAAGTGCCCCGGTTCCGCGTCCTACTGCCTCTGGCGACGGAAGTTGCACCGGCTGAGCGGGCAGCCCTCTGTGCCCGGCTCAACGGGGCGCTGGGCGGCATCCTTGCGGCTGAATCCTTCACCCCGTCGCAATCCTTCTACTTTGGCAGCGTGACATCGAACCCGGTAGAGTCGTTCCTTGTGGAAGGGCAGACGCTGGACCGCGTGCCCGGCCTTCCCTCTATCGGCCCGGCACCCAAGCCGGTGAAGTTGACCACCGATCTGTCAGACCTGTTCCGGGACCCGGCAGACCGGGCGGAAGTGCGGCGCGCTTTGGCGCTGGTCAAGGATGCGGACGACCGCGACCAATGGCTGAATATCGGCATGGCCCTTCATGCGGAATTCAATGGCAGCGATGAAGGCTATGACATCTGGTCGCATTGGTCGCGCCTGTCGCTGAAATTCGATGAACGCAGCCAGCGCAGAACTTGGAAATCGTTCCGGCATGGCGGAATCGGCATCGGGACGCTGTTCAAAATCGCAATGGATTATGGCTATGAGCACGGCCCGTTTATCCAAGATTCCGATTTTGACGATCTGCCTGCACTACCTGAACCCGAAAAACCGAAACCGTCGACGCTGACCTTCCTGACCCCAGACGAATGCGAAGCGTCCCCGGCGCGGAAATACCTCATTAAGGGCTTGCTGGCTGAAAAGGACGTTGCTTGCATCTTCGGCGCGCCAGGCGCGGGTAAATCGCTCATCGCGCCCTTCCTTGGCTACATGCTGGCTCAGGGCAATGGAGCCTTCGGGATACGCACCAAAGCGGGCGGGGTGTTCTATGTGGCGTCCGAAGATTCCCACGGAATGCGCGGGCGCGTGAAGGCGCTGCGGAAGGCGCATGGCAGCGCACAAGCCTTCAAACTGGTGGAAGGCGTGTCGAACCTGCTTATCAAGGACTCGCCCGACTATCTGGCGCTGAAAGAAGCGGTGAAGGCGGAACGCCCCGCGCTGATCTTTATTGACACGCTGGCAATGGCGTTCCCCGGCCTGGAAGAGAACAGTGCGGAAGCGATGGGCCGGGTTGTGGCGGTGGCGCGGGCGCTGACCCGCTGGGGCGCAGCGGTTGTCCTGATCCACCACGACACAAAGGCAGAGGGTGGCACACCGCGCGGGCATAGCCTGTTGAACGGGGCGCTTGATGTTGCCCTGCATGTGAAGCGCGACGATGAACAGAAGATCATTCGGGGCAGGTTGACCAAGAACCGGAACGGCACCTGTGATCGAGGCTTTGCTTTCACCATCGCCACTGATGACTTCGGATTTGACGATGATGGCGACCCGTTGACCTATCCGCGCTGCAACCCGCTTACCGGCATTCCGGCCAAGGTGAAGCGGCTTCCCCCGCAAGCTGCGGCTGCGCTGAAAATCCTGGAAGGCATGCCGCAGCCGGTCAACCGGGACGACTGGAAGAACGCTTGCATGGCGTCCGATGCGGTTTGCGCGAATGACGATCCGGCAACCCGACGAAAAGCGTTCAATCGGTCACTCGAAACGCTGGCACGGGATGGATTGGTTTCAGGCGATGATGGCTTCTATTCCATCCGCGACGGCTTTGATGATGGTCGGTCAGATGACGATGAAACGGGACGGACTGAGACATGAGCGGGACATGTCTCGCATGTCTCAACCGGCAAAAGGGCACACCGGCGAGACGGACAGGGACACACCCCTTAAGGGTGTCCCTTGTCTCGGTGCCATGCTCAGCAATGGAACTAGAAGATGAAGCACAATCAATCAGAAGCGCGGATGCAGCGCAGCCGATCATCGGTTTTCCGCGATCATCGCCCCCAAGCGATCATGGGTCCTTCCCTAAGGGCGGCACCCGCGGGGACTCCGAACCCCGGCCCGACCCTCTTTGCAAAGTATTTGGAATGAGGGGGCCAATCTAACTGTCACTAAATTGAAATCACGCGAATTGGGCGAGTCGGTGATCCCGCCCAGCGCACCCCCACCCCAAGAAGGACCCGAAGCCAAGTTGGGCCACACACAATCAACGCAAAGGAACGACTGAAATGACCGAACAACCTGAACGCTACTACCTGAACGGAGACCAAAAAGAAGGTGCCCCTGATCTTTGGTTCTGTTCGCGCTGCGACTTATTCGTATCCGAGGTTCACTTCTCCGAGGACCACCACAGCAAACAAACGCTGTCGAATTACGAAAAATACCTGGCGGAAATAAAGAGTCTCCCGATCTACATGAAAAACACGCGAGGTAAAATGCGTCGACCGGCAAATCCACCCAACTGCCTAGCCTGAACCGAGTCTGACGTGTCCCGTTTAAGTATACGCTGAGCGGACACGCGAAAGTCTCTCGAAAGTGTCCGATTGGACTTGTAGAATCACTTACCGGACGGTAGCGATTTACAGGACAGTCTAATCGGACATAAGGGGATAATACTGTGGGCGAGTTGATCGGATACGCGCGAGTTAGCAGCGTCGGGCAAAAGCTGGACGTGCAGGTTGCGGCGCTGACCGCTGCGGGCGTGAGTGCGGAACACCTCTACAGCGAGAAGGTCAGCGGCACCAAGCGGGACGGGCGGCAGGCGCTGGACGATCTGCTGACGCGCGGCATTCGCAAGGATGACACGCTGGTAGTAACCCGCTTAGACCGGCTAGCGCGGTCCACCCGCGACCTGCACAACATTGCCCACACGCTTACCGCCAAAGGCGTAGGACTGCGGGTGCTGGAACAAGCGATTGATACCACGACGCCGGAAGGGCGCATGTTCTTTACCATGCTGTCAGCGGTAGCCGAGTTTGAAACTGAAATCCGCAAGGCGCGCCAGCGGGAAGGCATAGACGCAGCTTTGGCCAAAGGACCGGACTCCCCGTTCAAAGGCAGGCCCGCGACAATAGATGGGGAAAAGGTGAACGCCATGCGCGCCAGAGGCATAACCCCCACAGCGATTGCCAAGGCGTTGGGCGTGGCGCGATCCAGTGTCTATCGCTACCTCCAAGAGGCGTCCTGACTCATTTTGAGACCCGCCACTCAGTGCTGCTCTTGGATGATGCACGATGCTCTCCCGAATGCAGTAGGTTTGCCTTAAAGAGTTTACTCTCAAACAAGTGTTCTGGAAGGATCACCACTTGATCGTCGACGCATTCGGGGAAATTCCGAACTAAATGGCTGCGAAAGCCAAGATGCAGGAGACCGCATGTCGGAAGTGATGAAATCCCTAAGAGGCAGCGCCGATCCGTTAGAAAACGATCTCGCCCGGGTCTACGATCATTGGCAAGAGGTCAAGCGCAGCCAAGGCCAGCGGGCGGGCCTCGGGTATGAACCCTGGGACATCAACGCCTTGGGGGCGGTCTCGGTGATTTCCAGCCGGGTCTTGAACGCCTCGGCCGGGTTCGAGGAGATTGACCCGGATCAGAGCTATGAAGCCTAGGTGCTCAGATACCCCGAGCGGTTCACCCCGGACGTGATCGCCGCCGCGCAGGAGCGATTGAAGCTCGGGGCGAGCAAGGTGCAGGAGTTCCGACGGCAGGACATTCAGTTCTTCGTCAAATCCAGTGCAATCGAGCTATTCGGAGAGCCGGACGTTCGCGCCACGGCCGAAAGCTGGATTGGTCGGGACGCTGCCCTGCCCGAGCTTCACAAAGAAAACAGCTATGCCGACGAGATATTCACCAAGGGCTTCCGGGGCCTCGTGTGGCTGCATGAGCAGCAGAAGACCAACGAGCGCGGGCGGGGCTTGACGGCCGTGGTAGAGTTCGGGCCCATGCAACTGGATCGCCGCGCCCCGGTGCTAGACGTTGTGTTCTTCGAGCGCCCTGTTGGGAAAGAACTCTTGGAAGCGCACAAGGATGACGGGACGTTCATTTCCGGTGTCGGAGCGAGCCGCCATAGCCGGATTTGGCCGATCTCCGATAGCGACGTGGACAGGCTTCTGTCCGCCGTTCGGGAAAAGGCCCACAAGATCGCGCAATATGAAAACCAGAACCCGGACCCGCACGAGCCCCTGAACCTTGGGAAGATCGAAGACGCCACGGTCTTGCGCCAAGTGGTCCTGCGGCGATACCAGAGCGCGTTCCGGCAGGCCCTCATGAGCAAGCGCCCGAACCGCTGCGCGATCACAGGGACGAGCGAACTTTCGGTTCTGGAAGCCGCCCATATCATCCCCTATTCGGAGCGGTTTGCCGACCGGGACATGCCCGAGAATGGCCTTCTGTTGCGTAGCGACATTCACAAGCTCTTTGACGCGCACCTAATTTCGATCAACCCCGAGACCATGGCTATCGAGGTTTCAGACCGGATCGCATCCCCGAATTACCAGAGCCTTCGCGGCAAAACCGTCACCGATAAAGTCTCGCCCAAAAGCCTCGGTTTCCACTTCGAGAACTTCCGAAAACAGCACTCATAGGGGTGAACGCTGGGCTATAGTGCCCAGCCCCGAAGCGCGTTGACCTGATCCACGAAAGCGGGTGACGGCCGATCAGCGCGATTGGGCGGCACTTCGATCATGGGGAACAGCCGCGCCCGGAATTCCGCCAAGCCACCGTCCAAACTTGCAGCGACAAGTTCCCTTTCCATCGGCTCGTTTCGATGAATTCGATAACCGGAGTCGAATGTCAACAAGCCACGGTCATAGGCCCGGTGATGCAGGGCACAAAGCGCAATGCCGTTGCTCGTTTCATCGGTGCTGTCGGGGTGCGCGGCTGGGAGGATGTGCGCGGCATCCAAGAGCCGAAGTTGCACCCCGCACATCGCGCAGGAATGAGAATAGGCAGTCAGAACCCGGTCTTTGAAATTCGCGTCCCTAAGCGCCTTCATCGTCGACACAACGCCATACCGGCGCGGCTCGGGCACTTGGTCTTCAATATCCTGATCGTCAACGCTTGCGGGGTCTTCGCAGAGTTCATCGAGAAGCTGCAATGCCTCCTCGGAAGAACCGCAGGCGTGTAGTTCGTCCATATTGTCCAGATACAAGCCCATGTAAGCAGGCTTGACTGCAAAGGCCACCTCCGCTTCGCCCTTGAAATGCGGCGCGAGCCCGTTGACCCGCGCGGATTCAAGAGCGGGCTGCCGAATTTGGATAGAAGGCGAACCACCAAGCGCCCCAAGGTGTTTGCTCACGTCATAGGCTGCGAAAACCCCGAGTTCGCCGCACCACCCGAGAACCGCAGTCCTTCCACCAAACTCGGGCACGAAGCGTTGAGCGCCACTAATCTCAGGCAACCCAGTGACTTGAATCCGCCATTCATCCGGGAGCGTGACACGCCCCCCGAAGGTCAAATTCCAGATATAAACGCGAACCCGAAATGAGGTTTGATCCCGGATGATCTGATAGGCAGCCGGATGATCCCCATCCGCCGATGGGCGCAAAAAGCTGAGCCCGCTTTTGCGCAATGAGTCCTCAAAAACCCGAAAAAGGGCGGCCTTTCTGAGAGGTGGCATCGTCTACTCGGCAGCCCGGATAATAGTTACGCTCTGGGTGCCTTTGGCCTTGTCGCGCATATGCTTCGGTCGCTGTCGGCCACCGTCCTCGGCCAGCGGGGCGCTCTCGCGTTCGTCGCCACCATTCCAAAGCAAACCCGGGTGCGGAACACGATAATAGCCGTCATCCTGATTCTTCTGAGCTTTACGCTTGGGAGGCTCGCTGGGGCACTCAAACCGCCCCTTGGCCCCTTCCAGGTATGCCGCAACTAACTCTGCGCATACCCACTTTCGCCCAAGACGTTCGGCAACCTCCCCTGTGATGCAACTGCCGCCGAAGGGATCAAGCACCACGTCACCGGGATCGGTAACCATGCGAATAAAATATTCAGGCAACGCAGAGGGGAACCGCGCCGGATGCGCTTTTATCCCCTTTTCCTTGCAATACCGCATATAGCTACTGTTGCTCTCGGTATTCGGAATGGCGATTAGGTTCGGCGGGATCGCGGCCCCGTTGTCGATTGCGAACTTCTCGCTAATGTCGTGCCCAGACGGCCGGAGCTTCGCTGTGTAACCATTGGTGAGGAGCGTCTTCATGCTTTCGCTATAGGGCTGAAGCACACGGCGGTTGCTTGCCCGGGGCCAAGGCGACTTTGAAAGCCACCAAACCGTGTTGATTCCGTCCTTAACGCGAATGCGGCGCACATTCACCCATTCGGCAGGGGTCGGAAGCTTTGACGGATTCCACCAATAGAACTCTTGAGCGAGGTGAAAACCGTATTCCTCGCAGAGCATAATCAATAGTTTGAAGTGGTAAAGGCTGCGCACCGGAATGCCTGGTTTCCACGCCCCGCCTAGGTCGATCACTAGGCTTCCGTCTTCCTTGAGGATGCGATGAAACTGGACGGCAAAATCCCGAAACCACTCAAGATAGGCATCTTCCTGTTCATTCCCGTAATCCTTCTTGCGCGTGAGAGCGAAAGGCGGACTGGTCATAATCAGGTCAACGGACTCCTTCTTGCGGCGCTTCATCACGTCTAAGCTATTGGCATGATAAATGCGCCCCAATTGGGTTTGGTGATAGATCGCAAGAGACTCGTTCTTGGTCATATTTGCCCCCTCAGAGCTCTAGCTTTTTTAAGTTCATAGCGTGCCGGGCTTCGCGGTCGAAAGAGCGAATGATCGTGGCCGGGCTGTCGCTGATCGCGCCCAGATCACCGCCATCGAGCATTACAATGGCAAGATTGGAATCGGCCATGATCTTGTTGGCATAGCGGCGCGCTTCGCTTCCAATGTTGCCCGTGGTCACCACGACGATCACATTACTCTTAAGAAAGTGTGTAAGGCCGACTTCTTTGGCCACATCATCAAGAGAGACGTGCGCGGTGTTCTTACATTGCACCTGCCAGCGGGAAAACACGAGGCGGGCACTCTCAAACACCAAATCGACTTCCGCCCCACCGGTTTGATTGGCCCGCAGGCGGGTCGCCACATAGGTCATATCGAGCAGCCGCATGATCTTGAACGCCAATGCCTCAAGCGCAAGCCCGGCCTTGTAGCGGTCTTTGTCCTTGATCTCGTCCAGAATAGCCGAAAGCGGAGTGCGGAGCAGCGCCAGCAACTTTGGGTCGGTTTGCCCTTTCAATTGCTCAATCAGCGGGTCCACCACATCGGCAATCAGCTTGCCGGTGGGCTTCACCTGAAAGGGCTTTGCCCCTCGGCCGGTCGTGGTCTTTTCCGCGACGATATACCCGGCACTTTCGAGTGCGTTGAGCACCAGTTTGGGCAGGCTTTTCTCAGGAAACCTCACCCCGTAGGTCGCTGCTGCCAATTTGGCGATTTCATTTGCGGGCTGCGGATCGGTGGTGCCGGTATTCGCAAGGGCGCGCAAGAACGCCCGTTGCTCGGCCGTAAACCCCGCCAACACCTCGAACTCGTCCGGGTTGAGCCCGAGGACAGTTTCAATGCGGAATGGATCAACCTGCCACCGACTGCCGACAAACACGCCCGCTTTCGCAAGCCACAGGCGCATCATGCTCGGGTGCTTGCCGCCCGGCGGATAGTGAACCCCACGGGCCGCAAGGCCGTCGCGCAACGTGGTCAAACTGACGACTTCACCGGCGGCCACCATGTCCTGAATGCAGCGCACAAGAGTCATGCCGTGCAAGTTCAGAAGAATGTGCTTGGCGAGGCACCCGTAAAGCTCTGCCCCGTCATCCTTGAGGGCATAAAGCTCCCGTCCGAAGTCGGTCAGGTTTGCGTCACGTTCTATGATCCCATAGGCAATCATGCCCAGCTTGGTATTATTGGCGAGCTTGCCTCGATTGTAGTCGGTGGTGCTATGGCCGTCGAAATACGCGGCGCGCACTTCAGCCTCAAATGCCTTCCAGTCACCACCATGAAGCTCGGCCATTTCCAAGACGGCCGAAAGCTCAATCTGCGAAGGCGAAAACTCACTACCGAATGGAAGGTCACTTCTCTTCATCGGCCAGCCACTTTCTCGGGCCAAACCTCATTCTGATCTGCCGACTTCCGATCCAAGAATTCAGAGACGGCGCGTCGCACGATCCAAGCGGCAGACACATCGTTCTTGTCTGCGATCTCTCGCAGCACCTGATAATCTTGGTCATCCAAGCTCACGCTGATGCGGGCGATCTTGCGATCTGTCCGAGGTCTACCCACTGCGGCCTCCCGTGGTGTTTTTTGCACCAAAAAACACATCATCTAGCTCGGAGCAAGCACAATTCTCCAAGATTTGGCTGTTTTCCCCGTCTATCACAGTCGGGGCAACGCGTGACGCAGGGCGGCCGCGCTACTGTGGCGGTTCGGTGCCTAGGTCGTGGCAGTCCCGCGCACTCTCGGAAAGCTGACCGATCTTATCCTGACATGGGGGCTATGCCGCCCTTAGGTGACGGACCAATGTGTTGGTATCGCAACAGTCGGACGAATCCGTGAAACAGCAACGGTTTTGTTGGTATTTCTGTTGGTATCCGCCACTTTTCTCTTTGAGATTAAGGTTATTCAAGTCCTGCCGGGCCTACCATCCTTCCCGTTCCCCTCTCGCGTGGCAAAACGATTTGCGCCGACAGACCGCCCAGGTCGGAATTGGCAAGTCGCAGCGCGCCGCCATGGGCGCGGGCGACGTCGCGCACGATGCTCAGGCCCAGGCCGACGTTGCCCGCGGTGTTGGATCGCGCGCTGTCGAGGCGGGCAAAGGGACGCATGGCGGCCTCCCGCTGGCCGATGGGAATGCCGGGCCCGTCATCCTCGACCGCGATGACAACGGCGCTGTCGCCCGCATCGACCGTGACGCGAACCACGGTGCCATAACGCTGCGCGTTCTTGACCAGGTTGGCGACCGCCCGCCGGATCCCGTCGGGATAGACCCGGATCCGCACCGATGGCCCCGCAACCGTCAAGCCTGCTCCGGGGGCGGCCATGTCCACCACCTCCTGCAACAGGGCGGTGAGATCGACCTCGGCCAGCGCGTCGTTGGCCGAATCGCGCGCGAAATCGAGGAAGGTATCGATGATCCGCTCCATCGCCTCGACGTCGCGGGTCAGATCGCCGGCCTCGGGCGCGTCCATCATCGACAGTTCCAGCTTCATCCGTGTCAGCGGCGTGCGCAGGTCGTGGCTGACCCCCGACAGAAGCAGCGTCCGCTGCTCGATGTGCCGCTCGATCCGATTGCGCATTTCCAGGAAGGCGGTGCCGGCCGCCCGCACCTCGGTCGCACCGGAAGGGCGGAACTCGGCCACATCCCCCCGGCCAAACGCCTCGGCGGCGCGCGCCAGTCGCCGGATTGGCCGGATCTGACCGCGCATGAAGAGGAACGACACCGCCGTCATCAACAACGCCGTGGCCATCATCAGGACCAGCAATTGATGCGGATTGGCCGCGGACACGTTGGATCGGGCGAACGCCATTCCGGTGCCGTCCTCGAACCCGATCATCACGACCTTGCGCGTCGTCAGAAGGTCGACCGTGGCCAGATCGGGAAACAGCAGATCCATCTGCTCGCGCATGGCACGGCCCGACAGATCCCAGAAACGCACCCGCGTTTCGGTCGGCGCCGGGACGAGTTGGATGCCGAGGTCGGGGGCAAGGCGCGGGTCGCTGCGGACCAGGTTGATCTCGCGCGACATGTTCGACGTCATCTGGACCGTGACGCCCTCGTAATGGCGTTGCAGGAACATCACCGCGACGGCAAGCTGCAAGGTGATGATCGGCACGATCAGGATCAGCGCCGCGCGGGCATAGAAGCTCCGCGGCAGCCAGCGGCGGCGCAATGTGCGGCGCGAGAGTTCGGAGGCACTGTCCATGAACGCAAGCTATCCGCCCGGCGGGGCGGTTGAAAGCGGCCTGATCCGTGTTCTTGCCCCGAACCCGTCGCCGATGACGCAGGCGGGCACGAACAGCTTCGTCCTCGGGACCGACGAGGTGGCGGTGATCGACCCCGGCCCCGAAAGCCCTGCCCATTGCGCCGCCCTTCTGGAGGCCATCGCCGGGCGTCCGCTGCGCGCGATCCTGGTGACCCATTCGCATCTGGACCACTCCCCCGGCGCGGCGGCGCTGGCGCGGGCGACGGGGGCGCCCGTGATGGCGTTTGGCCCCTCGGATGCGGGCAGGACACCGATCATGGCAGAGCTGGCGGACATCGGCGGCGGCGAAGGCGTGGACCGGGCCTTCGTGCCCGACGTGACGCTGACGGATGGCGCGACCGTCGCGGGCGATGGCTGGACGCTGCGCGCCCACTGGACGCCGGGCCACATGGCAAACCACCTGAGCTTCGAATGGGTGGAGCGGGGGGCGGTCTTTACCGGCGACACGGTGATGGGATGGGCTTCGACGATGATCTCGCCACCCGATGGCGACCTGTCGCAATTCATGGCCTCAATGGATCGACTGGAGGCCTTGGACGCGCAGGTCTTCCACGCGGGCCACGGCGCGCCGATCGCGAGCCCCGCCGCCCGGTGCCGCGACCTGCGGGCGCACCGCCTGGCCCGGACCGAAGCCTTTCTGGCCGCCCTGCCCGACCACCCGACGATCCCGGCGCTGGTCGCCCATGTCTATGCCGACACGCCGCCCGCCTTGCACGGCGCCGCCGCGCGCAACGTGCTGGCCCATCTGCTCCACCTGATCGAGGCTGGTCAGGTCGCCGCCGAACCGGGCGCCGCCCTTGGCACCAGATACACGCGGCTCTGAAAAATTCGAAACACCCTCTTGCGCCACGCGGCCGACCCCGGTAACCCCGCCCTCGGTATTCCGGCGTAGCTCAGCGGTAGAGCAGTTGACTGTTAATCAATTGGTCGTAGGTTCGATCCCTACCGCCGGAGCCAAATCTCCTCCTCATTGAACGTCCCGCTTATGCCCGTCGCCAGCGATGATTCATGGCGCGCGGTGTTGCCTCGGTCATGGGTTGGCCATGCCGAAAGCAGGAATTCGCCGAGCTTTGCAGGCCCGCGTCGTCTTGAAGAGGGAACGGATTTCACCGCCCGCACAAGCCGCGCCCTGACATCGCACACCGCAAATGGACCACTCGGAACGCCACGATTCCCCGATCTTGAGCTTTGGGTCGACATGAGGACCCCAAGCCGTCATGCTGGAATTCTAGTCTGCCAGGTCCGGCATTTTTCGGACCCGGCGCAACCGCACGAGGGGGGCGCGGGGGCACTTCGGTTTCCGTGAATGATCGTGCAAAGCCGACAGAGAGGACATTTCATGTCATCTGGTGACATCACGCCGCGCAAACCGTCATTCGGGCTTGCGCTTGTGCCGGTCGTACTCACGCTGATGGTTCTTGGTATTCAGCTTTTCTATTTCGGGGACTTCACCCCGCACATTCCCCTGGCCATCGGCCTTGCCATAACGGCCCTGGTCGGCATCTACCTCGGCCATGACTGGGGCAACATGGAAGACGGCGTCTTCCGGGTGATCAACGTCTCGCTTCCGTCGGTCTCCGTGCTGATCGTCGTGGGCATGATCATCGGGGTCTGGATCGCGTCCGGCACGGTGCCGTCGCTCATCTATTACGGGCTCAAGATCCTGTCGCCCGAGATCTTCCTCGCCGCGTCCATGATCATGTGTTCGGTCGTGTCGGTGTCGCTTGGCACGTCCTGGGGCACGGTCGGCACCGTTGGGCTGGCGCTGATGGGGATCGGCGCAGGCTTTGACGTTCCGGTCTACTGGACCGCCGGTGCGGTGGTGTCGGGCGCCTTCTTCGGCGACAAGATCTCGCCCCTGTCGGACACCACGAACCTGGCCCCTGCAGTGACGGGCGTGAACCTGTTCGACCACATCCGCAACATGATGCCGACGACGGTGCCCGCGATGCTTATCGCCCTGGGCATCTATGTCTGGGCCGGTTTCGCCCTGGTCGACGGCGGCAACACCTCGTTCGAGCGGATCGACAGCATCACCACGGCGCTGGACGACAACCTCACGATTTCGGTCTGGCTTCTGTTGCCTGCGGTCATCGTCATCGCGCTGGCGATCATGAAGAAGCCGCCGATTCCGTCGCTGTTCGCGGGGGTCGTGGCCGGTGCGATCACGGCGATGTTCGTTCAGGGCGCGTCCATCCACGACATCTTCGGCTATGCCAATAGCGGCTATTCCATCGAGACCGGCATTGCCGAGATCGACAGCTTGCTCAACCGGGGCGGCATCCAGTCGATGATGTGGACCATCTCGCTGATCCTGATCGCGCTCGGCTTCGGCGGCGCACTGGAGCGGACGGGCTGCCTGCAGGCCATCATCGCCAAGATCCTGTCGAAGGTGCATTCCTTCGCCGGTGTCCAGACGGCGGCCATCGCGACCTCGACGGCGACGAACCTGGTGGCGGGCGACCCCTACCTGTCCATCGCCTTGCCCGGCCGGATGTATTCGCCGGTCTATCGGGGCATGGGCCGCTCGACCCTGAACCTCAGCCGCGCGATCGAGGAAGGTGGCACGCTCATGTCGCCGCTGATCCCGTGGAATGCGGGCGGTGCCTTCGTCATCTCGGCCCTGGGCCTTGGCGTCGTCGACGGCAACTTCGAGAACCTGCTTTATATCCCGCTGGCCTTCGCCTGCTGGATGACGCCGGTGATTGGCATCCTCTTTGCCTGGACCGGGCTCTTTTCGCCCTATGCCAGCGATGCAGAGATCAAGGACTGGAAGGACCACAACCGGTCCGTCGCCGACATGAGCGAGTTCGGGTATGAAGACCCCTTCAAGGGAACGAACCCGAAGCCCGTCGCCGCCGAGTAACCGGCAACCCATGAACAGACCTGCGCCTATTCGGGCGCAGGTCACCCGCCAAGTCCCGAACGCTTTGGACTTGCGAAGCCCGGTGCCCTGTTGATATGCCCCGACGTGTGAGAGCGCGGGTATGGTGAAAAGGTATCACGGCAGCTTCCCAAGCTTTAGTTACGAGTTCGATTCTCGTTACCCGCTCCACGATTTCCGATCCTTGCGCCCGGGCCTGCGACCGCTAGAAGCGGGCGCATGACATTTCCGCTTCTGACACCGCTCGATACACCCACCCTGCGCACCGCGGGCGTGCCTGCCCCCTTTGCCTTCGGGCAGGCCGACCGGGTGAAGTTCCACGAACTCGACGTTCTGGATCATGTGAACAACGCCCGATACCTCAGCTGGTTCGAGACGTTCCGCATCGCCTATCTGCGCGCCTACGGGATCAGCGATTATGCCAAGTCCGAAGGACGCCCGGTGCTGGTCCTGAAATCCGTGGCGGTGGATTTCAAGGCACCCCTGCATCTGGAGGACGTGTATATCGTCACGGGCCGGACGCGGGCCTATCGCCGCACATCCTGGACGATGGATTACGCCGTCTATTCGGACGGCACACTTTGCGCGACATCGCAGGCCGTCATCGTCCTGATGGAGGACGACTTCGTCACGCGCCGCCCCCTGCCCCAATCCTACATCGACGTCTTCCGCGACCGCGACGGCGCGACGTTCTAAGGCTAGCCCTTCACCGCGCCTGCCGTCAGGCCCGAGACGATCTGGCGCTGGAAGATCATCACCAGAAGGAACAGCGGGGCCGTGATGCTGACGGCGGCGGCGATTGCCTCCACCTGGTCGGTCGTCGTCGTCTCGCGGTTGAAATAGCCTGCGATGGCCGGGACCATGGTCTGGTTCGACGCATCCAGCAAAAGCGACGTTACCAGAAAGTCGTTATAGGCCAGCAGGAAACTGAAAAGCCCCGTGGTGATGATGCCTGGCCACATGACCGGCATGATGACCCATCGGAACGCCTGAAAATGGGTGCAGCCATCGACGCGGGCGCTTTCGTCCAACTCGTGCGGGATGTTCTGGAAGAAGGACCGCAGCATCCAAATCGTGAACGGCTGGTTGATGGACACCAGAACCGCGATCACTGCCAGCGGCTGACCATAGAGCGTCGGGGCATTCTCCCCCAGGAATGGCCGCAGGATTTCGGCCGAATTGATGAAGACCGGCAGATAGCCTGCCACCAGAACCGAATGCGGCAGGGCCCGGAATACCAACGCGATGATCAGGATCCAGAACGCCAGCGTGCTGCCCGACCTTGCCAGTCCATATCCTGCCAGGGTGCCGACGGTCAGGGATACGGTGACCACGCCGAAGGTCACGATCATCGAATTGCGGAAGTTCTCGTAGAACGCATTCTCGACCCAGACCGATTGATAATGCTGCGTCGTCAGGCCCAGGATCGGTTGACCCAAGGGGCCCAGAAGCCCCTCGATCGGCGTTGCCACCCAAGGCAGGGCGACAAAGAAACCCAGTATGAACAGCAGCGCGAAGCCCAGGCTGACCACGATCCAGCTGAAGGCCTTTTGCGCCAGCCCCTCGCCCGCCGCCATCGGCATCAGCCAGCGGGTCGCGGCCCGGATCGCACCCCAGGCGACCGCGATCCCGAGGACGATATCCACGATCGACAGGCCATTGCCATCGGCCAGCGTGCGCGGCCCGCTCAGGACCGCCCAGGCCGAGGACGAAAAGGCATCGACCGGCGACTTGAACGACATCGCCAGAACCCAGACCAACGGAAAGGCCGCCAGCAAAAGCCAGAACAGCAGGAAGACATTGGACGCCAGCCGCAGCGAAACCGGCTGCCGCATGGCCAGCGGGACGGATGTGTCGGCCATGGCCTAGGCCCCCCTCTGGTCGCGCCAGGTCCGCCGCAAGGGCGCCGCCAGCAGTATGACGACCCCGATCATCGTCAGCATCGCCGACGCCGAGGCGGAACTGATCTGACGGTTTCCGGCATCGTCGGGCTGAAGATAGTCATAGGTCAGGTATTGCAGCGTGATCCGGTGGCTTTCGGAGGAGAAGCCGATGACCTCCTCGAAGGCGCGGTAAGCGTCCATCAGGTGGATCAGCGTGATGAAAACGATCAGCGGCATCAGGTGCGGGATGATGACGAAGCGCAGACGCTCCCACCGGCTGGCCCCGTCGATCATCGCCGATTCCAGCGTGTCCCGGTTCACCGTCTGAAGCCCCGCATAGAGGATGACGAAAGCAAAAGGCGCGACATGCCAGACGCGGTAGAACATCATCAGGAACTCCACCGCCCATCCATTGGCGGCCACCGACAGGTTGGTGTCGAACAGCGCCTCGAGCCAGACCGTCACGATCCCGTCGCCATAGAACAGCCAGCGGATCGACAACGCGCCGATCACGGGCGTGATGATGAACGGCAGCAGCGACACGAAGATCACCGGCCCCTTGATCGACTTGGACGCATTGTTGACCACAAGCGCGATGGAGAGCCCGAGGACCAGGACAAAAGGCAAGGTGACAAGCGTGAAGGTCAGCGTGAAGCGCAACGCCTTCCAGAAATCGATGTTGGCCAATTGCCCCAGATCGAGATCGGCGATGGCCCGGCTGAACCGCTCGCCGCCCAGAACATTGGCATAGCTGCTGAACCCCACCCACTGCGTGACGCGCACGACATCTCCATCCTCGTCGAGCACCGGGATCGTCTTGACCTCCGTGGTGCAAGTCTGGGTGACGAAACCCGGGGTGCAGGTCTCGACCTCCTGCGTGATGAAGACGGGGTTCGTCACCTGGAACGAATTGATGAGGACGGTCACCAGCGGAAAGGCGATGAACAGCAGCATCAGGACGACCGATGGGCCCACGAACATGGCGAATGTCTTGAACTTCATGACGACTCCCCCGAGCGGATCGCACCCTGACGACAAGACTTGCATACGTAGTCAGGGCCTGTCACGAATTTTTGCCCCAAGGCCCGCATTCCGCATCGATCCCATATCTTGCAATGCAAGTCGCGGCATCGTCCAGTCGACGTTGAATGCCCGGTCGTTGCAAGCCCCATAGGGCGCAGTAAAATCGGCCTCGTCATCAAGGATCGGGACCATGATCTCCGAAGACGACGCATATGCCCGCGCCAAAGATGCCGTGGCCGGTGAAGCCTCCGGGATGGTGGCCTCCCGCAGGCCGCTCGGCCAGAGCGCATCCGCTTGGGTCTTCGGCGATCACAGCAAGTCCTATGCAGCCAGCGGGGAAATCCGGGGCCCGCTTGCCGGGAACGCCCTGATCGCCATCAGCGACTGCCGTGCAGGCGGACGCCCGATGGTGACCTGCCAGACGCCCGAGGGTGCCGCGACCTTGGTGGAAGCCCTCGCACCGCATGATGTCAGCGCAAGACGGCTGAAACGTCCTCGCTGATCATCGACCGGTATTGCTCTTGACGGAAAAAGGGCCCCGCCGGATTTCCCGGGCGGGGCCCTGTCCTCTGACGCGGTCGCCTACTGAAGCAGACCGGCTTCCTTGGCTGCGGAGGTATAGGCCTCCTCGATGGCGGCCAGCGTCTCTTCGGCGCTGCGGTCGCCGGTAAAGAAGCTGTCCAACTCGTTGCCGATGGCGGTGTGCATCAGGCCCATCTGGCTGGTCGAGGGATAGCTGATCGGGGTCGGCGTCGCGGTGGCGGTCGCAATCGCGCCCGCAGCCATCTCGTCGGGCACATAGCCGGGGATCAACCAGATCGCGTCGGCGTTGTTGGCGGTGACCATCTCTTCGTCCAGACCTTCCATAGCGACGCGGAACGCCGCTTCGGCCAGATCGTCGGGGATGTTCTTGGCGATGACGATGCCGTCCCACCAAAGCGTGGTCGCGGGCGCGCCGCCCTCCATCGCGATCGGGGCCATGGCCGAGCCGACCTTGCCGACGACCTGGCTTTCCGCCTCGTCGTTCATGGCCGCGCCGCGCGACGCCCAGAGGTTCGCCATGGCGATCTTGCCCTGCTGGAACTGCTGCTGGACATAGGTGGAATCGGACACGAGGTATTCGGGGTCCATGTATTCCGTCAGCGCCTTCATCATCTCGAGCGCCTTGACCCCGGCTTCGGAATTCACGGCAGGCGTGCTGTCCGCGTTATAGAATGTGCCGCCGAAGCCCAGGAACATGTTGTTGAAGTCCTGCGCCAGGTTCCACCCCGAGGCCATCGTCGCCCCGAGCGGGTATTCCACGACGCCCGCCTCCTTGATCGCGGCGGCGGCGGCCAGCACCTCGTCATAGGTGGTGGGCACGTCCAGCCCCAGATCCGCGAAGATGTCGGTCCGGTACATCAGGTGCTGCGTGTTCACCATCATGGCGATGGCCATGATCTGCCCGTCCACGCGGATCAGCTGGTTCGGCGTCAGGTTGCCGCCATACTCGGCCACCAGATCATCGAGCGGCCGGATCGTGCCTTCGTTGATCAGGGGCGTCACGGTTCCGTTCGACACACCGCCCACGGCATAGAGCGAGGGATCGGCGGCAAAGGCGGCGGGTTGCTTGGTGCGGAATTCCTGGTCCAGCTCGGCCGAGACGTTGCCGCATTCGGCCATGGCGTCGGTCACGGCCTTCCAGGCCTCGAAGCCGGCGGACAGCGTCTTGACCTCCTGGCTGTTTTCAAACGCGCAGGCCGCCATGGCGGTGGACGCGCTCAGCGCAAAGATGCCCGCAAGGGCAAGTTTCTTGATCAGCATCGGTTTCTCCCCATCGACAACTGCCGGTTTGCGGGTCCGGGACGTCCCTTCCCCTCTCCCACCACACTAGCCGCGGTCCGGTGATATGCCAAAGCGAAAGCACTTTCCTTCCTCTGGCACCTAGGTAGGGTGGCCACTTGCATACGTTTGCAACTCTGTTGCCCAATATCAAGCAAATCCTTTGGACCCGCCGATGACCGACTTCCGCGCCACCACCCGCACCGGCCTTGCCTCCCTCCTATCCGCAGATGATCCGGCAGAGGCGGCTGAAGCGATCCTGACCGAATACGCCCAGTGGGACATGATGGCCCCGGTCAATGGGATCAGCGGCAGGCAGGCGATCCTGAACCAGGCGATCCTGCCCCTCCGCGCGGCCCTGCACGGCGCGCATCGCCGCGACGAGATCGTGATCGGCGGTGACAACATCCGTGCGCCGGGCGGACGATGGGTCGCCACGGTCGGGCATATCGTCGGCACCCATGTGGGCGACCTCTGGGGTGTCGCGCCGTCGGCTCGGCTGGCCTTCCTGCGCTACGGCGAATTCCACAGGCTGAATGGCGCAGGGCGCATCGCCGAAAGCCGGATCATCCTGGACCTGCCGGACCTCATGCGTCAGGCTGGGCGCGCCGCCTGGCCAGAGCTCCTGGGCACCGAGATGCTGTTTCCCGGCCCCGCCACCCATGATGGCGTCTGCCCGACGACCGGCGACGGGACCGCCTCGCTCGACCTGGTTCAGCGCATGTTGGGGGACCTCCACGTCTACGACCCCAAGACCGGCGCCTCCAGGGGCCAGACCGGGGCGGACGGAACCTGGGCCGACGATATGCTATGGTACGGGCCCGGCGGGATCGGGTCGAACTTCCGGTGGGACGGGTTCGTCAGGGATCACCGCACGCCCTTCCTTCGTGCCTTCCCGGATCGCAAGGGCGGCAACCATTACTGCCGCATCGGCGACGGCAACTATGCCGCCGTGTCCGGCTGGCCCTCCATGACGATGACGCACCGGGGCGACTATCTCGGCGTGCCCGCCACCGAACGCGCCCTGACCCTGCGGGTGATGGACTTCTATCGTTGTGCAAACGGACGCATCGCCGAGAACTGGGTCCTTCTGGACTACGTCGACCTGTTCCGGCAAATGGGCCACGACATCCTGCACTAGGGCCAGGCTCCTCCCGCTTGGGCGTTGCGGGACCGCTCGCATCCGCGTATCTGGCCCCCATCCAATACCCGGAGACGATCATGACCACTGCAGTATTCATCGATGGCGAGGCAGGCACCACCGGCCTCCAGATCCGCGACCGCTTGCATGACCGCTCCGACATTCGCCTGATCCAACTGGGCGAGGCGGACCGCAAGGACGAGGACGCGCGGCGGGAAGCCTTTGCCGAAGCCGACGTGGCCATCCTGTGCCTGCCCGACGATGCCGCGCGGCAGGCCGTCACGATTGCGGGCGACACGAGGATCATCGACGCCTCGACCGCGCACCGGGTCGCGCCGGGCTGGACCTATGGCATGCCCGAACTCCCCGGCCAGCGGGCCGCCATCGCCAAGGCGCGGCACGTGGCCAACGTCGGCTGCTTTGCCACCGGGTCTATCGCGATGCTGCGTCCGCTGACCGATGCGGGCATTCTGCCTCCGGATCATCCCGCCGTCCTGACCGGCGTGTCGGGCTATACCGGCGGGGGCAAATCGCTGATCGCCGAGCACGAGGCGGGTCAGGCCCCGGACTTCTACCTCTATGCGAGCGGCCAGTCGCACAAACACGTGCCCGAAATCATGGCGTATGGCGGCCTGACGCGTCGGCCGCTGTTCCAACCCGCCGTCGGGAACTATGCGCAAGGCATGATCGTGCAATTGCACCTTCATGCCGACCTTCTGCCCGGAAATGTCGCGGGCTACGCCCGGATCGAGGCAGCCTTGCGCGACTTCTACGCGGGCGACCCCTTCGTCAGCGTCGCCCAATCCGGGGATCGAATCGATCCGCAGGCGGTAAACGGGACAAATCGAATGGTATTGTCGGTTCAGGGAAACGGCACCACACATGTCACGATTGTGGCGGCTCTCGATAATCTGGGCAAAGGTGCGTCAGGAACGGCGGTCCAAAATCTGAACATCATGATTGGGACACAAGAAGACGCGGGCCTGTCATAATCGGTCCGTATTTCGGTCAGCTTGCGGCGTCATAAGGCTTGGGAACCTTAACCAACCCCTGAGGCCACCTGCCATGCTTCGCCTGCCCCTGATCGTCCTGATGCTGACCTCTGGTATCGCCCAAGCCCAATCAACCCAAGGCCAATCAAACGGAAACGGACAGCCCGTCCAGGTCCAAGACGTCCAGAACGTGTCGCAGCCAAGCAGCGGTGGCCAGTCGTCTGTCGTCGACCCCGTCGGGACACCCAACTCGGGCAGCACCGTGATCCTGTCCGTAGGCGACTCGCTTTATCTGTCCGAGGAGTTCTTCTCCGAGGGTTCGATCGAGAACGGCACCAATCGCAACGTCGACTCCCTGACCGCGATCAGCGCATCGGACATCGTCTGGGAAGAGAATGGCAATTTCGAAGCCGCGACGCTCGCCTTAGGCGAATGCAACCCCGGTTCGACCTGGAATCCGGAAACCGCAGACTGCCGCGTCTCCGGCGGGAACTGATACTCGGGTCCTCACGGACCTGTCCCTGGCAGGACGCGGGGCCCTTGTCGGCCCCGCAATGCCAAACCCACCAACGGACATCGCCAGAGATTTAGCGCGGTTGCACCCTTTCTGGTGCAGGCGCGAATTGGCTTGCGGTCACCGGGCTTTCACCGATCCTCCTCCATCCAGTCCCGTCATTCGGCAATCCCTGCCGTGCCCCCTGGGCATGGACTGATCCGCCGAACCGAAACGAAATCTTAGGGCTTTCGCCCCACAAGAGGGCATCACGGTAAAACGGGTGCCCCTTGTCCTTCCTCGATCCGACATCGCTGGTCACGATGCGCGACAGCGCGACGCGACAATTGACGCAACGCCAGAAAGCGGCGGTGGTTGTCCATCTGCTGATCTCCGGCGGGGTCGACCCCGGGGTCGGCGATCTGCCCCGTGAGCAGCAACGCCAACTTGTCTGCGACATGGCCGGTCTGCGGTTCGTCGACAAGGAAACCCTTGCCGCCGTAGTCAGCGAATTCGCCGCCGAACTCGACAACATCGGCCTGCATGTTCCACGCGATCCGGCCAAGATCCTTGTGGCGCTGGACGGGATGCTGTCGCTCGACGTGGTCGAGGCGCTGGCGACCGAACTGGGTCTTGACGGTGTTCCGGGCGCAGGCCCCTGGGAACAGGTCGCGGGCCTCGATGCCGAGGCTGTGGTCAAGATGCTCGATGGCGAAACGGACGAGGTTTGCGCGATCCTTCTGTCGAAACTGCCGGCGTCCCGCGCGGCGGACCTGATGAAACTTCTGCCGCCCGAGCGGGCCTCTGCCGTCTCGGCGGCCTTCGCGCGCACCGAATCCGTGGCCCCCGACGCCGTGGCGCAGATCGGCGTGGCCCTGGGCCAGCAATTCGCCTCGCGCCCCGCCATGGCCTTCGCGACCGACGGGGTCAAACGGGTGGCGGCGATCCTCAATTCCGCAACTGCCTCTGTCCGGCGCGGCATCCTCGAAAGCCTCGACCAGGAAAACGCCGACTTCGCCGCGCGCGTCCGCGCCTCGGTCTTCAGTTTCGAGAATATCCCCGACCGCATCGACCCCCGCGACATGCCGCGCGTCCTGCGCAACATCGACAATGTCACACTGGTCACGGCGCTGGCCGGTCTTTCGCCGGAACAGGCGCATATCGGCGAATTCATCCTCGGCGCGATTTCCAAACGGATGGCCGAACAGATCCGCGAAGAGATGGCAGAGCGCGGCACCATCCCGACCGAAGAGGTGGAAGAGGCCATGGGCCGCGCGGTCGCCGCCATCCGGGAGATGGAAGACGCGGGCGAACTGACGCTGAACGCCCCTCCCGACGGATAGACCACGCCGGGCACGAGCGGACGCCGCCCGCGCCGCGGCGATCCGGCCAAGGCCTGCGCACAGCCTCCACCGGGCCCCCGGAAACGACCCGCAGGACAGAGATCGCGCGCTGGCCACGGACGCCCTTCCTGCTAGGTTGTCGGTCATGGTCCTCGAATTTCGCGATGAAGGCATCTATTGCCCCGCCGGTCGGTTCTACATCGACCCCTGGAAACCCGTGGACCGGGCGCTTGTTACCCATGGCCACGCCGACCACGCCTATTTCGGCCACCGCCATTACCTGAGCACCAACGCCGCCGCACCGGTCATCCGACACCGTCTGGGGGACATCGACATCGAGGGCCTGGCCTACGGTCAGGCGCGCGACATCAACGGCGTCACGGTCAGCTTTCACCCCGCAGGCCACGTCCCGGGCAGCGCGCAGATCCGCGTCGAACACCGGGGCGAGATCTGGGTGGCCTCCGGCGACTACAAGACCACGGCGGACGGCCTGTCGGAGCCATGGGAGCCGGTGACCTGCCATGCCTTCATCACCGAATGCACCTTCGGCCTTCCGGTGTTCGACTGGAAATCCGACGATGTCTTGGCCGCCGAGATCAACGCCTGGTGGCAGGATTGCCGCGACACCGGCCGCGTCGCAGCCCTTGGCGCCTATTCTCTGGGCAAGGCGCAGCGGGTCATGACGATGGTCGACCCATCCATCGGCCCGATCCTGACCCATGGCGCGATCGAGAACACCAACGCCGTGCTGCGCGCCCAGGGCGTGACCCTGCCCCACACCATCCGCGTGACCCCCGACACCGACCTCAAGGCCCTCAGGGGCGCGCTGGTCATCGCGCCGCCTTCGGCCCTCGCGGGTGGCTGGATCAAGCGGTTCGGCCCCGTCTCGACCGCCTTTGCCTCGGGGTGGATGGCACTTCGGGGCGTGCGCCGCAGACGGGCCGCCGACCGGGGCTTCGTGGTCAGCGATCACGCCGACTGGAAGGGCCTGAACGCCGCAATCGCCGCCACCGGGGCGACCCGCATCTTTGCCACCCATGGCTACACCACGGTCTTTCGGCAATGGCTGGAAGAGCGGGGATACGACGCGCAGATCGTTCAGACGGAGTTCGGCGACGACCTGCTCGAAATCGAAGAGGCCGACGCATGAGCTGGCGGGATGACGCAGTGGCCTTGACCTGTCGATGGCTGGTCAAACCCGCCATGTCCGTGCCGACGCCCTGGTGGTTGCACCGCCGGGGGTTCGAGACGTTCGCGCCCCGTCCGCGCGGCGATGGCTTCACCGTGACACGCCGCGATCTGGGCGGAATACCGGCCCGCGAATATGCGCCACCCGATCCGCAGGGTACGCTGCTCTGGCTGCACGGTGGTGGCTTCGTCATGGGGTCGAGCTACAGCTATGCCAATCTGGCGGCGGCGCTGGCCCGCGCGTCTGGGCGCCGCATTATCCTGCCCGATTATCGCCTGGCCCCCGAACACCCCTTCCCGGCAGGCCCGGACGATTGCCTGGCCGCCGCCCGTGCCCTGATTGAGGAAGGGCCATTCGGCATCGGCGGTGACAGCGCCGGGGGATGCTTTGCCCTCACCACCCTGGCCAGCCTGCTGGCCGATGGCACACCGCCCGAACGGGTGATCCTCGCCTCCGCCGCCGTCGATCTGGACCCGGCGCGGCCGGTGCCACCCACCGACGGTGAACTGATCCTGCCGGTTTCGATGCTGCGCCGCGTCTCGCGCGATTATGCCGGGCAAGCCGATGTGACGGACCCTCGCGTCTCGCCGATCCACGCCGATTTTACCGGCGCGCCGCCGGTTCTGATTCAGGTCGGCAAGGGCGAGATCCTCGAAGGCGACAGTGACGCGATTGCCGAACGCCTGCGCGCCTTTGGCGGCGAAGTGACCGTCCAGAAGGAAAGCGGCGTGCCTCATGTCTGGCAAATGTTCGCAGGCCGCACCCCCAAGGCCGACCGCGCCGTCGCCGCCATGGCGGATTTCCTGCGATGAGGTTGTTCGCCGAGCTGTTCAAGACATTGGACCAGACGACCAAGACCTCTGCGAAGACCAACGCGCTTGCCGAATACTTCGCGCAGGCCCCGGATGGCGACCGGCTCTGGACGATTGCCCTGCTGTCGGGCCGTCGGCCGAAGCGCACGGTGACGACGACCCGATTGGCCGAATGGGCGTCCGAGGCGGCGAGCCTGCCGATGTGGCTTTTCCGGGCCAGCTATGACGTGGTCGGCGACCTGGCCGAGACGATCCACCTGGTGCTGCCCGACCCCGGCACGACCAGCGACCGCAGCCTGAGTGACTGGATCGCCGATATCCGCGCCCTCGCCCCTCTGGACGAGGCGACGCGCAAGGCCGCCATCCTGGCCGCCTGGAAACGCCTGGCGGGGACCGAACGCTTCGTCTTCAACAAGCTGATAACAGGCGGTTTTCGCGTCGGGGTCAGCCAGAAGCTCATGACCCGCGCCCTGGCCCGCGCCACCGAAATAGACGAGGCGGAACTGGCGCACCGGCTGATGGGCGACTGGTCGCCGGACAGCACGACCTTCGCGACACTCATCACCGCGCCCGACCCCGAGGCGGCGCTCAGCCGACCCTATCCGTTCTGCCTTGCCCACGGCGTCGACGACGATCCGACCGCCTTGGGCGACCCGGCGGATTGGCTGGCCGAATGGAAATGGGACGGCATCCGGGGTCAGTTGATCCTGCGGGGCGGCCAGCACTTCCTGTGGTCGCGGGGCGAGGAGTTGATGACCGACCGCTTTCCCGAATTCGCCCGCGTCCGCGATTTTCTGCCCGACGGCACCGTGCTCGATGGCGAAGTTCTGGCCTGGGATGCGGCGGCGGCGCAACCGATGGGTTTCAACGCGCTGCAAACCCGGATCGGCCGCAAGACCGTGCCGAAGAAGGTGCTGGCCGACGCGCCGGTGGTGCTGCGCGCCTATGACCTGTTGGAGGCGGACGGCACCGACCTTCGCACCCTGCCCTTCGCCACGCGCCGTGCCCGGCTGGAACAGATGCTGGCCGACCTGCCGGCCGAGGCCCCGGTTCTTCTGTCCCCGCTCCTTCACTTCGACACCTGGGCAACCCTGGCGGGCGAGCGGGCGACCGCGCGCGACAGAATGGCCGAGGGCCTGATGTTGAAGCGCCGCGACAGTCCCTATCACGTCGGGCGCAAGCGCGGCGATTGGTGGAAATGGAAGCTGGACCCACTCTCTATCGACGCCGTCATGATCTATGCGCAGGCCGGCCACGGTCGCCGTGCAAATCTTTATACAGACTTCACATTCGCCGTCTGGAAGGGAAATGAACTCGTCCCCTTCACCAAGGCCTATTCCGGGCTGACCGACGCCGAATTCCGTCAGATCACCCATTGGGTGCGGCGCAATACGCTGGCCCGCTTTGGTCCCGTGCGGCAGGTCCCGCCGGAGCATGTCTTCGAGATCGGGTTCGAAGGCATCCAGCGCAGCACGCGGCACAAATCGGGCGTGGCCCTGCGCTTTCCCCGGATGCTGCGCTGGCGACACGACAAGACCGTGCAAGACGCCAATACCCACGACGACCTGCTCGAAATGCTGAAAACATATGGCTAGGGCCGTGCCCGTCGCCCGCGCCGTCAGACCGCGACGCGAAGTCCGGGATTGCGCGCCGCGCGCCAGTCGCGACAGGCTTGTCCAAAGGCCTTGAACAGGGGACGCGACACCGGATCTTCGGCGGCGCGGTATTCGGGATGCCATTGCACGGCCATGCAGAACCCGGGCGCGTCCTTGATCCAGATCGCCTCGGGCGTGTCGTCGGGCGCGCGGCCATCGATGACGATGCGCGGCCCCGGCGTCTCGATCCCCTGACCGTGCAGCGTGTTCGTCATCACCGTCTGCGCCCCCATCAGGCGGTCGAAGGGTCCGCCGGGCGTGAACCGCACTTCGTGACGCAGGGCAAATTTCTCCTCCAGCGTGCCATCCGGGGGCATCCGGTGGTTCATGCGCCCCGGCAAGTCGCGGATCTCGGGGTGCAGGGTCGACCCCATGGCGACCGCAACCTCCTGAAAGCCCCTGCAAATCCCCAGGACCGGCTGGCCCCGCTCGACGCAGGCGCGGATCAGCGGCAGGGCCACGGCATCGCGGCCCCGGTCAAAGGTGCCATGCGCCTCGGTTTCGGCGGCGCCGTATTCTTCGGGGTGAACGTTCGGCCGCCCGCCGGTCAGCAGGAAGCCGTCAAAGACCTCCAGCAATTCATCGATCCGGCTGGTTTCGGGACAGGCCGGAAAGACCAGCGGCATGGCATCGGCGACGCGGTTGATCGCCTCGGCATTCATCGCGCCATTGGCATGGGCGGGATACTGGTCGTTGATGAGGTAGCTGTTCGAGATGATGCCGACGATGGGGCGCATGCGGTCCTCCGGTTTCGGCGCATTTTACCCAATGCCGGGCGCAGGGCATAGCCGGCCTGACCGCAGAGGCGGGCCTGCTTGGGTGCACAGTTGTGCATTTGCCCAGATTTTCATCACCGGCACCCCCGGAATGGTCAGGCTTCGCCCACAAGGCCCAGGCTGTCGATGCCCGCCAGGCCCGCCGCCGCATCGTTGTCGGACGTGTCGCCCGTCACGCCGATCGCCCCGAGCAGGTTGCCCTTGGCATCGCGCACGAGAATGCCGCCCGGAACCGGAACGACCTGCCCCCCGAAAAGTCCGTTCACCGCCTGCATGAAATAGGCCTGCTGCTCGGCCCGCGCCATCTGGGCAGTGCCGCCGATGCCAAGCATGATCGCGCCATAGGCCTTGCCGTGGGCGATGGCGAAACGCCCGGCGGAGGCGTGATCCTCCCGCTCGAAGGCCTTCACATGGCCACCCGCGTCCAGAACGACGACAGACAGGGGCTTCAGGCCCATCTCCCGGCCCTTGGCAAGCGTGCCCTTGATGATCTGGCGGGCGCGGCGGAGTGAGATTTCGGGCATGTGTCAACCTATGGTTCGCAAAAAGGAAGGCGGGCACCGCAGTGCCCGCGCGTGTCTGTGGTGGCGTCAGCTGGCCTTCAGCTCAAGGCGACGGGCGTGCAACACCGGCTCGGTATAACCTGACGGCTGAACGCGGCCCGCAAAGACCAGGTCCTTGGCCGCCTGATAGGCCACCGAGTTGAACCCCGGCGCCATCGCGCGATAGGTCGGGTCACCCGCATTCTGGGCATCGACCTTGGCGGCCATCTTCTGCATCGCCGCCTCGACCTGATCGGGCGAGATCAGACCGTGGTGCAACCAATTGGCCAGCGCCTGACTGGAAATCCGGCAGGTCGCGCGGTCTTCCATCAGGCCCACATCGTTGATGTCCGGCACCTTCGAGCAGCCGATGCCCGCATCCACCCACCGGACGACATAGCCCAGAATGCCCTGCGCATTGTTCTCGATCTCGGCGGTAACCTCGTCCTCGGAGAGGTTGCGCCCCTCCATCACCGGAATGGTCAGCAGATCGTCCAGCGTGCCACGCGGTCCGGCGGCGGCCAGCTCTTCCTGACGGGCCAGCACATCGACGTGATGGTAATGAGTCGCGTGCAGCGTCGCGGCCGTGGGTGACGGCACCCAGGCGCAATTCGCACCCGATTTCGGATGACCGATCTTCTGCTCCAGCATCGCCTGCATCAGGTCGGGCATCGCCCACATCCCCTTGCCGATCTGCGCGCGCCCCCGCAGGCCGCAGGCCAGGCCGATGTCGACGTTACGATCCTCATAGCTGGTGATCCAGGGCGTCGACTTCATCTCGCCCTTGGGCAGCATCGGGCCGGCTTCCATCGAGGTGTGGATCTCGTCGCCCGTCCGATCAAGGAAGCCGGTGTTGATGAAGGCCACGCGGGACTTGGCGGCGCGGATGCACTCCTTGAGGTTGGCCGACGTCCGGCGCTCCTCGTCCATGATGCCAAGCTTGACCGTGTTGAGCGGCAGCCCGAGCAGGCCTTCGACACGGGTGAAGATTTCGTCGGCAAAGGCGACCTCTTCGGGCCCATGCATCTTGGGTTTGACCACATAGACCGACCCCTTGGTCGAATTCCCGCCCGCCCGCGACAGGTCGTGCATCGCGATCAGCACGGTGACCACGGCGTCCATCAGGCCTTCGGGAATTTCGCCGCCGTCCTTCATCAGGATCGCCGGATTGGTCATCAGGTGCCCGACATTGCGGATCAGCATCAGGGCGCGGCCCTTGTGGGTGACCTGCTCCCCGTCCGGGGCGGTAAAGACCACGTCGTCGTTCAGGACGCGGGTAAAGGTCTCGCCGCCCTTCGCGACCTCTTCACTCAGGTCGCCCTTCATCAGGCCAAGCCAGTTGGCATAGGCACCGACCTTGTCTTCGGCGTCCACGCAAGCGACCGAGTCTTCGCAATCCATGATCGCCGACAGCGCGCTTTCAAGCAGGATGTCGGCGATGCCCGCCTTGTCCTGTTTGCCGATCTGGTGGTCCCGGTCGATCACCAGATCGATGAGCAATCCGTTGATGCGCAAGAAGACCTCGGCCAAGCCCTGCGGCCCGTCGTTATAGCCCGCGAACTGCGACGGGTCGCGCAAGGCCGGGGCCAACACGCCGTCCGTCACCGACAGCGATGCGACATCGGCCCAGGACCCGTCGGCCAGCGGCACAACCTGGTCCAGGTGCTTGCGTCCCCAGGCGATGACCCGCGCGCCGCGGTCGGCGTCGTACCCCTTGCCCTGCGGCAGGTCGCCCATGGCATCGGTCCCATAGAGCGCATCGTAGAGGCTGCCCCACCGGGCATTCGCCGCGTTGAGTGCATAGCGCGCATTGGTGATCGGCACGACCAGTTGCGGACCCGGAACATGGGCGATCTCGGGGTCGACATTCTCGGTCTCGATCTCGAAATCGGGGCCTTCGGGCACCAGATAGCCGATATCGCTCAGAAACGCGCGGTAGGCCGCGCCATCATGCGCCTGCCCTGCGCGCGCCCTGTGCCAAGCGTCGATCTGCCCCTGAATTTCGGCCCGCTTTTCCAGCAAAGCCGCATTGCGCGGCGCCATCTCGTGCACCAGTCTCGAAAAGCCGGCCCAGAACGCGTCCGGGGCAAGGCCCGTGCCCGGCAAGGCCTGGGTGTCGATGAATTCGGCAAGCGTCGTGGAAACGGAAAGGTCGGACTTCTGGGCGCGCGTCATGGGATCTCCGGGCATGGCGAGGGGTCATTGTATACTGTCGTCGATCTAACGCGCAGGTTTCCGATCGGCAACAGGATGTGGTCAGGATTTCTTACCGGTTCGGGTCAAACGACACCGATCCGAGCAATATCGCACCTCATCCCAGACTTTCGCCCATTTCTTGCGCCAGGTGAAAGGCCGCCCGCAGGTGGCACAGGTCTTGGTGGGCAGATCGCCCTTTCGCACCATCCGCGCCATCAGAAGCCGAACTCCCCTTGCCGTGCGTCCGCCGGGGTCTTGCGGATGCCGCGCACCCGTTCGCGCGGCGCCTTGCGCGACCCCAACCGCTCATAGACCTGCAAGGCGTCCTCGCGAAACCCGGGGTGTCGCCGCGCCGCGGCCATCCGCTCGCGGGCGGCGCGGGCGGCCAGGGCCACATCGACCAGCGGCGCGGGATAGCGGCGGACCCCGCCGATCTCCCAGGGTTGCTGCAAGGCCGCATCGGGCACGTCGCGCAACTCGGGCACCCATTTGCGGGTGAAGATCCCCGTCGGATCCTGATCCTGTCCCTGCTTGACGGGGTTATAGATGCGCAGCTGGTTGATGCCCGTGACGCCCGATTGCATCTGCACCTGCGACCAATGGATGCCCGGCGCGTAGTCGGTCCAGAGCCGGGCCAGAACCGGCCCCGTATCGCGCCAATCCAGCCAGAGGTGATAGGACGCCACGCATTGCACCATCGCCCGCATCCGAAAATTCAGCCATCCGGTCGCCCGCGCATATCGCATGCAGGCATCGACAAATGGCAGACCCGTCTGCCCCGTCGACCACCGCTCCAGCCGTTCGGTCAGCTCCGCCTGCCCTGCCGCAGACGCGCGCAGATCGGCAAAGGCGGGGTGCATCGGGCGGCTGTCGAGGGCGGGGAAGTCCTCCAGCTTCTGGGTGAAATGATCCCGCCAGGCCAGCCGCGACAGGAAGGACGACATCGACCGCGCCCACTCCCCCTGCCCGCCCTCGGCGCGCAATTCGGCCAGAAGCGCCGCCGTCGCCTGATGCACCTCGCGCACCGACAGCGTGCCCCAGGCCAGATGCGGGCTGATCCGGGAACAGGCGACCTCGCCCGCAACGGGCGACGACATGTCGGCGCGGTAGCTGCGCCCCCGCTCGGCCAGGAAGCCACCCAGAAGCGACAGCCCCGCCTGCCGCCCGCCCGCTTGCCGCCCTGGACAGGGGTCGAAGGGCAGGCCCAGGTCGCGGGCGTCGGGAATGTCGCCCGGCTCGACGATCGGCCCCGACAGCCGTGCAGGCGGCTCTGCCCGCGTGGCCCGGACGAAGGCATCGCGCCGCCCAGACCACAGGTCGCGATTGCCCAGTCGCCGGAACACCGCGCTGTCGATCGGTTCATCCCATTGGATGCCGTGCGACCGCGCCCAGTCTGCCACCCGCCGGTCGCGCTGCCAGGTCGGCATGAGCCCGGTTTCCTGATGGCTGACCAGACGGTGGAGGGGATGGGCCTGCCGCAAGGCCTCCAGCACGGCCACGGCCTCTCCCTGTCGCACCACCAGCGGGGTGCCACGGGTGGCCAGGTCGGCGCGCAGCTCGGTCAGGCTCTCGGCCACGAAACGCCAGTGCCGCGCCGCCGCGTCCGGCGCGGACCAGACCTCCGGCTCGGCGATATAAAGCGGGATCACCCGCCCCTGAACCGAGGCCAGCGCCGGATGATCGGCGCTGCGCAGATCGCGCTTGAACCAGAGGATCGTGACGGGCTGAGACATGCTGCGCAATGTCGAGCGCGCGCCGCCCGGGTCAAGGGCCCCTGCGCAGCAATTCGGGGGTGGCAGCCGCCGCCGCACCGCCGTAGCGTCGCCCGCGAAGCCCGAAGGAGACACCCATGCGCGACGCCGCCCCCGACCAGTCGAACCAGACCATCTACCTGCGCGACTATGCCCCGGTGCCGGTGACGGTGACCCATGTGGACCTGTCGTTCCGGCTGGACCCCAAGGCGACGCGGGTGCAGGCCCGCCTGACCTGCGCCCGGCAAGGTCCGGGCGACATGGTGCTGGACGGCGAAGGGCTCAAGACGATTTCCGTGGCCATCGACGGCACGGCGATCACCCCCCGGATCGACGGCGACCGGATGATCCTGACCGACCTGCCCGACGCCTTCCTTCTGGAGACGGAGGTGGAGATCGCGCCGCAGGACAATACAGCCCTGTCCGGTCTTTACATGTCGAACGGGATGTACTGCACCCAATGCGAGGCCGAGGGGTTTCGCCGCATCACCTGGATGCTGGACCGCCCGGACGTCATGGCGACCTATGACGTGGAGATCGAGGCGGACCTGCCCGTCCTTCTGTCAAACGGCGACGAAAAGGGCGCGGGACGGTGGCACGATCCCTGGCCGAAGCCGACGTATCTCTTTGCGCTGGTCGCGGGCAACTTGGTCGCCACGTCCGACAGCTTCACCACCTCCGAGGGGCGCGACGTCGCGCTCAACGTCTGGGTCCGCCCGGGTGACGAGGGGCGGACGAGCTATGCGCTGGACGCCCTCAAGCGGTCGATGCTCTGGGACGAGAAGGTCTATGGCAGGGCCTACGACCTGTCGGTATTCAACATCGTGGCCGTCGACGATTTCAACATGGGCGCGATGGAGAACAAGGGCCTCAACGTCTTCAACTCCCGCTATGTCCTGGCCTCGCCCGAGACGGCCACCGACGCCGATTACGCCAATATCGAGCGGATCGTGGCCCATGAATACTTCCACAACTGGACGGGCAACCGCATCACTTGCCGCGACTGGTTTCAGCTTTGCCTAAAAGAGGGTCTGACCGTCTTCCGCGATCAGCAGTTCAGCCAGGACGCCAGGGGCTTCGCCACGCAGCGCATCGGCGACATCATGACCCTGCGCGCCCGCCAGTTCCGCGAGGACGCGGGCCCGTTGGCCCACCCCGTCCGGCCCGAAAGCTTTGTCGAGATCAACAATTTCTACACCGCCACCATCTATGAAAAGGGCGCCGAGGTTATCGGGATGCTGCGGACCCTTGTCGGGGCCGAGGGCTACGATGCTGGCGTGGCGCTCTATTTTGAACGGCACGACGGTCAGGCCTGCACCATCGAAGACTGGCTGGCCTGTTTTGCCGAGGCGACGGGCCGCGACCTGAGCCAGTTCATGCTCTGGTATCGGCAGGCCGGCACGCCCCGCCTGACCGTGACCGAGGACTTTAACAACGGCGTCTATACCCTTGATCTGAAACAGACCGTCCCTGACACGCCGGGCCAGACGAACAAGTCGCCCATGACGCTGCCGCTGGCCTACGGCCTCCTCGATGCGACGGGCACGGAAATCCGCCCCACCGATGTGTTCGAGATGACCGACCGGGCCGCGCGCCTGTCCTTCAACCTGCCCGAGAAGCCGGTCCTGTCGATGCTGCGCGGCTTTTCCGCCCCCGTCGTGCTGGAGTTCGCGCAGTCCGACGCCGACCGGCTGATCCTTCTGGCCCATGACACCGACCCCTTCACCCGGTGGGAGGCGGGCCGCGCGCTGGCCAAGGACCGGCTGATGCGCGCCGTCGCCGAAGGTGCGGGCTTCGACGCGGGCTGGATCGACGCGGTCGCCACCCTTGCCACAGATGCGGACGCCGACCCGGCCTTCCGCGCCCTGGCGCTGGCCCTGCCGTCCGAGGACGACCTGGCCGCCTCGCTCCACGGCTCCGGCGTGGTGCCCGACCCCGACGCGATCTACATCGCGCGCCGGGCCGCGTCCCATGCCATCGCCACGCGTCTGGCAAGCGATCTGCCGGGCCTGCGCGCCGCCTGCGCGACACCCGGTGCCTATGATCCCCGGGCCGAAGACGCGGGCAAACGCAGCCTCTCCGCCACGCTCCTGCGACTCCAGACCCTGCTCGACGGCGGGGCGGCGGCGCGCGCCGCCTATGACGCGGCAGACAACATGACCGACAGGATGGCGGCCTTCACCTGCGTGCTCGATGCGGGCGACACCGAGGTCGCCGCCCGGTTCGAGGCCGATTGGCAGCATGACCGCCTTGTCATGGACAAATGGTTCATGGCCCAGGTCGCCCATGCCGCCCCGAACGATGCCGTGGACGTGGCCAGCAAGCTGACGGCGCACCGCGATTTCGACCCGGGCAATCCCAACCGCTTCCGCGCCGTGATCGGCGGTCTGACGGCGGGCAATCCGGCGGGCTTTCACCGGGCGGACGGGGCCGGCTATGCCTTCCTCGCCGATTGGCTTTTGCGGCTGGACAAGGCCAATCCGCAGACGACCGCCCGCATGTCCACCGCCTTCGACAGCTGGCGGCGTTTTGACGCCGACCGGCAGGACCTGATCCGTACCCAGCTGGACCGCATGGCCGGGACCGAGGGTCTGAGCCGCGATCTGGGCGAGATGGTCGCGCGAATGCTGGCATGAGCCGGCCCATCCTTCTGGTCACCGGCGCCTCCTCGGGGATCGGGGCGGCCGTCGCCCGGATGGCGGCCCCCGACCACGATCTGGCCCTGCACTACAATTCCAACAGCGCCGGGGCCGAGGCTGTGGCGCAGACCTGCCGCGACGCTGGCGCAAGGGTCGCCGTGATACAGGCGGACCTCGGCGCGCCCGACGGCCCGGCGCAATTGTTCGACGGCTTCGACGCGGCCTTCGACCGCCTCGACAGGCTGGTCAACAACGCGGGCATGGTCGATCAGGCCGCCCGCGTGGCCGACTTCACCCCCGAGCGCGTGGCCCGGATGGTGGCGGTCAACCTGACGGGGCCGATCCTTGTCGCGGGACTGGCCGCGCGGCGGATGAAAACCGGCGCGTCCATCGTCAACATCTCCTCGGCGGCGACCAAACACGGCGGCGCGGGGCAATACGTCGACTATGCCGCGACCAAGGGCGGGCTGGAAGTGTTCTCCAAGGGACTGGCCAGGGAACTGGCACCGGAGGGCATCCGCGTGAACGCGCTGCGCCCCGGCATCATCGATACGGAGATCCACGCCAAGGGCGGCCAACCCGACCGCGTCGCGGCCCTCGCCCCGAGCGTGCCTCTGGCCCGCGCGGGCACCGCGGAGGAGGTGGCGCAAGCGGTTCTGTGGCTGCTGAGCGACGCGGCCAGCTATGTGACGGACGGCATTCTAGACGTGTCGGGTGGGCGTTGAGTCGCCGAAGACGACCCCGATATGGCATTCGCCCATGGATAATTCCCGCAGCCGCCTATAATTAATGCAGTGATAAAGTCGACCGTCACAGGGCCGACACGTAGTTCTGGTGAGAATGCGCCATGCGCGACCGTCTTGACCCGCTGATTGCCGAACGGGCCCCCTGGCTTTTCGACGGCGCGATTCACCACCGTGCCGCCAAGGCCGTTCTCAATCGCCTTCTGGCCTATGAGCGCTGCGTCGAGATCGGGACATCCTATCTGGATCTGCCGGTCGAGGATATCATGGCCGACCTCGCGCGGCGCATCGCCCGGCGGGTGACCGTCGACGGGCTGGACAATGTGCCCACGGACGGCCCCGCCCTGATCGTGGCGAACCATCCGACCGGAATCGCCGACGGCATCATCCTGCAGGACCAGCTGCTCAAGCGGCGGCCCGATGCGTTCTACTATGCCAACAGCGACATCCTTCGGGTCCTGCCGCAATTCCGGCAGATCATCGTTCCGGTCGAATGGCGCGAAGAGAAGCGGACCGTGGCCAAGACCCGCGAGACGATGCAGCAGACCCGCACCGCGCTGGAGGCCGGTCGCCTCGGCGTGATCTTCCCCAGTGGTCGCCTTGCCAAGCGGCGCGGCCTGCGCCTGCATGAACGCCCCTGGATGGCCAGCGCCGCCATGATCGCGCGCAAGTTCGAGCTGCCGGTCATTCCACTGCACATCCGGTCGCGCAACTCGGCGATGTTCTACAGCTTCGACGCCCTGCACCCGACCCTGCGCGACATCACCCTGTTCCACGAGACGTTGAACAAGGATGTGCAGCCCTATCACCTGAGCTTCGGTCGCCCCATCGACGGGGCCAGCCTGCCCAGGGACGCCAATGCCGGGATCGAGGTCCTGCGCGAGGCGACGTTGCGCCAAGGCTCCGAGCGCGGGGGCGAGATCAAGCTGGTGGACAACCGCCCCGGAGTGCGCGGCTGGCGCAGCCACCCGGCCTGATCCGCTTGTCCGCACCGGTGCGACCGGGCTAGGCTGTCGTCGCAGCTTGGCCGAGGGGTCCGATGTTCAAAGGTTTGTTCGGGGGCCGCGCGCCCGTGATGTGCGACCCGACCGAGGGTCTGGACCGCGTCGGGAACGGCGTCGAAGCCGTTCTGGCCGACGATCTGCCCGCAATTGCCCCGCATCTGACCGAGATGACAGCGGACGGGCGCATCCAGTGGATGGTGGCCCTCCTCCAGAGCTTGCCCTTGGACCATCCCCTGCCCGAACCTTCGGTCGAACAGGACCCGGACCGCGATTTCGTCATGGGCTGCCTTCTGGCCGCGTGGCTTTTGCGGACCGTCGATGTGCCGCGCACGGCGAAGGTCACCACCGTGGGCGACGATATCGAGGCCCTCCTGACCGTCGTGGCCGAGCGGGCCATGGGCCTGCTGATACGCGCCGATGCGACCCGGCCGGGGTTGCCGGACCTCTGGGGCTGGCGCCTGCTCTGCGCCAGCGTTCTGAAGGCCCCGGAGGAGGAAATGGCCGAACTGGCCGACGGTCTGGACCGATGCGCCCCACCCAGCCTGATGGCCGCGCATCTGCATCTGATGTCCCTGCGCCGCACGATGGGCGGGTCGCAGGCCACAATGTGGCGCTATGTGACGGACCAGACGGCGATGCTTCCTGCCTCCGGGTGGCTGGGCCTGATCGCCTGCGCACATCTGGAAGACATCTATTGGTTTCTGAACCGCGAACCCGACAAGGCCGTGCAGAAACGCTATCGCGCCCAGATCACCACGCCCGCCTTCCGGGCCGAGATCGTCGCACTGAGCCAGAGGTTTCTGGACCGCTCCGCCGCCGAAGGCCCGTCACACCACGCGGCGCAGCGATACGGCCGGAACATGATCGCGGCGCTTCTGGCGCAGATCGGTGAAGGCGGCCATCTGGTGCCGCATCTTCGGGAGATCGACGCCGTTCCGATGCACATGTGTTGGGGTGGCATGGTTCGGCTGAAAGACCTGAATTCCGTTCGCAATCTTGCGATGATGCCGCCCCTTCGCGGGGGTTGAACGACCGACCGGTGAACAATCGACCGCCCTGCTGCCCCGGAACCGCCCGAATTTGATGCAATTTCGAAGGACCCTTCCTTGTCCGGATTCCGCGTCATGTCCTTTCTGTCCCGCATCTTCCCCCGCAGCACCGGGTTCGACCCGTTCGAGGGCCATGCCAGAGGTGCCGAAGCCGAGGCGATGATGCGCGCGGGCGACTGGTCCGGTCTGGGACGCCTCTATGCGGAGCAGGCCCCGCAAGCCCGCGCCCAGATGGTTCATGGCCTCGGCATGGTCTGGCCACTGGACCGCGATCTCTCCGTCGATCGCGACACCGCCGAAGCCAAGGCCGTTCTGGGCGGAATGCAGGTGACCCTGGCCTTTCGGGAACGCGGCGATCTGCGCGGCGACGATGTTCCGCCCGAGGCTCTGGCCCGGATGGAGGCCCGGCTAGCCGACGCGGAACGCCGCCTTGTCGCGTCCAGCAACGCCCAACCCGACGACCCCTGCGTCTGGGGCTGGCTGATCCGGGCGAACACCGGGCTGGGCGGCGACCGCGCGCGCTTTGCCTTTCTGTCCGAGCGGCTCGACGCCTGCTCCGACCGCTGCCTGACCGCCGATCTGCACCGGATCACCGACCTGCAACGCAAATGGCACGGCAATCAGGCCCAGATGTGGGAGGCCGTGGCCCGCGCCATCGACCCTCTGCCCTCTGCCGCCTACCTGGGCCTCGTCGCGCGCGGGCATATCGAGGATTGGCTCTGGTATGTGGCCATGGGCGACGATGCCGCGATTGCCGCACGGTTCCGTGAGAAGATGCAGGACAACGCCTATCTCGCCGATCTTGACGGGTTGGACGGGCTCTTCTGGCGCACGCTGAAGGCCGAGGGGCCGGACAGCGCCCCCGAAGACAAGGCCGACCGCCAGTTCGCCCACAACCAGTTCGCGATCCTCTGGGCCCTGCTCCACAGGATCGAGCGGGCCAAACCCCATGTCGCGGCCATCGGCCCGGTCCCTATGGCATTGCCGCTTGGCTATCTGGGCGAAGATCCGACCGAAGGCTGGATCGATCTGCGCCAGCGCTGCGGGCTGCCTGCCAAGGCCTGATCCCAAGGGTCCGAACGCAGACCGCCGCCCAGAAGGGCGGCGGTTCCGATGTCCAAGGGCGTGGTGCGGTCGAGAAGACTCGAACTTCCACGGGTGTTACCCCACAGCGACCTCAACGCTGCGCGTCTACCAATTCCGCCACGACCGCAAGCCGCCTTCGGACAGGCGCGGGATAGCGGCGGTTGCGGGGAAAGGAAAGGGGGTTTTGCACCCTGCCCGCGAAAAAGCCGATACGCCCCGCATCACGCCCGTTCGCTCCGCATCGGCGCATCCGCGCGTCGCCGCAACGCCCGCCACGCAAGGATCGAGACGCCCAGACCAACGATGAGCCAGCCGAGTTCCGGGGCCTCCGGGAACAGCGCGCGATTCAGCCGTCGGCCGGGAAGGAAAACGAACAATCCCGCAAGGATCAGTCCGTTCCAATACAGACTGCGCAGGGTTTCGGAATGGCCCGCGAAATTGCGTGCACGCGCCATGCGCACCCCGTCCCAGACACCCCAGAGGGCGAGGAAGGCGAAGACATGGATCGGGCCGAGCGGGCCGATAATCGCGAAGTCCTGCAACCAGAACGAGGAGACCGCCGTGACCACGATCGCCGACAACCAGACATAGCCAACCAGCCGGTGCATCCGGTCCCGTCGCTTGGGATAGATCGCCACCGGCCCGAGGACGAGGGCAAGCATCGCGGCAAGGATATGAATGTCGAGGTAAATCGGCAGGTCGGGAAGCGGGGTCAGGGTCATGGAAATCTCCCTTGGCGAAGGCTGTTCAGGGCCGGGCTTGGCAAGCGGCGGCCCATTGGTTACCCAATCGGGGACGTGCCGCACCGTCTCAACACCGGCTGCGCCAATCACCCGGAGCGCTTCGTGCCTGACATCCTCCCACCATCCACGCTTCGCGAAATGCGGGGGCAATTCGCCCGCCCCGCAACCTGGGTCGTGCTGTTGGGAATCGCGGTCGTCCTGGCCGCACTCGGCCCCTTCGAGACGGACGCCCTGCTGCGCCCCCTGCCCCGCGCGGCGTTCTGGCTGACCCACACGGTCAGCAGCTACGGGATCGCTTTCCTGATCGTGCCGCCAGTGCGGCAGGTCTTGGGGAGCCTCGTCGGCCCGTGGCTTGCCAGCGCATGTGCCGGTGCCGTGGCCGGGGTAGCGATCACTTTCGGCGTCATGGCGATCAACGCCGCGATCCTGGGCTATATTCCGCACCGGGGCGCGGTACTGCCCCTTGCGGGCACGGTCATCCTGATCACTGTCGTCGTCACGTTGGTGCTGGACGTCATCGACCGTGAAATGGCCCGGTCCACCACCACATCGGGCAAATCTGCTGCGAAGCCGCCGACACTGTTGGACCGCCTACCGCTCGAGAAGCGCGGCGCGCTCGTCTCCGTCTCGGTCGAGGATCACTATGTTCGCATCCGCACGGACAAGGGCGAAGAACTGGTGCTCATGCGGCTGTCCGACGCCCTGCGCGAGACGGGCAACGTGGCGGGGCTACAGGTGCACCGCTCCCATTGGGTCGCGCTGGACCAGGTAACCGCCGCCCGCCGCGAGGGGGACCGGGCGGTCCTGACCCTGCGGCATGGTCCCGAAATCTCCGTCAGCCGCGCCAACCTGGCCGCGATCCGGGAGGCAGGGCTGCTGCCCCGGTAACCGATGGTCGACTGGCTCACCTCCTCCGGCCTTGTGGCCTATGAAACGGCCCTGGCCGAAATGCAGGCACGGGTTGCCGCCATTCAGTCCGGCACCGCGACCGAGGCGATCTGGCTGCTGGAACATCCACCGCTCTACACGGCGGGCACGTCGGCCCGGCGCGAGGATCTGCGCGACCCCGACCGCTTCCCGGTGTTCGAGGCGCGGCGGGGCGGGCAATACACCTATCACGGGCCGGGTCAGCGGGTCGCCTATACCATGCTCGACCTCGGCAGCCGGGGCCGCGACGTGCGGGCCTTCGTCAAGACGCTGGAGCATTGGGTCATCGCGACGCTGGCCGAGTTCGGCCTGACCGGCCACATCCGCGAGGGCCGCGTCGGCGTCTGGATCGAACGGCCCGACAAGCCCCCCCTGCCCGACGGGACGATGCGCGACGACAAGATCGCCGCCATCGGCATCCGCCTGTCCAGATGGGTCAGCTTTCACGGCCTGTCGATCAACGTGGAGCCGGACCTCGGCCATTTCGACGGCATCGTCCCCTGCGGCATCACCGGGCACGGCGTCACCTCGCTGGTCGATCTGGGCCTGCCGGTAACGATGGACGATCTGGATGCGGCGCTCAAACGCACCTCGCCCTGGACGTGACATCGGCCACCTGTGCACCGCCCCGGACACCTGATGGTCGTCCGGGGCGGGCCGTATCAGCCGATGATGTCGTCGGCGCCGTACTCGGGGATCGGGCCCTCGCCGATCAGCCATTCCTCATCGAAGACGAGGTCTTCGCCGATGATTATCTCCGGCTCCTCGCCGATCACCACCTCCGGGACATCGGCATCTGCGGGGCCTTCATCGACCGGCGTATCGTCCACAAACACGAATTCGTCGTCGGCGGGCACATCTTCACCCAGGATGACATCGTCGGTGGGCTCCTCCTCGACCGGCGGCTCCTCGATGATCGGATCATCCTCCCCAACCGGCTCCTCCTCCACCGGCGGTTCTTCCACGATAGGTCCGTCTTCCCCGACCGGCTCCTCCTCCACCGGCGGCTCCTCGATGATCGGGTCGTCCTCCCCGACCGGGTCCTCTTCTACCGGCGGTTCGTCGACAATGGGACCATCGTCATCGGGCAAGTCGATGGGATCGGCCACGCCGCCGATCTTGAGCGATCGGTCCCGTGAGCCATCAATTTCACCGACCGATGTCAGACGCGCCGCGGTGTCCTGCCCGATGAACAGATCCAGCGTCAGCGCCTCGCTCTCATGGGTCAGAACGAAGGACACAGACTGGATGTCGTCCTTGCCGATGCCCTGGGTCCCGAACTGAACGCCAAGGTCGAAGGCCCCGAATTCCTTGAGAACCTCGCCCTTGATCGTGGTGAAATTGTCGATCTTGGTGACCGAATTGGCATCGAAGGCCGTTCCGGTCACGTCGGCACCTACGACACTGAGACCGTCAAGCAGCGACTCGTCCAGAATGTCGAGGTAGAGCGCGTTCAGGTCGCCGATCGTCCCGCTGATCTCCAGCACGTCAAGATCGAAGCGCAAATCGCCGTCGATTTCGGTCACGGTCACGCGCACGGTCACACCGCCGCCGCTGATGTCATAGGTGAAACTGTTCAAGGCCTGGTCTCCATCCAAAGTCGATGGCGACGGTTTCGGCGCCGACCGCGCCCGAGGTCAGGCAGAAAAATGGCAAACCTGGATCGAAAATCGTCAATACTGTTCTACTGTGTGACGCTTTGCCCATATGCCCGGATATGTCCACTGTGACTGCATCTCGACCCCGGGTCATATCGATTTCGTGCGATTTCGCCCTGATTGCGACCTCTTGTGCCGTTGCTCCCCGAAGGCACGATGGCTAGAAAGCCCCTGAGCGGGGAATTGCCCGCACCAGAATCGACCAAGTCACGGGAGCGACCGCATGGCAGACGCCGCCATCTCCGGACACGACCAGCACGAGAAGCCCGGCTTCTTCACCCGCTGGTTCATGTCCACCAATCACAAGGACATCGGTATTCTCTATCTGCTGGTGTCGGGCTTTGCCGGGTTCATCTCGGTTGCCTTCACCGTCTACATGCGGCTCGAGCTGATGGACCCCGGTGTCCAGTACATGTGTCTGGAGGGCGCGCGCATCACCGCCGCGGCCGCGGGCGAATGTACCCCTAACGGCCACCTCTGGAACGTGCTGATCACGGGCCACGGCATCCTAATGATGTTCTTCGTCGTGATCCCGGCGCTCTTCGGCGGTTTCGGCAACTACTTCATGCCCTTGCACATCGGTGCACCGGACATGGCCTTCCCGCGCCTCAACAACCTGTCGTTCTGGCTGTTCGTGGCGGGCACCTCGCTCGCGGTCCTGTCGGTCTTCGTTCCCGGCGGCAACGGCCAGACCGGATCGGGCATCGGCTGGGTCCTCTATCCGCCACTCTCGACCACCGAAGCGGGCTATTCCACCGACATCGCCATCTTCGCGGTGCACGTGTCGGGGGCCTCGTCCATCCTGGGCGCGATCAACATCATCACCACGTTCCTGAACATGCGCGCGCCGGGGATGACCCTGCACAAGGTGCCGCTGTTCGCCTGGTCGATCTTCGTGACCGCCTGGCTGATCCTTCTGGCCCTGCCCGTGCTGGCCGGCGCGATCACCATGCTGCTGACCGACCGGAACTTCGGGACGACCTTCTTCGACCCGGCCGGTGGCGGCGACCCCGTCCTCTATCAGCACATTCTGTGGTTCTTCGGTCACCCCGAGGTCTACATCGTGGTCCTGCCCGCCTTCGGCATCATCAGCCACATCGTCTCGACCTTTTCCAAGAAGCCGATCTTCGGCTACCTGCCGATGGTCTATGCGATGGTCGCCATCGGTGGTCTGGGCTTCGTCGTCTGGGCGCACCACATGTACACCGTCGGCATGTCGCTGTCGCAGCAGGCCTATTTCATGGTTGCCACGATGATCATCGCGGTGCCGACGGGGGTGAAGATCTTCAGCTGGATCGCCACGATGTGGGGCGGCTCGATCACCTTCAAGACGCCCATGCTTTTCGCGATCGGCTTCATCTTCCTGTTCACCGTGGGCGGCGTCACCGGCATCGTCTTGTCGCAGGCCGGCATCGACCGCGTTTATCACGACACCTACTACGTCGTGGCGCACTTCCACTACGTGATGTCGCTCGGTGCGGTCTTCGGCATCTTCGCCGGCGTCTACTACTGGATCGGCAAGATGTCGGGCCGCCAGTATCCCGAATGGGCAGGCAAGCTGCACTTCTGGACGTTCTTCATCGGTGCGAACATCACCTTCTTCCCGCAGCACTTCCTGGGCCGTCAGGGCATGCCGCGCCGCTATATCGACTATCCCGACGCCTTCGCGATGTGGAACGAAGTGTCGAGCTGGGGCGCCTTCCTGTCCTTCGCCTCGTTCCTGTTCTTCATCGGCATCGTGGCCTACACCGTCTTCGCCGGTCGCAAGGTCGAGGAAGAGGCCTATTGGGGCGAGCATGCGGACACCTTGGAGTGGACCCTGCCCAACCCGCCGCCGGAGCACACCTTCGAGCAGCTTCCCACGCGCGACATGTGGGACAAGCAACCGGGTCACTGATGCCCTACCGCGTTGTCAACGACACGCTGCACGAGGCCCCGGCGAAGTCCGGGGCCTCTCGCTATGAGGTGGAGCTTTGGCCCCACCAATCCCTGACGGGCAACGGCTTCGTCTGGGTCGTCGGGGCCAGCCTGACGCTCATCTCCCTGCCGATCCTCGGGCTTCTGGGCACCAAGGCGCTCTGGGGGATCCTGCCCTTCGCCCTCGGGGTGATCGGCCTGCTGTGGTTCTCGCTCAAGCGGAACTGGCGCGACCGTGACATCCTCGAGACGCTGACGCTCACCTCCGACATCGCCCGGCTGGTCCGCATCGACCCCGACGGCACCCGGCGCGACTGGCAGGCGAACCCTTATTGGGTGCGCATCACGCGTCACGAAAAGGTCGGCCAGATCGAGGATTACCTGACCCTCGAAGGCGGCCCCCGCACGGTCGAAATCGGCGCGTTCCTCACACCGGAAGAACGCCGCACGCTCGAACACAACCTGCTGGGCGCTCTGGGTCGCCTGAAATAACGGCCTTAGCCGCCGCCCACATCGGCGCGCGCGACGCCCGATGTCTTCACGATGGCCCAGACCGCGACCCCGGGGGCCAGCGACAGCCGCTCCGCCGACCGGCGTGTGATCCGCGCCAGAAGCGCGCCCTCGCCCGCCCGAAGGCGCAGCATCACACCCGGTCCCTGCCCCGGTTGCACCGCCTCGACCACGGCGGGCAGGACGTTCAGGGCCGACACGCCCTCGGGCCGCGCGGTTGCGACGATGATATCCTCGGCCCGGATGCGAATGCGCAGCCGCTGACCGACCTCGCCGCCCGGCACATGCAGCACGCCCGCCGGGGTCTCGACCGCCGCCAACCCGTCGGCCACGGCCGTCACCACGCCTTCCAGCACCGCGCCCGCCTGCGATGGCCCCATGAGGGCCGCCGCCACCGGATCGGACAGAACCTCGGCCAGCGGCCCGGCGCGCACCACCGCCCCGTCGCGCAGAAGGACAAGCGTATCGGCCAGCCGCGCCACCTCCTCGATGGCATGGGAGATATAGAGGATCGGCACACCCGCCTCCCGCACCCGGCCAAGCCAGGGCAGGATCGCGGCACGGCGCCGCGCATCCAGTGCGGCCAGCGGCTCATCCAGGATCAGAAGCTCCGGCTGCCTCAGCAACGCCCGCCCGATGGCGACCCGCGCCGCCTCGCCCCCCGACAGGCCAGCAGGGCGTCGGTCCATCAGGTCGGCGATCCCCAGCATCTCGGCCACCGGCCCCGCCTCCTCCCCGCGCGGTGCGCCGAACATCAGGTTGCCACGCACGTCCAGATGCGGAAACAGCCGCGCCTCCTGAAAGACGTAGCCGATCCCGCGCCGATGCGGGGCAAGGTCCGTCGTCCCGTCGAACAGAACCCTTCCATTCAGGACGATCCGCCCCGCATCGGGCCGCGCCAGCCCCGCAACGCACCGCGCCAACGTCGTCTTGCCCGCCCCCGAAGGTCCGAAGACGGCGGTCACGCCGGACGAGGCCTCGAGGGCGACGTCCAGGGTGAAATCGCCCGCCCGGCGCTGGACCGAGACCTCCAGCATCAGCGCCCGCCCACCCGGGCCGCCACGCGCGGGGCCAGCCAGTTCGACAGCAGCACCGCGCCCACCGCCACCGCAACCGCGATCAAGACCAGCCCGCGCAAGCCCGGCGCGCCGCCCGGCACCTGAAGGAAGGCATAGATGGCGGCGGGCAGCGTCCGCGTCTCGCCCGGGATGGAGGCGACGAAGGTGATGGTCGCGCCGAACTCCCCGAACGCCTTGGCAAAGCCCAGGGTCACCCCGGCCAGCACCCCCGGCAGGGCCATGGGCAGGGTGACGCGCCACCAGACCCGCGCGGGCGACAGGCCCAGGGTCGCCGCCGCCTCCTCCAGCTTGGGATCGACCGCCTCGATGGCCAGGCGGATCGCGCGCACCATGAGCGGAAAGGCCATGATCGCCGCCGCAATCGCGGCCCCGGTCCAGCGGAACGCGGGCGACAGGCCCAGGGGCTCCAGAACCGCACCCAGGGGTCCGGCGCGCGAAAACAGCAGCAGCAGCGCATAGCCCGTCACCACCGGCGGCAGGACCAGCGGCAGATGGATCGCCGCATCGACCAACCCCTTGCCGCGAAACTGCCGCCGGGCCAGCAGATGCGCGACCCACAGCGCCAGCGGCAGCGACAGGACCGTGGCCACCACCGAGACGCGCAGCGACAGGGCCAGCGCCTCCCAGGCCTCTGGCGGCAGGTCGATCACGCGGCGAAGCCGTGGGCGGCAAAGATGGCCTGCGACCCCGCGATGTGCGCCAGCAGATCCGCCGCACCCGGCCGCGCCCCGCGTACCAGCGCCGCGGGATAGACGATCGGCGCGTGGGTCGGAGCGGGAATTTCGGCGGCCACCTCGACCCCCGTCCCCCGGGCGTCCGAGGCATAGACCAGACCGAGGGGCACATCGCCCCGCGCGACATAGGCCAGCGCAGCGCGGACGTTGTCGGTCATGAGCAGATGCTCCGACAGCGCGGCCCAGATGCCCAATGTCTCCAGCGCCTGTTGACCATAGCGCCCGGCGGGCACCGACATCGGGTCCCCCATTGCCAACCTGCCGGTGCCAAGCCGCGCCAGTACCGCCGCGGCGCTCAGACAGACGGGCCCTCCGCCCGGCGTCCCCGCCATGACAAGCCGGTTTCCGGCCACCGACCGCGCGGCGCCCTCCACCGCCCCCTGCGACACCAGCCAATCCATCCAGTCGGTCGCCGCCAGCAAAACCACATCCGCAGGCGCGCCCGCCGCTATCTGCCGCGCGATGGCTCCGCTGCCGCCGTACGCCAGCGCCACAGGGTCGGGCCAGGTCGCCGCGATTTCGTCCAACGCAGGCTTGAGGGAGGCAGCGGCCATCACCACCAGAGCATCCGGCGCGGCCCGGGCAGGCCGGGCCAGAAGCGCGGCACTTCCTGCAAGCAGAAGGCCGCGCCGCGTCGGATCAGGGCGCAAGGGCACGCCCCCGATAATCCTCGAAAACGCCGGTCCGGGCCATGTCCAGCGCCTCGAACCGGTCCCAGAGGCCGCGCGCCGACGCAGGGGAAGTCACCTCGGCCTCGGCCCCGCCCATGTCGGTCTGCACCCAACCGGGGTGATAGATGCCCACGGCGACGCCATGATCCCGCAAGGCCTGCGCCAAGTTCAACCCCAGGTTCAGCGCCGCCGCCTTGGATGCGCGGTAGGCAAAGGCGTTGCCCGCGACCGCCGTCGACGACCCCATCCGGGACGAGATGATCGCCACCCGGCTGCGCGGCGACAGGTTGCGCAACTGCGCCTGCACCGTCAGGGCCACGCCCGCGACATTGGCCGCAAACGTCTCCTGCAACCCCTCAAAGGTCAGGTCCGACAGCCCCAGGCCCTTGTCGAGATAGACGCCCGCATTGCAGACCAGCAGGTCCAGCGGCCCGACCTCGGCCGCGACGCGCGCTTGGGCCGCCGCATCGGTGACATCCAGCAGCAGCCCCTCGCCCGCCCGGACCGTTCCCCAGACCTCATAGCCGCGCGCCTGCCCCTCGGTGACCAGCGCGGCCCCGATCCCGCGTGACGCGCCCGTGACAAGCGCCCGCATCAATTGGCCCGCGATTTGGGGATAAAGGGAAGCGGCGCGACCGGGATGCCGTCTTCCAGCAAGGCCTTCACTTCGGCCCCGTTCGCCTCGCCATAGATGGGGCGGTCGGGGGCCCCGCTCTCGTGGATCGCCCGCGCCTCGCTGGCGAAGCGGCTGCCGACATAGGTCGCCTCGGCCTCGACCTTGGCGCGCAGGCTTGCGACCCGCGCTTCCATGTCCGAGGCGGGGGCGCTCAGGCTGCCGCCGACCTTGGGGGCCATCAACGCCTTCTCCACGTCCTTGGAGCCGCAGACGGCACAGGTCGCCATGCCCGCCAAAACAAGCCGGTCATAGGCATCGACCGACTGAAACCAGCTGTCGAAGGCGTGACCTTCGGAACATTTGAGCGAATAGCGGATCATCTTCTGCCCATGTCGTTATCTACCTGAGCAACCTAAGGGGATTTGCGCCCCGCGCAAGACCGCCCCTTGATTGACGCGCTGCGGCCGCTACCCTTCGTGACATGATCCGGACTCTCGCCATCCTTGCCCTGACCGCCCTGCCCGCGGCCGCCTTCGAATTCGAGGCGCTGGAGGGCGGGACGCTCGACCTGTCCGATCTGTCGGACCGCGCGGTCCTTGTGGTCAACACCGCCTCGCTCTGTGGCTTCACCGATCAATACGCGGGCCTTCAGGCCTTGCAGGACCGCTATGGCGACCGGGGTCTGACGGTTGTTGCCGTCCCATCCGACGACTTCGCGCAGGAACTGGCGACCGAGGCAGAGGTCGCGGACTTCTGCGAGGTCAACTATGGCCTCACCATCCCGATGACGACGATCACCGCCGTGACCGGACCCGACGCGCACCCCTTCTATGCCTGGCTGAAGGATCAGGGGGCGGTGCCGAACTGGAACTTCAACAAGGCGCTGCTGGCCCCCGGCGGCGCGCTTGTGGCGTTCGAGAGGGCGTCGACCCGCCCCGACGCCCCGCGCCTGATCCGCGCGATCGAGGATGTCCTTCCTGACTGACCTGCCGCTGCTTCTGGGCTCCGAAATCTATCGCGGGTCCAGCTATGGCCAGTGGCACCCCCTGCGGGTGCCGCGCGTGTCGACCGTGCTGGACCTGAGCCGCGCGCTTGGCTGGTTGCCGCCCGCACGGTTCCGCAGTTCGCCCCGGGCGCGCCCGGCAGCCCTGTCGGTCTGGCACACCCCCGCCTACCTCGCGGCGCTGCAACGGGCCGAAGCCAGCCAGACCGTCGATGAGGCGACCCGCGAACGGCACGGCCTCGGCTCTGCCGCGAACCCGGTCTTCCCCGAGATGTTCCGCCGCCCCGCCACCGGGGCCGGCGGCTCCCTTCTGGCGGGCGAACTGCTGCGCCACGGCGGCCGCGTCCACAATCCCGGCGGCGGCACCCACCACGGGATGCCGGACCGGGCGAATGGTTTCTGCTATCTCAACGACGCGGTGCTGGCCGTCATCTCCCTGCGCCGCAACGGGGCGCAGCGGGTGGCCTATGTCGACATCGACGCGCATCACATGGACGGCGTCGAACATGCGTTTGCCGATGATCCCGACACGCTACTGATCTCGACCCACGAAGAGAAACGCTGGCCGTTCACCGGCGCGCTGACCGACGCAGGCATCGGCCAGACCTTCAACCTGCCCCTGCCGCGCGGGCTGAACGACAGCGAATTCGCCCTGGCCCGCGACCGCGTGATCCTGCCCGCGGTCGAGGCCTTCGCCCCCGACGCCATCGTCCTGCAATGCGGTGCCGACGCGGTCGACGAAGACCCCCTGTCGCGCCTGTCGCTGTCCAACAATGCGCATTGGGATGTCGTGGCACGGCTGATGGAGATGGCGCCGCGGTTCCTCCTGCTGGGTGGGGGCGGCTATAATCCCTGGTCGGTCGGTCGGCTCTGGACCGGGGCCTGGGCCGTTCTGTCGGGGCAGGACGTCCCGGAGCGTTTGCCCCCCGAGGCCGAGGCGGTCCTTCGCGGCTTGCGGTTCGACGGCAATTCGCGGGGAAAGAACCCGCCGGAGCATTGGTTCACCACCCTGCGCGATGCGCCCCGGACAGGACCGATCCGGGGGGAGGTTCAGGACCGCGTCGCCACGTTGGCAGCGCGCATCCGGCGGGGTCCGGGCATGGGTTGAGGGCGCCGGGGGCCAGCCCCCGGACCCCCGGGATATTTGGGCCGAGAAGAAACAGGGACGCGCGCGTTAACCTTAATGGTGGGTAAACGGCCCAAGGCGGTCCCAGTCGAAGGTCACGCCGATACCCGGGTCTGATGGGGCCAGGGCCTTGCCCTCCTCGACCACCAGCGGGCGGGTTGTGTAGCGGTCGATGGGAAAGCTGTGGACCTCGATCAGGCCGGGGTTCGGTTGTGCGGACACGAGGCTCACATGCAGTTCCTGCATTCCGTGCGAGCAGACCGGAAGGCCCGCAGCCCGGCACATCGCGGCGGCGCGCAGCCAGCCGGTGATGCCGCCGCAATTGCTGGCGTCGGGTTGAAGGAAGGCCAGGTTCGACTGGGCCAGGGCATAGCCGAACTCGTGTTCCGTATGCAGGTTCTCACCCATGGCGAGGGGGCAGCCGGTTGCCGCGTGGATCCGGGCATAGCCCGCGTAGTCATCGGGGATGATCGGTTCCTCGAACCACAGGATGCCGAGATCCATGAAGCCCCTGGCGGCGTCGATGGCCTCGCTTTCGGTCAGGGAATAATTCGCGTCGACCATGAAGGCCCGGTCATCGCCGATCAGCTTTCGCACGGCGGCGGCGCGGGCCTGATCGTCGGGGCGGCCCACCTTGATCTTCACCCCGTCGAAACCGCGTTCCAGATATCCTTCGACCGAGGTCAGGAGCTTGGGCAGATCGAAGCCCAGATCGATGCCGCCGGCATAGGCCCCGCAGCGGTCCGACACACCGCCCGCCATCTGCACGAGGCTTTGCCCCTCGCGCTTGCCACGCAGATCCCAGAGCGCGATGTCTGCGGCGGAGATGGCGAAGGACGCGATACCGCCGCGCGCCACGTAATGCACATGCCATTGCATTGCATCATAGAGCACCGCCGCATCCGCCACCTGCCCGGTCAGCATCGGCGCCAGATCGTCGCGGATCATCGCCAGGATCGCCGTGCCACCCTTGCCGCCGGTGTAGGTATAGCCGGTGCCCGACAGCCCGTCGGACGTGGTGATCGCGCAGGTCACCAGCTGGAAATGCGTATGATCGCCATGCTTGGCGTCCACCAGCACCTCGTCCAGCGGCACGTCGTACAGACGCGCCGCCACTGAGGTGATTACAGGTGCCGACATTCGGGCACCGGTGTCTTGACCGACCCGTCGTCCAGCCATTGCTTCAGGTTGGCCACCACCAGATCGCCCATGGCCTGCCGCGTCTCGTGGGTGCCCGAGGCGACGTGGGGTGTCAGGACGACGTTGTCCATCGTCTTGAGCGCATCCGGGATCTTCGGCTCTTCCTCGAACACATCGAGACCCGCGCCCGCGATCTTGCCGTCCTGCAGGGCCTTGACCAAAGCCGCCTCGTCACAGACCGAGCCGCGCGCCACGTTGATGAAGAACCCGTCGGGGCCAAGCGCCTCCAGCACCTCGGCGTTGACCATGTGCTTGGTCGACGGCCCGCCGGGCGTGATCGCCACCAGAACCTCGACCGCCGCGGCGCAGCCAAGGGCGCTGTCGTGATAGGTGTAGGGCACATCCTTGGGCGTGCGGGAATGGTAGTGGATGTCCGCGCCGAACGCCGCGCAGCGGTCCGCGATGGTCTGGCCGATGCGGCCCAGGCCCAGAATGCCGACTCGACGGTTCTGCACCGAACGGGTCAGCGGGAAATTCCCCTCGCTCTCCCATTTGCCCGACCGGGCGTGCCGGTCCGACGGGATCAGCTGCCGCGACACGGCCAGCCACAGCATCACGAAGGTATCCGCCACCTCGTCGTTCAGGACGTCGGGCGTATGCGCCACCTTGATGCCGCGCGCGGCATAGGCGTCGGCGTCGATGCCGTCATAGCCCACACCATAGGATGACACGACCTTCAGGTTCGGGGTCGCGGCGGCCACGTCCTCGGGCACGCCCCAATGACCGTTGGTCAGGATGGCGGGGTAATCCGCCCCGTGGGCGGCCAGAAACGCGGCCCGGTCGCCTTGGGCGAACAGCACGTCAATGTCGAAGGACGGCGACAGGGCGTCGCGCATCCGGTCGGTGATGTCCCCGATCTGGAGGAGTTTCGTCTTAGTCATCGGCCCGCACCTCCTGACGCTGCTCGCCCAGTCCCTCGATGGTCAGTTCCATGACATCGCCCGCCTTCAGATAGACCGGCGCGGGCTTCATCCCCATGGCGACGCCCGGCGGGGTGCCCGTGGTGATGATGTCGCCCGGATGCAGGGTCATCAACTGGCTCAGATGGCTGATGCACTGGGCCACGGTAAAAATCATGGTCGACGTGTTCCCGGTCTGCATCCGCTTGCCGTTCACATCCAGCGACATGGCGAGGTTCTGCGGATCGCCAACTTCGTCGCGGGTGACCAGCCAGGGGCCGATGGGCCCGAAGGTGTCGCAGGATTTGCCCTTGGTCCACTGTCCGGTCAGCTGGGTCTGGAAATGCCGCTCGGACACGTCGTTGACGACGCAATAGCCCGCCACGTGATCCAGCGCGTCCTCCTCGCTGACGTATTTGCACCGCGTTCCGATCACCACGCCCAACTCGACCTCCCAATCGGTGTGCGTCGATCCGCGCGGCATCACCACGTCGTCATCCGGCCCGACGATGGCGCTGGTGGCCTTGTGGAACAGGATCGGATGCTCGGGGATCGCCGCGCCGGTTTCGGCGGCATGGTCGGAATAATTCAACCCGATGCACAGGAATTTGCCCACGCCGCTCACACAGGGGCCGAACCGCACCGGGCGGTCGACCTTGGGCAGGGCCATCGGGTCCGTCTTGCGGAGTATCTCCAGCGTCGCATCCGACAGCGCTTCATGCGCGATATCCTCGACCACGCCGGTCAGGTCGCGCAGATCGCCGTTGTGGTCGATCATGCCGGGTTTCTCGTGGCCGGGTTTACCGAAGCGGCAAAGTTTCATGGGGTCTCTCCTTGGATTTTCGTGTCCCCCCGACTGTAATCGAAGGACTTTGCAGATGGGCGGGCCGCGATCCGCGACCGGCGCGATATCGTCGTCCTGATGTCAGTGGTTGTCGCGCGGCACACCCTTCTGGGCGGTGCCACGATATTTGTCGGCCCCGCGCAGGATCATGCCGTCGGACAGCGGCTCGACCCGGTCCCGGAAAATCTCCTGCCAGGGTGTCTCGCTCTCGGGGGTGAAGGGGCGCGGGCCAAGGGCGGCGCGCCGTTCGGCCAACACCGACTCCTCCACCAGCATGTTCGCCGTGCCCCGGCCCAGATCGATGCGCAGCCGGTCGCCCGTCGCCACGAGGGCCAGGCCCCCGCCCGCCGCAGCCTCGGGCGATGCGTTCAGGATCGACGGGCTGCCCGATGTGCCCGACTGGCGGCCATCCCCAATGCACGGCAAGGCCGAGATACCCTTCTTGATGAGGTAGGACGGTGGCCGCATGTTCACGACTTCGGCGGCCCCCGGATAGCCGATGGGCCCCGCCCCCCGCATAATCAGGATGCAATCATCATCGATTTCAAGGGTTTCATCGTCGATCTTCAGGTGGAAATCCTCGGGGCCGTCAAAGACGATCGCCCGCCCCTCAAAAGCCTCCGGATCGTCGGGGTCCGACAGGTAGCGTTTGCGGAACTCCGGGGAAATCACGCTCGTCTTCATGATGGCGCTGTCGAACAGGTTGCCCTTGAGATTCAGGAACCCCGCATCCGCCTTCATCGGCGCATCGATGGGCTTGATGACATCCGGCAGGGCCGACGACAGGCCCGCGCAATTTTCGCCCATGGTCTTGCCGTTCACCGTCATCGCATCGGGATGCGGCAGCAGCCCCGCTTCGATCAATTGCCCCGTGACGGCGGGCACGCCCCCCGCATGATAGTAGTCTTCACCCAGGTATTCGCCCGCCGGTTGCAGGTTGACCACAAGCGGGATCTTCAGCCCAAGGGCCTGCCAGTCATCGTTATCGAGCGGCACGCCCATATGCCGCGCGATGGCGTTGAGGTGGATGGGCGCATTCGTCGACCCCCCGATGGCCGAATTGACCACGATGGCATTCTCGAAAGCCTTGCGCGTCATGATGTCGGACGGCTTCATGTCCTCGTGCACCATCTGCACGATCCGCTGTCCCGTCTGATAGCTGATGTGCCCCCGCTGGCGGTAGGGCGCGGGAATCGCCGCCGCCCCCGGCAGCTGCATCCCCAGGGCTTCGGCCAGCGAATTCATCGTCGTGGCCGTGCCCATGGTGTTGCAATAGCCGACCGACGGCGTGGACGAGGCCACGATCTCCATGAAGCCCGCATCGTCGATCTCGCCCGCCGCGTGCAATTCGCGCGCCTTCCAGACGATGGTGCCCGACCCGGTCCGCTGCCCCTTGAACCAGCCGTTCAGCATGGGTCCGACCGACAGCGCGATGGCCGGAATATTGACCGTCGCCGCCGCCATCAGCAGCGCGGGCGTGGTCTTGTCGCAGCCGATCATCAGGACGACCCCGTCCAGCGGATAGCCGTTCAGCGTCTCGGACAGCGACAGATAGGCCAGGTTCCGGTCGAGCGAGGCCGTGGGCCGCTTGCCCGTCTCCTGGATCGGATGGACCGGCACCTCCAGCGGGACGCCCCCCGCTTCGATGATGCCGTCGCGCACCCGCTTGGCCAGCTCGATGTGGTGGCGGTTGCAGGGGCTCAGGTCGCTCCCGGTCTGGGCAATCGCGATGATTGGCTTGTCGCCCTGCAATTCCTCCCGCGTCAGGCCATAGTTCAGATACCGCTCCAGATAGAGGGCCGTCATCTCGCGGTTGTCGGGGTTGTTGAACCACAGGCGGGAACGGAGTTTGGTCATCGCACGCTCATCGGATTTGTTAATATTTCAGAAAGGGTTACCCGTGGGTAACCCCCCCTCATTGCCCTGACCAGCCGCCATCGATGATGTGCGGATGCCCCGTGGTGAAGCCACTTTCGTCGCTCGCCAGGTAAGTTACCAGTGCCGCGATCTCGGTCGCCCGGGCGACCCGGCCCATGGGCTGGCGCGCCACGAAGGCCTCGAGTGCGGCGTCATAGCTCCCCATCTCCTCGCCCAGTTTGCGGACCCGGTCATGCCAGGACGGCGATTCCACCGTGCCGGGACAGATCGCGTTACAGCGGATGCCCTGCTTGATGTAGTCGACCGCGATTGACTTCGTCAGCCCGATCACGGCCGCCTTTGTCGCGCCATAGATGAAGCGGTTCGGCGCGCCGATGATCGACGAACAGGCCGACGACATGTTGATGATCGACCCGCCCCCGTTGGCGAGCATCCCGGGGAGGACGGCGCGGATGGTGCGGAACATCGACTTGACGTTCAGGTCGAACCCCATGTCCCACTCCGCGTCGGTCGCCGCCTGCACGTTGCCGTGGTGGACGAAGCCCGCGCAGTTGAACAGCACTGTCGGGTTGGCCCTGCCCACGCCCGCCACGACCGATGCGTCGTCGCGGACATCCATCGCAAAGGTCTCGCAGTCCAGACCCGCAAGCAGATCGGCGTTCACATCCGTAGCGAAGACCTCTGCCCCTTCGGCGATGAACATCTCGGCGGTCGCCCGGCCGATGCCCTGGCCCGCAGCGGTGATGAGGGCGCGTTTGCCCCGAAGACGATCGGTCATGACAACTCCTTGGTTGCGCAGGGGGCGTCCTGCTTTCTAGGGTCCGCACAAACACGGAGAGCGATATGCCCAAAGTTACACTTCTCGGAACCGGCCTGATGGGTGGACCGATGTCCCGCAACCTTCTGGCGGCGGGTCACGACCTGACGGTCTGGAACCGCTCGCGCGCCAAGGCCGAACCTCTGGCCGACCACGGGGCCAATGTCGTCGACTCCCCGGCCGAGGCGGTCGCGGGATCCGGCATCGTGATCTCCATGCTGTCGGACGGTCCGGCCTCGGACGCGGTCCAGGTCGCGGCGATGGAGGCCTTTGCGCCCGGCGCCATCTGGGTCGAGATGGGGTCGATCAAACCCGCCGAAGCCCGCGCCCATGCCGCCCGGTTCGCCGAGCGCGGCCTGGGCTATGTCGATGCGCCGGTATCTGGCGGGACGAAAGGTGCGGAAAGTGCAAGTCTCGCGATCATGGCCGGCGGCGACCCCACGACTTTTTCCAAAGTGGAAACAGTGCTCAAGGCCTTGGGTCGCCCGGTTCACGTCGGACCCGTCGGTGCGGGGCAATTGTCGAAATTGGCCAATCAGGCGATCGTGGCCTGCACCATTGGCGCGGTCGCCGAAGCGATGCTTCTGCTGGAACGCGGCGGGGCCGATCCGGCGGCGGTGCGCGCTGCACTGAAAGGCGGGTTCGCCGACTCGACGATCCTGCAACAACACGGAGCACGAATGACCGAGGGCAACTTCGTGCCCGGCGGATTGACCAAGTTCCAGATCAAGGACCTCGACAACGTGCTGGACGAGGCGGCGGGACTGTCGCTGACCTTGCCGACCGTCACGGCGATCAACGATCGCTTCAAGCGGCTGCGCGACGCCATGGACGGGGGCGAGATGGATCACTCGGCGCTCTATCTGGAGCTGAAGGACCTGAACGGGCTCTGACCCTTTGGGCATAATGTATTCAATATCTTGCGCGACATTCTTCATGTGATGTGCCGCGCCTGGTGGTCGTGGATCGCATGACGCAGCGCCGCCTCGTCGCCGGACAGGGCGGCGTCGACGATAGCCTGATGGTCGCTGATGATCCGGTGGAAATAGCTGGGCACGCAATTCTGTTCCAAGCCGACCATCTGCTGGCGGAACTGCATGTAGATGCTGTCGAAGGCCTCCAGCAGCGGTGGCAGGCGGCATTCGGACATCAAGGTGCGGTGAAAGGCCAGCTCTGCATCCGACCAGATCCCGACAAAGGGAACCGTATCAGGCATTTGCGCGATCTGGCGTTCGATGTGCATCAGCCGGTGATGGGCCGCGGTCAGCGCGGCCTCCCACTCCAGGCCGCCGTTGCGCATCGAGGCGACGGCCCCCTCCTGCTCCAACATGACGCGAAAGCGGGCCACTTCGGAGCGGCGTTTCAGGCTGACCTGACGGGCACGAAATCCGCGCTGGATCTCGAAATCGACCAAACCGACCTTGGAGAGCTGCAACAGGACATCGCGGACCGTATTGGCCGAACAGCCGAATTCCTGATGGAGCGCTGACGGCATCAGTTTGGCCCCCGGCTCAAACCCTCCGGTCAGGAGCCGCCGTTGCAGGCTGTCATAGATTTCGGGCGTCCCGATCCGATCTCTCGGCTCGGTCCCGGTCTGGCCATCCGCCATGCCACATCCTCCCTGAAATTTCGATATTCCGATAAATATCGACTTGTCCAGTGATTTTCATTTTTCGTTTGCGCTCTGCCGATTCCCGGCTAGGGTCGAAGGGCACCCCCTGATGGGAGGCCCTCCGGGGCTCAGGGGTCGAGCTTCACTTTGGGAGGAACTGATGAAGAAACTGACACTTGCGGCCATTGCCGCCGCATCCACTGCGCTTGTGAGCACCGCTGCTCTGGCCCAGACCACGAGTTTGCGAATCCAGACACACTACGCGCCCGAGACAGAATCCGGCCGGCTTGCGGCGCAGTACGTCGATAACGTCCAGACCATGTCGAACGGCGAGATCACCATCGAGATGTTCTATTCGGCCTCGGTCGTGAAGCCGACCGAGACGTTCGATGCGGCCGCGACCGGCATTCTCGACTGTGACATGACCGGCGGGGCCTATCAGACCGGCAAGAACCCGGCGTTCCAGTTCGTCGGCGACATCATGGGCGGCTATTCCACCCCCTATCAGCAGCTGAGCTGGCTGTATTACGGTGGCGGTCTCGATGCCGCGCAGGAACTGTATCACACCTATGACATGCACCTGGTCGGCTGGTGGGTCTACGGTCAGGAGAGCTTTGCCTCGACCAAGCCGATCGCGGGCATTTCCGACCTCGTGAACTGGAAGTTCCGTTCGCCTCCGGGCATGGAGACCAAGATCTTCGAAAAGCTGGGCGCGACGCCCATCGTGATGGACTTCACCGAGATCTTCACCGCGCTTGAGACCGGCATCATCGACGGGGCCGACGCCTCGGGTCTGTCGAACAACGTGGGCCTTGGTCTTTATGACATCGCGAAGTTCGCCAACTATCCGGGCTTCCACTCGATGCCGTCCGACCATCTGGCGTGCAACAAGTCGGTCTGGGACGCGATGCCCGCGCATCACCAGCGGATCATGTCCATCGCCATGGAAAGCCTGGCGCTGCAGACGGCCCTGACGTTCGAGAAGAAGAATGCCGAAGCCGCCGCACAGCTGCGCGCCGATGGTGTGACCCTGTCAGAATGGTCGCCGGAAGACCTGCAGACGTTCCGCAACGCGGCGCAGGAGACCTGGCCCGAGTTCGCCACGACCCCCGAGGCCGAGGCCCTGGTCGAGTCGCACCTGACCTACCTGACGCAACTGGGTCTGGTTCAGAACTGATCCGACGCCCCGATACGGCGCGGCCCCCACCCTGCGGGGCCGCGCCTGACCCTGCCTGCGGCCTGCGGGCCGGTGTCTGACGTGTAGCTTCCCGATCCCCGTTTGCCAGACAGGTGCGCAATGGCCGAAACGAGACCGCAGACCACTACCGACGCGAAATCCGTGGCAGCCATATATGTGCCCGGCGCCGCCGAGGTCATCGTGCCGCTGCTCTTCGTCTTTGCCAGCGCCTGGACCATCTGGCATTTCCCGGGGTTCCTGATGATCCTGCGCGAACCCGGGCCCGAGGTGGACCGGTTGGCGCGCGAATGGCCCGGTCTGAGGGCCATAGACTGGGGCATGGCCGCCGCGATGCTGGCCTTGCTGGTGCTGGGCGTGAAGACGGTGCGCCGCGCGCCGATGGAATGGCAGGGCTGGGGCCTCTTTGACCGGCTGTCGTGTTTCCTCGGCCGGGTGGTCATGGCCCTGATCGCGGTGATGGTCTGCGTCATGCTTTACGAAGTTCTGCTGCGCTACGTCTTCGAGAAACCGACGCTCTGGGCGAACGAGGTGACGCTCTGGCTGGCCGGGTTCACCTTCCTGCTGTCGGGTCTCTATGCGATGCAGCAACGCAGCCATATCCGCATCTACCTGCTTTATGACATCATGCCCCGCTGGGCACAGCGCACCTGCGACGTGATCTCGACATTGCTGATCGTGGTCTTCGCCTTCTTCCTGGTCTGGGGGGGCTGGGGCGAGGCGACGCAGAAATTCCTCCGCTGGGAGCTTTATGGCACGGCGTTCAACCCGCCCCTGCCCGCGACGATCAAGCCAGCCATCCTGCTGGTGATCGTGCTGGTGGCACTTCAGGCGGTGGCGAACCTGTTCCGCGACTGGAACCTTGAACCGGTGGTTCATACCGCCGCCGACGACATCGACCCCGACGAGATCGAGCGGCTGCGCCGCACCGTCGGGACGGAATAAGTCCGGGAAAACGGACGCGAGGGGGAGAGAGACACGATGGACGTCGGAACGATTTCACTGGTCCTGATGATCGGACTCATGTTGCTGCTGGCCATCGGGATGCCACTTGGCATGGCCTCGGCGGTGTTGGCGGTGCTGGTCCTTGTCATGAAGTTCGAGCCTGCGCTGCTGACCGCGCCGTGGGACTTCGGCGAGGGGATGCTGACCGGGCGGTTCGGATCGGGTCCGCTCAACATCCTGGCGCAGAAGATCTTCGGGCTTCTGACGGATTACGTGCTGATCTCGATCCCGCTGTTCATCTTCATGGCCGCCCTGCTGGAGCGGTCGGGCATCGCCAAGGACATGTATTCGTCGCTCAATGTCTGGCTCAGCCGGACGCGCGGGGGCATCGCCATCGTCACCTCCATCATGGCCGTCATCATGGCCGCGATGTCGGGCATCATCGGTGGCGAGGTCGTCCTTTTGGGCCTGATTGCCCTGCCGCAGATGCTGCGCCTCGGATACGACCAGAACCTGGCCATCGGCACGATCTGTGCCTCGGGGTCCCTCGGGACGATGATCCCGCCGTCGATCGTGCTCATCATCTTCGGCCTGATCACGGAAACCTCGATCAAGGCGTTGTTCACGGCGGCCTTCGTGCCGGGCTTCATGCTGGCGTCCTTCATCATCCTCTACATCATCGTGCGCACGCAACTGAACCCGGCGCTGGCCCCGCTGCCCGCCGACGACCCGAACGATCCGAAGGGGCGCGAGAAGACGATGCTCTTTGCGGCCTTCGTCGCCATCCTGACGGCCGGGTTCTCGGCCGCGCTGTTCCTGCGGGCCGGTTTCTTCACCGTGACCGGGCAGAACGAGGTGATCGAAAACGTCGACCCAATCACCATGGGCCAGCCGCATCACGTCTATTGGACCGGGGGCATTCTGATCGTCGCACTGGCGCTGATCTTCTTTGTCTTCGGCAAGGCCCGCTCGGCGCAGGCCTGGGGCATGGGCAAGGGCCTTGTCGCCCCCATCGTCGTCATCGGCGTGGTCATGGGCTCCATCTATGGCGGCATCTCGGGCATCACCGAGGCGGCGGCCATGGGCGTGATCGCAGTCTTCCTGATCTCGGTCTTCCGGGGCGAGGCCAGCGTGGAGCTGGTCTGGGACAGCCTGATGCGCACCCTGAAATCCACCGGCACGATCATCTGGGTCACCATCGGCGCGGCCACGCTGGCGGGCGCCTATACCATCGCGGGCGGCCCGACCTTCGTCGCCAACCTGATCGTCAGCGCGGACCTGCCGACCATGGGCATCCTGCTGGTGATGATGCTGATCCTGCTCTTCATGGGGGCCTTCATGGATTGGGTCGGGATCGTCCTTCTGATCATTCCGGTCTTCCTGCCCATCGTGCAGCGCCTGCCGATCGAGGAAATCGGCCTGTTCGGAGAGTTGCAGCCCAAATACCTGGCCGTCTGGTTCGGCGTGCTGTTCTGCATGAACATGCAAGTCAGCTTCCTGTCGCCGCCCTTCGGTCCCGCCGCCTTCTACCTCAAATCCGTGGCCCCGCCGCATATCTCGCTCACGGATATCTTCCGGGGTTTCCTGCCCTTCATCTGCATCCAGATCGCGGCGCTATCGGTCCTGTTGATCTATCCGCCGATCATCGAAATCCTGCTTGAATGACGGGGGCGGCATGACGCTTTCCCCCGATCAGATCGCGACGTTTCACCGCCAGGGCTACCTGGTGGTGGACGACGTTCTGGACGCGGGCCTGCTTGCCCGGATCGAGACGGAATACGCAGACCTCCTGCACGATCTGGCGACCGGGTGGGGCCTGCCCTGGCAAGGGTTCTTTCCCACGCTGCATGCCGCGCATCTGGCCGGGCACGACTGGTTTCAACCGATGGACATCTCGCTGCCCGGCGACCGGATCCGGCCTGACACGCCGTTCCACGCGGGGCCTGCGGTCTTCGACCTGCTGACATCGCCCGCCCTTCTGGACATCGCCGAAAGCCTTCTTGGCCCCGAACTCACCTCGACCCCGATCCAGCATGTCCGCATCAAGCCCCCGGCCCGTGACCTGGCTCCGGACGAGGCGCGCGCCCACGTCACCGGCACCTCGTGGCATCAGGACCGCGCCGTCGCCCATGCCGAAGCGGACGCGACGGACATGGTGACGGTCTGGGTCGCGATGACCGATGCCACCCCCGAAAACGGCTGCCTTGTCGTGCAACCCTTCGAGGGGGCGCAAGACATGCTGCCCCATTGCCCCCTGTCGCAGACGGCCATTCCCGCCGACCATCTGCGTCCGGGCGCCGCGCACCCCCTGCCGGTGCGGCGGGGTGGTGTGGTTCTGCTGCATCCGATGGTGCCCCATGCCTCGCTCGACAACCGGACGGACGGGTTCCGCTGGTCCTTCGATCTGCGCTATCAGAAGACCGGCCAGCCGACGGGCCGCGCCCATTTCCCCGAGTTCATCGCCCGCAGCCAGAGCGCACCCGAAGGGGAGTTGCGCGACTGGCAGGTCTGGCGCGACAGCTGGATCGACGCCCGTGCCGCCTGTGCCCTGCGCGATCACATCCCCATCCACCGCTGGACATCCGACAGCCCGCTCTGTGCCTGAGTTCCCATGCAAACCACCATCCGCCTTTCGCCCGCCGACAATGTCGTCACCGCCACCCGCGCCCTGGAGGCGGGCGCAACCGTCGAGGATGTGACCACGACCGCGCTCATCCCCTCGGGCCACAAGGTCGCCACCCGCGTGATCCCCATGGGCGAAGCGGTGCGCAAATACGGCCAGATCATCGGCTATGCCAGCGCCGACATCGCGCCCGGCGACCACGTCCACACCCAGAACTGCGCCTTCGCCCCCACCGATCATGCCTATGAATTCGGCACCGACCTGCACCCGATGACCCCGGCGACGGGCGACACCTTCATGGGCTACCGGCGCGACAACGGCGACGTGGGCACGCGCAACTACATCGCCATCGTGACGTCGGTGAACTGCTCGGCCACCGCCGCCCGCCGCATTGCCGACGCCTTCGGGCCCGAGGAACTCGCCGCCTATCCCAATGTCGACGGCGTCTGTGCCTTCGTCCATGGCACCGGTTGCGGCATGGCCGACAGCGGCGACGGGTTCGAGGCGTTGCAACGGGTGATGTGGGGCTATGCCCGCCACCCGAACCATGCGGGCGTGCTGATGGTGGGCCTCGGTTGCGAGATGAACCAGATCGACTGGCTGCTGGACGCCTGGGGCCTGAAGCACAGCCCGACGTTCCAGACCATGAACATCCAGAACGTCGCGGGCCTGCGCCGCACGGTGGAGTTGGGGGTCGAGAAGGTCCGCGCGATGCTCCCCATTGCCAATCAGGCGCGGCGCACGCCCTGCCCGGCCTCGGCCCTCCGGGTGGCGCTGCAATGCGGCGGGTCGGATGCCTGGTCGGGGGTCACGGCGAACCCGGCCCTGGGCCATGCCTGCGACCTGCTGGTGGCGCAGGGCGGGACCGGGGTTCTGGCCGAGACGCCCGAAATCTATGGCGCCGAACACCTGCTGACCCGACGCGCCGTGGACCGCGCCACCGGCGAGCGGCTGATCGGCCTGATCGACTGGTGGAAGGATTATACCGCGCGCAATCGCGGCTCGATGGACAACAACCCCTCGCCCGGCAACAAGAAGGGCGGGCTGACCACCATTCTGGAAAAGTCGCTCGGGGCGGCGGCCAAGGGCGGCACCACGCCCCTGACGGCGGTCTACAAATACGCCGAGACCGTGCGCGCGCCGGGCTTCACCTTCATGGACAGCCCCGGCTATGACCCCGCGTCCGTCACCGGCCAGATCGCGGGCGGCTGCCAGATCGTATGCTTCACCACCGGGCGCGGCTCGGCCTTCGGCTCCAAACCCGCGCCGACGATCAAGCTGGCCACCAATCAGGGCCTTTTTGACCGGATGCCCGAGGACATGGACATCAACGCGGGCGACATCCTGTCGGGCGGCGTCTCGGTCGAGGCAAAGGGGCGCGAGATCTATGACATGATCCTGCGCGTCGCGGGCGGCGAGACGACGAAGTCCGAAGCACAGGGTCTGGGCGACTACGAATTCGTGCCTTGGCAGATCGGGGCGGTGATGTGACCCGCCTGCTGCTGGCCGGGACCGGGTTGATCGGCGAACGCCACCTCGCCCGTATCGCGGCGCACCCCGACCTGACGCTCGCCGGGATCATCGACCCCGACCCGGCGCGGCGGGACCACGCCATGGCCCCCGGCTTCGCGCGCCTGGAAGACGTCGATGTCGCGGCCGACGGGATCGTCATCGCGACCCCGACCGCCAGCCATGCGCCCCTGACCCTCGCCGCGCTGGACCGGGGCCTGCATGTGCTGGTCGAAAAGCCGGTGGCCGATACGCTGGCCCATGCGGATGCGATGATCGCCGCCGCCGCGCGCACGGGGCGGCACATCCTGGTCGGGCATCACCGGCGGCACCACCCGCGCGTGGCCCGCCTGAAAGAACTCGTGGCCTCGGGCCGCCTGGGCCAGCCGGTGGCCGCCACGCTGATGTGGCTGATGAAAAAGCCCGATGACTATTTCGACGTCGCCTGGCGCGCGGGGCTGGACGGCGCGCCGATCAAGCAGAACCTGATTCATGATGTCGACACCCTGCGCTGGCTCTTCGGCGAGGTGACGGATGTCGTGGGCCTGGCCTCCAATGCCGTGCGCGGCGCGGCCCGGCCCGAAAGCGGCGGCGCGGTCCTGCGATTCAAGGGCGGCGCGGTCGCGACGCTGACCTACGCCGACACCACGCCGACACCGTGGGGCTTCGAAGCGGGAACGGGCGAGAACCCCCACATCCCGCCGAGCGCGCAGGACTGCCTGCGCATTGCCTGCACCGCGGGCGCCATCGAATTCCCCTCGCTGCGCGTCTGGTCGGGCGCCGCCCACTGGAACGAAGCGCCCCGCGCCCATACGCTCGACGTGGCCGATGGCGTGCCGCTCGTCCGGCAGCTGGAACATTTCGCCGACGTCATCGCGGGCCGCGCCCTGCCCGTTGTCGATGCCGCCGACGCCCGCGCCACACTCGACGTCATCCTGAAGATCGAAGCGACGGCGGGAACCGCCTGATGACCCTTCTCTGCTTTCCAAATACTCCGGGGGTGCGGGGGCTGGCCCCCGCTTCGCCCCGGTGACGCATCTTGTCTGCGGCCTGATCGGCGACAACATCGCCAACTCGCGCCTATCGCGCGCGCTTGCGATCATGTGCGCCGATCATGGCTGGACCTTCGATTTCACCCCGATCGACACCAGCGACGTGCCGGATTTCGACTTCCCGCAGACGGTCGACCGATTGCGCGCCGAAGGGTGGACCGGTGTCACCGTTACCCATCCGTGGAAAACCCAGGCCGCCGACTGGGCGGGCGACGCGATGCTGGCCGATGTGCGCGACCTGGGCGCGTCCAACACCCTGACCTTCGCACCGCTGGCGGGGCACAACACCGACTACACCGGCTTTCTGGCCGCCTACCGTAATGTCATGCGGACGCCCCCCGGACGGGTCGCCCTTGCGGGCGCGGGCGGCGTGGCCCGCGCCATCGTCCCGGCCCTGCTGACGCTTGGCGCGACAGACGTGGCGATCTGGGACAAGGACGCGGACCGGGCCGCAACCTTGGCCCGACGAACCGGCGCCCGCGCCATTCCCGCAGGCGAGGCCCCCGCGGCGATCCGGGCGGCGGACGGCCTGATCAATTGCACCCCCATGGGCATGGCGCCCTATGGCGGCACCGCCTTTGACGCGGCGCTCATCGACGGGCAGGCCTGGGCCTTCGACGCGGTCTATACGCCGACCGACACGCCTTTTCTGCTGGCTGCGAAATCGGCGGGGCTGGCGCTCTTGACCGGGTTCGACCTGTTCCGCTTCATGGCGATGGAAAGCTTTGCGGCCTATACCGGCGTCACACCCGATGCGGCGCGCACCCTGCCCCAACTCGACCTGCTCAGACCGGAGTGACCGCGATGGAAGTGCTGACCCAAGCCCAGAAAGACGCCTTCCACCGGGACGGGTTCCTCGTTCTGGAACGACGTCTGTCACCTGACCAACTGGCCTCGCTGCACGCCGAAGTCGCCCGCTACGAGGCGCGCGCCCGGGGCCTGACGGCGGGCACCGAGGAGTTGGACCTGGAGGACAGCCACCGCCCCGACGCGCCCCGCGTCCGGCGGATCAAGCTGCCGCACACCCATTCAAGGGTGATGCGCGACCTGATGTATTCCGACACGATCCTTGCCCCCGCGCGCGACCTGATCGGCCCCGACCTGCGGTTGCATACCACCAAGCTCAACATGAAATCGGCGGGCTTCGGGGCCGCGGTGGAATGGCATCAGGACCTGGCCTTCTATCCGCATACCAACGACGACGTGCTGGCCATCGGCGTGATCTTCGACGACATGGGCCCCGACAACGGCCCCCTCATGGTCTTCCCCGGAAGCCACCGTGGACCCATCCATGACCATCACGCGAACGGCCATTTCGTCGGCGCGATGGACCTGGCCCGCGACGGCTTCGACCTGGCCGATGCCGTGCCCCTGATGGGCCCCGCGGGGTCGGTCAGCATTCACCACGGGCGGATCGTCCATGGCTCGGCGCTCAACACCTCGACGCAGTCGCGGCGCATCCTCTTCTACGAGATGATGGCCGCCGATGCCTGGCCCGTCATGGGGTCGATGACCAAGTTCACCGATCTGGCCGACTATGACAGCCGCATGCTCTGCGGTCAGTCGCGCCAACCGCGTCTGGCGGATGTGCCCATCCGCATCCCCCTCCCGGCTCCGCCCATCGGCAAGACCATCTACGAGATCCAGAAAGGTCTGACCGCCCGCGCCTTCGAGACGGCCAAGGACTGATGGCGGCACCCGCCCCCGTCAGCCATCTGGCCCGCGCGCGCGAGGATGCACCGGGCAAGGGCATCGCCTTGATGCTGTTGGCCTATGCCCTCTTTTCGCTCACGGATACCTCGGTGAAATGGCTGTCGCTGGCGGGTTTGCCCGCGCTGCAACTGGCCTTCATGCGGTTCGCCACGCATTTCGCCCTGTCGACCGGGCCGATGCTGGGCCGCGATCACTCGGGCTGGACCGCACCGCGCAGGCAGGCGGCGCTGATGTTGCTGCGGGGCGCATTGCTCTCGGTCTCGACGGTCAGCAATTTCTTCGCCCTCCGCTATCTGGACCTCACCATGTCGGCGGCGATCATGTTCTCCTCGCCCATCCTCGTGTCGGCGCTGTCGGTGCCGCTTCTGGGCGAGACGGTGGGGAAATGGCGCTGGTCCGCGATCCTTCTGGGGTTTGTCGGCGTGTTGATCGTGGTGCGTCCCTGGTCGGCCGAATTCCACTGGGCGGCGATCCTGTCGCTGACGTCGGCCATGGCGCTAGCGCTGTTTTCGATCCTGACGCGGCAGCTGGCGGGCGTCGCGGCGCCCCGCACGATGCAGCTTTACAGCGGCCTCGTCGGCACGGTCGTTCTGGCCCCGATCGCCTTCATCGTCTGGGACAACCCCGACACCCCGCTCGACTGGGTCCTGATGGTCGGGGTCGGGGTGACAGCTTGGGCCGGACATCATTTCTTCAGCCAGGCGCATGGCTATGCCCCGGCGAGCGTTCTGATGCCGTTCAGCTATTCCTTCCTGATCTACCTCGCCATCAGCGGCTATCTGGTGTTCGGCACGATCCCCGATGGCCAGACGATCATCGGGGCCGCCGTCATCGCCGCCGCCGGACTGGTCATCTGGTGGCGCGAGCGGCGCGTCTGATGCGCGTCGGCCTGATCGGAACCGGCATGGTGGCGGAGACCCATGTGGCGGCCATCCGGGGCGCGGGCCTCACCCTTTCGGTGGTGATGGGACGCGACCCCGAGCGCACCCAGGCCTTTGCCGCGCGGCACGGTGCCCGCGCCGCCGACAACATCAACTTCGTCGCGTAAAATTCTGATTTCGTTGTACTTGTGACGCCACCCGATGCGCGGCTTGATCTGATCCGCGCCCTGGCCCAGGCCCGCATTCCGATCCTGTGCGAAAAGCCACTGGAGCGAGACCTGCCCCGCGCCCGCGCCCTCGTCGATATCTGCGCCGAGGCGGGCGTGCCCCTTGGCGTCACCTTGCAGCACCGGATGCGGCCATCCACGCGCCTGCTGGCCGAGCGCTTGCCGGAGCTTGGGCGTATCGCCAGCGTCGAGCTGCGGGTGCCATGGTGGCGCGACCAAGGCTACTACGACGCGCCGGGGCGCGGCACTTTCGCCCGCGATGGAGGCGGCGTCCTGATCACCCAAGGGATCCATGCCATCGACCTGATGCTGCACCTCTGCGGTCCCGTGACGGCGGTGCAGGCGATGGTCGCGACCACGGCCCTGCACCGGATGGAGGCCGAGGATTTCGCCAGCGCCGGGTTCACCTTTGCCAGCGGGGCGGTCGGCTCGCTGATGGCGTCGGTCACGCATCGACCGGGCGGCGTCGAGACGCTGGTCCTCAACGGCACCGCCGGGTCGGCGCGGCTGGCGGGCGACGTGCTGAGGCTGGATCACGCCGACGGCCGACAGGAGGTGGCGGGCGCAGAGGTCGCGACCGGCGGCGGGGCCGATCCGATGGCGTTCGACCACGCGTGGCATCAGGCCGTCATCGCGGAGTTCGCCGACAGCCTGCGGGCCGGTCGGCCCCCCGCAATCACCGGCCAATCGGCCTTGCCCGCCCTCGCCCTGATCGATGCGATACAGGCGTCGGCCCGCACCGGCACGCGACAGGAGGTTGCCCATGTCTGACCCGAAACCCGGGCTCTTCGCGACCGGCATCGCGCCATGCTGACATTCGCCGCCGCCGTCTTTTTCCTGATCGTGACGCCCGGTCCCGGCGTGTTGTCCACCGCGGGCGTCGGCAGCGCTTTCGGCCTGCGGCCCGGGCTGCGCTATGTGGCGGGGTTGTGCATCGGGACCAACCTCGTGGCGCTGGCCGTCATCACCGGCATCGCCGCCGTGATTTTCGCGCATCCGGCGATCCGGCTTGTCCTGCTGGCGGCATCGACGGGTTACCTGCTGTATCTGGCGTATCGCATCGCGACGGCGGGGGCGAATGTCGCCTTCACGGCGGCGGCGCGGCCGCTCGGGCTGCGCGACGGGCTGGCGTTGCAGGCGATCAATCCCAAGGCCTATGCGGTCAACACGACGCTCTTCAGCGGGTTCAGCTTCCTGCCCGACGCGGCGGTCGCTGAAGCGGTTCTGAAACTGCTGATCATGAACGCGATCTGGGTGCCGATCCACATCGGCTGGCTTCTCGCGGGGATATGGCTGCACCGGCTGGCATTGGCGCCCGAGGTCCAGCGGCGCATCAACATCGCCATGGCGGCGTCCCTTCTGGCGGTCGTCGCCCTCGCGCTGTTCAGCCTGCGTGGCTAAGGCGCTGTCCTAGACGGCTATGCTGTGGCGTCCTTCGGGGCGCGCATAGGCATCCAGGTCCATCGCCATCTGCCGCACGAGCGGTCGCGCCCAGTCGGTCACCGCGATGCCGCCCGTGCCATCGGGAACCATCGCGCCCGGCCAGCGGGCCAGCAAATCGTCGAGAATGGTCATGGCGGCAGCGGCATGGGCTCCCGCAAGCCGGGGGTGCGCGGCGAAGTCACAGAGCAATCCTTCGATCAACGCGCCGCGCATCCGGTCGTCTTCGCTCAGCGCGTGGCCCCGCACGACGGGCAGTTGCCCCCGCGCCACCCGGCGCGCCCAATCGGCGGTGCCGGTCGCATTCTGCACATAGCCCTGCGGCAGCTTCCAGATCGAGGAGGCGCCGAGGCCGATCATGCTGGGCGCGGAATCGTCGGTATAGCCCTGGAAATTGCGCCGCATCCGGCCGTCGCGCGCGGCCAGGGCCAGCGGATCATCGGGCCGGGCGAAGTGGTCGATGCCCAGCCGTACGAACCCCGCCTCGATCAGGCGACCGGCGGCCAGATCGAACAGATCGAGGCGCGCGGGGCCATCCGGCAGGGCGTCTTCGGGGATCATCACCTGGCGTTTGGATGCCCAGGGCACATGGGCATAGCCGAACAGGGCAATCCGGTCCGGCGCCATATCCAGCACAAGGTCCAGCGTCCGCGACAGGCTGGCGGGCGTCTGAAACGGCAGACCGTAGAGCAAGTCCATATTGACGCGCGAAACACCCCGCGCCCGCAGCCCATCGACGGCGAAGGCGGTTTCAGCCAGGCTTTGCGGCCGACCGATGGCGGCCTGAACGCGGGGGTCGAAATCCTGCACGCCGATGCTGGCGCGGGTCACCCCGGCCCGGGCCAGCGCATCAAGGCGAACATCGTCCAGCACGGTCGGGTCGACCTCAACCGATACTTCGGCCCCGGCGGTCAGCGGGATACGGTCGGTGATGGCCGCAAAGACCCGGTCCAGAAGATGGGGCGACAGGATCGTGGGCGTGCCGCCGCCCAGGTGCAGATGCGCCGCCTCTAGACCGGGGGGCAGATGCGCGGCCAGCAGGTCCGCCTCGGCCTCAAGGGATTCGACGTAAGGCGCGAGCGGTGCATCCGTCTTGGTGCCCTGCGTACGACAGGCACAGAACCAGCAGAGCCGCCGGCAAAACGGGATATGCGCATAGACCGATACAGGCTCCGTGCGCGGCAGGGTCCGAAGCCAGCCCGCCACCGTTTCGGGGCCGATGCCGGGCGCGAAATGCGGCGCCGGCGGATAACTCGTGTAGCGCGGGGTCCGCGCGGTGAAGAGGCCGTGTTCGGCAAGGAAGGCATGATCTGACATGGCGGAAACATCGCCCATCCGCGCGAAACGCGCCTTGATGCAGGTCAACCCCGGTGGCACAACGCTGGGATGACCGCTCTTGACCTTCAGATCGCGACCGAAGCCTGTCGCCAATGCCCGATCCGGCACCGTGCCGTCTGCGCCACCTGCGAGCCGGATGAGCTGACGCGGCTGGAGGCGATGAAATCCTATCGCACCTGGATGGCCGGCCAGACCATCGTTATGGAGGGTGAGCCGATGCCCTTTGCCGCGTCTGTCGTCACAGGCTGCGCCACGCTGACGCGGTCGATGGAAGACGGGCGCATGCAGATGGTGGGGCTGCTGTTGCCGTCGGATTTCATCGGGCGACCGGGCCGCGCCAATGCCCCCTACGAGGTGGTGGCCGCGACCGATGTCACCCTGTGCATGTTCGATCGCCCCGCCTTCGAACGACTGCTGACCGATACGCCCCATGTGTCGCAGCGCCTGCTGGAGATGTCGCTGGACGAGATCGATGCCGCGCGCGAGTGGATGCTGCTGCTCGGCCGCAAGACCGCGCGCGAGAAGGTGGCGACCCTGCTGGCGATCGTTCTGCGCCGTGCGGCCACCGGCAGCGCGCCGTTGCGCGCCGAACTGCCCCTCACCCGCGAGGCGATGGCGTCCTATCTGGGTCTGACCATCGAGACGGTCAGTCGCCAGATGACCGCGCTCAAGAAGGATGGCGTGATCCGCATGTCGGGCCTGCGCGGCCTTCTGTGCGACGATCTGGGCGCCCTTCTGGCCGAAGCCGGGGATGACGCCGACGGAGACGTTTTGTCCTGATCCGTCAGAGACCTTGACCCAGATCAAGGCGTGGCCCTGCCCGCCCCCCTAGTCCGATGATGACGGAAGGTCCCAGCCTTCCCGGATTCGGAGGACGGAATGGACTACGTAAAGATCGCATTTTTCGGTCTGGTCGCGCTCTTGGCGGCAATCGCCGCAAATTTCGCGCGCGACCCGGCCTATATGGTGCACGCCCTGATCTTCATGGGCGTTGCGGGCGGCATGATGCTCTGGACGCTGCGGCAGACGGACCCCTACGGGGCCAATGCCAAGGTCGCCACGCCCGAGGGCTATATGGACGGGCCGGTGCGCGCGGGCGTCATCGCCACCGCGTTCTGGGGCGTGACGGGGTTCCTTGTGGGCACCCTGATCGCGTTCCAGCTGGCCTTTCCGGTGCTGAATTTCGAATGGGCACAGCCCTTTGCGAATTTCGGGCGGCTTCGGCCCCTGCACACCAGCGCGGTGATCTTCGCCTTCGGGGGCAACGCCCTGATCGCGACGTCCTTCTATATCGTCCAGCGCACCTGCTCGGCCCGCCTCTGGGGCGGCAACACCGCCTGGTTCGTGTTCTGGGGCTATCAGCTCTTCATCGTGCTGGCGGCGACGGGCTACCTTCTGGGGGCGACCCAGTCCAAGGAATACGCCGAACCCGAATGGTACGTGGACATCTGGCTGACCGTCGTCTGGCTGGCCTATCTGGCCGTCTTCCTGGGCACGCTGATCAAGCGGCGTGAAAAGCACATCTATGTGGCCAACTGGTTCTTCCTCGCCTTCATCGTGACCGTCGCGATGCTGCATGTGGTCAACAACCTGTCGATCCCGGTCTCGATCTTCGGCTCCAAGTCGGTGCAGGTCTTCTCGGGCGTGCAGGATGCGATGACCCAGTGGTGGTATGGCCACAACGCCGTGGGCTTCTTCCTGACGGCCGGCTTCCTGGGGATGATGTACTACTTCGTTCCCAAGCAGGCGGGCCGCCCGGTCTATTCCTACAAGTTGTCGATCATCCACTTCTGGGCGCTGATCTTCCTGTATATCTGGGCCGGTCCGCACCACCTGCATTACACGGCCCTGCCCGATTGGGCGGCGACCCTGGGGATGGTGTTCTCGATCATCCTGTGGATGCCCAGCTGGGGCGGCATGATCAACGGCCTGATGACGCTGGAGGGGGCGTGGGACAAGATCCGCACCGACCCGATCATCCGGATGTTCGTGGCCTCCCTCGCCTTCTACGGCATGTCGACCTTCGAGGGTCCGATGATGTCGATCCGCGCGGTCAACTCCCTGTCGCACTACACCGACTGGACCATCGGCCACGTGCATTCCGGTGCGCTCGGCTGGAACGGGCTGATCACCTTCGGCGCGCTCTACTTCCTGACGCCCAAGCTCTGGGGCCGCAGGCAGATGCATTCCGTCTCGGCGATCAACCTGCACTTCTGGCTCGCGACGGTCGGTATCGTTCTCTACGCCGCCTCGATGTGGGTGACAGGTATCATGGAGGGCCTGATGTGGCGCGAAGTGGATGCCAACGGCTTCCTCGTCAACTCCTTCGCCGACACCGTGGATGCCAAGTTCCCCATGTACCTGGTGCGTGGTCTGGGCGGGATCCTCTTCCTCAGCGGCGCGCTCGTGATGGTCTGGAACATGTGGATGACCATCCGAAGCCCGAACACCGCCGCCATCGCAACCCCTGCGGAGTGATCAGACATGACCGATCCCAAAGACCCTCGCGACCCGGCCTATGATCCCGAACAGGATCCGAAGGTCGCCACCCTGTCGGACGCCCCGGGCAAGGTTCCCAACGAACTGCCCCCCGAGACGCAGACGATCACCTTCCACCAGCGGCTGGAGCGCAATGCGACCCTTCTGCTGGTGGCCAGCCTCGCCGTCGTCACCATCGGCGGGGCGGTGGAAATCGCGCCGCTCTTCTGGCTGGAAAACACCATCGAGGATGTGGAGGGCATGCGCCCCTACACCCCGCTGGAGCTGGCCGGGCGCGACATCTACATCCGCGAAGGCTGCTATGTCTGTCACAGCCAGATGATCCGCCCGATGCGCGACGAGGTGGAGCGCTATGGCCACTATTCGCTGGCGGCGGAATCGATGTACGACCACCCGTTCCAATGGGGCTCCAAACGCACGGGGCCGGACCTGGCCCGTGTCGGCGGGCGCTATTCGGACGAATGGCACGTCGATCACCTGCGCGACCCGCAATCGGTCGTCCCCGAAAGCGTGATGCCGAAATACGCCTTCCTGCAAAGTGCCCGGCTGGATGGCGAATACGTCGGTGACACCATCGCCGTGCATCGCATGGTGGGCGTCCCCTATACCGACGACATGGTCGAGAATGCCCGCGCCGACTTCCTGGCGCAGGCCGATCCCGACGCGGACACGGGCGGGCTGGAAGATCGCTATCCCGACGTTCAGGTGCGCAATTTCGACGGCCAGGATGGCGTGACCGAGATGGATGCGCTGATCGCCTACCTGCAGATGATGGGCACGCTGGTCGACTTCACGACCTTCACCCCCGACGCCAGCCGCTGATCGAAAGGACACGACAATGGACACCTATTCCTTCCTGCGCGAGCTGGCCGACAGCTGGGCCCTTCTGGTCCTGACGCTGATCTTTCTGGGCGTCATCGCCTGGGCCTTCCGCCCCGGATCGCGGCCGCTCCACGACGATGCCGCCGCCGTTCCCTTCCGCGAACGGGAGCCGTCGGGCTGTGCCAACGCCTGCCCCGACTGCACCTGCGCGGTGACCGACTTCATGAAGGAGCGCGACCATGTCTGACGACAAGCGCATCGACGACGCCACCGGAACCGAGACCACGGGTCACGTCTGGGACGGCATCGAGGAACTGAACACACCCCTGCCGCGCTGGTGGCTTTGGACGTTCTACGCGACCATCGTCTGGGGGGTGATCTATACCATCCTGTTCCCGGCCTGGCCGCTGGTGTCGGGAGCCACGGCCGGGATACTCAATTGGTCCACCCGGGCCAATGTGGCCGCCGAGATCGCGGCGGTCGACACGGCCAATGCGCCGCTCAACACCCGGCTGGAAGAAATCGACCTGGCCGCCCTGGGCACGGACCCCGAGTTGCAGGGCTATGCCATCTCGGCGGGCGAGGCCGTGTTCCGCACCAATTGCTCGCAATGCCACGGGGCCGGTGCGGCAGGTGTTCAGGCGGCGGGTTATCCCAACCTTCTGGACGACGACTGGCTCTGGGGCGGTCAGATCACCGAGATCGCCACCACCATCCGCCACGGCATCCGCAATGACGACGACGCCGATGCGCGCTGGTCCGAGATGCCGGCCTTCGCCGAGCTGCTCAGCGACGAGGAGATCACCGCCGTCGCGGCCCACGTCCGCTCCCTGTCGGGAATGGACGAGGCGAACCCCGCCGGGGCGGAGCTGTTCCTTGACAATTGCGCGTCCTGTCACGGCGACGCAGGGATGGGCGACCGCGAAATCGGGGCCCCGAACCTGACCGACGCGATCTGGCTCTACGGCGGCTCGCCCGAGGCGGTGGATTATTCCATCCGCAACGCGCGCTTCGGCGTCATGCCCCCCTGGGGCGCCCGTCTGGGCGAGGCCGAGGTTCGCGCCGTTGCCGCCTATGTCCACGCGCTTGGCGGTGGGGAAGCCACCGAGTGACGACCCACACCCGGTGCGCTCGGGGGAGGGCGCGCCGGGACGGACACGCCTTCCTCGCGCCGCGCCCTTGCGGGTTGGACGGACGGCGTGACCGCAGCCCCGGGGCCTGGATGACCAGCGCCCCGGGGTTGACCTGAATCAAGGCGGCCTCCCGTTCGATTTGCGACACGGAGGACCAGGGAACGCCCCTTCGATCCGGCGGATCCCACAGCCAGAGGCCCTGATGACCGACACACCGCTTTTCGCCCCCCGTGAACCCGTCTTCCCGCGCCGGGTTTCGGGCACGTTCCGCCGCCTGAAATGGTGGTTGATGGCGTTCACCCTGGGCATCTACTACCTCGTCCCGTGGATCCGGTGGGATCGCGGCCCGAACCTGCCGGATCAGGCGGTGCTGGTCGATCTGGCGGGACGGCGCTTCTATTTCTTCTGGATCGAGATCTGGCCCCACGAATTCTATTTCGTCGCGGGCCTGCTCATCATGGCGGGGCTTGGCCTGTTTCTCTTCACGTCCGCGCTCGGCCGGGTCTGGTGCGGCTATGCCTGTCCGCAGACGGTCTGGACCGACCTCTTCATCCTGGTCGAACGCTGGATCGAGGGCGACCGAAACGCCCGGGTCCGCCTGTGGAAGGCCAAGTGGGACGGCCGCAAATGGCGTCTGCGCCTGACCAAATACGCGGCCTGGATCGTCATCGGTGTGGCGACCGGCGGGGCCTGGGTGTTCTATTTCGCCGATGCGCCGACACTGGCCCGCGATCTGGTCGCCGGAACCGCCGCGCCGGTCGCCTATATCACCATTGCCATCCTGACCTTCACCACCATCCTGATGGGCGGCATCGCGCGCGAACAGGTCTGCATCTACATGTGCCCCTGGCCGCGCATCCAGGGCGCGATGATGGACGAGGGCACGCTGACCGTCGGCTATCGCGACTGGCGCGGCGAGCCCCGGGGCAAGAAACACGACAACACCGAGGGCGATTGCATCGACTGTATGGCCTGCGTGAACGTCTGCCCCACGGGCATCGACATCCGCGAGGGTCAGCAGATGGCCTGCATCACCTGCGCGCTCTGCATCGATGCCTGTGACGAGGTGATGGAGAAGATCGGCAAGCCCCGCGGCCTGATCGATTATCTGGCGCTGTCGGACCGGCCGCCCGACACGCTGGCCGAACGTCTGGCCGTCAATCCGATCGGCACAAGGGCCACGGGCGACGCCGTGACCATGGCCGCGCCGGGCGATCCGGCCCCGGCGCCGAACGCCGCGCCGATGCCCATCCTGACCCGGGCGGACATCAAGGGCTGGAAGCCGCAGCCCGTCTGGAAACACGTCCTGCGGCCCCGGACCATCGTCTATACCGTCGCCTGGGCCGCCATCGGCGTCGCGCTTGTCGTGGGCCTTTTCATCCGCCCGGAGATCGAGCTGACGGTGGCCGCCGTGCGCAACCCGACCTTCGTGACCCTGTCGGACGGAACGATCCGCAACGCCTATGACATCCGGCTGCGCAACAAGCACGGCGAGGCGCGCGATTTCCACCTGTCGCTCACCTCGGACGAAACCCTGCGCATCGCGCTCGAGGGGGACGACGACCTGGTGGTCACCGTGCCCCCCGATTCCACCAGGCGCCAGCGCGTCTATGTGCTGGCGCGTCCCGACGATCCGGCCGCCCGGTCCGACCGCAGCGACCTGCGGTTCTGGGTCGAGGACCTCGTGTCCCAAGAACGCGCCTACCGCGACACCATCTTCAACGGAGTAGCCAGCAATGACGAACGCGCCGCAAATGCAGGTTGAGCCCGCCTCCCCCCGCCGCCTGACCGGCTGGCATGTCCTGGGCATGTTCGGGGCCGGGTTCTCGATCATCATCGGGGTCAACCTGACCCTCGCCTTCAACGCCATCCGCACGTTCCCCGGTCTCGAAACCGACAGCTCCTATGTCGCGTCGCAGACCTTCGACGCCGACCGCGCCGCGCAGGATGCCCTGGGATGGGACGTGCAGGCCGATGTGACGGGCGATGCCCTGCGCCTTGCCATCCTCGGCCCGGACGGCCGGCCCGTCCGGCCCGACGTCGTCTCGGCCACCCTGGGTCGCGCCACCACCGTCGCCGACGACCGGACGCCCGCCCTGGCATGGGATGGCACCGCCCTTGTCGCGCCGGTCGACCTGCACCCGGGCAACTGGAACCTGCGGCTGGACCTGCGGGCCCCCGATGGCACGCCATTCCGCCGCCGCATCATCCTGCGGGTGCCGGGATGAGCGCCGTCGCCGCCTGCCCGGGGTGTATCGCGGCCCCCGATGAGCGCCCGGCCCTGCACGCGGCGGCGGGGGCAGACCTGGTCCTGTCGCTGCCCGGCATCCACTGCGCCGGGTGCATCGGCGGGGTCGAGCGTGCCCTGACCGCCCTGCCCGGCGTGCGCTCGGCCCGCGTGAACCTCAGCCGCAAACGCGTCAGCATCGTCACCGACCCGGGCCTGGGCGCCGAGATGCCGATCCGCGCCCTGGCCGAGGCGGGGTACGAGGCCGCCGAACTGGACGCCGCCCTCCTCGACACACCCGACCCCAAGGCCCGCGCCCTGCTGGCCCGTATCGCCGTCGCAGGCTTTGCCATGATGAACGTCATGGCCCTGTCGGTCGCCGTCTGGTCCGGCGCGTCGGCGGTGACGCAGGACATGTTCCACTGGCTCTCCGCCGCCATCGCCCTGCCCGCCGTGACCTATGCCGCGCAACCCTTCGCGGTCGGGGCCTGGACCGCGCTGCGCGCCGGGCGGATGAACATGGACGTGCCCATTGCCGTCGCCATCGCGCTGGCCTGCGGCAGCTCGCTCTACGAAACGGCCTTCGGCGGCGGCACCGCATGGTTCGACGCGGCGTTGTCGCTGACGTTCTTCCTGCTGATCGGCCGCTGGCTCGATCACCGTGCGCGGGGCCGTGCCCGGTCGGCGGCGGCGGATCTGACGGCGCTGGAGATGACCCGCGCGACCGTCCGCCGGGACGGCGCGGATATCGTCGTGCCCGTGGCAGCACTTGAGGTCGGCGATGTCGTCATCCTCCACCCCGGCAGCCGGGCACCGGTCGACGGCATCGCGCTCGACGCCGCTACGCTGGACCGCGCGGCGCTCACGGGCGAAAGCCTGCCCGTCCCAATCGACCCCGAAGCGACGGTCTGTGCGGGCGAAGTCGTCCTGGGTCAGCCTCTGCGCCTGCGCGCCACGGCCCGGGCCGAGGACAGCACGCTGCGCCGCCTCGCCGCCCTTCTGGACGTGGCCGAGACGGGTCGGCACCGCTATTCCAGCCTCGCCGACCGGGCCGCGGCCCTCTATGCGCCGCTGGTTCACCTGCTTGCGGCGGCGGCCTTCGTCGGGTGGTGGTGGCACAGCGGCAGCGCCCATACCGCCCTTGGCGTGGCGACCGCCGTGCTCATCATCACCTGCCCCTGCGCCCTGGGCCTGGCCGTGCCGACGGTGACGACCACGGTGTCGGGCCGTCTGTTCAAGGCCGGTGTCCTTCTGAAATCGGGCACCGCGCTGGAACGGCTGGCCGAGGTGGATACCGTCCTTCTGGACAAGACCGGCACGCTGACGACCGGGCGCGCCGACCTGTCCGGACTCGACCCTGCCGCCGCCGGGATCGCCGCCGCCCTGGCCCGCGCCTCGGCCCATCCGGTGTCGCGCGCCATTGCCGCGGCCCTGGAAGGCGTCGCAGCCGCAGAGGTCACCGACCTGCGCGAAGAGCCGGGACAGGGGATCACCGGCCAGACCGTGGATGGCCCCGTCGCCCTGACACGCGGCGCCGATGGTCCGGTCCTCGTCCTGCCGACCGGCGCGCGCCCGCTGACCTTCGCCGAAACCCTGCGGCCCGGCGCGGCCGAGATGATCGGCGCGCTGCGCGCGCGCGGCTTCGCCGTCCACATGGTGACGGGCGACACGGCCGAACGGGCGGCGCGCATCGCCGACCAACTGGGCATCGCCGAGGTTCACGCCGCCGCCAGCCCGACCGACAAGGCCGACCTGATCGACCGGCTGACGGCACAGGGCCACAAGGTCCTGATGCTGGGCGACGGGTTGAACGACACCACTGCGCTGGCCCGCGCCCATGCCTCGCTGTCACCCGCCAGCGCGCTCGACGCCGCCCGCGCCGCGTCGGATGCGGTGCTTCTGGGCGATGGATTGGCCCGCGTGCCCCTGGCCCTGGCCGAGGCGCGACTGGCCGCCCGCCGCATCCGCCAGAATTTCGGCCTGGCCATCGCCTACAATCTGGTGGCGGTGCCATTGGCCCTGCTCGGCCTCGCCACCCCCCTGATCGCCGCCGTCGCCATGTCGTCATCGTCGGTGACGGTCGTCCTCAACGCCCTGAGACGAGGTCGCGCATGAACATCCTGATCGTCCTCATCCCCGTGTCGGTGTTCCTCGGCGCGCTTGGCCTTGTTGCCTGCATCTGGACTTTGCGGGGCGGCCAATACGAAGACCTCGACGGCGACGCGGCCCGCATCCTTCTGGACGACGAACCGGACTGACGCCGCCGATTTACACCGGGCGCGGGCCCGTGGCATAGCTGTCCCATGACGGGGGGGTCCATGCGCACACAGGTCGCCATCATCGGCGGCGGACCTTCGGGCCTGCTACTGTCGCAATTGCTGCACGTCCACGGCATCGACAGCATCGTGCTGGAGCGTCGGACCAAGGGCCATGTCCTGTCACGCATCCGCGCGGGTGTGCTGGAACGCGGGCTGACCGACCTGATGGCCACCGCCGGGGTCGACGCGCGCCTGCGGGCCGAGGGTTTTCGCCATGACGGCACGCTGATCACCTATGGCGACCGGATATTCCGCCTCGATTTCGCGGACCTGACCGGCCATTCCGTGACCGTCTATGGCCAGACCGAAGTGACCCGCGACCTCTATGCCGCGCGCGAAGCCGCTGGGGGCCGGATGGTTTTCGAGGCCGAGGATGTCACCCTCCACGACGTCGACAGCGACCGGCCCCACGTGACCTGCCGCGCCAACGGCGACGACATCCGCATCGACTGCGATTTCATCGCTGGCTGCGACGGGTTCCACGGTGTCAGCCGCCGCACGATCCCCGCGGCCCTGCGGCAGGAACACGAGAAGGTCTATCCCTTTGGCTGGCTTGGCATCCTGTCCGAGACACCGCCCGTCGACCCCGAGCTTATCTATGCCAATTCGGAGCGGGGCTTTGCCCTTTGCTCCATGCGCAACGCCAACCTCAGCCGCTACTACATCCAGTGCGATGCCACCGACCGCCCCGACGCCTGGAGCGACGACGCCTTCTGGGACGAGCTGCGCCGCCGCATCCCCCGCGCGCAGGCCGAGACGCTGGTGACCGGCCCGTCCATCGAGAAATCCATCGCCCCGCTACGCTCGTTCGTCTGTGAACCGATGCAATGGGGCCGGTTGTTCCTGTGTGGCGATGCCGCGCATATCGTGCCGCCGACCGGGGCAAAGGGCCTGAATACGGCGGCATCCGACGTCAATTATCTCTACCGCGCGTTGCATCGTTTTTACGCCGACGGCGACAAAAGCGGCATCGACGGCTATTCCGCCCAGGCCCTTGCCCGCGTCTGGAAGGCCGAACGGTTCAGCTGGTGGTTCTCGTCGCTGATGCACCGTTTCCCGGATCAGACCAGCTTCGATCACAAGATGCAGCTGGCCGAACTGGCCTTCCTCGAAAGCAACAGGGCGGCGCAGACCGCCATGGCCGAAAACTACGTGGGCTTGCCGTACTGACGCAGGGGCATCGCTTCTGTTCGGAAAGTGATGTCTTGCGCCGAAAATGGGCGGATTCTCCGCTGAAAACATCGCAAAAGGGATATCGCTCCGGCATACGGGAGGTCCGAATCCCGAACATCTCAAGCCGTTTCCAACAAGATGAACAACGCATGTCGGGGATATCTGGAGGCGAGTACCGGAATCGAACCGGTGTGCACGGATTTGCAATCCGCTGCGTAACCACTCCGCCAACTCGCCGCCGGGGATGCGCCCTGCATTAGCGCCTCGCCTCTCTGCCCGCAAGCACCTCGGTGCGGCTTTCCCGTTGCGGCGCGCGGCAAGACATGCTTTCTGGACGAGGACTGCAAAAATAAACCGATGGGTTCAGATTGTCATGGTGACTTCCCATTCTCTCCGCACGATGATGGTCGACACGCAGGTGCGTCCGTCCGATGTGACGAAATTCCCGATTATCAAGGCGATGCTCGACACCCCGCGCGAGGCTTTCGTGCCGAACGCGCAAACCTCTGTCGCCTATATGGACGCGCCCATTCCACTGGGGTCGGGTCGCGAGTTGATGGAGGCGCGGACACTGGCCAAGATGCTGGACGCGCTGGATATTCAGGTGACGGACGAGGTGCTGATCGTGGGCGGTGGCCTGGGGTATTCGGCCGCGATCCTGGCGCAGATGGCGCAATCGGTCGTCATGGTCGAAGAAGACGAGGCGATGGTCCACGACGCCGAGGCCGCGCTGACTTCGGTCGAGGCGGACAATGCCGTCGTGCTTGCCGGACCGCTGGCAGAAGGGGCCGCCAAGGCGGGACCGTTCGATGTCATCATGATCGACGGCGCGATCGAGACCTTGCCGACCGCCCTGCCCGCACAGTTGCGCGAAGGTGGCCGGATCGCCGCGATCTTCCAGAAGGGGGCCCTGGGCGAGGTCCGCGTGGGTCAGGTCGTCGACGGCCACCTTGCTTGGCGGTTTGCCTTCAATGCCTCCGCACCGGTCCTGCCCGGCTTTGCCGCGAACCGCGAATTTCAACTGTGAGGACGTGATGGCCGCTCTGGGAAAACGCCGATTTGGCCGCATGATGACAATGGCCGCCTTCGCGGTCCTGACCTCTGTCGCCGCCAACGCCCAGACGCTGAGCGATGCGCTCATTCAGGCCTATCGCAGTTCGCCTCTGCTGGAGCAGCAACGCTTCCTGCTGCGCGCGACCGACGAGGATGTGGCCCTGGCGATCTCGGCCCTGCGCCCCACGGTCAGCTTTCAGGCGGAATACGGCAAATCTTCCGCCTTCCGTGATTTCCCGCGGCAGGCGACGACCACGAACGCATCCCTCGCCCTGATCCTCGACTACACGCTCGTGGACGGGGGCCAGCGCGCCCTGCGGATCAGCGCCGCCAAGGAGGCGGTTCTGGGCGCGCGGTTCGGGTTGCTGCAATTCGAACAGGGCGTGTTGCTTGATGCCGTGACCGCCTATCTCGACCTGCGGCTGGCCGTCCGGATCGTCGATGTGCGCGAAAGCAACGTGCGGCTGATCACCCAACAGTTGCGCGCCGCCGAAGATCGTTTCGAAGTGGGTGAAGTCACCCGCACTGACGTCGCCATTGCCCAGTCGCGGCTGGCGGCTTCGCGCTCGGCTCTGGCCGCCGCCCGGGGTCAGGTCGACATCGCGCGCGAGACCTATCGCCTCGCCATCGGTGTCTTGCCCACCGGCAGCCTGGCCGCGCCGCCCGCCGCCCCCGCCCTTCCGCAATCGGTCGATCAGGCGCAACAACTCGCCCTTCAGGTGCATCCGCTGATTTCCGCGGGCCAGCACGAGATCACCGCCCTCACGCTGTTGTCCGAGGCGCGGGCCGCCGACCGCCTGCCCTCCCTCGGGCTGCGCGGCACCGTCGCGCGGGGCCGTCCTGATACCGACAGCGCGTCGATTTCCATCACCGGGAACGTGCCGATCTATACCGGCGGACGCCTGCCGGCGCTGCAACGTCAGGCCATCGCGCAGGCGCAGGCGGCACGGTCGAACCTTGGCCAGACGGCCCGCACCATCACCGATGGCGTTGGCCGGGCCTGGGCCGGGCTGGAAGTCGCGCGCGCGCAGATCACCGCCACCCGCGAGGGCGTTCGCGCAGCACAACTCGCCTTCGAAGGCTTCAGCGAAGAGGCGCAACTGGGCGCGCGCACCACGCTTGACGTGCTGGATGCCGAGCAGGAACTGCTCGATGCCCGCACCGCCCTGCTCGAGGCGGAAAGCAATGCGCAGCTGGCCGTTTACAACGTCATGGCCGCCATCGGCCTGATGACGACCGACCATCTGGGCCTGTCGGTGGAACGCTATGATCCCTCCGCCTACTACAACGCGGTCTCCAATGCCCCGCGCGGCGTCCAGACGCAGCCATCGGCGCAAGGTGACCGTCTCGACAGCGTGATGCGGCGTTTCGGTCGCAACTGATCGCGGTTTTTAACGCTGTTGCGTCAAGTGCGATGGACCTTTCCCCTCGGGAATGTGCTATGAGCAGTCTGTAGCGGCGCAAGACCGCGCGCGGGGAGCAAGGGCAGGATCGGGGCTGGGAATGGCACAAACACACGATATCGAAGACGTCCTGTCGTCCATCCGGCGCCTTGTCGCGAACGAACAGGCCGCCATTCCGGTCCCGCCGGAACTGGAACCCGGACCCATGCTGGTGCTTGCCGAAGAACACCGCGTGACCGAGCCCGAGGATCCGTTCCAGACCATTCACGCGCTGGCCCAGGAAGAAATGGACGGCCGCGACGCCGAACATTTCGTCGAAGACATGCCGTCCGATGTCACCGCGATCACCGGCGATCTGGTCGACTTGCTTCCCGAAGAGGTCGAGGACGAGGCGACAGATTGGTCCGACGAGTCGGAGCTGGACACCTATGCCGAAGATGCCGACTTCGAAGCCGAGAGCGCGACCGACGAAGACACGATGGTGATCTCGTCGCTGGCTGAGGTCAGCAAGACCTACGAATGGAATGTCGCGAACAATCCGGACATGGTCCCCGATATTGAAGCCGAAATCGCGGCAATGCTCGATGCCGAGGACGCCGCCAAGCACCAGATCGAGGTGGAAACACCCGAGGAGAGTGTCACGCAATCCCAGGCCGATGCGCCCGAGACCGACGCCCCCGAGGCCGCGACGGAAAATGCGCCCGAAGGTGAACTTTGGGCGGAATTCCCCGCACCCACGGCCGAGGCAGAGGCGGAAGCCGCCGCGCCCGAGGCGGACGTGGTGACCTTCGAGGCGGACCCGTGGGAGCCGTCACCCGTTGCCGAGACGCCTGCCCCCGAGGACGAGGACAGCGCAGAACCGGATTTGAAGGCAGCGGATATCGACATCGAAGCCTCACAGCCCGAGACCGAGGCCGACCCCTTGGACGAGCCGTCCCTGGGCGATGTGGACCTGTCGGGGCTGGACCTCTCGGAGGTCGATTTCGACACCCCCATGGCCAATATCGCCGCCGGTGCCGTGACCGCCGCCGCGACCCGGGCCGTAGAAAGCGCCATCGACCTGTCCGACCTGTCGGACGCAGGGCAGAGCGAGGAAGCGCTGCGCGAGATGATCGCCGAAATCGTGCGCCAGGAATTGGCCGGAGAGTTGGGCGAGCGGATCACCCGAAACGTGCGCAAGCTTGTCCGCCGCGAAATCCGCCAGATGATGGCAGCCGAAGAATTCGAGTGAAGATCACCGGCTAACCATTTGTTCAAAAACAAGATGGTCAAAAAGAAAACCGCGCCCGACGTTCAGTCCGGGCGCGGTTTTCTGTCTTTCAGGTCGGCATTCAGCCGACCATTGTCATACGATCATGCGGCTTCGGCGGCCTCGGCCAGCTCGGCGGCCTGACGACGCTCGCTCTCTTCCCGCGACAGCGCGACAGAGGTGCGGACACCCCGGCTCACGAATTCCATGAGACCGGACACAACCCGCTCATTGGGGTCGATCCCGGCACAGGACAAAACTTCACGACCGTCACGCGACCGCGCCCAACGGGCGATCTGCTCGGGTCCATTGCCGAATTTCTTGTCATCCGAAATAGCGTCGTCGAGGGCAGCGAGCACAACGGCGGCGAAAAGCTTGCGGGACCGTTGGCCCTGCTCAAAATTGAACGCCGTGGCATCGACGAAATTAGTCATTGCTGCTCTCTCCATATTGCTCTTGCATCTCCCCGGTGCGGTGACCTAGCACATGCTTTCCTGATTCGCGCTATGCATTTTTGGAATACCTCACCTGCGTCAGACGCACACTGCGGCACAAGGCAGCCCAAAAAACGGCGGTCAGACACCCATCACACGACTAGATATGGGGTTGGCCTGACGATCTTCAAGTTTCCGTCATCTTTTCGCCCCATTCCGGGGACTTGACCTCTGCGCTGATCTCAGACCTGACCAATCCGCGCCTCTGTATGCGGCATGGCATTCCCGCGGGCGGCGTCAACGCAGGATGGTGCGCTTTTCGCCACGGAGGCTCCGGTCATGGCCTGCTTGCGCCCCGCCGCGACCCTGCCCCCGATTTCGTCCCCCGGCTTGTCAGGCGCCGTCCCGGTCGCTACAGGCCAAGCCCAGTCATCCGCAACCTCATCATCATACGCGAGCCTCCCGATGCCCAAGATCAACGGCAACGAAATCCGCCCCGGCTTTGTGCTGGAACACGACGGCCACCTGTGGTCCGCCGTCAAGGTCGACCACGTCAAGCCCGGCAAGGGCGGCGCCTTTGCCCAGGTGGAAATGAAGAACCTGCGCAACGGCTCCAAGCTGAACGAACGCTTCCGGTCCGCCGACAAGGTCGAGCGTGTGCGTCTGGAGCAGAAGGACCAGCAGTTTCTTTACGAGACCGACGGCAAGCTGGTGTTCATGGACACCGAAACCTACGAGCAGGTCGAACTCGACGCCGAAATCCTGGGCGAGCGTCGCCCCTTCCTGCAGGACGGGATGATGGTCCTGGTCGAATACCACGAGGCCGAGGCGCTTAACGCCACCCTGCCCCAGAAGGTCACCTGCCGCATCGCCGAGACAGAGGCCGTGGTGAAGGGTCAGACCGCCTCCAAAAGCTTCAAGCCCGCCGTGCTGGAGAATGGCGTCCGGGTGATGGTGCCCCCCTTCGTCGGCCCCGAGGAGGATATCGTCGTGAACACCGAGACGATGGAATACTCGGAGCGCGCCTGACCGGGCGGGGGCAAAAACTCTTCCCCGAAGAGTTTCTGAAAGAGTTTCACGTCGAAACTCTTTCCACCCCGACCATTCCGCGCGCCATATCGGCATAGATCCCCTCGACGGCGTCGCGGTCCAGCCGCCCGCCGTCGCGGTACCAGGTGTTGACCCCCGTCAGCATCGCGATGAGCGCCATCGACGCCAGCTTCACATCCGCCACCGCCATCACGCCCGCCGCGACCCCGTCGCGCAGGATGCCCTCGGGCACCGTCTCATAGCGGCGGCGCAGCGCCTCGATCCCCGCAAAGGTCTCGGGCTCCAGCGACCGCAACTCCATGTAGGCGATGAAGACGGCGTCGGGCCGGTCGATGTGAAACCGGATGTGGAACCGCGCAAAGGCATCGAGCCGTGCAACCGGATCCGTGCCCGGATCGGCCTTGCCCCAGGCCGCCAGCAGGTCGTCCAGATGTTCGCGCATCAGACCGGCCAGAAGGGTCTGCTTGTCCGGCGTGTAGTGATAGAGCGCGCCCGCCCCGATCCCGACCTCTGCCGCGATCATTCGCATGGAGACGGCGGCATAGCCGTGGCGCGCAAACAACCGCTCGGCGGCGGCGCGCACGCGCGGGCCGGTCACGCCGGCATCTGATCCACTGGGTCTTGCCATGACCTGTGGTAAACCGAACGCGCGTTCAATTCCAACCCTGACCGTATCACGCGCGACCCCCGACACGGGCTTGTGGCGGATCGGTCGCGGGCCTACCGTGGGCCGATGATCCGACCGATTTTTCTTGTCCTGTTCTGTGCGGCCTGCGGGGCCGACCTGCCCCCGATCGAGGGCACGATTTCCGACCGCGCCCGGTCGCAGCCTTTTCCGACCCTTGTCCCGCTCGACCCGATCCTGGCCGAAACCGCTCGCCCGTCGCGCGCCGCCCTGGCCGAGGCAGAGCTGCGTGGTCGCGCCACACGCCTGACACGGCAGTCCATCGGCCGCCCCATCACCGGCGATCTGGCCGAACGCGGGCGCCGGTTGCGCGACCGCGCCGCCCGCCTGCGCGCCATCCAGATCTGACCCCGCAACAAGCCGCGTTGCACCCCCGCGCGTCTGCGGCTACCCCTTTGCCGACCCTCACGAAGACCCCGGAGATTGCCGCCATGACCCCCACCCTCCGCCTTGGAATCGCCGGTCTCGGCACGGTCGGCGTCGGCGTCTTGCGCATCGTCGAAAACCAGGCGGCCCTGCTGTCGGCCCGCACAGGCCGCGCGATCAGCGTCTCGGCCGTGTCTGCCCGCAGTCGCGGCAAGGACCGGGGCGTCGACCTGTCGGGCTATGCCTGGGAAGACGATCCGGTCGCGCTCGCCCGCCGGGACGATGTGGATGTCTTCGTCGAACTCATGGGCGGCGCGGACGGCCCGGCCAAGGCCGCGACCGAAGCGGCCCTGGCGGCGGGCAAACACGTGGTGACGGCCAACAAGGCAATGCTGGCGCTGCACGGTCAGGCGCTGGCCGAAGCGGCCGAGGCCGCGGGCGTCGCCCTGCGGTTCGAAGCGGCGGTGGCGGGCGGCATCCCTTGCGTCAAGGCCCTGACCGAGGGGCTGGCCGGAAATGCCATCACCCGCGTCTCGGGCGTCATGAACGGCACCTGCAACTATATCCTGACGCGCATGGAATCCTCGGGCCTGCCCTATGCCGAGGTCTTCAAGGAGGCCGACGCCCTGGGCTACCTCGAGGCGGACCCGACCCTCGACGTGGGCGGCATCGACGCGGGCCACAAGCTGGCGATCCTGGCGGCCATTGCCTTCGGCACCCAGGTCGACTTCGAGGGCGTGCAGCTTCAGGGCATCCAGCAGGTCTCTATCGACGACATCCACCGCGCCCGCGACATGGGTTACCGCATCAAGCTTCTGGGCGAGGCGCGGGCCACCCCCGCGGGCATCGAGCAGAGCATGCGCCCCACCCTCGTTCCCGCCGACAGCCCCCTGGGCCAGCTCGAGGGCGGCACCAACATGGTGGTGATCGAGGGCGATGCCGTGGGCCAGATCGTGCTGCGCGGCGCCGGCGCGGGCGAGGGCCCGACGGCCAGCGCCGTGATGGGCGACGTGGCCGACATCGCGCGCGGCCTGATCCTGCCGCCCTTCGGTCAACCCGCCGCGACGCTGACCAAACCGCAGCGCGCCAATGCCGCCACCGAATGCGCCCACTACCTGCGCCTGACCCTGCGGGACGAGCCGGGCGCATTGGCCCGCGTCGCGACCGTTCTGGGCCAGTCCGGCATCTCCATCGACCGGATGCGCCAATACGACCACCCCGGCGACGACGCTCCCGTCCTGATCGTCACGCACCCCTGTGCGCCCGCCGACCTGGCCGCCGCCCTGCGCGGTGTCACCGCCACCGGCGTCGTCTCGGGCGAGCCGGTCGCCCTGCAAATCCAAACCCCCTGAGGCCCCAGATGTCGCGCAAACCCAAGACCTTCGTCCCCGCCTATCGCCCTGCCGCCACGCGCTATGACACGATGGACTACCGCCGCTGCGGGCGTTCCGGCCTGAAACTGCCCGCCATCTCGCTTGGCCTGTGGCACAACTTCGGCGACGACACCCCGCATCAAACCAAGCGCGACATCTGCACCACCGCCTTCGACCACGGGATCACGCATTTCGACCTGGCCAACAACTACGGCCCCGAACCGGGCAGCGCCGAACGCGCCTTCGGCCAGATTCTGCGCGAGGAATTCGCGGGCTACCGTGACGAGCTGATCATCTCCTCCAAGGCGGGCTACCTGATGTGGCCCGGCCCCTACGGCGAGATGGGCAGCCGCAAGTACCTCGTGGCATCCTGCGACCAGTCGCTGAAACGGATGGGCCTCGATTACGTCGATATCTTTTACAGCCACCGCTTCGACCCCGAGACCCCGCTCGAGGAAACCATGGGCGCGCTCGACTATATCGTGCGGTCGGGTCGCGCGCTCTACGCGGGCATCTCCAGCTACAACTCCGAGCGCACCGCCGAAGCCGCCGCGATCCTGAAAGACCTCGGAACCCCCTGCCTCATCCATCAGCCGAGCTACAACATGCTCAACCGGTGGGTTGAACGCGACGGATTGCTCGACACGCTGGACGCCAACGGCATCGGTTCCATCGCCTTCACACCACTGGCTCAGGGCCTGCTCACCCGCAAATACCTGGGCGGCATCCCGGACGGCAGCCGCGCGACCCAGGGCAAATCCCTGGACGCGGGCGTCATCACACCCGAGATGATCGCCGCGCTCAACGGCCTCAACGACATTGCGACAGCACGGGGCCAGACCCTGGCCCAGATGGCCATCGCCTGGGTTCTGCGCGGCGGCCGCGTGACCACCGCCCTCATCGGCGCGTCCCGCCCCGAACAGGTGATCGATTGCGCGGGCGCCGTCGGCAACCTCGACTTCTCGGACGACGAACTGGCGCAGATCGACACGCTGTCAGGCGAAAAGGGCCTGAACCTCTGGGCGGCATCGTCAGAAGGGGTGTGAGGGGCATCACGCGCGGGACAAACGCCTGAGGAAGAGATGTCGGCTGGGCGGACGGAACGGACCTTGTCGACAACCAAGCAAGAGCCTCGCTTGAATGCTCTCAAGTGTCGTAGTTGCACAAACTCCAAGGACCATAGAACATCAGTGTATACCCGGGCATGGCATCAATAAGCGTTTCCTCGGATGTCCCTTCGCCATCTTCGGCCTCACGAACAACTAAACCGAAGGTATGGCCATAAAACGAGACCGAAAATGGCTTAACTATTATTTCTGTTACGTTCTTTGCATCGATTTTTTTCTTCAGCTTCCCAATGATTTCTTCGAGTGGTTGATCCGGTTCCTCCTTGCGAAGCCCACGGTCAACCACTTCAGAATGAATAAGATCTCCTTCCCTATCAAAAACATAGGCGGCAACGAAGTCACGCGTACCACCTTTTTCACGGGCGAGTTGAACATCAATCCAGTAGCCATTTCCCTTGGCCGTCTTGCCGACGTGCTTAAGGTGATAGTCGTCGGGGACTAGAGGGAAACCGGAGGTTCTTACATCTCCGTCCTCAGGCCTGGGAAACCTCATGCCATGCACTTCATCATGATCATTGCTTTGCCGTTCTTGCTTTCTAAGGAAGCGATCAAAAATTGATCTCATATTGGTTCTTCCTGATGCGGAGGTCGGAAATCGTTAACCTACTCTACAGAGCACAGAGGCCCGTCAAACCCGGCCAATATGGGCTCAAATCCACCCTCCGATCAACACCCTTCGGCAAACTGCATCGGCCAAGATCCGAAGCCGCTCGCTTATTCGCCGGGACACCCTCACCTGCCACTGGCCCCACACTCCGCCGTTAGCGCCACCGCCCTTGCCCCACTGCGCGCGGCCCCGTAAGTCCAAGGCATCGCACCACAAGGACGCCAGCCTATGCCCAAGACCGATTTCAACGACCGCCTTCTGTCCCTGGGCCTGGCCCGCGTGTCCGAGGCGGCGGCGCTGGCCTCTGCCCGCCTGATCGGGCGCGGCGACGAGAAGGCCGCCGATCAGGCCGCCGTCAACGCCATGCGCGATCAGCTCAACCTGCTCGACATTGCGGGCACTGTCGTCATCGGCGAGGGCGAGCGGGACGAGGCCCCCATGCTCTACATCGGCGAAGAGGTGGGCACCGGCAAAGGCCCCGAAGTTGACATCGCCCTCGACCCCCTCGAAGGCACCACGCTCACGGCCAAGGACATGCCCAATGCCCTGACCGTGATCGCCATGGGCCCGCGCGGCTCCATGCTGCACGCCCCCGACGTCTATATGGAGAAACTAGCCATCGGCCCCGGTTACCGCACCGGCGTCGTCACCATGGACATGTCCCCCGCCGAACGGGTCAACGCGCTGGCTGCGGCCAAGGGCTGCTCGACCGAGGACATCACCGTCTGCGTCCTCGAACGCCCCCGCCACGACCAGATGATCGAGCAGCTCCGCTCCACCGGCTGCGCCATCCGCCTCATCACTGATGGCGACGTCGCGGGCGTGATCCACTGCGCCGAGGCGGCCAAGACCGGCATCGACATGTACATGGGCCTTGGCGGCGCACCCGAAGGCGTGCTGGCCGCCGCAGCCCTGAAATGCATGGGCGGGCAGATGTTCGGCCGCCTTACCTTCCGCAACGACGACGAAAAGGGGCGCGCGGCCAAGGCGGGCATCACCAACCTCGACCGCGTCTACACCCGCGACGACATGGTAACCGAAGACGTGATCTTCGCCGCGACCGGCGTCACCGATGGCTCCATCCTGGCGGGGATCCGGCGCGAACCGGGGTTCCTGACGGCGGAAACCATCCTCATGCGCTCCAAGACCGGGTCGGTCCGCCGCATGGTCTATCGCAATCCGGTCTGACAGGGGGGCTAGCCCTGAACCTGCGGTTCGCCGAAGCTTGGGCCGAAGCCGCTGATCCGCAACTCGCAACGAACGGGAGAAGCGCGGATGCAGAGGTCAGCGACGCTTGGTGGCAGTCGCCGTTGCAGAACGGCGGCACGCCGCTCGTCAGCCGGGGCGTCGTTCAGCGCAGCTATTGGGCAAACGTTTGACACGCCATGAAAAATCGCTGCCTGCGACGGGTCTGACCGCCCTCTGGATCGTGCCGGTTCTCGGCACGATCTGCGCGGCTGGCCTCCTGGCCATCGGCGGGCGGCTTGACCTCGGTCAGGCAGGCTTCGGCGATCTGGCGGCGGCCATGATCCTCTGGCTCCTGCTTCCCGCACTGGCCCTCGTGACCGCGACGTGGCCGCCCCTTTCCCGACGCGGCCAGAGCGGGGCCTGGGGTCCGGTCCTGTGGGGCTTCGTCTGGCTGACTTCCGTCTGGGCGATGCGTCAGTGGCTTTTCCTTCCGGCAGGCACATTCCTGGAGCCGCGCCACGGCGTCGCCCTGGGTGAGGCCGCGAAAACCCTCGCCGTGGCGGTGGCAATCTCGGCAGTCGTCCTGCGTCTCTGCCCGCCGACCCTGCTGGAGATCCGGCTGGGCAACTGGATCACCGGACGCCCCGCGGGGGCCATCCTCGCGTCTGCAATCCTTTTGATCTGGCTGACCGCCAGCGTTTGGGCCATCTGGCGCGGCGCCATGCTTGGCGTCCCCGATTACTGAGCCACGCCTGCCGCCCGCGCCGCCGTGTCGCGCCCCAGAACCCCTGCCGCCATCGACGTCGCCGCCCGCATCATCGGGCCGAACACCAGGGCCGGGGCCAGCTTGCGGTCAAATTCGACCTCGACGCTCAGGCGGGTGCCGCCCTCGGTCGGGACGACCTCATAGGTGATCGTCCGGATGGCGATCCACCGTCCCGTCGGCGTGTGGTCCGACACGGTCTCGAACCGGACGCGCGTCGCGGTCCGCTCCACCACGCGCAGGTGCAACGCCCCGCGCCCCTCGCGCCCCGCCATGATGACGACCCGGTTCGAGCCGAGCGCCACGCCCTCATCCACCCGCACTTCGACGGGCTGCGGCAGGAACCGCAGGATCGCCGGAACTGCGATCGCGGGCGACGTCGCGGTCTGCATCGCGTCCCACACGGCCTCGGGCGGGGCGGCGACATCTGTCGAAAAGCTGCCCAACCCGCTGCCATCAAAGCGGTAGCTTCCGGGCACGCCTTCCAGACTTGCGCCGACAAGCAGCAGGGCGACGACGCCCAGACTGCCCAGATCGTTCCGCCGATTGTCGTCAGACGCGCCGCCGAACACCGTCATGATCAGTTTGTAGACAAGCCAGATCGCGCCCACGATGACGGCAAGCACAACGGCCAGGATCAACACACAGGCGACGACCGTCAGCAGACCAGCAACGATGTCGCCCGCATCGACGGCCTGACTTGGCATGGGCGCCCAGATCACCGCCATCAGGATGCATCCGACCAGACCAACGCCGGTCACGGCACAGCGGCGCAGCACGATCTCGCCGGTCCATCCGCCGCGCCAGACGGCCCAAAGCACATGGACCGACAGGATCACCAGGGCGGGTGCCACGAATTGAAGCCCCGAAGGCATCAGGGACGTGCGGGACACGACCCAGGCATAGACCATCGCCAGCCCCCCGGCGAGGATATGGGGCAGGGTCCGTTCGATCCGGGCCAATCGCGGAACAACACGCATCGCAACCTCTTTCCTGTTCGCGGCCATGCTGCGCCGAAGATTGCCGGAATGACAAGTAGACAGACCATAGATCGGCGCACGGCTCCGAAATTTGTTCATGTTTCATAAACGGTTACCCACGGGTAACCCCCGGAACACCGGGTTACCCTTGCGCTTGCCCCCCGCCCGCGCGACACCGGGCGCATGTCCTATCTCGGCGTCACAACCTCCGCCACGGGTCGCCGTTGGGTCGGCCTCGACCCGGCCGCCGAACGGCTGGCCGAGGCGATTGCGCAGACGGGTCAGCCCCCTGCCCTCGCCCGGCACCTGGCGCGGCGCGGCGTCCTGCCCGAAGCAGCCGCCGCCTTCCTGGCTCCGAAGCTGCGCGACCTGCTGCCTGACCCCCTGTCGCTGCGCGACATGGGCATTGCCGCAAGCCGCCTTGTCGCCGCCGTCACCCGGGGCGAACGCATCGCGATCTTCGCCGACTACGACGTCGACGGCGGCTCCTCTGCGGCCCTTCTGGTCTGGTGGCTGAGGGGTCTGGGACAGCGGGCGACGATCTATGTTCCCGACCGCATCGACGAGGGCTATGGCCCGAACGCCCCCGCGATTGCCGAACTTGCCGCTGGTCATGACCTCATCATCTGCGTCGATTGCGGCACCCTGTCCCACGAGGCTCTGGCGGCGGGCAAAGGCACTGACATCCTCGTCCTCGACCACCACCTGGGCGGCGAGACCCTGCCCCCCGCCCTGGCCGTGGTAAACCCGAACCGCATCGACGAGGATGGCGCCCTCGCCCATCTCTGTGCCGCCGCCGTTGTGTTCCTGACGCTGGTGCAGGCCAACCGTCTGCGCCGCGATGCCGGTCAATCGCAACCCGACCTGATGGCCATGCTCGACCTTGTCGCCCTGGCCACCGTTGCCGATGTCGCCCCACTGATCGGGGTGAACCGCGCCCTTGTGCAGCAGGGCCTCAAGGTGCTGCGCGACCGCAACCGCCCGGGTCTGCGCGCCCTGTCGGATGTCGCGCGGATGGACGGCCCGCCGGGCAGCTATCACCTGGGCTATCTGCTCGGGCCGCGCATCAATGCCGGCGGTCGGATCGGTGCCGCCGACCTTGGCGCGCGGCTTCTGTCGACGGACGACGAGCACGAGGCGGCGGCGCTTGCCGAACGTCTCGACACGCTGAACGGCGAACGCCGCGCGATCGAGGCAGAGGTGACCGAAGCTGCCCGCGATCAGGCCGAAACGCTGCTGTCCCAGGGCGACGCGCCGCTGGTCTGGGCGGCGGGCGAAGGCTGGCACCCCGGTGTCGTGGGCATCGTCGCCTCCCGCCTGAAAGAGGCGTTCAACCGACCCGCCGTGGTGATCGGCCTGCGCGACGACGGCTTGGGCCAGGGATCGGCCCGGTCGGTCGCAGGCGTCGACCTAGGTGCGGCGATCCAGCGACTCGCCGCCGAGGGGTTGCTGGTCAAGGGCGGCGGTCACCGGGTGGCCGCCGGCCTGACCGTCGAAGCCGACAAGATTGAACCAGCCATGGCGCGGTTGGGCGAACTTCTGGCCCGGCAAGGGGCTGGAGCGGCGGGTCCGCGCGACCTGAGCATCGACGGCACGCTGATGCCGCGCGCGGCCAGCCGGGATCTCGTCGCCGCCCTTGAGAACGCCGGCCCCTTCGGTCAGGGCGCATCGGCGCCGCGCTTTGCCTTTCCCGACCTTCGCGCCGTTCACTCACGGCCTGTTGGCGAAGGGCACCTGAAACTCACCCTGTCCGATGGCGGACCCGTCCGCCTTGACGCCATCGCCTTTCGCGCGACCGAAAGCGGAATCGCCCAGGCCGTCGACCGCGCCGCCGGTGGCCCGCTGCATGTGGCCGGACGCTTGGAGATCAACCGCTGGCAAGGCCGCGAAACCGTTCAGCTGAAGCTGGAAGATTTGGCCGTGGTGAGCGAATTGAACCCGGTTTGAACAGGTCCGACAGCCTGAAACTTTCCTGCAAAAGGGGCGTAAAAATCGCTTGCAGGGCCAGACCCCCTCGCCTAGATACCCGTCACGCCAGCGTGGCCCGTTCGTCTATCGGTTAGGACGCCAGGTTTTCAACCTGGAAAGAGGGGTTCGATTCCCCTACGGGCTGCCACCTTTCCTTTAGTATCAGTATTTTGACGTCGAAAATGCGGCGCTCGATCAGGCGTTGGCGCCATTTCCTGATGCGGCGAAAGCCTTCGATCTGGGTGTGGCGACGGCGTGCCGGGCCCGGCCGGCGCGCTTTGAGCTGTAGAGCGCCTTGTCGGCATCCGCGATCAGCTGATCGGGGTCGAGGGTGTCATAAAAGCTCGACATGGTGATGCCGATGCTACCCGAGACGCGGCATTCATGCCCCTGCCAATCGATCGGCTGCTCCAGCCGGTCGATGATGCGGGCGGCGATGCCCTTGAGGAAATCGAGATCCGAGCAATCGTCGAAGACGAGGATGAATTCATCGCCCCCGACGCGCGCGACCATGTCCCCCCGGCGCACCTCCTGGCGGAGGATGACGGCGACCTGTTCCAGCACGCGGTCACCGGCGGCATGGCCGAGCGTATCGTTGACGGCCTTGAAGTAGTCGAGGTCGAGATGCATCAGCCCGAAATTGGGCTTCCGCTGCCGCGTCAGGCGTTCCAGATGCAGGTCCATGGCGCGCCGATTGCGCAGGCCCGTCAGCTTGTCAGTCGCCGCTTCCTCCTCGGCTGCAAGGCGGGCCTGCTCCAGCCGGTCGCTCAGGTGGCCGAACTGTTCCAGCACGATGCGATGCGCTTCGAGCAGGAAGAGAAGATCAACTGTCGGATCGACGTCGGAAAAGTCGTTCGCGGACAGATTGTGACGGCGCAATTGAGGCGTGGGGTCGGCCCCGAGCGACATGGCCAGCACGCAGCGCCCGTCGGCCAGAGGCACGGCCACACAGCGCAGGGGCGTGGGGCGCCGATCTTCGGAACCGGCAGGCGCGCGGACCGCAACCTTCAAGCGCCGCCCCATCCACGGCATGATCGCCTCGAACGTCGGGTGTATCCGGGGTTGCCGGAAATCGAGGATCTCGGACAGATGCGCGCCCGGACGGTTGGAGGCCATCTTGGCCAGCGTGGGGCCCATGTGTTCGACGATGCCGTTCTGATCGAAGATCAGCGCCATCGGCACGACACCGTCGAGCACGGCCAGATCAAGGGAAATCGCTGTCATGCCTGCCCCGTCAGTGTGAATTCGCGCGGCGACTGATGCGATTGGTCATAGACGTGAATCGTCAACGTCTCGATCCAGTGGTTTTCGAGCCGCTTGTGCGCCGTCTCGTCGATGACGACGAGGGTGCCGTAGTCGTCGGCCATGGCGCGCAGCATGCCGCGCAGCACCGAACAGCCGCCGGGCACTGTCCAGGTGGTCTGAACGCTGAACACACCGCTTCCGTCGTCCGAGACGATCAGGTCGGGCAGGTCGATCCCGGGCAAAGCCATGTTCGCGCGGTCATGCATCTCATCCAGGGAATAGATCAGGTCGATGAACGTGCCGCCGGTGAAGCGCAGCAGGCGGCGGAAGGCTTCGGTTTGCGGTTCGGTACAGAGCCAGTGGCCCATGTCTTCGAGAATGTGAAACGGATCGTCCTTGATGGCACCGGCCGTCGCCGCCGCGAGAGCCATGATGATCCGGGTATCATAGGTCCGCAGCATCTCGAAGCGGTCGAAGTCGAGACCGGCATCGCGCACGATGCCGGACCAGACCGCCGGGCCATGGCGGTCGATGATGAAACTTTCCAGCGATTTGCAGATCAAGCCGTGCATCTGGCACCTCAGCCTCGGGACTTGTCCTTAAAGACCCCGAAATCTGAAAATCCGGTTAAGTCGCGCGCGATTCCCTGTCGGCCATCGCAAGCCAGTCGGGCAATCCGGTCACGTCGTCGATGACGGCCGCCGCGTGGGGTGCCAGCGCCGCGCGGCCGAGCGTCCCGGTCAGCACGGCGACGGCGGTCAGGCCCGCGCCACGCGCGGCCGCCATATCGGTCAGCCCGTCCCCGACCAGCGCGACGGACGCGGGCGGCAGGCCCAGGGCGCGGGCAAAGTCGGCGGCCCCGCGCGGATCGGGCTTGGCGCCGAAGCCGCTGTCGTGGCCGATGATGCGCGTGATGTGGTCGACAATGCCCATATCGGTCAGATGGTTGCGGGCCTCTGCCTCGCTTGCGTTGGTGAGAACGCCCAAGGGCAGACCGGCGGCAACCAGACGGGCCACGACCTGCGGCACGCCGGGCACCATGACCTGTCGCACGCTGCTGGACCGGGGTCCGATCCAGGCCGAAAGATCGCGGGCGGACCATCCGATGGCGCGGGCGGCGGCGGCCACGGTGACATGACCGGGGGCCGTCACGATCAGCGCATCGTCGCGCAGGCGCCCGGCGCCAAGGTCGAACCCGAAGGCGTCCGCAACGCCCTGTTCGGGGTGGCCCGACGCCCGCGACAGGTCGCGGATCATCGCTGGCATCCAACCGTCCCAGGTGGCCCGGAAGTCGGTCAGCGTGCCGTCCTTGTCAAAGAGAATCGCGCGGATCATGGGCGGACACTGCCCGCCGTCATCCTGCCCGTCCAGCGACGCCGATCAGTCGAGGCGGACCGCGCCGAGGATGGGGCCGGGCTTGCCATCGACCAAAGCCTGCGCCAGCACCGCCTGGCGCATCCCGTCGGGGGCATCGGGCACGACGAAGGCGCCCTCGGCCCCGTCCCAGTCGGCCAGCACGTCCCATCCCTGCACCACGTTGTGATAGCTCATGTCGCGCCCGGCATTTTCGCCGTGCAGGATCATGACCGTCGCCTTGGGCATGTAGGTCACGAGGATGAGTTGGCCGCCGCCGTCGACCGGGGCCACCATCACCTCGCGCCCTTGGGGGGTGGAGCCGACGCGCAGCACATCGCCGGTCGCGTCGCGGTGGGCGTCGATCGTCTCGGCCAGTTCCATGCCAGAGGGGCCGGCCATCTGGTCGCGGCCACCAACGATGAATTGCGGGGTATAGACCACGCTGGAGCCTGCGGCGGCGGCATAGGCATTCTGGCGCGCGGTGAAGGCGGGGTTCGCGAAGGTGTCCTTCCAGCCGATCCAGTCCCAATAATCCACGTGCAGCGACAGGGCGATGACATCCTCGCGGTCAGCCAGTTCGCCCAACATGGCATCGGCCGGCGGGCAGGACGAACAGCCCTGCGAGGTGAACAGCTCAAGCACCACCGGGTCGGCCTTGGCGGGCACGGCCAGGGCCGTTGCGGACAGCAGGGCAAGGATCAGGGTCGGACGCATGAGAATCTCGGCACTTGGAGCGGGTCCGTTGCAGATAGACGCTTGGCGCGCTCCGATCCAATCACCCCTTGGTGAGGGCGGCGTTGGCGCGTCCTTTGCGCCACTATCGGCGGGGAGGTCAGATCCAACGGCGGGTGCGGGCGAGGTAGTCCTCGGCCTCGGGTCCGAAGGCGGCGCGCAGTTTTGCTTCCTCGGGGGCGGCGAAGCGGCGGTCGAGGGCGAGGAACAGCAGCGGGAGCGGCAGGAGGGCGGCGATCCCGCCCTGGCGCAGGGCAAAGCCGAGTGCCACGACCATCAGGGCGAGGTAGATCGGGTTGCGCGAGACCCGATAGGGGCCTTCGACGATCAGCGCCCTGGGATCGTGGTGCGGCTCGATCGGGGTCTTCTTGCGCCAGAACCACACCCCCGCCCAGACCATCGCCGCAAGCGCCCCGGCGATCATCGCGCCGCCAGCCCAATGGCCGACCGCACCAAACGACGGCGACGGCAGCGCCGCCCCCAGGCCCCAGGAGGCGACCATCGTCCCGGCCAGCCAGACCGGGGGCACGTCGGGGAAGTTCTTGCGCATCCGGGGCTCCGGTCGGGTTGCAGGGTCCATCGGACACCGTGTTGATCCCCCAGACGTGGGACGGGCGTCAAGTCATGGGGCAGACGCGGGCGCGGTCTCTTGCGGTGGTGTTCTTAGGTCAGGTCTCGAGAACGTGGACACGCTCAAGTTTTTTCAGTCGGAGCGCGTCGAAGCGGGCGAGGAATTCTTCCGAGACGAAGAAACCGGGAAAAATTGTTGCTTCCCGCCATAGGTGAAAGCCCGCGACCTCGTCACGGCGGAGACTGAAGTGATCATCCTGATCATAGGGGATCCGGATAGGAATAATCCGTGGTTCCGGCATATATTTGTTTGGCGGGCGATAGACCTGTTCCTTTTGCCATTCGCTCAGATTCATCGAGTCCGCCCGGTTGGTGATGTTGAGGATGTAATAAGGCTCCTCGGCGGGCGGACCCTTTTTCCCGTTGCGCAGCGCATAGGGAAAGAACTGGTGCCGCCCCGGCTCGAACGCCTCGACAAGCTGCCGGAATGTTTCGGAGACATAAAAAAAGCTTCCTCGCGCCATGATGGCCGGGATCAGCTTGCGGCGCTTCTCGGTCGCCCCGGAGCGGTACAATCTGACCTTGTTGGGGCCTGCTTCCTTCTCCGGATCGATGGGTCGACCTATATCCAGGCCGAAACTAAGAGCTGATGCCACCTTTTTATCGTCATCAATCACTCTGACGTAGTACGGTGGATTCACAGTCCCCCTCACGACCCAAGCCATCCCTTAGCCCCCCATTCGCGCCAGACGCTCGATCACCATCCGCAGGATCGGCCCGTGCGTCCGGAAGTCAATGTCGGCATCACGGCGGGAGCGGCAAGGGTGACGAGATGGCGACCTGTCACAGTGTTGCTGCAATGGGTCGGCAGTGAAAAGGGGTGACACAGGGAATCATCATCCAGTCCTCAAGCCTGCGCGTGGCCAGCCTGCCGATCATCTGGTTCGGCTTCGAACTTGTGTTCCCGGCGCTCTATATCCTGACCATCCATCATGCGCCCCATATCTCGGCGCCATTCAAGGCGGTCTTCGCGGCGGCGGCTGTGTTCAGCGGTCTGCTTGCCCTTCGGTCGCTCATGTCCATCTGGCGTATCTGGAAGGCAGACGGTGACTGGACGGCCCGGGTGGGCGACGGGCGACTGACGTGGAACGCGCCGGTTCCCTGCCCCGGCCTGCCCCTCGACCTGCCGCTGGCGGAGATCGCGGAGGCGGTGCGGCTGGAGGTGTCGACCACCGACCGGGAGGGGGCGACGGACGTCGAGACGCGGTACGAGCTACGCCTGACGGATGGGCGGGTCATGGCGTTTGACCGGGAGACTTCGGGCCTCGACCCGCACCGGGTGTTCAGCGCGCTGGCCCGGCACGGTATTTCTTATGCCCTTTGGACGCAGGACCTGACCCGCGACAGCCGTGACAGGTCACCGGTGATGGACACGGCTTATTGACGTCGCGCCGGTTTCGTCGCGATCGGGTCCGGGGCGCAGCGCCGAAACGCAAACGGGGCCCCGAAGGGCCCCGCAGCTTGTGGGTCTGATCGCGGATCACTCAGCAGCAACAGGTGCCGCCGCCAAGTTGCGCAGCACGTAGTGCAGGACGCCGCCGTTCTTGATGTAGTCGATTTCGACTTCGGTATCGATCCGACACTTGAGCGTGATCGTCTTTTCCGTCCCGTCGGCCATGGTGATGGTCGCGGGCACCTCCTGCAGCGGCTTGACGTCGCCGAGGCCCAGAATGCTCACCTGTTCCTCGCCGGTCAGGCCAAGGGACTTGCGGGTGTCGCCGCCGGTGAACTCGAAGGGGATGACGCCCATGCCGACCAGGTTGGAGCGGTGGATCCGCTCGAAGTTTTCGGCGATGACGGCCTTGACGCCCAGAAGCGCGGTGCCTTTGGCCGCCCAGTCGCGGCTGGACCCGGCCCCATATTGCTCGCCGCCGAAAACCACAAGCGGGACGCCCTTTGCCTGCCAGGCCATGGCGGCGTCATAGATCGAGGTCTGTTCGCCATCGGGGCCCTTGGTATAGCCGCCTTCAACGCCCGACAGCATCTCGTTCTTGATCCGGATGTTGGCGAAAGTGCCGCGCATCATGATCTCGTGATTGCCGCGCCGGGACCCATAGGAGTTGAACTCCCGCACCGGAACCTGACGTTCGATCAGATACTTGCCCGCAGGGCTGGTTTCCTTGAAGGAGCCGGCCGGGCTGATGTGGTCGGTGGTGATCATGTCGCCCAGAACGGCCAGAACGCGGGCGTTCTCGATGTCGTGGATGATGCCCGCTTCGGGGGACATGTTCTGGAAGTAGGGCGGGTTCTGCACGTAAGTGGAGGTCGCGGGCCAGTCGTATGTCTCCTGCTCGGCGACTTCCACGTCCTGCCATTTGTCGTCGCCCTTGAAGACGTCGGCGTATTTCTCCTGGAAGGCTTCGCGCGTCACCGTCTTCTCGACGAGGTCGGCGACTTCCTTGGAGGTCGGCCAGATGTCCTTGAGGAAGACGTCGTTACCGTCCTTGTCCTGCCCCAGCGGCGCGGTGGTGATGTCGACGTTCATGTCGCCGACCAGCGCATAGGCCACCACCAGCGGCGGCGAGGCGAGGTAGTTGGCGCGCACGTCCGGCGAAATCCGCCCCTCGAAGTTGCGGTTGCCCGACAGGACCGAGGTGGCGATCAGGTCATTGTCGTGGATCGTCTTCGAGATTTCCTCGCCCAGCGGGCCGGAGTTGCCGATGCAGGTCGTGCAGCCATAGCCCACGAGGTTGAACCCGATGGCGTCGAGGTCTTCCTGAAGGCCAGCGGCCTCCAGGTAGTGCGACACGACCTGGCTTCCGGGGGCGAGCGATGTCTTGACCCAGGGCTTGCGATTCAGGCCCAGGGCCCGCGCCTTGCGCGCGACCAGACCGGCCCCGATCATGACGTAGGGGTTCGACGTATTGGTACAGGACGTGATCGAGGCAATCACGATGGAGCCATCCTGAAGCTGCGCACGGTCGGCCTCACCGCCCGAGACGAAGCCGCGGGCATGGTGGCCCTGATCGCCCGGAATCTCCACCGGCTCGGGCTGACCGCCCTCGCCTTCCCAGCGCACTTCGGCCTTCTTGGAGACGTCCTTGCCGCTGCGAATGCCCTTCACATAGTCGCCGAACGCCTTGGCGGCCTTGTCGAGCGCGATGTAATCCTGCGGGCGCTTCGGCCCCGAGATGGCGGGCACGATCGTGCCCATGTCGAGCGACAGCGTGTCGGTATAGACCGGCGCGTAATCCGCATCGCGCCAGAAGCCGTTTTCCTTGGCATAGGCCTCGACCAGCTGGACCCGGTCTTCCTCGCGGCCCGTGTTGCGCAGGTAGCGCAGCGTCTCGTCGTCGATTGGGAAGAAGCCGCAGGTCGCACCGTATTCGGGCGCCATGTTGGCGATGGTCGCGCGGTCGGCCAGCGGCAGGTGATCGAGGCCCGAGCCGTAGAATTCCACGAACTTCGACACCACGCCCTTTTCGCGCAGCATCTCGACGACCTTGAGCACAAGGTCAGTGCCGGTGGTGCCTTCCATCATGCGGCCCGTCAGCTCGAAGCCCACGACTTCGGGGATGAGCATGGAGATCGGCTGGCCCAGCATCGCGGCCTCTGCCTCGATGCCGCCCACGCCCCAGCCCAGAACGGCCATGCCGTTGACCATGGTCGTGTGGCTGTCGGTGCCGACCAGCGTGTCGGGATAGGCCACAGTCTCGCCGTTCTGATCCTTGTCGGTCCAGACCGTCTGGGCGAGGTATTCGAGGTTGACCTGATGGCAGATGCCGGTGCCGGGGGGCACAACGCGGAAGTTGTCGAAGGCGGTCTGGCCCCATTTCAGGAACTGATAGCGCTCCATGTTGCGCTCGTATTCGCGGTCCACGTTCATCTGGAAGGCGCGCGGGTTGCCGAATTCGTCGATCATGACCGAGTGGTCGATGACCAGATCGACCGGGTTCAGCGGGTTGATCTTTTGCGCGTCACCGCCCAGCGCCTTGATCCCGTCGCGCATGGCGGCCAGGTCGACGACGGCGGGGACGCCGGTGAAGTCCTGCATCAGGACGCGGGCCGGGCGATAGGCGATCTCGCGCGGGTTCTGGCCGCCCTTGGTGGCCCATTCGGCGAAGGCCTTGATGTCGTCCACCGACACGGTGCGGCCGTTGTCCTCGAACCGCAGCATGTTCTCGAGCACGACCTTGAGCGCGGCGGGCAGTTTCGAGAAATCGCCAAGGCCGGCCTCGGTGGCGGCGGCGATGGAGTAATAGCTGACGCTTTGGGCGCCGACACTCAGGGTGCGGCGGGTCTTGGCGGTATCGGTTCCGACGACGACGGTCATGGAAGGCCTCCGGGCATGTGGCAGGGAATTGCCCGCGTCATGCCCGAAGCGCGCCCCGGGATCAAGGGTATACCGTGGTATGCCGCGCGGTTTTCGGCGCCATATCCCTTGAATTTGACGCAAGGGATTGGGCAACCTGGCCGGGGCGTGGCCCGTTGTCGCGGACGGGTTGGGGCGGCAAAAAGCACGAAGGGACAGGATATGCTGACCGAGTTCGGCCCCGACATCTGGCTTGGCGACGGGGGCGAGGTCGCCGTTCTGGGGTTTCGCTATCCCACGCGGATGGCGGTGATGCGGCTGTCGGGTGGCGATCTTGTCGTGTGGTCGCCGGTGACTTTGACCGATGCGTTGCGGGTCCGGGTGGCGGAGCTGGGGACGGTGGCGCACATCATCGCACCCAATCATCTGCATCACCTGGCGTTGACGGAATGGACTCGGGCCTTCCCCAATGCGCGCGTCCACCCTGCCCCGCGCCTGCGTGGCAAGCGCCGGGACATCGCCTTTGCCGCCGATCTGGGCGATGTGGCCCCGGACGCCTGGGCCGGGCAAATCGATCAGGCCGTCTTCGGGGGCAACCGCATCACGACCGAGGTCGTCCTGTTCCACCGGGCCAGCCGGACGGTGCTTTTCACCGACCTGATCCAGCATTTCCCGCCTGGAACACATCCGGGATGGCGCGGTGTCGTGGCGCGGCTCGACCGGATGGAAGGCGCGGTCCCTGCCGTGCCGCGAAAATTCCGCCTGGCCCAGACCGACCGCGACGCCGCACGCGCCGCGTTGCGGCGGATCGAGGGCTGGAAAGCGGAAAGGCTGGTGATGGCCCATGGCGCGCCCGTCACCCGCGACGTGGCGGGAATGCTGGAGCGGACCTTCGACTGGCTGTAAGGCGCGGGAAATCGGCTCTCCCCTTCGGCCCCCGACCCCGCTAGACCGGCGGCCATGGAATTGACCGTCACCGATCTGGCCTGCCGTCGCGGCGAGGCGACCGTGCTTCGGGGGGTGAGTTTTGCCCTGGCCCCGGGGCGGGCGCTGGTGCTGCGCGGGCCGAACGGGTCGGGCAAGACGACGCTGCTGCGCACGCTGGCCGGGCTGACCCCGCCGGTGTCGGGCAGCCTGTCCGCCCCGCCCGAGGCGCTGGCCTATGCCGCCCATGCCGACGGGTTGAAGGCGCAGCTGACCGTGGCAGAAAACCTGACCTTCTGGGCGTCGGTCTTTGCCACCGACGACATCGCCCCCGCCGTCGCGGCCTTTGACCTGTCCGACCTGCTGGCGCGGCGGGCGGCGGACCTGTCGGCGGGCCAGAAGCGTCGCGCGGGGCTGGCGCGGCTGATGCTGACCGGGCGGCCCATCTGGTTGCTGGACGAGCCGACGGTCTCGCTCGACCGCGACAACGTCGCCCGCTTCGCCGCCGCAATCGAGGCGCACCTGGCGCAGGGCGGCAGCGCGGTTCTGGCCACCCACATCGACCTGGGCCTCGCCACGGCCTCCGACCTCGACATCACCGCCTTCGCCGCGCGTGCCCGTACGGAACCTTCGGGCGACCCCTTTGCCGAGGCCGTGGAATGATCGCGTTGATCGCCCGCGACCTGCGGCTGGCGTTCCGGGCCGGGGGCGGCTTTGGCCTGGGGCTGGTGTTCTTCCTGATCCTGGCCACGCTGGTGCCGCTGGCCGTCGGCCCGCGCCCGACCCTGCTGGCGCCGACGGCGGCGGGGGTTCTGTGGCTTGGGGCGCTGCTTGCGTGTCTGTTGTCGCTGGACCGGCTCTTTGCGCTGGATCAGGAGGACGGATCGCTCGACCTGATCGCGACCGCGCCCTTGCCGCTGGAGGGGGTCGCGGCGGCCAAGGCGCTGGTCCATTGGCTGACCACGGGCCTGCCCCTGACGCTGATCGCGCCGGGGTTGAGCCTGCTTCTGTTCCTGCCGACCGCCGCGATGCCCTGGCTGGTGATCTCGCTGGCATTGGGAACGCCTGCCCTGTCGTGGATCGGCACCTTCGGCGCGGCGCTGACGGTCGGCCTGAAACGCGGATCGCTGCTGCTGTCGCTGCTTGTCCTGCCGCTTTATATCCCGACGCTGGTCTTCGGGGCCGAGGTGGTGCGGCGTGGCGGCGAAGGGTTGTCGGTGGCGACGCCACTGGCGCTGCTGGCCGGGATCACGCTCGGCTGTATCGCCATCCTGCCCTTCGCGACCGCCGCCGCCTTGCGGGTGAACCTGCGCTGAGGCGGCTTGCCGCGTCGGCAATTTTGGAACATAGTGCGAACATCTCGCCGCAGGAGGCCCGCCATGACACCGCTTTTCCCGACCCTCAACACCGGGCTGGTCGTCCTGGTCCGGATCACCGCGAAAGAGGGTGAGGGCGATGCCATCGCCGCCATCCTGCAGGACCTGGCCGCGCCGTCGAATGCCGAACCGGGCATGAAGGCCTTCATGCCCTATCGGTCGCCCGATGATCCGCTGTCCTTCATCGTCTATGAAATCTACGAAGATGCCGCTGCCTGGGCCGCGCACAATGCGTCGGACCATTTCCTCGGCGCGGTCGACGACCTTGTGGCGCGCGCAGCCTTTCGCGAAAGGCTGCCCTACCTGCCCTTCGTGGCCTGACGCAGGCCCGCCCACGCCGATGTGAGGGCCCTGCGACGCGGCGTCTCTTGCCGATGGGGCGCAGCGGACATAGGAAGCGCCCATGTCGCTTTGGGAATATGCCAACCCCCGCCGCTTCATGGCGCTGTCCGGCGCGGCGCTGCCGTGGGTCTGGGTCGCGGCCGCCGTGCTGTGCACCACCGGACTGGTCTGGGGGTTCTTCTTCACGCCCGAGGATTTCCGCATGGGGACCTCGGTCAAGATCATCTATATCCACGTGCCCTCGGCCTTCATCGCCATCAATGCCTGGTTCATGATGCTGGTCACCTCGCTGATCTGGCTGATACGGCGGCATCACGTCAGTGCGCTGGCCGCCCGCGCCGCAGCCCCCATCGGGCTGGTGATGACCGTGGTGGCCCTTCTGACCGGGGCGATCTGGGGCAAGCCGATGTGGGGCACCTATTGGGCGCCCGACCCGCGCCTGATGTCGTTCCTGATCCTGGGGTTGTTCTATCTGGGCTATATCGCGCTTTGGGAGTCGATCGAGAACCCGGACAGCGCCGCTGACCTCACCTCGATCCTCTGCCTCGTCGGGTCGGTCTTTGCGGTGCTGTCGCGCTATGCGGCGCAGTTCTGGGCGCAGGGGTTGCATCAGGGCGCGTCCCTGTCGCTGGATGCCGAAGAAAACATATCGGACGTGTTCTGGATCCCGCTGGTGATCGCGCTGGCGGGGTTCGTGGCGCTGTTCCTCGCGCTGGTTCTGGTGCGGACGCGCACGGAAATCCGACGCCGCCGCCTGCATGCGCTGGCGGTCAAGGCGCGCACGGCCTGAGGGGGACGCATGGTCGATCTGGGGAAATATGCCGCCGACATCCTGCTGAGCTACGGGCTCACGATCCTGCTGATCGCGGGGCTGATCGGGCAATCGGTCTGGGCCGCGCGGCGCGCCCGCAAAGCGCTTGAGGAGCGGGGCGAATGAGGTGGCTGGCCCTGCTGCCGGTCGGGATCTTCGCCCTTCTGGCCGGAGTGTTCCTGAGCGGGCTGTTTCGCGACAACCCGGACGAGATCCGCTCGGCCCTGGTCGGGCGTCCCGCGCCGGAGCTGGCGGTCGGCGAATTGACCGGCAAGCCGGTGCTGACGCGCGAAATGCTGGACGACGGTGAGGTCAAGCTGGTCAACTTCTGGGCCAGCTGGTGCGTCCCCTGCCGGGTGGAGCATCCGCAGATCGAGACGCTGGCCGAGACGGTCCCGGTCTACGGCGTGAACCACCGCGACAAGCCCGAGGATGCGTTGGCCTTTCTGGCCGAGCTTGGCGATCCCTATGCCGCCATCGGTGCGGACCCGGGGCGCGTGGCCGTCGACTGGGGCGTGACCGGGTTCCCCGAGACGTTCATCCTTGACGGGTCGGGCAACGTGACGATGCGCTATGCGGGACCGATCACCGTTTCGGTGATGGAAGACACCATCCTTCCCGCGATTGCGGCGGCCCGGGGCGACTGAAGCCTCGGTTCAGGCGGGACGAAGACGATTCGTTGAACAGTCTTCCAAACGTCTTCCCCGAAGACTTTTGCCCCCTCACGAATTGAAGCGCCAGCCGCGGGCCTGGGCCTGAACCCAGTTCCAGCTCGACTCGCACATTTCCGACAGGTCGTGTTCGGCCTCGAACCCCAGTTCCTCGCGCGCACGGGTCGGGTCGGCATAGAGGCGCGGCACGTCGCCCGCCCGCCGCTCGGCCATGCGGCAGGCCAAGGGGCGCCCGACCGCCGCCTCGTAGGCCGCGTGCATTTCCAGGACCGAGACCGGATTGCCCGTCCCGATGTTGAGGTTGTGCCCCCGGTCGCCCAAAAGGGCATCCATCGACAGGACATGGGCCCGCGCCAGGTCGGCCACATGGATATAGTCGCGCCAGCAGGTGCCGTCGGGCGTGTCGTAGTCGTCGCCAAAGACCGACAGCTCGGGCAATTCGCCAAGGGCCACCTTGGCCAGGTAGGGCATCAGGTTGTCGGGGATGCCGCGCGGATCCTCTCCGATCAGGCCACTGGGATGTGCGCCCACCGGGTTGAAATAGCGCAGGATGCCCACGACGAAGGGGTCGGCCACGGCGGCCTGATCCAGGATCTGCTCGCAGGTGAGCTTAGTGAAGGCATAGGGCGAGGTATGCGACAGGGGCGCCGTTTCGGGGATGGGGAAGACCGCCGGGGCGCCGTAGACCGTCGCGGTCGAGGAGAAGACGATCCGCCAGACGCCCGCCGCCTTCATCGCCTGCGTCAGGGTCAGCAGGCCGCCGATATTCGTCTCGAAATAGTCGAGCGGCGCGCGCACGGATTCGCCCACGGCCTTGCGCGCCGCGAAGTGGATGACCCCGTCGAAGGCCTTGGCGGCAAAGACGCCCGCCAGGGCCGCGCGGTCCAGCACCGAGCCCTGCACCAGGTCGACTTCGCTCCCCGTGAGCCGGGCCAGCCGGTCGATCACGCCGGGATCGGAATTGGCGAAATTGTCGAAGATCGTGACCTCGTGCCCCGCCTCGCGGAGCGCGACATAGGTGTGGGAGCCGATGTATCCCGCACCTCCGGTCAGAAGAATTTGTGCCATTCCGCCTCCGTACCCGTCATGCCACTCCTAGCCAGCCAATCCGCTGCGCGAAAGGCCCCGTTGGTAGCTCGGGTCAGGAAATTCCATCGTCCGCGTCGCGCAGGGCATCGGCGATGAAACCTTCGGGGTCTGCGGTAAAGGATTGATAGAGCTTGAAATGCGAGGTGTCGCGATAGGCGATTGGCACGATGCCGTGGCGCGTCACCTCGAGCAGGCGGGCCTCGGGGACCGCCATCAGAATGGGCGAATGGGTCGCCATGATGACCTGCGCCCGCGCGCTCGTCTGTATGCGGTGCAGCAGGTGGACCAGCTCCAGCTGCCGCTTGGGTGACAGCGCGCTCTCGGGTTCGTCCATGAAGTAGATGCCCTGTCTGCCCATCCGTTCCTCGAAAAAGCGCACGAAGCCTTCGCCATGGCTCCAGGACAGGAAGTCCGGCGGGGTGCCACCGTAAGTCAGGGCGACGTCGTCGAGATAGCGGGCGACGGAAAAGAACGTCTCGGCCTTGAAGAACCAGCCGGCCGTCACCTTGGGCAACCATCCCGCGCGCAGGGCAACGGCCAGCCCGCCCCCGCTCTTGTCAAGGGCGCCCTCGTGATCGACCGCGTTGTAGCCCTTGCCACCCCCCGCCTCGTCATATCCGCTGAGCGCGGCAATGGCCTCGATCAGGGTCGATTTGCCGGTGCCGTTCTCGCCCACGATGATGGTGACGGGGGTCGTGAATTCCAGCTCGAACGATCCGTCGCGCAACCAGGGCAGGTTGAACGGATAGACTTGCGGATCCGGCACCCGGTCGGGCAGCAGCGCGAGCCGTTGCAGATAGGGCGCAGGCAGCGTCGTTCCGGTCTTGCGTCGGGCCATGGCGGCTCTCCTTCAGTCGCCGGGCGTGCCGGGCGGCGCCCATTCGCCCCGCTCCCGGGCGCCCGTCTCGGGACGAAATCCCAGGATCGGCTCCAACGCGCGCGCCAGATCGGGCACGCAGACCCGCGCCACTTCGTCCAGCGTCCCGTCGCCAAAGGCATTGAGAACGCAGCGCTCCGCCTGCTCGGCCAAGAAGAATGCGGTGGCATCGCCGGTGGTGAGCGCCATGTATTTCGCCCCCTCCGCCAATTCGACCGAAAACAGAAGCGACCGCCGCGCAGCACCCGTCGACAGATCATCGCGGGACGCGGCTTCCAGTGATCGAAACAGAGCGTAAAGCGCATTCTCGGCGGCCGGATATTGGCCGATCAGCGCGATTGCCTCGCTTGCGGGCATGGCTTCGGCCGTCTCGAAATCGCTGGCCCCTCGGGTCCAGGCGTCGCTGATCTCGCCCCGGGCCTGCGCGGCGCGGTAGTTCGCATAGGCCCGCATCCCCTGCCCTGCAATCATCCGGTCGTCCGCAAACAGGACCGGATCCGCGATGCGCAACTCCTGGGCCAGCCCGCCCGCGCCCCCCACCAAGCGCCCCGCCCCAAAGCCCACGCCAAGCAGCAAAGCGGCAGCAGCGCCAAGAGCAATCCAACGCATCATGGCGTAAACACCTGGTTGTCCCAGATGCAGCGCAGGCCCGTGCGCCGGGCCTCGGCCTGCCGACTGATGGTGGCGAAGGTCGCTGTGGGTTTTTTCATTCGAATCCTCCCGACATAAAGCCCGCCGCCGTCGCGTGCCTTGGAAAGGGCATCGACGATGGTGCCCCATCCCCGGTCCTGCCCCCTGTCGCTCACGTTCGTGAAGCATCCGGTGGACCCTCTACCCAGGTGGAAATAGCGGTCATTGCCCACGGCGTCCGAGCTCCGGTTGACGGGGGCGGTCTCGGCATCGACGCGGAACCAGACGGTTCCCCTCCGCGCGTTGTAGCGGTTGCCGCCTCGATGGGGGAAGTCCGGAATCGACAGGATGAAGCACTGGTTGGGCGTGATGACATCCGCTGCATTCTAACGGTCTTGGTGACCCCGGCTAGGTCATCTCGCCCTCCGCGTCCGCGACGGCATACCTACGTGATCCGTCGGTGGCGGTCCGCACGCTGTGTGAGCTGTTGGCGACGGTAATTCGGGCCGCCGCGGTATGCGGGTTGCACAGGACAAGGACATCGGTGCTGCCGGAGCGCTTCGACACATTGCCCTGACGATTGCCGCGGTCGTCCCAATGCACGCCGGCGGTGGCGATCAGTCTTTCGACGATGGTGAAGTAATACCGGTCACCCCGGCAGCTTCGGGGGCCGTCCACCCGGACCTTGAGGTGTTGCGGCAGGGCGCGGCGATTGGAGGAGGAGATATGACCCGGGATCGTGTTCCAGAAACCGGTGCTCGAGACATTGAACCAGGCGTCGTAATCCTCGGTGCAGGGGGCGCCGGTGGTGGTCGACTCCTCGCTTTCGGTTGCGGGCGCGGGATCGTCCTCCCAGGGCATGCGCGGCAGGGTGCACATCTCAGACCCTCGCGAGGGTCTGCTCGATCTGCCGCAGCGACTGCCGCACCAGCAGGCGGTCGGGATCGTCCCGACCCGGAGCGGACGCGAGAACCTCGGTCAACGGGCGCTGCAACGGGTCGCGGTGCGTCATGTGCCCACTCATCAGAAGGGTCTTGAACAGGATGAAGCGGGATGTTTCTGCCCCGAGGCCCGCCTCGGCGGTGATCTGGGCGACCGTGGCAAGATACTCGCGCACCGCATCATCGGGCATCAACTCCAGCCGGGCAGGCCAATGGGCCTGTGCCAACGCTTCGGGGTCGGCGTCGGACCAGAGGCGGTTCGGTTGCGACAGGGCGGTCTTGCTGGCCTCGAGAAAGTGCTGAACGTCGGCCGCGCGGGCGGATCGGGCACAACACCAAGCGGATCGGCGTCCCGACGGGGCGCAACGCCCGTCGTTCGCTTCGAAATCGCGAAGCGCATCAAAACCCTCGCCTGGAATGGATCATCAAATATCCGGGTAACGTATCGGCCCGTCGGGAATACGGCAGGTCCGGACACCCCAACCCTTCCCCCGCCCCCGCATCTGGCCTATCCTGCGCCCAACAACACAATATAGAGCAGATGCATGGCCGATGACCTTCTGGGCGGGGCGGATGACCCGCAAAAGTACGATGCTTCCTCGATTGAGGTGCTGGAGGGGCTGGAGCCTGTCCGCAAACGGCCCGGCATGTACATCGGCGGCACCGACGAGCGCGCCTTGCACCACATGGTGGCCGAGGTTCTGGACAACTCGATGGACGAGGCGGTGGCGGGCCATGCCAACCGGATCGAGGTCGAACTCCACGCCGACAATTCCGTCACCGTGCGCGACAACGGGCGCGGCATTCCGGTCGATCCGCACCCGAAGTTCCCCGACAAGTCCGCGCTGGAGGTGATCCTGTGCACCCTGCACGCGGGGGGCAAATTCTCGGGCAAGGCTTACCAGACATCCGGCGGCCTGCACGGGGTGGGCGCGTCGGTGGTCAACGCCCTGTCGGATTCGATGGTGGTTCAGGTCGCGCGCGACCGCGAACTCTGGGAGCAGCGATTCTCGCGCGGGATGCCGCTTGGCCCGGTGGAAAAGATCGGCGCGGCGCCCAACCGGCGGGGCACAACGGTGACCTTCCATGCGGACCCCGAAATCTTCGGGGCGCAGAAGCTCAAGCCCGCGCGGCTGTTCAAATCCATCCGCTCCAAGGCCTATCTATTCTCGGGCGTCGAGATCCGCTGGAAGTCCGAAATCGACGACGGCGAAACCCCGACCACCGCCACCTTCCACTTCCCCGGCGGCCTGTCGGACTATCTGACCGAAACGCTCGGCACCGCGTCGACCTATGCCGACACCGCCTTTGCGGGCACCGTCGATTTTCAGGAAAAGTTCGGCGAGGCGGGCAAGGTCGAATGGGCGATCAACTGGACGCCGTCGCGGGACGGCTTCCTGCAATCCTACTGCAACACCGTTCCCACGCCCGAGGGCGGAACCCATGTCAGCGGGTTCTGGGCGGCGATCCTGAAGGGGATCAAGGCCTACGGCGAGCTTGCCAACAACAAGAAAGCCGCGCAGATCACCCGCGAAGACCTGATGTCGGGGGGCTGCGCCCTCGTCTCCTGTTTCATCGCGGAGCCCGCCTTCGTCGGCCAGACCAAGGACAGGCTGTCGTCGGAAATCGCCCACAAGATGACCGAAGGGGCCGTGCGCGACCGCTTCGACAACTGGCTGGCGGGCGACACCAAGGCGGCGGGGGCGATCCTCGACTTTCTGGTGCTGCGCGCCGAAGAGCGGCTGAAACGCCGTCAGGAAAAGGAAACCGCGCGCAAGACGGCCACCAAGAAACTGCGCCTGCCCGGCAAACTGGTCGATTGTTCGCAGTCCGCGCGCGACGGGACGGAGCTGTTCATCGTCGAGGGCGACTCGGCCGGCGGGTCGGCCAAGATGGCGCGCGACCGCCGCACCCAGGCCCTGCTGCCTCTGCGCGGCAAGATCCTGAACGTCCTGGGCGCGGCGTCGTCGAAACTGGGCTCGAACACGGAAATCAGCGACCTGTCCCAGGCGCTCGGCGTGGCGATCGGGACGAAGTTCAACATCGACGACCTGCGCTATGACAAGGTCATCATCATGACTGACGCCGATGTGGACGGGGCGCATATCGCGGCCCTCCTGATGACGTTCTTCTTCACCCAGATGCGGCCGATGATCGACGCGGGCCACCTCTATCTGGCCTGCCCGCCGCTGTTCCGCCTGACGCAGGGGGCCAAGCGCGTCTATTGCATCGACGAGGCCGAGCGCGACCGCTGGATGGCCAAGGGCCTGGGCGGCAAGGGCAAGATCGACGTGAGCCGCTTCAAGGGCCTGGGCGAAATGGACGCCAAGGACCTCAAGGACACCACCATGAACCCCGCCACCCGCAAACTCATCCGCGTGACGGTGGACGAGGATCTGCCGGGCGAAACCGGCGACCTGGTGGAGCGGCTGATGGGCAAGAAACCTGAGATGCGGTTCCAGTATATCAGCGAGAACGCGAAGTTCGCGGGGGAGTTGGATGTTTGACGACTTCTATCCCGGAGCATTTCCACTTTGATTAGAAAAGTGTCGCTGTATTTAAAGCGCTGGGCGGGCTGGATAGGCTCCGGCTTGTCTGGATGGGCAGCATTAGCGGTGTTTCTTATTTGCCTAGCAGTTCCGTTTTGCGTTCGATCCATTGTTCCCGCTGAAAGCCTCAACGGCTGGATAGTAGGTATTGGCCTGATCTATCAAGTTTCGGGCTTCGGTATAACGATTTATTCTCTTGCGAATATTCATAAAGAGCTGGGCGGTCAAACTATCTGGCACCGCTTAAATCACTATCTCAAGTGCGCTCCATTCCGCTTCAGAAGATCTGTAAGGATTACACCGGCTGAGGAAGGAGGATATGGTGGCGTCATGCCAGTGGGCGTCAGAACGGGCAAAGCTGATGCTGAAACATTCGAAGAATTGAAGCAGTTATTCCTTCAAGAGAAGGAGAATACGCGTGCCGAATTTGACAGCCTACGCCTAGAAATTGAAGGCCTGAGGACCAAGTATCTTGAAAGCGTTAAAGAGGCCAAGGAGCACTCTCGCGATGCAGAGTCTCGTATTTCTGATAGGCTAGAAAGGACTTTCGCAAGGAACATTGCAATGGATTTTCTTGGCGTTGGCCTTTTCACGATTGGCATTGTCCTTGCTACCATTCCAAGCTTCTTCGTAAACCTCTAGCCACTCGGCCGGAGTTGGGCGCCGACCACCGTTCCAAATCCAAAGAACAGAACACGCCTTTTCCAAACTACCACCGCTTCCCCCATGCCCCCCATCCTCATCAACCTCCTCCAGCGCCCCCTGCACCTCCTCGCCCTTCTCGCCGTGATCGTAGCCGCCTACGTGGTGCTGACGCATCGGCCCGGGCCGCCGCAGGACAGGATGGCGGAGAAGCGCCACGCCCGCCGACCCTCCTCGATTTACGCCTGACGCGTCCATCCCACCTTGGCCAATCAACCCTGAACCGTCCCGCTCACTCCTGAACGCTCTCCAACCACGTCGCCAGCGCCGCGATCCCTTCGGATGTCACGATGGGTTGGCCCGCGTCGGTGCGGACGAAGGCGGATTGCACTCCGTCGAAGACCGGGCCCCAGACCGGCATCGCGCCGCCGTGGCTGATCAAAGGGTCACGGCCGTCGATCTTGGCCACCACATCGAACATGCGGAACCCGCCATCGCGAGCGGCGAGACCCGTGAGGTCGGGCACGTCCACCGAAAGGACCGCTTCCATCGGTCCGTCCCCGCGCGCGCCGACCCCGTGGCAACTGGCGCAGTGGTCACCGAAAAGCGCCGCGCCCTCGGCGACAAGGTCCACGTTCTGCGCCTCGGCAGGCACGGCCAGCAGGGTGACGAGCACGAGGTAACGCATGGATTGATCCTCCGGTTGACTGGCGACAGTGTCTTCGCTCCGGACCGCGCACGCCTTGACGCCAGTCAATTCCCGGTCCCCGAGACATCAGATCGACGGGACCCTGTTGGGGATAGGTCCCGGACCCGTCCCCGTCGCGCACTCTTCCCCCCGACCATCCCCACGCCTAACCTCTCTTCATGCCCCCGTTCCTGATCGATCTCCTCCGCCGTCCCCTGCACCTGCTTGCCGTCCTGGCGCTGCTTGTGGCGGGCTACACGGTGCTGACGCATCGGCCCGGGCCGCCGCCGGACCCGATGGTGGAGCTGTTCGAGGCGGTGCGGATGGCCCATGGCATCCCCGGCGGCGTCCTGGCCTTCGGCACCGCCGGGGAGGAGCCGACCGTCCTGGCGCTCGGGCTGGCCGATCCGACGACGCAGGCGGCGATGACGGCGGATCACCGGTTCCGCCTCGCCTCCCTGACCATGCCGATTGCAGCTGCCCTCGTGCTGGAGGCCGCGGCCGAGGGGCGGCTGGACCTCGACGCGCCGCTGGCGGATCAGACCGCCCTGCCCGCCCCCGGCGATGCGCGGCTGGCGGGGGTGACGCCGCGCCAGATTTTAGGCCACCGCGTCGGGTGGGACAGGATCGCCGCGGGGTTTGACCCGCTCTTTGCGCCGGATCGGGTGGGGGCGGACCCCGGCGCGTCCTGCGCTGAAATCGCGCGCGCCGCCTGGGCGGTCCTGCCGCTCGACGCAGCCCCCGGCACGGCGAAGGCCCATGCCGAGCTGCCGCCCTGCCTGCTCGCGGATGTGGTGACCGGCGGAGACCTCGCCCCGGCGCTGGCCCGCATCGCGCCCGGCGTCGACATGGCGCGCGCCGACGGCCCCAATTGGGTGCGGTCGGACGACGGCTGGCGCGCGCACTATGTCGATGATGGTGCTGACGCCGCGTTCCGGAACCTGGGCGGCGCAGGCGGGGCCACGGCATCCGCCGAATCCTACTGGCGCTTTGCCGCCCGCCCCCACCCGGCCCGCAATGCCCCGGCGCCCGAGGGCGAGGCGGCGGATTTCCACGCCCTGGGCTGGCGCGTCTGGCCAGCTATCGAGGGCGCGGCGATCAGCCATACGGGCAATTTGCCCGGCCTCTTCACCGTCGCCGTCAACCTGCCCGACGGGTTCACCGCCGTGGCGCTGTTCAACGGCGGGGTGACCGACAGCTGCACACTCCACGGCGACATCGTCGCGGAAATGTGCCGCCTGCGCGGCCTGATCTGCGGCCCGCCCTAGGGCGCGTCGATGGCGGCGGCGATCTCTTCGCGGGTCAGACGCGTCAGACCCGCGCGCGACAGCTCTCCCATCGGGCGGATGTAGCAGGTCACCACCGCCCAGCCCCGCTCCAGATCAGTCAGCCGCGAGGTGAAACCGTGGGGCGTGGCCTTGGCCATGTCGCGCACCTTCTGCGCCATCGCCTGGGGGTCGTCATCGGCGTTCCAGCCGCGATTCGACGTCCCGGAAATGCGCCCCATGGCCAGGAAATCCTCGACCATCGCACGGGACTTGGGCAGCAGGTGATCGACATCGCGCCCAAGCGACGTGCGCGGCATCACCGCGTCGAAGGCGCCGCGATAGTCCTTGTAGGTCGGCGCACAATAGACCGTGCCCCATCCGCGCCGTTCCAGCACGAAACAGCCGGTGATCTCGCGTTTGCCGATGCGGTGAAGACTGACCCCGACCTGCCGCAGATCGGCCCGTCCGATTGCGGGTGCGGGCCAGAGAATGGATTGTATGCGCATACGTTCGCCGTATTCGCGGGCCGTCGTGGGGGGCATCGAAATCTCCGTCTGAAATAGGCGGACAGGGAAGACCCGGGCACCGTCCTTGTCAACGGCGTGTTGTCGCCCGGGTCGGGTTCTTTGCCCGCCTTTGCGACATCTGGGCCCTTTCGCCCCGCCCCGGCCCGGCCTAGCATCTCGACGATGCGCCTTGCCCTGATCCTCGTCCTCGCCCTTGCCGCCTGCACCCGCCCGCTGACCCCGGCCGAGGTGGCGCTGGTCGCACCCTTGCACGGGGAGTCGCTCGACACCGCGCCGGTGCGCCTGATCCGGTCGCCCTTCGTGGGCCTGTTTCCCATTACTTTCGACGCGCGGCCCCGGACCACCTGCCGCGAACGGATCGGCCCCCCGCGCGAGGGGCGGATCACCACCAGCACTGGAGGCATCGTCCTGTTCGAGAAGTTGTTCCTGAACCCCGACAGCTTCCTGCCCGACTATGCGGCCACCTACGGCCCCGAGGACAAGCTGGACCTGGCGGCGGCGATGTTCCTGGTCCACGAGATGACCCACGTCTGGCAGTGGCAGAACCGCGCGCTGACCGGCTATCACCCGCGCCGTGCCTTTCGCGAACAGGTCACGATTGACGATCCCTATCTGTTCGATGCCGAAGCCTCGCAACCGTTCCTGAGCTATGGCTACGAGGTGCAGGCGAGCCTGGTGGAGGAATATCTCTGCTGTGCGACGCTGGACCCGAAAGGGGTGCGGACCACGCGGCTCAAGCACCTCCTGCGCGAGGTGATGCCCGTGGCCGAGCCCGAGGTCTTCGCCCGCCCCGTCTGGGTACCCTATACCGAGGATCTGCCGAAGATCTGTTCGTGACGCAGGGCCGCGAAGCGCGCGCCAGCACGCGACAAGGCACCCCCGACATCACCGCTGGGGCGTGACGTCCTGTCCCCTTCCCAAGGGTCGGTCAGGCGTTACGGTCGACCCATGCGCCTGATCCTTGTCTGCCTCACCCTGCTCGCCACGCCGGTCGCCGCACAGGATACCGACCTTGAACTGGTCCTTCTGGCCGATGCGTCGGGGTCGATCACCCAATCCGAACTCCTGTTCCAGCGCCGCGCCTATGCCGAGGCGATGACCGACCCGGAGGTTCTGACCGCGATCCGCAACACGGCCTATGGCAACATCACCGTCACCTATGTCGAATGGGCGACGAACCAGGCCGTCGTCGTCCCCTGGATGCGGATCGAGACGGATGCGGACGGGGCCGCCTTTGCCGCCGCACTCGACGGCCCGCCGCGACAGGCCAGCGGGCGCAACGCCATCGGCTCGGCGCTTCTGTTCGCGCGCGACCTGATCGAGACGAACCGCATCGACGGCTGGCGGCGGGTCATCGACTTTTCGGGCGACAGCACCGGCAACAGTTTCGGCCCCGCGATCACCGACGCCCGCGATCAGGTGCTGGCCGACGGGGTGACGATCAACGCCCTGGCCATCCTGTCGGAAGGCGGGATCATGGACGGGCGCGACGCATTGGCCGAGCGCTATGCCGACATGATCATCGGCGGCCCCGGCGCCTTCGTGGTCGAGGCGGCGACACGCGACGTCTTTGCCCAGGCCGTCAAGCGCAAGCTGATCCTCGAAATCTCGGGCGTGGCGACGCAGCGGATCGTGGCCGACCTGGACTAGGCGCTGGCCTTCTCTTCCAACGCCAGCCATTCCTCTTCTGCGTCCGACAGACGGGTGTGGCGTTCTACCAGGGCATCGCTGGCCTTGGCGAATTTGACCGGCTCGCGGGTGAACAGCTCGGCATCCGACAGCAATTCCTCCAGCTTTGCGATCTCCGCCTCCAGCCGCGCGATCTCGGCGGGCAGCGCCTCCAGGCGGTGGCGTTCGGTATAGCTCAGGCCGTCCGCCTTGGCGGCGGGTTTTTCGGCCACCGGGGCCGCGCCCTTCTTGCGGCCCGTGGGCTTGCCCGCCTGGCCGAAATCGTCGACCGCGCCGCGCTGCGCCAGATAGTCGGACCAGCCGCCGGGATAGGCCTGCACCCGGCCCTGCCCCTCGAAGGCGATGGTCTGGGTGGCCACCCGGTCCAGGAAATCGCGGTCGTGGCTGACCAGAAGGACGGTGCCGTCATAATCGCCGATCACGTCCTGAAGCAGATCCAGCGTTTCGACGTCGAGATCGTTCGTCGGCTCGTCCAGCACCAGAAGGTTGGAGGGCAACGCCATGATCCGCGCCAGCAGGAGGCGCGCCTTTTCGCCCCCCGACAGCGACCGGACCGGGGCCTTCAACTGCTTGTCGTCGAACAGGAAATCCTTGAGGTATCCCGCCACATGCTTCGGCGTGCCGCGCACCATCACCTGATCCGACGCGCCCGACACGCCCAGCAGCGGGTCCAGCGTCAGACTGTCCCAGAGGGTCGCGTTCGGGTCGAGTTTGGCGCGCGCCTGATCGAAGACCGCCACCTCCAGATTTGTGCCCAGCTTTACGGTGCCCGCATCGGGTTCGATCTCGCCCAACAGCAGCTTCAGCAGGGTCGTCTTGCCCACCCCGTTCGGGCCGACAAAGGCGACCCGGTCGCCGCGCAGCACCCGCAGCGAAAAGTCGCGGACGATGGTGCGGTCGTCGAAGGCCTTGGACAGCTCTGCCGCCTCGATCACGCGCTTGCCACTGGTCTGGCCCGAATCGAGTTCCAGCGCGGCGGTCCCCGCCCGCCGGATCTGGGCCGAGCGTTCGGCGCGCAGGTCGGCCAGCGCGCGGACGCGGCCCTGGTTGCGCTTGCGCCGGGCGCTGATGCCCTCGACGGCCCAGCGGGCTTCGGCCTTGATCTTGCGGTCGAGCTTGTGGCGCTGCTGGTCCTCTTCCTCCCAGACCTTGTCGCGCCAGGCCTCGAACCCGTCGAAGCCGGTCTCCTGCCGCCGGGTCTGGCCCCGGTCGATCCAGAGCGTCGCGCGGGTCAGCGCCTTGAGGAAGGCGCGGTCGTGGGAAATCAGGACAAAGGCCGCGCGGGTCGATTTCAGCTCTTCTTCCAGCCAGGCAATCGCCTCGATGTCGAGGTGGTTCGTCGGCTCGTCCAGCAGCATCAATTCCGGTGCCTCGGCCAGCAGCTTGGCCAGCGCGGCGCGGCGGCGCTCGCCGCCCGACGCCTGATCGGGATGCGCGTCAAGGCGCAGCTTCAGCCCTTCGGCCACCGCCTCCACCCGCCAGGCCTCCGACGGATCGAGGCCCGAGATGGCATAGTCGCCCAGCGTCTCGAAGCCCGAGATATCCGGCTCCTGCTCCATGTAGCCGACCGACACCCCGGGCGAGAGGGTGCGCGCCCCGCTGTCGGCCTCGACCAGACCGGCCATGACCTTCATCAGGGTGGATTTGCCCGACCCGTTGCGCCCCACCAGCGCGACGCGGTCGCCCGGTTGAACCACGAGACCGAGGTCGGAAAACACCGGCGCCCCCCCGAAGGTGAGCGAGATGTCGGAGAGTTGGAGAAGGGGTGCGCGTGCCATGCTGCGCCGCCTATCCGGCCCGGCGCGGGCGGTCAATCGGGCGCGCGCTATGCCGGGCTGAGCATCCCCGTCAGAAGGCGCACCCGCGCGGGCGGGATTGCCGCGATCGGCAGCGCGGTGAAGACATGGAGCGTGTTCAGATCCTCGTCGACCACCGCGTGATCCGACACGCTGGCCCCCAGCGCCAGATAGCTGCGCAGCATCGGCGGCAGGTCCCCGGGTGTGTCGGGAATCGGCACCGTCTGCCCGTCGCCGGATCCGGGGGCCCAGACCTCGGGCGCGATATGGCCGTCGAGGCGGGCCATGCCGGTGCCGTCGCGCGGGAACGACGAACAGCCATAGAGCACCGGCACGCCCGTCTCCTCGACCACCCGCGCCAGCGCAGCTAGCATCAGGCGCGGCAGGTCGGGGTCGGTCGCCCCCCGCGCAAGGCAGATGCGCCCGACCTCCAGCCCTTGCGGGAAATGTTCCGAAAACCGCGTCAGATCATAGCGTCGCCCGGTATAGCCCGCGCGCATCGACACCCGGTCGCGCTGCACCCAGAGCCGGGCCGAGGCGCGCAGCGCGCCCTCCTCCTCGATCAACAGGTGCTGTGCCACGGCGTCGAAGGCATCGGCGTCATCCGCGCCCCCACGAAACACCTGCGCCCGCAGGGCCAGCGCCGCATCGGCCGCGTCCAGTGTCACGAGACGCGCGCGGTAGCGTCCTGCGGTGATATCCATCTCAACCCTCGCCCTTGGCGCGCAGGACCTGCGGGCCTAAGTCCTGACCTGTACCGCCAGATGGCGTGGATACAAGAGAAAGGAAGCCCCATGGACAAGGTCGTGAAGTCGGATGCCGAGTGGCAGGAGCAATTGGGGCCCGAAGCCTACAAGGTTCTGCGCAAGCACGGGACGGAACGCGCGGGCACCCACGAGGATTTCCCCAAGGCCGCGGGCACCTACCGCTGCAAGGGCTGCGGCGCGCCGCTCTTTGATCAGGCCCATAAATTCGAAAGCGGGACCGGCTGGCCCAGCTTCTATCAGCCCGTGGACGGCGTCGAATCGCAGACCGTCGGCGAAAGCGAGGACAACAGCTGGTTCATGAAGCGGACCGAGGTGCATTGCGCCCGCTGCGACGGGCATCTGGGCCATGTGTTTCCGGACGGGCCGAAGCCCACGGGCCTGCGCTATTGCATCAACGGCGTGGCGCTAGAGTTCGAGGAGGACTAACGCGCGACGGGCCGTCGGCCCGGACATGGGTTCGACGCCAATGCGCAGCGCGGGGATGGCGGGGCCGTTGGACCGCCCCCCGCGCGGTCAGAAACCGGCATTGCGACCCCAATGCCGTGGCGTGAACGGGCGCGGCGGGCATCATTCTAGGGAAAAATTCGCCAAAAAAATAATCATTTAGATTAAAAAATGCGCAAAATCAGGGCCCTGCCCCTGTATGGTCGCTTTTTCGTCAAAGGCGTTTCGCACCTTGGGCAGGTTCGTAACGAAAGACAGACCCATGCCCCCCACAGTAAAGTCGAGGTTTCCTCGCAGGTTCCCGAGTATCCGCGCAGTTGCCGCTACTCTTGCCCTCATCACCACGCCGCTTGCCGCGGATCAGCACGCGCTGATCCAGTTGCAGGCGAAAGACGGAAGCATCTCCATCAGCGGTCAGCTCGTGGGGATGGAGGACGATCACTATATCGTCGCGACGTCCGATCTTGGCACGCTTCGCATTCAGGCGAGCAACGTCACCTGCACCGGTGTGCTCTGCCCCCAGATATCCTCCTATGGCCCCGAATTCGGGATCTACGGATCGCGGACGGTCGGGACCACGTTGATCCCCACCCTTCTGCGCGGCTATGCGCAGTCGGTCGGTGCGAGCTATGAACTCGTCACCACGGATGACGCCGCCGAACGCTTCGTTCGCCTCACCAATGCCGACGGATCCCTGCGCGCGGAAATCGATCTTCAGACGCGCGGCTCCGGCAGCGCCTTTCCCGCGCTTGCCGAGGGTGTCGCCGCCATCGGTGTCGCCGATCGCCGCATGAATGATGGCGATGTCGAGAAACTTGCCGTCGCTGGCATCCCCGATCTGCGCGACACCGCCAATGAGACGGTTCTGGGTGTCGACGGCATTGTGATGATCACCCATCCCGCCAACCCGGTCCGCAACCTCACCTCCCTCGAGATCGCGAAGATCTGGTCGGGCGAGATCACCAACTGGCTGGAACTGGGTGGCGGCAATGTCCCGATCACCGTCAATTCCTTCAGCGAAAGCTCAGGTGACCGCGCGGTGATGATGGATGCCCTCGTGCGCCCAAACAACCGCGACGAAACGGCCCCGGTCGTGCGGTGGAGCGATTATCAGGACATGATCGACGCCGTCATGGCGGATCGCGGCGGCATCGGGTTCGTCGGTCGCTGGCTGGCGCGCACCAATGACGTCAACCTCCTCGATATCCGCGAGACCTGCGGGTTGCTGTCCCCGCCTACGGACTTCCGCATGAAGATCGAGGGCTATGCCCTGTCGCGCCGTCTCTATGCCTATACGACCCCGGGCGACATGCACCCCGAGGCGCGGGCCTTCCTTGACTGGACGCTCACCGACGAAGCGCAGGCTTATATCAAGGAAAGCCACTTCATCGACCGCGAACTCGAGCGGATGCGACTGGAAGACATGGGCATGATGCTGGTGCACACCGCTGCGGTGGAGCCCGATTTCGACGGCCGCCAGTATTCGGACATGATGCAACAGCTGCGCGGCGCCGACCGCCTGAGCGTGTCGTTCCGCTTCCAGACCGCCTCCAGCGTGCTGGACGTGGAATCGGTGCGCAACGTCGAGGAATTGGCCGAGCGCATGGAAGCCGGTGCCTTCGACGGCATGGAAGTCCTGCTGGTCGGGTTTGCCGATTCCATCGGGAACCGGGTCCAGAACACGGCCCTGGCGCAGCAGCGGGCGGACACCGTCACCCGCATCATCGCGCAAGCCGTGTCGCGCCAGAATGCCCTGCGCCTGCGTGCGGTCAGCTATGGCGAACTGCTGCCGCTGTCGTGCAACGAGGACGAAGTGGGCCGCGAGCGCAATCGCCGGGTCGAGGTCTGGCTGCGCCTGCCCGACAGCCGTTCGATCCTGCGCTGAGGGCGCAACCAAGGATCGCGAAAAGAAGCGGGGGCGTCGACATCTGTCGGCGCCCCCTGCGTTTCGTGCGACATGATCGGGCGATCCGCTTCAGCCGTCGGCCAGCGTCTCGCCCACGTTGATGCGGCCGAAGTTGCGGATGATCTGCTGGATCAGGCCGAACTCGCGGATCGACGTCTTCGTCACCCGCCGCGACAGGGTCACGACCCGGCCCCGCTCCAGCCCGAACTTCTCGATGTTCTCGATGGTCCCGTCTGGCGCGAAGCTGATGGCGACCAACTCCCGCTCCAGGGTTTGGGGCGCGCGCCAGGCGTAATTGCGCACCTGGCTCTGGACGTAATACCACGCATCCTCGCGCTCCACGCCGCTGGTGGCGGGCCGACCCACGGTCGTCTCGACCGTGTCGCGGGTGTCGACGCCGATGATCAGCGCCTCGAGGTCGGCATCGTCGGGGACGTAGCCGTGGTTGCGGAAAGTGGCCGAACAGGCCGCAAGCCCCGTCACGACAAGCAGGATCGCCAAACCCTTGAAGAAAGATGCCATCGCCTGCCCCTTACAGTCCGTCCCTGGTGCCCGCCGCGTCTGCCGCATCGGATCGCCCCCCGTTGCGCGAAGGGTCGGTTTCGCAATATGGCTTACCCGCCCCCGGCCCCTCCATCAAGTGCGGGCCTTGTCTGAGGTTGAATCGATGAAACCCGTCCTGTCCCATCCTGTCCGGCTCACCGACCTGGCCCAGCGCAAATCGACGCGCCTGCGGCTTGTCCCCGACGAAGGCCAGCTCGAGGAATTGGCCGACCGTCTGGGGGTCGATGCCCTGCGCAAGGTCCGCTTCGACGTGGAGCTGAAACCCGGGCGGGGCCGCGACTGGTCGCTGACCGGAACCCTGGGCGCCACCTTCGTGCAGCCCTGCCGCGTGACGACCGAACCCGTGACCACCCGCGTGGACGAGCCGGTCACGCGTCAATACCTTGCCGATTTCGCCTATTCCGAAGCGGACGAGGCCGAGATGCCCGAAGACGACACGCTCGAACCCCTGCCCGAGGTGCTGGACCTGGGCGACCTGATGGAGGTGGAGCTGGTCCTGGCCGTCCCGCCCTTCCCGCGGGTCGAGGGGGCCGAGGACATCAACCTCACCGCGACCCCGCCGGGGGCCGAACCCCTGACGGACGAGGCGGTCAAGCCTTTTGCGGGCCTCGCCGACCTCAAGGCCAAGATGGACAAGGGCGACTCGTGACCCGCGCGCCGGGCCGCGTCTTCCTGCGGGCGGGCCTTGCGTGGCTGGCCTGCATCGCGTTCGGCATCACCAACATCCATATCATCTATGTCGCGCAATCCGTTCTGGCCGGGCTCATATTGGGTGCCGTGTCGGGCCTCCTGCTGCTCGGCACGTATGTCACACTCAATGCGCTCTCGCTCAGGTGGCCGTTGTCCCGGCGCGTGGTTCTGGGGGCCGGCTTCTCGGCATGGGGCCTTGCGGCGGCCTGGGGGGCGGCCATCGTGCAGGCGGCCCCCGGGTCCCCCACGGGCTTCGTCGACAGCTGGCTTGTCGTGGATGCCGCCTTCACCCTTCCGATCCTGTTGATCCTGATGTGGCGCGACGGCTGGTTTGGCGAACTCTCCCCTACGGCATGAGGGCAACGCGCTTGCATCCGGGCGGAATCGATGTATGAGGCCGCTTCCGGCATATCACAGTCGGGAAATCGCTGGACCCCCGGTCTGATTGCCACTAGGGACAGCCCGAGATTCATTGTGACACACCGGGTGCCCCGCACCCTCAGAAAAGACCCGAGGTGAGCCATGGCCGTTCCCCAGAACAAAGTCACCCCTTCGCGCCGCAACAACCGCCGGTCGCACGACAGCCTCGTGCCCGGAAACCCTGCGGAATGCCCGAACTGCGGTGAGCTCAAGCGCCCGCACCACGTCTGTGGTGCCTGTGGCCATTATGCCGACCGCGAAGTGATCGCGGCAAACACCGTCGACCTGGATGACGACGTCGCCTGATCGGCGGCTGCGCGTTTGAGAAAGGGGGCATCCGATGTCGGATGACACCGGCGAGGCCCCCATTCAGACCGGGGACGCAACGGGCGTCCTTTCGATCGACGCCATGGGCGGCGACCTCGGCCCCGAGGCCGTGATCGCCGGACTTGCGCGCGCGATCAAGAAAACCCCCGCGATGCGGTTCATCGTCCACGGCGACAAGCCCGTGATCGAGGCCCTGATCGCCAAGCGGCGGGGCCTGAGCGACCATTGCACCGTGCGGCACGCCTCGGGCGTCGTCACCATGACCGACAAGCCCAGCCAGGTGATGCGCACCGGCAAGGACACCTCCATGTGGTCCGCCGTCGATTCCGTCCGCTCGGGCGAGGCGACGGTCTGCGTCAGCTGCGGCAACACCGGCGCGCTGATGGCGGTGTCAATGCTGCGCCTGCGCAAGCTGCCGGGGATCAACCGCCCCGCCATCGCGATCCTGTGGCCGTCGCGCAACCCGAGCGGGTTCAATGTGATGCTCGACGTGGGGGCGGACGTTCGCGCCGATGCCGACGACCTTCTGCAATACGCCCTCATGGGCATGTCCTATGCCCGCAACGGTCTGGGGCTGACCCGTCCCCGTGTCGGCCTGCTCAACGTCGGGACCGAGGAAAACAAGGGCCGCACCGAACTCAGGGAAGCCCACGACCGCATTGAAACCGTCGCGGCCGAGGCCGATTTCGATTTCGTCGGCTTCGTCGAGGGCGGCGACATCCCCGGCGACCGCGTCGATGTGATCGTGACCGATGGCTTTACCGGCAACGTGGCGCTCAAGACCGGCGAAGGCACCGCGCGCTTCGTGCGCGACATGCTGGGCGAGGCGTTTCGCGCGACGATCCTCTCCAAATTCGCCGCCGTCCTGGCCATGACCTCCCTGAAACGCCTGGCCGCGCGGATCGACCCGCGCCGGGTGAACGGCGGCGTGTTCCTGGGGTTGAACGGCACGGTCGTAAAATCGCATGGTTCCGCCGACGAAACAGGTGTCGCCGCCGCCGTGGGGCTGGCCTGGGATCTGTCGAAATCCGGTTTCAGCGACCGATTGAAGACGCGCGTGGCCGCCGTCACCGCCTCTGTGGAAGGGCAAGAATGATCCGATCCGTCGTCAGGGGAGTCGGGCACTACCTGCCCGAACGTGTGGTGCCGAACGAATGGTTCACCACCTTTCTGGACACTTCGGACGAATGGATCGTCAGCCGGTCGGGCATCGAACGCCGCCATTTCGCCGCCGAGGGACAGACAACCTCGGACCTGGCCATTCGTGCCGCCACTGCCGCGCTGAGCGATGCCGGGATGGTGGCCGACCACATCGACGCCGTCATCGTCGCCACCTCGACCCCCGACCTCACCTTTCCGGCGACCGCGACCATCGTGCAGGCGGGCCTTGGCATGACCCGCGGCTTTGCCTTCGACGTGCAGGCCGTCTGCGCGGGCTTCGTCTATGCGCTTTCCAACGCCGACGCGCTGATCCGCTCGGGTCAGGCGACGCGCGTCATGGTCATCGGGGCCGAGACGTTCAGCCGGATCATGAACTGGGAAGACCGCACGACCTGCGTCCTGTTTGGCGACGGGGCCGGAGCCCTCATCCTTGAGGCGGCCGAGGGTCAGGGGACCAGCGCCGATCGCGGCATCCTCGCCACCGACCTGCATTCGGACGGGCGGTTCCGCGACATCCTCCAGGTCTCGGGCGGCGTCTCCTCCAGCCAGACCACCGGCCACCTGATGATGGCGGGCAAGGAAGTCTTCCGCCACGCGGTCGAAAAGCTTGCCAAATCCACGCTCGACGTTCTGGAAAAGGCGGGCGTCGCCATCGCAGACGTCGACCGGGTCGTGCCGCATCAGGCCAACATCCGCATCATCACCCGCACCGCCCAGAAACTTGGCCTGCCCATGGACCGCGTCGTGGTCACTGTGGCGGACCATGGCAACACCTCTGCCGCATCGATTCCCCTCGCCATGTCGGTCGCATCGGCCCGCGGCGACCTGTCGCAGGGCGAGCTTGTCGTGACCGAAGCCATCGGCGGCGGCCTGGCCTGGGGTGCCGTTGCCTTAAGATGGTAACCTAACCCGTTGTTCCGAATATAAAACCGCCGAGAATTCGCAACGGCGTGGTTTCGCGTGAACTATGCCCTGCAACCCCTTCATGTTGACTTGTTTTCGCCGGGCCCGCAAAGGTTGGTCAGGTCGAAGGGGGGAGGACGCCTTTGACGCTGGATCGAACATCAACGGGGGCGGACATGGCAGACAAGACACTCACACGCATGGACCTGAGCGAGGCGGTCTTCCGCAGCGTCGGGCTCAGCCGGAACGAAAGCTCGACATTGGTGGCCTCGGTGCTGCAGCACATGTCCGACGCGCTCGTCGCCGGCGAGCAGGTCAAGGTCTCGGGCTTCGGCACCTTCTCGACCCGTGACAAGACCGCCCGCGTGGGCCGCAACCCCAAAACCGGCGAAGAGGCTCCGATCCCGCCGCGCCGGGTTCTGACGTTCCGCCCGTCGCATCTCATGAAAGATCGCGTGGCCGCCGGGAACGCCGCGAAGAAGGGCTAAGACTTGGCGCAACCTCCCGAAAAATCGGACGGCGCGTTTCGCACCATCAGCGAAGTCGCGGATTGGCTGGGCGTGCGCACGCATGTCCTGCGCTTCTGGGAGTCCAAGATCGACCAGATCGCGCCGGTCAAGGGCGCGGGCGGTCGACGCTATTACCGCCCTGAGGACATGCGCCTTCTGGGCGGCATCAAGGTCATGCTGCACGATCAGGGCCTGCCGATCCGGGGCGTCAGCCAGAAGATCGAGGAGGAGGGCGCCGACGCCGTGATGCGCCTGTCGCCGGACCTCGACGTGCCGGAAACACCCCCGGCGCGCACCCGCCGGGTGATCCGCGCGGGCGACGACGCCGAAGGGGCCAAGATCGTGCCCTTCGACAATCGCACCAGGATCACGCCCGAGGGCGACGATACCGCGCCCGACGCGATGCCCGCACAACCGGACGCGCCCGTCGATACCGGGGAATCGCCGCCACAGGTCGACGAGCCCGCACCGCCGCAGCCCGACGATGGCCCGATCGAGGAACCGGCGGCCCCTGCCCAGCCCGACGTCGCAACCGAAACCGCCGAGGCCCCGGTCGATGTGCCGCCCCCGGCCACGTTTCCCACGCCCGAACCCGGACCCGCCGCCGAGCCCACCACCCTGTCGGCGGCCATCACCCAGGCGCAGGCCACGATCTCCCTCGGCCCCCTCGAACAACGCCGTCTGCGCCGGATCATCCGCAAGCTGCGCGGCCTGATCGAAGAGGTCGAGGCAGAGATGGACACGGGGCCGAACCGCTGACCCGAAACGCGGTTCTTTCGGCTTGCACCCCCACGCGAAAGCCGTATGTAGGGCTTCACGTCGGGCTATGGCGCAGCCTGGTAGCGCGTCCGTCTGGGGGACGGAAGGTCGCAGGTTCGAGTCCTGCTAGCCCGACCAACATCGCAACGCCTCGCCCCCACCGGGGTGAGGCGTTTCGCGTTCGACCAAAGGGGTCCGCATGACCTATCCGACCGGCGTCCTCGCCAGCCAGCAGATCGAGACCCTTGCCGCGACGGGGGCGATCACCGCCCCCGCATTCGCCCCGGGCCAGATCCAGCCGGCCAGTCTGGACCTGCGTCTGGGCGATGTCGCCTACCGCGTGCGCGCCTCGTTCCTGCCGGGTGCCGGGCGCAGCCTCGAAGCCCGCCTGCCCGAGTTCGAGATGCACCGCGTCGATTTGTCGGGCGGGGCCGTGCTGGAAAAGGGCTGTGTCTACCTTGTCCCCCTGCAGGAACGCCTGACCCTGCCCGACGGTGTCTCTGCGGTGGCCAACGCGAAATCCTCGACCGGTCGGCTCGACCTGCTGACGCGCACGGTCACCGACGGCGGCGTCGAATTTGACCGCATCCCGCTCGGCTACGATGGCCCGCTCTTTGCAGAAATCTGCCCCCGCAGTTTCAGCGTACTGGTCCGCCCCGGCATGCGCCTGAACCAGATCCGCTTTCGCGCCGGAGAGGCCGTGCTGGACGACGACGCCCTGCGCGCTCTCCACGCCCAGACCCCGCTGGTCGACGGCACGCCCGTCATCGACGACGGACTGGGGTTCAGCGTCGACCTGGAACCCGGCCCCGGCGACCTTGTCGGCTGGCGCGCCAAGCCGCACACCGGCGTCATCGACCTCGACCGTCTCGGCCACTACGACCCCGCCGATTTCTGGGAAGCGATCCGCACCGACCGGCGCAGCACCATCCTCGACCCCGGCGCGTTCTACATCCTGGTCAGCCGGGAGGCCGTGACGATCCCCCCGACCCATGCCGCCGAAATGGCCCCCTACCTTGCAATGGTGGGCGAATTCCGGGTGCATTACGCGGGCTTCTTCGATCCGGGCTTTGGCCACGGAACACCCGCGCGCGGCGTGCTCGAAGTGCGCTGCCACGAGGCGCCTTTCGTGCTGGAACACGGACAGGTCGTGGGTCGGCTGGTCTATGAGGCGATGTCCGAAGTGCCGGCGCAACTTTACGGCCAGGGCATCGCGTCCAACTATCAGGGTCAGGGCCTGAAACTCTCCAAGCATTTCGCCGCGCCCTAGCGGCGAATGTAATCACCCTGCGCCAGCGCCTCGGTCACCTCGGCCTGCACACCGCGCTCCAGATAGGTCGACAGCGCGATATAGGTCCGGGTCCCCCGCACCCCCTCGACGTCATAGATGCGCGACAGCAATCCCTCCAGCGCATGGGCGGATGCCACCCGCACCTTCAGGATCAGACACGTATCGCCGGTGGCCGAATGGATCTCTTCCACCTCGGGCAGTGCCCCAAGCTCCATCAACCCGCTGGTCTTGCCCCAGCCGACGCTGTCCACATGCACGAAGGCCAGAAGCGGTTTGCCCAGGGCCACACCGTCCAGATCGGCGGTCGTCCCCCGAATCGCACCCGACGCGCGCAGGCGGCGCACCCGTTCATGCACGGCCGCCGCCGACAGCCCGACCCGCGCCGACAGATCGGCATAGGATAGCGTCGCATCCCGCGCCAACTCACCGGAGATTTTTCGGTCAAGGGCGTCCAGACCCCGGAGCATGGCCCTGTCCTGCCGAACAGTGTTGGTTTCTGGCATGTCGCCCATCGGTTTTCCTTTCCGAATGTCATACGTCCAAATACGTCCTGGTCCGATCAATCATCAAGGATGGGGCAATGAACCGGAACCTGAACCTGCTGATGGCCGCAGTAGGCGTCGTCGGCGCGAACTCCCTGGTGCTGGCCCCGGTTTCGGCGGCGGTCGGGCAAGACCTTGGCCAGGCGCCCGCCGACGTTATGCAAGCGGCGGCGGCCTTCGGCGTGGCGACGGCGGTCTCGGCGCTGTTCCTCGCCCCGCTGATCGATCGGATCGGCGCGGGGCGGATGATGCGCCTGGCCCTGCTGGTGCTTTCCGTTGCCTTGGCCGCATCGGGACTGGCGCCGGACTTCGGCTGGCTTCTGGCGGCGCAGGCCGGGGCGGGCCTCGCCTCGGGTGTCGCCTTGCCTGCCGCCTATGCTCTGGCGGCCGAAGTGGCCCCGCCGGGCCGGGCGGCCGCAGCCCTCGGGCGGGTCCTGACCGGCTGGACGCTGGCGCTGGTCTTCGGGGTGACCACCTCGGCCATTCTGGCGGATCTCCTGAACTGGCGCGCGGTCTTTGGCCTCACGGCGACGGCGGCCTTGCTGCTGGCCATCGCCGGGCGGGGCTTGCCCGACACGAGGGCCGACCGGATCACCCTGCCATGGGCCGCCCTGCCCCGGCCCGGCGTCGCGCGCGGCCTCCTGCTGCAACTGGCGATGATGGTGGCTTTCTATGGCACCTACAGCTTTCTGGGCGCGCATCTCGACCGCCTCGGCCTCAGCACCCTGCAAGGCGCGATCCCCGTCCTCGCCTATGGCATCGGGTTCGGCCTGGCCGGACGGTTCGACCCCTGGCTCGACCGGCGCGGCTATGGTGGGGCGGCCCCCTTCGTCTTTGCGGGCGTCGCCGCGTCGCTGGTGGCCATCGCGACCTTGGGCGGAACGCTGACCGGGCTGACGCTGGCCTTCTTCGCCTGGGGCCTCGCCAACCATCTGGGCCTGGGCCTTCTGGTCGGGCGGCTGACCACGGTCGCCGGGGCGCAGCGCGGCGCCGTTCTGGGCCTCAATTCGGCGATCACCTATCTGGCGGTCGTTCTTGGCGCAGCGGGTCTGCGCACCGCCTTCGACCTGGGCGGCCTGTCCCTCTGCGCCGTGATCGGCGCGGTCCTGGCGGCCACCATCGCGGTCGAGGCCCTCACAGGCCGGGACAGGTCGCCCGCTGTTCAGGGCTGAGCGCATCGACCGGCACGATCCAGGTATGCACCGCGAAAACCATGACCCCCGTCACGGGTAGCCGGAAAACGGTCTGCCGCTCTGACCGAATATAGCGCACCGGCACGCGCGGCACGCGCGGCGCTGTTTCGGACTTCGGGCGATGCAGCACCGCCTCCCGGTGCGGCAGGACATTGGCCCGCCAAAGGGTGCGCCCCACCGGCACCCGGTCGAACAACCGCTGCACCTTCCCGGCGATCTGCGCGTCATATTCCGGCACCGGCGCGTGGATGCGACCCAAGGGGCGACCGATCTTTTCCGCCAACGTCCAATAGGCGGGAAAACACAAGAGCCCCGCGATCAGAACATGTTCAGCCGCCCCCTCGGGCCGATCGAGCAGCAGGATATCCTCCTGCAACAGCCCGTTGATCACCTCGAACGGAGGCCCCGCGACCCAGACCGTCCGACCATCGGGGCAGGTCACGCGATCGCCCTCCCGCCGAAACCCGGCCGCCAGCGCCCCGAGCACCGCGCCCAGCAATTCCGCCATCGCCTCCTCGGCCCCCGGCATCTGCGCCAGAACCACCGCGCGGTGATCGCGCATCAGCCGCGCACGCTCCGCCATCTGCGCGGCGTAGGCGTCATCGACGACGATCCACGGCCCCTCGACCGGGCGCATTCCCGGCATCCGTGACAGGGCCGGATCGTCCCAGGGCGTGTGCGGCAGGTGGCTCTGGCAGATGACGGGCCGCTCACTCACGCGGGGCGGTCGTGTTCAACAGGTCGTCCTCGCCTTCCGCGCGACGCTCGGCATCGACCATCTTGGCGATGGTCTGGTCGGCGGCCACATCCTCGGCCACCGGCGGCGCGACTTCGGCTGGCGGCGGCGGCGCGGGTTCGGCCTCGGTCACGGTGATCTCGCCGCTGCGCCCCTTCTGGTCGGGCAGGTCCAGCACGGGCAATCCGCCGCCCACCAGGTTCAGGCGATAGCTCGGCTCCGGCAGGCCGATGCCCGCCCGGGTCAAGGCCGCCATCACCAGGCGCAACGCCTCGCCCCGCGCCTGGGCAAAGGCCGTCGTCCGCTGGTTCACCCAGCCATAGAACTCCATCGTCACCGTGCTGTCGCCCGACTCCGCGACCCAGACCTGCGGCGCAGGCTCCGACAGCACGAAATCGAGCGCCGTCAAAGTCTCCAGCCCGATGCGCTTGGCCTCGGTCAGATCGTCGTTCGGATCGATGCCCAGAACAAAGCCGAACCGACGCTCATCGTTGCGGGTGAAGTTGATGATCTTCGCCTTGAAGACGAAACTGTTGGGCAGGCGCACATGGTTGCCGTCCGGGTCCAGCAGGATCGTGGCGCGGCTGGTCAGGCGGATCACCGACCCGGTGGAGCCTTCGATGTCGACCACGTCATTTGGCCGGAACGGCTGGCGAAGGGACAGCATGACCGAGGCGATGAAATTCTCGACCGTGTCGCGCACAGCGAAACCCACGGCCAGACCGACGATCCCCGCCGCGCCCAGAAGGGTCGACAACAAGGCCGTCGCATTCAGGATATCCAGCGCCACCACGACGCCCGCCACCACAAAGACCAGCCGCAGGATCGTGCGATAGATGTCGGCGATGAACGGGTTCGGGGCCAGCCTGCGCCAGGGCCGTTCCCACCGCGCGATGATCACACCCAGAAACATCACCAGAACACCGGCCATGACGGCCACGGCCAGCAGAGGCAGATAGTTGATGAACTGCGTCGCCCGCGTGCGGAACCGTTCGGCCACCGGGTTCAGACGCTGACGAACATCCGTGCTCTCGATCACCCGGTTCTCGATGGCCACGACATCCTCGACCCGCGCGGCCAGCACATCCAGACGCGGAATCGTCTCGGCATCCAGAACCTCGCCCTCGAAGGTGACAATGCCTTCGTTGACCGTGACCGTCACATCATCGTAGCCGTCCAGTTCGCCGATGATCGCCTCGATCCGACGCTGGATCGCCCGGTCCCCGCCCGCGTCCTGCGTGGTCGAGATGGTGCCCGACGGCTGTGCCGCGTCCTGTGCCGCAAGCGGCAGGGGAAACAGAAGTGCCAGCGTCAGAAACAGCCGAAGAAGAATGCGCGTCATCGAAAATCCGGGGTCAGAACGTCTGATCGTAATCCCCGACATTGGGCTCTACGCGGATGATCGCGTCAAGGTCGGCGAAAATCGCGCGCAACTCCGCCTCGGACTCGGGACTTTCGCAGACCACCACCAGGTTCGGGGTGTTCGACGATGCCCGCACCAACCCCCAGCCGCCGTTCTCCAGCATGATCCGCGCCCCGTTCACCGTGACCACATCAACGATCTTCTGACCGCCCAGGGTCCCCTCGCCCTTCATCGGCACGATCCGGTCCACGATGCGTTGCAGCGTGTCGTATTTCTCCTCGTCCGGACAGAACGGCGACAAAGTCGGCGTGTTCCACACCTTGGGCAGCGCGCGGCGCAGGTCGGACATCTTCATGTCCGGGTTCCGGTCCAGCAATTTGCAGACCTCGACCGCCACCCGCATGCCGCAATCGTATCCGCGCCCGATGGGGGCGGCCATGAAGTAGTGGCCCGACTTCTCGAACCCGGCCAACGCGCCGATGGCATGGACCCGCCGTTTCATGTGGCTGTGCCCGGTCTTCCAGTAATCGGCCTTGGCCCCGTTCGCCTTCAGGACCGGATCGCTGGCGAACAGGCCCGTCGACTTCACATCCGCCACGAAGGTCGCATTCGGATGCAGTCGCGACAGGTCGCGCGCCAGGATCACCCCCATGATGTCGGCGAAAATCTCCTCGCCCTCGTCGTCGACCACGCCGCAGCGGTCGCCGTCGCCGTCAAAGCCCAGCGCCAGGTCCGCGCCCGACGCCTTCACCGAGGCCGCCATGTCGTGGAGCATCTCCATCGCCTCGGGGTTCGGGTTGTAGTGCGGGAAGGTGTAGTCCAACTCGTTATGGCTCGCCACGATCTCTACCCCGATCCGGCGCAGCACCTCGGGCGCGAAGGCCGATGCGGTGCCGTTGCCCGTGGCGCAGACGATCTTGAGCTTGCGGGTCATGCGGAAATCCCCGACCAGATCGTCGAGATAGGCCTCCATCACGCCGTCCACACGCTCCCACTTGCCGCCGTCGCGTGCCTCGCCCTCGCCGTTCAGAACGATATCGCGCAGCTCCGACATCTCGTCGGGACCATGGGTCAGGGGCCGCTCGAACCCCATCTTGACCCCGGTCCAGCCGTTCGGATTGTGCGAGGCGGTCACCATGGCCACGGCGGGCGCATCGAGATGAAACTGCGCGAAATAGGCCATCGGCGACAGGGCCGGGCCGATGTCCTGCACGTGGATGCCGGCCTGCGTCAGGCCCAGGATGAGCGCATTCTTGATGGCCACGGAATAGTCGCGGTAATCATTGCCCACGGCAATCCGGGGCTCGATCCTCCGGCGCATCATCTGCGTGCCAAGGCCCAGGCCAAGCGCCGTTACCCCGGGCAGGTTGATCGCCTCGGGGTATTTCCACCGCGCGTCATATTCGCGAAAGCCCGTGGGGGCGATCATCGGGTCGCGCAGGAATTCCCAGGTGTTGGGGGTGACGTTGGCAATCGGCTTCATGGCAAATCCTTGGGCGGCTGTCCGGTCAACCCCTGACTAGCGGGGCCAACCGGCAATGCAAACCGAAGATTAGCCGCTGACCTGTTCGCGCAGGATCGCCGCCGTCAGCGACACCATCAGATAGATGCCCGCAAAGATCAGAAACGCCAGAAGCGTGTTCTCGAAGGCGCGCGGATAGGTCGGTTCGTCCGGGGCAATGGGCGGCACCGGCGTCGACAGGTAACGCACTTGCCGGTTCGCCTCGATCCGGGCCAGCTCCAGTTGCTGCGCGGATTGTTGCAACAACAGTTGCCGCGTCACCAATTCCTGCCGGGCGATCTGCAATTCGGCCGTCACCCGGGCCAGGCTCGCATCATCGGCGGCGTCATCGGTCAGGCTGGCGCGCAGCCCCTCGACCTCCGCCTCGAGCCGGGCGATGGCCTGGCGCGAGACATCGACGCGCGCCTGGTTGGGCCGCGCATTCGACAGCAGTTGATCCAGACGCAACCGCTCGGCCCGGATCTCGCCCTCCATCTGCCCGATCTGGGTATAGATGTTGGTAACCTCCGCCTCTTCCGAGACGACGCCCAGCTTTTCCTGCAATTCCACGACGCGGTTCTGCGAGGCCAGCATCCGGTCTTCGGCGGCCCGGAAACTGTCCTCCGCACCCGCCATCTGGTCGCCCCGCAGACGTGCGGTCAACTGGTCCACCTGCTCCTCGGCATAGCTGATGAGCGCGGTGCTGAACGCGGCGGACACCTCGGGATCGGCGGCCACCACCTCCATCTTGATCACGCCCTCGGTCGGATCGTACCCGATCTGCACCATCCGCTTGTAGAGCCGGTAGGCCTGTTCGCGCGACGCATCGGCGTCCAGCTGCTGCAACGCATCGATCGCGTCCGACGAGAAGTGACTGGTGAACCCGAGTTCGGCGTCCAACCGCTCCAGCGCGTCCCGCGACAGAAGGTAGGATTGCACCGAAATGCTGTCCTGCTGCGTGGCCAGCCCCGTCCCCGAGAACAGCCCGCCCAGACCCGACGCCCCGGCCGAGGCGGCATCGGCCTGTTGGATGATGAATTCGGACTTGGTCGCATACATCGGCGTCGCGATGACGAAATAGTAGATCCCCGCGATCACCGTGGGCAGGCCCACGAAGAACGCCAACCGCGACGCCAGAAGCGCCAGCCGCCGCCGCCGCCGCCGGGCGATGTCGCGCTGGATTTTCACGATCTCGCTGGCCCGCGTGTCGGAATCGATGGTGAGCGGATTGGGCTGAGCGGGCAGCGGTGCGGTGCGCGCCACGGCCGGGACCTGCGGTGCAGGCGCATCCTCGGCCGCCTCGGCCGGCTTGGCGGTCTGGCCGGGCACCAGCTGGATCATGTTGCTGCGCTCGAAGGGGTCGATGCCCCGCTGGCGCAAGGCCTCCACCGCCTCGCGATCGGAATTGACCTGGATGCCGTGCTTCTGCGCGATCCGCCGCGCCATGCGCAATTGCCGACCCGTCAGGGACGCTGGCGCGCTGTCGTTCGCCGGGGGGGCACTGGCGACCGGGGCCGCAGACGCCTGGGGCATGGCCGCAGGGACGCGCACGCCGGGGCGGTTGAAACTTCCATCGGGACGGATGCGGAATTTGACGGCCTTAGGCATCGTATTCGTACAGCCTCCGCGCTTCTTCCAAGGTCTCGAACTGATAGAGCTTGCCGTCGCGCAACACCGCCGCCGTGCTGGCGAACCGCTCCAGAACCTGGGGCTGGTGGCTGACGATCACGACGGTGGCTTCCTTCAGGCGGTCCTTCAGGATCGATCCGGCCTTGCGGTTGAACTCCGCATCCGTGGTCGAGGGCATGCCTTCGTCGATCAGATAGATGTCGAATTCCAGCGCCAGCATCAGTGCGAAACTGAACCGCGCCTTCATACCTTGGCTATAAGTCCCGACCGGCATGTCGAAATATTCCTCAAGCCCGCAGACCCAGCGACAGAACGCCTCCACGTAATCCGGGTCCAACCCGTAGAGCGTGGCGATGTAGCGGCAGTTCTCGGTCGCGCTGTTTCGGTTGACGACCCCGCCCATGAAGCCCAGCGGGAAGGACACCCGGCTGGTGCGGCGGATCTCACCCTCGTCTGGTTTTTCCAGTCCCGCCATCATGTTGATGATCGTCGTCTTGCCGGTGCCGTTCGGGGCCAGGATGCCGACCGACCGCCCCGGCTCCACACGGAAAGACGCGCGGTCAAGGATCACCTTGCGCTGCTTCCCGGTCCAGAAGGACTTGGAGACATAGTCGAACTCGATCATCGGCGCGGGGCTCCCGAATCGCTCACCACTTCTGCTGCCCAATATGGGCCTCATTTCCGTCTTTGATAATCGGGCATTCGGTCCACAATAAGGAGCGCAGGGCGCGATCGTCATCGGCCAATGCGGATACTGCGGCGGATTTTAGGCAAATCCGCCGCCCAGTGCCGCCGTCCTGCCGCTATCCGTTCTGCTTCTGGACCTTTGTCAACTTGCCCGCCAGCAGGCTGATCCCGGCGGCCGCAAAGCTCAGAAGCGCGCCCATCTTGGCGGCATCCTGCACCGGCCCCTGCTCGAACGCGACCGAGGCCACGAAAAGCGACACCGTGAACCCGATGGCTGCCACGCAGCCCACCACGAACAAGTCGACCGTGCGCATCCCTTCCGGCAGACCCAGCCGCAACGTATGCGCCCCGATATAGCCGAACACCAGCACGCCGATCGGCTTGCCCACGATCAGACCCGCCAGCACCAGCCAGGTCGGCTCCGCGATTGCGGAAAACTCGACCCCCGCATTCAGCAGGCCGAAGAAGAACAGCACGATCTCCACCGGATGCTTCAACAGATGCTCGGTGTGGTTGAGAAGGTCGGTCAGATATTGCTCCGCCTCCGAGAAGATCCCGAACGCCCGATCCGCATGGGGCAGCGTCGGCACGATGGGCAACAGGCCCAGCGCCGGGTGCAGACCCGATTGCGCGAATCCATACCAGGACAGCGCGCCCGCAGCCAGATACGGCCAGAACGACAGCTTGTTGCGCATCCAGGTGGACCGAGGGCGCAGCTGGTCGCCGGCATCCAGCTTGCGCGGCAGCCAGTTGAACAAGACGAAGACGCCCACCGCCGCAAAGATCGACAGCATCAGCCAGATCGGGGCCAGGTCTCCCGAGGGATAGAAGATCGCCAGGATGATCAGGCCCGCCGCATCGTCGGCAATCGCCAGCAGAAGCAGGAACCGCACCGCCGGGTGCCCCGCCCCGAAGACCAGCCGCCCGACCAGATAGCTGAACGCGATATCCGTCGCCGTCGGAATGGCCCAACCGTTGGCCACCGCGTCATAGACATCCGACCCGAGGAACGCCGCCAGACCCAGATAGACCGCAATCGGCCCGAACATGCCGCCCGCCGTCGCAAACAGAGGGGTCGCCGCCTTCTTGCCGCGCAGGCTCCCGTTCTTCAGGATCACGGCTTCCCAGACTTCCTTGGCCGCGATGGCAAAGAAGAACGCCATCAACACGTCGTTGACGAGATAGTGCAACGTCATGACCTTGGCCGTCTCGGCATGGCCGAACGCCTCGGCGTCCTCGCCCATCACCTTGACCCACTTCTCCATCGAGATGCCGATCTGGTCGTTGAACCAGAGCGGGTATTCGACGAACACGTGATAGCTGTGGGCGTCCGTATTGACCCAGACCAGCGCGATGATCGCACCCAGGATCAACAGCAGCGAATAGTTCGTGACGAAGTTCCAGACCCGATACATGCGCGCTCCCCTGGCAGCCGTAGAGGCCTTGCTACCGGAGGGGGCAGAGTGCGGCAAGACCGGTCATGCCAATTCGCCCGCCCCGTCGCGGGCTTGCCGAGAGATGCCGGGAAGGCTCGCTACGTCGCTGCGAACATGCCACGACAAGACCCCCCAAACGTGACAAGGGGCCCCGAAGGGCCCCTTGCCTTGCAGTCCGTTCACGCGATGGCGTGATTACATCATGCCGCCCATGCCGCCCATGTCGGGCATGCCGCCACCGGCGCCTGCACCTTCCTTGGCGGGACGATCCGCGACCATGGCTTCGGTCGTGATCAGCAGACCGGCGATCGAGGCCGCGTCTTCCAGGGCGGTGCGAACCACCTTGGCCGGGTCGATGACGCCGAACTTGAACATGTCGCCATATTCTTCGGTCTGCGCGTTGAAGCCGAAGGTGACGTCATTGCTCTCGCGGACCTTGCCCGCAACCACGGCACCGTCGACGCCGGCGTTCTCGGCGATCTGGCGCAGCGGGGCCTCGACGGCCTTGCGCACGATGGCGATACCGGCAGTCTGGTCCGCATTCGCACCTTCGAGACCGTTCAGAACCTTGCCGGCCTGCACGAGGGCGACACCGCCACCCACGACAACACCTTCCTGCACGGCCGCGCGGGTCGCGTTCAGGGCGTCGTCGACGCGGTCCTTGCGCTCTTTCACTTCGACTTCGGTCATGCCACCGACGCGGATGACGGCAACACCGCCGGCCAGCTTGGCAACACGCTCCTGCAGCTTCTCACGGTCGTAGTCGCTGGTGGTCTCTTCGATCTGACCACGGATCTGGCTGACCCGGGCTTCGATCTCGGCCTTGTCACCGGCACCGTCGACGATGGTCGTCGCGTCCTTGGTGATCGAGACGCGCTTAGCAGACCCCAGCATGTCCATCCCGACGTTCTCGAGCTTCATGCCCAGATCGTCCGAGATCACCTGACCACCGGTCAGGATCGCGATGTCCTGCAGCATGGCCTTGCGACGGTCGCCGAAGCCCGGTGCCTTGACGGCGGCGATCTTCAGACCACCGCGCAGCTTGTTGACGACCAGCGTGGCCAGAGCCTCGCCCTCGACATCCTCGGAGATGATGAGCAGCGGCTTCTGCGACTGGATCACCTGCTCGAGCAGGGGAACCATCGGCTGCAGCGACGACAGCTTCTTCTCGTGCAGCAGGATGATCACATCCTCCAGCTCGACGGTCATCTTCTCGGGGTTGGTCACGAAATAGGGCGACAGGTACCCGCGGTCGAACTGCATGCCTTCGACGACATCGGTCTCGGTCTCGAGGCCCTTGTTCTCCTCGACGGTGATGACACCCTCGTTGCCGACCTTCTGCATCGCGTCGGCGATCTGGCGGCCGATGTCGGCCTCGCCGTTGGCCGAGATGGTGCCGACCTGGGCGACTTCGTCGCTGTCGGTGACGTCACGGGCGGCGGCCTTGATGGCCTCGACGACCTTGGACGTGGCCAGGTCGATCCCGCGCTTGAGGTCCATCGGGTTCATGCCCGCGGCAACCGACTTCATGCCTTCCTTGACGATGGCCTGGGCCAGAACCGTCGCGGTGGTGGTGCCGTCACCGGCCTCGTCGTTGGTGCGGGAAGCGACTTCCTTCACCATCTGCGCGCCCATGTTCTCGAACTTGTCCTCGAGCTCGATCTCCTTGGCGACCGACACGCCGTCCTTGGTGATCCGGGGCGAGCCGAACGACTTGTCGAGAACCACGTTGCGACCCTTGGGGCCCAGCGTGACCTTGACGGCATCGGCGAGGATGTTAACGCCCTTGAGCATACGATTGCGGGCGTCGGTGCTGAATTTCACGTCCTTGGCGGCCATGTTATTCTCCTGGAATGTAAAAGGTTAAGACGAAGGTTCGGACAGGGCGTCGCCTCAGGCGATGATGCCCAGGATGTCCGATTCCTTCATGATCAGCAGCTCTTCGCCGTCGATCTGAACTTCGGTGCCCGACCACTTGCCGAACAGGATCTTGTCACCGGCCTTGACCGACGGGGCGATCAGCTCGCCCGAGTCCTTGCGCGCGCCCTCACCGACGGAAATGATCTCGCCCTCGGCGGGCTTTTCCTTGGCGGTGTCGGGGATGATCAGACCACCCTTGGTCTTCTCGTCGGATTCGATGCGACGGACCAGAACGCGGTCATGCAGCGGTTTGAAAGCCATTGTCAGCCTCTCAGCTATGAGTGTTTCCTCTGTTGTCACTCACCCGGGGGGAGTGCCAACGATCGCGAGATAGGCATCTGTGGCGGGGCTGTCAACGGGCGCAGATGGGAAAATTGGCACTCTCGGCGACCGGCTGCCAGCGATAGCGGGGCGCGGCCCGCGCCGCAAGGCGATCCCTCGGCTGCACATCCCCCATCGGCCGAAATCGCCGCAGGCCTGCGGTGGCCTTGCGGCTTGAAAACCGGGCGAAGGCAGACGACCTTGCGCCCCGAACGCACGGATCAGGACGACGACACCGATGACACCTTCCAAAGGCCCCAGCGATCCCCTTGTCGGGCTAACGGCGGCACTCGCCGACAGTCCCGACTGGTTCTATCTGCTGCGCGAATTCGAAGCGCTCTACCGGTTCGGCTCCGCCGGCGGCAGCCCCAAGATCCGCAGCCACCGCCGCGCCGTCCGCGAGGCGCTGTCGAAGGTCATTGCCGCCAATCCCGAAATCGTTGACCGCCCGCCCGAACGCCTGCCGGTGGTGGCCCACCTGCCCCGCGCGCTGGACCTGGGCGAACGCGCCGCGATGCAGGGCATGGCCCGCGCCCTGCGCGAGGTGCAGCACCGGCTGGCATGGGAATACGGCTATGACAAGGTGCCCAAATCGCTGGTCCGGAAGTTCGCCTATTGTGACATCCTGGGCCCCAACGGCGCGGTCCCCTGTGACAATCTCACCCTGGGCTTCGTCCTCTTCGCGCCCCGCACGACCTATCCCCAGCACAGCCACAAGGGGATCGAGGAAAGCTACATCTCCATCTCGGGTGCCTGGTCCGAAAACAACGCCGCCGTCTATGCGCCCGGCTCGCTCATCCTCAACGGCTCGGGCGACGAACACCGCATCACCACGGGCGACACCGATCCCTGCCTTCTCGCCTACGCCTGGGTCGGCGCCCCCGAAGCCCTCCGCGCCCCATCCATGAAGTTCACGCCCCCGCGCAAATCAGGCTGAGATCGTCCCGCGTCCCCGGGCCCGGGCCCGGGCCCGGGCTTTCTGACCCGATGGCCTTAGGCCCAGAATCCGCAGCACATCATCCTCGGCACACCTTACCGGGCCCAACATCCTCGGCATACCATTCTCGACCCAATGCCGTCGGTCCAGCATCCCTGGCCCAATTTCTCCCTGGACCAGCGCATCTCGCACAGCACTCTCGTCCCAGCGCCATCGGCCCCGCGCCTTCGATCCAAGGCCCTTGGCGGAATGGCTTCGGTCCAACGCCCTTGGCCCTATGCCTTTGGTTCAACGCCCTTGGCCCAAAGCCATCTGGCCCAGCATCCCTGGCCCGGTGCAGCCGACCCAAGGGCGACACCCAACGCGTCCGACCCAAAGGCGCCCCCCAACGCGTCCGACCCAAAGGCGCCGCCAAACGCGTCCGACCCAGAGCCCCTTTGCCAACGTCACCGTCGAGGCATTCCGTCAGAGGCGCGCCCGGTGATCGCGCCGCGTTCCCAACGGCCCCGCACCCCCGGGAAATTCACCCGCTCGCCTGACCAGACCCGCGCTTTCCCGACGTCTCGCAGTCGCACACTCCTCGCCTTCCGGGATACCTCACGCTTCCGGACACCTCGCGTTTCCGGACGCCTCGCATTCCAGGACATCCCGCATTCAAAGACGTCTCGCATTCGCGTACATATCGGCTGCCCAGACATATCGCCTGCCCAGACCTCTTGCCGTCCCAGGCCTCTTGCCGTCCAAGACCTCTTGCCGTCCCAGACCTCTCGCCCTTCCGGACGTCTCGCGAGACCGGAAACCACCCCGCGCTCCAGACCGAAACCCGTCCAGAAGCCGACCCGCTTCCCGGCAGGCCTGCCCCCGCCAACACGCGGCGGCGCTCCGGGTACAAGATCGCGACGCCGTCCGTTCCCCTGCGCGCCGATCGGTCGTCGCCCCGGTCGAGGCGCGTCAGGTATCTCAAAGGCCAAGCCAACCTCTGACCCACATGTCTCAACATCGAGGCCAATCCCCGTCCCGCATCGCCCGACACCACGGGACATCCCGTGGGCGAATGACCGGACACAAAATGCAAGGCGCATCGCCACGCCGCTGTCTCTCTGCACTCCTCCTACTTCTGAACGCGGCCACCCCGCATCCTTGCCGGACCCGGACGACTCGATCCGGACCACCCTACCCGCGAACTGCATACAAACCGTTAAGCGGCACCGCCCGTCTGTACGCAGGGTGTACGGGGGGTGTACGCAGGGTGACGCCTGTTTTCCCTTGCCACACAGGCCCCGCAGGACCCGACGTATTTTTTTTCGCTCACAACGTTAACCATTTCGGCGAACGGTCCTAGGTTGCTGCGAATGCCCCTGCCCGACGACCTCCGATCCTGCCGCCTCTGTGCCGACCGCTTCGCCGCAACCCATACGGCCCACCGCCCGAAGCCCGTCGTCTGGTTCAAGCCCGGCGCCCCCATCCTCGTGGCGAGCCAGGCGCCCGGGATGCGCGCCCACACCTCGGGCAAACCCTTTGACGACCCTTCGGGCGTGCGCTTGCGCGACTGGATGGGGATCGACGAAAAAACCTTCTGGAACAAGGACAACCTGGCCATCGTACCAATGGGGTTCTGTTTTCCGGGCTATGATGCCAAGGGCAGCGACCTGCCGCCGCCGCGCGTCTGTGCCCGCACCTGGCGCGACGCCGCCCTGCGGCATGTGGGCCAGCCCAGGGTGACTTTGTTGATCGGCGGCTACGCCCAGGACTGGACCCTTGGCAAAGGTCGTGTCACCGACCGGGTGCGCGATTGGCGCGCCTTTGCCCCGCAGGTGTTCTGCCTGCCCCACCCGTCTTGGCGCAATACCGCCTGGCTTAGAAAACACCCGTGGTTTCAGACGGATATCCTCCCCGTCCTGCGCCGCACAATTCAGGAGGCGTTGCCATGACCCCCCTCGACCAGGCCCACATCCGGGCCGAGACCGACGGCACCGACACCGCCCGCCTCGCCTTCTTCAACGCCCTGGCCGAGGCGGAATTGCACCTCCTCCTCGACGCCGAAGATGGCGAGACCGTCGCGCCTACCATCGCCCCGGTCGACGGTGTGGACTATGCGCTGGCCTTCGATCTGCCTGACCGCCTGACGGCCTTCGCCGGGGTCGCCGCCGCCACGGCCACCCTGTCGGGGCGGCGCCTTGCGGCACTTCTGGCGGCCGAGGGTCTGGGCCTGGCACTGAACCTCGACGAGGCGCCCTCCGCCCAGTTGCTGCCGCCCGACGCCATTGCCTGGCTGGCCGAAACGCTGGCCCGCGCGCCCGCCGAAACCGAAGCCCGGATCGCGGAGATCGCTCCGCCGGGGGCCTTGCCCGAAAACCTGATCACGGCGCTGGATGGCAAGCTGTCACTGGCGGCGGGGCTTGCGGCACAGGCCTATCTGGCGCGCGCGACCTATGCGGATGGCACGCGCGGCCACGTGCTGGCCTTCATCGATCCGCTGCCCGGGGCCGAGGCCGATCTGGCCCGCGCCGTGTCCGAGGCATTGGTCTTTTCGGGGCTGGAGGCGGGTCAGATCGACGTGACCTTCCTGCGCGCCGCACAGACCCATGCGGCCAGCCTTGCCCGGCATGGATTGCGCATCGACCTGCCCAAACCGCCCGAGCCGCCGCGCCAAATGGCTCCGGGCACCGGCGACGCCCCGCCCCGCCTGCGCTAGCCGCGCCGCGCGGACATGGGTGCCAGGGTCACGCCCTCGGCCTCCAGCGCGGCCCGCACGGCGCGCGCGATGGCCAAGGCAGTCGGCCCGTCGCCATGCAGACAGATCGAGTCGCAGGCCGCAGGCACCACCTTGCCGGAGTTGGCGACGATGGCCCCGCGCCGCACGAAATCGACCATCCGCGCCGCCGCTTCGGCCGGGTCGTGGACCATCGCGCCCGGCTGGCCGCGCGTGACCAACGTGGCGTCATCGTTGTAGCCCCGGTCGGCAAAGATCTCCCCTGCCCAGTTGGCCCCCAAATCGCGGGCGACCGCCTCTTGCACCGTGCCCGCAAGGACCAGCAGGATCACCTCGGGATCGACGCGCAGCGCCGCCTCATAGGCGGCGCGCGCCATGTCGGCATCTTCGCAGGTCATGTTGGACAACGCACCATGCAGCTTGAAATGCCGGACCGTGGCCCCCTGGGCCGCCGCGACGCCACGCGCGGCCCCGAACTGCCAGATGATCAGGTTTGCAAGGCTGTCGAGGGGCATGGACATGCGCCGCCGCCCGAACCCCTGAAGGTCGGGAAAGCCGGGGTGCGCGCCGATGCCGACACCCCGGTCCTGCGCAAGCGCCATGGTCCGCGCCATGACATCCCAGTCGCCCGCATGGGCCCCGCAGGCGATGTTGACCGAGGTCACGACCTCGAGCAGGGCCGCGTCGTCGCCCATGGTCCAATCGCCAAAGCCCTCGCCCATATCGGCGTTCAGATCGACTTTCATTCCGTCTCCTTCGCGGACACGACGCCGCCAATCAGGTTGAGACCCAGCAGATCGCCCATCTCGGCCGGATCGCGGGTCAGCGGGGTGACCTGGGGTGCAGGCACGGTCAGGGCGCGCGCCTCGGCCAAGGGCACAAAGCGGAACCGGAGCGGCGCGCCGGGCAAGGCCTGCAACGCGCGGGGCAGATCGGCGGCGATGACCGTGCCGATCCGGGGATAGCCGCCGGTGGTCTGGCATTCCGGCCCAAGGATATAAGGCACCCCGTCGCCGGTCATCTGCACATCGCCCGGCAGGATGAAGTCCGAGAGCAGGTTCAGCTGTCCCTCGGTCGCGAAGCCCGCACCATTGCTGGCCAGACGCACACCCTGCCGGTTGCCGCGCGGATCGCGGGTAAAGGCGGTGTTCTCGAAGCGGGTCAGGTCGTCAGGCGGAAACAGACGGGTCTGCGGCGTCTCGACGATCCGCAGAAGGCCGCCGCCGAAACGGTCGGCCGGCGTCACCCGGCTGGCCGCCCCGACCGACGGCGCATGGTCCAACCGGTCACCGGGGGCGAGCGGCGCGCCGATGTTGGCGATCAGATGCGCCGCCCGACTGCCCAGAACCTCGGGCGCATCGAAGCCACCGGTAACATGCAGATAGGAATAGATGCCCGCCGTGCCGGGACGCAGCCGCAGGACGCTGCCTGCGGGCAAGGGGTGCGCAGCGTGCCAGACGAGCGGCCGACCGTCGACATCGGCGGACATCTCTGCGCCGGTCAGGGCGATCCGTGTGTCCGTCGTCAGGCGCAGGGTCAGGGGCGACCCCGGGATCTCCAGCCCCGCTCCGATGGTCCCCAGAAGGGCCTCCGCCTCGCGCAGGGCCTGACGATCCGCCGCCCCGCCCTCGGCCAACCCCTGCGACAGATGCCCGGGCCGCCCGCGATCCTGCAGGGTGATGAGCGGGCCGCAGGACACCACCTCCATCATCGCAAAACCTCCCAGGTGGCGCCGCCCAGACGGTCGCTGTCCTCGGCGGCACGGTCGCGCAATTCCCCGGGCGAGACAGAGGGAAAGGTCACCTCGTCGCCCGGCGACAGGGCAATCGGGCGGGTCCGCGACGGCTCGAAACAACCGAAGAGCGTACGCCCGACCTGTCGCCACCCTGTCGGCGCCTCGGTCCCGAAGAGGACGAACTGACGGACGGCCACGACGAGCGCGCCTTCGGGCACCTTGGGCGTCAGGCCGGTCTGGCGCGGCAGGTCCCAGGCCTCGGGCAGGATGCCGAGATAGGGCATCCCGGGCGCGAACCCCAGGGCCAGAACCCGGACCCGAGCCGAGGACAGCGCGGCGATGGCGGCGTCGACCGACAGGCCGGCCATGGCCGCAGCCTCGGCCAATTGCGGGCCGTCGTCGCCGCCGTAACTGCACGGGATCTGCCAGAGGCGGCGCTCGGGCGGATCCACCGCAGACCAGTCGCGCGCGGCAAGAAGGTCGTCGAGCGCGGATTTGACCGCATCCGCCGCCCCCGGGTCATGGCGCACCAGAACCGACCCCAAGGACGACGCGGTTTCGGTCACGCCCTCCGGCAGCGCCGCCTGAAGCCCCGCGCGAAAGGCCACGCAGGCGCGGTTGGCCGCATCGTCCAGACGCGGCGCGAACCGCACCAGAAGTGCCGCTTCGCCCAAGGGCTCGATCCGGGGAAAGGTCTCTGACATCGCGGTCAGGGGTCGCCCGTGCGACCGCGCGCGTCAAGCCTTGCGCCGCGTCGCGGGGCGTGAAACCAAGAAGCATGCGGCTTGCATTCACCATGACCGAAGGCCGGGGCGAATTGGATCCCCTGCTGCACCGCGTGGCCCTTGCGGCCATCGACAGCGGGCTGCGTGTGGCCGGGATCGTCCAGGTCAACCACGACCGCCCCGATTGCACGCGCTGCGACATGGATGCCATCGTCCTGCCGGACGGGCCGACGATCCGCATCAGTCAATCGCTTGGCCGGGAAAGCCGGGGATGCCGGTTGAATGCCGAAGGGCTGGAGACGGCGGTCGCCGCCGCCGAAGCCCGCCTGCGCGAGGGCGCCGACCTTTTGGTGGTGAACAAGTTCGGCAAGCAGGAGGCCGGGGGCCGCGGCTTCCGCAACGTCATCGCCGATGCGTTGGCGCAGGGGACGGATGTGCTGGTCGGGGTCAATGCGCTGAACCTGCCAGCCCTGCGCGATTTTCTGGGCGAGGACGCGACGCAGGTGCGCGCCGATTTGCCTGACCTTCTGGCCTGGGTCGGCGCAAGGGTTCCGCACTAACCTTTTCCTGGCTCTTTTTGTCGCTACCAGCCAACCCGCCGGCTACGATCGTCCCCGGACCCCGTCGCGCGGGTCAACGGCATGGCCGCTCCTCGCGTTTCGCATCCGCTGACCAGCGGCGATGTGATCAGCTTTCGCTTGCGGTCGGTGCGCTCTGGCCCCTACGTGGGCGCAATGTCCGACAGCCCCCCCGACACCCTGCCACCGTGGCAATTCTGGCTCTGGCCTGCGATCCTGGTGGTGATTGCCTTCGGCATGTGGCTGCTGCCCTGGGCCGATTGGGTGCCGCTCCTGCGCGACTGGGTCGAAAGCCACGGCTCCCTTGGCGTGCTGGTCTATCTGGTGGCTTACGTGATCGTCGTCATCCTGCCCCTTCCTGCGGCGGCGATGTCGGTCGTGGGCGGGCTGGCCTTCGGGTGGTGGGGCTATCCATTGGCGCTTCTGGGCAGCGTTCTGGGCGCGATCCCGCCCTATCTGATTGGGCGGCACTGGCTGCGCGACTGGATGCTGCGGCGGTTCGCGGGGCCGAAGATGAACGCGGCGGACCGGGCCATCGCCAACAACGCCTTCTGGTTCGTCACGTTGCTGCGGTTGACCCCGATCCTGCCGTTCACGGCGCAGAACTGGCTTCTGGGGCTGACGGCGGTGCGTCCCGTCCCCTATGTCTTCGCGACGGTTCTGGGGCTGGCACCCGGAACCCTTGCCATGGTCTGGATCGGAGAGATGGGGGGCCTTGCGACCCTGGGGTCGTCACGGGTTCAATTGCTGATCGCCGGGGGCGGGTTGCTGGCCTTCGGGGCCTTCGTCCTCTGGCTGAGCCGGGTCGCGGGCCGGGAATTGCGCAAGGCCGGTTTCGACGCCGGGCCGGTCACGGGCGACGAAGGCTAGTTTTCTTCCTCGGCAGGGGAGGGCGTGAACATGTCGTCCTGATCCTCGTCCTCCTCGGGCGTGTCCGGTGTCAGGTCGGGCGGTCCGGCGCTGTCCAGAAGGCCTGCGGCCCGCAGCTCCTTCAGGCCGGGCAGATCGCGGGCGGACGAAAGGCCGAAATGGTCGAGGAAATTGCGCGTCACCACGAAGGTCACCGGGCGACCCGGCGTATCCCGGCGCTTGCCAAGCTTGATCCAGTCGAGTTCCAGCAATTGCTCCACTGTACCCTTGGAGACCGAGACGCCGCGCACCTCCTCGATCTCGGCACGGGTGACCGGCTGGTGATAGGCGACGATGGCCAGTGTTTCAACGGCGGCACGGCTCAGCTTGCGGGTCTCGACGGTTTCGCGCGTCATGAGGAAGGCAAGGTCCGGCGCGGTCCGGATGGCCCAGGCCTCGCCGATGCGGCGCACCTGCACGCCGCGCCCGTCGTAGCGTTTGGCCAGTTCCTCCAGCGCCGCCGGGGCGTTGCAGCCATGGGGCAGTCGCGCGTGAAGCTCCGCAATCGTCACGGGCGTGGCCGAGGCAAAGAGGATCGCCTCGACCATCCGCTCCTGCTCGGCCAGGGGCGGCGCTTCGAACAGGCTCTCTTCGGGGGTGTCGGTCATGGTCTTCCCTTGATGCGGATCGGGCCGAAAGTTTCGTCCTGACGCAGGTCCAGACGGCCGTTCTTGGCCAGCTCCAGCGTGGCCGCGAAGGTCGAGGCGGTGGCGGACCGGCGGCGCGCCGGGTCGACGTCCCACCCTTCGGGCAGGAACGTCATCAGGTCGGTCCAGTCGCCCAGATGTCCGATGAGGGGACGCAGGCGGTCGAGCGCCTCTTCCATGGTCAGCACACCCTTCCGGTCCATCACGAAGGGACGGAAGTCGTCGCGGGTGCGCAGGCGGGAATAGCCCTGCATCAGGTCCAGCAGCGTCGCCGTCCAGACCACCTTGCGCGACCGCTCAAGTCCCTGCGGTTCCCCCCGGGCAAAGACATCGCGGCCCAGATGGTCCAGCGCCATGAGCCGGGCGGCGGCCTTGCGCATCGCCTCCAGCCGCTCCAGCTGAAACGCCAGATGCGCGGCAAGGTCTTCGGCTGAGGGCCCCTCGTCGGTCGGATCCGGCGGGAGCAGCAGTCGCGATTTGAGAAAGGCGAGCCAGGCAGCCATGACAAGGTAATCGGCGGCCAGTTCCAGCCGGAGCTCCCGCGCCTTTTCCACGAACCGCAGATATTGCCGCGCCAGTTGCAGCACCGAAATCGTGCGCAGATCGACCTTCTGCGTGCGCGCCAGCGTCAGAAGCACGTCGAGCGGCCCCTCGAAGCCCTCGACATCGACGATCAGCGCTTCGGCCGCCAGCCCTTCGGCCACGTCGTCGCGCGCCGGTCCTTCGATGAAGTCTTCTGGCAATGCCCGGCCCCCGGCCAACCTCAGGATGTGAGGTCGGCAAGTTCCGCGTGGGCCGCTTCGATGTCAAGCTCGACCGGACCCGCGCGCATCGACAGCGCCCGATCCGCCCGCAGCAGCCCCGCCTCGCTTAGCGCGGGCGCGTTCTCGGCTACGGTTTCCATGTCCTCACGCTCGCCATTGCAGTGCAGGATGACGTCGCAGCCCGCCTCGATCGACGCGCGACAACGGCTGGCCATGTCGCCCGGCAGCGCCCCCATGGAGATGTCGTCGGTCATCAGCAGGCCGTCAAAGCCGATGCTCCTGCGGATCTCGGCGATCGTCCGGGCGGAAATCGTGCCGGGGGCGGTGTCGATATCGCAATAGACCACATGCGCGGTCATCCCCAGGGGCAGGTCGGCCAGACGGCGGAAGACCTCGAAATCGGTCTTGCGCAATTCGTCCAGCGGGGTCCTGACCTGCGGTAGACCCAGATGGCTGTCGACGGTGCCGCGCCCGTGGCCGGGGATATGCTTCATGACCGGCAGGACGCCGCCCTGAAGGCAACCTTCGGCATTGGCGCGGGCGCGCGCCGCGACGGTCTCGACGCTGTCGCCGTAAAGACGGGACAGAAGAAAGGGATGGGTATGCTCGCCCGCGATATCGGCGGTCGGGGTGCAATTGACGTCGATCCCGACGTCGCGCAGTTCACGGGCAATGAGGGTCGCGCGCAGGAACATGGCACGTTCGGGGTCGCGGGCGCGTGACATCTGGGTCAGCGGACGGGGCCAGCGGGTCCAGAACGGGGGGCCCAGACGCTGAACCCGACCCCCCTCCTGGTCGATCAGAATCGGCGCATCACGCCCCACAGCCAAACGCAAATCGGACGTCAGCTTTCGCAGGCGATCCGGCGTGTCGATGTTGCGGGCGAACAGGATGAACCCCCACGGATCGCAGTCGCGGAAGAATGCCTGCTCTCGTTCGGTCAGGTCAGGGCCTTCACAGCCAAGAATGAAGGCGCCTGCCATGGGCCTTAGCGGATCGTGACCGGCATGCAGACGGCATCCTGCGCCAGCAGGGCCGAGCAGAAGCGGCGCGCATCCGAACCGTCGTCAAAGCCGACGACCCGCAGACGCCAGAAATCGCGACCGCCGGAGCGGGCCTTCTGGATCATGCGCTGCTTGCCGTACATGTAGTCGCCGAACTTGCCTTGCAAACGGTCCCATTCACCCCGGGCCAGCTGCTCGCTGTCGAAGGCACCGACCTGGACGACGCGGGTACCTGCGGCGATGGAATTCGGATCGACGTCGCCGGACCGCTCCACCGGGCCGTTCGAAGCGACCTGCACGCCCGCGGGCGTCTCGGGGGCGTCAGTCGGAAGGCTGGCGATGGTCGGGCGCAGACCGGCGGGCCGCTGGCGCGGGCGGGTCGACTGCGCCACGCCGGGAACGGTGGCGGGCACAAGCGACGCGACCTCGGGGCCTGTCGGAGCGGAGGGGGCCAGGGCCGCCTCGGCGGCGGCGACCACATCGACGGGGCTGCTGGCGCTGACCAGGATCTCGTCCTCGATCACACGCAGGCTGGCCTGCAACAGGGCCGGGTCGACGGTGACATCGGGAACGGGCGTCGCGGTGGCGGCCACGACCGGTGCCGGCGCCGGGGCGGTGATGCCCGCGGCGGCTCGGCGCTCGGCCAGGGCCGGCGCTTCGAGCGAAACCGGCGGCGGCGCCAGCACAATCTGATCGGGGGCGGGTGCCGCAGCACCGCCCGAGGTGATGTCGGACAGGGCCAGACCCTGGAAGGGGGCGACCTGACCACCCGGCTTGGTGGGTTCTGTGCGCATCGGCCCTTCGAGCGCCATGATGACCGGAACGCCGGAGACGTCGCGGAAGGTCATGTCGATCGCCCAGACCGCCATGCCCGCCGTCAGACCGATGGACGTCAGCGCCCCGGCCCAGTTCACGAAACCGAAGTTGCGCGCGGCATCCATGAAACGCGAAGATTCCTCGGTGCCATAGTCCGCACCGTAATAGTCGAGATCCGCCATGTGCCTGCCCTCCACCTCCGGGGCGGCGATGCCCCGTGGCTGTTTTATTATGACTGCCTTCAAGAACCGGACGTTTCCGATTCTCGCCTCATATCCGGACGCGGGTTGGCCCCGCTGTCCAAAATTGCTCGTTCGCCCGCTGCGTCACGCCCCTTCAGGGGTCTTCAACGCATTTCCTGCGCAGGCTCGACACCCAAGATACCCAAACCCGCCGCAATTACAACGGAAACGGCACGGGCCAGCGCAATCTTGGCGCGACTTGTGTCCGGATCGTCCTGCAGGAAGCGCAGGGACGTGTCGTCATTGCCCCTGTTCCAAAGGCCATGCAGGCCCGAAGCCAGCTCGTAGAGATAAAATGCAACACGATGCGGCTCGTGTGTACGGGCCGCAATTTCGACCAACCGTGGCCATTCGGCCAGCTTGGCGGCCAGCGCATGTTCCGCCGGGTGATCGATTCGCGTGAGGTCAGCGGCCCGCAGCGCCGCATCGTCGGCGGTGATTCCCTGCTCGGCGGCCTTGCGCAGCACCGACATGACCCGGGCGTGGGCATATTGGACATAGAAGACCGGGTTGTCCTTGGACTGCTCCAGCACCTTGTCGACGTCGAAATCGAGCGGCGCGTCGTTCTTGCGGGTCAGCATGACGAAGCGTGTCACGTCACGGCCGACCAATTCGACGACATCCGCCAGCGTCACAAACGTGCCCGCCCGCTTGGACATTTTGAGTTGCTCGCCACCCCGCGTGAGCTTGACCAGCTGCGTCAGCTTGATGTCGAGCGGCACGCGGCCATCGGTCAGGGCCGCGACCGCCGCCTTCATCCGTTTGACATAGCCGCCGTGATCCGCCCCGAAGACGTCGATCAGCGCATCGAACCCGCGCTGCGTCTTGTCGTAGTGATAGGCGATGTCGGGGGCGAAATAGGTCCAGCCGCCGTCGGACTTCTGGATCGGGCGGTCCACGTCGTCGCCGTAGTCGGTCGACTTGAAGAGCGTCTGTTCGCGCGCCTCCCAATCGTCGGGCAGCTTGCCCTTGGGCGGCTCCAGCGTGCCGCGATAGATCAGGCCCTTGGCGCGCAGCGCGTCGATGGCGGCCTCGATCTGGCCGGTGCCGTAGAGCGCCTTTTCCGAGCTGAAGACGTCCATCTCGACGCCCAGAAGCGCCAGGTCCTTGCGGATCAGGTCCATCATGGCATCGTTCGCGAAGTTGCGGACTTCTTCAAGCCAGAACTGCTCGCCCTTGTCGACGAAGGCATCGCCGACCTTGGCCTTGAGCGCCTCGCCCACCTCGATCAGGTAGTCGCCGGGATAGGTGCCCTCGGGCCAGTCGACGGTGAGGTCATGCGCCTCGAGGTAGCGGTTGTAGACGGACCGGGCCAGCACATCGACCTGCGCCCCGCCGTCATTGATGTAGTACTCCCGCGTCACATCGTGGCCCGCGAATTCGAGCAGACTGGCCAGCGCGTCGCCGAAGACGGCCCCCCGCGTGTGGCCCACGTGCAGTGGCCCGGTCGGGTTGGCCGAGACGTATTCGACGTTGACCCTGGCGCCCTGCCCCATGTCGGACCGGCCATAGGCCGTGCCCTCTGCCAGGACGGCGGCCACGACCTGTTGCCAGACCTGCGCGGACAGGCGGATGTTGATGAAGCCGGGGCCCGCCACCTCGGCCACGTCGATGCGCGGATCGGCGGTCAGACGTGTGACGAGGGCGTCGGCGATATCGCGGGGCTTCATGCCCGCAGGCTTGGCCAGCACCATCGCGGCATTCGTCGCCATATCGCCGTGGGCGGCATCACGCGGCGGCTCGACCGCTACGGCGTCGGTCGGCAGCCCCTCGGGGATGACGCCTTCGCGGGCAAGATCGGCCAGCGCGTCGATGGTCAGGGCACGGATATCGGAAAACAGGTTCATCACGGTCGGTCCTTTGGAATTACCCCCCTCTAACGCCGCCCGCGCGCCGCCTCAACCGTGCCGGGCCTGCGCCACGTCATCTCAATTGATGAACCTCTTGTCTGCAAAAACAGTCACGACGCATCCATTAGCATCGGGGATCTCAAGACCGACGACCTTGGAAACCGCGAGAACATCAATCTGCGTCTCAACACCGACGTGCGACGGTGTGATGTATGTGAGCTCGAAGCTGCCTATGAGCTCTTTCCCCGAAACCAGGGGAAAGACGAAATCGGCATTGGACGACCGACCGGTTTCCAGACCCTCGAACTGCGCGGCTACGATTGACTGGGCGGCATCGAAATCCTTCCAGACGATATCTTCGACTGGTTCACCTTCCGCGATCGGAACGACGATATCCACGAAGAATTGGATTTCGTCGGAGCACGACGCGCTCTGCTCAACAGAACGCGTTTCGGTGCGCCATTTGCCATCGTGCAGCTGAACGGAAATGTCTGCACGCCCAAGGACCAGGAAGACCACGACGGCGAGGGCAAGAAAAGTGAGGGCTATCAAGGTCCGGGGCATCGCATCTCGCTGGTCGCGTTTGGGATGGGCCTTGTCGGAAACAATCGGGGCATTTCCATGGCGACGTTCCGCAACTTCCTTGTTTTCACCCTCCCCGAAGGACGGCATGGCAACGGGCTGCGGACCGCTCTGGCCCCGACCACGGGTCGCACCGGGCAGGCGGCCTCACTCCGAAGCCTTGTCGTCCCGAGGTTCTTGCCGACTGCGCGACCGCACCGAGGCCAGCCATTTGTCCACCAGAAAGACCGGCGCGATGATGATCGTCCAGGACACCGCGTTCAGCACGGTGAACGCCAGCTTGGCCGAGGTCGCCATGTCCGACCGCCAGAGAAACACATGGGCCACCACGATCCCGCAGATCAGGACCGCAACGATGGCCAGCAGCCGTCTGGACAGCCCCGTCGTCATGCGCCCCCGATCAACCGGTCGTGGCATTGCAGCGCGAAGCGGTCGGTCATGCCCGCGATGTAATCCGATACGATGCGGGCCAGGGCCGTCTCGCCCTCGGCCTCCTCCACGTCCTTGCGCCATTGCTTGGGCAACTCGCCCGGGTTGGCCATGAAGAAGGGAAAGAGCTCGTCGATGACCTGGGTCACCTGCTTGCGCATCTCGACCACCGGGGGCGCGCGGTACATCCGTTCGAAGAGGAACGCGCGGATCGTCTTCAGGTCCGACCACAGACCCGGCGAGAATTGCACCATCATCCGCCCGGCATGGCGGATGTCGGCGGCGGTTTGCGGGGAAAGGTCGCGCAGGTTCACCTCGGTCACGCCGATCACATCCTCGACCAGGATGCCGAAGAACCGGCGCAGCGCCTCGTGGCGACGCCGGTAGTAGTTCAGCCCCGGATAGATCGCGTCCACTTCGGCAAAGCAGTCGCACAGGATCGGCAGCTCGGCCAGTTCATCGGTCGAGAACAACTCCGCCCGCAAGCCGTCGTGCAGGTCGTGGTTGTTGTAGGCGATGTCGTCCGACAAGGCGGCAACCTGCGCCTCGGCGCTCGCGTGGGTGTGCAGTTCCAGGTCGTGGCGCGCATCGTATTCGGCCAGGGCATAGGGCACCGGGTCGAGCACCGGGCCGTTGTGCTTGGCGATGCCCTCCAGCGTCTCCCACGTCAGGTTCAGCCCGTCCCATTCGGCATAGTGCCGCTCGAGCGAGGTGACGATCCGAAGGGCCTGCGCATTGTGGTCGAACCCGCCGTAGGGCGTCATCAGCCGGTCCAGCGCCTCTTCCCCGGTGTGGCCAAAGGGCGTGTGGCCAAGGTCGTGAGCCAGCGCCACCGCCTCGGTCAATTCCATGTTCAGACCCAGATGCTTGGAGATCGTCCGCGCCACCTGGGCCACCTCGATGGAATGGGTCAGGCGGGTGCGGAAATAGTCGCCCTCGTGTTCGATGAAGACCTGGGTCTTGTGCTTGAGGCGACGAAACGCGCTGGCGTGGATGATCCGGTCGCGGTCGCGCTGGAACGGGGATCGAAACGCGCTCTCCTCCTCGGGAAAGAGACGCCCGCGCGACTGCTCTGGATCGCTGGCGAAGGGGACAGACATCTGGACTCGTTCCTGTGATGGGCTGCGGCCGGTATAGCGCAGCCGACCGGCAACCCCACCCCCTCGCGTCGGAAAGTTCAGCCGCCGAAGATCTCGCCCAAGGGCCAGTCCGGTCCACGCTGATCGGCCGGCAAAAGCGGATGGTCGTAGAGGCGGCGCAGCACCGGGCGCACGCGCGGATCGAGCCCATCGTCGATCGGCGCGCTGTCGGCCAGAAGCGAGGACCGGACGAACGACCCGCCCCGCCAGCTGCCGTAGGCAAAGGCCAGCGCGATTTCCATCATCGCCGGATCGCGCTCGGCCTCGTCCAGCAGAAGCGTCAGGATATCGGCACGCCGCCCCGCAGGCAGATCGAGCATGGTCGCCGCCGCCCCGTATTTGGTGAAGAAATCCACCTCGGGGTCGCGCAGCAACGCCTCCAGATTGGGTTGCCAGGCCGTGGGGTCGCTGCGGATCGTCTGGAACAGCTCCGTCTCGGACGGCGGAAAGCTGAGCCCGTCATTCACGTCGCGGCGATAGGTGTCCGTCATGGTCTCGGTGGCCGCGTCGCGGAAAGCTGCGTATTGCATATCAACTGCCTTGCTTGGAATTTCTTTCACCAGGAGGACGGCGACGGTGAGGGCTGCTGCCAGTAGCGGGATCGCAGGAAGCAGCCAGAGTCGCCTCACCGGCGAACCTCGACCCCGGCGGCAGGTGAGTTCAGGCTGTTCGTTTCCTTCTTGTCGCTTGTCCGAAAGCCCCAATTGTTTTCGACAACCGCAGCGCCGGTGGCGGAAATCGTCTGGCCCTGCATCACGACCGTGACGGTGTGGGTCGAGCCTCGGACGGCCTGCGTGGCGTTCGCGGGTTCCGGATAGGACACGATCCCGACGTGACCGGTCGCATCGCTGTAATTCGCGGCGATTGCAAGAATGGAACCGGGCGCAACGGGCGTCCCGCGCGGCGGGCGATAGTCGATGTTGCGCCAGCCCTCGGTCGGATCGGACGCGGAATTGTCGTTCGTCGCCCAACTCCCGGCGAGGTCTGGCACGGTTTTTCTGATCGGGCTCCAGGATCCGCCGCGCCCATAGGTATAGGTCGGCGCGGAGCCATAGGTCTGCTGGATCATGTCATAGATGAAAAAGTTGCACTTGTTGGTTCTCCCGGGAAGGCTCAGCTCTCCGTCGAGCGAGGTGATGGACGGTGCATAGGCCCACCGGGTGCTTCCAACATATTCCTTGGCCCGGTCGACCAGCGCATTGGTTTCGTCGACGGCTACGCCGACCGCATAGTCCCCGCAGGGGATATCCCTGAACGTATGGGTCCCCGTGGTCGTGGTGACGTTTTGCGTGGACGGCCCCCGCAGCGCGATGGCGACCACACCGCCGACCTTGACGCGGCTGTCTTTCATGTAGGGCGTGCCTGCGTTGGCGTCGTTGCCCCAGTGGACATTGACGATCAGGGTTCCCACACAGCCCGCGACGGGCGACCCGGCGGGGCGATTTGATCCCGGATTTCCTGGTGGTGTGCCATCAGGCATCTGATCTCTCCGGTTCAAGGGCGGCGCGGGGGCGGGCCGCGCGTTGTTCGGCCCAAGCGAGGAAGGCTTGGGCCCGCGCATCCTGCGGTTCATCTTTCGCCATCAGAACCGCCCGGCCGTCAGCGTCAAGTCCAGCCAGGTCGCGACGCAGCAGATAGAGACCGGCCAGCGCGAAATTCACCGCATATTCCGTCGTGATGCCGATGTCGGCCAGAGGCGCAAGCTGTGCCGCAGCTACAGCCTCCATGTGATCGCGCGATGTGGGGTCACCGCCGAACGCCTCGAGCAGCCAAGATACCGTTGTGCGCAGGAATCGGATCCGCTCCGCCCGCCCGAATGCGGCCAGTTCGATGGCGTCGAGGTCGGGCGGTCCGGGCGCAGGCGTCGACACCTCGGGAGGACGGATCAGCGCGATCTTGCCCGGTTCCGCCTCGGCAAAGAGACGCAGGGGCCTGCCGTCGGCGGGTGTGAGGAACCGCGCCAACCGCGCCGGACGATCCGCGTTGGCCTCTGCCAGTACCAGGGCGACCGACGGATCCCAGAACCGCAGAAACAGCGGCCGCGCAAACCCTTCGGCCCGAAGCGACACGAAGGACAACAGGTGGTCGGCCAGATCACGCGGCCGACAGCGCCCGGTCAGGAACACACCCACCCGTTCCCCCAGACAGACTCCGAACGCGTTGCGCGTGACGCCATCCGGGTTGTCCGGGTCCAACGGGCCGACAAGACGCGGCGCGACCTCTTCGATCTCGGACATGTGGCGGGGGATCAGGGGGTGGACAGGCGCGCAGGCACCCTCGATCCGCCCCCCGTCCGTGATCTTGGTGTAAAGTGTGGGATCGGCCAGCCACCAGACGTCATCGCCCGTCCCGAATACCGCATCGAAAAGGTCGGGCGCGATCCAGGGCGCCTCCCACCATGGGATGCCATCCGGGGACACGGGCCGCCGGGCGTCGATCAGATCAGCCGTGGCGGTCAGCCGGGGCACGCCCGAGATATCTTGCCAACTCATCCTCGTGGACCCCTTGAAGTCTGGCGCTTTTGGTCACAGTTTAAGGGTGCAGAAGTCAAGGAAAACCCATGCAACTGCCCCCGAACGTCACACCCCGCGCCTTCGAGCGTCTGAGCGAAATTGGTGCCGCCGCCCAAGGCAAGGCGCTGCGCGTGGCGGTCGAAGGTGGCGGCTGTTCCGGCTTCCAGTATCAGATCGACCTTGATGCGCCCGCCGAAGGCGACCTCGTCCTCGAGGACAAGGGCGAAAAGGTGCTGGTCGACGAGGTGTCGCTCCCGTTTCTGAGCGGCGCCACCATCGACTTCACCGAAGAACTGGTCGGCGCGCGCTTCACCATCGACAACCCCAATGCGTCCAGCGCCTGCGGATGCGGGGTCAGCTTCTCGATGTGATCCGCAGGAAGCGGGCGGCCAGGGCAATGGTTGCCGCCAGCAGACCGACCACCAACCCAAGCCATACGCCTTCGGGCCCCAGACCCATGGGAAACCCGAGGACATATCCGGCGGGCAGGCCAAACACCCAATAGGACACGATGGCATAGATCATCGGGCGGCGCGTATCCTGCACCCCGCGCAGAAACCCGAGCGCCATGACCTGCCCCGCATCCACAAGCTGAAACAGGGCCGCCACGACCAGAAGTTGCACCCCGAGCGCGAGGATCAGATCGGCCTGCGGGTCCGTCCGGTCGAGGAAGACCCCCACGACCATCTCACCCGCGCCCAGATACAGCCAGAGCGCCCCCAGAACCGCGACCCCCGACAGGATGGTCGCCGCCAGGGCGGCACGGCGCAGCGCGACCGGATCGCCCTGCCCCCAGGCCCGCCCGACCCGAACGGTCGCGGCCTGCGACAGGCCCAGATGCACCATGAACGTCAGGGCCGCGATGCCGATGGCGATGCCGTGGGCGGCCAGCGGCACCGTGCCAAGCCAGCCCATCATCAGCGCCGACCCCGCGAAAAGCCCGGATTCGGACACATGGGTCAGGCCGATGGGCCAGCCCAGACGAAAGATGTCGCCGAAAATGGGCCAGTCGGGCCGGTGGATATTCCGCAACAGCTCGAACCGGGCCATGTCGGGGCCGCGCATGGCGTAGGCCAGCAGGACCAGAACCGTCAGCACATGGACCGAGACCGAGGCCGCCGCCGCCCCGCGCAAACCCATTTCGGGAAAGCCCCAGTTGCCGAAGATCAAAAGCCAGTTGAGCCCGACATTCAGCCCCGCCCCCGCGAGCGTGGCGACCAACACGATGCGCGTCCGCTCCAGGGCGCTCAGGTGACTGCGCAGCGTCGCCGTCAGAAGCGCGGGGATCATGCCCAGACCCGCGACCCGCAGGTATAGCTGCGCATTGGCCGAGACTTCGGGCGTCTGCCCAAGCGCCAGCATGATCGGTTCGGCCCAGAACATCGCCGGCGCCATCGCTACGCCTGTTGCCAGCGACAACCAGAGGCCCATCCGGACGACGCGCCGGACCTGCACTTCGTCGTCGCGGCCAAGGGCGTCGGCGGCCATGGGCATGCAGGCGACCGCGAATCCCGACCCAAGGACGAACAGCGTGAAGAAGAATGACGTGCTGATTGTGGAGGCGGCCAGCGCCTCGACCGAATAGCGCCCGAGCATCAGCGTGTCGGTCAGACCGATCAGGATCTGCGCGACCTGACTGCCGACCAGCGGCAGACCCAGAACCAGCGTCCGCTTGAGGTGAATGGTCAGACTGTCGGACATGAACCGGCGCTAGCGGGGCCGACGGGGCAAGACAACACCACAAATGCAAAAGGCGCCCCCGGAGGAGCGCCCTTCACCAATGGAAACCCGATCACCCGACCAGTTCGAGGCCCGAGAAGAAGAAGGCGATTTCCTCGGCCGCGGTCTCGGGCGCGTCGGAGCCGTGGACCGAATTTTCGCCGATGGACAGCGCATATTCCTTGCGGATGGTGCCAGGTGCCGCGTCGGCGGGGTTCGTGGCGCCCATGACTTCGCGGTTCTTTGCAATGGCGTTCTCGCCTTCCAGGACCTGCACGACGATCGGCTCGGACACCATGTATTCGGTCAGCTCACCGAAGAAGGGACGGTCCTTGTGGACGCCGTAGAACGTCTGCGCCTGTGCCAGCGTCAGCTGGATGCGCTTGGAGGCGACGATGCGCAGACCGGCCTCCTCGAACTTGGCGGCGATGGCGCCGGTCAGGTTGCGCTTGGTGGCGTCGGGCTTGATGATCGAAAACGTGCGTTCGAGGGCCATTGCGGTCTCTCCATAGGTTGGTTTTGCCGCGCCTCTAGCAGCGTGCGCGACCAAAGGGAACCACGTGTTGACATGCGCGCGTCGCGCCATCACAGGGCTGTCATGCTCCAGATTACAGACCTCAATTATTCCGTCGCCGGACGCCCCCTGTTCGAGGGTGCCACCGCAACCGTTCCCGATGGCCACAAGGTGGGCCTTGTCGGGCGCAACGGCACGGGCAAGACCACGCTCTTCCGGTTGATCCGGGGCGAACTTGCGCCCGATGCCGGGGAAATCGCGCTGCCGACGCGGGCGCGGATCGGCGGCGTCGCCCAAGAGGTGCCGTCGTCCGAAGTGACCGTGCTGCAGACCGTGCTCAATGCCGACGAGGAACGCGCGGGCCTGATGGCCGAGGCCGAAACCGCGACCGACCCCGCCCGCATCGCAGAGGTGCAGGCCCGGCTTCAGGACATCGACGCCTGGTCGGGGGAGGCGCGCGCCGCCTCGATCCTGCGCGGCCTGGGGTTCGAGCCCGACGAACAACTGCGCCCCTGTTCCGCCTATTCCGGTGGCTGGCGGATGCGCGTCGCCCTCGCCGGTGTCCTGTTCGCACAGCCCGACCTGCTGCTGCTGGATGAGCCGACCAACTATCTGGATCTTGAAGGGGCGCTGTGGCTGGAAAGCTATCTCGCGAGATATCCCCATACCGTCATCATCATCAGCCACGACCGTGGCCTTCTGAACCGCGCCGTCGGCTCCATCCTCCATCTGGAGGAGAAGGGCCTGACCTATTACACCGGCACCTACGATCAATTCGTGCGGATGCGGGCCGAGAAACGCGCGGGACTGGCCGCCGCCGCCGCCAAGCAACAGGCGCAGCGCGCGCATCTGCAAAGCTTCGTCGACCGCTTCAAGGCCAAGGCCTCCAAGGCGAAACAGGCGCAAAGCCGGGTCAAGATGCTGGAAAAGATGGAGACGATCCGCGCGCCCGAAGACGCCGCGCGCACCGTGTTCACCTTTCCGCAACCCGAGGAGATGTCGCCCCCGATCCTGCGGCTCGAAGGAGCGACCGTCGGGTACGGCGGCGACCCGGTTCTGCAACGCCTGAATGTTCGAATAGATCAAGACGACCGCATCGCGCTTCTCGGCAGAAATGGAGAGGGAAAGTCCACGCTTTCCAAATTCTTGTCGAGCAGACTTGAGGCGTCCGAAGGTCAGCGGATCGCATCTCGAAAGTTGCGGATCGGCTATTTCGCGCAGCACCAGGTCGACGAATTGCACATCGACGAGACGCCACTGGAGCACATCAAGCGCGAGCGCCCCGATGAGACCCCCGCCCGTCTGCGCGCGCGGCTGGCTGGCTTCGGCTTGGGCGCGGATCAGGCGGACACCGTGGTGGCCAAGCTGTCGGGCGGCCAGAAGGCGCGGCTGTCCCTGCTGTTGGCCACTCTGGATGCGCCGCACATGTTGATCCTGGACGAGCCGACGAACCACCTCGACATCGAAAGCCGCGAGGCACTGGTCGAAGCGCTGACGGCCTATACCGGGGCGGTCATCCTGGTCAGTCACGACATGCACCTGCTCAGCCTCGTGGCCGACCGTCTGTGGCTGGTCAAGGGCGGCAGCGTCGGCCCATACGACGGCGATCTCGAAAGCTATCGACAGCTTCTGCTTCAAGGTGAAGAACGCCCTTTAAAGTCCGATAAACAAAAGAAACCCCCTGTCAGCCGGGACAAGATCCTCGAGCTGAAATCCGAAGTCCGCAAGGCCGAGGCGCGCGTCAAGAAGATCGAGGAGATGCGCGACAAGCTGGCCAAGAAGCTGGCCGATCCGGCGCTCTACGAAGCGGGTCGCGTGGGCGAATTGGAAACCTGGAACAAGAAATACGCCGAGGTGATGGAGGCGTCCGACCGGGCCGAGGCGCTGTGGGTGAAGGCCATGGAAACGCTGGAAGTCGCGGAAGCGTCATGAACTCGGTCGAACTCATCACGGCCTTCACGGCCCTCTTCGTGGTGATCGACCCCATCGGCCTTGCGCCGATCTTTCTGGCCCTGACCGCCGGGATGACACCACACCAGAGGCGGTCGATCGCCTTTCGCGCCTGCGCGGCAGCGGCCGGCATCCTGATCCTCTTTGCCATCGCGGGCGAAGCTGTCCTGAACTTCCTGGGCATCTCCATGCCCGCCTTTCGGATCGCCGGGGGCCTCCTGCTCTTCCTGACGGCACTCGAGATGTTGTTCGAGCGTCGGACCCAGAGGCGCGAAGGCCAGGCCGAGGCGGCGCCGCCCGATCCGTCCATCTTCCCGCTGGCCTTGCCGCTGACGGCTGGTCCGGGGGCTATCGCGACGATGATCCTGCTGACCGACGGGGCCGCCCCGCTTGGCACGGCGCAGGCCATCGGCGTGATGCTGGCGGTTCTTGCGCTCGTTCTGGTCCTGATGCTGGTCTCGTCGGTGCTTGAACGGATTCTGGGCGCGACTGGCATCAACGTCATCACCCGGCTTCTGGGGATGCTTCTTGCCGCGCTGTCGGTTCAATTTGTCCTGGATGGTTTGGCAGATTTGCCTTGGTCCGGCGGGCTCTAGCGCCTATCTGGGGATCATGACCGCAGATGATACCGCCTCGCTGATTTACCTGTCGCTCTTCGGGGTCGTTGTCGGGGGGTCCTATCTCATCGCCAATCGCCACCGCATGACGCAGACCGTCCAGCAGGCCGCGATCTGGTTTTTCATCTTCGTCGGCGCTGTCGTCGTCTTCGGCTACTGGGAAGACATCAAGCGCGCGGCCTTGCCGCAGCAGACCGTGACGGCCCTAGAGCAGGGCGTTGTGGTCGAGGTACCCCGGGGCCGCGGCGGGCATTATTTCATGACGTTGGAAGTGAACGGCACGCCGATCGAATTCGTCGTGGACACCGGCGCCTCGGAGATCGTGCTGAGCCAGCAGGCCGCCACCCAAGCCGGGTTGGATGTCAGCGAAATGCGCTTTCTGGGACAGGCCGCCACGGCCAATGGCATCGTGCGGACCGCAACCGTCTGGCTCGACGAGGTCAGCCTGGGCGAGCTGACGGATACCGGGGTGCGTGCCATCGTCAACGAAGGTGAGCTGGATCAAAGCCTTCTGGGCATGTCTTATCTGGAAACCTTCGGCCGGATCGAGATCGAAGGCAGCCGCCTGCGTCTGATCCGCTAGGCGTCTTTCGGACATCCGACCGGGGCGCAAAGATCGGGCCGTGGATGGGCCGGTTCAATGATCGGCAGTCCGGGAATGGTCGGCGGCATGACCGGGGTCGCAAGGGCCGGGCCACATAGAAGTGTCAAGGGTATCAGACAAAAGCGCATGATGCTGAACCCGGAACCCCTGAAATGGTTTCACCTCAGACGTTCTTGGTCGCCTTTTCTTCCCATTTCCCCGATTCCTCGGACCAGTAGCGCGCGCCGCATCCGGCGTCGGTCAGCGATTTCCATTGGGTGCGGGCCTGGGCCAGCGCCTCGGGGTCGAGGCCGTCGAACAGGATGCAGACGCGCGCCATGGCGCTCACTTCGTCCGCTTCGACCGACGCCCCGTCGACCGCCATCAGGCATTGCGGATCGTTCGCCGCTGGCCCGGTCGTCAACAGGATCGGCTGGCGGGCATCGTGGTCGCCCCCGGCCAGGCCGTGCGGCAGGAACCCCTCCTTCGGTCCCTGCCACAGCTTTTCGTCAAGCCAGCGCAACCGCTCCTGATCGCTGCCGCGCACGGCGACGCGCCACCCCTGGGCCAGGCTGCGCGTCAGCAGGTTGGACAGGGTCGCGTCGACCGGATTGCGCGTCAGATGGTAGAAATAGGCCTCACCCATCCGCGCTCTCGAACATGTCGCGGATCAGGCGGTCGAGCGCGCGCACCCCCCATCCGGTTGCCCCTGCGGGCGACAGCGTGGTGCCCGTCGAAACCGAGGCGACCCCGGCGATGTCGAGGTGCATCCAGGGCGTGTCATCCTTGACGAACCGCAGCAGGAACTGGGCCGCCGTGATGGACCCGGCGGGCCGCCCGCCGACGTTCTTCATGTCCGCCACGCGGGACTTTAGCAGCTTGTCATAGGCATCGCCGAGCGGCATGCGCCAGGCCCCCTCGCCCTCGGCCTTGGCCGCCTTCAGGAAGGCATCGCACAGCTTGTCATTGTTCGAGAAGACGCCCGCGTTGTCATGGCCCAGACCGATGATGATCGCCCCGGTCAATGTCGCCAGGTCGACCATTCCGGTCGGCTTGAAACGGTCTTGCGCGTACCACATGACATCGCAGAGCACGAGGCGGCCTTCGGCGTCAGTGTTGATGATCTCGACCGTGTCGCCCTTCATCGACCGCACCACATCGCCCGGGCGGATCGCCTTGCCGTCGGGCATGTTCTCGACCAGCCCGACAAGCGCCACGACATTGGCGCGCGCCTTGCGACGGGCCAGCGTGTGCATGACGCCCGCGACGGTGCCGGCCCCGCCCATGTCCATGGTCATGTCTTCCATGCCTGCGGCCGGTTTCAGGCTGATGCCGCCGGTGTCAAAGACCACGCCCTTTCCGATCAGCGCGAAGGGTGCCTCGTCCCCGCCGCCGTTCCACTGCATGACCACGACCTTGGAGGGGCTCTCTGACCCCTGCCCCACGGCCAGAAGGGTGCGCATGCCGAGTTTTTCCAGCTCCGCCTCCTCCAGCACCTCGACCTCCACGCCAAGATCGCGCAGGCCTTCAAGCCGGGTGGCGAATTCCGTCGTCGTCAGGATGTTCGACGGCTCGTTCACCAGGTCGCGGGTCAGGAAAATGCCTTCGGCCTGTGCCCGGATGTCGGCGAATGCCGCCTCGGCCTCCTCGAACTTGGCGGACATGACGGTGATGGTGTCCTGGGGCACCGGGTCGGAAGTCTTGTGATCGTCGAAGTCATAGCCCCGCAGGCAGGCCCCCAGAACCACGTCCCCGATGCGGCGCTGCGCCCCGGCCAGCACCAGAAGCGCCCGCGCGCCCCGCAGCTTGCCAAGCGCCGCGCCCGCCCCCTGGGCCTTGGCCAGATGGCAGCGATGGTCGAGCTTGACGATGGCCACGGTCGTCGCGGCCAACCCGGTCGGAAAACCGATTTCCAGCACCTCGCCCGCGCCCAGTTTCTCGAACGCCGACGAGTCGACGGCGCGTTTGACGGCGCCCCGGGTCAGCCGGTTCAGGCGGCGCACCTCGGTGCCCATCTTGCCGTCGGTCGGCACGAAGGCCGCGATGACGCCTTCGGTGGCGGCAAGCGCCTCAAGGTCGGTGGCAAGGAACGTGACGGTGGCAGGGGTTGTCATGTGAGGCTCCGGGATTGGGTGTCAGGCGGACCCTAGTGCGCGCCTTGGCGACTTTCCAGACGCGCCAGAGCGATCGGGGGTTTGATGCGCCGATCAAGCCCGCTAGGAAGGGTAAAACCAGCACCCGGGGGGATGCGCTTGGCCCTTTTCGACCGATACCTCACCGGACAGCTGATGGCCTATTTCGGCTTTTTCAGCCTTGTTCTGGTGGCGGTCTATTGGGTCAATCGCGCGATCAGCCTGTTCGACCGCTTGATCGCCGGGGGCTCCAACGTGGCGACGTTTCTGGAATTCACGCTCCTGGCGCTGCCCAATGTGATCTACGCGGTGCTGCCGATTTCCGCGCTTGTCGCCACGCTCTATGGCGTGAACCGCCTGTCCGCCGACAGCGAGATGATCGTGGCCCAGACAACCGGTCTTGGGCCCTGGCGCATGGCCCGTCCGATCCTGATCTTCGGGCTGATCGTGGCGGTCATGGTGTCGCTTCTGGGTCACATCCTGGTGCCTCTGTCGCGCACGATCCTGGCCGAACGCGGCGAGGTTCTGTCGCAGGACGTCACCGCCCGGTTCCTCAAGGAAGGAGAGTTCCTGCACCCTGGTTCCGGCATCACTGTCTATGTCCGCGAGATCACCGACGAAGGCGAGTTGTTGGGCCTGTTCCTGCAAGACCGGCGCAGCCCCGCGGTGCGGACGTCTTACACCGCCGAGCGGGCCTTTCTTGTCCGCGCGGACACCGGGACGCGCCTCGTGATGGTCGATGGCATGGCCCAGACCCTTCAGGTGGCGACGCGCAACCTTGTCACCACCGCCTTTGATGATTTCGCCTATGATCTGGCCGGGCTGGCCGGGGTCGATACCGGGCGCAGGCAGGACCCGCGCGAATTGTCGACGCCCGCCTTGCTGGCCGCCGGGACCGAAGCACAGGCCGCCACCGGCGCCGATGTCGCCAAGCTTCGGTTCGAGGGGCACGCAAGGTTTTCCGAGGCGATCTTCGCGCTTGGCCTGCCGCTGATGGCGCTCGGGTTCCTGCTGCTCGGGGGGTATTCGCGCCTGGGGCTGTGGCGACAGATCCTGGGGGCGGTGGTGGCGGCCATCCTGCTCAAGATGCTGGCCAACGTGGCCGAGAATGCGGCGCGGGGCGACGCGGATCTCTGGTGGCTTGTCTATCTGCCCGCCCTGCTGACCCTTGTCATCGGCGCGGCCCTTGTCTGGCGCGACACACGCGGACCGCGCCTTCTTGGGGCGCCGACATGATCCTGACGTTCTATCTCGCGCGCCGGTTCCTCTGGCTGGTCCTGATCGTGGCGCTGGTCTTCACGGCCCTTCTGCTGCCCATCGACCTGATGGAGCAATTGCGCCGCCTCGACGGTCAGGATGCGGGGCTTGGCGACGGCCTGCGGCTGGCGGCGTTGAACCTCCCCGCGGCGCTCTATCAGATCCTGCCGCTGATCGTGATCCTGTCTACGCTGGCACTGTTTCTGTCGCTGGCACGGTCGTCCGAACTTGTGGTGATCCGCGCGGCCGGGCGGTCAGCCATGCGCGCCCTGATGGCCCCGGTCATCACGGCACTTCTGGTGGGGCTCATGGCGCTGTTGATCGTGAATCCCATCGTGGCCGCCACACAGGCCGCCTATGAGCGCGAGATCACGCGCTGGCGAACCGGCGTCAGCAGTGTCCTGTCGGTCAGCGAAGAGGGCGTCTGGCTGCGCCAGGGCGATGGCACCGGCCAGACAGTGATCCGCGCGGCCCGGTCGTCCCTGGATGGCACAATCCTGTTCGAGGCGACCTTCATCGCCTTCAACGCGGGCGGCACCCCGATCGAGCGGATCGACGCCGCCCGTGCGGAGCTGTCCCGGGGTCAATGGCTGCTGGAGGATGCGAAATTCTGGCCGCTCGGCACGTCCGACAACCCCGAGCGCGATGCGCGGTCCGAGGCGGTGGCCACCCTTCCCTCGACCCTGACGTTGGCCCAGATCCGTGACAGCTTCGGCGTCCCTTCCTCGGTCCCGATCTTTCAATTGCCCGCCTTCATCCGACAACTGGACGCCGCCGGCTTTTCGGGGCGGACGCATCGCGTCTGGCTGCAGATGGAACTGGCGAACCCCCTGATGCTGGCTGCGATGGTGATGATCGGCGCGGCATTCTCGATGCGTCACGTGCGGTCGGGGCGGTCGGGCGTGATGGTTCTGACGGCGCTGCTGCTCGGCTTCGGCATCTTCTTTCTGCGCAACTTCGCGCAGGTTCTGGGGGAAAACGGCCAATTGCCGATCGTCCTTGCGGCCTGGTCGCCGCCCCTTGCCGCGATCCTGCTGTCGGCCGGGATCATCCTGCATCTGGAGGATGGGTGATGCTGCGGGTTGTCCTGACACTTCTGCTGCTCCTGCTGCCGACCGTGACCGCGCTGGCGCAGGGTGCGCCTGCCACATTGGTCGCGGACCGGATCGATTTCGACGAAGGCATCCTGACGGCCTCGGGCAACGTGGAGATCTATTCTGACGGACGCGTCCTTCGGGCCAGTCGCATCACCTATCTGCGGGCCGAGGACCGGCTGATCGTCGAGGGGCCGCTGACCCTGCTGGACGGGCCGGACGCGATCCTGATCGCCGATTTCGCGGCGCTCAGCGCGGATTTGCGCGACAGCGTCCTGCAAGGCGCGCGCCTGGTGCTGAACGAACGGCTTCAGATCGCGGCGACCGAAATTGCGACCGGGGCCGAAGGGCGCTACACCCAACTTTACCAGACCGTCGCCTCGTCCTGCGAAATCTGCGCTGAGGGCGGGACGCCACTGTGGCAGATCCGCGCCCGGCGGGTCGTCCACGACAAGGACGAACAGCAGCTCTATTTCGAGAACGCCACTTTCGAAGTGGCGGGCATTCCGGTGGCCTGGTTTCCGTCGCTCCGCCTACCGGACCCGACGCTGGAGCGGTCGCGCGGCTTCCTGTCTCCGCGGTTCTCCTCCGATGACCTGCTCGGGACGGGCATCACGGTCCCCTATTTCATTCCGCTCGGCCCGTCCCGCGACCTGACGCTGGCGCCGTTCTTGACCAACGAAGAGGCGCGCAGCCTGGGGTTTCGCTATCGGCAGGCCTTCGACAACGGGTCTGTCCTGGTCGATGGCGCCGTCAGCAAGGACAAGGTCCGGCCCGGCGAGACGCGCGGCTATGTCTTTGCGGAAGGCGTGTTCTTCCTGCCCCGCGACTATCGTCTGGAGTTCGGAATCGAGGCGGTCAGCGATGAGACATATCTGCTGAATTACGACATCACCGAAAAGGACCTGCTGGAAAGTCGCTTCGCCATCACGCGGGTGGACCGCGACGACCGCTTTCTGGCCGAAGTCCTGTTCTTCAACACCCTGCGCACCGGGGAGGAAAACCGTTTTCTTCCGACCCCCGTCTTCACCGTCGAACGGCAGCGTCGGGTGCCCCGCGCCTTTTTCGGCGGTCAGGCAATCTGGACCCTTCAGGCCCACGCCCGTCAGCGCCGTGCCGATGTCGTGCCCCCGGGCTTTCCGGCCAGTTCCGCGCGCGACGTGCTGCGCGCCTCGGCGGCCTTCGACTGGCGGCGCACGCAGATCACCGACGGCGGTCTGGTTATGACCGGGATGGCCGGGCTGCATTTCGACGCCTACAACGTCAATCAGGACGCGACCTTCACCGACCGGACCTTTGCCCGCGCAGTCCCCTATGCGGGTCTTGAACTGAGGATGCCGCTGGCGCGCAGCGAGGTGGGCGGCGTCCGCCATGTGATCGAACCCGTGGCCCAGGTGATCCTGTCGCCGTCCAACCGCGCCCTGACCCCGGCCGAAGACAGCCTCACACCCGAATTCGACGAGGGCAACCTGTTTTCGCCACAGCGGTTCGCGGGCCGCGACACGCGGGAGTTGGGCAACCGGCTGAACATCGGCGTCAGCTATACCCGCTATGACCCCTCGGGCTGGACATTGGGGGCGACCATCGGGCGGGTCTGGCGCGACGAAGACCTGGGGCAGTTCCGCGTGGGCACGGGCCTTGGCGGCACGGCGTCCGATTGGCTCTTCGCGGCATCGGCCAGCTATGAGGACCGGCTGGAGATCATGCAGCGGTCGCTTTTCTCCGACGGGTTCGAGTTCTCAAGCTCCGAGACGATCCTGCGCTGGAATGGCGACCGGCACGCGCTCGAGACACGATACACTTGGCTCGAGTCGGATGCCGGCGCCGGTCGGCCCCGCGACACATCCGAATGGGAGGTCGACGCCTCCTATGATCTGGGCGGCGACTGGACGGGACGGGCGAACTGGCGCTATGACTTCGTCACCAACGATGCCAGCCGCGCCGGGCTTGGCCTGACCTATCGGTCCGATTGCGTGACGGTGGATTTCGACGTGGAGCGGCGCTTCACCTCGACCGCCTCGTTGCAACCGACCACGAAGTTCGGGCTTGGCGTGGAACTGGCCGGGTTCGGAGCAGACGACCGGCGCGACAGGCAACGGCGCTGCGGCTTATGAGAGGGCGGGCAATGAGACGATTTCTGGCGGCGCTGATGGTTTCGGCCTTCGCGATGCTTTCGGTGGCGACACCGGCGGCGGCACAGCAACCCTTCGCGGCGGCGGCCACGGTGAACGGCGTGTCGGTCACCAATTGGCAGGTCGATCAACGCGCCTTGTTCTTCTCGCTCCTGCGCGCCCCCGGGGCCGATGTCGAAAGCGTCACCGACACCCTCATCAACGAGACGTTGCAGGTCTCGGCCGCCCGTGCCGCCGGGATCCAGCTGACCCCCGAAGAGCTGGACCAGGGACTTGTCGAATTTGCCAGCCGGGCGAATCTGACCCCCGATCAATTCATCGCGGCCCTTGAGCAGGCCGGTGTCGCGCCCGAGACGTTCCGCGATTTCGTGCGCAACGGTCTCTACTGGCGCCAACTCGTGCAGCAACGGTTCGGCCCGCGCGCCCGCCCCACGGACGCCGAGGTGCGGCGCGGTCTGGCCCGGGGCGGTCAGGGCGGCGTGCGCCTGCTGATTTCCGAAATCGCGATCCCGCTGACCCCCGAAACCCAGGCCGAAGTGCAGGAACTGGCGCAGCGCCTGTCCGACACGCTGAGCGGTCAGGCCGCCTTCGAGCAGGCGGCCCGCACCTATTCGCGCTCCAACACCGCGCGGGCCGGGGGACGGCTCGACTGGATCGATCTGTCGACGCTTGCCCCGCCGATTGCCAGTGCGGTTCTGCCGCTTGGGCCGGGCGAGGTATCGCAGCCCGTCAACCTCGGCTCCTTCATCGGCCTGTTCCTGCTGCGCGACCTGGACGAGAGCGCGGCGAGCGCGCCCGAGGGGCTGTCGGTCGACTACGCGATCTATCGCATCCCGGGCGGGCGCACGTCCGAGACGCTGGCCGCTGCAGCGCGCCTCGAGGACGAGATCGACGTCTGCGACGACCTCTATGGCGTGGCCAAGGGGCAGCCCGAGGGCGTGCTGACCCGCGAAGTCCGCGCCGTGACCGACCTGCCCTCCGACCTGCGTCAGGAACTGGCCAAGCTGGACGACAATGAGGTCTCGACCCTGCTGTCAGACGGGGCGAACCTGCAATTCGTGATGATGTGCGGCCGGGTCAGCGAACCGACCGAGGAAGCGTTTCAGGCCCTGGGCCAGCAACTGCTGAACCAGCGCCTGACGAGCTATGCGCAAAGCTATCTCGACGAGCTGCGCGCCGATGCCATCATCACCCGATAGACCCCGCGCGCCCCTGGCCGTCACCTGCGGCGAACCTGCGGGAATCGGACCGGAGGTTGTCGCCCGGGCCCGCGCGCGCACCTCTGCGCCGTTCTTCGTTCTGGGCAACCCCGATCACTTCGCGGGCTTCGGGATCGAGACGCGGACGATCGACGCCCCGGCGGATGCCCGGTCGGATATCCTGTGTATCCTGCCCCATGACGTCCCCGGCGCCGCGATCCCCGGCCAGCCCGTCGGCGCGCAGGCCGCGGGCGTAATCTCGGCCATCGCGCGGGCGGTCGATCTGGCGACGACAGGTGCGGCCAGCGGGATCGTGACGGCCCCCATCAACAAGAAAGCCCTGAAGGACGGGGCGGGTTTCCCCCATCCCGGCCATACCGAATACCTGGCGGCCCTGGGCGGGGACGCGGACGTCGTGATGATGCTTGCCTGCCCCGAATTGCGAGTTGTTCCAGCGACCATCCACATCCCGCTGTCGCAGGTGCCTGCGACCCTGACCCCCGCCACGCTGGAAACCGTTCTGCGGGTCACCCACGCGGGACTGATCCGCGATTTCGGCATCGCGCGGCCCCGCATCGCTGTCGCGGGCCTGAACCCCCACGCGGGCGAAGGCGGCACCATGGGGCGCGAGGAGGTCGACTGGATCGCCGATCTGGTTATCCGCCTCGCTCCCGACCTGGGCTGTTTCGGCCCCCTGCCCGCCGACACGATGTTTCACGCTGCCGCCCGCGCGGGCTATGACGCGGCAGTCTGCATGTACCACGACCAGGCCCTGATCCCGATCAAGACCATCGACTTTGCGGGCGGCGTCAACGTGACCCTTGGCCTGCCGTTCATCCGCACCTCGCCCGATCATGGCACCGCCTTCGATATCGCAGGACGGGGACTTGCCGATCCGACCTCCATGGTGGCCGCGATCGAGATGGCCTGGGACATGGCCGGACGCCGCGGATGAGCCAGATCGACGACCTGCCGCCACTGCGTGACGTGATCGCGACCCACGACCTGCGGGCCAAGAAATCGCTTGGGCAGAATTTCCTGCTGGATCTGAATCTGACCTCGCGGATCGCCCGCGTCGGCGGCGCGCTCGACGGTGTGGATGTGCTCGAAGTCGGACCTGGACCCGGCGGCTTGACCCGGGGTCTGCTGGCCGAGGGGGCGCGCAAGGTGCTGGCCGTCGAAAAGGATGCCCGCTGCCTGCCCGCGCTGGCCCAGATCGCGGCGCGCTATCCCGGACGGCTGGAGGTGGTGAACGCCGATGCGCTGGAACTCGACACATCGGCCCATCTGACGCCGCCGTGGCGGGTGGTGTCGAACCTGCCCTACAACGTGGGGACCGAGCTTCTCATCCGCTGGCTCACGCCCGCAAGCTGGCCGCCGCCGTGGGAAAGCCTGACGCTGATGTTTCAGAAGGAAGTGGCCGAGCGGATCGTCGCGGCCCCCGGGTCCAAGGCCTATGGCCGCCTGGCCTTGCTGGCGCAATGGCGCTGCGACGCGCGGATCGCGCTGACCCTGCCGCCCGAAGCCTTCAGCCCGCCGCCCAAGGTGCATTCCGCCGTCGTGCATCTGACCGCCCTGCCCGAACCCCGGTTCCCCGCCGACCCGCAGGTCCTGGAGCAGGTGGTGGCCAAGGGTTTCAACCAGCGGCGCAAGATGCTGCGCGCAGCCCTCAAGGGGCTGGTTCCGGATGTGGAGGATCGATTGCGCGCCGCCGGTCTGAACCCGACGGACCGCGCCGAACAGGTCCCGCTCGAAGGCTGGTGCGCCCTGGCCCGCGAACTGGCCTGACGCGCGGCGTCAGCCCTCGGCAGCAGGTTCGGCAGGCGTGTCCAGAATGCTTGGGTCCGCGATGCCATCGGCCGATTTGGCAGGGGCCTTCTTGCGGGTGCGCGTCCGCTTGGGCTTTTCGGCCTTCGGCTCTTCGGCGCGGGCCTCGGGTGTTTCCACCAGACCGCTGTCGCCCTGGGCGGCCTCGATCACATCGGAATCCATGCTGTTGTCGGACTGGGCATGATCATCGGACGCAGCATTGCGGGTGTCGCGGGAATCACGGCGACGGTTGCCGCCGCTGTTGCCCTGCGGGTTGTTACCCTGCTGATTGCCGTTGTTCTGCTGGTTGCCCTGATGGCCACCGCCACCTTGCTGGTTGCCGTTATTCTGGCCGCCCTGCCCGTTGCCGTCCTGCTGGTTGTTCCCAGCATTCTGGCCCTGCTGGTTGTTCTGGTTGTTGTTCTGCTGCTGACGCGCATCGATTTCCTTCTGCGCGGCGGCCAGCATCCGCGTGTAATGCTCGGAATGCTGCTGGAAATTCTCGACGGCAACGCGGTCACCGGACAGCTGCGCATCGCGGGCCAGCTGATTGTATTTTTCGATGATCTGCGCGGGCGTACCGCGCACCTTCCCCTCGGGGCCGGAGCTGTCGAAAACGCGATTTACGATATTGCCGCCGCCCTGAGGGCTACGGTTACGGCTCTTGTTCCGCGAACGGGACTTGCTGCTTCTCATGCGTGAAGGGTTCCGCTAATTTTGCCGGGGACCTTGCCCGCCGTGCGGGTCACCTGGGTCCGGATTGATCGGGCGTTGCAACAGGCGACGTGGTAATCTGCGTCATCTACTGAATGCACTCTTGTTATGGGTCTGCCCGCGCTGACTTACAAGGCGATTCGTCTTCAGTTTGCGCGTTTTTCCGCTGCAACGACCCGGTCCTTGCCGTTTATGTCTGCAATCACCCGGATCGACGTGAATTGAGCCGCCTCAAAGAGCGCCGTCACGGCCGCGGCCTGCCCTGCCCCGATCTCCACCAGAAGATGGCCTCCGGGGGTCAGATGCTCCGCGGCCCGCGAAAGGATCGCGCGGTAGGCGTCCAGCCCATCACCGCCGGGGGTCAGGGCCAGATGCGGCTCCCAGTCGCGAACGTCGGGGGAAAGACCCGCCATTTCTTCGGCGCTGATGTAGGGCGGGTTGGAGACGATCATGTCGAACGACCCCTCCACCGCCGAAAACCAGTCCGACTGAGTCAGGGTCACGCGGTCCGCGACGCCGAGGCGTTCCGCGTTCTCGGCGGCCACGGCCAGGGCGGCGGGCGATATATCGGTGCCCACCCCCGTCGCGGTCGGGCATTCGTGGAGGATCGACAGCAGAATGCACCCCGACCCCGTCCCAAGGTCGAGGACACGCTCGAACGGGATGGGCGGCCAGTCATGCGACGGGGCGTCCTGCCACCGATCCGGGTCGCGCAGCCGGTGGGCGCGCGCATCGAGCGCCGCCTGGACCAGCGTTTCGGTATCGGGCCGGGGGTCGAGGACATCGGGCGTCACCCGGAAATCGTGCATCCAGAACGCGCGCCGACCGATGATCTGCGCCACGGGCTGGTGACGGATTCGCCTCGCGACCGCCGCGTCATAACGCGCGGCCACCTCCGGCGTCATCGTCTCGCCGCCGCCCACGGCAGGCTCACCGATGGCCACCCAAAGCGCCGAGGCATCGCGCGCCGGATCGGGGATGCCCGCCACCTCCAGTCGGCGACGCGCATCGGCAATGGCGCGGGCCACGTCCCGCGCGCTCATCCGTTCATCTCGGCCAGAAGCTGCGACTGAAGATCGGCGGTCAGCGCGTCGATCACATCGTCGAGGTCGCCCTGCAGGATCGCGTCGAGCTTGTAGAGCGTCAGGTTGATCCGGTGGTCCGTCATCCGCCCCTGGGGGAAGTTGTACGTCCGGATGCGCTCGCTTCGGTCGCCAGTGCCGACCTGTGCGCGGCGGTCGGCGGAACGCTCGGCGTCGAGTGCGGCGCGCTGCGCCTCGAACAGGCGGGCGCGCAGGACGTTCATCGCGATTTCGCGGTTGCGATGCTGTGATTTCTCGGCGCTCGTCACCACGATGCCCGTGGGAAGATGGGTGATGCGAACCGCCGAGTCGGTGGTGTTCACGTGCTGGCCGCCAGCCCCCGAAGCCCGCATGGTGTCGATGCGGATGTCACTGGCGGGAATGTCGAGGTCGACCTCCTCGGCCTCGGGCAGGACCGCGACGGTGGCGGCCGAGGTGTGGATGCGCCCGCCGCTTTCGGTCGAGGGCACCCGCTGGACCCGGTGGACGCCCGACTCGAATTTCAGGCGGGCAAAGACGTTCTCACCCTCGATCCGCGCGACCAGTTCCTTGATCCCGCCGAGATCGGTTTCCTGCCGCTCCACCACCTCCAGCCGCCAGCCGCGCGCTTCGGCATAGCGGCGATACATCCCTTCGAGGTCGGCGGCGAAAAGCGCGGCCTCGTCCCCGCCGGTGCCCGGGCGGATCTCCAGAATCGCAGGTCGCGCATCGGCTGCATCCTTCGGCAGAAGCGCGATCTGCAGCGCGACCTGCCCCTCCTCCAGTTGTGTCTCCAAATCGGGCAGTTCCAGTTGGGCAAGCTCCGCCATCTCCGGATCGGCCAGCATGGCGCGGGCTTCGCTGATCTGGCGTTCAAGGCGACGATGGGCCCTAACCTGTTCAACGACCGGCCTTAAATCGGAATACTCACGGGTCAGATCGGCGATTTCATCGGCCTGCGGACCCGCGTTGAGCCGCGCTTCGAGGAACTCGAAACGGGCGAGAATTTGGTCAAGGCGGTCAGAGGGGATCATCGTTCTGTCCATGCGCGGCAGCGCGCGCTTGGTCAAGGGCCGGGCGCGTGGTAAGGTTTCCGGACGGAGGTTCCACCATGAAATCGGTTCTTTTCCTCGCGCTCCTCGGCATATTTCCGGCCGCAACGCTGGCCCAATCGGGCCGCGTCATCCCCTGCGAATGCCGCGACACCTTCGGCAACCTCCATGATGTCGGCGAGCAGGTCTGTCTGACGGTCGGCGGGCGCAGCTTCATGGCGCGATGTGCCATGGCCCAGAACGTCACCATCTGGCGCGATACGGGCGATACCTGCCTCAGCAGCTGAGACGAGAATAGCGGCTCAGGGCGCGGTAATCCTTGCGCGGGCCCCTCACACGCCACCGGACGGACCAGTTCGGCCAAACCCCGAAATCATAGGTCAGGCGATAGTCATCGGGCGGGCAATCATGCGCGGCTTGGATGCGGTGGCCCTCCGTCCAATCGATGACGTGGAACGGGCGGCCGTCACCGAAGGCCACGGCGATCCCCTCGCCCTCGGCGCGCCAGAGCGTCATCCGGGTCGCCGTCACGGGCGCGGCACCGTCGATCACCAGCGTCCCCTCTTCGTGGCAGGTCAGGCCACCATCGCCGTCGCCCCAGGTCGCGTGCCCGCGAAACCGCGCGGTCGGCCCGCCCACATGGCGGATCACGCGAACCAGACGCCACTCCCCGCGCAGGGCAGCCAGGCAAGCCGCGGCACTTGGTGGCATGGTCATCGGCGGGGTTCCTTGCGGACAGGGCGCGGCCAACATATGACGCCCGCGAACCTCTTGCCAGCCGCGTCCGTCCGAAAGGTCCTGCCGATGATCCCCCGCTATTCCCGCCCCGACATGGTCGCCATCTGGTCACCCGAGACGAAGTTCCGCATCTGGTTCGAGATCGAGGCCCACGCCTGCGACGCGATGGCCGACCTGGGCGTGATCCCCAAGGCCAACGCCGAAGCGGTCTGGAAGGCGAAGGACGTGCAATTCGATGTCGCCCGCATCGACGAGATCGAGGCCGTCACCAAGCATGACGTCATCGCCTTCCTGACCCACCTGTCCGAAATCATCGGCAGCGACGCCGCGCGCTTTGTGCATCAGGGCATGACCTCCTCGGACGTGCTGGACACCACATTCAACGTGCAGCTGACCCGCGCCGCGGACCTTCTGATCGCGGACCTGGAGGGCCTGCTGGCCGCCCTGAAGCGCCGCGCGCTCGAGCACAAGAACACGGTCCGCATCGGTCGGTCCCACGGCATCCATGCGGAACCGACGACGATGGGCCTGACCTTTGCGCGCTTCTATGCCGAAATGGATCGCAACCTGACCCGGCTGCGCACCGCGCGGGCCGAAATCGCGACCGGCGCCATCTCGGGTGCGGTCGGCACCTTCGCCAACATCGACCCCGCCGTCGAGGAGCACGTCTGCGCCAAACTGGGCCTGACGCCCGAACCCATCAGCACGCAGGTCATCCCCCGCGACCGCCACGCCGCCTTTTTCGCCTGCCTCGGCGTGATCGCCAGCAGTGTCGAGAACATCGCCATCGAAATCCGCCACATGCAGCGGACCGAGGTGCTGGAGGCCGAGGAATTCTTCAGCGCGGGCCAGAAGGGCTCGTCGGCCATGCCGCACAAGCGCAACCCGGTCCTGACCGAAAACCTGACCGGCCTTGCCCGTCTGGTGCGCATGTCCGTCATTCCCGCGATGGAGAATGTCGCCCTCTGGCACGAACGTGACATCAGCCATTCGAGCGTCGAGCGGACCATCGGACCCGACACCACCGTGACGCTCGACTTTGCCTTGGCACGGCTGACCGGCGTCATCCACAGGCTGGTGATCTATCCCGACAACATGCTGGCCAACATGAACAAGTTCCGCGGTCTGGTCATGTCGCAGCGCGTCCTGCTGGCCCTGACGCAAGCCGGCGTCAGCCGCGAGGACAGCTATACTCTGGTGCAGCGCAACGCGATGAAGGTCTGGGAAAAAGGCGCCGATTTCATGACCGAGCTGCTCGCCGACGCCGATGTCCGCGCCGCCCTGTCCGAAGAGGAGATCCGCGAAAAGTTCGACCTGGGCTATCACACCAAGCACGTCGACACGATTTTCGCCCGGGTCTTCGGATAACGGTCAAATCATGCTAGGCTTGCGGGACACTTGACCCCGGAGGCCGCCATGATCCGCAGACTTTCCCTGTCTTGCCTGTTCCTTGTTGCAGCACCCGCCATGGCGGAGCATCCGCATTCCGTGATCCAGGACGACCCGCATCAGACCTGCACCGCCGGGACCGCGTGGGACGACGAAATCGCGGGGTGCATGCCCGTCGTTTCGGGCTGACCCGCCTGCGACACTGCGGCATTTGCCCGATGGGAAAATCAGGCTAACGTTAGGTCACGCAAAATCAACCTCGGAGCCGACCATGAAGACAGTAAAGACCCTTCTCGCCGCCACCGTTCTCTCTGCGGCACCTGCCCTCGCCATTGCGGAATGCTCCTATGGCAAGCTGCAACAGCAGGCCCAGTCCTGTGCCCCCGGCACCAGTTGGGACGGCGAAAAGGCCGCCTGCGTGGCCGACACGACAAGCTGACCCGAACCGGTCATTTCATCGGTTTGCCAGCGACATAGGTTTGGGCGACGGCGCGGTCGTCGCCCATCATGATCGTCGGAAAGACCGCTTCCCACACATTCTGCGCACGCGCCGACCGCTGCGAAATGGCAGCTGTCGACGCCAGATCGAGCACAACCAGATCGGCCATCGCGCCGATTTTCAGGCGTCCGATATCCAGCGCATGAAGCGCCCTCGCCGAGCCTTCGGTCGCCAGCCACAGCAGTTGTGCCGGATGCAACGCTTGTCCCCGCAATTGTGCCACTTCGTAGGCCGCCGCCATCGTCCGCAGCATCGAAAAGCTCGACCCGCCGCCCGTGTCCGTTGCCAGCCCGACCCGCAGGCGCCCCGTCAGCGACATGTCGAACAGGCCCGACCCGATGAACGTATTCGACGTCGGACAATGGACGACCGCGGCCCCGACCTCGGCCAGCCGGTCCACCTCCCGCGGCTCAAGGTGAATGGCATGCCCATAGATGCCCCGGGGGCCAAGCAACCCATGCATCTCGTAGGTATCGAGGTAGTCGCGCGCGTCCGGGAACAGGTCACGGACCCAGGCGATTTCGTCCACCTGCTCGCTCAGATGCGTCTGCATCAGGCAGTCGGGATGTTCAGTCCAGAGGGCGCCAAGGGCCGACAATTGTGCGGGCGTGGAGGTCGGCGAAAAACGCGGCGTGATCACATACGACGCGCGCCCCACGCCGTGCCACCGGTCCAGCAACGCGCGACTTTCATCATATGCCGATTGGGCCGTATCGCGCAGGTCGTCCGGTGCATTCCGGTCCATGCAGGTCTTGCCCGCCCAAGCGGCCATGCCCCGCGTCGCGGAGGCCTTGAAAATCGCATCGACGCTGCCCGGATGGATCGTGGAATAGGTGCAGAAACTGGTGGTGCCATGGGCGAGAGCGAGGTCCAGGTACCGCTCCGCAATCGTCGCGGCATAGGCCGGGTCGGCAAGCCGCGCCTCTTCGGGGAAGGTATAGGTATTGAGCCAGTCGATCAGGCGCTTGCCCCAACTCGCGATGATCGCGGTCTGCGGATAGTGGACATGGGCGTCGACGAATCCGGGCAGGATCAGATGCGCGCCGTGCGACACCTCGGATGCGCCCGGAAATTCGGCGCGCAACCGGGCGACCGGGCCGACGCCGACGATCCGGCCTTCGGCCACGGCGACGGCACCCGAAGGTTCGTGGCGCGCCGCCGTTTCAGGCGGAACGGCGAAGGGATCATCGTCGAAGGTCAGAACCTGACCGGTAATCAGCTGTGTCATGCCCCCGGATACCGCGCCGCAGAAATCGCCGCTACCCCTTGTGCCTCAGGCACGCTATCCCCCGGACGAACCCGCAGTGGAGGCCGCCATGTCAGAGCCGCAGATGAATGATGACGACAGCCTCGAAGACGAGATCGAGCTGGATGAGCCGCGCCTGCGTCTGATCCAGATCGCGCTGGATGAACGCGACCAGACGGCGCTGGACGACCTGCTGGAGCCGCTGCATGGCGCGGACATCGCCGACATTCTGGAGCAGATCAGTTCTGCCGAACGCGGCACCCTGATCGCGCTCTGGTCGGGGCACATCGATGGGGAAATCCTGTCGGAACTCGACGAGTCGCTGCGCGAGGAAGTGCTGGACGCACTGCCTGCCGAGGACGTGGCCGAAGCCGTTCGCGAGCTTGATACCGACGATGTCGTCGACCTGATCGAGAACCTGGACGACGACGATCAGGCCGTCGCCATCATGGGCGCGCTGAACGAAGCGGACCGGTTCGCGGTCGAGCGCGCGCTGAGCTATCCCGAATATTCCGCCGGTCGTCTGATGCAGCGCGAAGTGGTGGTCGCGCCGTCGTTCTGGACCGTGGGTCAGGCCATCGACTTCCTGCGCACGGCGGAAGAGCTGCCCGAACAGTTCTACCATGTGATCCTGATCGACCCGCGGATGCGACCCGTTGGCCATGTGACCCTGGGCAAGATCCTGTCCACGTCGCGCGACACGCCACTATCCGAGATCGAAGAGGAAAGTTTCCGCACCTTCGATGCGACCGATTCCGAGACCGAAGTCGCCTATGCATTCAACCAGTACCACCTGATTTCCGCCGCCGTGGTGGACGAGGACGACCGCCTTCTGGGCGTCATCACCATCGACGACGCGATCCGGATTCTGGACGAGGAAGCCGAGGAGGACATCCTGCGACTGGCGGGTGTGGACGCGGAGGAATCGATCTCGAACCGGACACTCGGCGTGGTCCGGCGGCGCTTTCCCTGGCTTTTCGTCAATCTGATCACCGCGATATTGGCCTCGATCGTGATTTCGCAGTTCGAAGGCATCATCACCGAGATCGTGGCTCTTGCTGTGCTGATGCCGATCATCGCCTCGATGGGGGGGAACGCGGGCACCCAGTCGCTGACCGTGGCGGTGCGCGCACTGGCCACACGCGACCTGACCGGGGCGAACGTCTGGCGGGTTATCCGGCGCGAGGTCATCGCGGGCGGCATCAACGGGATGATCTTCGCGGCCCTGATGGCGGCGGTCGGCGTGATCTGGTTCGGCAGCCCGATGTTGGGGGTCGTCATCGCCGTGGCGATGGTCATCAACCTGGTCGTCGCCGGTCTGGCGGGAGTCGGCATTCCGGTCGTGCTGGAAAAGGCGGGCATCGACCCGGCCCTTGCTTCTGGCGCATTCGTGACGACGGTTACGGATGTCGTCGGGTTCTTTGCGTTCCTTGGTCTTGCGGCGCTCTGGCTGATCTGAAGACGCGTGACCCGGCCGTCAGACGGCGGCGTCGAGAAGGGCCTGGGCCGCGCCGCGTGCGGCATCGGTGATCGTGTCCCCGGCCAGCATCCGGGCGATTTCGTCCAGCCGCTCGTCTTCGGCCACCGGGGTCACCGTCGACAGGGTCATGTCACCCTCGACCCGTTTGGCGACGCGCCAGTGATGGCTTCCAAGGGCGGCTACCTGCGGCGAATGCGTCACGACGAGCACCTGCCCCCCGTCGGCCAGGGCCTTGAGACGGCGACCCACGGCATCCGCCGTCGCGCCCCCCACACCCCGGTCGATCTCGTCGAAAATGAGGGTCAGGGAGCGGTCGCCGCCCGTCAGGCAGACCTTGAGGGCGAGCAGAAAGCGGCTGAGCTCCCCGCCCGATGCGATCTTGCCGAGCGGCCCTGCGGGCGCGCCCGGGTTGGTCGCGACTTCGAAGGCGACTTCGTCCTGCCCCTCCGGTCCGGGTGTGCCCGGGGTCACCCGCGTGGTGAAGGTCGCCCGGTCCATCTTGAGCGGCGCCAGTTCGCGCGCCATGGCCGCGTCGAGCTTTCCGGCGGCGGCACTGCGCAAGGCAGTGAGCAGGCCCGCGGCCTGGGCGAATTCCGCCTCGGCGGCGGTCAGGTCGGCCTGAAGGTCGGCCAGCCCGCCCTCGGATGCATCCAGAAGGTCGAGACGACCGCGCAGGTCTTCGGCAAAGGCGGCAAGGTCATCGGCCAGGACACCGTGCTTGCGGGCCATGGCGCGGATCGCGAAGAGACGCTCTTCGGTGTCCTCAAGGTCGCGGGCATCGAAGGTCAGCATGTCGAGGCAACTTTCGACACCTGCCTGCGCTTCGCCCAGTTCGACCATCGCGCGATTCAGCGCATCGAGTGCTTCGCTCAGGGCCTCTCCGGCGTGGTCGGCGGCCCCTTCGAGCCAGCGGACGGAGTCGACCATCAGGCCCTCGGCACCTTGCGGCCCGATGGCATGGAGCGACTTTTCCACGTCGTCGCGGATGCGGGCGGCGGCCTGCATCAGGCGGCGGCGCTGGTCCAGATGCGCCTCTTCGCCCGGTTCGGGGCGCAGGCGGTCGAATTCCGCGACAGCGTGGCGCAGGAAGTCTTCCTCGGCGCGGGCGGTCTCGGCCACGGCGCGCGCGGCACTCAGCGCCTTGCGGCAGCGCGCGACATCGGCCCAGGCCGTGCGCACGGGGCCGAGATCGGCGCCCGCGAAGTCATCCAGCAACGCCCGGTGCCCGCGCACATCCAGCAGGCCGCGATCATCGTGCTGCCCGTGCAGTTCCAGCAATTTATCGGACAGCGCCCGCAACACCTCGCCCGTGACCCGCGTTCCGTTGACCCAGGCCGTCTTGCGCCCGTCGCGCCGGTTGACGCGCCGCATCAGCAGCTCGCCGTCATTGTCGGGGATCTGGTGTTCGGCCAGGACGGCATGGCCCGGGTGATCGGCGGGCAGATCGAAACTGGCGACGACTTCGCCCTGATCCGCGCCCGCGCGCACCAGTTCGGCCCGACCCCGCCAGCCCAGGACAAACCCGAGCGAATCCAGAAGGATGGATTTGCCCGCCCCCGTCTCGCCGGTCAGCACGTTCAGCCCCGCGCGGAATTCCAGCGCGAGGTGATCGATGATGAGCATGTCACGGATTTCGAGACTTCGAAGCATGGCAGGTCAGCTTTGCAATTGGGCGCGCGGTGCGTGCACAGCACACACCCTACAGCCAGCGACCCTTGATTGTCCGGTCATAAACCGCACGAAGCCAGCTGGACCCCCGCGCCTCGGGCGACAGACCCTGACCGTTGAGCTGCCGGAAGGCATCGTCATAGAACGGCGACGACTGGAAGTTGTAGCCCAGGATGGCACCGGCGGTCTGCGCCTCGTCGGCGAGGCCGAGCGCGAGGTAGGCTTCGACCAGACGCATCAGCGCCTCGGGCGTGTGCGTCGTGGTCTGGAACTCCTCGACGACCGCACGGAAGCGGTTGATCGCCGCGGGGTAGTGGCCGCGCAGCAGGTAGTAGCGCCCGATCTCCATCTCCTTGGCGGCGAGATGATCGAAGGCGAGGTCGAATTTCAGGATCGAGGAACGGGCATATTCGCTGTCGGGATAGCGTTCGATCACGGTCCGCAGGGCCTGCAACGCCTGGAACGTCAGACCCTGATCGCGGCCCACCTGATCGATCTGGTCGTAGTAGGACAGCGCCAGAAGATACTGGGCATAGGCCGCGTCTTCGTCGGCAGGATAGAAATCGATATAGCGCTGTGCCGCCGCGCGGGCGTTCTCATAGTCCTGATCCTTGTGGAACGAGAATGCTTGCATGATGAGGCCGCGCTTGGCCCATTCGGAATAGGGATAGAGGCGTTCGATCTCGGAAAAGAGCTGCGCCGCGTCGTCCGCATCGCCGCGATCAAGTTCACGTTCCGCCTGTTCGAAGATCGTCTGGGGTTCAGTATCTTCCAGCGCAAGTTCGTCGCCACCGCCACAAGCAGCGAGCAAGGCCGAAAGCGCAAGCGCCGCCAAGGGTTTGCCACGTCGTAGCTGAAGCCGATCCGTCATGCACTCATATCCCTGCCCCGCCCCCTTCGGAGGCTTGGGGCACCATAGAGCGGCAAGTCGAGGCTGTGAAGCGTCGGCATTCGGAAAAGCCACGTCACAGATGCGCGAACACATCTTTCTCAAGGCCCGCACCGGGCAAGAGCCGGCATTCCGACGCTTCGAGCGTCCGGATGCGGTAGGCCAGCGGGTCGGCAAAGAGCGCGCGCAACAGCTTGTTGGTCAGCGCATGTCCCGCACGCACGCCGGTATAGCGGCCCAGGATCGGGGCGCCGGCCAAGGCAAGATCGCCGAGCGCGTCCAGCATCTTGTGGCGCACCGCTTCGTCCGCGTGGCGCAGGCCTTCGGGGTTCTCGACCAGGTCGCCGTTGACCACGACCGCATTCGACAGCGATCCGCCTAGCGCCTTGCCCGCGGCCTGCATCGCGTCGACATCGGCGCGACGGCAGAATGTCCGGCTGTCGCAGAGTTCACGCACAAAGGTTCCGTTCGACAGGCGCAGGACCTTGTGCTGTTGCCCGATGGCCGCGTCCGAAAAGTCGATGGCGAAGTCGATCTCGAGTTCTTCGGCTGGCGTCAGCGTGGCCGTGGCCAGACCATCGGTCACGTGGACACGGCGCAGAACCTCGATGGCATGGACCGGCGCGTCGAGCTTGCGAACCCCGACACGCAGGATGGCGCGCACGAAATCGGCGGCGGATCCGTCGAGGATCGGCACTTCGGGCCCGTCGATCTCGAGAATGGCGTTGTGGACACCGCACCCCGACAGGGCGGCCATCACATGTTCGACCGTCGACACGGAGACACCGGCCTCGTTGACCAGGAGGGTGCAGAGCGGCGACGTCTCGACCACGTTGTGGCGCGCGGCGATCATGGTATCGCCATCGAGATCGGTGCGACGGAACCAGATGCCGTGATGTGCCGGAGCCGGATGAATGGTCAGCCGGGCGACGCGCCCTGCGTGAAGACCGACGCCGGTGAACCGGATGATGTCCTTGACGGTGGTTTGCATGTGCCTGCCGATCTGTTGCTTCGTGCCACTAGGTGGGCGCGTTTCTACAACCTTGACCTAAGCAAACGGTCCCGTCCTCGCAATTCAACGCTGGTTACGGCCTGAAACAGCGATGCGGCGGAATGGGCAAGAAATTGCCGACGCCATGCCCGGACAGGATTAATTCATAGAATTCAACACAAAAGGACAGGCATCCGACCGGGCCTTGTCGCCTGCGGGGAAGAGTCTTGTGATGGGGACGCTGCGGCAATTCATCCACTGAAACGCAAACGGCGGCCCAAAAGGCCGCCGAATGGTTGGATCTGGCTTTGGTTCAGTTGGCCTGACGACGCAGGAACGCGGGGATCTCGATCCGCTCGTCCGTTGCTTCGGGGGCCTTTTCCTCGACCTTCGGTGCGACCGGGGCCGCGGCGTGACGCTGAACCGGAGTGTCCCCGGTGCCGGTCATGCGGTTGATGAGCGATCCGATCCCGAACCGGGCCGAGCCATCGGGAGTCGTCGGGCGCGCGGCAGGTGCGGTCGGAGCACTTGCGACGCGACGCTCTCCGTTCAGGACGGCGGCGCGCAGACGATCCATCGCCTCGGGGGTCGGGGTTCCGGCAGGGCGGGGCGCGGTGAAGCTGGCCTGCGGGGCTTCGGCGGCGTGAACGACCGGCTCCGGCGGGGCCGGGGTGTAGGCAGGCGCCGGCAGAACGTCGTCGGCCTCGGGGGCGGAGAAGAAGTTCTCGGCGAGGGCTTCTTCTTCGGCCTCCTGCTGGTCGACGGCGTCAAAGAAGCTCGGCGTTGCGGGCTTTTCCGTCACCTCGGGCTCCTGCGCGGCTTCCACGGCTGCGGCGGCAGCAGGGGCCGCGACGGCGGCGGCCTGCACGTCGGCGGGGGCCACGGCATCGGCCATCCGGCGGCGCGGCAGCGGTGCGTCCAGCGACGAGGCGCTGGCGTCGATGCCGGTGGCGACGACCGAAACGCGCATCACGCCTTCCATGGAGGGATCGAGGGTGGAGCCGACGATGATATTGGCATCCTCGTCCACTTCCTTGCGGATGCGGTTCGCGGCTTCGTCCATCTCGAACAGGGTCAGGTCGTGACCGCCGGTGATGTTGATGAGAACGCCCTTGGCACCCGACAGCGACAGCTCGTCCAGCAGCGGGTTGGCGATGGCCTTCTCGGCGGCTTCAACGGCGCGATCCTCGCCCTCGGCCTCGCCGGTGCCCATCATGGCCTTGCCCATCTCGTCCATGACCGACCGGACGTCGGCGAAGTCGAGGTTGATCATGCCCGGACGGACCATGAGGTCGGTCACGCCCTTGACGCCCTGATAGAGCACGTCGTCGGCCATCGAGAACGCCTCGGTAAAGGTCGTCTTCTCGTTGGCGAGGCGGAACAGGTTCTGGTTCGGAATGATGATGAGGGTATCGACGACCTTCTGAAGGGCTTCGACGCCCTCTTCGGCCTGGCGCATCCGCTTGGTGCCTTCGAACTGGAAGGGCTTGGTGACGACGCCGACAGTCAGGATACCGAGCTCGCGGGCGGCCTGCGCGATGATCGGTGCGGCGCCGGTCCCGGTGCCGCCGCCCATGCCGGCCGTGATGAAGCACATGTGCGCGCCGGCCAGGTGGTCCACGATCTCTTCGATGGTCTCTTCGGCGGCAGAGGCGCCAACGGCGGGCCGCGCGCCGGCCCCCAGACCTTCGGTCACACGCGCGCCAAGCTGGATGCGGCACTGCGCGTGGTTCTGCGCCAGCGCCTGCGCGTCGGTGTTCGCGACGACGAACTCCACGCCCTCGAGATCCTTCTGGATCATGTTGTTGACGGCGTTACCCCCGGCCCCGCCGACACCGAAGACGGTGATGCGCGGACGCAGGTCGATCTCGGCGGCTCCGCCGGGCATGGTAAGGTTCAATGTCATTGCTCAGTCCACCTGTGTTATGCGGCCCTGCCTCAGGCCATTGTTGCGAATTTATCGCCTTATTTTCGTCACAGTTTAACCGGCGATTGTGACCTCGTCACCCCAAAATCGAATCGGTCAACCGAAATCGGCAAGGTTTTTCACCAGTTGTCGCGAAACCAGCGCACAGCCCGGCGCAACGACCGCCCCGAGGTGCGTTCCGGCACGGCGTTGAAGTCCCAGAATTCGTCCTGCGGCTCGGCGCCTTGCATGCACAATCCGACGCAGGCGGCGAAGGCCGGTCCCTTGGCGGCTTCGGGCAGACCCTGAACCCGGAGCGGGCGACCGAGGCGGACCTGATTGCCCAGGATGCGCGCGGCCAGGCCGTCGAGACCCGGGATCTGGCTGGCCCCGCCGGTCAGAACGATCCGCTGGCTCGGCAGTTCATTGAACCCGGCCCGGTCGAGGGATTTGCGCACTTCTTCCAGGATCTCCTCGATCCGCGGCCGCATGATCCCGATCAGCTCGGTGCGGGTCACCGACCGCCGGTCGTGGTGCCAATCGCCGGTATCCGCCTCGAGCGCGATGATCTCGCGGTCGTCCATGCCGGTGGCCACGACGCCGCCATAGCGGGTCTTGATCATCTCTGCGGTCTGCGCCGGAATATGCAGGCCCTGGCTGATGTCGGACGTCACATGCGCCCCGCCGAAAGCCACGGTGTCGGCATAGACCATATGCTTGCGCATGAAGATCGACACGCCCGTGGTCCCCGCCCCCATGTCGATGCAGGCGGCGCCCAGTTCCTTTTCATCCTCGACCAGCGCACTGGTCGCCGCGGCATAGGGCGCGCTGGCGAGGCCCGCGACTTCCAGGTCACAACGATGGATGCAGGTCAGAAGGTTCTCGATCGCATGGGCGTCGACCGACAGAAGATGCATGTCCGCGCGCAGCATCTCGCCAGTCTGGCCGCGCGGGTCGCGCAGCGTCGTGCGATGGTCGATGCCGAAGTTGACGGGCTGCGCGTGCAGCACTTCGCGGCCTGCCCCCAGATCGGGCGTCTCGATGGAGCTGAGGACGCGGGCGATGTCGTGCACCGAACAGGGCCCGCTTTCCAGAACGACTTCGCCCTGCAACGGCCAGGACGTGGGCCGCCCCCCCGAGAAACAGGCGATTACATGGTCGACCCGGACATTCGCCATCTTCTGGGCGCCCTGCACGGCGGTGCGGATCGCGCGCTCGGTCTCGGGCATGGCGTCCACTTCGCCCCGACGGATCCCGCGCGACCGGGTCGTCGTGGCCCCGATGACGCGGAAATTCGATTGCCCGGCCATGTGGCCAACGCCCTCGCCCTGCGGCGTATTCTCTTCGAAACGCAGGACAAGGCAGGCCGTCTTGTAGGTGCCCACGTCCATGATCGCGACGACCCCGCGTTGCAAGGCGGCCTGACGTTTGCGGCGCATGGCCTTCTGGGCTTGGAACAGGCGGCTCATTCATTTCCCTCTAACAAGGACAGACGTTCAAGATCCTGGAGACGCCGCAATTCGCTGCGCGCCTCGGGTGACAGGCGAAGGATGGGGCGCGACGCGATCCGAAGGTCGACTGCGGCCACGTCGCGCTCCAGCACGTCCTTGGCCGCCTGCATCGCCAGCGCGCGGTCGAGCGCCGCGGCCGGAGCCTCTTCGGGCAGCATGATCCGCTGGCCCCGCGTCAGCTGCACATCCCACCGCCGGTTGCCCACGCGGGTCAGCCCGACCAGGCGGTCGGTGATCGGGGCCGCAACTTCGATCAGGGCGAGCGCTTCGGGGACATGCTCCTCGGCTCCGGTGCCGCCGATCAACGGCAATCCGCCTGCCGACGCGATGTCCGACAGGGTGGCGACGCGATGGCCGGTCGCGTCCAGCACCTCGATCCCCTCGTCATGCTGCCAGACCACGGCCGGCTGACGCTCCGTCACCTTGAGGAGCAGGACACCCCCCGCCTTGATGCGCACTTCGGCGGCAAGAACGGGGTCGAGATCCTGCAAGAGCTTGCGCAGCGCATCCATGTCGAGCTGGAACTGGCTGAGCGGCAGGTCGATGGGCAGCGCTTCCTGGATATCGGATTGCAGCTGCTCGCTCGCCCCTTCGATCCGCATCAGGCTGACGGTGAACTCGGGCCGGTCCTGAACAGCCTGCACCCACCCTCCCCAGGTGTCGACGATGGCGGTGATCCGGACGGGATCGTTGATGTACCAGGTGAACAGGAACACGAAACTGAAACTCGGGATACCAGTCCGCACCAGCGCCTTGAACAGCGGCGTGAGCCACAGCCTCTCCATCCTGTACTGCCACTTGGACGGCGCGGGGTCGGCGACGGGGCGGACGGGGGGCGGCGTCAACGGTTGCATGACGCGTCCTCCACCAGAATGCGGCAGAGCGGACCAAACCCGATCCCCGCATGGGCGGCCTGTTCAGGCGTCAGCGAGGTCGGCGTCATGCCCGGCTGCGTATTCGTCTCCAGGATGATCAGGCCCTTGAGACCCTGCCCCTCGTCCCACCGGAAATCGGTCCGGCTGATGGTGCGACAACCAAGCGCCCAATGGGCGCGCAGGGCAAAGTCCTGGCAGGCGGCAAAGATCGCGGGCGGCAGGTCAGCCGGCAGGGAATGCCGCGATCCGCCCGGCGCATATTTCGCCTCGTAGTCGTACCAGCCGTCGGTGTGGATTTCCGTGACCGTCAGCGCCCGCTCTTCGCCCGGTGCCCCGAGGACCGTGCAGGTCAGCTCACGCCCCGGCGCAAAGGCTTCGACCATCACGTCGTCGGGCATCGTGTCGGGCAGGACCGGCGGCTCCTCGGCATCCCTCGGGACGATGTAGATGCCGACCGAAGAGCCTTCGTTGTTCGGTTTGATGACGTAGGGCGGCGGCATCACATGCTCTTCCATCGCCTCTTCGCGGCTGACGATCTCGCTCTCCACCACCGGCAGGCCCGACATGCGGAAGATCGCCTTCGTCCGGCTCTTGTCCATCGCGGTGGCGGACGCCAGCACTCCGGAATGGGTATAGGGCAACCGCAGCCATTCGAGCAGGCCCTGAATGCAGCCATCCTCGCCCCACCGACCGTGCAGGGCGTTGAACACAACATCCGGTGCCGCCTGTTGCAGGGCAGACACGATATCTGCCCCGGGATCGATCTGCGTCACGCGAAAACCTTCGCTGCGCAAAGCCGCGACACAGCCTTCGCCGGTCGAAAGACTGACATCACGTTCAGCCGACGGTCCGCCCATGAGGACGGCCACATGTTGGGGAGCCCTGCCCGACATACCCAATATCCTGCGCCTCTGGCCCGGCCTTTTGACCGTGACCTGTTTTTATGCCCGGGCCTCTGACGGGCCGTTCCGGGTCACGCCGGGTCACCGACCCGCATGATTTCCCATTCTAGCGTCAAACCACTCGCGTCGAAAACCTTTTTCCGCACGGCCTCGCCCAATCCTTCCAGATCGGCCGCCGTGGCGCCCCCGGCATTGACAAGGAAATTCGAGTGTTTCGGGGACATTATCGCCCCGCCAAGCGTCGCCCCCCGCATCCCCGCATCGTCGATGACCTTCCAGGCCTTCAGGTCGTGCACGTCGTCCGCCTTGCCGGTCGAGGAGAAACCGGCGGGGTTGCGGAAGGTGCTGCCCGCGCTGCGGTCCTTGGTGGGCTGCGTCTCATCGCGTTTGGCCAGCTGCGCGGCCATGCGCTCTTCGAGGTCGGCGGGATCGCCCCTGCCCGCGCGAAAGGTGGCGCGGGTCAGGACGTGGCCTTGGGGCAGATCCGAGGACCTGTAGGCCAGCTTCAGATCGGCCGCCGGAATTGTCACCGCCTCCCCGCTGCGCGTCACCGCCTGAACCTCGACCAGATGGTCGGCGGTATAGCTGCCATAGCACCCCGCGTTCATCCGCACGGCGCCTCCGATGGACCCCGGAATGGTGCGCAGGAACGTCAGGTCAAGCCCCGCCTGCGCCGCACGCCGCGCCACATGGGCATCCAAGGCGGCGGCCCCCGCGTGCACCAGATCGCCCTCGATCTCGATCCCGTTGAAGCCCCGGCCCAGACGGATCACCACCGCCCGCAGCCCCCCGTCCCGCACGATCAGGTTGGACCCGACCCCCATCGGGAAGACCGCGACCCTGGCGTCGAGATCGCGCAGGAACGTCTGCAAGTCGTCCATGTCCGCCGGCTGAAACAAGGCATCCGCAGGCCCGCCGACCCGCAACCAGGTGAGGTCGGCAAGCGGTCGGTTTTCGGTCAGGGTGCCACGGACGTTCGGATAGGTCATGGGGGTTGGTTAGGCGGGGAATGGGGGTGGGGCAAGGGTCAGGAGCCGCCCGCCGATGTCTTCAAGTAATCATTTGCGGCAGAAATCATCTGCGCAACGTTCTTCCGCGCGAACGCGAGCGAAGCAACGATGACCCCATGTTGCACCGGGATACCCATCTGGAAGAGCAGCGCGGTGGAACCGGCGACGAGGCCGAGATCGACCACATTCCCGCCTGTGGACCAGACCTTTTCGATGACTTCATCTGCCTTATCCCTTGGAAGCGCCTTGAGCTTTTCCAGATAGAGCTTTCCAAGGCTGACGAGTTCTTCGGCATCCGCATCCGATGGACCGCCCTCTTCCGGGACGAGCGCGCTGATCCGCGTCAGTGCCTCGCTCATCGTCACATATGTCGCGATTTGTTTTCGGCAGAGATCAGGCTGCTCGGCATTCAGAAAGTTATTCTGCTGCCACCTCTCGATTTCCAAAACGATGAATTGCTGGAGCGCATCGATTGTCGGCGGGATCAACTGTCGGTTTTCGACAACGGCAGTTTGGACCCTCTGGATTTCCGTCTTTGTCGCCCTCGGCTGTCGCTCAAGTTCAGTGTCGAGATCAAAGGGTAGCTGGTTCTTGTATCGCTCCCAAATCGCGTTGATCACCGGGAGGGCGACGTCGGGGCCTGCATCCCATGTGTCGGGGGGGATCAGCGCGATTTCTTCGAGCATGTCCCAGTTGGGCTCCTGCCCCTTGGGGTCGAGGATGCAGTCGTACCAGTCTGTCCAAAAGGCCCAGATCCCCGTTTGGCCGGATTGGGCAAGATGGTTCCGAACGTCTTGCCAGGTTTGGCGGAGCGGGCCCTCGTCGGGCCAAAGCGGCTGAGACGCCATCTTTCCTCCGCCTACGAGGGCTTCGCAGTCGGCGCGCAAAACCGGCCAAATGGCGTCGGCGGCGGAGCGGGCGGCGGCGGTGCTTGCGGCAGCGGCTGAGCGGGCGGCGGCGGCGGTGTCGGCGGCGGCGGAGCGGCGGGCTGCGGCGGTGTCGGCGGAGCGGGCGGCGGCGGCGGCGGCGTCAACCGCGTGGGCGGGGACTAAGCCGGCGACGAGGAAGGCGGCGCCGCCGACGGGGTCGGCGGCGGCGAAGGCGGAGGAGGCGGCAGAACTGATATCCCCGGTTGGTCGCACCGTCGAAACTGAGGATATCAGAAGACAGCGCAGAGTGAAAAGCGGCGTCAAACCCTTGCGCTGGAGCTGCAAATTCTGCGCAACCGCTTGCCACCAGAGCGGCATCACCCGCAGCGCTGCGCGCACGGCTATCGTCACCGCGATCCGCCTGTAGTCGGCCTTCTCCGCCTCCGTCTCGGACGGCAAAGCCTCCAGCCAAGCCTGCAGGCTGTCGCGGTCCACAATCTCGGAAATCTCAACCATGCGCGCACCCTGCCCCGCGCCAATCCGGGCGGCAAGACTTACCGACCGGCCAACCCCTTCAGCCAGCGCAGGAAATACCGCAGGGGCCAGCGGAGGACCAAACCCATGGTGACTGCGCCGCCGATGGCCCAGACCGCGCCCATGGATAGACCGAGCCAGATCACGATGGGGACGCCGAACGCGATGAGGACATAGGCCGCGGGCCAGCTCTGTTTGGCGCTCAGGACCAGCATCAGGACCCAGGCGACGATAACCCAGAGGCACATGGCGATCACGGCCATGGGCGGGCTCCGGGGATGCCGCGACCCGTCACAGGATCAGGCGGCCTTGCCGTTCAGCCGTTCGGGCAGGCCGTTGGCCCAGGCCGAGATGGTGCCGGCGCCGAGGCAGACCACGATGTCGCCTTCGCGCGCCTGTTCGCGCACAAGCCGCTCCAGATCGTCTTCGCCGGTCACGGCGCGGGCGTGGCGGTGGCCGGTGCGGATCAGGCCCGCGACCAGGTCGTCGCGCTCGGCGCCGGCAATCGGCTCTTCCCCGGCGGCGAAGACATCGGCGATGCCCACGACATCGGCGTCGTTGAAGCAGCCGCAGAAGTCGTCGAACAGGCTCGAGAGGCGCGAATAGCGGTGCGGCTGGTGGATGGCGATGACGCGGCCCGTGTCGCCGATGGATTGGCGCGCGGCCCGCAGGACGGCGGCAATCTCGACCGGGTGGTGGCCGTAGTCGTCGATGATCGGCACGCCGCGCCATTCGCCCACGCGGGTAAACCGACGGTTGACGCCCCCAAAGGCCGCGAGCGCCTCGCGGATGACCGACTTCGGCACGCCGAGTTCGCGCGCGACGGCCACGGCAGAAAGCGCGTTCGACACGTTGTGGTCGCCCGGCATGGGCAGGGCGCAATCCTCGATCACCGCGTCCTCGGCCTGAAGCTGGATGTCGAAATGGGCGACCCCGCGTTCGTAGCGCAGGTTGATGGCGCGCACGTCAGCCTGGGCGTTGAAGCCGAAGGTCAAGACCCGACGGTCGGTCACGCGGCCCACAAGGGCGCGCACCTCGGGGTGGTCGGTGCAGCAGACGGCCAGCCCGTAGAACGGAATGTTCGACACGAAATCGGTGAAGCCCTGGCGCAGGTTTTCGATCGTGCCCCAATGCTCCATATGCTCGGGGTCGATGTTGGTGACGATGGCGATGGTGGCGGGCAGGCGGTTGAAGGTGCCGTCGCTCTCGTCCGCCTCGACGACCATCCATTCGCCCTGCCCCATGCGCGCGTTGGAGCCATAGGCGTGGATGATGCCGCCGTTGATGACCGTGGGGTCGATGCCGCCCTGATCCAGAAGGGCCGCCACCATGGTCGTCGTCGTGGTCTTGCCGTGGGTGCCCGCGACGGCGATGTTCGATTTCATCCGCATCAGTTCGGCCAACATCTCGGCCCGGCGCACCACCGGCAGGCCCTGGGCCCGCGCGGCGTCGAGTTCGGGGTTGCCCGGCTTGATCGCCGAAGAGATCACGATGACTTCGGCGCCCTCCAGGTTGTCGGCGGCCTGACCTTCGAAAATGCGCGCGCCAAGGCGGGCCAGGCGGTCGGTGATCTTGGACGTTTTCGCATCCGACCCCTGCACGTTGTAGCCGTGGCTCAGCAGCACTTCGGCGATGCCCGACATGCCGATGCCGCCGATGCCGACGAAATGGATGGGGCCCATCTGGGTGGGGAGTTTGGTGGCATTCATGTCTTTGCGCTCGCGATGGTTTCGGCCAGGTCGGCCAATCGTTGGGCGGCATCGGGCACGGCGACGGCAAGGGCCGCGCGGTGCATCTGAAGCGCGCCACCGGGGTTGGACAGGATAAGTTCGATCTGTTCGGCCAGAGAGGCCGGGGTGAGTTTGCTTTCGGGGGTCAGGATCGCGGCCCCGGCTTCGGTCAGGCCGCGTGCATTGGCCGTCTGATGGTCGCCCGCCGCGACGGCATAGGGGATCAGGATCGCGGGGCGTCCGATCACGCTCAGGTCCGCGATGGTCGAGGCCCCGGCCCGGCAGATCACCAGCTGCGCGTCGGCCATGCGATTGGCGACGTCATCGAAGAAGGGCTCCACCTCGGCGTCGACCCCGGCGGTGGCGTAGTAGCGCCGCACGCGTTCCAGGTCTTCGGGGCGGGCCTGCTGTGCCACCCGCAAGTGGCGGGCCATCTCTTCGGGAAGATTGGCCAGCGCCTCCGGGACCATGTCAGACAGAATGCGCGCGCCCTGACTGCCACCGATGACGAGGATCGACATGGGATAGTCGCCGGGCACGATGTAGGGGCTTTCGGCGCGGCCCAGAATGGCGGCGCGCACGGGGTTGCCCGTATGCACCCCCACGACCCCCTTCGGCAGGGCCGTGGGCCATGTCCCGCAGGCGAAGGCGTCGACGCGGGTTGCGAAGACCTGATTGACGCGGCCCAGGACGCCGTTCTGTTCGTGGATCAGCCGGGGCAGCTTGAGCATGACCGCCGCCGCCATGGCAGGAATGGCGGGATAGCCGCCGAAGCCCGCGACGACGGCGGGGCGGTCCTTTCGGAACGCCTTCATCGCGCGCATCACGCCACCGGCCAGTTTGAACGGCACGCCGATCTTGGCGCCCAGACCACCGCGCGCAAAGGTGGCGGAGGGCAGAACCTCGACTTCCACATCGTCGGGAAAGCCGCCCGAATAGCGTGCACCCCGGTCATCTGTCGACAGTTTGACGCGCCACCCCCGGGCCAGCATCTCCTCGGCCAGCGATTGCGCCGGGAACATGTGCCCCCCGGTGCCGCCGGCGGCGATGACGATCAGGGGGGCGGACATGGCGTGACCTCAGCGATAACCGTTGGAGAGCAGGTGATCGGCGATCTCGGCCTGCGGGCGGGTGCGGGTGAAGCACAGGAGCATCCCCATCAGCAGCCCCATAGCGATCAGCGACGATCCGCCATAGCTCACGAAGGGCAAGGTCATCCCTTTGGCGGGAAGCAGCCGAACCGCCACGCCAAGGTTGATGAACGCCTGACTGGCCAGCAGCACGGTCAGACCGGTGCCGGCAAGCCGGATGAACGGATCCCGCTCGACGCACAGACGCAGCAGGCACCGGGCCGTGATGAAGGCAAAGAGCGCGACGATGAAAAGCACCATGATGAGCCCGTATTCCTCGGCGGCAACGGCGATGATGAAGTCGGTATGGGCATCCGGCAGGATCCATTTGACCCGACCCTCGTTCACGCCGGTGCCGAAGAAGCCGCCTTCGCGGATGGCGTCGATGGCATAGCCCATCTGGGTGCGCGGATCGACATCGGGGCTGAGGAAGCCGTCGATACGGCGGGCGAAATGTTCCGAGTTGTTGTAGGCGGCCAATCCCACGAGGCCCACGGCGGCGACCACGGCCGTCAACAGCACGATGGGCGCGCCCGCAACGAAATAGACCGCCGACCAGGCCACGATGGTCAGCATCGCCTGACCGAAGTCCGGCTGAAGCGCCAGAAACGCCACCACGATGCCCAGGATGACGAAACTGATGGTCTTTCCCGGCGGCCCGTTGGGTTCTGCGGCCGAGGCCATGAGCCAGGCCGTCATGATGATGAAGACGGGCTTGAGGAATTCCGACGGCTGAAACGATGCAAAGCCGAGCGAATACCAACGGGTCGCCCCCTTGCCGAAGTCGGTTCCCAGAATGGGCAGCATCATCAACGCGATGGCCGCCAAGAAGAATCCGATCACCCCGAGGCGGCGAACCATATGTGGCGACATCATCGACACGACGATCATCACCACGAAGGCCATCGCCCCGAAGATCGCCTGACGATACACATAGTAGAACGCCGGCAGGCCATTGCGTTCGGCAAGCGGAACCGAGGCCGCGAAGCCGAGCAGCAGGCCAACCGCGAAGAGCAGGACCAAGGCGCCGACCACGCCCTTGTCCAGGGTCCGCCACCAACGTGAGATAATGGCCTCGCCCGGTAGGACGACGACCGCGCCATGCGCGATTTCTGTCATTGATCCGCCTGTAACATCAACTGCCCTGCCCGGTTTTCCGGGTCTAAGTGCAGGTAGTGTAGCGCAGTGATTCGCGTGACGCTAGCCTCTTGGCGCAGGCAAGGTCAGGATCGACCCCATGGGTCGCCGGATTGGCACGCCAGGCAATCCACGCCAACCGCACTCGGTAAGTCGGTGCGAACGGAGCGCTTTAACCCAGAACGGCGGCGATCTTGGCCTTGGCGATCTCGGGGGCTTCCTGGAAGGGGATGATGTCGACGACTTCGCCCTCGTCGTTGAGGACGAAGACAGAGGCGTAGTGATCCATGGTGTAGTCGCCCTCGCCCAATTCGCGCCTCTGGAAATAGACGCGCCAGGATTTGGCCATCTCGCGCACGGCCTGCGGCTCACCAGTGATGCCGAGGATGCGGTCGGACTGCGGCTCGAGGTAATCCTTGAGGAAGTCCGGCGTGTCCCGTTCGGGGTCGATGGTCACGAAGAAGACGCCCAGATCGTCCTTGGGCACCTCCATGTCGGTCAGCCATGTCTCCATGTCATAGACCGTGGTCGGGCAGACCTCGGGACAATGGGTGAAGCCGAAGAACAGAAGCGACGGGCGACCGATGAACGCCGCCTCGGTGATCGGCGCGCCGTTGTGATCGACAAGGTTGAAGGGTTCGCCAAGCTCCGTGGCGACCGGGCTGATGGTGCGGTCCTGAAAGACCTGGCGCAGCGCGATACCCGCCCCAAGGGCCACCGCGGCGACAACAAGACCGGCGAGGATCGTGGCAAGGCGTGTGGTCATCATTCAGTTCCCATGCTTCATGTGACCGCCGTCGCCGTGCCCCTCGCCCGAATGGTCCATCGTGGCATCTTCCGCCGCTTTCGCGCGGATTTCGCCAAGTGTGAGGACGGGAAACCCGATGGTCACGTCGCCAGCTTCGGCAAAGGTCAGCGTGACAAGGTGAGTGTCCCCTGCGGTCAGCGGTTCGGTCAGGCCCATCAACATGAGGTGAAGTCCGCCGGGGGCAAGGATCACGGTCTCGCCCGCCGGGATCGCGATGCCACCCGCGACCTCCGACATGGTCATGACGCCCTCGTTCATAGTCATTTCGTGCAACTCGACCCGCTCCGCGAGGGGGCCTTCGATGCTGGCCGAGACAAGCGTGTCGTCGGTTTCCCCGTGGTTCACGATTGTCACGAAGCCGCCCGCGACGGGTGCATTTGGCGGTGTGGCGCGCAGCATCGGGCCTTCGATATGAATATCCCCAAGCGCCTTCATGTCGGCGGTGGCCGGAAAAGCCGCAAATGCGGCGAACAAGGTGACAATCGCGGTGCGGAACATGGGGCCTCCTGAGGGCGGGAACTGCTTTGGTGTTAGATGGCACCGCATCCCGCCGGATTGAACCCCGGCAGGTCACCCGACCCCGAAAAAAAGAAAGGGCGCTGTGGGGCGCCCTTTGGTCGTCAGTTTCCGTAGGCCACCGATGGCAGCCACGTCACAAGCGCCGGGAACAGGAACACGATCGCCAGACCCGTCAGCTGCAACAGCACGAAGGGCACGACGCCGCGATAGATGTGGCCGAGGGAGATGTCCGGCGGGCAGACCCCCTTGAGGTAGAAGAGCGCGAATCCCACCGGTGGCGTCAGGAAACTGGTCTGGAGTGTCACCGCCACCAGGATCGCGAACCAGACCACCTGCGGGTCGCGCACCACGTCGAAGCCCGGCACCGCAAGCTCCAGAGCCGCAACGATGGGCAGCATGAGCGGCATGATGATGATCGTGATCTCGATCCAGTCGAGCAGGAACCCGAGCAGGAAGACGATGAACAGGATGAACAGCACGATCATGTAGGGGTTCTCGAAGATGCCGAGGACATGGTGCTCCACGATCTCGTCACCGCCATACCGGCGCAGGACCAGCGCAAAGAAATTGGCCGCAAGGAAGATGCCGACGATATAGCCCGCCGTGTTCAGCGTGGACCGCGCCACCTCCCGGAAGACCTTCCAGTCCAGCTTGCGGTTCAGCATCGCCAGGATCGTCGCGCCGAACGCCCCGAGGCCCGAAGCTTCGGTCGGTGTGGCAAAGCCCGCGAAGATCGACCCGAGCACCAGCAGGATCAGGAAGAGCGGGGGCACGACCGCCACCAGCACGTCCTTGATCACGTCCCAGTCGACCTTGCCCGCATCCGGCGGCGCGGGCATCGAGTCGGGCTTGATGAAGCCGTAGATGACGATGAACAGGATATAGAGACCGCCCAGGATCAGACCCGGGAACAGGGCCCCCATGAACAGATCACCCAGGGAAATGGCCAGCTGATCCGACATGATGACCAGCATGATCGACGGCGGGATAAGGATGCCGAGCGTGCCCGCCGCGGCGATGGTGCCGGTCGAGATCGGCTTGGAATAGCCCTGTTTCATCATCTGCGGCAGCGCCATGACGCCAAGCAAGGTGACGGAGGCCCCGATCACGCCCGTCGATGCGGCGAGGATGATCCCGATCAGCAGGACCGTCAGGGCAAGACCCCCGCGCAGACCGCCGAAGAGACGCTGCATCGACTGCATCATGCGTTGTGCCACGCCGGACTGGTCCAGCATCAGGCCCATGTAGATGAACATCGGAAGCGCCACGAGAACGGGGTTCTGCACCACGTTCCCGAACAATCGGTTCGAGAGGACCGACAGGCGCGTGTAGTCGATGCCCGTCCGGTCGAATTCGATGATGTCCTCGAAGATGCGCCGATAGGGATCGAGGAAAATCTCGGCAAACAGCGCATAGATGAGAGAGACGCCCACAAGGGCGAAGGCCACCGGGATACCGCGGAAGAGCATCCAGATGAAGCTCAGGAACATGACCAGCACGACGAGTTCGTTCAGGGTCATGACCCGACCGATGACTTCAAGGATGAACATCAGACGTTATCTCCGTCACGGTCGCGCATCACATAGGCGGCGGCGAGCAATAGGGCGGTCGCGATCAGGGTGGCGAGAACCGTGATCTTCATTTCCTGGTTGGCGAAAAGGTCGATCTCGGCAAAGAACCAGTGGCGTCCCGCCTGACGGGCATCGGTGCCCGGCTCGGCCATCAGAAGCACGATGCCAAGTCCCAGATAGTAGATCGCCAGATTGATCGCGAAGGCGACCGACGGCAGCGCATAGAGGATCTTGCGCCACAGGACCGGCTTGGTCAGTTGCGACAGCATCCGCACATAGGTCGACCAGGTCGCAAAGGCGATCAGCAGGAACGAGACGTTCACGAAGGTCTTGAGCAGATAGAGCATGTGCAGCCCGTTCGGACTGCTCGACCCTTCCCGGCTGACGATGGATTGCAAGGCATAGGACAGCGTGACGTCCCAACACAGGATGATGAACGGCAGGAACAGCCAACTCAGCCCGAAGATATCGATCTTGCGCTGCTTTCGAGGCTCGTATCCGTCATAGAAGATGTCGACGCGCACATGGGAATTCGTGGTCACAGCATAGGCGACACCGACCAGCACGGCAGCCCCGTAAAGCCACCACTGCAAGTCGTCCATCCAGGCCTGGTTGCCCGGACCAATCCCGATTCGGCCAAGATTGCGCAGCAGGACCTGCGCCACGATCACCATCATCAGGATGGGAAAAAGCCAGGCGAAGAAATTCGATATCCCGACGACGATTCGGTCGCCGCGATTGTGTTCGCTGCGGTTCACCTCTCCGGGATCGGAGATAGCCACCAGGATCCCTTCGTTCGGGCTGGCGATTATTTTCTCGTCAACGTGCTGTGACATCCGGAAGTCCCCCAGGCGCGGCGAGCCGCACGGTCGCAAGAGCCAACCCGGGCGGCCATTAAGGTCCGCCCGGATCGATGTGTCGTGACGCTCAGGTCAGATCAATTGCCGCGCGGACGGGGCAGATAGATCGTGTCGCCCCAGGTCTTGTACCCGGCGCGGAACTCCTGCAGGTCGTCCCAGACTTCCTTGAAATAGGGGTCCTCGGCGGCCAGCTCGGCGGCAACCTCGTTCCAGGTCGACTCGAAGGTGGCCAGCATCTCGGGCGGCCAGATCTTGTTGGTCACGCCGTTCTCGTCGATGTTGGTCTGCATGGCCTCGAAGTTGGTGGCCTCGCCCTCGGCATAGTTGGTGGTGATATTGGCCAGGCAGGCGACTTCGATCTGCTTCTGGCTCCGCTCGTCCAGACCGTCCCAGACATCCTTGTTGATCAGGAGTTCGAACATCGTGGCGGGCTGGTGCCAGCCGGGGAAGTAGTTGTACTTGGCGATCTGGTGGAAACCCAGACGCGCATCGATCCGCGGCATGGAGAATTCGGTCGCGTCGATCGCGCCCCGCTCGAGCGCCGGGAAGATGTCGCCGCCCGCCAGAAGCGAGGTCGAGACTCCGAGACGCTGCATCACTTCGGCGCCAAGGCCGAAGAAGCGCATGTTCAGACCCTCGAGGTCGGCCAGCGAGTTGATCTCGTTCTTGAACCAGCCGGAGGTCTCGGGAGCGATGATACCGCAGGGCGTCACGTGAACGTTGTAGCCGTTCTCGTCATACATGCGTTGGAACAGCTCGGCCCCGTCATCATAGAGCATCCACGCCAGGAATTCCCCGGCCTCGGGGCCGAAGGGGACAGCGGCGAACAGCGAGGCCGCGGTGATCTTGCCCTGCCAGTAGCCGGCGGTCGTATAGGCCGCATCCACCGACCCGTTCGAGACCGCGTCCAGGGCCTCCAGAACGGGGACCAGCTCACCGGGATCGAAGTGCTCGAACTCGACGCCTTCGGAGATGCCGTTGATCTTCTCGACGAAGTCGGTGCCTGCCGTTCCGAGGATCGGAAGGTTCTTGCCGAAGGCCGAGGTCATCTCGAGGACTTCCTGTGCCTGGGCACCCGTCGAGAACACCGCGGCCGTTGTGACCAGCGCGATTGCTTTGAGTTTCATGTGGTTCCTCCCTGTCGAACCTATGGCAGCGGATGTTCACACCCACTTGTTAGGTGACCCCTCCCGGACCACCTGGTAAGGTTTTCTTACCGATCTTGCCGCCTTGATGCCAGCGCAAATGCGCAAAGACCCCTCGGTGGGGGCCTGGAACGCGATCAAATCATGGTTGGATCAGGGGTGCGGGCTCACACCGCGGGCTTCCATGGCAATCGAGAGCATTGCCATCTGGTCGTTCGCGCGGGAATGCATCGGATCGTTGACGTCCGCCTGACGGTTGCGCCAAGCCCGCTCCTGGTTGCGCAACTGCTGGTCGGTGAGGTCGTTCATCAGCTGGTTCATTCGCCGGTCGGCCCAGTTCGAACCGTAATGCGTCAGATCGACTGCGGCGGCTTCTTCACCGGTGCTGCGTGCGAAGTGGTGACTGCGGAAGATGTGTTCATCCGATTCCAGTTGCGCGGTGATGTCGTTCGACGAATTCTCGATCCCGTTGCTGACGGTCATCAGGACGCCGATGCCGAGGCCGGTGATCGCGGCGGTGATCACGACCCAATCGACGGTGACGGCGCCCGAGTCGGCACGAAGGAAGCGGTGGAGGGGATCAATCTGTCTCATGCCCCCGGAGTGACCGCCGCGGATGTCAGCAGATTGATGCATTTGAGGCGATTTCGGGATAGATTCAGGCAAGTTTGCCCAGTCCCCGCCCCTATGCTCCAAAATGCGGCAATTGCCCCGTGGGCCCATGCGACAGGCGCCAGGATTCGGGCCCTTCGCTTGGGAAGATCGCCCGGACCAGCGGATCGTGTCCCGGCACGATGAGGTCCGGTCGGCTGGCAAGCCTGCGCAGTGTCGCGAACCCCGCCAGCATCTTCGGCACATCGGCCACGATCGGAAACGGTTTCCCGGCCAGGTAATTCTCGTAGAAATGGGTGGCATCGGACGCGAGGCACAGCCAGCCCGCCGCCGTGCGCACACGCACCGCCTGCAACCCTTCGGAATGTCCGCCGATGCAATGCACGGTCACGCCCTCGGCTACTTCGCCGTCGCCATCATGGAACACCACGCGCCCCTGATAGAGCCGCTTGACCGTTTCACAGACATGATCCGCCGTGAACGGCATCCGCAGCACGTCGTGGCACATACACGGCCCGGTGGCATAGGCCATCTCGGCGGCCTGAAGGTGCAGCGTTGCCGCGGGAAACAGATGCAGACCGCCCGCATGATCGTAATGCAGGTGCGTGACGATAATCCGGTCGATCCCCTCGGGCGTCAGGCCGAACGGTTCCAGGGCTGCACGGGGATCCATCAGGATGGGCCGGTCCCGCCGTGCGCCTTCGGCAGCGTCATATCCGGTATCGACCAGGATCGTCTCGTCCCCGCGCCGCAGAAGCCACATGAAATAGTCCATCGGATGCGGGGCCGCGTGGTCGTCGTCGAAGATGAAACTGTCCCCCCGGACCCGCGCATTCCGGTCCGCATACCGCAGGGCGAAAACCTCCCACACATCGCTCATCCGCTGACCTGCGCATAGGTCTTGACCGATTTCCCGGCAATCATCGGCGTCACGATACTGTCGAAGGTCTTGTAATGCGGGGTTTCGCGATGCGCGTCAAACCCGGCGGCATCGTCATAAAGCTCATAGAGAAACACCTCGTCGGGCCGCGACGGATCGGTGAGGACATCGAACCGGTTGCACGCCGGCTCGGTCAACGAAGCGCGCGCATTGTCCATCATGGCGGGCAGAAAATCGGGCATGCGGCCCGGGGCGACTTCGATGGTGACGACGACAGCAAACATGCTTCCCCTCTCCCCCTTTGCTTCCTAAAGATAACATCAACAGACGCGAGGAATATCAAAATGTCCAAGACTTTCGAAATTGCGGTATTCCACGGCGACGGCATCGGGCCCGAGATCATGGCCCCCACGCTCGACCTGCTGCGCGGCCTGTCGTCCGGGTACGATTTCCGCTTCACCGACTGCCCGGCGGGGGCGGCCAGCTATCTCGACTGCGGGTCCGATCTGCCCGAGGCTTCTCTGGACACCGCACGCCGGGCGGACGCCATATTGCTCAGCGCGCTTGGTGATCCGGCCGTCCGCTATCCCGACGGCACGGAAATGACGCCCCAGATCGACATCCGCATCGCGCTCGACCTCTACGCCGGCGTGCGCCCTGTCCGGATCGTGCCGGGCATGCGCAGTCCGCTGAACCTGCCGGATGGCAAAGTGGTGGACTTCGTCCTGATCCGCGAATCGACCGAGGGCCTGTTCCATACCCAGGGCAAGGGCCACGTGGAGGCCGATATGGCCGAGGAGACGCTGCGCCTTACGCGGCGCACCACGACCAAGGTCTGCGACTTCGCCTTCCGCCTGGCACGGGAACGCAAGGCATCGGGGTCGCAGGGCCGTGTGACCAGCGTGGACAAGGCGAACGTTTTCCGCGCCTTCGCCTTCTGGCGCGACATCTTCGACGGTGTGGGCGCCAATTATCCCGACCTGACCGCCGATCATGCCTATGTCGACGCCATGGCGCTCTGGTTCGTGCTGCGCCCCTGGGATTGGGACGTGATGGTGACCGAGAACATGTTCGGCGACATCCTCTCCGACTTGGGCGCGGGCCTGATGGGTGGCCTTGGCATGGCGCCCAGTGCCGACATCGGCGACGACCATGCGGTGTTCCAGCCGTGCCACGGCTCGGCCCCCGACATCGCCGGGCGGGGCATCGCCAACCCGTTTGCGATGATCCTGTCGGCGGGCATGATGCTCGACTGGTTGGGCCGACGCCACGACATGCCCGCGATGATCGCGGATGCCGCCCGGGTGCAGGCCGCCGTCGATGCCTGCCTAGCCGCTGGCGAGACGACCGGCGATCTGGGCGGCCCGCTCGACACCAGGGGGGCCGGCGCGGCGGTCATGGCGCGCCTGTGACGCTGCGGGTCGGGCTGCTTGGCGCGGGCTATTTCGCGCAATTCCACGTCAACGCCTGGCGACGGATCGACGGGGCAAATCTTGTCGCGACCTGCGACACCGATCCGGCCAAGGGGGCCGACTACGCCGATCTGGACGCCATGATGGCGGGGGCGGAACCCGACATCCTCGACATCGCGGGGCCGCCGCTTTGCCACGCGCAGGCCGTGCGAACCGCCCTGCCCTTCGCGCCCCGCGCGATCATCTGTCAGAAACCCTTCTGCACCTCGATCGAAGAGGCCCGCGCCGTCACGGCCGAGGCCGCCGCCGCCGGTGTGCCCGTCATCATTCACGAGAATTTCCGGTTTCAGCCGTGGTTCCGCGCGATGAAGACCGCTCTCGACGGAGACCGCATAGGACAGGTCTGGAATCTGACCTTCCAGATGCGCACCGGCGACGGCCAGGGCCCCCGCGCCTATCTGGACCGCCAGCCGTACTTCCAGCAGATGCCGCGCCTGCTGATCCATGAAACCGGCGTGCATTACCTCGACACGTTCCGTTTTCTACTGGGGGAGCCCGCAGGCATCTATGCCGACCTGCGCCGTCTGAACCCGGTCATCCGGGGCGAGGATGCGGGCCATGTGATCCTCGACTACGCATCCGGCGCGCGGGCCGTCTATGACGGCAACCGGCTTCTGGATTTCGACACCGATCTTGCACGCCGCACCTTTGGAGAGGCCCTGCTGGAGGGCGAAGGCGGCGCGATGCGCCTGACGGGTGATGGATGCGTGACGTTCCGGGCGCATGGGACGCGGGTGCATGAGACCTTGCTTGAGCCGCGCGATTGGCCGGATTTCGCGGGCGATTGCGTCTTTGCGCTGCAAAGCCACGTCGTCGCAGCCCTGAATGGCACCGGAACCTTCGAGAACGAGGCACAGGATTACCTGCGCGTCATGGAGCTGGCCGAACTGGCCTATGCCTCCGATGCCGCAAAGACCCGGCTTCCGATCAGACGCCCCTAGTCGGCGAATTTGCCTCAAATCCTCGGAACGAATGCGGGCCTATCCGTGAAAAATCACCGACCCGGTAGGTAAGCCTTAACGCCTCAACCCTAAGGTGTGGGCATACCAATCGGGACAGCGGGCATTTCCGTCATCCCGGTCCTGGCCGGGCGAAGCCCGGTCCTCCGGGGCGGACAAATCTGCGCGTCCCGTTCAGCGGTGGAACACCGCACTTCCTTAAAGGGCATGCCATGCCTGATCGTCATCCTATCGATCAATCGTTCGAACATCGCTATTCCCGCAGTGAACGCCTGACCATCGCCGCATTCGTGCTATTCGCGACCGCAGCGCTCGTACCCTTCAGCCCGGCAACCTCGGATTCTTTCGGAACGGCAAAACCGGTGAAAACCTGCGATGCCGAAGCAACCCGCGGGATGGAGGGTCGTTGCGCCCAGACGTCTCAGGTGTCGGACAGCGCGTCGTTCGCCATCTTGCGGATTGCCGCGATGTTCCGTCCATAGGGGGCCGGGTCCGCAACGGATCCGCCCCGGAAGACCGCCGACCCGGCGACCAGGACATCGGCGCCCGCCGCCACCACAAGCGGCGCCGTGACTGGGTCGATCCCGCCATCGATCTCGATATGGACGGGTCGGTCCCCGATCATGGTGCGCAACTTCCGGATCTTGTCGATCTGGCTGTGAATGAACTTCTGCCCGCCAAAGCCCGGGTTCACGGTCATCACGCAGATCAGGTCGACGTCATCCAACAGCCCCGCCGCCGCCTCGGCAGGGGTGCCGGGGTTCAGGGCAAGACCCGCCTTTGCCCCGCCCGCCCGGATCGCCTGGAGCGTGCGGTGGATATGGGGCCCTGCCTCCAGATGCGCCGTCAGGATGTCCGCCCCGGCCTGCACGAAAGCATCGATATAGGGATCGACGGGCGAGATCATCAGGTGGACGTCCATCACCCCCTTGATATGCGGCCGGATCGCCGCGCATGTGGCGGGTCCGAAACTGATGTTGGGCACGAAATGCCCGTCCATGACGTCGACATGGATCCAGTCGGCCCCCTGCGCTTCGGCAGCGGCGCATTCCGCCCCGAAGGCCGCGAAATCGGCGGCCAGGATCGACGGGGCGATCTTGATGGAGCGATCAAAGGACTGGGACATGGGGCCTCCGGAGGCTGATTGGTTGAGGTGGGGTTACACTGCGTCCCCGGTGCCGAAAACCCCGGATTCCGTGACGATCCAGGGCAGGGCCACATCGGTCGGCTCCACCGGCAAGTCCGGCAAACGCTGCGCATCAAGGGCGAATCCGACGATCAGCGTATCCGTCAGCCCCGCCAACGTGCGGTCGTAGAACCCGCCGCCATAGCCCAGACGGTTCCCCCGACCGTCGAAGCCGACCAGCGGCACGATCACCACATCCGGCATGCGCCAGCCGCCCTCCGTCGGGACCATCACGCCGAAATCGCCGGGCGCCACGGCGCAACCCGGTGTCCAGTCGCGAAACCGCAGGGGCGCGCCGCGGCCCGTGACTACGGGCACACAGATCCGGTTGTCGGCACACAGGACGCGCATCGCCCCGCGCGGGTCGGCCTCGGACCCGATCGGCAGATAGCCCGCGATCGTCTTGCCGCGCAGCGCACAGAGCCTTGCGAAAAGGCGGGTTGCCGCCGCCGCACGGGCCTCTCGGCCGACGCCTTCGCGGGCCGCCAGACATGCCTTGCGCAATTGCCCCTTGCGAGCAGCCAGAGTAGGATCCTCTCCCATGCAGGCCTTTGACCACTTCGCCATCTCCGCCGCAACGCTTGACAAAGGCGCGGCCCATGTTGCGGCCCATCTCGGGATCGAAATCGGGCCGGGCGGCAAACATGCGCTCATGGGCACGCACAACCGGCTGAGCGGTCTGGGAGCGGGCGAGTATCTCGAAGTCATCGCCGTCGATCCGGACGCGCCAGCCGTCGGTCGGCCACGCTGGTTCGACCTTGACCGGCAAAGCGGCGCGCCCCGGATCGGCAACTGGATCCTGCGCACCGACGACCTCGACGGACTTGTCGCGCGCTTTCCCCAGGCGGGCCGCGCGATTTCCTTCGTGCGCGGCGATTTCCGCTGGCGCATGGCCGTCCCGGACGACGGTGTGCTGCCCTTCGATGGCTGCTTTCCCGCGCTGATCCAATGGGACTCGCCGTCGCCCACGTTCCCCGACATCGGCCTGCGCCTGGCCGATCTGACACTGCATCACCCCGAGGCCGAGGCCCTCGCCGCCATCCTGACCGAGATCCTCGACGATCCTCGGATCAAGACCAAGACCGGACGGCGCGAGATCGTCGCCCGCCTCGACACGCCGACTGGGGTCCGCACCATCCGATGACCCAATTCGCACCGGACGAGGCGGAAATCCTGCGTTTGGCCGAGGCCGCCCGCGCGGCCCTGCCCCCGCCTTTCGACAGCCTCGCCGCCGAAGTGCGCCTGATCGTGGAAGACTGGCCGTCCGATGCGCTGCTCGACGAGATGGACATCGACGACGGCTATGAATTGACCGGGATTTACGAGGGAGAGCCGCTGACCCTGCGGTCGGTCGAATCCCCCGCGCCGCCCTCTTCCGTGACGCTGTTCCGCCGTCCGATCCTGGATGAGTGGTCCGAACGGGGCAACGTCACGCTGGCCGAGTTGGTGACGAACGTGACCATACACGAATTCGCCCACCATTTCGGATGGTCCGATGACGAGATCGGGCGAATCGACGCCTGGTGGGAATGACCGCCGCGCGATCGCAACCCGCAAAAGCAAAAGGGGCGCCCGAAGACGCCCCTTTCAATCATATCTATCCGACGATCAGGCGGCGGCGCGCGACATCAGGATCTGATCGACGGCCTTGAGCGCGCCATCCTCATCCATGTCGTTCACTGCGGCCAATTCCCGCGTCAACCGGTCGAGCGCGGCTTCGTAGAGCTGCCGCTCGGAATAGGACTGCTCGCGCTGTTCGTCGTTGCGGTGCAGGTCGCGCACCACTTCCGCGATTGCGATCAGGTCGCCGGAGTTGATCTTGGCTTCGTATTCCTGCGCCCGGCGGGACCACATGGCGCGCTTGACCCGGGCCTTGCCCTTCAGCGTGGCCATGGCTTTCGTCACGATCTCGGGCGACGACAGCGAACGCATCCCCACGTCGGTCGCCTTGTTGGTCGGCACACGCAGGGTCATCTTGTCCTTGACGAAAGAAATCACGAAGAGTTCCAGCTCTAGGCCGGCCACTTCCTGCTTTTCGATGGACACGATCTGTCCGACGCCGTGGGCAGGATAGACGACGAAGTCATTGGGGCGGAACTCGGCTTTCTTGGACATGGGCATCCTTTCGATGTCTCGTTGCACGGCGACCAAAGCTCCCGCTTGGCCGCAAAAATGACCGGCCCAGGAAATTCCGTGGGTCAGATCAGACGCGCTGTTGTGTTGGCCCGGACAACGGCAGCAAACCGACAGGGCCGAAACGTGGCAGACGCCGCGGGAACGCCCGCGAACAAGACTCATCATATCACAAAATAAGGGGTCCCGAAAGTGGAATGGAGACTGACCTTTGGCCCCCGTTTCAGCCCCCCTCGCCGGGGGCCTCCGAGAACATGTCCATCTTGCCGTCCTTGCCGTCCATGGCCTCGGCGTCGGGCAGCGGGTCTTTCTTGGTGATGATCACCGGCCAGGCCTCGGAGTACTTGCGGTTGAATTCAACCCATTTGTCCATGTCCGGCTCGGTATCCGGACGGATCGCGTCGGCGGGGCACTCGGGCTCGCAGACGCCGCAGTCGATGCACTCATCCGGATGAATCACCAGCATATTTTCGCCTTCGTAGAAGCAATCCACGGGGCAGACCTCGACGCAGTCGGTGTATTTGCAGGCGATGCAATTGTCGGTGACGACATAGGTCATGATGGGTGTCCTTGCTGCGTGTCGCGGGCGGTCTAGACGGCCCGGGCGGGGCATTCAAGCGCCGTCGCCCTGCTCTCTCATTTCCGTGAGCCGACGCCGGTCTCGCCCCGTGGGCCGTGGTCCGGCGCGGGGCACGGGTGCGGGGCTGTCATCGCGATAGAGCGCCTGCGCCTCGGCGGCAGGTCCCCGCCGCGTTCCCAAGGCCAGGATTTCGACGACACGAATCCGATCCCCCTGCGAGAATGTGAGCGCATCCCCCGGGCTGACATTCTGCGCGGGCTTGGTGACGCGCACGTCGTTCAATCTTACGCCCGTCTCACCGATGATCCGCGCGGCAAGCGTCCGGGTCTTGAAAAAGCGCGCCTGCCAGAGCCATTTGTCCAGCCTCTGGCGCGCTTTCGCGGTCTCTGGCGCTTCGCTCACTTGTCCTTCAGCGCGGCCAGCGCAGCAAATGGATTATCCGGATCGATCCGCGCCTCGCGCTTGGGCTTGGCCTCGAAGACCTGCGGGCCGCGATTGCCGTCACCTTTGCCCTTGCCGCCGGGTTTGCCCTTGGGCTTGCCCTTGCGCTGCGGCCGGTCATCGCGATTGCCCTCGCGACGCGGACCGCCGCGCGGTGCCCGCTTGGGCGCCCAGGTGAAGGTATAGAATATCTCGACCTCGGGGGCGGTGGCCTCCACGGCTTCTTCGGGCGGGGTCGCCGCTTCGGTCGACGGCTCGGCGGGCGCGGCCTCGGGCGCCTCGGGCGCAGCGGTATCGGTTTGCGCCGCTTCAGGCTCCGCCGCTTCGGCGGTGGCCTTCACCTTCGGGCGCTCGCCCCGCTCGGCGTTATAACCCAATCCACCCATCAGATCCGCGAATTGCTCCAGTGTCATGCCGGTGATCGAGAGCATGTCCGCGGTCGCCTCGAACCCGCCCCGGCTGTCGGCCGGACGGATCAGATCGGCCAGTCGTTCCAGCATGTCGATCCGGATCGCGCGCGCGCCAGCCAGACGGTAACCGGCCATCGTGTAGTACCCATCGGGCGCATCCACGACGCCCGGGACCGTGACCAGACCGGGAGGCGGTGCCTCGGGAAATTCGTCCAGACCCTTCCACAGCGACCAAAGCACAAGACGCAGGCGCGTCGGCGCGGGCTTCAGAAGCAGTTGTTGAAACACCGTGAACTGACCGAACCGCACGCCATGCTTGCGCAGCTGGCCGCGGGCATCCTGCTCCAATTCCTTGACGTCCTGGGCGACCTCATTGCGGGGCAGAACGCCCATGCCTTCCATCATCCGGAAGGCAAAGCCACGGGCCAGCCCGGTCATCGTCTCGTCCCGCGACATGGCCAGCAAAGGGTCGAACGCTGCGGCAACCTTGCGGTCGATGAAATGCTGCAGGCGGCGTGTGACTTTCTGCATCACCTCCGGACCGGCGTCATCGTCGACGAAGGCCTCGACGGCGGGGCGCAGCGCATCGCTGCCCTTGACCAGTTTACCGATCGCCTGATCGCCCCACATCAGGCCACCCTGCTCGGTGAAATCCATCTCGGTATCGGGGGCGTTGTAGAACCGGTCCGCACGCAGGTGGAACTCGGGGCGCAACGCCTGGGTCGCGGCCTGCCGCACGGTCTTGGCTTCGTCCGGCGTGGTCGTGCCCGTCTCGTGAAACCGGAAGCCTTCCAGCCGTCCCAGGGTTTCGCCTTCGACGACCACTTCGCCTTTGTCGTTGATCTCGGCCAAAAGGCCCTCCTTCATCTTCAGCCGCCGCAGCAGCACAGAAGTCCGTCTGTCCACGAACCGATTTGTCAGCGCCTGATGGAGCGCATCCGACAAGCGATCTTCTACCGCCCGTGTGGCCGCGCGCCAATGGGTCTCGTCATCGATCCAACCCTTGCGCTGCGCGACATACGTCCAGGTGCGCACATAGGCCAGTCGTTTCGACAACATATCGATGTCGCCAAGCGGCTTGTCTATACGCTTGACCTGACGGGCAAACCAGTCGCTGTCCACCCGCCCCTTCTCGTGCAGAAACCCGAAAATGCGCGACAGGAGCGTGGTGTGTTCGCCGTGGCTAATTCCCTGAAAATCAGGAACCCGGCACACGTCCCACAGCAGCCTTACATCGCGCGCATCGCGCAAACGGACCGCGACCCCCTCCAGCGCTGTCAGGGTTTTCAACGATGACAGGTCATCGGCCTCGCGACCCTTGGTCAGGACCTGCTCGCCGCTCGGAGTCTCCAAAGCCGCGATCAGCGCCTCGGCAGAGGCGAAATCCAGCCGATCATTGCGCCAGAACAGCCGGTCGATGGGTTTGAAGCGATGCGTCTGGATCGCATCCACCAGATCGTCATCCAGCGGACTCGCTTCGCCGGTAATCCCGAATGTCCCAGGCTGCATGTATCGGCCGGCCCGCCCCGCGATCTGCCCCATTTCATGGGGGAAAAGCGGACGGATCCGTTGGCCATCGAATTTGGAGGTGGCCGAGAAGGCGATGTGACGGATGTCGAGGTTCAGGCCCATTCCGATGGCATCGGTCGCCACCAGGTAATCGACATCGCCGTTCTGATACATCTCCACCTGAGCGTTCCGCGTCCGCGGGCTGAGCGCCCCCATGACAACGGCCGCACCGCCTTTCTGCCGACGCAGCAGTTCGGCGATGGCATAGACATTCTCGACCGAAAAACCGACGATTGCCGTGCGCCCAGGCATTCTGCTTATCTTTTTCGAACCTGAATAGATCAACTCGCTGAAACGCTCACGCCGCACGAACTGAACCTTGGGGACAAGTTGTGCGATGGTCGGGCGCATCGTGTCCGACCCCATGAACAACGTCTCGTGCAGGCCGCGCATGTTGAGCAAGCGGTCGGTGAAGACATGACCCCGATCCGGATCGGCACAGAGCTGTATCTCGTCGATTGCGACGAAGTCAGCGGCCATCCCGACCGGCATCGCCTCGACCGTGCAGACCCAATAGGTAGCCCGCGCTCCGACGATCCGTTCCTCTCCGGTGACCAACGCCACTGCCGAGGGGCCGCGAACGGCGACGATCCGGTCATAGACCTCGCGGGCAAGCAGCCGCAGCGGCAGGCCGATGATGCCCGTCCGATGCGCCAGCATCCGCTCGATGGCGTAATGAGTCTTGCCGGTGTTCGTCGGCCCCAGGACCGCCGTCACCCGCCCGAGAGGGCTGTCCATTCAGAGGGTCCGTTCCCCGGTCTGCATTTCCAGCCGCTCGATCGCCCCGTTCAGGTTCTCTTCGGCGGGATAGATCTGCTGCGCAGCACGGTAGGCCTTGAGCGCAGCCGCGTCCTCTCCGGTCTGTTCCAGGATGATCGCAAGGCCGGTCAGGGCGCCGAAATGCCGCGGCTCCAGGATCAGGACCTGCTCGATATCGGCCAGCGCCTCGCCGAAACGCTCGGTCAGGAAGAAGGCCGTGGCGCGCTGATTCCACCCTTCGGCGAATTCCGGCGCATGATCGGTCAGCGCTGTCAGATGCGCGATGGCGCGCGGAAAATCGCCCTCGGCCATCGCGTCCTGCCCCCGGCGGAGCAACAGGTCGAGCGTCGCGCTCCCCGAATGCGTCCACCGTTCAAGGATTTCGTCCGCAAGGCGCCCGGCCTCGGCGGCATCCCCTTCGGCGGTGAGCGTCCCGAGGCGGTTCAACAAGGCCTGCGGGTCGCGTTCGAGTTCGGGGCCGACCTGCTGCGCAGGCAAGAACGTGGCGTAACTGCACGCGATTGCGAGCAAGAGGGCCTTGAGCGTGACACCTAGGTCAACCATCCTGATAAAGACCCCATCCCGCCGTTCCGGCGATCAGTTCCAGAGGATTACATGAGCGACATCATCAACGAAGCCGTCACGCAGCTATCTGCCAAGATTGGCACCTTCGACGGCAGCGTCAAGTTCGTGGTCGAAGGCGAAGGCGCAATCATGGTCGATTCCGACGGTGTTCGCGCCGGAGACGAAGACGCAGAATGCACCATGACGGCTGACGCGGAAACTTTCAAAGGCATTCTGGACGGCGACGTGAACCCGACCAGCGCCTTCATGACGGGCAAGCTGTCGGTCGACGGTGACATGGGCACGGCCATGAAACTGGGCGCGGCGCTGTCGTAGGTGACCCAAGCCGCTCCCCTGCACGGCCTGCCCGGTGACGCCCTGTCCGGGGGGCACGCCCTCTGGGTGACGACATCCGACGGGGTGCGGCTGCGCGTGGCGCTTTGGCCCGAAGGGTCGAAGGGCACGGTTTTCCTGTTCCCGGGGCGCACGGAATACGTTGAGAAATACGTCGTTCCGGCCCGGGAGCTGGCCAGCCGCGGCTATGCCAGCCTTGCCGTCGATTGGCGGGGTCAGGGCCTGACGGAGCGGCCGCGCCACGACCGGATGGTCGGTCATGTGAACGATTTCAACGAGTTCCAGCGCGATGTTGATGCGGTCATTGCGCTTGCAACCGAAGAAGGCCTGCCGCGTCCTTGGGTCGTGCTCGGCCATTCCATGGGCGGGTTGATCGGTCTTGCGACCCTCATGCGGCGGTCGGAGTTTTCGGCGGCGGTGTTTTCGGCCCCGATGTGGGGGCTGCAACTTTCGCCGCATCGACGGCTCGGGGCGTGGCTCATGTCGTCCATCGCGTCGACCGTGGGCATCGGGCATTTGGGCACACCCGCTTCGGGCAAGGTCGCGGACCCGGCCAATGCGCCGTTCGAGGGCAACCTGTTGACGACCGACCCGGAGATGTTCGCCTGGATGAAGGCGCAGCTTGCCGCCCATCCCGACCTCGCCCTGGGCGGGCCGTCGCTCGGGTGGGTCTGGGGCGCGTTTCGCGAAATGCACCGCTGCGCGCGCGAAGCCGCACCCGACATCCCCTGCCTGACCTTTCTTGGAACCGAGGAAGGGATCGTCGACCCCGACGCGATCCACGTACGGATGGCGTCCTGGCCGCGCGGCAAGCTGGTCACCCTTCCCGGTGCGCGTCACGAACCGATGATGGAAGGCGCCGCCAAACGGGCCAAGCTTTTCGATCAGGTCGCCGATTTCCTGGCGGCCGAGACCGCCTAGACCAGCGTACCGGCATTCAGGCGCACGGTGCGATCCATCCGCGCGGCAAGGTCCAGGTTGTGGGTCGCGATCAAGGCGGCCATGCCGGTATCCCGAACCAGCTGAACCAGGGCCTCGAAGACGGTGTCCGATGTTCCGGGATCGAGGTTGCCGGTCGGCTCATCCGCCAGAAGCAGGCTTGGAGCATTGGCCAGGGCGCGACAGAAGGCCGTGCGTTGCTGCTCGCCCCCGGACATTTCGGCCGGGCGGTGATCGACGCGGTGCTCCAGCCCGACGCGGGCCAGCAGGTCCATCGCCCGCGCGCGGGCGTCGGCCTGAGAGGTTCCGGCGGCCAGCTGCGGCAGGATGATGTTCTCGGCCGCCGTGAATTCGGGCAGCAAATGGTGGAACTGATAGACGAAGCCGATCTTCTGCCTGCGGGCCCGGGTCCGGGCGCGGTCGCCCCGTCCTGTCAGGTCGTCGCCCGCGATGGTGACGCTGCCGCTGTCCGGCGTGTCCAGAAGGCCCGCGATGTGGAGCAGGGTCGATTTGCCCGCACCCGAAGGTGCGACGAGGGCACAGACCTCGCCCCGCGACAGGGTCAGGTCGACGCCGTTGAGCACGCGGATTTCACCGGGCTTGCCAATGTGATACCCTTTTTCGATCCCGGAAAGCCGCAGCACCTCACTCATAGCGCAGCGCCTCGACCGGGTTCATGCGGGCCGCACGGCGTGCCGGGAAGATCGTCACGATGAACGACAGCGACAGCGACAGCGTGACCGCGAGCAGGACGTCGCCCAACTCCAGCCGCGCGGGCAAGGCCGAGATGTAGCGCACCGACGGGTCCCAGACGCCGCCGCCGGCGACCCAGTTCACAAAGCCGAAAATCTGATCAATGTAGATGGCAAAGAGACACCCGAGGAGGGTGCCGATGGCCGTGCCGACGACGCCGATGGACGCCCCGCAGAGAAAGAACACCCGCAGGACCGTCCCTTCGGACAGGCCCATCGTGCGCAGGATGCCGATATCGCGGCCCTTGTTTTTCACCAGCATGACAAGGCCGCTGGTGATGTTGAGCGTGGCGACGAGGACGAGGATCGACATGATGACGAACATGATGTTGTCCTCCATCTGGAGCGCGCGCAGGAAACCGCCCGCCGCGTCCTTCCACGTCCAGAGGTAATTGCCATCGCCCGCCGCCGCGATCAGCCGGGGGGCGAAACTGTCCACTTGTTCCGCGTCTGTCAGCGTCACCTGCACTTCGTCGGCGAGTTCGGGTTTGTTGAAATAGATCTGCGCCTCGTCGAAGGGCATGTAGATGCGGATCTTGTCGATGTCGTATCGCCCGACCTGAAAGACATAAGTGACGGGATAGGCCTTGACCCGGGGCGATGTTCCGAAGGGCGTCTTGGTCCCTTCCGGCGAGATCAGGCGGACCATGTCGCCCGCCTGCAGGCCCAGATCCTGCGCCACGAACCAGCCGAGCGCCACGCCCCCGGCGAAATCCGCGATATCGCCTTGCGACTGCTCGGGCGAGGCCACGCGGGGAATGCCGGCCAGATCCTCGGGGCGGATGCCGATGACCTGCGCGCCCGTGTTGCGCCCGTTGGCGGTGGCCATGACCTGCCCCGTGACCACAGGTTTTACTGTCACCACGCCTTCGACCCCCGAAAGACGTTCGGTCAAGGCGTCATAGTCCGACACGGTCCGCGTCAACGTCCCGTTCGGAAGCACCTCGCCATAGCTGAGCACGCTGACATGGGGGTTCGCCCCCACGATTGTGTCGACGAATTCATAGCGAAATCCGGTCCGCACGGCGAGGACTGCAATCAACGCGAATACGGCCAGCGAAATGCCCGCAAGGCTGATCCAGGTCATCACGCTGATGCCCCCCTCGGACCGGCGCGCCCGCAGATAGCGCCAGGCGATCATCCATTCGAAACGCTGAAACATCGACCTCTCCGGGACTGCTCCGCCCCTAGGTGCGGGAGGCAGGGGGCCGGGTCAAGGGGCCGACCCGGCGATGACAGAACGGTCGGGCCGAGCACCGCTCGGATCGCCTCAGGCCGTCAGCGGTCGGCGTAGATGTGCGCCAGGCGCTGCACGGCGGCTTCGGGCGACATCTCCTGGCTCTCGCCGGTGCGGCGGGACGTCAATTCCACCATCCCGTTGGCCAGACCGCGCGGCCCGACCGTGATCCGCCAGGGCAAACCGATCAGGTCCATCGTCGCGAACTTGCCGCCCGCCCGCTCGTCGCGGTCGTCATAAAGCGGCTCCAACCCGGCGGCGATGAGGGCATTGTAGAGACCGTCGCAGGCGCTGTCGGTCGCGGCATCCCCCTGGCGCAGGTTCACGATGCCCGCATGGAACGGCGTGACCCCCTCGGGCCAGATGATGCCCTTGTCGTCGTGGCTCGCCTCGATGATCGCGCCCAGAAGGCGGCTGACGCCGATCCCGTGGGAGCCCATGTGCAGCGGCACGCGGGCGCCGTCTTCGTTCTGCACGAAAGCGCCCATCTTCTCGGAGTACTCGGTCCCGAAATAGAAGATCTGGCCAACCTCGATGCCCCGGGCCACACGGCGGCGCGCCTCGGGAATTTCGGCGAAGACGGCTTCGTCGTGGGTTTCATCGGTGCGGGCATAGCGCGAGGTGAATTCCTCCAGAACCGCCTGGCACTGGGCCTTGTCGTCATAGTCGATCTCGCGCGCGCCGAAGCTCAGATCGGTGATCTCGCTGTCATAGAAGACTTCCGATTCCCCCGTCTCGGCCAGCACCAGGAACTCGTGGGTGTAATCCCCGCCGATGGGGCCGGAGTCGGCCCGCATCGGAATCGCCTGAAGGCCCATCCGCTCATAGCTGCGCAGATAGGTGACGAGATGCCGGTTGTAGGCATGCAGCGCGTCTTCCTTGGTCAGGTCGAAGTTATAGCCGTCCTTCATCAGGAACTCGCGCCCGCGCATGACGCCGAAGCGAGGCCGCATCTCGTCGCGGAACTTCCACTGGATATGATAGAGCGTCAGCGGCAGAGCCTTGTAGGAGGTGACATAAGTCCCGACGATGTCGGTGATCATCTCTTCGTTGGTGGGGCCATAGAGCATCTCGCGGTCGTTGCGGTCGGTGATGCGCAGCATCTCGGGACCATAGGCGTCATAGCGGCCCGACTGCTTCCAAAGGTCCGCGCCCTGCAACGTGGGCATCAGCATCGGGATGTGGCCAGCGCGTTGCTGCTCCTCGTGGACGATGTCCTCGATCCGTTTGAGCACCTTGTAACCAAGCGGCAGCCACGAATAGATGCCCGCGCTCGACTGTTTGATCATGCCTGCGCGCAGCATCAGGCGATGGCTGGCGATCTGGGCGTCGGCGGGCGTTTCCTTGAGGACGGGCAGGAAATAGCGGGTCAGGCGCATGGTGCGGCTCCGGATGGGCGATGGTTGCAAAGGCGCTACCAACGCTGAGGGGCCGGGGCAAGCGGCGGGATGACCCGGACAGGTCGCGCGGTTGTGACCGGCGGGTCTTTGTCAATCGACCGTTGCGACCTAATTTCTGTTCAAACGGATTTGGGGAAAGGACCGTACTCATGAAAGCATCACTCTTGGGCCTCCTGTCGACGGCGTTCCTTCTGGCATCGCCCGTGGCCGAGGCAGGTCAGGGCGCAACACGGGAGTCGGTTCTGGAATTGCTGCAAAACGACGGGCGGTTCAGCACGTTGTCCGGGGCCTTGACGGCGGCCGATCTGGGCGACCTGCTGGACGGAGACGGTCCCTTCACCATCTTCGCTCCGACAGACGCCGCCTTTGCCGATCTGCCTGAGGGTATGGCAGTGTCGCTTCTGCGGCAGGACAACATCGAGGGGCTGCGCGCCCTTCTGGGGTATCACGTCGACGATCGTAAACTGTCGCGCCACATGCTTCCCGATCAGCCGATCCTGGTGCAGCCGGTCAACATGGACACCCGGCTCTGCGTTGCGCGCACCCCCGACGGCATCAGCATCAGCGACGGCAGCGGCGCCTCGGCCGAGGCCGAAGGTCGGGCGATCCGCGGGGCCAACGGCATCATCTATGCGATCGACAAGGTCCTGATCCCCGGTCCGCGTCCTGCCTGCGGCTGACCGGGTTCAGGCCTTCGCCTTGTCCTGCCGACCGATCTTGATCTGCGCGGTCACCCCGAGGGAGTCGGCGAGGGACTGAAATCGGGCTTCGGCCACTTCGCCATAAAGCGCCTCGCCGTCGCCGCGTGGCAGGGAAAGTTGCAGGATCCCCTTCTTGGGATAAAGCCGCAGGACCCCCATCAGGGCCGGGTCCTGCGCCGAGAACATGGCCCCGAGACGCATCGCCTTGCCCACCACCTCGGCTTGGGCCGTCGCCGGTTCCGACAGCAGGGGGGCCAACGCCTCGAACGGGGTCCCCTCGCGTTTGTTGCGATAGCGATGCAACAGGGCCAGACCCAGATACACCCGCTCCCAATGGGTCAGGCCGCCCAGATTGGCGCGGGTCGCATTGTCGAAACAGATTTCCGCGCGGTAGTCCGGATGCGCGCGCCAGCTTACGTCATGAAGAAGGCAGCAAGCCCGGATCAACCGCCGCCGCCGCGCGTTTTCGCGCGCGAACAGCGGCGAGATGAAGCGGTAAAGGACGCGCCCGAATCCGGGCATCCGCGCAGACGCGGCCTCGGCGAAGCGGCAGCTTTCGATCAGGGGGTCGCGCGCCCGCAACACGTCCGGCATCTGCTCGTACAGAAGACCCTCGCGAATGCCATAGCTGGAGATGGCGATCTCCTTGGGCCGGAAGGTCTTGGCGACCTGGCGCAGAACCTGGGCGGCGATCGGGACAAGCGACATTCGCGCCGAACTCGTCTCGGTCCTGTTGGCAAGGTCGCCGATATCCTGATCTCCGATGTATTCCAGCGTCGCCCGCAAATCCCTGGGCGTCATCGTGTATTCGTGCAGGACGTGCAGCGGATAGCCCCGCCGCTCCATGTCGATCCGGGCAATCGCCCGCCAGGACCCACCCACCAGATAGATCTTGTCATAACGGTCGCGACCAAGGGCTATGGCCATCTCGGCCACGCCCGCCGCGATCTGCTCTGCGCGTTTGCCCTTGCCCTTTACCCCGGCGAGTTTCAGGGGCCCGAGTTTGCCCGACACGGTGGCCTTGACCTCGCCCCCGGAAATCTCGGCAAGCTCCATCGACGATCCCCCGATGTCGCACATCAGACCATCCGCCTCGGGCCAGCCCAGAAGGACGCCCTGCCCCGACAGCCGCGCCTCTTCGGTGCCATCGATCACCCAGAGTTTCAGCCCCGTCAGTGCCTTCACCTCCGCCTCGAATGCGGGGCCATCCTCGGCCTCGCGCACGGCGGCAGTGGCGACGGCGGTCAGGGAATTGACCTCCATCCCTCGGGCCAGGATCGCGAAGCGGCGCAATGCAGACAATGCCCGGACCCGACCTTCGGGGTTCAGGCGACCGCTTTCGGACATGCCCGCGCCAAGCCCGCAGAGGATCTTTTCGTTGTAAAAGTAGGCCGGCGACCGCGCCGCGCCATCGAACACGACCAGACGAACCGAGTTGGACCCGACGTCGATGACCCCGACCCGGCGCAGGGCCCGGGCCTCGGGTCCGTCGAACAGCGGGGCGCCGAATGGGCCATAACCTTCTGGGTCCACTACATCATTCGCCATCGGTCGCTCCCCCGGCCCATGTCCATCTTGCCCCGGGGGTCTGACACGGCAGCGGACAGGGGGTCAACGTCAACCGTCGCTGGAGTGGGTCAGTTCCGGCACGTCACGTGCCCCGGCGGACCCTCGACCCGACAGCGACGGGTTCTCCATAAAGAAGCGGTGACAGCTGAACGGATTGTCGAGTGCGGAAAGGTCGGGCCGGGTCCAGTCGCCCTCGGCCCCCAGAACCCAGCTTTGCGCCACATCGGCCAGATTTGCGGCCATGACCTGGCTCACGATCTGGGCCTTGACCGTCGGATTCACGCATTCCACCAGCGTCTCGACCCGGCGGTCGAGGTTGCGCCCCATCCAGTCGGCCGAGCTGATGTAGACCCGCGCCTTTTTGCCCGGCAGTCCGCCGCCGTTGCCGAAACAGACGATCCGGCTGTGTTCGAGGAACCGCCCGACGACGGATTTGACGCGGATGTTTTCCGACAGGTCCTTGACCCCCGGACGCAGGCCGCAGATGCCGCGCACCACCAGATCGACCTTCACCCCCGCCTGCGACGCCGCATAAAGCGCGTCGATCACGTCAGGTTCGACCAGCGAATTCATCTTGGCCCAGATCACACCGGGCTTGCCCGCCCGCGCCATGTCCGCCTCGTTCTCGATCGAGGCCAGAAGATGAACCTTCAGCCCATTGGGCGAGATCGTCAGCTTGTCGAGGCCGTCTGGCGGCGCGTAGCCCGAGATGTAGTTGAACACTTTGGTCGCGTCGCGGCCCAGACCCTCGTCACAGGTGAACAGGCTCAGATCGGTATAGATGCGCGCCGTGATCGGGTGATAGTTGCCCGTCCCGAAATGGGTATAGGTCACCAGCCGGTCGCCCTCGCGGCGGACGACGGTGCTGATCTTGGCGTGGGTCTTGAGGCGGGTGAAGCCATAGACCACATGCGCCCCCGCCCGCTCCAGGCGCCGTGACTGGCGGATGTTCGCGGCCTCGTCGAAGCGCGCCTTCAACTCCACCAACGCGGTAACGGTCTTGCCCTGTTCGGCGGCCTCGCAAAGGGCCGCGACGATCGGGCTGTCACGCGAGGTGCGATAAAGGGTCTGCTTGATGGCCACCACATCGGGATCATTGGCCGCCTGCGTCAGGAAGCGGATGACCATGTCGAAGGTCTCGTAGGGATGATGCAGCAGCATGTCCTTCTGGCGGATCGCCGCGAACATGTCGCCGTCGTGGTCCTGCACTCGTTCGGGCACGCGCGGCGTGAAGGTGGGCCAGAGCAGCTCCTTGCGCTCGTTCACCACCAACTCCTTGAGCGAGGCGAGGCCGACCAGACCCCGCACCTCGATCACCTCGGATTCGTCGACGCCCATCTCCTCGACGATCACGCGCTTGAGCCCCTCGGGCGCCCCCGCCGTGATCTTCATGCGGATGATGTCGCCCCGGCGGCGGCGTTTCAGCGCCGTCTCGAATTCGCGCACCAGGTCTTCGGCCTCCTCCTCGACCTCCAGATCGCTGTCGCGAAGCACCCGGAACGCACAGTGACCGCGCAGCTGATAGCCGGGAAAGAGTTCCGTGATCTGCATCAGAAGCAGATCCTCGAGCGGCAGGAACCGGATCACCCCGTCCTTGTCGGACAGGCGCAGGAAGCGGTCGATCTGCGCCGGGATCGGCAGAAGCGCCCGCAGCGTCCGCCCATCGGTCCGCCGCTGCAATTCCACGGCGAGGGCAAAGCCCTCGTTCGGCAGGAAGGGAAAGGGGTGCGCCGGGTCGATGGCCAGGGGCGAGACGATGGGGAAAACCTCGTTGAGGAAACGACCCGCCATCTCGCGGGTTTCGGCCTTGTTCAGGTTCTCGGGCGACAGAAGGCAGATGCCCTGCGTCTCCAACTCTGACCGCAGGGTCATCCAGACGCTCTGCTGGCGCTCCAGCAAGGCACCCGCGTCCGCGTCGATCATGGCCAATTGTTCGGCAGGCGTCCGCCCGTCGGCAGCAGGAGTCAGGTTGCCCGCCCGGGCCAATTCCCTGAGGCCCGCCACGCGGACGGTATAGAATTCGTCAAGGTTCGCCGCCGAAATCGACAGGAAGCGCAGCCGTTCCAAAAGCGGGACCTTGGGGTTCTCGGCCTCTTCCAGCACGCGCAGGTTGAAGGCCAGCCAGCTGCGTTCGCGGTTGAAGAACCGCTTGGGGCTGGTCCGGCGCTCCTCGTCCAGTTCCGTCGGAACGGGGATCGGCGCGTTCAGGAAATCGGACGGCGATATCTGGTCTTTGTCGAGCATGATTGAATTTGGCCGGGAAACGTGTCGGGGACATGACACGGTATGACCATCGCGCATCCCCGTCCAGTCACCCCTCGAGCAGGTCCCGGGCCAGGCTTTGACCAAGCGGGATACCGCGCGCCAGGGACTCGCGGTCCAGCCGGTCGACCACGTCCTGCGCGGCGGCGAAACTGCGCTCCATCCGCGACAGAAGATAGCCGATCAGGGCGGGCTTCACCTGCAATTGCCGATCCGCGAAGAGCTTGAGCAGGACGACCGAGAGCAGGGCATCGTCGGGGTCGTCGATCCGCGCCGGGGTAAGCGAGGCAAAGCGACTGCGCAGGTCCGGCAACTCCGCGCGCCACTCCGACGGGGCCGCCCGCCCCGTGAGCAAAAGCCCGCGTCCGCCCCCGACGCAGGCGTTCCAGAGGTGAAACAACGCCGCGTCATTGCCCCCCCGGTCGGCGTCTTCCACCAGAACCGGGGCCTGCGCCAGGTCGGGCGCGTCCTCTTCGCGCAGGTCAACCGCCGCAACGCGGGTCGCCCCGACCTCCTGGGCCCAGATCGCCGCCAGATGTGACTTGCCGCAGCCTTCGGGGCCGATCAGGGCCAACCGCGATCCGGGCCAGTCGGGAAAGCGTTCGATAAGCGCCATGGCCGCCGCGTTGCTGGTCGAGACCATGAAGTCTTCACGCCCGCAGGCGTCCAGCCGGGGCAAGGCGATGCTGAGTTGGGTCAAAGCCTATTCCGAAGCTTCGACAAGGTCTTGGTCCGCCTCGTCCGGAACCGGTTTCGGCTCGGGATCGCGGCCATTATAGAGCAGGCTCGACTTGTATTCCGACACCATGAACCGCGTGACGACACCGATCGCGGCGGCGACGGGCACAGCGACCAGCATTCCAACGAAACCATAGATTGTCCCGAAGGCCGACAGCGCAAAGAGCAGCCAGACGGGATGCAGACCAACCGATTCCCCCACCAGTTTCGGCGTCAGGATATTGCCCTCCAGGAACTGGCCCGCGACGAAGATCGCGGCCACCAGGCCGATGGACGTCCAGTCGCCCCAGAACTGGAACAATGCCAGACCGATGGCCAATCCGCCGCCAACGAGAGCGCCGACGTAGGGAATGAAGGTGATCAAGCCTGCGATGGCCCCCACGACCAATCCGAACTGAAGCCCGACCAGCATCAGCGCCACCGAATAATACGTCCCCAGGATCAGGCAGACTGTCAGCTGGCCACGCACGAAGCTTGCCAGCGTGGCGTCGATTTCGGACGCGATCTTGCGGATCGTCCCCACATGATCGCGCGGCAGCAGATCGTCGATGCGGGCGACCATATTGTCCCAGTCGAGCAGCAGGTAGAAGGCCACAACCGGCACGACGACGATGAAGACGACGGCGTTGACGACCCCAAAGACGCCCGCGACCAGCTGTCTGGCCAATTGTCCGCCGCGCGACTGCACCGCAGCACCGATGTCGGCCAAGGCCGTCTGAACGATGCCGCCCTCCTCGACGATGGTCGGGAAGCGGGCGGTCAGCCAATCACGCAAGGCCGCGAAGTAATCCGGGGCCACCCGGATGAGGGAGGTGGTCTGCTGGATCAGCAAGGGGATCAGGAAGGCCACCGCGACGACCAGCACCAGAAGCCCGACCAACGTGATGATCGTCGTGGCCGCCGTTCGCGGAAGTCCCATGGTCTCCAGCCGGTCCGCCAGCGGGTCAAGGATGTACGCAATCGCACCGCCCACGATAAAGGGCAGCATGACCGGCCCCAGATACCAGAGCAGAACAAGGAAGACCGCCGCCGCCGCCCCCCAGTAGATCGCCTGTTGTCGTACCGGCAGCGCCATGCCCCGTCTCCCCTTGGTCTCTGTCCCTAGATGCCTGCGCAGGCCCCCCGGTTCAAGGCGTTGCCAGCAAGGCCCGGCTTGGCCTAGCTTGACGGGAATGTCCCGTCCCGCGTTCCCATTCGAGGTGCTCGATGCGCGCTTGTCTCTTGTGTCTCTGCCTTTTGTCGGGCCTGACCGTCGCGTCTGCGGCCCCGGCTCAGGACAATTGCGGCATGGGGGGGTGCGCGGGGCCGGCCGATGGTGACCTGCCGACGGTCACCGCCTCCGAAAGCCGCCTGACCACGCGCGAAGTCTTCCTGATGGCCAATGAGATCCTGGCGATTTCGGGCCTCGCCAACAATCTCAAGATCCACGAGACGATGGACGTCTACAACGCCGCCGCCTACATCGAAGATCAGGAGCGTGTGATCGGCTTCAATCCGCTCTGGGTTCTCAAGTTCAAGGACATGCCCGTCGATGACCGATGGCCGCTTTATGCGGTGATCGCCCATGAGATCGGGCACCACCTTCTGGGTCATACGATCCTGCCCGGCGGATCGCGGCCCGCGACCGAGCTCGAGGCCGATGCCTTTGCGGGGTTCACCCTGCACGCCCTGGGCGCGACGCTGCCGCAGGCGCAAACCCTTTGGCAGGGTTTCAGCGAAAGTGGATCCGACACGCACCCGCCGCGGCAGGAACGTCTGGCCGCCGTGGAACAGGGGTGGCTGCAATCCGCGGGGCGCGCGGGCCTGGCCATTCCGGACGGCACCCCCGACGGTGGCAGCGGCCCGGGTGACCCCGATGCCGTGCGCCAGCGCCCTGACGAAAACGCGGGCGATGTCTCGGCCCAAGCGGGATCGGATGGCACGGAAGACAGCCAGACCAGTCGCGGGGCGCGCCCCGACCTTCCGGCGCAATCGATCTGCGCACCCCTGCCCAAGGGCGGCGCACGCGGACGGCTCTGTGCCACCACGGCCCTCGATGCCCTGTCGGTCAGTCGCCTTCTCGATGGCGACATCCGCTCGTCCTGGTCCGAACAGGCCCCGGGCAACGGCCGGGGCAGCAGGTTGCTCTTCGATTTCGAAACCCCGATTTCAGCGGCGCGCCTGACCATCGTCAACGGCGACAACAGCGACGAAAAGACGTTCCGGCGCTATGCACGCCTGGAGTCGATCACCCTTTCGGGGTCGAATGGCTTCAAACGGACGATCGCCGTGCGCGATCACCGGGGCGAGCAGAGCTGGACACTGGCCGGGTTCGAAGGCGTCGACTGGATCGAGGTCCATGTGGACAGCGTCATCGATGGCCGCCGCTATGATACGCTGGCGGTATCGACCCTGCGCTTCGACTAGCGGCTGGCCTGCGCGTCAGGCAAGGCGCGCCTTGACCAGCGGGCCGACCGCACCGAAGTCGATCTGCCCGGTATACCTGCCCTTGAGCACACCCATGACCTTGCCCATGTCGCGCACCGAATTGGCACCCGTTTCGGCAATGGCCTCCACCACGGCGGCCTCGACTTCCTCGTCCGACAGCTTCTTGGGCAGGAATTCCTCGATGATGTCGATTTCCGCCAGCTCCTGCTCGGCCAGTTCCAGCCGCCCCGCCTCTTCGTAGGCGCGCGCGCTTTCGTGGCGCTGCTTGACCATCTTGGCCATGATGGCAAGGATCTCGGGCGAACCGGCGGTCTTGGAGTCACTGCGCAATTCGATGTCGCGATCCTTGACGGCCGCATTGATCAGGCGCAGCGTGCCGACCCGTTTCTGGTCCTTGTCACGCATCGCCTCCTTGAGGCGGGCGTTCAGTCGGTCGCGCAGGTCCATGGGCGATCTCCGTCCCGTTGTGTCTGAGCGCCCGCCATAGCGCAGAACGCGCCCCCGGGCCAACCCTTCCGAAGGGTCACCCTTCTGGTGTTGACGCCCCCCGGCCCCGTCCCTAGAACCCCGACAATTTGGCCGCGCTGGCCATCCGCCCTGCCACCCCGGAGTTCCCCATGCCCCAGAAGCCGACCGCCTGCCTCGCCCTTGCCGACGGAACGATTTTCATGGGACGCGGTTTCGGCGCATCCGGGGTCGCCGTGGCTGAGCTGTGCTTCAACACCGCCATGACCGGCTATCAGGAAATCATGACCGACCCATCCTATGCGGGCCAGGTCGTGACCTTTACCTTCCCCCACATCGGAAACACCGGCGTGAACCCCGAGGATGACGAGACGACAGATCCGGTCGCCGCCGGCATGATCGTCAAATGGGACCCGACCGATCCGTCGAACTGGCGCGCCACATCGGACCTCGAAAGCTGGCTGGCGTCGCGGGGCCGCATCGGCATGGGGGGCGTCGATACGCGGCGTCTGACCCGCGCGATCCGCCAACAGGGGGCGCCGCATGTGGCACTGGCCCATGACCCGGACGGCAACTTCGATATCGAGGCGCTGGTCGCAAAGGCCCGCGCCTTCGCCGGACTGGTCGGGATGGATCTGGCCGGTCAGGTCACCTGCGCCCAGTCCTATCGCTGGAACGAGACGAAGTGGGCCTGGCCCGACGGCTTCGGCACGCAGGAGGCGCCGCGCCACAAGGTGGTGGCGATCGACTATGGCGCCAAGCGCAATATCCTGCGCTCGCTGGCATCGGTAGGCTGCGACGTGACCGTGCTGCCCGCAACGGCAACGGCCGAGGACGTCAAGGCCCAGAACCCCGATGGCGTGTTCTTGTCGAACGGTCCGGGCGACCCCGCGGCAACGGGCGAATACGCAGTTCCCGTGATCCGTGAAATGGTCGACAGCGGCGTCCCCGTCTTCGGGATTTGCCTTGGACATCAGATGCTTGCCATGGCGCTTGGGGCCAAGACCATCAAGATGAACCACGGGCATCACGGCGCCAACCACCCCGTTCGCCGCAGTCGCGACGGCAAGGTCGAAATCACGTCGATGAACCATGGCTTCACCGTCGACGCGCAATCCCTGCCCGAGGGTGTTGAGGAGACCCATGTGTCGCTGTTCGACGGGTCGAATTGCGGCATCCGGCTGAGCGGCCGCCCGGTGTTTTCGGTGCAGTACCATCCCGAAGCGAGCCCCGGTCCGCACGACAGCGCCTATCTGTTCGACGAATTCGCCGCCGCGATGGATGCACGTCACGGTTGAAGCGCGACATCTTAACGCATCCTTAACTTCCGGCGGGGCATGGTGGGCGGATATCACGTTCCGAGTATGCCATGCCGCCCGCAAGACCTTCTGCCTCGCCCCAGAACCCGGGCGCGGATGTCATGACTCCCCTCGCGCACAATCCTGCCAGGATCGTGCGTTTTCCGTCCCTCGGGCCACCGATCCCCAGTGATCTGATCCCGAACGAGGCGGCGGATCCGGACGCGGGGCCCGCCTTCAAGCGACAGCCGTATATCCGGCGCCCGAAACTTGGCGAAGTCCTTCTCGACATGGGGGCCATCAGCGGGTCCGACCTCGCGCGCGCCTTGATGCTGCAACGCCGCCTTTCAGCGCGCCTTGGTGACGTGCTGATCCGTCGCAACCTCGTGGACGAGGAGACGTTGGCCGTGGCTCTGGGTCGTCAACGCGGGATGGGGCGGGCGGGAAATCCACCCCTGTCGACGCCCAACACCGACAAACTCGCCCGCAAGCTGCCGCTGGAACTGGCTCTGAAGTACCACGCCCTGCCGTGGCGGCGGGTCGGCGGGAAGACGTTGATCGCCACGTCGCGCCCCGAATTGGTCGACGAACTTCGCGCCGCTCTCCCCGAATCGATGGGCGTCTGCCTCTTCGCCGTCGCCACGGCCAGCGCGCTCGAGGCGCGAATGCACGAGGTCCATGGTGCAACCCTGGCGCGGGCTGCCGAATGCCGTGTGCCCCAGGCCATATCCTGCCGAAGCTGGCAGCCCCGCACCGGGTCTGCCGCGCTCGCCATTTTCATGCTGACCGCCCTCATCGCGACGGCTCTCTGGCCCTACAACGCGCTTCAGGTGGCCACCGCTGCGGCCCTTCTCGTCATGGCGCTCAACCTGGGGCTGCGTGTTGCCGCCGCCATCGCGCTCTTTCGAACGCCCAAGGGATTCGCCTCGATCCGACCGGCCGAAGAGGCGGCGCGCCGCCTGCCCTGCATCTCGATCTTAGTGCCGCTCCACCGCGAGCCGTCGATTGCCGGGCCACTGACGGAACGGCTTTCTCGCCTCGATTATCCCCGCGAATTGCTCGACATCTGCCTCGTGGTCGAGGCGGACGACCGCCAAACCCTCGATGCGCTGGAGCGGTCGAACCTGCCCAGGTGGATGCGGGTCATTCCGGTTCCCGATGGCCGTCCGCGTACCAAACCCCGGGCCATGAACTATGCGTTGAACTTCGCACGCGGCAGCATCGTGGGCATCTATGACGCCGAAGACGCGCCCGCCCCGGACCAGCTTTTGACCGTCGCCACCCGCTTCCGCACGGCTCCGGCCAACGTGGCATGCCTCCAAGGGCGGCTCGACTACTACAATCCCATGCGCAACTGGATGTCGCGCTGCTTCACCATCGAATACGCGAACTGGTTCCGCCTGGTCCTGCCGGGGATCGCGCGCCTGGGCCTCGTCGTGCCCCTCGGCGGCACCACCTTGTTCTTCCGACGTCGCGCGATCGAGACGGTGGGCGGATGGGACGCCCACAACGTCACCGAAGATGCAGATCTGGGCGTTCGTCTCGCCCGCATGGGCTTCCGGACGGAAATCATCGACACCACCACTTTGGAAGAGGCGAATGCCTCGCCAATTGCCTGGGTCAAGCAGCGGTCGCGCTGGATGAAGGGATACATCCTCACATGGGCCGTTCACAGCAGACGTCCGCGCGAACTCTGGCAGGATCTGGGAACCCGGCGTTTTCTGGGATTCCACCTGTTGTTCATGGGCGCAATCCTGAACGCGCTGCTGACACCCGTTCTCTGGTCGACGACCGTGGTAGCCTTCGGCTTCCACCATCCTATCCTGGACTGGTTTCCCGGGAACGGCGCGATGTCCCTCGGCATCTTCCTCGGGCTTGCGCTTGCGTTGTCCATGGGGCTGGCCTGCATCGGGTGCCGCGCCCCGCACCACCGCCACCTGCGCAAATGGATCCCGACGCTCGAACTCTACTTTCCGCTGGCCACACTGGCCGTCATCAAGGCCCTTGCCGAGATCGTGTTCAAGCCATTCCATTGGGACAAGACCAGTCACGGGGCGTTTGGCGGCACGTTCCAGGGCGGGATTTCCGAACTTGAACTGCAGCTTTCGCAGGCCAACGACGCGCCCAAGTCCCGGGTTTCACACGGCGGCTAGCGCGCCGCAGTCAGATCTTGCGCGCCTCTTCCCGCAGGCGGGTCTCAAAGGCGAGACTCAGATGCTGGCGCAGCGCGTCTGCGGCCGCGTCTCCATCGCGGGCGGCAATCGCCTCCACGATGGCCTGATGTTCGCCCAATGCGGCTGGCCCCCGGCCCTCGGCGGCCAGCGATGTCGTCGCCATCAGCGCCATGGAGCGGTGAACCATCCCAAGCTGTTGGATGAGATAGCGATTGTGGGACGCCAGGTGGATCTGTCCGTGAAACCGGCGGTTGGCGCGGGCCAGTGCGTTCGCATCCCCGATCAAGGCCGCGTCCTCCTCGACCATCTGGCGCAGCACGGAAATCTCCTCGCGGGCTGCATGTTGCGCGGCGAGGCGTGCAGCCAACGCCTCCAGTTCCGTGCGCACCGCATAAAGCTCGGCCATCTGGTCATGACTCAGGGTCGCCACGATCAAGGAGCGTCCATCCCGCACCAGCACCGATTGCGTCTCCAGCCGCTGCAACGCCTCGCGCACGGGGGTACGCGATACGCCGAAGCGATCAGCCAGCTCGCTCTCGACCAGACGGTCGCCGGGGCTGAACTCGCCTCGATCAATCGCGTCGAGGATCATGGCATGCGCATCCTTCTGGGCCAAAACCGTGCCTTTCCAATCTGTTCCTTCCGAATACACGTGCCGCGGCCCCGCCGTATACCCCAAACAGCACCGAGGCGGCCCAAACGCTTGACGCCTTGCCCGCCCCGCGTCAGGGAGGCCGGATGCAGTTCGATCATGTGACAACTTGGGTCTTCGACCTGGATGAGACACTCTATCCCCCGTCCGTGCCGCTCTTTCCCCAGATCGAGGCGAGGATGGTGGACTGGATCGTGGCGACGATGAACGTCAGCCGGTCGGATGCCGACGGGCTTCGCGCCCGCTGGTGGCATGACCACGGCACGACGCTGGCCGGGCTGATGCGCGAACACGGCCAAGACCCGGAGCCATTCCTGGAGGATGTGCACAGGATCGACTTTTCGGTTCTGTCGCCCGACCCGGAATTGCGCGATCTGATCACGATGCTCCCGGGCCGCAAGATCATCTATACCAACGGGACCGCCCCCTATGCCCGGGACGTGCTGGCCGCGCGCGGGTTGGACGGCATCTGGGACGCGGTCCACGGCATCGAACACGCGGGCTATGCGCCCAAGCCCGACGCCATCGCCTTCGAGCGCGTCTTTGCCGCCGACGGTCTGGACCCGACGCGCGCCGCCATGTTCGAGGATTCGCCCCGCAACCTGCAGGTGCCGCACGAGATGGGGATGGTCACGGTGCATGTCGCCCCCGAACGCGCGCAGGGGTCGCACGTGCACCACCACGCGCCCGACCTCAACGCGTTTCTCCGCGGCATCCTGGCCCCTGTTCCCGGCGCCTAGAACGCCCTAGGTGAGGGGCATGGACTTCGACACAGATATCGTGATCGCGGGCGCGGGCCCCGCCGGTCTGGCCGCCGCCTGCGTCTTCGGGAGCGAGGGGTACGACGTGACCCTTATCGACCCCGCCCCGCCGATCACCGGCGAGGATGAGCCGGGCGCCGACCTGCGCACCACGGCCCTGCTGCAACCGGCGCGCGACCTGCTGACCCGGGCCGGCATCTGGGACAGGTTGGGCCCTGCGGGCACGGCGCTCTGGACAATGCGGATCGTCGACGCGGCGGGCGACACGACCGTCACCCGCGATTTCGAGGCACGCGACATTTCGGACGCACCCTTCGGATGGAACTTTCCCAACTGGCTGTTGCGCCATCACATGCTTGCGCGCGCAGAGGAGTTGCCCGGGGTCACGCTGCGCTTCGGTCGTTCCGTGTCGGGCATCTTCGCGCGCGAGGCCGGAACACGGGTCACCCTGGACGACGGCAGCCGGATCACCGCCCGGCTCCTTGTCGCCTGCGACGGTCGCGACAGCCCGGTTCGCAAAATGGCCGGGATCGACGCGAAACGGGTCGACTATGGCCAGAGCGCAATTGTCTTTGCCTGCACGCACGCGGCCCCGCACGACGACATCTCGACCGAAATCCACAACAGCGGCGGGCCGTTCACACTGGTGCCCCTGCCGGATCGGGGCGGGCAACACCGCTCCGCCGTGGTCTGGATGGATATCGCAGCGGAACAGACGCGCCGCATGGATCTCGACCCCGGCCGTTTTACCGAGGAAGCGCAGGAGCGATCCGCCAATGTGATGGGGACGCTATCGCTGGTCTCGGGTCGGGCGATCTGGCCGATCACATCCGTCCTCGCGGACCGCTTCACGGCGCGCCGCCTGGCGCTGGCCGCCGAAGCCGCCCACGCGATGCCGCCGATCGGGGCTCAGGGGCTGAACACCTCGCTCAAGGACATCGCGCTGCTGCAAGATCTGGCCGCCCGGCACCCCTTGGGCAGCCTCGAGATGCTGGAGCCCTACGGGCAGGCGCGCAGGCGGGATGCGGCGCTGCGGATGGCTGGAATCGACCTGCTCAACCGCACCTCCATCGCGGGGATTGCTCCGGTTCAGGCGCTGCGGGCGCGGGGTATGGCGGCCTTGCATGACCTGCCACCCCTGCGCCGGGCCGTCATGCGCCTGGGTCTCGGGGCCACGCCAAAATCCGCATCCAGCGATGCGCCCCAGGCCAACACGACCTGAGGCAACCGCGCACGTCAGTCCGGAAAGACCTGGTCGATCACGCGCGACAGGCGGGCCATCGTCCCGTCCACATCCATGAGCTTGTCCATCCCGAACAGTCCGATGCGGAACGACGCGTAATCCGCCGGCTCATCGCATTGCAACGGAACGCCCGCCGCGATCTGCATCCCATGCGCCATGAACGCCTTGCCCGACTGGATCTCGGGCGAGGGCGCGAAACTGACCACGACGCCGGGCGCACCGAAGCCGTCGGCCGCAACCGACCGGATGCCCTTGGCCGCGAGCATCGCGCGGACCTTGGTGCCCAGATCCCATTGCGCCTGCTTCAGGCGGTCGAAGCCATAGGCCCGCGTCTCGTTCAATGTGTCGCGGAAGGCGCGCAGCGCATCGGTCGGCATCGTCGCGTGATAGGCGTGGCCGCCCGCCAGATAGGCCTGCATGATCTGGTGCCATTTCTTCAGGTCGATGGCGAAACTGTCGGAGGCCGTGGCCGCCACCCGTTCCGCCGCGCGATCCGACAACATCACCAGACCCGCACAGGGCGAGGCGGACCAGCCTTTTTGCGGCGCACTGAGCAGGACATCGACGCCCGTCGCCTTCATGTCGACCCAGATGCAGCCCGACGCGATGCAGTCGAGCACCATGAGCGCGCCGACCTCATGGGCCGCCGTGGCCAGGGCCGTGATGTAGTCGTCAGGCAGGATCACGCCGGCGCTGGTTTCGACATGGGGCGCAAAGACGACATCTGGCCGGGTTTCGCGGATGCGGGCGGTGACCTCCTCGATGGGTGGGGGGGCGAAGGGTGATTTGCTGTCGTTGCCCGACTGACGGGCCTTGATGACCTCCGTCCCGGCGGTGAAAGCCCCGGCTTCCATGATCTGCGACCAGCGATAGGAGAACCAGCCGTTGCGCACCACAAGGGCCTTGGCCCCCTGCCCGAACTGCCGCGCCACCGCCTCCATCCCGAAGGTGCCGCCGCCGGGGATGATGACCGCGTGGTCGGCCTGATAGACCTCGCAGAGCCCCGCATGTAGGTCGCGCATGACCTGCTGGAACGCCCCGCTCATGGAATTGAGCGAGCGGTCGGTGAAGACCACTGAAAATTCGTCTAGACCCTCGGGGTCAACGGTGTCGAGCAATGCCATGATCTCTCCTCCTGCTTGGGTCATGTTCTCACATGCGGCTCGTCCCCGCGCAAAGGCAAACTGGTCCGCCGACCCCGGCGGATCGTCGCGGCGGGTTTCCAATGGGCGGCATTCTGTCCCGCAAAGCGCCATCGCCAGACCAACGATGATCGGCTAGGCTTGTGGAATGATCGTTTCAAATGTCCCCCTCCGCGCCGTCCTTTGGGATTTCGACGGCGTGCTGAACGTCAACGCGCCCGGTGGCCGCTTCCTGTGGTCCAAGGGGTTCGAGGACAAGTTCGGCGCGCCCATCGACGATTTCACCGATGCCGTGTTCGGCGGGCTCGACGGGTTGCTGACCGGGGCCGAGGATATCTTCGACCGCATCGACGGCTGGATCACCGGCAGCGGGGCGGACACCACGCCCGAGGCGGTCGTCCAGCATTGGCTCGACAACGACTTCCACCCGAATGTCCGCATCCAGCAGGCGATTGCCCGGTTGCAACGGCAGGGCCTGCGTCAGGCGATCCTGACCAATGCCGACAGTCGCCGTGCCGATTGGGTCGATGGCCTGCTGCCGCAGTTTCCCGGCATCGAACAGGTGTTCGCCTCGGCCCGGATCGGCCATGCCAAACCCGCAACCGAGGCATTTCAGGCAGTGCTCGATGCGATGGAGCTGACGGCGGGCGAGGTTCTCTTCATCGACGACAGTTCCACGAACGTGAATGCCGCCGGGTCCATGGGGTTTCGGACTTTCCGCTATTCGCCCCTTGCCCATGACGCGCTCGAATGGAGTCTGCCGCGCTGATCCGGGCCTAGGTCGGTGCGTCACGAAGGCGTGCGCGCAGATCGGACCACTCGGGCACCATCCGGCGCAGGGCACGCCGCCGCATCCACCGCCGGACCGGGGCAAGCACGCCCGGATCGGCCCGGTTCTTGGCAATCCGCGCCAGCAGCCAATCGGTATCGAACCCCTCCCATTCCCCCGCCGGGGAATAGAGGTTCGTCAGGCACACGCGAGCCACATCCTCCACCATCAGCCGGTCCAGTGCCGCGACCGGCACGCCCGTCGCCCGCAATTCCTGCGCCAGACGATCCAGACTGCCGCGGGTGTCAGTGTCGAGAAACAGTTCGGACAGCAGAAAGCAGGCCCGGTCCTCGGGGGTCCGCTCGGGCGCGGTCACAGCGGCCCCGGCAAGCGTTCTTCGGACAGCAGCACATTCGCCTCCATCTCGCCCACACCGGGCAGCGCCATGATCCGCCGCCGCAGGACCCGCTCGAAGTCGGGCAGGTCGCGGGCGGTAACCCGCAGCCGGTAATCATAACGGCCCAGAACATGCTCGACACGGCGCACTTCGGGGATGGCGGTCACCGCCCGCTCGAAATCGTCCAGACTGACCCGGCCCTTCGTCGCCAGCTTGATGCCCAGGAACACCGTCACCCCGAAGCCGAGCTTTTCGAGGTCGAGCGTCAGTTCCCGCCCCCGCAGGATGCCCAGATCGCGCAACCGCCGCAGGCGCCGCCAGGCCGCCGGCTGCGACAGATCGACGGCGCGTCCGACGGCCCCCGCCGACAGCCTCGCGTTGGCCTGAACCACCCGCAGGATGGCGCGGTCGGTATCGTCGATCGCTTCGGTCATATGGGCAACGTCTGGTCGGTCTTGACGGTGGCCACGTGCATCAGCGCCTCGATCTCGGCCAGATGCGGCAGGGTCAGGATGCGGTCGCGGTAGAGGCTCTGCCAATGGGTCATGTCCCGCGCGATCACCGTCAGGCGGAGATCGACCCGGCCCAGGAAGGTCTGCATCTCGGTCACCTCGGGCACCTTCCGGGCCTCGGCCATCAGCGCGTCGAAAGCCCCGGGCACCGTCTTGTCGAGCTGGATGCGCAGCGACACCTCGACAGAATAGCCAAGTGCAGCCCAATCGATCACGCCGCGCAATCCGCGCAGCACCCCCGTCTCGCGCAGTCGCTCGATCCGCCGCGACACGGTAGCCGCAGGCAGGTCCAGCGCCGCCGCGAGGTCGGACGGCGACAGATCCGCATCGGCCTGCCAGCGGCGCAAGATACGACGATCCAGATCGGACAGCATGAAAACTCGCAGTTTACCTTTGATGACGAATGGATATCTCGAAATCCATTCGGAATCTATCCCGATCTCTTCTGTGATTTTGCCGATCGAACCGATAGCAACGCCGCAACGCAAAACCGCTTCAGGGAGAGAGACCATGCGCGTTTACTATGATCGCGATTGCGATGTGAACCTCATCAAGGACATGAAAGTCGCCATTCTGGGCTATGGCAGCCAGGGCCACGCCCATGCGCTGAACCTGCGCGACAGCGGCGCCAAGAACGTCGTCGTCGCCCTGCGCGAAGGCTCGCCGAGCCGGGCAAAAGCCGAAGGCGAAGGCCTGCAGGTCATGGGGATCGAGGAAGCCGCCGCCTGGTGCGACCTGATCATGTTCACCATGCCCGACGAACTTCAGGCCCAGACCTACAAGAACCATGTCCACGCCCACCTGAAGGACGGCGCCGCCATCGCCTTCGCCCACGGCCTCAACGTCCACTTCGGCCTGATCGAGCCCAAGCCCGGCGTCGACGTCATCATGATGGCGCCCAAGGGTCCGGGTCACACCGTGCGCGGCGAGTACACCAAGGGCGGCGGCGTTCCCTGCCTTGTCGCCGTCGACAACAACGCCTCCGGCCGGGCGCTGGAAATCGGGCTGTCTTATTGCTCCGCCATCGGCGGGGGCCGGTCGGGCATCATCGAGACGAACTTCCGCGAAGAGTGCGAAACCGACCTCTTCGGTGAGCAGGCCGTGCTCTGCGGTGGTCTGGTGGAGCTGATCCGCATGGGCTTCGAGACGCTGGTCGAGGCGGGTTATGCCCCCGAGATGGCCTATTTCGAGTGCCTTCACGAAGTGAAACTGATCGTGGACCTGATCTATGAGGGCGGCATCGCCAACATGAACTACTCGATCTCGAACACCGCCGAATATGGCGAATACGTCAGCGGCCCGCGCATCCTGCCCTACGAGGAAACCAAGAAGCGCATGAAAGAGGTTCTGACCGACATCCAGACCGGCCGGTTCGTGCGGGACTTCATGGCGGAAAACTCGGTGGGTCAGCCGATGTTCAAGGCCACCCGTCGCCTCAACGACGAGCACCAGATCGAAGCCACGGGCGAGAAGCTGCGCGGGATGATGCCCTGGATTTCGGCGGGCAAGATGGTCGACAAGTCCAAGAACTGATTCGACCGATAGAGCGGACAAGGAAAAGGCGGGTCATCAAGACCCGCCTTTTTTCGTATCAGACATCCGCCGGCTTGGCGTCGTTCGGTACGTCCGCGGCAAGTGTCGATTTCGGCGCGTTCGGGTCGTTCATTCGGTCGATCAGTTTTTGCTGACTGACGTAGGCGAAGACAACGGCCCCCAGAAGGGTGAACATCGACAGCAGCGGCAACAGGAATTCAAAACTCATTAGGCGGTCCTTTCCGAATTGGTTGGGTGCATTGGAAAGGAAACGCGCCGCGCGGCGCCGGGGTTCCGTCAAACGGTGCCGCTGCCCGACTTGCCGGAGGCCGCCGATTTCGCATTGCGGCGCGCCACAGCTTCGCTCTGCTTGTGATAGGCCATCACCACGACCGCCAGAACGATGCCCAACAGGCAAACGACGATCCATCCCTCATATGACATTCTGCGGCCCTTCTCCGGTGACGCTTGATGTTGAGCACATGACATAGGGTCAAGGACGCGGCCCGCCAATGGGCCCGCAACAATTGTCGGCGTATCGGCAGCCGTTGCGGCGACCGAACGCGCGATCCTACCCATCATCGCTCTGTTCTCGCCCCCTGCCGCAGGCTAGGGAGCGGAGATGGCCACCACGACCGACACCCCCGTTTCGCAGCCCACCCTCGGGAACTATGCGTCGATCATCGCCCTCGGGTTGATCTGGGGCGGCACGTTCATGGTCGTGGCCATCGCCCTGCGCGGCTACGGCCCTGTCACGGTCGCGGCGGCGCGCACGGCGCTCGGCGCGCTGGCGCTGCTGTCCCTGGTCCTTGTCCTGCGGCGGCCGTTCCCGGTCGTGACACCCATGCTCCTGGCCTTTGTGGCGGTGCTTGGCGTGTTGACGACCGCCCTGCCCTTCATGCTGCTCAGTTGGGGCCAGCAATATGTTCCATCGGCCTTTGCGGGGCTCAGCATGGCGGTCCTGCCGCTGTTCGTGCTGCCGCTTGCCCATTGGTTCGTGCCGGGCGACCGGCTGACGATGCGGCGGGCGGGGGGCTTCGGTCTGGGTCTTGTGGGCGCGCTCGTTCTTCTTGGTCCCGGTGTCACGGCGGCGGGCGATGGCGACCTGGCCGCCATCGGGCGGATCGCCTGTCTCTGCGCCTCGGTCAGCTATGCCTTCGGGTCGATCCTGACCCGCCGCTGTCCGCCCATCGACGCCATGTGGCTGAGCGCGCTGACCCTTGTGGTCGGCTCCATATTCCTTGTCCCCGCCATGCTCCTGACCGAAGGGGTGCCGCAGGTGGCCGACCCGGGCATCATGGCGGCCATCGTGTTCCTCGGCCTTATCCCCACGGCCTTTGCCGCGCTCCTGCGGGTCCAGGTAATCCGGTCGGCGGGGCCAAGCTTCATGACCCTCGTCAACTACCAGGTCCCGGTCTGGTCCATGGTCTTCGGCACCCTGATCCTTGGCGAGGTCCTGCCAGGCCGCTTCTTTGTCGCCCTCGCCCTGATCGCCTGTGGCCTTGCGGTCAGCCAATCGGGCAGACGCGCGCGCGCCGACCGCCGCGCTTGACTTGATCGCGCGGGCACAGGACACCGGGCCAATGCTGGACGTGCGCCCCGTCGGATATGTGATCGGCCTGTTGCTGGTGGTTCTGGGCGCATCCATGGGCCTGCCCGCGCTTGCCGATATCATCGTCGACAATGGGGAATGGCCGGTCTTCGTCGAATCCGGCTTGCTGACGATGCTGGTCGGCGCCTGTCTGTCGCTGTCGACGGCCAATGCCGTGCGCGACCGGCTGTCACTGCAACAGACGTTCCTGCTGACCACGGGGGTCTGGCTGGCGCTGCCGATCTTCGCCGCCATCCCCTTCACCATCGGCGCCACGCAGCTCAGCTATACCGACGCCTTCTTCGAGGCGATGTCGGGCCTGACCACGACCGGCTCCACGGTGATTGTCGGCCTCGACGAGCTGCCCAAGGGCATCCTTCTGTGGCGCGGCCTGTTGCAGTGGTTCGGGGGGATCGGCGTGATCGTCGTCGCCATGGTCTTCCTGCCGGAACTGCGCGTCGGGGGAATGCAGATCTTCCGCTCCGAGGCCTTCGACACCATGGGCAAGGTCCTGCCCCGCGCGGCCCAGATCAGCTCTACCATCTCCACGATCTACCTTGGCATCACGCTGGCCTGCGCCCTGGCCTATGGGGCGGCCGGCATGGGCACCTTCGACGCGGTCGTCCATGCGATGACCACGGTGTCGACGGGCGGCTTCGCCAACTACGATGCCAGTTTCGGGGCCTTCCAGGGCCCACATGAATATATCGCCACCTTCTTCATGCTGGCCGCCGCCTCTCCCTTTGTCCTCTATGTCCAGCTGCTGAACGGTCAGAGCCGACCGCTCCTGACCGACAGCCAGCTGCGAGCCTTTCTTGGCACCGCCCTCTCCCTTGTGGTCGTCACATCGGGGGCCCTGATCGTGGTCGACGGCTATCCGGTGGAACGTGCCGTGCGCGAGGCGCTGTTCAACATCGCCTCCATCCTGACCGGCACCGGCTTCGCCAGCGTGGACTACATGGAATGGGGCGGCTTCATCATCGCGCTGTTCTTCTTTTGCGGCCTGATCGGGGGCTGCGCCGGGTCCACCTCCTGCTCGGTCAAGATCTTCCGCTACCAGATCCTGTTCGCCACGGTCAAAACCCAGATCCGTCAGATTCACTCGCCTCACGGCATCTTCTTTCCCCGCTACGACGGCCGCCGCGTGTCCGAGGACGTGCTGTCGTCGGTCATGGCGTTCTTCGTCCTCTTCGTCGTGACGCTCGGGGTGTTTTCGGTGCTGCTGGCGATGACCGGCCTCGACCTGCTGACCTCGGTCTCCGGGGCGGCGACCGCCATCGCGAATGTCGGCCCGGGTCTGGGCGACATCATCGGCCCGGCGGGCAATTTCGCGCCCCTGGGGGACACCGCCAAATGGCTGCTGGCCTCGGCGATGCTGATCGGACGGCTGGAACTCGTGGTTGTCTACGTGCTGTTCACCCGCCGGTTCTGGCAGGGGTGAGGGTCACTCCCAACAGCTGACCAGCACCGTCATTCCCACGGCGCGGGTGGTCAGGTCTTCGGGCGCGATGGCGGCGATGCTCTGCGACACCACGGGTTGAACGCCCGCCGACGTCAGGATCGTCTGGAGCGCCGTCGACTTGATCGCGAAGGTCACGTCATCGGGCAAGGCCCGCGTGGGGTCCGACGCATCGGGCAGCAACATGCCCGACACCCGGCCCGATCCGTCCAGAACCGGCCCACCTGCATCCCCGTCCCGCGCAGGCAGCGACAGGCGCATCACATCGGGCGATCCGTCCAGACCCCGCACATCCTCCAGCGTCCCGAAGCTGAGCGTTGCCGCCCCCAGAACGCCACCATAGGGGAAGCCGCCGACCGACACCGGGCTGCGCAGCCGCCCCTCGGACGGGGCAAAGGCAGCGACTTCGACCGGGGCCAGGCGGTTCACGGGGCGCAGGATCGCGACACCCTGCTGGCTTGCCGCGATCGTCGCATCGTGCAGACGGTCCAGCGTGATCCGGCCACAGGCGGCGACGGTCTCGCTGGCCGTGACGACCGTTCCCGCACCATCGACGAAGAACCCCGACGCGGAGCGCAGGGGTTTGCGCACATCGAGGCCCGAAACCATGTCGAAACTCTGCTCGGACGGCTGGAACCCCGCGTCGGGGGCCAACGGCGTTCCGACCGAGGCCAGCGTCCGCTCCATCTCGGGCAGGGCCCGCGCGGCCAGTGCGTCCTGCGCCTCGGGCCAGCTCATGATGTAGCCGATGATGTGGCCATCGGCCAATTCCGCCACCACCTGCGTCGTGCGGTCCGGCGCGACACCGGTGATCCGGAACGAGTCGCGCGACTTGCTGCGGTCGCCTTCGGTCGGGATGATTTCGAGGGTCTGCAAGATCTCGTAAAGACCTGCCAGCGCGGTCCGATCCCCGGGCTGAGAGATCAGCGAGAGGCGAACACCGCTGTCGTTCTTGGGTAGGTAATGCACGAAGGGCGCTTCGATCCGGTCGAAGGTCACCAGCCCGAGCGGCGCGGTCAGGGCGATGCCCGCCTTGGCCACCGTCAGCGGCTCCAGCCCCAGTTCGGCCTGCGCCTCTGCGTATTCCGCCATCAATTGCGCCCGCTGGCGGGTGGTCAGCACACCGCTCGTCTCGATCCCCGACGCTGCCTGCCAGGCCGCCATCGAATTGCGCGTGCCAGCCCCAAAGCTGCCATCGATCCCGGCGGTGTAGAAGCCGAACCATTGCAGCGCGCGCTGCAGCTCCATCTTCTCCTCGCGGCTCAGAAGCGCCTCGGAAGCGCGGGCCTCCCGCGGGGTCTCGTCGGGTTCGATCACGACCGGATCAGGGACGACCACGCCCGCGATCTGCGTGCTGTCGGTCGCGGGAAGGGTTTGCGTCTCCACCGGGTCGGGGGCAGTGATCCCCGCCGTCGCACCGGCGCCAACCGGCCAGAAGCGGTCGCGGTAGGTGTCGCCTTCGGTCACATAGCTGTCGCGCGGGATCAGACCGTCTTCGCGCAGATCGCGCAGAACGCTGCGCGCCGTGTCGACGTCAAAGGGCCCGAGCGCGATGCCGTACCAGCCGCCGCCAAGGGCGAAGCCGTTGATGTTCGTGACCACGGCGCCATAGGCGCGGGCGCGGCTTTCGGCTTCGGACAGACTGGGGTGCGCCTCGATCTGGACAAAGACACGGTCCTGCGCTGCGGCAGGGAACGTGGCGGCGGAAAACACGGAACAGGCAAGCAGGATCGCAGCGAAGCGCATGAAACTCTCTCGGTCGGTCAGATAATTGCCCTCCTTCCTTTCCGATCCGGTGTCCCAAGGGAAGGGGCCGGAGTGTCACGTTTGCCGCCAAGCCGCGCGTTGACGGGCCAAGTGTTGCCGCATAGACGCGGTCGCACGCGGTTCAAGAGGCTTGCCATGGGCATCACAGACACCCCCAGGTCGTTTCAGGAGATCATCCTGCGGCTTCAATCCTATTGGGCGACCAAGGGCTGCGCCGTGCTGCAGCCCTACGACATGGAGGTCGGCGCAGGCACCTTCCACCCGGCCACCACCCTGCGCGCCCTCGGGCCGAACGCCTGGGCCGCCGCCTATGTCCAGCCGTCGCGTCGTCCGACCGATGGCCGCTACGGCGAGAACCCGAACCGGTTGCAACATTATTACCAGTATCAGGTCCTCATCAAACCCTCGCCGCCCGACCTTCAGGAGCTGTATCTCGGCTCGCTTCAGGCCATCGGCATCGACGCGGAGCTGCACGACATCCGTTTTGTCGAAGACGATTGGGAATCGCCCACCCTCGGGGCCTGGGGCCTCGGATGGGAAGTCTGGTGTGACGGCATGGAAGTGTCGCAATTCACCTATTTCCAGCAGGTCGGCGGCCACGATTGCCACCCCGTCTCGGGCGAGCTGACCTATGGTCTGGAGCGTCTGGCGATGTATGTGCTCGGGGCCGATCACGTCATGGACATGCCGTTCAACGATCCTTCGGCGCCGATCCCGCTGACCTATGGCGACGTGTTCCGCCAGACCGAAGAGGAATACGCCCGCTGGAACTTCGACACCGCCGACACCGCCGTCCTGCTGCGCCATTTCGAGGAGGCGGAGGCGCATTGCTCCGAAATCCTGTCGAAACCCGCAGAGGACCCCAAGACCGGCAAGCGCATCGTCATGGCCCACCCGGCTTATGACCAATGCATCAAGGCCAGCCACATCTTCAACCTTCTGGATGCGCGCGGCGTCATCTCGGTGACCGAGAGGCAGGCCTATATCGGACGGGTCCGCGCCCTGGCCAAGGCCTGTGCCGACGCCTTCCTGACGACCCGCGCGGGTGGCTGGACCGACGCCGCCTGAGCGCGGTTTTCGGCAAACATCCGCCCCGCATCGTCGGCTTTTCGCCCACAGGTCCGCGTGCGCGTTAACGGCTCGGCAATCTCCGTCTGGCAGGTCTATCCTGCGAGTCCAGCCAGCGGAGGATGACACCATGCTCGAGTCCCGACGGTCCGGACCACCCGATACCGGGCCTTCCCACGACGCCCCCGCACCCCGGGGCGACCTGGCACTTCTGCAACGCCGGATGAGGCGCAAGATCATCGCCCGAACGCGCCGCGCCCATGCCACCGGAATGTTCGACGGCCTGCTGACGCAGCTTGGCCCCGACGATGTCGTGGTCGATTGCGGCGCGAATGTCGGCGTGGTCTCGGGCCCGCTCGCCGATACCGGCGCCACCGTCTACGCGTTCGAACCTGACCCCGTCGCCTTCGCCGAGCTGCAAACCCGCCTTGGCGCGCGCGACAACGTCCACCTGATGCCCGGGGCCGTCGGCCTGACCTCCGGCACCGCCACCCTGCACCGCTCCGTCACCTTCACCGACGATCCCCTTTCGGGCACCGTCGGATCGACCCTGCTGGACGGGGTCCGTCCGGCTGAGGCGGGGCATGGCCAAAACATCACCGTGCCAGTCCACGATTTGCCCGCGATCCTGGCCGACCTGGCCCGAGGCGACTTGCCCGACACGCTGTCCCTCGACCCACCCCCGCACTGCGGCCGCCTCGCCTTCGTGAAGCTCGACATCGAGGGGGCGGAGCTATCGCTCCTGCGCGCCCTCCACGACAGCGGCCTTCTGGCCCGCATCCCTTGCCTCGTCGCCGAAACCCACGAACGCAAGTTCCCCGCCCTGCGCCCGGATTTCGCCGCCCTGCGACGTGACATCGCCGCCGCCTACCCCGCGCGCCAGGTCTGCCTCGACTGGGTCTGACCGCGCCGCCCGCATCGCTTGCCCCTGACCGGGGCGCGGTGTAACCCGCGCCCTGACCACACGGAGGGACAGGGGCGAAATGGGCAAGGCCGTCGTCATCGCATTGCTGCTTGTCGCGTTCGGGATGGGCGCGGGCATCTGGTACGCCCAGACGCGCGGCTACTACGACCCGGTCGAGGGGCCGGTGACCCTGACGCTCGCCTCGGACACGGGGCTCAACCTGCTGCCCGCGACCGACGTTCAGGCCATCGCCTCGACCTCCTCGCCCCTGGGGTTCCGCGCCTGTTTCGCCCACGACCTGACCCTGGCCGAGGTGACGGGCGACCTCGCTACCCGCGCCCACCCGGGCGCCGCCCCCACCATCGCGCCCCCCTGGTTCGACTGCTTCGACGCCGAGGCCATTGGCGCGCTTCTGGCCTCGGGCACGGCGCAGGGCTTCATCGCCTATCCCAACGTCGCCTACGGGGTCGACCGCGTCGTCGCGCTGACCGATGACGGGCGCGGATGGGCCTGGAACGAGCTCAACGAATGCGGCCGCAAGGCATATGACGGCACCCCCGTCGGCGAAGCCTGCCCCGACCGCGCCACCTACACTCCGCTGACCGAGGGAAGCCTTTAGATGTCCGACCTGCTGATCGAGCTGTTCTCCGAGGAAATCCCCGCCCGGATGCAGCGCCGCGCCGCCGATGACCTGCGCCAGCGGGTGACCGACGGGCTGGTCGAGGCCGGGCTGACCTATGCGGGCGCCGTCGCCCATTGCACGCCCCGTCGCCTCGCCCTGTCGGTTCAGGGCTTGACCGACGTCAGCCCCACCACCACCGAAGAGCGCAAGGGCCCGCGCACCGACGCCCCCGAAAAGGCGCTCGACGGGTTCCTGCGCTCCACCGGCCTGACCAAGGACCAGCTGGAGGTCGCCGACGACAAGAAGGGTCAGGTCTACCTCGCGCGGATCACCCGTCCGGGCCGCCCCGCCGCCGAGATCGTGGCCGAGGTGCTGGAAACGACGATCCGCAACTTCCCCTGGCCCAAATCCATGAGATGGGGCGAAGGCAGCCTCCGGTGGGTGCGCCCGCTGCGCTCCATCCTCTGCATCCTCACGCGCGAGGACGGGGCCAGCGTCGTCCCGCTCGACATCGACGGCATCGTCGCGGGCAACACGACCGAGGGGCACCGCTTCATGTCGCCGGGCCGCTTTGCGGTGACCTCCTTCGACGACTACGAGGCGCGGCTCAAGCGCGCCCATGTCATCCTGTCGTCCGAAGAACGCGCCGACCACATCTGGCAGGACGCCACCAATCAGGCCTTCGCCGCCGGGCTGGAAGTCGTTGAAGACGCAGGCCTCCTGGCCGAGGTCGCGGGGCTGGTCGAATGGCCCGTCGTCCTGATGGGCAAGATCGGCGACGCCTTCCTCGACCTGCCGCCCGAGGTGCTGCAGACCTCCATGAAGGAGCACCAGAAGTTTTTCTCGGTCCGCGACAAAACCGGCAAGATCGTCCGCTTCATCACCGTCGCCAACCGCACCACGGCGGACGACGGCTCGACGATCCTCGCGGGCAACAACCGCGTGTTGTCGGCCCGCCTGTCGGACGCGAAATTCTTCTGGGAGAATGACTTGCGCGTCGCCCGGGCGGGGATGGAAACCTGGACCGACGCCCTGTCCAACGTGACCTTCCACGCCAAACTGGGGTCACAGGCCGAACGGATCGAGCGCATCGCGGCGCTGGCCCGAGAACTGGCCCCCGCCGTCGGCGCCGACCCCGATCTGGCCGAGCGCGCCGCGCGTCTGGCCAAGGCCGACCTGTCGTCCGAAATGGTCTTCGAATTCCCCGAACTGCAGGGCCTGATGGGCCGCTACTACGCCGAAGCCGCGGGCGAAGACCCTGCCGTGGCCCTCGCCGCGCAGGAACACTACTCCCCCCTCGGCCCCTCCGACGCCGTCCCGACCGCGCCCGTGTCCGTGGCCGTCGCGCTGGCCGACAAACTCGACACGCTGGCCGGGTTCTGGGCCATCGACGAGAAGCCGACCGGGAGCAAGGACCCCTACGCGCTGCGAAGGGCGGCTTTGGGGGTAATTCGGTTGGTGCTGGAGAACGAGATCGATCTGAACTTGTTGGAAGCCTTTGATAGCTGTCTCAAGCTTCATAATGCGCCACGACCGGAGCCAAACGACAGCGACGACTTCACGGGCATGGCCGCGGATTTCAATCTCCTCTCCTTCTTCCATGACCGCCTCAAGCAGCACCTCAAGTCCGAGGACATCCGCCACGATGTCATCGACGCTTGTCTGACCGGCGACCGGACCGATGACCTGGCCAATGTCACCGCCCGCGCCCGCGCGCTCAATTCCTTCCTCGCCACCGATAACGGGGAAAACTTAATACAGGGTTACAAGCGGGCGAAAAACATCCTCGATCAGGCCGAGGCGAAGGACGGCGTGGAATACAGCTATGGCGCCGATCCCAAGCTGGCCGAAACCGAGGAGGAGCGCGCGATTTTCGCCGCTCTCGCCCCCGCCAGACCGGCCATCGAAGCGGCGCTCGCGGCCGAGAATTACCCGGCCGCCATGACTGCCCTCGCCGCCCTGCGCGCGCCCATCGACGCCTTCTTCGAGGCCGTGCAGGTCAATGCCGACAGCGAGATCGTGCGCCGCAACCGCCTGAACCTTCTGTCGGAAATCGTGCGCCTGTGCACCCGGATTGCCGATCTGGGCCGTATAGGTTCGTAAATCGCGTCGGACGCAGATCACCTGTCGATCACCCGCCGGTCCGACGTGAATTTCGCCCCGTGCATCCCGGCAACAGGCTCAAAAGGGTTGTGAACTCCCGGCTGGCGCGACGGAAACGAAGTCTTAGTGTCTGAGGTGTAAATGTCGCTATGCTGCGCCGCAACAATGTGCGATGCTGCAACTGCACAATGGCGAGGCGCAGGTCATGCTCGACACACCCGGCTTCATCGAAGTCACGCCCACCGCTGACATCAAGGTCACGCGGCATGGCAACCGTGCCAAGTGCCTGCAACGCCTTATTCGCATGGGTCTTCCCGTGCCCCAAACCGTTGCCTTGCCCTTCAGGACCGTGCGCGATATCGCCGACGGAAAGATGCCGGACCTGGCCACGTTGATCTCGCTTTTCGACGGTCAACCGATGCTTTTGTCCCTGCGGTCGTCGTCCGAAACGGCGGATTGGGGCGGCCCGAATGCCGTTCTGAACATCGGGATGAACGACAAGGCGCACGCCTGGCTGTCCAATACTTTGGGCGACGTCGCCGCAGACAAACTCTACCTGCGCTTCATCCGCTCTTTCGCCATCGACGTCATGCGCCTCGACGAAGAACCGTTCCTTGAGGCGCAAACCCCTCTGGAAGCACGCGAAATATTCGAGGCCGAGGTTGACGACCCCTTCCCCCAGGCCATCACCGACCAGCTGGCCGCCGTCCTGCGATCCATGGCGCGGGCCTGGGAAGGGACGTCCGCCCGGCTCTTGCGTCAAGCCCAGGGCGCGCCCGCCGATGCCGGTCTGGGCTTGGTGGTCCAACGAATGGCGCAGGGCATGGGGCCCGGCCAATCCGGTTCGGGAATCGTGCAATTCGTGAACCCCAACACGGGTGAGCCGCAGGTCACCGGGCGCTATCTGGGGCAGGCCATGGGCCGCGATGCCCTGATCGACCGTGACAAGGCCATCTATCTGACCCGCGACGCGCGCGGCCCCTCGCTGCAGGATCTGCTGCCCGAGGTGTACCGCGAATTGCTGGAGGTCGGAGAGGCCTGCCGCAAACGTCTGCGCGAAGAAATGCAGGTCGAATTCACCATCGACCAGGGCCGCCTCGCCATCCTCGACGCCGTGCGCTGCCCCCGCGAGGCGCGCGCCTCGGTGGCGATTGCCGCGTCCCTGGCTCGCGACGGCGTGATCCCGCGGTCCGAGGCGCTGCTGCGGGTCGCCCCCGGCACGCTGAGCCATCTTCTGCACCGCCAGATCGACCCACGCGCCAAGCGAACGGTCCTTGTCCGTGGCATCGCCGCCTCGCCCGGGGCCGCCGTAGGCAAGATCGTCTTCGACAGCGCCGCCGCCCAGGCGTCGCAATCGCGCGACGAGGCCTGCATCCTTGTCCGCCGCGAAACCACGCCCGATGACGTGCGCGGCATGCACGCGGCCCAGGCCGTCCTGACCGAACGGGGCGGCTCGACAAGCCATGCCGCCGTGATCGCGCGCGGCCTTGGCCTGCCTTGCGTGACCGGCGCGACCGGCCTGCGGATCAGCGGCACCAAGCGGCGTGTGACCCTGCCCGACGGCACGATCCTTAGGGAAGGCGACGAGATCACGGTCGACGGCTCCTCGGGGGAGGTTCTGGCCGGGGCGGTCGCCACTCAGGAACCCGCGATCGACGGCGCCTTCGGGGACCTGATGAAATGGTCCGACGACGTGCGCGACATCGGCGTGCGGGCCAACGCCGACACGGTTGCCGACGCGACCCTGTCGCGGACCTTCGGGGTCGACGGCATCGGTCTTTGCCGGACCGAGCACATGTTCTTCGACAGCGGTCGCCTGACCGTCATGCGCGAAATGATCTTTGCCGAAACCCCCTCGGACCGTGCGGCAGCTCTGGAACGCCTCTTGCCGATGCAGCGCGACGATTTCACCGAACTGTTCCAACTCATGTCCGGCCTGCCGGTCTGCATCCGTCTGCTCGATCCGCCGCTTCACGAATTCCTCCCCTCCGAGAACGAAGGGATCCGCGCCCTGGCCGAGGCCCTCGACCGGCCCCTGTCGGAGGTGAAAGCCCGAATCGAGGCGATGCAGGAATACAATCCGATGCTCGGCATGCGCGGCGTCCGACTTGGGATCGCGCTGCCGGAAATCTATGAAATGCAGGCCCGGGCGATCTTCGAGGCGACCGTTGCCGCCCGGGCCGCCGGCGCGCAGACCATGCCCGAGATCATGATCCCGCTGGTCACCGCCCGACGGGAGGTCGAACTGGTCAAGCGTCGCATTGACGCCATCGCCACCGCCGTGCGCGAAGAGACGGGGCAAGACTTCGACTACCGCGTCGGCGTCATGGTCGAGACGCCGCGCGCAGCACTCCGCGCCGGGGAAATCGCCGAAACCTCGGCTTTCCTCAGCTTCGGGACGAACGACCTGACGCAGATGACCTATGGCCTGTCGCGTGACGATGCGGGCCGCTTCATGTCGGCATACGTGAACGAGGGGGTCTATCCCGAAGACCCGTTCCGGACGCTGGACGTCGACGGCGTCGGAGAACTGCTGCTGCTTGGCGCACAGCGGGGCCGCAAGGCACGCGCGAACGTCACCTTGGCCCTGTGCGGCGAACATGGGGGCAACCCCGAATCGATCGCATTCTGTCGTCTGGCGGGCTTCGACTACGTCAGTTGCTCGCCCTTCCGGGTGCCGGTCGCCAAACTGGCTGCGGCGCAGGCGACGTTGTTGGGCGGTCCCAAAGGCGGTCATCCGGCGGATTGACGCGCACGGGTGGCCGAGGGACCGGCGCAATCCGGCTCAAGGCACAGATGGCGATGGATCTGCCGTAGCGGAGGCGGTTGCCGCAATCCAAGAGGCCGAACATCTGGTCGAGAAATCGTCGGGAAGTTTACCCCCCCGTAACGGTTGGTCGGTAGACCAAAGGCAATCCAGCAAACGGTGAGGTCCGGATGCGACATCTCAGGGTGACGGTCATGTTGGCCGTCGCATGGTTCATTCTTGCGCTTGCCGTCCCGGCGGCGGCGCAATCGATCGGGGCGTCCACCTTCGGTGGCCCCGCGGTGCAACTCTTCGGAGCGCGCGCGGCCCTGTCGACCGGCGCGGCTCCGCAGGTGTCGGGCGCACGACCGCTGTCGGCCCAAGGCACGCTGCGCAGATCCGACCTGTTGCGCGGCCCCGCTGCCCGAAACGACGCGGCTCTCCCCGCACGGTCCACCGAACCGGGCCGCGGCGCCCTAGGCTGCCTGACCGAGGCGATCTATTTCGAGGCCCGGGGCGAGCCGTTGGACGGACAGGTCGCCGTTGCCGAAGTCATCCTGAACCGGGTCGACGCGCAGAATTACCCCGACACGGTCTGCGATGTGGTCAACCAGGGGACAGGGCGCATCCACGCCTGCCAGTTCAGCTATACCTGTGACGGCATCCCCGAGGTGGTGACCGAACAGGCCGCCTGGGACCAGGCCGACAGGATCGCGCGCAGACTGCTGGATGGTCAGCCACGGGTGCTGACCGGGCGGGCGACTCACTACCACGCCGACTACGTGAACCCCTATTGGGCGGCCGTCTATCCGCGCACCGCAAAGGTGGGGCGGCACATCTTCTATCGGCAGATCCCGGGCGCCTGACCGGGCCGGACGGCGATTGACCGGCAGGAATGTCGCATTCTGCCCCGATGCGCCGGACAGGGGTCTTTATCAGACCGGGTCCGCATGGTTTCAGGGGACACGCCCTGAGCCGTGCCGAGGTCCGCGATGTCCAGCCCGATGCCATCCCCCGATCAGGAGGCCCTGCGCCTCGCCTTTGCGGCCCCGCTCGACCGGGCGCGCGCGACCGGCCTGCCGCTTGACCGCATCTCCCTGCGCGAACACCTGCGCGAGGTCGAGATCGGTGCCTTCCAGCAGGAGCGCGGGGTGCGCCAACGTCTGCGGTTCGATATCGTCGCCGAGGTGACGCCCGACACCGAAGCCATCCTGTCGGACGACGTGGACGGCATCCTGAGCTATGACACCCTGATCGAGGCCATCGACGTCGAGATGGAGGCCGAGCGCCTCAACCTTCTGGAAACCCTGGCCGAACGTCTGGCAGCGCGGGTCCTGCTCCACGACCGGGTCGCGCGCGTCTTCGTCCGGATCGAAAAGCTGGACCGGGGTCCGCATGTCCTGGGGGTCGAGATCGTGCGCGCCCGCACGGCGGCACCCGCCATCGCCGTGGCCAAGGACGCCCCCCGACCGCGCGTCATCCTTCTGGCAAAGGGCGCTCAGGATGACGACGGCCTCTCTGCGCTTCTCGACCGGCTCTCGGCGGATACGGCGCCCACGGTCCTCATCGCCACGCCGGATTTCACCCCGCCCTCTGCAGCCAACCCCATGGCGCAGCGCCGCGTCTCCCTTCTGGCGGTGGAGCAGGCCGCATGGCGGCTGGCCGCACGCGACCGGCGCTGCGTTGTCGTCGACAGCCGGACCGAACTGGACTGGTCGATGCGACGGGGCGGCCTGACCGTCTGGGCCCCCTCCCGCCTGGTCCTCGACGCGACACATGGCCCGACCGACGAAGCACCGCTGACACTTGCCCGCTGGTTCGCGGAAACCTTCCATGCCGTCGAATTGGTCACGCCGCACGACCCGGGTGCAGGCCCCGTGCCCGAGCGCAGCGCCCGGACAATCGCCGACATCTGATGCGCTACCTTATGCCCCTGCCCCGACCGGATGCGGACGGCCCCCGCCTCGCGGCTGGCTGGCTGCGGTTCGACCGCGTCGCTGTCCTGACCCGTCAAGCCGCGCCCGAGATCGTCCCCGTCGGACGTCTGAGCGACGCCGATCTGACCCCGCTGACCGCAGCCCGCCCCGACATCGCGGGGCTGACCTTCGACCGCCCCCGCATTATGGGCATCCTGAACGTCACACCCGACAGCTTTTCGGACGGCGGGCTGTTCCTGACCCCCGAAGCCGCACTTGACCGCGCGCGCGCCATGGCCGCCGCTGACCTGCTGGATATCGGCGGCGAAAGCACCCGTCCCGGCGCAGAGGAGGTGTCGCCGGAGGAGGAGGCGGCCCGGGTCCTGCCGGTTCTGACGGCGCTCAAGGGACGCAAACTCTCCATCGACACGCGCAAGGCGGACGTCGCGCGGGCGGCGCTGGAGGCGGGGGCGGCTTTGGTCAACGACGTCTCGGCCATGACCCACGACCCGGCGATGGCAGAGGCGGTGGCACGGGCGAACGCGCCGATCTGCCTGATGCACAGCGTGGGCACGCCACAGACGATGCAGGACAATCCCGCTTACGACGACGTCGTGCTCGATGTCTTCGACGCGCTGGCCGAACGGATCGCGGCGGCAGAGGCGGCGGGCATCCCGCGCGCGCGGATCATCGCGGACCCGGGCATCGGTTTCGGCAAGACGCAAGCCCATAACCTGGCCCTGCTGCGCCGGATCGGCCTGTTCCACGGCCTTGGCGTCCCCATCCTTCTGGGTGCATCGCGCAAGCGGTTCATCGGCGATATCGGCGGGGCCGTGACCGCCGCCGACCGGATGCCGGGAACACTGGCGGTCACCCTCGCCGCCGTGGCACAAGGCATCCAGATGCACCGGGTCCATGACGTGGCCGAGGTGGCGCAGGGCCTCGCGCTCTGGCGGGAAACGGGGGATTGGAATGGGCCTGTTTGGCACTGACGGCGTGCGGGGACGCGCCAATCAAGGCAACATGACCGCCGAAATGGCGCTGCGCCTCGGCGCGGCGGCGGGTCGCTACTTTCGCCGCGAGGGCACGGGAATGGCTGCGCACCGCGTCGTCATCGGCAAGGACACGCGGCAGTCGGGCTATATGCTCGAAAACGCGCTGACGGCGGGGCTGACCAGCACGGGGATGAATGTCCTGCTGCTCGGGCCGGTGCCGACGCCTGCCGTGGGCCTTCTGGCGCGGTCGATGCGCGCCGACCTGGGCGTGATGATTTCGGCCAGCCACAACCCGGCGGATGACAATGGGATCAAGTTCTTCGGCCCCGACGGCTTCAAGCTGAGCGATGAGGCCGAAGCCGAGATTTCGCGCATGGTCGATGCCGGCGTGCATCTTGCCGACGCGCCCAATATCGGGCGGGCCAAGCGCATCGACGACGGGCGCGGGCGCTATGTCGAATACGCCAAGACGACGATCCCGACGGGCATGACGCTGGAAGGGCTGAAGGTGGTGATCGATTGCGCCAACGGGGCGGCCTATCGCGCGGCGCCAGACGTTCTGGCGGAACTGGGCGCGACCGTGATCCCCGTCGGGGTCAACCCGAACGGGCGCAACATCAACCTCGACTGTGGCTCGACCCACACCGATACCTGCGCGCAGGCGGTTGTCGCACATGGCGCGGACGTGGGCATCGCCCTGGATGGTGACGCGGACCGCGTCATGATCCTGGATGCGCAGGGGCAGTTGGCGGACGGCGATCAGCTGATGGCCCTCTTCGCGACCCGGTGGGCCGGCGAAAACCGGTTGCGCGGTGGTACCCTTGTCGCGACGGTGATGTCGAACCTGGGGCTGGAGCGGTATCTGCAACGTCAGGGCCTGGCGCTGCACCGGACCAAGGTCGGCGACCGCTATGTGGTCGAGGCGATGCGCGCCGGGGGGTTCAACCTGGGCGGCGAGCAATCGGGCCATATCGTCATGACCGACTATGCCACCACGGGCGACGGGTTGATCGCCGGGTTGCAGTTTCTGGCCGAGATGGTGCGGACCGGGAAATCGGCTGCCGACCTGATGCAATCCTTCGAGCGCGTCCCGCAACGTCTTGATAACGTGCGCTATGCTGCGGGGGCCCGGCCGTTGGACGCAGCGTCGGTGAAGGCCGCCATCGCCGAAGCCGAGGGCCAGCTGGCCGGCAAGGGCCGCCTGCTGATCCGGGCGTCGGGGACCGAGCCGTTGATCCGGGTCATGGCGGAATGCGAAGACCCGGAGCTTTTGGACAGGGTGGTCGAAGACGTGGCAAGCGCCCTGCGCGACGCCGTCTAGAGCGTTTCTCGTTTAGCCAGATCGGTCGCTTCAGAACAGCGCGACCCCCGCTCCGCCGAGGGCGGCCAGCGCCAGTGTTTCCAGCACGCCACGCCTGAGCACCAGCAACCAGACCGCTGCCAAGACGGCGAGGGCCAAAGCCACGGGGTCGAGGCTGCTCCAGTCAGGGACGGGCGGGCGGCTGTCCGTGACGCGCGCGAACAGGACGTGGACCGCGAACCACAGCGACAGGTTCGCGATCACACCCGCCACCGCCGCCGAGACCATTGCCAAAGCGCCGCGAAGCCGGGGCATGGCGGTCAGCCGCTCCAGATGCGGAGCGCCCGCGAAAATCCAGAGAAAACAGGGCACAAACGTCGCCCAGAGCGTCACGACGGCCGTGGCGATTGCCGTGCCTGTGCCGACCTGCGCGCCGCCGAGCCATGCGGTGAACACCGTCACCAGGATCAGCGGGCCGGGCGTGGTTTCAGCAAGGCCCAGGCCATCGACCATCTGGTCCGGTGTAAGCCAGCCCTGCGTCTCGACCGCTGTCTGCGCCAGCGCGGCCAATACGGCATAGGCGCCGCCGAAACTGACCGTGGCGAGCCAGCTGAAGAACAGCCCCGCCTCGGCGGGCGCGGACCTTGGGGCGAAGGCGATCAGCGTCAGAAGCGGGGCCCACCAGATGATGAGCCAGAGCACGACAGTCTGCCCGGTTCTGGCGGGTGGCGCGGCGGGCACCGCGACATGGCGGCCCTCGGGCACGGCAGCCCCCAAAACGAGCGCTGCCAGCAGGACGGCCCAGAATGGAAGGGCCAGGAAGAAGAGCGCAACAAAAGCGGCCAGGGCCACCGCGATGGGAAGGGGGCCGCGCAGGGCCTTGGCGCGCAACTTCCACAAGGCGCCCGCGACGATGGCGAGGGTCGCGGCCTTGATGCCGAGAAACGCAGCCTCGACCAGAGGCAGGCGACCATAGGCGAGGTAAAGCGCCGACAGGGCCATGATGCACAACGCGCCCGGGATCACGAAAAGCAAACCCGCCAGCAGCCCGCCAGCCGTGCCGCGCAGACGCCAGCCCGCGAAGGTCGCCAGCTGCATCGCCTCGGGTCCGGGCAGAAGGGTGCAGAAGCCCAGGCCGCGCAGGAACGTCTCCTCCTCCAGCCAGTCGCGGGTTTCCACCAGTTCGCGGTGCATCAACGCGATCTGGGCCGCGGGCCCACCGAAGGACAGAAGACCGATACGCCCGAAAACGCGCCCCATTTCGGCCCATGAGGGGGTCATGCCGCTTCTCCGGCAAGCCAGTCGTCGACGAGGTCCAGCGCATCCAGGGGCGTAGTGATCCGGGTCAGACGTCCCGCGATTAATCGGTCAGAGCCGCCCTTCAGAACGTCAAGGAGAGGATGTGAGAGTTGGGCAACTGACGCTAAGTCGCACGGTTCGTTCGGCACAATGCGCGCCTTCCAGACGTCTGCGGACTGGTCCAGCCAGTCCCGGGTCACCGGCATGACCGGGGCGAGCCGGTCGATGAACCGACGCAGAACCCAGAGGGAGGTCAGTTCATCCCAGGTCGGGTCGGTCGGCAGAACCCACTGCTCCGCAAGACGACCCGATGCCACCAGCGGCAGATCGGCCGCGATCCAGGCAAGATGTCCCCCGTCCATCGACTGCGCCGATGCCCCAGTGCTGCGCAGGATGGCGGCGGCCAACTGACTGAATTTGCCGCCCTTTTGACAGACGCAGACGAAACTCCCGGACGCAATGTCCGACGCCTCGAGTTCGGCCAGGGTGGTCGGGCGCGCACCGGGGATGCGGCGCGGATCGGCCGCGGCATCTGCGGGGTCGCGCAGATCGAGGATCTGCGGCGCATCCGGCAGGTGAAGATGGGCGGAAAGGGACTTGGACGACGTGGAAAGGTGGGCCATGAGGCATCCTCCGAATGAACGGTAACAAGGATGCGACGCTTGGGCCGAGGCCTGATGGGGTGCTCGCGACCCCGCACGGATTGGCTAGACCTGTGCGGGGTGCGGTGTCAACCGGCGTGGACGAGGGTGCCGAAGAGGCGCGGCTCGAGGGTTTCGGAAGCGAAGAGGTCGCCGTGGGTCAGGACCGACACGGCATCGTGGCTGTGCAGGCTTTCCTGGTGGCTGGCCACGACGCGGAAATCGCCAATGCCCTCAAGGTCTTCGAGACCTTCCGCAAAGAGGCGCGCGGCGTCTTCGACGAAGATCGGATGGGCGGCGTTGAGTTCGGCAAAGGCCTGCTCGTCCTCGCGCTTGACCATCACCTGCGTCTCGGTCGGGACCTGGGCGCGGGCCATGTCGATGATGTCCTCGACCGTCACATCCCCCTGAACTTCCGCGGACATTCGCGCGACCGAGCGCTGCGAATGCGGCGTGGCGAGTTGGCCCCGGGTGCGGCGGGCATGCTCGGACAGTTCCAGCGAGCAGGGGCAGGTCGACGAATAGACGTAGTCGAGGTGGAGGATGCGACGGCGGGTTTCGCCGGTCTGGATCACTTCCATCGCGATGTCGTAATACTGCCATCCCGTCAGACCCGAGCGCAGGCTTTTCACCTGAAGCGGCAGGGAGAACCGCAGCAGAAGACGCGCGTCGAAACTGTTGAGATCGTTCAGGTAATCGTCAAGAGCGGCGTCGACGACGTCGAAGCCCACATGGGCTTCGGCGTGGATGTAGAAGGAGCGCATGATGCGGGACATGTTGATGCCCTTCTTCCCGGCCTCGAGGCTCACGGTGCCGGTCACGGAGACCTCGGCCAGGTGCGCGCCATTCCGGGTGGCGATCTGCATCGGCAGGCGGAAGTTCGAGATGCCCACATGCTGAATGCGGCGGTCGGCGCCACGGATCAGACTGGCAGGCCCGTTCTGCAGGTCGGGCAGCGTGGCACGATACGCCTCGTCGGTGACGTGCGTCGGGTAAACCGCTGACAAGTCCGGATAGATATTCACCGTCGGCTCGGTGCCGCTGGCGGCGTAGCGACGAAGAAGATCGAGCGCGGCCTGAGCCTCGGCCTCGGTCGGGTGGCGGTCAATGTCCGGTGCGTGGACGTTCATTTCGCCCCTCCCTTCGGTTCTCGCATGGAGCCCATAGGTGGCACGTTCGGGGGCGAGATCAAGGACGATCAAAATAAATCTTGGCGACTGTGCCGGGGGTCGTCGCAGGGCTGTCCGGCAAGGGCAAAACCCGTGTCACCCCCGGTACGCCCCCCGTACACCCCCCGTACAGACAAACGGCGCGCCTTAACCGGATCGTAATCGTTCGCCGTCAGGATGGCGCGCAGAGGATTTCGGATGCGGAGGTCAGGACAGGGCAATTCAGATCGCGGGCCATGTCAGCCGCCGGAATCGTGACGCCATCGCGCAGCTGCGGCGCGGGGGCCACGACCTGCCAGCCGTGGCGGGCGAAGAACGGTTGAGCCATCGCGCTGGCGCGGGTGGTCAAACGGGTCGTGCCCCGCGCCAGTGCCGCGTTTTCGAGCATCGCCAGCAAGGCATCGGCGGTGCCGGAGCCGCGCACTTCGGGCAGGACATAGGCGAGGTCGAGGGTGCCATCGGCGCGCAGGGTCATGAAGCCGGTGACGGTCCCGGCCTCTTCGGCGACGAACACGGTCTGGTCGGACAGTCGCTTGGCGAAGGCCTCGGGCGCGGGCGGCGCGGGAAGCCACGCGCGGCGCTGCGCGGGCGTGTAACGCGGCGCGGCCCCTTCGTGGACGCCACGCCAGAATATTGTGGCGAGCTGTGGGAGGTCGTCCGGTCGGCAGGGGCGGACCTCACGCATGGGTCTGCTCTGGCGCGCGGAGGACCCGGCCTGACAGGGCGGCGCTTCCGATGGATCGGATTGCCGGGATGACGGCGCGTGACGGGAACGCGGCGGGCATAGCGACCTTGGTGGCGGAGGCGGCCACGAGAGGGTCGGTGAAAACCGCCTGTGCGGAGACCCCGGCCGATGCGGCCTGTGCGAGGGTCGCGGGGCTTGCCGTGGTCGGTGTCCGGCCGGTGGACGGGGCCGATGTCGCCGGCGCGGCGGATACGGCGAATGCCGTAGATGCGGTTGAGATGTCACCTCTGGCGAACACCGTCGACACGGCGACCTTGGCGTATCCGGCGAATGCTGGGGAGACGTCGGGCATCCGGGTGCCGAGCGACGGCGGGGTCGCATTGGCCCTCCTGCCGCTCCGGCGCGCCGCAATTGTGCGGCGGGTCCGTGCGGTCATCGGCCTTGGTCCCTGCCGGTCAGGCATGGTCGAGGGCGCGCAGGATGTCGGCCAGCAGGTCGTCGGGATCTTCCAGGCCGCAGGACAGGCGGATCAGGCCGGGGGTGATGCCGAGCGCGGCTTTCTGAGCCTCGGGCAGGCGTTGGTGGGTCGTCGTGTAGGGTGGCGTCGCAATGGATTTCGCGTCGCCCAGGTTGTTGGAAATGATGATGATTTCCAGCGCATTGAGGAAGCGATAGGCGGCCTCCTTGCTGCCCAGATCGAAGGCCAGCATGGTGCCGCCACGCTCCATCTGGCGCAGGGCGAGGTCGTGCTGCGGATGCCCGGCAAGGTGCGGATAGAGCACGCGGGTCAGCTTGGCATGGCCGTCAAGGGCGCGGGCGATGCGGTCGGCCGTCTCGGTCTGGGCATGGACGCGCAGGTCCATATGCTCCAGCCCCTTGAGCATGACCCAGGCGTTGAAGGGCGACATGGAGCCGCCGGTGTGTTTGAGATACGGCTCGGCCACCTTGCGGATGTATTCGGTCGTCCCGCAGATGACACCGCCCAGACAGCGCCCCTGCCCGTCGATGTGCTTGGTGGTCGAATAGACGATGACGTCGGCGCCCAGATCGAGGGCGCGCGAATAGGTGGGCGTGGCGAAGACATTGTCGACGACGACCGTGGCCCCGACGGCATGGGCGAGGTCGGCCACGGCGCGGATGTCGATCAATTCCAGCGTGGGGTTCGACATCGTTTCGAAGAAGGCGACCTTGGTGTCAGGGCGCAGCGCGCTGCGCCAGGCGTCGAGGTCGGTGCCGTCGATGATCGTCACCTCGACCCCGAAGCGGCGCAGCACGTCCTCGAGGATATAGAGGCAGGAGCCGAAGAGCGCGCGGGCGGCGACCACGTGATCCCCGGCCCGAAGCAGCGACATCATCGCGCCGTTGACGGCGGCCATGCCGGACGCGGTCGCGAAGGCGTCTTCGGTGCCCTCGATGGCGGCGATCCGGTCTTCGAACATGGCGACGGTGGGGTTGCCGTAGCGGGCGTAGATGAAATCTTCGCGGCCCCCGTCGAGAAAGCGCGCTTCGGCCGCTTCGGCGGTGTCGTAGACGAAGCCCTGGGTCAGGAACATCGCTTCGGAAACCTCGCCGTATTGGCTGCGCCGGGTGCCTGCGTGGACGGCGAGGGTGCGGGATTTATGTGCGCGCGACGCGGAATCTTTCATGGCGGGCCTCCTTCAGGGACCGGAATTGACGCACCAGATATTCGGAGAGGGGGCTGACCCCGGACCGATTTAGCGGTTTGTTTAACGAGGGCCGCAAGCTGGCTCAAATCCCCTCGGGGGTGGGCGTAGCGCGGGGGGAAAGCGCGGTCAAGACGGCGTGAGCGGCCCTTGTGTGCGCAGGCGATCCTGCGAAAGGTGGACCCCGAGCAAAAGGAGCGCGCCCATGTCGGACCCCATCGATCTGTATTTCTGGCCCACACCGAATGGCTGGAAGGTGTCCATCGCGCTGGAGGAGTTCGGGCTGCCCTATGAGGTTCACCTGGTGAACATCGGCGCGGGCGACCAGTTCAAGCCGGAGTTCCTGGCCATCAGCCCCAACAACCGGATGCCCGCCATCGTCGACCCGGACGGCCCCGACGGCGCGCCGATCGCCATTTTCGAGAGCGGCGCGATCCTCCAGTATCTGGCGCGCAAGACGGGGCGGTTCTGTGGTGCGACCGAACGGGAGCGGATCGCGGTGGATCAATGGCTGATGTGGCAGATGGGCGGCCTGGGGCCCATGGCGGGTCAGGCGCATCATTTCCTCAAGTATGCGCCCGCGATGGATCCGCCCAATGACCTGCCCTATGCCAAGGACCGCTATCGCAATGAGGTGGCGCGGCTCTACGGGGTGCTGGACCGGCAGTTGGCGAACAACCGCTATGTCGCGGGCGATTTCTATTCGATCGCGGACATGAGCGTCTGGGGGTGGGCGTCGCTGTGGGAAGGTCAGCAGCAGACGCTGGACGACAAGCCCCACATGGCCCGCTGGCTGGCCGAGGTGGGGGCACGGCCCGGGGTTGTGGCGGGGCGCGCGCTGCATGCGGATCGGCGCGGCGACCTGGCACAGGCGAAAGACGCGCACGACCGCCTGTTTCGGGGCAAGGATTAGGCAGATTGCCGCCGCGTGGGGTTCCATCGGACGGGCAACCTGTCTTACGGTGCGCCGGAGTGACCGGGGGATGACACATGGGTTCTGACGGGGTGCAGAAAATCGCCTTTGCCGCGCTCTGCGTGCTTGTGACGCTGGCGGGCCTTGGCGTGCTGGACGGCGGGGGGCTCTAGGTCATGGCGCAGCGCTATGGGGGTCAGTTCAGCCCCGAGGGCAAGGTCGACAAGTCGGCCCCGCCGCCCCCCAAGATCGGGTTGAAGCGGCCGTTGAAGGGGCGCGCGCGGGTGAGCATCCTGATGGTGCTGGCCGTGTTGCCCGTGGTGACGGCGTTCTTTCAGGACGGGGCCGTGGCGCTGGCCGTGAACCTCTTGGCCGGTGCGGTCCTGTTCGGGGGTGCGGCGCTGACCCGCGAGGGATTGAAGGCCGAGGCCGCCTGGGCCGAGCGGCGCATCGCCCGCCGCCCGGCCTTTCCGCGCAAGATCGCCGGGGCGGTCCTGACCGGCGTCGGCGTGACGCTGGCCGCGACGGTGGGCTTGGCGGGGCTGTTGCCCGCGGTGGTCTACGGCGTGGTGGCGGGGGCGTTGCATCTGGTGGCCTTCGGGGCGGACCCGATGTCGGACAAGGGGATGGAAGGGGTCGATACCTTCCAGACCGAGCGCGTCGCCCGGTCGATCGAGGAGGCCGAGAAGCACCTGGTCGCCATGCAGGATGCGGTGTTGCGCGCCAGGGACCGCGAGGCCGAGGCACAGGTCGCCCGCGTGGCCGCGACGGCACGTGCCATGTTCCGCACGGTCGAGGATGATCCGCGCGACCTGACCTCGGCGCGCAAGTATCTGGGCGTCTACCTGATGGGGGCGCGCGACGCGACGGTGAAGTTCGCCGACCTTTATGCCGCGACGCGCGATGCGAAGGCCAAGGCGGATTACCTGGACCTTCTGGGCGATCTGCAACGCGGGATCGAGGCCAAGCGCGAGACGCTGCTGATTTCGGACCGCAGCGATCTGGATGTAGAAATCGAAGTTTTGCGGGACCGTCTGAAAGCGGACGGCCTGCCAACGGGAGACTGACCATGGACACCACTATCCGCCAGCAGGCCGAGCTTGCCACCGCCGAGATCGCCGAGGTCGCCGCCATCCCCCTGCGCGAGCCGGGCACGGAGCTTGTCGCACTGGAGGCGGCCCCGGCCCCGGTCGCCGAGGCGATCCGCAAGCGGATGGACGAGCTGGACATGACGAACACCCAGTCGATCATCAGCTTCGGATCGGCGGCGCAGGCGGAATTGCAGCAGATCAGCCAGGCCATGCTGGCGGACGTGAAGAACAAGGACGTGGGACCGGCGGGCGACAGTCTGCGCGGCATCGTCAGCACCATTCGCGGCTTTTCGGTCAGCGAACTGGACGTGCGGCGCAAGCGGTCCTGGTGGGAAAAGCTGACGGGGAAGGCCGCGCCCTTTTCCAACTTCCTGGCGAAATTCGAAAACGTGCAGAGCCAGATCGACAAGGTGACCGACGATCTGTTGAAGCACGAACATGTGCTGCTCAAGGACATCAAGTCGCTGGACATGCTCTATGAGAAGACCCTCGATTTCTACGAGGAGCTTGGGCTTTATATCTCGGCGGGCGAGGCAAAGCTGGCCGAGCTGGATGCGACGACCATCCCCGCCAAGGAAGCCGCCGTGGCCGCCCTGCCCGAGGACGACAAGATGATCGGCAGTCAGGAGCTGCGCGACATGCGCGCGGCCCGCGACGACTTGGAGCGCCGGGTTCACGACCTGAAGCTGACGCGGCAGGTGACGATGCAGTCGCTCCCCTCGATCCGGCTGGTGCAGGAGAACGACAAGAGCCTGGTCACCAAGATCAACTCGACCCTCGTGAACACGGTGCCCCTCTGGGAGACGCAGTTGGCGCAGGCCGTGACCATCCAGCGGTCGCGCGAGGCCGCCGAGGCGGTGCGAGACGCCAACGACCTGACCAACGAATTGCTGACCGCGAATGCCAAGAACCTGCGCGAGGCCAATGCGGTGGTGCGCACGGAAATGGAGCGCGGCGTCTTCGATATCGAGGCCGTGCGGCAGGCCAACGAGGATCTGGTGGCGACGATCAACGAAAGCCTGCAGATCGCGGACGAGGGCAAGGCCCGCCGCGCCGAGGCCGAAAAGGAACTGGAGCACATGGAGAAGGAACTGCGCGAGACGCTCGCCTCGGCCAAGGCGCGAGATGCCTCCAGCGACGCCGGGGCGTCTGTTCCGACAGCCTGATGCACTTCAAAGCTCTCCTCGTGGCGGCCCTGGCCGTCGGCCTTGCCGCATGTCAGCCCGTAAGCCAGACCGCACCACCGCCTGTGGACGCGGCCCCGACCCCGCCTGTGGCCCGTCCCGAGGTGTCGAGCCCGGAGGTCTCGGCGGAAAGCCGGTCGGCGCGGCTGTTCTATGCGCGGCTGGAGCGGCGTCTGCTGGCGGATGGGCTGATGCGGGTCGATGGCGGCGGACCCGACACGCCGTTTGGCCCCGCAGAACTGGCGCGCAACTTCGAGCGGGTGGCGCTGTTTTCCGAATATGTGCAGATCAACGGGCGCTATGTGGCCCGGCAGAGCCGCGCGCAGCTGCGTCGGTGGGAGCGCCCGGTGCGCATCCAGCTGCATTTCGGCGCCTCCGTCGACGCCGAGACGCAGCGCGAGGACCGGTCGCGGATCGCGGCCTATGTCGCCCGGCTGCGCCGGATCAGCGGTCACCCCATCTCGCTGGTGAACGGGGGCGGCAATTACCACATCTTCGTGGCCTCGGTGGACGAGCAGCGGGCCCTTGGTCCCCAGATCGCCGCCGTCGAGCCGGCCCTGGGGCGGCAGACCATCCGCGAGATCACCAGCTTGGGCAGTTCCACCTATTGCGCGGTCTACGCCTCGTCGTCGTCGGAACGACCGAACGCCTATATCTCGGCCATCGCCTTCGTGCGCTCCGAACATCCCGACCTGTTCCGCCTGTCGTGCTATCACGAAGAGATCGCCCAAGGATTGGGCCTGGCCAATGACAGCCCTGCGGCGCGCCCGTCGATCTTCAACGATGACGAGGAATTCGCGCTCTTGACCGGACATGACGAGCTTTTGCTGCGGATGCTCTATGATCGTCGCTTGCGCATCGGCATGACCGCCGAGGAAGCCCGGCCCATCGTGGCGCAAATCGCCGCCGAGTTGCGCGACGCGGGGCCGGTCTAGGGTATGTCGGATCAGACGGGTGGGCGCGCATGGATCGACCGGATCAGCGAGCGTTCGGGTGTCTGGACAGATCACGGGCCGCTGATCCTGACGTCTGGCTGCCTTGGCTTCGCCCCGGTCGGCGGTGCGGGCGGTGCGGTGACACTGGCATTGGAGACGACAGGACTGCGCGTCTTTACCAAGGCCACGCCGGGGTTCGAGCCTCAGGTCATCTGGGGAGAGGCGTCGACAGCCTGTCCGATGACAGCCGTCGAAAGCGTGACGGTGGAAACCCGGGGCGCGCATTTGACCCTGGGCAGCGGCGACGCCGTGGTGACGGAGGTTGCGCAGTATTCGGCGGGATGGGTCGGGGCGCCGGGCGGCGTCTTTGCCTTTCCGACCGGGCCACATGGCTGGTTCGACCTGGCCAGCGGGCTCTGCGGGAGCGCGGCGGACGACAGGTTTACGGCGCTGCGCCTGAACGATGCGGACGGCGCGTTTTGTGGTGTGATGATCGACCTCTGGGGGCACCGCGACGGTCGCCCCTTGCGATCTTTCCTCGGGGGTGGGGTATCGTGACCGACATCCGGATTTCCACCGCCAATCCGGCCCGCAAGGCCCCGGTCGCCCGCCATCCCCCATCTGCGGGATGCAAAAGGCGACACACAGCCCCTATATGTGCAATTCTGATGCGCAAGCGGCGACCGGTAGAGCCCGCCCGCATTTTTCTGAAGTCCTAACGGAGGCCCTTCATGTCCATTCTCGATTTCCTTTCCGGCCAGTTCATCGACGTCATCGAATGGACGGACGATACCCGCGACACGATGGTCTATCGGTTCGACCGCTATGGGCACGAGATCAAGTATGGCGCCAAGCTGACCGTGCGCGAAGGGCAGGCCGCCGTCTTCATCCACGAGGGCCAGCTGGCCGATGTGTTCATGCCCGGGCTCTACATGCTCGAGACGAACAACATGCCGATCATGACCTCGCTTCAGCATTGGGATCACGGCTTCAAGTCGCCCTTCAAGTCCGAGATCTATTTCGTCGCCACACGGCGGTTCACCGACCTGAAGTGGGGCACCAAGAACCCGATCACCCTGCGCGATCCGGAGTTCGGGCCGGTGCGGCTGCGCGCGTTCGGGACCTATGCGATCAAGGTGTCGGACCCGGGCAAGTTCCTGACCGAGATCGTGGGCACCGACGGCGAGTTCACCCAGGACGAGGTGCAGTTCCAGCTGCGCAACATGATCGTGCAATCGGCGAGCCGGGCGCTGGCGGGGAGCAATATCCCGGTGCTCGACATGGCGGCGAATACCGACGGGTTGGGCAAGATCGTGGCCGATCAGGTGACGGTGACGACCGCCGACTACGGCATCGCGGTGCCCGAGCTGTATATCGAGAACATCTCGCTGCCGCCCGCCGTCGAGGAGGCGCTGGACAAGCGCACGTCGATGGGGGTTCTGGGCGATCTGTCGAAGTATCAGCAATACGCCACCGCCGAGGCGATGCAGACCGCCGCCGCCACGCCCAATTCGGGAATGGGCGCGGGGCTTGGCATGGGGATGGGCATGGGCATGGCGCAAGGCATCGCCGGGGCCGCGGGGCCCTGGGGGGCGCAGCCGCAGCATCACGCCGCCCCCGCAGCACCCCCGCCCCCGCCCGTGGAGCATGTCTGGCACGTGGCCGAGAACGGCGAGACCAAGGGCCCGTTCAGCAAGGCCGCCCTGGGCCGCATGGTCAGCGCGGGCGAGGTCAAGCGCGACACCCATGTCTGGACCCAAGGTCAGGATGGCTGGCTGAAGGCCGGGGACGTGGACGAGTTGGCGCAGCTGTTCACCGTCATGCCGCCCCCGCCCCCGCCCGGCATCTGATGGCCTTTGCCTGGGACGCGGTCTTCGACCCCGAGCCTGTGGCCTGGGGCCTGCGCGGCGACCGCCCCGTCTGGCAACGGATGGCGGCGGCGCTGGAGGGGCACCCGGTGCCGACGGACGTGGCGGACCGCTACCAATTGCTGCGCGGGGTATTCCTGGCAGTGACCGACACCGCCCTGCCCTGCCCGGTCGACCCGACGCGCATGCGCCTGACCGCCGTCATCGACGAGGGACCGGGCATGTCGGCGGGATGGGTGTCGCTGCGCTGGTGGATGGAGACGGGGATGCCCCTGCTGGCCGAACGCGCCGGGTGTTTCGACACCCACGCGGAATGATCGCGCGTCCGACACGGCGCGCCCTTCTCAAGGCGCTGCATTGGACGATGGTGCCGTTCTTCGTGTGGTTCCTGCTGGTCGAGCCGCGCGATGTCGCCGCCTGGGGGTCGATCTGGGTCAAGCTGCATTCCGTCTTTGGCCTGATCTTCGTGACGATGGCGCTGCTCTGGACGGGGTGGTTGCTGCGGTCAGGTCTGGCCTCCCGGCCCGGGCCGAAATTGCAGGGGTGGGCGCGGGCGATCCATCGACCGCTGCACCTGACGCTGATCTGGGGGCTGTTCGGGGTGGCCTTGACCGGCTTCCTTCTGGGGCTGACGGCCAGCCGGGTCCTGTTCGCGGGCACCATCCTTCCGATTGCGCCACCGCTCGGGTTGCCGACCGCGAATGCCTGGGCCGGGACGTTGCACACAGTGGAATTCTATGGCCTTGCGGTTATCGTGGTGTTCCACGTCGCCTATCATGTCTGGCGCCACTACCGTCTGCGGGACAACGCCCTGCGGATCATGGCGCCGAAGTCCATCCAGAGGTTTCTATGACCACGCCGCCCCCCGCCCCCGAGGAACACCGCTTTCCCTGCGCCAACTGCGGCAGCGACATGCGGTTCGATCCGGGCGACAACCGGCTGATCTGCGACCATTGCGGCAATACCGAAAGCCTGCCCGCGACGCGCGACACGATCCGCGAAATCGCCATCGAGGAAGGGCTGGACGCCCGTGGCGGCGCGGCAGAGCAGGAGGAGACCCGGGTTCTCGACTGCCCCAGTTGCGGCGCGCAGGTGGAGTTCGACCCCGACATCCACGCCGCCGAATGCCCGTTCTGCGCCACGCCCGTGGTGACCGGCACAGGCACCAACCGGCACATCAAGCCGGCGGGTGTCATCCCCTTCGTGCTTGAGGAGCGCCAGGCCCATCAGGCCATGTCGGAGTGGCTGGGAAACCTGTGGTTCGCCCCCGGCGGATTGCAGGACTACGCCAAGAAGGGTCGCAAGCTGTCGGGCATCTATGTGCCCTTCTGGACCTTCGACGCCCAGACCGAGAGCACCTATTCCGGCCAGCGCGGCGACACCTATTGGGAGACGCAGACCGTGGTGCGCGACGGCAAGCGCCAGCAGGTGCAGGTCGCCAAGATCCGCTGGACCCCGCGCCGGGGACGGGTCGCGCGATTCTTCGACGATGTGGTCGTCCTTGCGTCCCGGTCGCTGCCCAAACGGCACACCGACGCGCTGGAACCCTGGGACATGTCGGCCCTGTCGCCCTATGCGCCGCACTTCCTGGCCGGATTCCGGGCCGAAGCCTATCAAGTCGAACTGGCCGACGGCCTGACGGAGGCGCGCGCGCATATGGATGCCGTGATCGCCCGCGACGTGCGCATGGACATCGGCGGCGACCAGCAGCGGATCGACCGGATCGACACGCGGATCAGCGACGTGACGTTCAAGCATGTCCTGCTGCCGGTCTGGGTCGCGGCCTACAAATACCGCGGCACGTCCTATCGCTTCGTCGTCAATGGGCAAACCGGCCGGGTGCAGGGCGAACGGCCCTGGTCCAAGTGGAAGATCGCCTTCGCCGTCATCGCGGCGTTGATCGCGGCGGCCATCGTCGGCTACATCGCCGCGCAATCGCAATGAACGGACCCCGACCATGATCCTTTGTGCAGGCGAAGCCCTGATCGACATGCTGCCCCGCGAGACCTCCGACGGGCCGGGGTTCTATCCGGCGACGGGCGGCGCGGTGTTCAACACGGCCATCGCCCTGGGGCGGCTTGGCGCGCCGGTGGCGCTGCACACCGGTCTGTCGACCGATCTGTTCGGTCAACGGTTGTCGGAGGCCATGTCGGCGTCCCGCGTCGGCAACCGCGCGGCCCTGTCGGACCGGCCCACGACGCTGGCCTTTGTGACGCTGACGGATGGGCACGCGGAATACGCCTTTTATGACGAGGGCACGGCGGGCCGGATGCTGACCCATGCAGAGGCGCCGGACATGGACGGGGTCACCGCGCTGTTCATCGGCGGGATCAGCCTTGCGGTGGAGCCCTGCGCCGAGGCCTATGCGGCGCTGGCGCTCGACAACCGGCACCTGCCGATCATGATCGACCCAAATATCCGCCCCGGCTTCATCCGCGACGAGGATCGCTTCCGCGCGCGGCTGACCCGTCTGTTGGGGCTGGCCGATATCGTCAAGCTGTCGGACGAGGATATGGAGTGGCTTGGCATGTCGGCGGGCGATGTGCTGGACCTTGGGCCGAAGGTTCTGTGCCTGACGAAGGGGGCCGAAGGCGTGCGCGCCATCACCCGGACGGACGAGGTTCATGTCGCCGCCCGCAAGGTGGATGTGGTCGATACCGTGGGCGCGGGAGACACGTTCAACGCGGGCTTTCTGGCCGGACTGCACCGCGCCAAGGCGTTGACCAAGGGCCTGCCCCCGCATGACGCGTTGAGCGAGGCGCTTAAACTCGGCGTCGCGGCGGCGGCCATCACGGTTAGCCGCGCGGGCGCGAACCCGCCCTGGGACCGGGAATTGTGAAGGCCGTCATCCAGCGCGTGACCGAAGCTCGCGTCGATATCGACGGCGTGACGGTCGGGCGCTGTGGCACGGGGCTGATGATCCTGGTCTGCGCGATGGAGGGCGATACCGAAGACAACGCCCGGGCGCTGGCCGAGCGGGTCGCGAAGCTGCGCATCTTCGTGGACGAGGCGGGCAAGATGAACCGGGCAATCACGGATGTCGGCGGCGAGGCGCTGGTGGTCAGTCAGTTCACGCTGGCCGCCGATACGTCGCGCGGCAACCGGCCCGGCTTTTCGACGGCGGCCCGGCCCGAGGTGGGCGAGGCGCTGTATGAGCATTTCGTTACCTGCCTGCGCGACCTTGGCATCGCGACGCAGACCGGGCGGTTCGGTGCGGACATGGCCGTGCATCTGGTCAACGATGGCCCCGTGACCATCCCGATGGAGCGCTGAGGCGATGATCGGACGGCACCTGATCCTGGAACACTGGGGCGGCAATCTGGACCCGGAGACGCTGGCCGAGGCGATGGAGGCGGCGGCGGTCGCGGCGGGGGCCACCGTGTTGTCGCGGCATTTCCATCCCTTCGAGGGCGGCGGCGTAACCGGCGTCCTGATGCTGGCCGAGAGCCATGTCACGGTGCACACCTGGCCCGAACACGGCTACGCTGCGCTTGACCTGTTCATGTGTGGCGATGCGCCGGTCGAGGCGGCGGCGGATCATCTGGACGCGGCGCTGGCCCCGGCGCGGACCAGCCGACAGATCGTGCCGCGCGGCGTGCCCGCCTGACCTATTCGTACCAGGCCTTCCACCCCGCCTCGTAGGCGCGCGGCAGCGGATGGGTCGAGAGCGTGTTGACCGGAACGTCACGCGGGCCGATCCCCGCATCGAAGGCCTGCGCGGCCTGCCAGACCCCGGGTGTCAGATAGCGCAGGCCGTCCGGCAACGGGTCGGCGCGTGGACGCATCCCCTCGGGCAGGCCCATGACGAAGCCCCAGAGGCCGAAACTGGGTACGTAGGATTGGTAAGGGACCGTTGACCATTCGGTGCCAACCGTCGTGGCGGTGATCCAGAAGGCATCGGTCGCAAAGAGCGGGGAGCCCGCCTGGGTCACGACGATGCCTTGGGCCGACATGCGACGTTTAAGAAGGCGATAGAATTCGACGGTGTAGAGCTTGGAGAGCGACAGGTTCTTGGGGTCCGGCAGATCGAGGATCGCCACATCGAAGGCCCCCTCTCCGTCGCGCACATATGTGAAGGCATCGGCGTTCACGATGGTGACGCGCGGATCGCGCAGGGCGAAATCGTTGAGGGCAGCCAGGCTGTCGCGGTCGCGAAAGAGGGTGGTGACGGCGGGGTCCAGATCGACCAGCGTGATGCGTTCTACATCGGGCCAGCGCAGGACCTCGCGGGTGGCCATGCCGTCGCCGCCCCCCAGGATCAGGATGTCGGCACGGCGCGCGGCCTGCGCCATGGCCGGATGGACCAGCGGTTCGTGATAGCGCGCTTCGTCCAGGGTATCGAACTGGATCGACGCATCCAGCATCAAGCGGGTCTGGCCGCGGTGGCGCGTGACGGTGACCTGCTGATACTCGGTGCGGGTGTTGAAGATGATTTCATCCTCGTAAAGCCGCGCATCGAGGGCGGAAGCCATGGGCCCCGACCAGATCAGGGCCGCCGCGACCAAGGCCGTCGCCAGCCCCCAGGCCGCGCGCGTGCCCCACCCCAGGTGGTCGCGAAACACCCAGAGCGTGCCGCCCGCGACGGCGAGGTTGAGCAAGCCGAAGGCAAGCCCCGCAGAGATCAGACCGAGGTTGGGCACGATCAGCACGGGGAAGGCCAGTGAGGCGAGGAGCGAGCCGAGGTAGTCGAAGCTGAGCACGTTCTCGAAACGGAAACGGCCCGCGCCGATGGTCTTGAGGATGCGGGCCAGCAGGGGGATTTCCATGCCCGACAGGGCCCCCACCACGATGAGCGAGCCATAGAGCGGAACGGCGACCGCCTCGGCCATGGCATAGCTGGAGAAGGTCATCAGGGCGGCGAACCCGCCGACCAGGCCCAGACCGATCTGCGCACGCACGAAGCCCGTCACCGCGTCGTGGACAAACCGCGACAGGAAGGCGCCAACCCCCATGGCCGACAGGAAGACACCGATGACAAAGCTGAATTGCCGGATGGAATCGCCCAGAAGATAGGACGACACCGTGGCCGCGATCAGCTCGTAGATGAGGCCCGCCACGGCGACGACCAGTGTCGTGCCGAGCAACCAAAGCTCCGTGCCCCGCGGCGACAGGGTCCGCGTCGACAGGGGGTGGTTCACACCCGCAGGATCGCCGCGATGATGATGGCGAGCGACAGGAACAGCGCCCCCATCACGATGGCGATGGCGGTGTTCTGGTCTTCCTCCAGCTCCTTGCGGAGCGAGAAGGGGGTGACCAGCTCGATCAGCCACCAGCAGGCCAGCAGAAGCGCCAGCCCGAAGAAGGTGTAGAAGACGGTCGAGACGACTTCGGAGAAGAGGATTCCGTCAAAGGCGGTCATGGGGTGCTCCCTTGGGTTATTTCACGCTGAGGCGGCGTGTGGTTCCGTTGCTGCCCGATCCCGTGCGGATGGACGGGCTTCGACTGAAGGCCGTGGGCGTGCCAAGGCCGCGAAGGTCGCGGTCGGCGCCAAGGCCCCAACTGTTGAGGCTGGCGTTGGCCGCCCCGATAAAGAGGCCAGCGGATAGGATCATGGCGACAGCACGCAGAAACATCAGTCATCATACCAATCTGTGCCGGCCCACCGGGCCTTGTTGTGCCGTATCCGCCCCGTCCACTGCCAGGCGAGGCAGAGCAGGAAGACCGGCAGCGCCAGCCAGAGCCAGAGTGCATTGCGCCGACCTTCCGCCACCGAAACCTTCAGTGGCGCGTCCAGGGTGCCCGAGGGATCGGGTGTCAGGGTCAGCTTGTATTCCCCGGCGACGGGCGGGACGAAGTTGAGGGTGCTGCGACGGCTGCCCTCCGACCAGGCGTCATCGCCAGAGCCGCCGGAATAATAGCTGACCTCGCGCCCGGTTTCCGCCATGACGGTCCCGTCGGGGCCGGTCATCTTCACCGTGTAGAAGGCGAAGGCATTGCTCAGGTCCTGCCGCAAGGCGATCTGGGCGGGTCGCGTCGGATCGGTGATGGTGAAGGTCATCAGGGGCGGCAAGTCGCCTGGCATCCCCGAATAGATCGCCTGACCGGGCGGTTGCAGGGACGAGATCCAGATGGCCAGCGCCACGGTCGCCACGCAAAGCGCCGCGAACCAGACTTTCAGAATGCCTGTCGCCGCCTTGTCATCGTAGGGTTGCAGGGGGTGGACCTTGGGGACGGGGATGGTGCGGACGCCGAAGGCGGCGGCGGCTTCGGGCCAATAGTAGGAGACCTCGAGTTCGCGCTCGGCGCGCGCACCTTCGGAGATCGGCGAGACGTAATGCAGCATTGCCAGGTCATCGCCGTTGTTGAGCAGGCTGGCGGTATAGCCGAGGGCGCCCCTGCGCGGGCGCCAGTTGAATTCGCCCTCGACGAAGACCGTCTGCCAATTGGACGAACTGTAGTAGGTGAAGCGTTGCTGCCGCCAATAGGAATTCGGCGGATTTTCCGCGTTTTCAACGACATGTTCGGTGATGAACTGCCGCTGTGGCCAGTCGCGAACCTTGCGGGTGATGATGGTGTGCCCGTCCTCGACGGTAAGCCAGGCATAACCATGGGTCGGGGAATAGAGCTGATGATCCACCCAGGTCCAGGTCTGGCCGCCATAGGATTCCTGCTGGCCGATGGTCCCGATGATGGTGAAGGTGACGCCGTTCCAGTCGCCCTGCATGCCAAGCCGGAAGGGGCTGTCGGGGCGCTTCATCTCGCTGAAGACTTCCAGCACCTTGAAGGCGTCGGTGGCATCCAGCGCGGCCCCGCAATAGGAGCAGACCTTGGTCGTCACCCGGCCGCCGCCGATCACCTCGAGGCCCGCACCGCAGTTGGTGCAGTTGATGGATTTGATGTGGCCGGTCATGCGGGCCTCAGGTCGAAGGGATCGATCCATTCGCCGACAAAGAGCGCATGCCCGCCATCCCACATCTCGGCCGAGGCGATGCGGGCTCCGACCCCCTGGAAGTTGGCGTAGCGGTGCGTGTCCCCGATGGCAACGGGTTCCGGCAACTGGCCGCGAAAGGCGATGGCCGTGGCGTGGTCGGTTTCGGTGCAGGTGTATTTGGTGCCCCCGATCTCGACCTGGGCCAGGGGCCGGAAATCGGTGGCGACAAGGCCTTTCCCTTCGACCTTGAATTGCAAGGCAATGTCGCCCTCGTCGACCGAGAGCCAGCACCAGTCGCCGTTCAGCTCGCCGTAGTATTCGTCCCAGTGGCCCAGACCGTAGTCATAGCGCACATGGCCCCAGGCGGTGAACTGTCCCTGCGGCAGGCGGACAGCGCGACCGATGGTGACCAGTTCGGGCGCGTCGAGCATTTCGCCCGCCTCGCCCGCCTTGCGCAGGACATCGTCGTCCAGAACCACCGAAGACCCGCAGAACTCGCAATTGATCATGCGGGCGTGGGCCAGCATCTCGGGCAGCGCGGCACCGCAATTGGGGCAGGATCGTTGTGTCATCGTGATGACCTACCCCTTAGCCGGCCTTCTCGACAAACGACTTTTGCAGAAGGTCGAAGGCATCGCTGAAGAAGCTTTGAGCCCCGAAGTTCCCGGACTTGAGGGCAAGCGCCGTGTTGTCGCCCGCAAAGCACCACGGCACGCCCGGCGCGACTTCCGGCCCGATCCGCAGGCGGTCGACGCCAAGGGCGCGGGTCACGGCGCCCGACGTCTCGCCGCCCGCAACGACGATCTGGCCGATGCCCATGGCGCGCGCGTCCTGTGCCAGCTGCGCCAGCGCGTCCTCGACCAGGGCGCCCGCGCGCGACACGCCGAGGGCCTCCTGCGCGGCGGCGACGGACTTCGGCTCGGCGGTGGCGAAGATGATCTTGGGGCGGTCCGGGCTTTGCCCCGACAGCCAGCTGCGCGCGTCGGCCACCCCGTCACGGGCCAGTTCGAGCGGGTCGAGCCGGTAGCCGAGCGCGCCCGCGTCGAGATAGGCGCTGACCTGCGCGCGGGTCATGGCCGAGCAGCTGCCCGACAGGACGATGCGGCCGGTCGGAACCTCGGGCAGGTCGAGATCGGGCAAGGCGCCCATGGAGCCCGTCTCGGCCCAGAGTGCGGGCAAGGGCTGCGCGATGGCGGAGCCGCCGCAGATCAGCGGCATGTCATGAATCGCCTCGGCCAGGGTAACGAGGTCGGCGTCGTCGACGGCATCCAGCACGATGTGTCCCGCCAGTTTCTCGAGCGCGTCCCGCACCACCTCCGAGCCCTGCCGCACGGTCGGGAAGGGGATCAGGCCGGTCTGGCGCTGCACCTGCGGGGTGAGCAGGCGCATCAGGTTGGCATCGCGCATCGGGGTCAGCGGGTGATCCTTCATCGGGCTTTCGTTCAGCGGCTGATCGCCCACGAAGAGGTTGCCCATGAAGACCCGCCGCCCGTTTTCGGGGAAGGCCGGGCAATGGACGGTGCGGTCGACGCGCAGATCGCTCATCAGGGCGTCGGCGACGGGGCCGATATTGCCGCGCGCCGTGGAATCGAAAGTGGAGCAGTATTTCCAGAAGATCCGCCGTGCGCCCCGCGCCCGAAGCCAGCGCAACGCGGCCCGCGCTTCGGCCACGGCATCCTCGACCGGGTTGGTTCGGATCTTGAGCGCGATGACTTCGAAGGCCGTGGCCTCGCCCGCGCGCGCCTCGTCGGGCAGACCGATCCGCAGGGTGACCGGCACGCCCGCGCGCGACAACATCGCCGCAAGATCGGTCGCGCCCGTGAAATCGTCTGCAATCGCACCGAAAAAGGTGTTTGTCATGGCAAATAGCCCCCCGCGACCACCCTGCCCCGACCGATTGCGGGGTTGAAAGCGGGGGAGGTGTCCGGGGTCGGTTTTTCTGTGCCGGGTGATGCACGAAGGTCGCGCTCCGGATGGACGCCGACCCCGGCGCGGGATAGCGTGATCCATCATTCACGAGGTGCACCATGCCCGACACGACCCTGCCCAACTCCTGGGATGCCCGCGCAAAGCAGAACAGCTTTTTCGGCTTCACGGATCTTCCCTCGATCAACGAGCGCGGGACGGTGATCCTGACCCACGGCGAGGGGCCCTATGTGGTCGACACCGAAGGTCGCCGCTATCTCGACGGAAACTCGGGGCTCTGGAACATGATCGCGGGGTTCGACCACCCTGCCCTCATCAAGGCGGCGCAAGATCAGTACGCCCGCTTCCCCGGCTATCACGCCTTCTTCGGGCGGATGTCCGACCAGGCCGTCATGCTGTCCGAGAAGCTGGTGGAGGTGTCGCCCTTTGCAGACGGAAAGGTGTTCTATACCAACTCCGGGTCCGAGGCGAACGACACCATGGTCAAAATGCTGTGGTTCCTGCATGCCGCCGAAGGCCGCCCCAATGCGCGCAAGATCATCACCCGGGGCAATGCCTATCACGGGGTGACGGCGGTCAGCGCGTCGATGACGGGCAAGCCCTATAATTCGGTCTTCGGCCTGCCGCTGCCGGGCTTCCTGCGCCTGACTTGTCCGCACTACTGGCGCGAAGGGCGGGAGGGCGAAAGTGCCGCCGACTTCCTTGCGCGTTTGGTGGCCGAACTGGAAGAAATGATCGCCCGAGAGGGTGCCGACACAATCGCCGGCTTCTTTGCCGAACCGGTGCAGGGTGCGGGCGGCGTGATCCCCCCGGTCGACGGCTATTTCGACGCGATCCTGCCGGTGCTGCGCAAGCACGGCATCCCGGTCATCGCCGACGAGGTCATCACCGGCTTCGGGCGCACCGGGTCGGTCTGGGGATGCGAAAGCTATGGGTTCCTGCCCGACGCCATCATCAGCTCCAAGGCGTTGACGGCGGGCTTCTTTCCCATGGGCGCTGTCATCCTGGGTCCGGAACTGTCGGACAGGTTGCAGCGCGCCACCGATGCCATCGAGGAGTTTCCCCACGGCTTCACCGCCTCGGGTCACCCGGTGGGATGCGCCATCGCGCTGGCCTCCATCGACCTTGTCCTGAATGGCGGGCTGATGGAAAACGTCCAGCGGCTGATCCCCCGGTTCGAGGCCGGAATGGCCAAGTTGGCCGATCAGGACCACATCGGCGAATGGCGCGGACGCGGGTTGATGGGGGCGTTGGAAGCGGTGCGCGACAAGGCCACAAAGAAGCCGTTCGAGGGGCATCTGTCGGTGTCCGAGCGGATCGCCAACACCTGCACCGACCACGGGCTGATCTGTCGCCCGCTCGGCCAGTCCATCGTGCTCTGCCCACCCTTCATCATGACCGATGCGCAGATGGACGAGATGTTCGACAAACTCTCGGCCGCCCTGGCCCAGGTCTTTGCGGAAGTCGCCTGATCCCGGTTGCCCTTGTCGCTGACGCCCCCTACCCTCCGCGTGACTTCAATGCGGAGGGTATTCCATGAAATCCATCTTGACGGGCACCGCCCTGCTTTTGACCTGTGCCGCGCCGGCCTTCGCACAGGCCCCGATCTGCGGCGGGATCAGCCTGGTGGGCGAATGGGTTGGTGGAGATGAGGCCGGATCGGATCTGACCGAGGCCGACGCCCCCTTCGACGCGGATGGGCAGGTGCCGATTGCGGGCCATCTGGTGCGCATGTTCACCCTGTCGGGCGACACCGACATCCGCATCGATGTGGATGCCGTCCCGGCGGGCGATCCCTATATCTCCGTCTATGACGCGGCGGGCACCGAGGTGGCGGCGGACGACGATTCCGGCGGCAATTTCGGTAGCCAGATCCAGTCGACCCTGGGTGCCGGGACCTATTGCCTGGCCGCCCGCAGCTATGAAAGCGGTGTGACGGATGTGACCGTCCGCATCGGACGCGGCGATCACGATTGGCCCGACGCCGGAGGCAACGGCGGTGTCAGCCCGCCCGCGGCCGCTCCGAGTGCAGGCGGCACCGGCGCCGGATGCTTTGCCGCCGACACGCCGATGCTGTCTGGTAACCTCGGGATTGCGGAGCTGACGCAGGGCGTGCGCGCCAGCGGCACCGCGGCGCAGTTCCCGGCTTATGGCCTTGTGGTGGGCGAGGCGAGCCCGATGATCATCACCGCGACCAGCCAGGACGGCGATCCATTGATCCGCATCCTGGATCGGTCGGGCACGACCATCGCGGAGAACGACGACTACGACGGCCTCGACAGCCAGATCGACCTCACCACGCCGCTGGCGTCGGGGGAATACTGCATCGAGGTCGAGGATCTGAACGGCGCGGACAACGAGATCACCGTAGGCCTCGACATCTTCGATCCGTCGGCCGACCGCCTGCGGCGCCTGAACGAGGCGGAGTTTGCGCCGACCTCGACCGATTCCGTGACGATCACCGACCTGGGCGCGCTGGAGACCGCGCTGCTGCGCGAACTGCCCGCGACACAGGCCGCGCAGTGGTTCACCTTCTCGCTGCCTGCGGGGGGCCTGCTGGTGACCGAAGTGATTGGCAACGGCAACGATCCCATCGTGACGCTGTTCGACCGGGTCGGACGCCGCGTGGGCGAGAACGATGACGGCCCTGACGGTCTGGACAGTTTCATGGTCAACCGTCTGCTGCCGGGCACCTATACCATCGCCGTCCGCCTGGTCGGGGACGGCAACGGCGGCAGCGTTCGCCTGCTGATGGAGCGCTACGTTCCCGCCCAGTGACGTCTGAAAACACGAACGGCCGCGCCTGTCCCGGGCGCGGCCGTTTTTCTGTCTGGATGCGCGGGATCTACTTGTTCATTTTCGACAGCATGGCCTGCATCTCGGCCAGCTGCTTTCGGATCGCGTCCAATTCTTCCTTGGAGGTATCGTCGCCTGCGGTCGCGGTCGGCGGCGCTTCCGGCGCGTCGGCGGCGCGCTCGGACGGCGGTGTCCAGCCCCGGGTCATGGCCTTGAAGAACGCGGCCTGCTGTTCCTGCATCGCCTTGAAGCCGGGCATCTGTGCCATGGGGTTCAGGGCCGTCATATTCTCGACGATCTTCGATTGGCCCGAGCGCAGCATCTCGAAGCTGGAGGCAAGGAATTCGGGTACCACCGATTGCGCCGTCCCGGTGTAGGATCGGACGAGGTCGGTCAGCACGCCAAGGGGCAGGACCGACTCGCCCTTGGATTCGTGTTCCGCGATGATCTGCAACAGGTAGGACCGCGTCAGGTCATCCCCGGATTTGAGATCGACGATCTGCACCTCGCGGCCCGCGCGGATGAACCCGGCGATATCCTCGAGCGTCACGTAGTCGCTGGTCTCGGTGTTGTAGAGCCTGCGGCTCGCGTAGCGCTTGATCAGCAGCGGCTTCATGTCGTCCGTCATGACCGATCCCTCCCCATTTTTGCAGTGCAGCACAACCGTAGCGCGCTGCGGCGAAAGCGCAAAGGAAAAGGGCACGGGCGACGCCGGGGCAAGCGGCGGGGGTCAGCGGTCGGTGTCACGCCCCGCGCGTTCGTCGCGGACGGCCCGGAACCAGAGCCAGGCGAACAGCGGAAGTGCGAGGGCCCCGACAACCAGGGTCGTGCTTTCCCCAAGAGTTCCGTTCATGGCCCGCAGGATGAACAGCCCGCCCAGGGCAAATCCCGTCACGATGGTGACGGCCGCCCATTGCGCGCTGGCCGGTTGGGGTGTGCCATCGGGGTTGAAGCCGCGCGACATCGTAGCCCCGGACCGCTTGCTGATCACGACGCCCCAGATCGTTGCGACCAGTCCGAGGGCCGTCACCACCAACATCGTCAGTTCCGTCAGGGACCAGACCCCGTCGATCTCCACCAGAAAGGCAAAGCCGACCGGTGCACCAAAAAGGGCAAGAAATCCGACAAGTGCAATCAGGCCGCCCCGCCGGTGCATCTTCGGATCATAGTCGCGCATTCACGTCTTCCACGTCCAACCTCGACATCAAGGGTCGATCATCGCAGGAAAGTCGGGCGTGGCGATGTCCGGATTGGAACGGAAAAAGGGCGGGCCCATCGGACCCGCCCCTTAGTTGTGAAACCAAAGCTGCCTCTTACTTGGAGGTGGCTTTCTTCGTCGCGGTCGTCACTTCGGCGGTGGCCTTCTTGACGGCGGCGGTTGCGTCTTCCTGGACTTCCTTACCGGCAGCCATCATCAGTTCGACGGTTTCCATCTGAACTTTCTTGGCGATCTCGGCGAAAGCGGCCATGTTCTCGGCGGCGACTTCGGCGGAAGCCGAGGCGAAATCCGTCATGGACTTGGCGTAGTCGGCCGGCTCACCCTTGACGGTGGCGACGGGGGCCATCTTCGACAGGGTCTCGCGGGTCCACTTGTGGGACACTTCGGCGGACTGCTCGGCAGCGGCCAGAGCGACCTTGGACATCTTCTCGGCGAAGGCGGCCTGGGTCTTGAAGGCTTCGGTCATGGCCGAGGTGTCGACGGGGAACGAACCCATCATGTCGGTCATGTACTTGGTGAAATCAGCTTGCTTGGTCATTCTCTATCTCCGGTTCGTGTCGCGTGGTCTGCCCGACCATCGGGCGGGTTCCTCCGCGGCTGACACTCATCTACATGCTGCACTGCGGCATTGCAAGGGTCTTTCTGCACTGCAGCATAAAAAATTTCCGTAGCGGAAACTGACCGGGTTGCGCGGCCCATGGTTCAATGAACCATGGCGCGAGTCATAAAAAGAGGGGGCCGAAGCCCCCTCTCCTGCTTTTCCGGTTGGTGGATCATGCGGCCAGGCTGTCGCTCTCGCCACTGTTGAAGATCGAATTGCTGTCTCGCAGCATCAGGTTCAGAAGCGTGCCGGCAACCAGCGTTCCGCCCAGTTGGCCCAACTTGCCACCGGCGCATTCCGCCTCCCAGAGGATATAAAACCACAGGGGCGTGTTCCCGGTCAGGCCCAGGGCCTTGATGTCGTCATGCGGATCCAGAACGTCGAACCCGAGCGATGCCGCCGCCCGCTCGCCCGAGGGCAGGCAGAAGGTGTGCTGACCACGCAGCATGTTGCGCTCGGCCAGGTTGGGCGTGTCGGGCACGATCCGACCGGGCAGGTTGATCAGGTCCGCGACCAGCTTGGTGTTGATCGGGCGCGACTTCTGCGCCGACGGTCCGAAGAAGCGATCGAAGTCGAGGTTGAACCATTCGGGCACGGGGCTGAACCCGCGATGCGCCTCCGAGAACAGCTCCACATCCGGGAACCGGTCGTTGAGCGAATAGCTCTGCCGGATCATGGAATGGCCGAAACGGAAGGCGGCGGCGGCGAACTCGACCGGCATATCGGGCGCGCAGTCCCAGTTGATTGGCCCCTTGAGGCTGCCGTGGCGGGCCTGTGACAGAAGCGGCGACAGCACGTCCTCGGCGACGACCTGCGGCAGGAACTCTTCGCAGACGCGGCGCTGATAGGCGTGGCGCAGATCGTCGGCGGCAGGCTCGAAGGCGTTGCCATGGGTCTCGATATGCCCGTTGAAGGCATCGACGAACTGGCGTCCGTGGATCTGGCTGATGAAGAGGTTCTCGTCGTTGCGCGGGTCGCCGATCAGGGCACGGGCGTTGCGGTTGCGTTGCAGGTCGAGCGGGTTCGCATTGACCCCCGCCCCGTCGGCCGAGCCGAAGACCAGCGCGTGACTGCGCCCGCCCTGACCGTAGAGCCAGGGGTCGACTTCGGGCCCGTGACCCAGAACCGAGTCGAGGTCAAAGCGCGGCGTGCGGAAGTTCGGGACGGCAGCGACGTCGCCACTGGCCGCCCCCAGCATGGTGGTCGCGTCCAGCGTCAGGTCATGGTCGATGAACTGACCGAAGAACGCCGTGCCCGCATCGGCGGGGCCATCCTGCGGATCGTCCGGACCCTCGGCCATGCCCTGGGCCAATTGCTTGATCTGGTCCGCCGTGGGCTGCGTGTTGAGGGCCTGGGCGTCGAACAGCCGCCCGAAGGTCTGCTGCGCCCGCATCTGTGCGGCCTGCTCGGTTCCGGCGTGGACTTTCTCCCATCCCTGGAGGGTCTGGGTGCCCTTCTGCATGTCGTGGCAGGCGTATTTGATGGCGACGGTAATGCCGGACACCATTCCGTGCGCGGCGGGGGACTGTGACTTGGCCATGGGGCTCTCTCCGAATGCGGTGGATAAAATGACGTAAAGTCACCCTATCGCGCAGGCGGTCAGGGCCGAAGTAAGGGAAACCCGACTCGACAGGCCGTGATTCAGGGTTTGGGCAGCACGTAGGTGCCCGGGGCCGCCTCCAGCACGGGGTGATCGGGGCCGCCGGGTTTGCGGGCCTTCACCTTCTTGCCCGAGAAGGGCCGCACCCACTCCTCCCACCGCGGCCACCAGGAGCCTTCGTGGAAGGTTGCGCCCGCGAACCAGTCGTCGGCCGTCGCCACATCCATGTCGGGGTTCACGTAGTGGCCATACTTGTTGCGGGCGGGGGGGTTCACGATGCCCGCGATATGCCCCGACTGCGACAGGATGAAGGTCTTGTCGTCCGACCCCAGCTGCTTCGCCGTCTGCCACGCGCCGCGCCAATGGGCGATGTGGTCCGTCTCGCAGGCGATATCGCAGAGCGGCACCTTCACATCCGCCAGGGTCAGGCCGCGTTCGCCCATCAGGTCGAAGCCGGTGGTGGCCAGTTCGTTGCGAAGGCAGAGCTTGCGGAGGTATTCCGTCACCATCGGCCCGGGCAGGTTCGTCCCGTCCCCGTTCCAATAGAGCAGGTCGAAGGCCGGCGGCGCCTCGCCCAGCATGTAGGATTTGATGGCCGGTCCGTAGACCAGATCGTTGGACCGCAGATAGCTGAACGTGCGCCCCATGAAGAACTTGTCCAGGTAGCCCTTGGCCTTCCCCTCCCGCTCGATCCCGTCGATGAAATCCTCGTCCAGGAAGACGCCCATTTCGCCCGGATCCTCGAAATCGGCCAGCGTCGTCAGGAAGGTCGCCGACTTGACCGAGGTGTCCCCGCGCCGCGCCATCAGGGCCAGCGTGGCGGCGAGCGTCGTGCCCGCGATGCAATAGCCGATGGCGTTGACCTGATCCTGTCCCGTGATCTCCTTGGCGACATCGATGGCCGTCAGGTATCCGCCATCGACGTAATCGGCCATCGTCACGTCCGAATGGGATTCGTCCGGGTTGACCCAGCTGACCACGAAGAGCGTATAGCCCTGATCGACGATCCACTTGATCAGGCTGTTGGCGGGCTTGAGATCCAGCACGTAGAACTTGTTGATCCAGGGCGGGAAGAGAACCACGGGCCTTTCGAACACCTGCTTGGTCGTGGGCTTGTACTGGATCAGCTCGAACATGCGGCCCCGGAAGACGACGCTGCCTTCGGTGGTGGCGATATTGCCGCCGACCTGAAACGCCTCGGGGTCGGCCAGGGTGACCAGCCAGTCGCCCTTGTTCGCCTCGATGTCGCGAACCAGGTTTTCGAGTCCCTTCACCAGGCTGTCGCCCTCGGTGTCGACGGCGCGCTGCATCGCTTCGGGGTTCGTGGCCAGGAAGTTTGTCGGCGCGAACAGGTCCACGATCTGCTGGCTGAAGAACGACACGCGCCGCTTGTCGGCAGCGTCCAACCCCTCCAGGTCGGCCACCGTATCGCGGATCGCATTGGCGCTGATCTGATACTGCTGCTTGAGGAAGTTGTAATAGGGATGATCGGTCCAGAGCGAGTTCGCGAACCGCCGGTCGGCGGGCTGATGGTCGGGCGGGGCCACGGGTTTGCCCGACGTCAGGGCCGTCTGCGCTTCGACTGCATGTTTCAGGGCCTGGCCCCAATAGCCGACCTGCTTTTCGATCAACTTAGCCGGATTCGCCGCCATCTCAGCCCAATAGGCGGCCATCGCCTTGGCATAGAGTTCCGGCCCCGGCCCTTGAAGCCCTTGATCCGATGTGCGTTTTGACGACAGGGCGGCCACAAGGCGTTTGGTCAGCGCCTCCATCCGTTCCAGATTGGCATTCAACCTGCTCAAAGCCTCATCGCCCGTGTCGGCAGGGTCACGAGCTTCATCGTTTCCGTGATCGCCAGCGCTCATCTCTTGCCTTCCCGCAGTCATGCTGCAACTGCTAAGTAACCTTTGGCTATTACAATAGCCGAATTGACCAATTGCGACAGGGAAATGGTATGCCGTTTCCTGTTTGCCCGACGGAAGGTCCGCACATGCGCTTTATGGCTGCTTACGATCTGATGGAAACCGCCCGCAACACCAACGCCTGGCTCGGCGCGACCGCGCGCACGATGGGCAGCTATCCCCTCACGGCCCTGGCCCCGCACCCCGGGTTCAAGATGCTGGCCGCCTGGGGCGAGGTGATGGAGCGCAGCTTCAACCGCATGGTGGTCAAACCCGACTGGAACATCGCAGCCCTGCCTGGGGACGATCAGACCGACCACAGCGTCGTGGTCAAGAAAGAGTTGGAGCGCCCCTTCGGCGACTTGATCCGCTTCAAGGTGCAGGGCCGCGCGCCCATGGCCCGCCGCATCCTGCTGGTGGCGCCGATGTCCGGTCACTACGCCACCCTCCTGCGCTCCACGGTCGTCAGCCTTCTGCCCGACGCCGACGTCTGGGTGACCGACTGGCACAACGCCCGCGACATTCCCGTCAGCGCGGGAAAGTTCGATATCGAAGACTACACCCTCTATCTTGTCGACTTCATGAAGGCGCTCGGCCCCGACATCAACGTCATCGCCGTGTGCCAGCCTGCCCCCCTGACCCTGGCCGCCACGGCCCTTCTGGCCGAACAGGACCCGGAGGCGCAGCCGCGCACCCTGACCCTGATCGGCGGGCCGGTCGACCCCGATGCCGCCGCGACCGACGTCACGGATTTCGGCCGCCGCGTCACCATGGGCCAGCTTGAGCAGAGCATGGTTCAGCGGGTCGGCTTCCAATACGCGGGCGTGGGCCGGATGGTCTATCCAGGCCTTCTTCAACTGTCGTCCTTCATCTCGATGAACGCCGAAACGCATGGCAAGGCCTTTACCAACCAGATGATCGCCATCGCCAACGGCGAGGCGTCGGACCACGACAAGCACAACAAGTTCTATGACGAATACCTGGCCGTGATGGACATGCCGGCCGAGTTCTACCTCTCGACGGTGGAACGCATCTTCAAGGATCTGGAAATCGCCCAGAACCGCTTCGTTGTCGACGGCCATCAGGTCGACATCGGCAAGATTACCCAGGTCGCCGTCAAGACGGTCGAGGGCGGCAAGGACGACATCTCTGCGCCCGGCCAATGTGTCGCGGCGCTCGACATGCTGACCGGCCTGCCCGACAGCAAGAAGGCCAATTACATCGAACCCGAGGCGGGCCACTACGGCATCTTCGCCGGGGGCAGCTGGCGCAAGAATATCCGGCCGCTCGTGCTGGACTTCATCGACGCGAATTCGGGCGGGGCCGCACCGGTCAAGCGGGGGCGCAAACTGAAGGCCGTCAAGTAGATGGCGGGCGAGACGCTCGATTTCGCCTGCACCTGCGGGGAACTGCGGGGCCAGATCACCGATGCCGGGCCGGCCGCCTTCACCCACATCGTCTGTCACTGCAAGGACTGCCGCGCCGCCTATACCCATCTGGGTCATGCCGACCCCAAGAAGGTCGGTATCCTGCAAACCACGCAGGACCGGGTGAAGATCACCCAGGGAGGTGAAAACCTCCGGGTGTTTCGGCACACACCCAAGGGCGCGCTGCGTTGGTACGCGACCTGCTGTGACACGCCGCTGTTCTACACCCCCCTGAAGGGACGGTTGGTCCATGTCGGCATGAACACCGACCGCCTGACCGACCCTGCCGCCATTGGCCCGCACGTGGCCGAAGCCTTCATCCCGAAGCCGGGTGGCAAGCAGGGGAACAAGGGCCTGGGCACCATGCTGACCCGCATGGTCAGCCGCATGGCCGCCAAGAACATCTCGGGCGAATGGCGCGATACGCCGTTCTTTGACGATACCGGGGCGCCTGCCGTGGCCCCGAAGGTGTTATCGCGCGAGGAGCGGGCGGCCGCCCTGATGGGTGTCAGCTAGGACCGAATGCCATTCGCGGGCTCTGGCAAGGCTCGCCGCATGTCCGACAGATGACCCCTCGGCAGCATGGGCCGACAGATCCGGTGCACCAGACCGCGTACACGCGGCGCGTCCGTCGGTATCACGTGCGACATGCCACCCGACCCAATGATTCGCCGCGACATCGGCCCCAAAAGCAGGCTTTCCGCCTGCGCCCCATTGGCCAGCAGGACCTGATGGTCCTCAAGCAGAAGGTGAACGTACCAGACATGCGCGACGCCCCGCGCGATCCGCGCGGACAGTCCGGCAATTCGGGGCAGGTCGCAGGCCTTGACGAAATAATCGCCAACGACGATCCGATGCTGCGGTGAGACGAGCAGAGGCCGGTCATTTCCGACCATCCCCTCGGCAATGCGAACGGGGCGCAGACGCGGGGTCCGGACCAGTTGCAGATGGTCGAACCGCCGATTGCCGCACCACAGAACCTCGTGCAAACCGTGATCGACGGTTTGAACACGGTCGCCCGGCCTGATGGATTGCACGGGAACCTCGCCGCGCGCCGTCCGGATCAGCGTGCCCGCGACAAAGCAGACCACGCCTCCGCTCTGCACGGCGCCATCCGAAAACGTGCTGTAAGCATAGGTATTCGATGGCCCGTTACCCGGCGAATAATTAATCGCGGTGACGGAATAGGTGACCGTCGGATCGATCGGTCCGTCGAAAATGAACACCTCGGCCAGCGTCGCGCCATTACCGAACGAACCGTCGTCGATGCTGACCCGGACGACGCCAACCTGAACGGTCGCCCCCGTGTCGGGGTGGGTCAGGGTGATGACCTGCTGAAGTGATGCGACCCCGCTCTGGCTGAGGCCCCCGGCCCCGTCGAAAAGCTGCGCGGTCTGTCGGCCGGCGCCTTGCGTTTCGTCAGGGCGCGGGCTGAAGGAGTCGAAATTGGAATCGTTGTCCTGCACGCTCAACGATCTGTCCGTGAACGGCCCGGAACCGAGGGTAAATGTGCCCCCGACAAAGGAAAACTGCGCCGTCGTTTCGCTGATGTTCACAGCGACGGCATTCGAGAGCTGCGTGCTCATGCGGGGGTGACCATCCGGACCATTATCGGACCATAAGCCAACAGTCCCAAGAATTAATTACCGGGCCGCTGACGCTACGGGAAAACCGCGAAAACCCGCCGTTTTTACCACCCAAGCGCTCCAATCTCGCTCACCAGAGCGAGAAGACGGAATGCGTGCGCAGCCAACAAAAAGGGCGCGCGAACCCTTCGACCCGCGCGCCCCGAAATCGCCACCCTTGCGGGGATCAGTGCCCGAGGATCTGGCTCAGGAACAGTTTGGTCCGCTCATTCTGCGGGTTGAGGAAGAAGCTCTCGGGCTCGTTCTGTTCCACGATCTGACCGGCGTCCATGAAGATGACTCGGTTGGCGACCTGACGGGCAAAGCCCATCTCGTGGGTCACGCAGAGCATGGTCATCCCCTCTTCGGCGAGCTGGATCATGGTGTCGAGCACCTCCTTGATCATCTCGGGGTCGAGGGCGGAGGTCGGCTCGTCGAAAAGCATGATCCGGGGCCGCATGCAAAGCGACCGCGCGATGGCGACACGCTGTTGCTGACCGCCCGAAAGCTGGCCCGGGTATTTGTTGGCCTGATCGGGGATCTTCACCTTTTCGAGGAAATACATCGCCGTATCCTCGGCTTCCTTCTTGGGCGTCTTGCGCACCCAGATCGGCGCCAGCGTGCAATTCTCGAGAATCGTCAGATGGGGGAAGAGGTTGAAGTGCTGAAAGCACATCCCGACCTCGGACCGGATCTTGTCGATGTTCTTGAGATCCGAAGAGAGCGGCACGCCGTCGACCACGATGCTACCCTGCTGATGCTCTTCCAGCGCGTTGATGCAGCGGATCAGCGTCGATTTGCCGGACCCGGAAGGTCCGCAGATGACGATGCGTTCGCCGCGCTGAACGGTCAGGTCGATGTCGCGCAGAACGTGGAACTGTCCGTACCACTTGTTCATGCCCTTGATTTCGATGGCCACCTCGTCAGAGACGGTCATGCCTTGCGGGTTGGTGTCAGCCATAGCCATGTCTGATCTCCTTAACGATGGTCGGTCCGCAGCTGGCGTTCGAGCCACTGCGAATATTGCGAAATGCCGTAGCAGACGATGAAGAACAGGACGCAGGCAGCCGCCCACAATTCCCAATAGACCCCGGTCCAGTCGGTCGACGACAGGATCGGGCCCCGGATCATGCCGACAAGGTCGAACATCGAGATGACCGAGACCAGCGTCGTATCCTTGAAGAGACCCACGGCCACGTTCACGATCCCCGGGATGGAAATCTTGAGCGCCTGCGGCAGGATGATCAGCCGCATCGATTGGGGATAGTCGAGCCCCAGGCTGTCACCCGCCTCGTACTGACCCTTGGGCAGGGCGGCGAGGCCACCCCGGATCACCTCGGCGATATAGGCCGAAGAGAACATGGTGATCATGATGATCACGCGGATGATCAGGTCAGGGTTGGAGTTCGGCGGGAAGAAATAGGCCAGGACCACGTTCGCCACGAACAGCAGCGTGATGAGCGGCACGCCCCGCACAAACTCGATGAAAACCACGCAGAAGCCCTTGACGATGGGCAGCTTCGATTGCCGCCCGAGCGCCAGAACGATTCCGAGCGGGATCGAGAGCGAGACGCAGACGACCCCGAGAATCAGGTTGAGCATGAAGCCACCCAGGGCCCGGCTTTCGACCACTTCCAGCGCGCCGACGCGGCTGAACTCCTCGGCGATCACACCACCGATCCACCAGACCGCGACGGCGGCCACGATGCCCGCTGCAAGGCCCTGAACGAAGCCCCGCTTCTCGACCTTGGTGAACACCAGATAGCCCACCAGAAAGCCGACGGCCGCGACGATGGGCGACAGGATCGTGCCGCCCCAGATCAGCCAATAGGCCACGAAGGGGTAGATCGCCGTCACGATCAGCGTCCAACGCGGCAGGAACATCACGAAGAGCGCGGGTGGCACCGCAAGGAACAGCAGGACGAAGGCCAGGGTCGGACGCCAGCGCAGGTAGTCGGGATACTGGAACCCGAACAGCAGCTGCGGCCAGCGTTCGGCGATGACGGCAAAGCAACCGCCCCCGCTGCCTTGCAGGATTTCACGGCATTCACGGATGTCCGCGCCTGTCCACGTTCCGTTGGCGATCCAGGGGATCAGTCCGGCCAGAAGATAGGCGACGACCAGAATGCCCAGGATCGTCATGATCGTGTTGAACGGCCCCGAGATCAGGTTGTCTTTGATCCACTTGACCGCCCCCGCCTCGGCCACGGGTGGTGGCGACGCGGGGATCTCGCTTGTCCGGACGAAGGCGACCGTATGTGCGTGTACTTCACTCATCGCTCAGCGCTCCTTCAGGGCTACGGAATTGTTGTAGACGTTCATCACCGCCGAAATGATCAGGCTGAACGTGAGGTAGAACAGCATCAGCAGCAGGATGCATTCCAGCGCACGCCCGGTCTGGTTCAGGGTGATGCCCCCGAGGGTCGCGGTCAGGTCCATGTAGCCCACGGCGATGGCGAGCGACGTGTTCTTGGTGATGTTGAGGTACTGGGAGATCAGCGGCGGGATGATGACGCGCAGGGCCTGCGGCAGGACCACAAGCGACATGATCCGACCCGGGCGCAGGCCCAGGGCGGCAGCCGCCTCGGACTGGCCGCGCGAGATGGCGAGGATGCCCGCGCGCACGTTCTCGGCGATGAAGGCGCCCGTGTAGATCGACAGGGCAAACCAGAGGGCGATCAGCGAGGGACGCAGCAGGATGCCGCCGTCAAAGCTGAACCGGCCCATTTCGGGGTTCTCCACGCCGAGAGGGCTTCCGAGGATGAACTGCATCAGGACGGCGGGGACGATCAGGATCGCGATGGAGGGCCAGAGAACGGGGACGACCTTGCCCTCGTCATAGAGCTTCTTGCGGGCAAAGCTCCGCATTCCGAAAACGCCGGCGATCGACGCAAGGAATGTGGCGATCACGATCCAGCCGGTGTCGCCCAAAGTCAGGCGGGGGACATAGACGCCCTGGTTCGTTGCCGCGAACATGCCGAACAACAGCGTGCGGGTCGGATCGGATCCGTCGCGTGGCAATCGGAATTCGGACATGGGCGGGAAGGTGTTCGCAGCCACGGTGAAGATGATGATGATCCAGATCAGGACCGGGATGTTGCGGAAGATTTCCACATAGACGGCCATCAACTTGGAAATGATCCAGTTGTTCGACAGGCGGAGCACACCCGCGATGACCCCGAAAACCGTTGCCGTGACGCAGGCCAGGAAGGCGACGATCAGCGTGTTGATCGCGCCGATGACGGTTGCCCGCAGGTGGGTGTCCTGGCTGTCGTAGGAGATCGGCTGCTGGTTGATGTCGTAGCCTGCGGGGGCGGACATGAACTCGTAGCTGAAGCCGTTGGCCTGAAGCTGCTCGTTCTGGGACGCATTGTAGGCGAGCCAGCTGAAGGCGAAGATCAGGGCGACGATGGCGATAAACTGGAACGTATAGGACCGGTATCGCGTGTCGTTGATCAGTTGCCCGATGCGGAAGCCTTCCGCCTTGGGCGGGTCGGTCATCGTGGTCATTTGCTTTTCCCCGTGGCCCGACGGCGATGTGACACGGCCACATCGGGCCGGTGTCCGCAGGGTCGTTTGTCGCCCTGTCGTTGATCCGTCGAATTATAGAACGTCTTGATGGAAGAAGGGCGCGGGACCAGCCCGCGCCCTTCTCCGTTCGTGTCTTAGCGGAACGGCGGTGCGTACATCAGACCACCGTCCGTGTACTGCGCGTTCAGACCGCGGGCGAGGCCGATAGCCGTCGACTCACCGATGGTGGTATCGAAGATCTCGCCGAAGTTGCCGACGGCAGCGATCGCGTCCTTGGCCCAGGAGTTGCTGACGCCCATCATGGCGCCCAGTTCACCCTCGGTGCCGAGCAGGCGGTTCACTTCGGGGTTGTCGCCCGGAGCGGAGGCCAGCTCTTCGACGTTCGCCTGCGTCACGCCATATTCTTCGGCGGCGATCAGGGCATAGAGCGTCCACTTGACGATGTCGAACCACTCGCTGTCGCCATGACGCACGAGGGGGCCGAGCGGCTCCTTCGAAACGACTTCGGGCAGCAGCATGTAGTTGTCGGGATTCTCGAAGCCTGCACGCTGTGCGGCCAGGGCCGAACGGTCGGTGGTGTAGACGTCGCAGGCGCCAGCCAGGAACTGCTGGACGGCCTCGGCACCGGTTTCGATCGGAACCGGCTCATAGGACATACCGTTGATGCGGAAATAGTCGGCCAGGTTCAGCTCGGTCGTGGTGCCGGTCTGGATGCAGACGGTCGCGCCATCGAGTTCGGTCGCCGAGGCAACGCCCAGATCGGTCGGAACCATGAAGCCCTGACCGTCGTAGTAGTTGACGCCCGTGAAGTCGAACTTCAGGTCGGTGTCGCGCGAGAAGGTCCAGGTGGTGTTCCGGGCCAGCATGTCGATTTCGCCCGATGCGAGCGACGTGAAACGCGTCTTGCCGGTCGTCGGCACGAAGGTCACCGCGTCGGAATCGCCCAGAACGGCAGCAGCGACGGCACGGCAGACGGCAACGTCGAAGCCCTGCCACACACCGTCGGAGTCGGGCTCTGCAAAGCCGGGAACGCCGGTGGTCACGCCGCAGTTCAGCGTTCCGCGTGCCTTAACATCGTCCAGCGTCGCCGCCGAAGCACCCGCAGCGGCCAAACCAGCGAAAGCCAGCGTGCCGAAAAGTACGGATTTATTCATTTCTAACCTCTTCCTGATGAACCACGCAGCAGGTCAACGCACACGCGGCACCTCCCCGTTTGTCGGAGCGGTTCGTTTTCCTGTGAGGATGTTCACCCCCCTCACTGCCATGAAAGAGGCCAGATGGGGGCCGGAACGTCAAGGGATGAAGCCGGATTTTGAGGCAATTGCCCAATTCATCGACGGTTGAGCGCGGTCAGTGCCCGACACGGCGGCAGTGGCGGGATCACCCGGCGCGCACAAGCCCCAGATATCGCTCGGCCTGCAGAAATGCCTCGCGCTTGATGGCGATGCGCGCGGCCTCGTCTTCGTCGTGGCCCCATTGTTCGGCCTGCCAATCCTCATCCAACCGACTCAGCGGCCAGATGTCCGCCGCAGGCCGCCCCTCCATGACCGCCAGCGCTAGAACCAGCGAGCCGGACAAGGTGACGAACTCGGACAGCGCGGTCACTTCCCAGTTGCTGAGCGCATCAACCCGCGCGCGCAACGCATCCGTTGCGGCCTTCGGCTGTTCGACCGGAATCACGCCCGTCGTCACCACGAGCCTGGCCCCCAAAGCGGTCGCGGCCCAGTCGATCAGCGGGTCCCATTCCGCGTTCTGGCGCATCACGAGGGATTCGGGCGCGCTGGCACGGTAGCAGAGCAGATCGGTGCCGCCATATCCCGCCAGATCGGCGATCACCGCCTCACGCTGCGGCCTGACCTTGTCGAGCGTGGAATTCGCCGCCCGCGTCAGGGGCATCGACGCCGGGCGGATCACCTCCTCCTGCGCGTCCCATTCGAGGGCGATGGCTTGGGCCAGGGCACGCGACGGCACGATCAGTTCGGTCTTCAGAGGGGTGCGTACGGGTCGGCCGTCCAGACGAACGGCATGGCCGCCGTCGACATCCTCGGTCGTGGCGGCGGTCCAGAACCGGCGTGCTTTCCATTCGCTCATCGTGCTCTCCGCTCGATCTCTTGCACCAGGGCGGCGAAATCCTGTGCCACGGGCGTGGCCCCTGCCCCGCGCAAAGCGTCTTCGGGATGATAGCCCCAGGCCACACCGATGGCGGCCATGCCACCCGCGCGGGCCATATCCATGTCAAAGACCGTGTCCCCGATCATGGCGGCGCGCGACCGATCCACACCCGTCTCCTCGACCGCGCGATGCACCATCGAGGGATCCGGTTTGGAGGGGTGGGCATCGGCGCATTGCAGCGTCACGAAAAGCTCTTCCCAGCCGTAGTGCCCGATCAGCCGGTCCAGACCGCGCCGGTTCTTGCCCGTCGCCACCCCGAGCATGATGCCCCCGTCGCGCAGCCGTCGCAGGCCTTCGGACACACCGGGGTAGAGCAACGCCTCTCCCGCCGCCTCGGCATTGCCGCAGAACCGCTCGCGATAGCCCGCGAGGACAGCATCTCGCCCGTCCGCAGTGGCGTCGGGCAACAGCCGCGCGATCATCACGGGAAGCGACAGGCCCACCAGTTCGGTGATCCGCGCCGATGTCGGCGCCGACACGTCGGCCCATTCGCAGGCCTCCTGCATCGTGCGCACGATGACATCGCGGCTGTCGATCAGCGTGCCATCCACGTCGAACAGCGCCAGAAAATCACCCTGACGCATGTCAGCCAAGCTCGTCTTCGTCGAAGGGGTCGGCGGGAACATCCAGATCGGACCAGCCCATCATGTCCCAGGTGCGCTTCATATGCTCCGGCAGGGGGGCGGTCAGGTGCAACCTCGCGTCGGTGATCGGGTGGGTCAAGGTCATGGAGCGGGCGTGCAGATGCAGTTTCCGGCTGATCTCGCCCCCGAAGGATGCGCCCCATCCGTCGCCCTGATTTTCCTGCGCGGAGCCGCCGTATTTGCCATCCCCGACAATCGGATGCCCGATCTCGGCCATGTGGACGCGGAGCTGGTGCGTGCGCCCGGTGACCGGAACAAGGGCAACCCAGGCGCCCCGACTGCCCAGGGCCTCCAGCACGGCATAATCGCTGACCGCGCGTTTGGCGCCCTTCACCTCCTCGATCTCGTTCGGATGGATGGCGCGCATCTTCTCACCGCCGTCCCCGCTGCCGCCGGATTTGATGAGGCCATAGCGGATCGTGCCCATGCGCGGATAGGGCACGCCCGCGACGGCCGCCCAATAGATCTTGCGGGTTTCGCGGTCGCGGATGGCTTCGGACAATTGCACCGCCGTCAGACGGTTGCGCGCCATCAGCATGACCCCGGAGGTGTCCTTGTCGAGCCGGTGGACAAGGCGGGGTTGTTCATCGCTGTCGAAGCGCAGCGCGTCGCCAAGGCCGTCGACGTGCCGCGTCTGGCCCGACCCGCCCTGACTGGCTAGGCCCGGCGGCTTGTTCAGGGCCAGGATATGCTCGTCGCGATAGATGACGCAGGACCGGATCATCTCCGCGTCGGCGGCCAGCACCTTGTCGCGGCGCGGAGCGGCGGGGGCGCGGTCTTCGGGCAGCGGCGGAATCCGCACCTCCTGACCTTCGTCCACGCGGGTATTGGCCTTGACCCGGCCACCTTCGACGCGAATCTCGCCCTTGCGGCACATCTTCTCGACGTTGCCCTGATTGAGTTGCGGGAAACGCCGCTTGAGCCAACGGTCCAGCCGTTGGCCGCCCTCGCCCGGTTCCACGATGATCGTCTGGACGCCGCTCATGCGAGGCTCCTTGCAAATGTGACGCCGAGCCAGATGGCCGCCAGCGAAAGGCCGACCGAGAGCGCGACATAGGACAGGGCCTGACCCGTGTCGCCGCGCTCGATCAGCGTGAGAGTTTCCAGCGAGAACGCCGAAAAGGTGGTGAAGCCGCCAAGGACCCCGGTCAGGACGAAGGGCTGCCATCCGGGCGCATTGCGGCCAAGATAGACGACAGCCAGCCCCATCAGGAAGGACCCCACGACATTCGCCGTCAGCACGCCGACGGGAAAGCCCGGGCGCAGCAGGGCCATGCCCAGGAGGAAGCGGAGCGCGGCTCCGATCGCGCCGCCCAGGGCGACCTGCAAGGTGGTGAACATCATCGCTGGCCTGTCCTTCACCGCGCCGCCCGAGTCAACCTTTGCCGCGCTTGGCGCGCTGTTCCACGAACCAGTCGAGCCGTCGGCCCAGTTCCCGTTCGAACCCGCGATCGACGGGCACGTAATAGACCGGGCGCTTCATGCCGTCGGGGAAGTAGTTCTGGCCCGAGAAGCCATCCGCCTGATCGTGATCATAGGCATAGCCCGCGCCGTACCCCTGATCCTTCATCAGTTTCGTGGGCGCGTTCAGGATATGCTTGGGCGGCGGTTCCGACCCGGTTTCCCCCGCCTGACGCATCGCAGCCTTGTAGGCGGCGTAGGCGGCGTTCGATTTCGGGGCCAGGGCCAGATAGACGACGGCATTGGCCAGTGCCAATTCCCCCTCGGGCGAGCCCATGCGTTCGTACATTTCCCAGGCTTGCAGGCAGACTGTCTGGGCCTGCGGGTCGGCCAGGGCGATATCCTCGACCGCCATGCGGGTGATGCGCCGGGCCAGATAGCGCGGGTCTTCGCCCCCCTTCAGCATCCGCGCCAGCCAATAGAGGGCGGCGTCCGGGTCGCTGCCGCGGACCGATTTGTGCAGCGCGGAGATCAGGTTGTAGTGGCTGTCGCCGGATTTGTCGTATTGGGCCGCCCGCCGTTGCAGCCGCTTGGCCAGCATGTCGCGGTCCACGGATTCGGTAGCCCCCCAAGCGGCCACCTGTTCGACCAGGTTCAGAAGCGCGCGCCCGTCGCCATCGGCCATCTCTTGCAGCGCCTCGCGGGCGGGGCCGTCGAGCGGGAGCTTCTTGCCCAACTCCTTTTCGGCCCGCTGGACCAGCAGTTCCATATCACGCAGCGACAACCGCTCCAGCGTCAGGACCTGGGCGCGCGACATGAGGGCAGCATTCAACTCAAAGGACGGGTTCTCGGTCGTGGCCCCGACCAGCGTGATCGTCCCGTCCTCCATATGCGGCAAAAAGCCGTCCTGCTGCGCCTTGTTGAAGCGGTGGATCTCGTCCACGAACAGAAGCGTGCCCTGCCCGTTCGCGCGGCGATTGCGCGCGGTCTCGAACACCTTGCGAAGGTCGGCCACGCCGGTGAAGATCGCGCTGATCTGCACGAAGTGCAGGCCCGTCCGGTCGGCCAGAAGCCGCGCGATGGTCGTCTTGCCGACACCGGGCGGCCCCCAGAAGATCAGGCTGGGCAGCGCACCGTCCAGCATGACCCGCAACGATCCCTCCGGCCCCAGAAGATGGGTTTGTCCGATGACATCGTCGAGCGTCGCCGGGCGCAGCCGTTCGGCCAGCGGCGCGGGGCGTTCGGCGCGGGGGCCGGACTCGGATGCGGCGGTGTCGAAAAGATCAGCCATGGGGCACATATGCGCGCCCCATGACCTTCCAGCAAGCCGCGCTGGCGTGGTTAATGCATCTTCGTCGCCATCGAGATGTTGACGCAGACGCTGGCCGAACCGCCGATGTCGAGGACCGGACCCGCCGCTTCGCAATCGAGGCCGACCCGCCGTGCAAGGCGCGGCGACGTCGCGGGGATCAGGCCAAGCACCGAACTGGCCCCGAGGTCGCGGGCCGCCCGCACCATCTCGGCGATGAGCTGCATCTGGACGCGCAGGCGCATGGCGGCAGGCACGTCATCGCAGACGAAGACCCGGCTCGATTCCCAGACGTGGGGGGCGACCGGCGCCTCGCCGTAGAGAAGCTCTTTCGGGATCGTGTCCAACAGGCCCTTCTGGGCGTCGCGGATCATGTAGGAATAGATGCCGCACCGATGTGTCGTGGGCGTCAGCCGGACGCCGGCCAGAATGCGCCCGTATTCGTGCACCGCGACCCACCGGCTGGCCGGGGTGTCATACTGGTCGAACTCCATCCCGTCGGCGGCGGGCAGGTCCCATTTCGCCTGTTCGATGAAGGTGCGATGCCGGGCCCGCAGCAGATCTGCGAACAGGGGGCCGTGGGTGTGGATGTTCTGGAAAGATAGGGTCGTGACTTGCATTTTGGGAATTCTTCCTCTGCCGGGTTGTCATTGACACCAGGGGCCTTGGGTACTCGCGATGTGGGACTGCGTGGCTAGATCAGCCGATATTCTTTCGCCATTTTTATCGCCTCGGCCGTGGTGGTTGCGCCCAAAAGAACGCGCGCAGTCGAAAGACGCGATTTCATCGTGCCCTCCGAAATTCCAACCTGCTCTGCCGCCGCCACCTGGTTGACGCCCAAGCCAGCGAGGCGCAGCGCCTCCAGCAGTTCGGGCGTCATGTCCTGGGGAGGTTCGGCAACTTCGTGCAGGGCGTCGGCGATCGCCGACACCTCCGCGATTTCGCCATCGGTGAATTCCCGGTCCGCCCTTGCGACACCGACAATGGTGCGAGAGGTGATCTTGCCGCATGAGACGACGACACCATAGGTCAGACCGAAATCGGCGGCCTTCTGCATCACGCCGAAGGGATCGGGAAGGGTGATCTCGCTCCAGCGGATGGCACCACTGCGGCTGACGCCCCAGAAGACCAGTGGATCGCGCAGCGCATAGTTCTGGGCAGAATAGAGTTCCTGCCATTCCTGCGGATAGGTGCTGCGCATGAACAGCGGCGACGCGAAGCGGATATGGACTCCGGCCTGGTATCCCATGGGGGCCAGTTCTTCCAATCGTTGCAGGTAGCGGAACATCAGGCGGCGTCTCTCTGACATGGCTTATAGGACAAGGTGTCGGCACGATCGTCAACGACCTTCCCTTTCGAAATGGACCGGGATTAGTTAACGAATGATGAATAATGGCGTTGGATCAATCGATTGCCAGACGGATTCTCGGACCGCACCGCCGAATCTGCGTTTGCAGAAATCTATCGTTGAAATATCAGGCGTTCGATCTTCGAAACGAAAAAGCCCCGCTGTTTCCAGCGGGGCCTGCAAAACTGATGTGCCGGGAAACTCAGGCCTCGGCGGCGTCCTCGGCCTCGAGGCGGGCGCGGTCAGCGGCACCCTTGGCATCGACGTCGCGCTCGACAAATTCGATGATCGCCATGGGCGCCATGTCACCATAGCGGAAGCCCGCGCGCATGATGCGCACATAGCCGCCCGCGCGGTCCTTGTAACGCGGCCCGAGGATGTCCATCAGCTTGGCCAGGTGACGGTCTTCCTTGAGGCGCGAGCGCAGCAGGCGACGGGCGTGCAGATCGCCACGACCGGCCAGCGTTACCATCTTTTCGATGATCGGGCGCAATTCCTTGGCCTTCGGCAGGGTGGTCTTGATCTGCTCGTGTTCAATGAGCGAGCCGGCCATGTTCGCGAACATCGCCTTGCGATGCTCATGGGTCCGGTTGAGGCGGCGGTATCCGCGGGCGTGACGCATGGGTCTATCTCCTGATGCTTTTGCTTTGTCCGGGGTCCCATGCGTGGCGGGACCCTCACCTTGGGGCTTTTGCCCTTATGTTCCCCGCCAGATGCGGGCATTTTCAGCACCCCGACCCGTGGGACGGGGTGCCGTAGATCAGAATTCGTTTTCGAACTTCTTGGCCAGATCCTCGATGTTCTCGGGGGGCCAATCGACGATATCCATGCCCAGGTGCAGACCCATGCCCGACAGCACTTCCTTGATCTCGTTCAAGGACTTGCGGCCGAAGTTCGGCGTGCGCAGCATCTCGGCTTCGGTTTTCTGGATCAGATCCCCGATATAGACGATGTTGTCGTTCTTCAGGCAGTTGGCGGACCGAACCGAAAGCTCCAGCTCGTCGACCTTCTTCAGCAGAAGCGGATTGAACTCCAGATCGTCGGCGGTTTCGGACCCGCGGGCGGCCTCGGGCTCGTCGAAGTTGACGAAGACCTGCAACTGATCCTGAAGGATGCGGGCGGCATAGGCCACGGCATCGTCGGGCGCGATGGACCCGTCGGTTTCCAGCTTCAGCGTCAGCTTGTCATAGTCGAGCACCTGACCTTCGCGGGTCGGCTGCACTTCGTAGGACACCTTCTTGACCGGCGAATAGATCGCGTCGATCGGGATCAGACCGATGGGCGCATCCTCGGGCTTGTTCTTGTCAGCCGAGACGTAGCCTTTGCCGGTGTTGACCATCAGCTCCATGTAGAGGTCGGCGCCGTCGTCCAGGTGACAGATCACGTGGTCGCGGTTCAGAACCTCGATGCCGTTGGATTCGCTGATGTCACCGGCGGTGACGACCATCGGACCCTTGGCCGAAATCGACAGGCGCTTGGGCCCCTCGACTTCCATCTTCAGGCTGACACCCTTGAGGTTCAGGATGATGTCGGTCACGTCCTCGCGGACGCCGGACACGCTGCTGAACTCGTGCAGGACGTTGTCGATCTGGACGCTGGTGATGGCGGCGCCCTGAAGCGACGACATCAGCACACGGCGCAGCGCATTGCCGAGCGTCAGACCGAAGCCGCGCTCGAGCGGTTCGGCAACCATGGTTGCCTGACGGGCGGGGTTGTTCCCCGGACGCACCTCAAGCTGCGACGGCTTGATCAGCTCTTGCCAATTCTTGTGGATCATCTTGCCCTGTCCCTCCATTCCTGTCTCACGCCGGGGCGGATGGCGGAGACCCCCGAGGTTGAAATCGGCGAGGCAGGGACCACGCGGTGCGGCCCCTGCCCTGTCGTGTGAAAGCGGATCAGACCCGGCGGCGCTTCGGCGGGCGGCAGCCGTTGTGCGCAATCGGCGTCACGTCGCGGATCGCGGTGATCTGCAGACCGACGGCGGCCAGGGCACGCAGGGCGCTTTCGCGACCCGAACCGGGGCCCTGCACTTCGACCTCGAGGGTCTTCATGCCGTGCTCCTGCGCCTTCTTGGCAGCATCTTCGGCGGCCATCTGGGCGGCATAGGGCGTCGACTTGCGCGAGCCCTTGAAGCCCATCGTACCGGCCGAGGACCAGCTGATGGCGTTGCCCTGAACGTCGGAGATCAGGATCTTGGTGTTGTTGAAGGACGAGTTCACATGCGCCACACCGGCGGCGATGTTCTTGCGTTCCTTGCGCTTGGGGGCGCGACGGGTTTCACGTGCCATTGTCTACGCTCCCTTACTTCTTCTTGCCGGCGATGGCCTTTGCGGGGCCCTTGCGCGTGCGTGCATTGGTGTGGGTGCGCTGACCGCGGACGGGCAGGTTGCGACGATGGCGCAGGCCCCGGTAGCAGCCCAGGTCCATCAGGCGCTTGATGTTCATCTGACGCTCGCGGCGCAGATCGCCTTCGACCATCAGGTTTGCGTCGATGTATTCGCGGATCGCGAGGACTTCGGCATCCGAGAGTTCATTCACCCGGCGGGTGGCATCGATGCCGACCGCGTCGATGATTTCCTTCGCCTTGGATGAGCCGATTCCCGTGATGTAGGTCAGGGCGATCGGAACGCGCTTTCCCGTCGGAATGTTGACGCCAGAGATACGAGCCAAATGCAGCTTCCTTCTTCGTTGCGGTTCCGTAGCACCAGAACCTTTTTTCACAACGCCCGGTTCGATTCAGACCAGGCAAAAACAGACCACCGGGAATCGGTCGATTCCCGGCGGAGATTGCGACTTAGGGGGTCTTGACAGGCGCGTCAAGCACAGGACGCGCACCTGTCAAGAGAAATCTGTCAGTCCGACAGAACCTTGGAAATGGCCTTGGCCACTTCCTCGATCTCGCCCAGACCGTCGACCGATTTTAGGTCGCCCTTGGCATAGTAGTAACCGATCAGCGGCGAGGTCTTCTTGTAGTATTCCATCAGCCGCGTGCGCAGGCTTTCGGGGTTGTCGTCGGCGCGGCGCTTGAACTCGGTCCCGCCGCAGTTGGTGCAGGTCCCATCGGCCGGGATGGGCTTGGTCAGGTCGTTGTAGACCTCGCCACAGGACGCGCAGGTCGCCCGCGCGGTGATCCGGTTGACGAGCGCGCCGTCATCGACGCGCATCTCGACCACCGCATCGAGCTTGCTGCCGTGCTTGCCCAGCAGTGCGCCCAGGGCGTCCGCCTGGGCCAGCGTGCGTGGAAAGCCGTCGAAGATGAAACCGCCTGCGTGGTCCCCCTCCAGCTTCTCCTCGATCAGGCCGATGACGATGTCATCGGTCACAAGCTCTCCGGCATCCATGATCGCGGCGACCTTGTTGCCCATTTCGGTGCCCGAAGACCGTGCATCCCGCAGCATGTCCCCGGTGCTGAGCTGGATCATCCCCCGATCCTCGGTCAGCCTGCGCGCCTGGGTTCCCTTTCCCGCGCCAGGCGGCCCCAGAAGTATGATATTCATTTACGCGCAGCTCCCTTGTTCCTCCCACGCCGCTTCCCGCGAAGCTGCGACTTTTCGATCAGTCCCTCATACTGATGCGCCAGGAGATGTGATTGCACCTGCTGGATCGTATCCATGCCCACCGACACGATGATCAGGATGGACGTCCCCCCGAAGTAGGCCGTGATCGCCAGTTCGTGACGGACCATCTCGGGGATCAACGCGACGAGCGCCAGGTAGCCCGCACCCAGAACAAGGATCCGGTTCACCACGTATTCGAGATATTCCGACGTCCGCGCACCGGGGCGAATGCCCGGAATGAAGCCGTTCTGGTTCTTGAGGTTGTCGGCCACATCGTCGGTCTTGAAGCTGACGTTGTGGGTATAGAAATAGGTGAAAAAGACGATCATGCCCGCAAAGAACAGCAGGTAGAGCGGTTGACCCGGGCCGAAGTAGGCCAGGATCGTCGACATGATCGGGCCTGTCTGCTGGCCCGAGAACGTCCCGATCGTCGTCGGCAACAGCAGCAGCGACGAAGCGAAGATCGCCGGGATCACGCCCGCCGGGTTCACCTTGATCGGCAGGTGGCTGGAGCCGCCGTCATAGACCTTCATACCGACCTGACGGCGCGGATACTGGATGTGGATCTTTCGCAGACTGCGCTCCATGAACACGACGAAGAACAGCGTCGCGATCAACATCGCAACAACCCCGAGGATCACGGCCGCCGACAGGGCGCCGGACCGGCCCTGCTCGAAGAACTGGGCAAAGGCTGCGGGAAGTTCGGCCACGATGCCAACGAAGATGATGAGCGAGATGCCGTTGCCGATGCCACGCGCGGTGATCTGCTCACCCAGCCACATCAGGAACATCGTGCCGCCGACCAGCGTGATCATGCAGGAGGCGATGAAGAACGCGCCCGGCGTATGCACCAGCCCCCCGGATTGCAGCGACACGGCGAGGCCATAACTCTGCAACGTCGCCAAGGCCACGGTGCCATAGCGCGTGTACTGGTTGATCTTCTTGCGGCCCTGCTCGCCCTCTTTCTTCAATTGCTCCAGCTGCGGCACCATGGCCGTCATCAGCTGGATGATGATCGAGGCCGAGATATACGGCATGATCCCCAGGGCGAAGACGCCCATCCGGCCGATCGCACCCCCCGTGAACATGTTGAGCACGCCGCCAAGGCCCGCGCTCGCCTGTTCGACGAAGTTCCGCAACTCGGCGGCGTCGATGCCCGGCACGGGAATATAGGTCCCGAAGCGATAGATGATCAGAAGGCCGATCGTGAACAGGATGCGCTGGCGAAGCTCCTTGGCTTTGCCGAACGCCCCCCAGCTCATGTTCGCGGCCATTTGCTCCGCGGCTGAAGCCATGAAAGCCCCTCTTTCAAGTAAAACACCGCCTGACCGGTTTTCCGATCAGGCGGCGTTTGGAAAACTTAGACCCATCTAAGCAGGGCGGACCCTGCCTTCAACCGATCATTCCGCCGCGACTGCCGCGACCGTGACCGAACCGCCAGCCTTTTCGACCGCCTCGACCGCGCCCTTGGAGGCGCCGGTGACGGCAATCGTGGCTTTCGCAGTCAGATCGCCCTTGGCCAGAAGGCGGATGCCGTCCAGCTTGCGACGCACCAGGCCGCTTTCGACCAGACTGTCCTCGGTGATCGACTTGGCGTCGAGCTTGCCCGCGTCGATGAACTCCTGAAGCTTGCCCAGGTTGACGACGGCATAGGATTTGCGGTTCGGCTTGGTGAAGCCGCGCTTGGGCAGACGCTGGTAGAGCGGCATCTGGCCGCCCTCGTAGCCATTGATGGCCACGCCCGAGCGGGATTTCTGACCCTTGATCCCGCGACCACCGGTCTTGCCCATGCCAGAACCGGCACCGCGGCCGACCCGCTTCGGCTTCTTGGAGGCGCCGGGATTGTCGCGCAGTTCGTTGAGTTTCATTTCGCTTCTCCTACTGGCCGGAAGCGTCCCCGGAAGCGAGATGGGACGAACACGGCGTTTCTTGATTCTGAATGCGCCCTTGGGCACCGCGCGGTCCTACATGGGGGGTGACCCCCGCGCAAGGGGAATGGACGTCATCCGACGGACGGATTTGTCCAGCGGGTCGGGGCGAACGGCTGGCGCAAGGCGCGCGCCACCATCGCGAGCCGGTCCTGCCCGTAAAAGGGGTCGCCGTTCACGAAATAGGTGGGTGAGCCAAGCACACCGCGCGCGATGGCCTCCGCCGCATTCGCCGCATAGCGCTCCGCCACTTCGGGTCCGGTGGCCAGTGCAAGAAGGGCTTCTGCATCCTGTCCCTGCGCCGTCGCGATCTTCGCCAATGTGACCCGGTCGGACAGGTCCGCATCGTCCCGCCAGTGCGCGGTCAGAACGGCGTCGGCCATGGCATCCACAGCGTCCCCCCGATCCCCGAGCGCCATGATGAGGCCGGAGGCCAGCGCATAGTCGGCGTCATGATGGGTCGGGCGATAGGGCACGACCGGGCGATCCCGCTCTTCGGCCCATCGTTCGATTTCCCGCCCGAAGAAATAGTCCACATGGGCCTGAGTCCTTGCGGCAAACGGCAGGCTGCCCTGTGCCTCGACCACGGGCGAGAGCGGGATCGGGCGGTGGACCAATGTCGCGCCCTCGGCCAGGCAGATGTCGCACAAGCGCGCGTGGCCGAGGTAGGCGAAGGCGGAATGGGCGGAGTAGAAATATTCGATGACGTGCATGTGACGGCCCCCTTGGGGTGGCAGCTTGCCCAAACCCCCGGCGACTGCAAGGATCGACCATGCGCATCGCCCTTGCCCTGACCTGCTCGCTCGCCCTGCCCGCCTGGGCGCAGGCACCCTGTTCGACCGATGCGATGGTGGTCTTCGACGGTTCGGCCTCCATGGCGGAAATCGGCTTCGACACCGGGGAGACGAACCGGATCACCGACGCCCGCGCGGCCATGGCCCGGGTGATGCCCGACGTCGAGGATTTCCGCCGCATCGGACTGGTCACCTATGGCCCCGGCCCCGAAGGCTCCTGCGAGGGGATCCGCCTGCGCTTTCCGCCCATCGAGTCCGCCGCCGCCCGGATGATCGCGGAAATCGACGCCTTGGAACCGACTGGCCTGACCCCGCTCACCGATGCGGTGGAGCGGGCGGCTGAGGTCCTGGACTACCGCCTGAAACCCGCCATCGTGGTTCTGGTCACGGACGGCAACGAAACCTGCGGCGGCCGCCCCTGCGCTTTGGGCCGCGCGTTGGAAGCCACCGGCGCGGACCTGACCGTGCATGTCATCGGCTACAAGGCTGAGAGCGATTTCTTCAGTTGGGACAACCCCGAAGCCGACGAAGTGGCGCGGGGCGATACGGTGGCCAAATGCCTGTCGGACACGACCGGTGGGCAATTCGTGGCAACCGACACGGTCGACGAATTGGTCGAGGCTTTGCGGGCGACTTTGGGGTGTGCGTTGGTGGGGCGGCTTTGACCGGGTGACCACCAACAAAAACGCCCCGGCCATTTCTGACCGGGGCGCATGTGTCTGACGCGCGGTGCGTGACAAGCACGCACCCTACGGGCTCAGCCGCGCTCTTCGATGATTTCCACCAGATGCGGGATTTTGTTGACCATGCCGCGGACGGAGGGCGTGTCTTCCAGCTCGCGGGTCTTGTGCATCTTGTTCAGGCCCAGACCCACCAGCGTCGCGCGCTGATCGGCGGGGCGGCGGATCGGAGAGCCGATCTGCTTGACGACAATCGTTTTAGCCATGGATCAGGCCTCCTCGGTCTCGGTTGCCGCGGCGGGGGCTTCGTTGCCCTTGCGCAGGATGTCGGCGACCTTCTTGCCGCGACGCTGCGCGACCGAACGGGGGCTCGATTCCTTGCGCAGGCCGTCGAGCGTGGCGCGGATCATGTTGTAGGGGTTCTGCGACCCGATGGACTTCGACACGACGTCATTGACGCCCAGCATCTCGAACACCGCGCGCATCGGACCACCGGCGATGATCCCGGTGCCTTCTGGAGCGGCGCGCATGACGACGCGACCGGCGCCGTGGCGACCTTCCATGTCGTGATGCAGGGTGCGACCGTCGCGCAGGGCGACGCGGATCATCTGGCGCTTGGCCTGCTCGGTGGCCTTGCGGATGGCCTCGGGGACCTCCTTGGCCTTGCCCTTGCCGAAGCCGACACGGCCCTTCTGGTCACCGACGACGACGAGCGCCGCGAAACCGAAGCGCTTGCCGCCCTTGACCGTCTTGGAGACGCGGTTAATCGCGACAAGGCGGTCGGCGAACTCCGGGGTTGCTTCTTCACGGTCGCGGCCACGGCCACGGCCGCCCCCACGCTGGTTGTCACGTTCTGCCATGCGGCATCTCCATCTATCGGGGCCCTCGGGCCGTTTGCGCGATCCTTGGTGAGCCACTGCTCCCGGATCATCGAGACGGGGGTTCCCGTCTGCAAGAAAGGTGGGCAATCACTGCCCACCCTAAATTCACCTGTGTCGCGCAGGCGCCGAAACGCCGACATCGACGATCAGAACTTCAGACCACCCTCGCGGGCGGCGTCGGCCAGGGCCTTGACCTTCCCGTGAAAGAGAAAGCCGCCGCGGTCGAAGTACACTTCCTCGACGCCCGCCTTCTTGGCCCGCTCGGCGATCGCCGTGCCGACCTTGGTTGCAGCTTCGATGTTGTTCTTGCCGACCACGCCCAGAGCTTTCTCGAGGGTGGAGGCAGCGGCGAGCGTCTTGCCCGCCACATCGTCGATCAGCTGCACGCTGATGTTCTTGTTCGACCGATGAACCGACAGGCGCAGGCGCCCGGCGTTCATCTTGCGAAGCTTGTTCCGGACGCGCAGGCGGCGCTTGAGGAACAGATCCCGTTTGCTGTTTGCCATCTGACTGGTCCTTACTTCTTCTTGCCTTCCTTGCGGAAGATATACTCGCCCTTATAGCGGATGCCCTTGCCCTTGTAGGGCTCGGGCGAACGCCATTCGCGGATGTTGGCCGCGACCTGGCCGACGAGTTGTTGATCGATACCTTCGACGGTGATCTCGGTCTGCTTGGGCGCAGTGACGGTCACACCATCGGGCACTTCAAAATTGACGTCATGGCTGTAGCCGAGCGCCAGCTTCAGGGTGTTGCCCTGCATCTGGGCGCGGTAGCCGACGCCGGTGATCTCGAGCTCTTTCTTGAAGCCTTCGGTCACGCCCGTCACCAGGTTCTGAACCATGGTGCGGGACATGCCCCACTGCTGACGGGCGCGCTTGGACTTGCCGCGCGGTTCGACCGAGACGGCACCGTCGGCGACCTTCAGGTCGACGTCGTCCGTTGCGGTGAACTGCCGGGTGCCCTTGGGACCCTTGATCGAGATCGTCTGGCCCGAAACCGAGACTTCGACGCCGGACGGCAGGTCGACGGGTTTTTTGCCGATACGAGACATCAGACCCTCCTCAGAAGATTGTGCAGAGCACTTCGCCGCCGACATTGGCGTTGCGTGCTGCTGCATCGGACATGACGCCCTGGGACGTCGAGACAATCGAGACACCAAGGCCCTGACGGACCGTCGGGATGTCGCTCACACCGAGGTACACGCGACGGCCCGGCTTGGAGACCCGCTTGAGTTCGCGGATGACCGGGATGCCCTCGTAGTACTTGAGCGAGATTTCGATCGTGGGGTGACCGGCGCTGTCGGTCTTGGACTCGTAGCCGCGGATGTAGCCTTCGTCGGCCATCACATCCAGGACACGGGCCCGCAGCTTGGACGCCGGGGTGATTACGGTGGACTTGCCACGCATCTGCGCATTGCGGATGCGGGTCAGCATGTCGCCGATGGGATCATTCATCGTATGTGCTCCCTTACCAGCTCGACTTGACCATGCCGGGGATCTTCCCCTGCGAGGCCAGCTCGCGCAGCATGATCCGGCTGAGTTTCAGCTTGCGGTAATATGCCCGAGGGCGACCGGTCAGCTGGCAGCGGTTGTTAAGACGGACGGCGGCGGAGTTGCGGGGCAACCCGGCCAGTTTCAGAGTGGCCTTGAACCGCTCTTCCATCGGCTTCGACTCGTCGCGGACGATCTCTTTCAGAGCGGCGCGCTTGCCGGCGTATTGCTTCACCAGCCGCTCGCGCTTTTTCTGGCGTTCGATCATGGATACTTTTGCCATGTCTAATCCCTCAGCTGTTGAACGGCATGTTGAAGTGCTTGAGCAGCGACTTCGCCTCTGCATCCGTCTTGGCGGTGGTGCAGATGATGATGTCCATGCCCCAGACCTCATCGACCTTGTCGAAGTTGATCTCGGGGAAGACGATATGCTCCTTCATGCCCATGGCATAGTTGCCACGGCCGTCGAAGCTCTTGCCGGACACGCCGCGGAAGTCACGGATGCGGGGCATTGCGACGGTGATCAGACGGTCCAGGAATTCGTACATCCGGGCGCCGCGCAGCGTCACCTTGGTGCCCAGGGGCATGCCTTCGCGGACCCGGAAGCCGGCGATGGATTTCTTGGCGTTCGTCACGACGGCCTTCTGGCCCGCAATCGCCGACAGGTCTTCCTGCGCCGATTTGGCCTTCTTGCTGTCACGCACGGCTTCGGCACCGCAGCCGATGTTCAGAACGATCTTTTCCAGACGCGGGATCTGCATGTCGTTCTTGTAGCCGAACTCTTCCTTCATCGCGGCCTTGACGGTCTGCTCGAAGAAGCTGCGGAGACGGGGGGTATAATTTGCTTGGTCAAGCATCAGATCACGTCTCCCGTGGTCTTGGCGAAGCGAACCTTCTTGTCGCCATCCATGCGGAAGCCGACGCGGGTTGCCTTGCCGTTGCCGTCGAGGACGGCGAGGTTCGACAGATCGATGGGCAGCGCCTTGGGGATACGTCCCCCCTGGCTTGCCTGGCTCTGACGGGTGTGGCGGATCGCGATGTTCACGCCATCGACCACGGCCTTGCCGGCCTTGGGGTCAACGGAGACGATCTCGCCTTCCTTGCCCTTGTCGCGGCCCGAAAGCACGACGACCTTGTCACCCTTGCGGAGTTTTGCGGCCATCACAGCACCTCCGGCGCGAGCGAGATGATCTTCATGAAGTTCTTCGCGCGCAGCTCACGAACCACCGGCCCGAAGATACGGGTGCCGACCGGTTCGTTGTTGTTGTTGAGGATGACGGCGGCGTTCCGGTCAAAGCGGATCGCGGTCCCGTCATCACGGCGGACTTCCTTGGCGGTGCGAACGACGACGGCCTTGCGGACGTCCCCTTTCTTCACTTTGCCCCGCGGAATGGCTTCCTTGACGGACACCACGATGATGTCGCCAACAGAAGCGTACTTCCGCTTGGACCCGCCCAAGACCTTGATGCACTGAACACGGCGAGCGCCGCTGTTGTCAGCAACATCCAGGTTGGTTTGCATCTGGATCATTGGTTTCTCCCGACCTTTGGGGCGGCGATGCGTGCCTTATCCCCAGGGTTTCGAATTATTCGTGGCGAACCCGGTCATTCGGGCGAACCATCGGTCACTGCCTAGTCGGCAATGACCTCCCACCGCTTGGTCTTGGACCGGGGCGGGCATTCCTGGATGCGCACGACGTCGCCAACCTGGTACTGGTTGTTCTCGTCGTGGGCGCGGTACTTCTTGGACTTCCGGACGGTCTTCTGGAGCAGCGGGTGCTTGAAGCGACGCTCGATCGACACGGTCACGGTCTGGGCGTTCTGGTTGGACGTCACGACGCCCTGGAGGATACGCTTGGGCATCTTACGCCTCCGCTTCGGCGCCACGCGCCTTTTCGTTCAGAATGGTGTTCACGCGGGCGATGGACCGCTTGACGGCCCGCACGCGGGCGGTGTTCTCGAGCTGGTTGGTCGCCGCCTGGAAGCGCAGGTTGAACGCTTCCTTCTTGAGATTGGTCAACTCCGTACGGAGCTCATCGGGGCTCTTGCCCCGGAGTTCGCTGGCATCCATGCCATATTCCTTTGCAACATCACCGGGCCGCTCTGCGTGGCGCAGGTCACGACTGATTCCGGTGGAGATCAACGTAGAGTGCGCCCTCTAGACGAGGTTCCGACAGGGCGCAAGGGGTTTGATCCTGCCTCGGCAACAAAGGGCGAGATGCGGATCAGGACACGCTGCAAACCTTCAACGGTCGATGCCTGTTCCCGCCTGTTGGGCTATCTCTTTCGGTCACCGCGTCCCGTGCCGGGTCTACCGGTCATCGGGTCACCCGACCCCGGATTCGGCCGGACCAAGACGCCGCCGCGCGGGCTTTGCGCGCGCCCTGTCGGTCGTGACTGACGACAATGATCGCGGCAGCATTGCCGACCTTGCGGGTGGTTGTCTCGATCGCGGCCTTTGTGCGTCCATCCGAATGCACGGACGCCCGACCTTCCATCAGGTCCAGCCGTAGTTGAAACTCACCGATATCCGGTCTTCTTCGGCCATGTTCATCGGCACCTCGTGGCGCAGCCACGATTCCCACAGCAGGACATCCCCCACCTCTGGCGCGACATAGGTGAAGGTGCGCAGGCCCTCGGGCGCGTCCTTCAGCCGGGTCGGGGCGGCCATCATCATGGGCAGGCGGGGGTCTTCGAACTTGATGGCGCTCGTCCCCTTGGGCATCGCCACATAGGTCGTGCCGGAGATAACGGAATGCGGGTGCAGATGTCCGGTGTGGATGCCGCCATAGGGCAGGATGTTGATCCACAGATCCTCGAGCGTCAGGCGCTTGTCGCCCAGATCGAAGGCCAGATCCTCGGCAAAGGCGGCCACATGCTTGTCGAGCGCCTTGACCACATCGGCGAAGATCGGAAAGCGCCAGGGCAGATCGGTCAGCGAGGCATAGGACGTGTAGCCCGGGAAATCATTGGCCTCGCACCACGCCTGCCCCGCCTCGTCATCTTCGGCGATGGAGAGGCACGACGCCGCAAGCTCCGCCGGATCGACGGCGGGGGACTGGGCCGCAAGGGCAGACCGATAGAGGCGGGTCACGAAGAGAGAGCGAATGTCCGACATGACCGCGTGATATCGCAGGCCCGGCACCTTGGCGAGAGGGCGGACGTGCTTGATCTCGGTCAAGGCAGATACCGCACCTGAGCGCCTAGGCTCTGACCGACAAGCAGGAGCGAAGCATGTCCCACACACCCCACGAACTTGCCGAAGAATTTCCCGAGCATACGCAGAAGATCCATGACTTGCGTCAATCCGACGCTCACTTTGCCCGGCTGGCGGACGAATACCACGACATCAATCGGGCCGTTCACAGAGCCGAGACGGATGTGGAGCCGACGTCGGACGACCACATGACCGAGATGCGAAAACAGCGGCTGCGCCTGAAGGATCGGATCGCGGCGGTCCTGTCGAAGGGGTGACATCGGGGACAGGTCCGTGAAACGGCAAAAGGCGGAGGTTTCCCCCCGCCTTCCGGAACCTTTCCCGATCCTTGCGAACCGGGATGAGACCCATTCTTACCAGTCTTCGCGCACCACGGTGCGGGTCTTGATCGGCAGCTTCATCGCAGCCAGGCGCAGGGCCTCGCGCGCGACGGCTTCGGTGACACCGTCGATCTCGAACATCATCCGGCCGGGCTTGACCTTGCAGGCCCAGTAATCGACCGAACCCTTGCCCTTACCCATACGAACTTCGACGGGCTTGGATGTGACGGGCACATCCGGGAAGATCCGGATCCAGACGCGACCCTGACGCTTCATGTGACGCGTCATGGCCCGGCGGGCGGCTTCGATCTGGCGCGCGGTGACGCGCTCCGGCTGGATCGCCTTCAGGCCGTAGGTGCCGAAGTTCAGGTCAGACCCGCCCTTCGCTTCACCCTTGATGGAGCCCTTGAACTGCTTGCGGAACTTCGTCCGTTTCGGTTGCAACATCTGCTCTACTCCTTACCGGCGCGGGCCGCGGGGGCCGCGGTCATCACGACGGCCACCGGCACCACGGGGGGCGGGTCCGTCCTGCATTTCCTGGGCCTTGCGGTCACGTGCCGAGGGATCGTGCTCCATGATCTCGCCTTTGAAGATCCAGACCTTGATCCCGATGATGCCATAGGGCGTCGCGGCTTCGCTATGCGCGTAATCGATATCGGCGCGCAGCGTGTGCAGCGGAACCCGACCCTCGCGGTACCATTCGGTCCGCGCGATTTCGGCGCCGCCCAGACGACCTGCCATGTTGACCCGGATACCCAGGGCCCCCATGCGCATGGCGTTCTGAACGGCCCGCTTCATGGCGCGGCGGAACGACACACGACGCTCCAGCTGCTGTGCGATGCTCTCACCGACCAGGGCGGCGTCCAGCTCGGGTTTGCGCACTTCAACGATATTGAGGTGCAGCTCGCTGTCGGTCATCGCGGCCAGCTTCTTGCGCAGACCTTCGATGTCCGCACCTTTCTTGCCGATGATGACACCCGGACGGGCGGCGTGGATGGTGACGCGGCACTTGCGGTGCGGGCGTTCGATGATGACACGGCTGACGCCGGACTGCTTGCACTCTTCCTCGATGAACTTGCGCATGCGCAGATCCTCGAGCAGCAGATTGCCGTAGTCCTTGGTGTCGGCGTACCAGCGGCTGTCCCAGGTGCGGTTGACCTGGAGGCGCATACCGATCGGATTGACCTTCTGACCCATTATGCTTGCTCCTCGACTTGACGCACCTTGATCGTCAGCTCCGCAAAGGGCTTCACGATCTTGCCGAAACGACCACGGGCCCGCGGGCGGCCCCGCTTCATGGTCAGGTTTTTCCCGACCCAGGCTTCGGCCACGATCAACGCGTCGACGTCCAGGTTGTGGTTGTTCTCGGCGTTCGCGATGGCCGACTGGAGGCACTTGCGCACGTCGATGGCGATCCGCTTCTTGGAGAAGGTCAGGTCGGCGATTGCCTTCTCGACCTTCTTGCCGCGGATCATGGCGGCAACCAGGTTCAGCTTCTGCGGGCTTGTGCGCAGCGAGCGCAGCTTGGCCATGGCCTCGTTGTCAGCCACGCGGCGGGGATTTTTTTCCTTGCCCATGACTTACTTCCTCTTGGCTTTTTTATCGGCGGCGTGACCGTAGTAGGTCCGCGTCGGGGAATATTCCCCGAACTTCTGGCCGATCATGTCTTCGGAGACATTGACGGGGATGTGCTTGTGCCCGTTGTACACACCGAAGGTGAGACCCACGAACTGCGGCAGGATGGTGGAGCGGCGCGACCAGATCTTGATCACGTCGTTGCGCCCGCTTTCGCGCGCGGCTTCGGCCTTCTTGAGGACATAGGCGTCCACGAAAGGCCCTTTCCATACGGAACGGCTCATACTCAGCGGCCTTTCTTCTTGGCGTGACGCGAGCGGATGATCAGCTTCTGCGACGCCTTGTTCTTGTTGCGGGTCTTGGCACCCTTGGTCGGCTTGCCCCAGGGCGTGACCGGGTGACGACCACCCGAGGTCCGACCTTCACCACCGCCGTGCGGGTGGTCGATCGGGTTCATCACGACGCCGCGAACGCTCGGGCGGATGCCCTTGTGGCGGTTGCGACCGGCTTTACCGATGTTCTGGTTCGAGTTGTCGGGGTTCGACACCGCGCCAACCGTGGCCATGCATTCCTGACGCACGAGGCGCAGTTCGCCCGACGACAGGCGGATCTGGGCATAGCCCCCGTCCCGGCCGACGAACTGGGCATAGGTGCCGGCGGCACGGGCGATCTGGCCGCCTTTGCCGGGCTTGAGCTCGATGTTGTGAACGATCGTCCCGATCGGCATCCCCGAGAACGGCATCGCGTTGCCCGGCTTGATGTCGGCGCGGGCGGCGGCCACGACGCGGTCACCGATTGCCAGACGCTGCGGCGCCAGGATGTAGGCGGCTTCGCCATCGGTGTAGCGGATCAGTGCGATGAAGGCCGTGCGGTTCGGGTCATATTCGATCCGTTCCACGTTTGCCTGCACGTCCAGTTTGTTGCGCTTAAAATCGACGATCCGATAGAGGCGCTTGGCGCCCCCGCCCTTGCGGCGCATCGTGATCCGTCCGGTGTTGTTGCGGCCACCATTCTTGGTGAGACCTTCGGTCAGCGCCTTGACGGGGCGACCTTTCCACAGCTCCGAACGGTCGATCAGTACCAGCCCACGCTGGCCCGGCGTCGTCGGCTTATACGACTTGAGTGCCATAGTTTACCTGTCTTCCGTTGTGTGTCGGACGGCCCCGATCAAACGAACTCCGCCCTGGATGTAAGGGCCCCGAAGGTCCCCGGTGATATGCTCCGAAGAACAAAGGCAAAGCCCCGGACGAATCCGGGGCCTGTGCCGATGGGGCCGTTTAGGGGGGCTGCGGGATGGGGTCAAGGGGGCGCATGGGGGTTCCGAATTCAACGGGTGATGCGCGGGTGACCAACGGGTGATCCACGTCGGACGTTGCGCGGGGGTGACGCAGACGACGATCCGGACCGATCGGCAGCATCCAGCCGAGGGCCGCCGCCCCGCTCAATTGACTCCGGGGCGGAACAGCGGGTCGCTAGTATCTGGTCAGCGCGGGCGAAAGCCCCGCCTGCCGACCGGAGGTGGCCCCGATGTTCAAGACCCCGCTGAGGGCGCCAATGGCGATGCCCAAGTGGCTGGCTGCGGTCACGGTCGTGGCCTGCGCGGCGACGGCATCCGCGCAGCAGGCCGACACCGCCTCGACCGCTGATCCCACCCCCGTCGCGATCATCCTGGACCAGCGGGACGGCGCGGCCCCCGTCAACCCACAGGCCTGGGAGGAGGCCCTGGGCCAGTCGCGGGCCGAGGTGCTGACCGTGGTCCCCGTGACCGACCCGAACGCCGCACAGACCGCCGCACAGGCAGCGACGGACGTGGGCACGCCCGAAAACACCGTGATCCTGCAGACCTTCAACGTGCCGGCGGCAAACTCCAGCGCCTTCGATCCGATCCGCCAGCAGATCGACGCGAATGTCCTGGAACAGAATGCGCAGATGGGCTGGCAGGTCGCCCTGAACCTGCCGATGTGCGTCCTTTACGAACGGCCCCCTTCCGGCGACGAGCCCGCGCCAACCGCCCTTCTGGCCGTCATGGACGAGGTCTATGCGCAGGTCTTCTGCTACCGCATGGCCATCGCCTATTACGCCTCGGGGCGCGACGAGAGCGGGGCGCGCATTGCGCCGGTGTATATCGATGCCCAGACCATCGCGATGCAGGAGACGATGCCGCCCATCGCCTTCCACTCCGCCTATCTCGCCCACAAGGACCGGCGGGACGACCGGGGGCGTTACCTGGCGCGCGACAGCAATGTCTATGCGCCCGGCGAGGAGATCTTCCTGCGCGGCTACCTCGAGAACGTGGCGCGCGGCCTGCCGGGGACGATGGAGATGACCTTCGAGTTCGACCTGCACATGGAGGTGCGCGACGACGCCGATGAGGTGCTCGGGCGGGTCAAGCTGCACACCTACACCGCGCCCTCGACCCTGCTCTATCCGGTGGACGAGACGCAGTTCTGGAACAGCATCACGGCGGGCGTGAACCTGGGGGACCCGGGAAGCTACACGCTCACATTCATCGCAACCGACAAGATGCGCGCCGGAGAGCCTTCCGCGGAGGTGTCTTTTGACGTGGTCGTGGACGCCGACGCTGTGCCCACGGGGAGGGTGATGCCGACGGAATGAAGGATGCAGGTGGCGTCCGCGCCCCCGCTTTGGAGAAGGTTCTTGCGCGACTAGGCCTTGGACGAAACCGGGGCTGCCGATGGGGCCGTTTGGGGGGATAGAGTGGGGTCACGGGGTGGGTGGAACAGCGTGGATTTTACGGGTGATCTGCGGGTGATCTGCGTCCGACACTATTGTTAGGTAAATGTGTTGCGTGTTGCCGTGCTCAGCGTGACTAAGAGCACGTCGCTTGTAGCGTTTCAAACTACTCGAGCAAATCATCCTCAGAATCGTCCTGTAGCTTCTCTACGAGCCTACGCGACGGCGCGACAGAAAACTGCCCCGCGGCCCTTTGGAGACGCAATACTTCATTAACATCAATATCTTCAAAGTCTTTGCCTGCCGCGAAGATTTTAAGACGCTTCTTGCGACCGTCAGGTGCATCAATGGATGTGAAAGCGCACACAACTTCTGTTTCACTATCGAACTGACCTTGCTGACGTAAAGCGTAGGCACGCGCAGCGTCAGCGATGGCTATAAGCGAGGCTCGAGGTGTTCCGGCGACAAGATCAAATGTATAGGCTTGCTCCTCGTCAAAATTGAAAAGACGGCCAGACCGGTTTCGTCCATCATAGCTGGTCACGATGAACCGTTGAGAACGCAAGTCTTCGTTAAAGATATTTTAATACATGTACTCCTTACTAGCACCGTCTAAAACAACATTGTTTCCATCTCCCTGTATAAAGATGTTAACGTTATTCGCACCATGATTTATTATCGCATGAGACTTTCGAAGTGACGGTTCTACCGCCTGTACAGCAGCACCTATATCTCCGGGTGGTATGACTCCCTTCGCTTCAAGCTCCTCAATATCAGCATCTCCACGACCGCCTGTGGCACGAGAGATGATTGTTTCAATCAGCGCCCAACTTGCCTGAGCAGCTCCCTTTCCATACGCTTCGACAAAGTAAGGAGCAAACTGCGCGAAATCGAAAATAGCTTCAAACGATCCCTCACGCGTATTCACAAGACGAAGATCTATATCTAGTTCCTTAAATTTCCGGCGACGGATTTCACCAGTCTGCGCGTAGTGAAGGCATATCATAACGACCTGAGAGAAACTGTGGAGGCTCTCGAGTGAGGCAAATGCGGGCACTTCACCACTATCCGCTGCTCTGACCCCCGATAGTTCCTCCATCTGATACTGGAGTCCGGCCCGAGAAGAGGACCGGACCATGAAGAGATCGAAGTTCACGGAAGAGCAGATCATCGGCATTCTGCGGGAGCAGGAAGCCGGTGCGAAGACGGCGGAGCTGTGCCGTCGGCATGGGATCAGCAGCGCGACCTTTTACGCCTGGAAGGCCAAGTTCGGCGGCATGGACGTGTCGGACGCGAAGCGGCTGAAGGCGCTCGAGGAGGAGAATGGCCGTCTGAAGCGGCTGCTGGCGGAATCCCTGCTTGATCAGGCCGCGCTGAAGGATCTCCTGTCGCGAAAGTGGTAACGCCCGCCGCCAGGCGCGAAGCCGTCGCGATCCTCGTGGAGAAGCACGAGATGAGCGAGCGGCGGGCGTGTGCCGTGATCGGCGCAGACCGGACCTCGATCCGCTACCGCAGCCGACGACCCGATGACCACGATCTGCGCGAGCGCCTGCGGGCGCTGGCCTCTGAGCGCCGCCGGTTCGGCTACCGGAGGCTGCACGTTCTGCTCAGGCGGGAGGGACATGTCGTGAACCGCAAGAAGACCCAACGGCTCTACCGCGAGGAAGGCCTCACCGTGCGCAAGCGGCGGGGGCGGAAGAAGGCGACCGGGACGCGGGCGCCGCTCCTGACTGTGGCCACGCCGAACGCGCGCTGGTCGGTCGATTTCGTCCACGACCAGTTCGCCCAAGGCCGGCGGTTCCGGATCTTCAACGTGATTGACGACGTGACGAAGGAATGCCTCGCCGCGGTGGTCGACACCTCGATCTCGGGCCGCCGCGTCGCGCGGGAACTGACGGCGCTGATCGCCCGGCGCGGCAAGCCCGACCTCATCGTCAGCGACCACGGCACCGAGTTCACCTCGAACGCGATGCTGGCCTGGAGCGAGGAGACGGGCGTGCCTTGGCATTTCATCGCCCCAGGCAAGCCGATGCCGAACGGAATCTGCGAGGCCTTCAATTCGAAGATGCGGGACGAACTCCTGAACGAGACGCTGTTCTTCGGACTGGATCACGCCCGCGAGGCCGTCGCCCGCTGGGTGGCCGACTACAACCTCGCGCGCCCACATTCAGCCCTCGACTACCAAACGCCTGCGGCATTCGCCGCCCAACTCACCGCAATGGGCGATCAGCTCCACGAAACGGAAGCGTTCCGCTGCTCGCCCATTGCTCC